>CAXBIY010000005.1:0-145185 GCA_963975985.1 uncultured Gammaproteobacteria bacterium
GAATAATTTTCTGGATCCCGCGGTCAAGCCGCGGGATGACGAGAGGCTCGTCAAATCTTGGGATGACGGGTGGCTCGTCAAGTCTTGGGATGACGAGGGGTGGATCGTCAAGCCTCAGGATGACGAAGTTGTGTGCTCATGATAGAATAACTGCCATGACAAACGTAACAAAACAACAACAACTCATCGATGATTTCGCCTTATTCGACGACTGGCTCGGCAAGTATGAATACATCATTGACCTCGGTCGAGAGTTACCCGATTTCCCCGAAGCCTGGCAAATCGACGATTACCGCATCCACGGTTGCCAAGCACAGGTGTGGATTCACTCACAAATGCAAGGTGAACAACTGCATTTCGACGCAAGCAGTGATGCGATGATTGTGAAAGGGCTTATCGCTATCGTGCTGCAAATTTACAGCGACAAAACGCCACAACAAATTCTCGATACAAAACCCGATTTTATTACTGATATTGGGTTAGACCAACACTTAAGCCCAACACGCAGCAATGGGTTACATCACATGTTAAAAGCCATTTATGCCACCGCCGAGGAGCACCGCTAATGTCATTTCCTTACACCCGTTTACGTCGCACACGCATGCACGACTGGTCGCGTCGTTTAACCCAAGAAACTCGCCTAAGCGTTAGCGATTTAATTTGGCCGACATTTGTGATGGAAGGTAACAACGTATCACAACCGATTGATTCCATGCCTGGCGTTGAACGCTACAGCATCGATTGCTTAATTAAAAAAGTGAAACAAGCCGAAAGTTTAGGCATCCCCATGGTGGCATTATTTCCCGTGACGCCAACCGAATTAAAAACAGATGATGGCAATGAAGCGGTAAACCCCGATAATTTAATGTGTCGTGCTGTCAAAGCGATTAAAGACGCTGGCATTAACATCGGCATGATGTGTGACGTAGCGCTAGACCCTTACACCACGCACGGCCACGATGGTGTGTTTGTCGGTGACGAAATAGATAACGATGCCAGTGTTGATGTATTAGTGCAGTCAGCCTTGAATTTAGCCAACGCCGGTTACGACGTGATAGCACCATCCGACATGATGGATGGGCGTGTGGGCGCGATTCGTGAAACATTAGAAGGCGAAGGTTTGGTGAATACGTTAATCATGTCATACGCCGCTAAATATGCCTCAAACTTTTACGGCCCATTCCGCGATGCGGTCGATTCCAAATCCAACCTCGCTAAAAAAGATAAAAAATCCTATCAAATGGATTTTGCTAATAGCGATGAAGCCTTGCGCGAAGTCGAACTCGACATCGAAGAGGGTGCCGACATGATCATGGTCAAACCCGGCATGCCGTATTTAGACATCGTTCATCGTGTGAAAGAAACCTTCAATATGCCCACCTTCGCCTACCAAGTGAGCGGTGAATACGCCATGATAAAAGCCGCTGCCGAAAAAGGTTGGCTAGATGAACAAGCGGCGATGTTCGAAGCCCTCATGGCCTTCAAACGCGCGGGTTGCGATGGTATCTTGACGTATGCGGCGTTGGATATAGCTGAGCGATTATAATCTTCCTTCTCTCATTTCGGGATAAGGTGATCGTAGGTCGGATGAGGGGTGAGCGCAGCGAGCAAACATGGCAGGCTGCGATCTGCTGATTTATACTGGTTTAACTAAAACTGAGACCGTATCTGAATAGGTGCCTGCTGGTGGTAAGATAGCTTGGTCTAAATTCTTAAACGTAATACGGAACTGTGCATTCTGGCCTCCATTACAGGTTTGTGAATTAGAACCTTTATAGATGTGGGGTAGCGGTGCATTATAAGGGACAGTGTCAAATTGTGTGCTTTGATCGAGTGAGTCATGGAATTCTAATGAGTAAACCACACCTGCTCCTGCACGCTGTACGCCTACGTGTGATAGGCTGAAGGGATAGCCTGGTGAAGTGGTTGATTGAGGGTTTGCGCTCGTAAATTGAATGGTGTAATCATTAAGGGTGCCGGTGCTGTAGACGCAAAAGTTATAATCTGCACCTTCGGGGATATAGGTAAGACCATCGATTTGTTGTTGGCTTAGGGTGACATCTTGCAAGCCTGATACCATCACTTCATTATTAACACCCAGGCTAATACCCAATGTTGCCGTTGATTGAGTTTGGCTATACTCACCAGGGCTAGCAGCCCAAGCAATATGAGCGACAGCAAATGATGCCGTAAGAAAAAGTAATGCCTTGTTAAAGTATTTCATAATAACGCCCTGGGTTAACAATTAACGGTGTTTATCATAATTATCACCATTAGAAGCAAGTATAGCACACGTCTATCGATTACAACGTTAAGAAAACCTTAACTGAAAGTGTGTTTTTTTAAGTTAACGTTAATAATTCTATGGTATATTATCGCTGGCTAATAATAAACCAAGAGGTGTCATGTGACCAGGCTTATCCTGTTTTTTGTCGCGATGTTATTGATGTTAAGTGGCTGTTTAATATTTGTACAATATTATGCGGCAAGCTGCGCTCAGATGAAGCACAACTCTGTGGCTGTGCAGGTTATCCCGGCCCAAGCGGTAATATTTGCCAAAAACAATAATGAATTAAGGTAGAACGATCATGTCGAAACTCATACTTTGCGAATGCGTAAATTGTAACCAGTCTATTGAATTGCAAGCTGAGCCTGATTTTGAGGCTATTTTACAAACGGCGGTTGACGCTACTGGTGGTGAGCAGGTTGCTGGTCTTATTTTAGAATTTTATGCGTTATTACGCGCTCAAGCGACTGCTGGGCCAGAGGTTGGCACACCCCGTGTTAACGGTGTTGTTGTGTTAGAGACGAATTATGACAGTGTCGTCTATGCGCATAGTGGTTGTGTTGATGCCGTGAGGAGTCAATATAGTTTTGTTTCAAAAGTATTTCCGTTGCAGTTTGATAGTATTGAAGGGATAACACAAGGCAGCGCTCAGCAGCAAGAACTTAGCCGAGTTTTGCAGGCTTCGTCAGCAGACCATTCGGGAGCTCTTGCCAATCAATCTTACCTTTTTATGGCCATACTTCGTAAAATGATTGTATTCCGTGACTTTGATATTCGTGGTTTTTGTGAAAGTGTGCAGGTAGCGTTAGAAGCACAACGTCCGACTTATGATACATTGTCAGTAAGCGTGGGCTCGCTTCATTCTACAATGTCTGCAGTCGATACGATCAGTAGGCGAGTGAACGACCCAGTAACAACAAAGGTTACGCAGGCCTATGAGAGTGCGAATCAGCTCATACAAGAGCATAAAACGGCAGCTTATGCTTGCACAGGCGCTGGCTTGGGAACGCTCGCATCAACGGCTAGTTCAGCTGTGACTTGTGCTGAATATGTGGCATTCGAGCGCATACAAGCACACGCTGTAAGGGCTCGTAAGCTAGGGGAGAAAATAATTAGGCTGCAGCGAAGTATGTGGGGCGAGGGTGCAACTATTGATGCATCAGAATTAGTCTCTTCAATGACGCCATTTGCAGAAGAGTTAGAGGCGATTACCACTCTTTTACTGCCAGTTGAGACAGCGCCATCACACCCAGGGGGAGCAGGAGGAACTCTATCACGTACATCTTCCCTTCATGAGCCTATAACTACGGTTAGACAGCCTGGTGATAATGGCGACAACCTCAGCAGCACCTCATTCTCCCCACACCCTGATGACGTGAGTGGTTGCTTAGGGCGTTGGTGTGAACGGATGTCTGACTGGTGGGGGACTGTACGTGGGAGAAGAGATGCATATTATCTCGCCGACCAACGAGGGCAAGGCGTAGGGTTGATAAACAGCGGTGATAACGGCTCCGACTTAAGTGCGGTAAGTATATTGATTGAAGAAGTGGCCGCGTTTCCTCGTATAACACCAGATCCCAGCTTGTTTGCTGGGGGTATACCAGCAGCTGATTTTAATCGTGATAATAATCTTGCTAGTAGTATTATGCTTGTAAATGCCGTCAGCCGACTGATTGGAGGGCAAAACACTGTTACAGAGCATGGTAATGCACCTGATGAACAGCGCATGTATATCGCTTTTCAATATATTGATGCCGTGATACAAGCATTATTGGATGCTGATACGCTAGGGAAAAAAGGTAACTTAGCCGAATGGTATAGTTTATCATTTGCGTATCAGCTTGAGCAGATACTCTTGCATGTTGAAAATAATTTAATTGGTACAAAGGATGCCGGTTGTGTACCCAATTGGTATACAAACAATAAAAATGGATGGCGAGACAGTTGGATGGGGGCGACATGGTGGTCGTTGCAAAAGAAAATAAAGGTTTCTCGTCTGTTGATGCGTGGTTACCAGGAGCGTTTACAAGCGAATACTTGGTTACGTTACGCATTACCTGCCCCATTTATACCTTCTTCTCGTGGGTGGCGATTATTTGTGAGTGTGTTAATCCCACTCTTGCTGCTAGGCTTGATTGTTGCTTTCGCGTATTTAATCAGACGGAGTACGGGTCAAGCATATCCTATAACACCGACGCCAATACCAGGGCCGACGTCAACGTTTATGCCAGGACCCACACCGACGTCAGTGCCGAGCTCAATGATGCCAGGGTCGAGCTCAGCGATGCCAGGGTCGAGCTCAATGATGCCAACACCGACGTCAGTGCCAACCTCAGCGATGCCAGGGTCGAGCTCAGCGATGCCAGGGTCGAGCTCAGCGATGCCAGGGTCGAGCTCAATGATGATGCCAACTCCAACTCCAACTCCAGCAGTAGGGCCACATTGTTTAAGTTCTTATCCAGAGATCGAGATAGGTGCTCCAACTTGCAAGGGAGTTGTTGCTAATTTTAGACAATATCCCCCCGGCACTCTGGTGAATGACGCATTGGGTGGCCAGATGAGTTGTGTTGCTAATCAAAACGCCGCTATGGGGCAACGTGTCGGTTATTGGGCTCTGTATGTGCAGAATCTCTTCGCTGCACAAGTCACCGGTGATATGACGTATGCACTACTGACCAAAGCAATTGAGGCGTTGATGCAATTACCTGAATGCCAATAGCATCGTTACTTATTTATTAACGTGTGATTTTAATAATGCAATCTGCGTTTTTGCTCCAGCCATGGCTGAAGCGCTTGCTGCTGGAATAAAGTGTGCAAAAATTTCGGTGTTGAGAATGGCGAATTGTTTCCACATCTCGGTTTGTAAACCATGTTTTTGTAATGTCGTGCTATTTAACAATACCCATCGTTGAAAAATAAAGGCGTATTGATAGTGAGGAAAGCTAGTGAGTGTTTCCGCGAGGTGGAGATATATTGCAACAGCAGGCGGGTTGCTTCCTTGGTAGTGTTGTGCTGCATTAATTAAATTAGTGATAGGTGTGATGTGTATGAATTGAGTCAACCATTTAGGTTCTGGTTGTAAGTTGAGCTGTATTATGGCATTGAGACAACCCTCATCTTCTTTCATAGCGTCAAGCGTGCTGGTAATAAGCTCATCGGGCATAGTGTTGTCTAGTGCCTTTAACATTTCTTGATAAGTTTGATAGGCGTATTTCGCATCTTGATACCACTCGTCGTAGATCTTTGTATAAAAGCAATTCGCTGCAGCTGACTCAGTATATTTGAGTAGCAGCATGTGCAGCGCAAATAACATGTTCAGTTCGTGGGGGCGGTTGATGCAATCCTGTTGGTAATGTGTGTCAAAACATTGTTGCAGCCAATCTAAGGGATCGGTGCGGTAAGTTTCCCGGTTAGGTTGATGCCGGGGTGATATGTCAGCGAGGTCATCATAATCACCTTCTGCTGCAGTCGATGCTGTCTCGACATAAATTTTATGGTAGGCGTAAATCCCCGCTCTATATTGATGTGTTGCAATAAGTTTTGGGTCTAATATCACCGTGTTTAAGAAGCTATCTTGTCCAGGTGATGGCGCTGTGCGCAAAGCAGGGCTAATGCCCGCCTGTACCAATGCTGTTGCAGCAAAGCCATGATTAGCGGCGGAAGCACGCCTTGTTCGCGGGCTTGTTGCTGGACTATCAGGGCCAGTGGCATCTAAAGCTACTGGCTGTTGTGGTGTCTCGTCATCCTTAAAAAATGGGTTAGTAAACGTGCCCGTATCTAGAGCATCAATATTCGGAGCTGTAAGCTGCCTATAATCTTCCTCCGTATATGGATTAACATAAGTGCCTGGTCCTGGAGGAGGAGCATATTTGTTGTCCCAGATTTGTTTCTGCCCTAATTCAGTCAACTTTGTTCTCATTATGTCGTGTAATTGACGATAGTTAGTTTGCATGTCAGTACTGAAGGCACGTTTTGTCGTTTGGCTAAAATAGCTTCGATGAATAGCCTCTATACCCTCAAAATGCTTCTTGTCTATGTGTCTGAAATTAGTCGTATTTAAACGCTGAAATTGTTCTGAGATAATATGCATTAATTGAGCGCAGGTTATGCGTTGGTCATCAACACAGGTAATAACCCCCGTTATGAGTTTATGTACAATGGCCGCCATGCCTAAAAATTCTACGGCATATCGGGCTTCTAGCGGGGTAACAATTTTGCCTGCATATTCGTAAATAAAGAATTGGCTACGATTAGGGCCTGGCATGAACATACCAGCGCCTCTACTCAAGGCTTTGCTTTGCTGCAAATAATGATTTGTTAAGTTAAATAGGATGGCTTGTTGTAAATGTGTATAGGTTGCAACGTCCTGGCTATTCAATACCGCCGACATTAAATACAGGTACTCTAGCCTATCTTTGGGTTGCCACATGTCAGGTTTGTCAGTACCATCTGAATTTTTTTTAGGCACTTCACCCAACATGATATGGATGGTCGCTTGATTAAAAATATCAGAGTCTATTTTATTGTCACATAAAAATTGATACTCGGCAGCATCTTTAGGGAGGACATGGAATGGAGCGTTGAGTAATTGTTTAGTATTCTCGACAACGTTTTGCTTATTATATTTGTAATTAAATCTTAAAGTAATGGGTAACATATTGAATGATGGTCACATTATTGTTTGTTTTTTGCCCGGCCATAATTGGACGGCCACTTTTTGTAATAGCATCTATTATAGCTGATTATTTATTAAGCGATGATTAATTCTTCCCATTTCTGGTGAATTAAATCGGGTTCACTTGTAAATAGTTCACATCATGATAACTACCGGGCTTTAATTCAGCGTTAGGGTCTAACTGCATTTTTATATTTAAATTTTTACCACCGCTACAATCTTGAGTGTTGCTGGCTTTAAACGTCTGGCTTTGGCCATTGGCTAAACTGCCGTAGCTTGAACCATTACTTGCAGCACTTAGTGAGTAGCCCACTTGTTGGCCGCTGCTGCCTTTTAATTGATATTGGCCATTTTGCTCTTGACCGTTACGGCTAGTCGATTTCAGGCTGTAATAGCCAGAAGGGGTGTTAGCATAAACGCATCCTTGGCTCACAGCGCTAGCATTAGCGGGGTTGCTGTCTTCTGCGACTTGCATGTTAATATCCTGCAAGCTGTGAATCTGCAACTGTTCTAATACTGTTAAATTAATGTTGATGCTGGCAGAAGAGCTGGTACCTAGCGAACCATCTGTCGCTGCCATTGCTGTTGTGCCAAAACCTGCTAATAATGAAACCAATCCAATGGTTTTTAATGTATGCGTAATCATGATGAACATCCTTGTTTAATCATTACACAATAAGCTTAGACCAGTTTATAAATAAAGCAATACTGAGTTAGGTGGGAGATTGACCTATTAAGGGGCACGAAAAGACTGATTTAGCCAACAGCGCCTATTATCACCATAAAGCTGCCTTGGTAAAGACCGCCCGTCGCATTATTTAATTTATCGCCATGTAGGCGAAATTGTAAATTGGCGTTGTCTATATGGCCGCATAGATCTGTATTACTAGCGCCACTAAAGGCTTTAGGTGCATTGACAGGCATGAGTACGCCACCGGCGGTAGATTTATTATTCCAGTAGATATCAATGGGAATGGTGTGATATCGGTTGCTGACGTTAAACTGGCTGCTGCCATTGGTGGGTTGGATGGTCACTTGGTAGGTGGTCTGTTGAGGGTTGTCAGAATACACACAAACAGAGTTGTTTGCTTGATAAATGGCCCCCGTATCAATAGGGGAGATAATCTCATTGACAGTGAGGTCATCTAGGCCTGAAATTTGGTAATCAGTGGCTTGAGCACAGCTATAGCAGAGCAGCAGGAGTAGGGTATAGCGTAATATTTTCATTTTGCACCTTGATTAAGCGGGGCTTGCAATCGTTTTTTTTTATAACGTTTTACTTGCTGGCCGGCAAACTATATTGCCAATTTCTATGAGCCCATGTTGTTTGCTCTCGAGTTTGGGTAGGTCGATTATACACTTTTTACCATCGCCATAACTAGCCGTTAATTGTGTCGCGTTATCATAGACTTCGGCTTGTAAATTGCCACTGTAATCGGTCGCATTAATGCCTAAGCCACCATAAACCCGGCGGCTGCGTAGAGATAAGCCGTTAGGTTGGGTGATATGGCCGTAAAGAATCAATTTAACGCGGGTTTTCCACGTTAAAGTGCGTACATTACCTTGATACAGCGTCACGAGCTGTGGCGTTTCGTCATAATTATAAAACTCAGAAGAGATGTCGCGTATGCGTATGCGATAAGTCCTAAATGGAGGAAGGAAGATGGGGGTGGCAGTATCCGTTGCGACGATTGTTTTCACTTGGCCATCAACATAGACTTCAAATTTATCACCTGGGTGATTACTGCTGACATAAACAATAATACCGGTATCGCCCGCGCGCGGACCTCCGATAACGGCTTTGCCATCAGCATAAGCAAAGTGTGTTTGCACATTGGCTGAGTATTGAGTGTTTTGTATGGCAGTAGTTGAGGCAAAGTTATGCGTGACGCTGCCGTACATACCTGCATAGTGATTAGTGTAATCTATGCTCGTCCCTAAGCTTTGCGTACCATTTTGCGTATTACCTTGCACGCCCAATTGTACGCCTTCTTGCGCGGCATTAAGGTCACGCCAATAAGTACCAAAGTTACCAATGGCATTGCTAGGTTGTGTGCCAGGTTGTTTATCGAGATTTGCTTGATAACCTGCCGTCGCATTTTGAATCCAATGTGGTGATGAGAAATATAAAATAAACTGCGCGATGATTTGCAGGTCATCTTGTGTTTTTGCACCATAAGCACTGAATTGGATGTTGGTGCTGTAGCCTGTGTAGACGGGCATACGAAATTCAGGGCCGTAACTATAAGTAGAAGGTAGGCCTTGGTTTTTGCTTAGATTACCGACGATGCCGAGTAACGCCGAGCCAATTTGATAAGACAGATTGCCACTGACTTGTGTTTGATTTTGCTGAATAGAGGAAAAATCATTTTGGTTGTTATCTAGGCCGTTGATGGGGATAAATGAACCGGTATTATCCGTATCGCCCTTACTCCATATTTGGCGCACGAAAAAAGTCGATTGGAATGCACCAAGATTACTTTGTTCTTGCACGCCAACCCCTACCGTGCTTTTGCTGCCAACCATGACTTCAGGGCCGATTTGAAATCCATTGCCGAGAAAGAATGCACCGGTTGTGAGAAACACATTATTAAAGGTGCCGGTCAAGTCACCGTTGATACCGAGATATTGCGTAATGCGTCGGTTCATACCCGCTTGGTAGAGTAAGTTGTTTTCAAACCCGGGGACAATGGAGTCAGACACAAATTGATTTTTTTCTAAAAAACCCATGTTGAAATAATATTGAGGGTAGTTTAAGGGTGGGATTTCATTAGATTTGGCATAAAAACGTGTTTCGCGCGAGATACGGCCTTGGCTGTCGCTAATTTGTAAGGTGATCTGATAGGCACCTGTCGGCAAGCTAGACGTATCTAATACTTGGTTACCCATGGGGTATTGCCGGCTTGTGATGAGTCGGCCATCTTTGTAGATGCTGACGGTACTGGGGGTGGGTAAAAAGACGGTTAGTTGTGAGCCGTAGTTTGCACTATCTTGTTGCACGGTATCAAGGGTTGTGCCATATGAAACACCTAAGATATTTTGGTTTGTTACAAATAAATCACCATTACTTTGAATAATACCGGCTTTGGCAAGATGGTCGCCCGAGTAGTAAGCACCATTTAATTCATTGAAGTAAAGTTGTTGCTTACTGGTTTGGTTAACATCGTTACCGTATGAAACGGATGTGTTGATTTTCATATTTTTATAAGCGAAGGTATTGTCAGAGCTAAAGTTAAAGTTGTTAGTGTTACTAAAGCCGGAGCTAGTGCTGCCGGAAGTAACGGCATTAAAATTGGAGAGATAAGAAAATCCCGCATCAGAGTTGGGTAGTAAACCACTTGTCGTTAATGCTTTATTCAGATATTTAGGGTTAACAAATACATCAACACGAAAGTTGTTCGGGTCAAAAATCACACTTGCAATTTCAGGATGTAAAACGCCACAATTGCTGCGTTGACTAGCAGCGCTACAAATTAAATGACTATTACTGTTTAGTACGCCAGCTAATGCTCGAGTAATAAGTGGTTTGTTAGTCACATTTGAAAGTTGTCGTACCACTTCAGCAGGATCGGAAAATTGAATAGTATTATCATTATAGATAGCTTTAATTTCGCCAACTTGACGGCCGCCATAATAAACATCAATGACATTTGTCATTTTTTGATTCAGGTTATCAAAACCTTTAGGGGCTTTGGTTGGAATCTCTTGGTTTGTTGTGCGTGAGCGGTTTTTTGTGGCAGCGAAAGCCACCTGACCATTCAGTAAAAAAAGTGAAAAACACAGTAACACGGTGTAGGCATAATAGTTTTTGCGTAACCCATATTTGTGCATGACTTATTTGCTTTTTACCGTCTTCACTTCGTTGAGGTAAAGTTCTTGGTAAGATACTGGTGTATCATAAGGCAGTTTGATTTGCCATGTGTTACCTGCATACAGACGTTTGGGACCTAACTGTTTGCAGTTTTTCCCTTTAGCATCGCATTGTTTGCCACCTGCAAGTAATACGTTGGTATTGCCTTTGTTCGTAAAGTTGAGTATTTTTCCATCGCGATTAAGTTGAATGTCGGCATTAATTTTAATGGGTCGTTGAATGATAACTACGCCATAGCCAACCAGTAATTTTACACCGAGTTTGCTTTTTTGATCTTGAGGGAAAATGAGATCGCCAACGGAGGGTTTAATATCTACACGATAAATGTGGTCAGTTTTGCCAGGCGCTTTGGTAAACACAAAACGGACTAAGCGGAATTTACCCGCGGGGATAACCATTTTTTGTGGTGAAACCACGATGCCTAATTTTTGTGGATCACTGATGGCAATAGCTTTTTCATTTTTTTTACCGAGATTCGTCATGAGTTTAGGGGTGACAGTGACGTAGGCTGTTTCATTGCCGACATTGCTAACACGGATGTCTTGTTTAGTGGCTTCACCAGCAGGAGAATCGATTAAAATAGGAGTGACAGAAATACCTGCAGTTGCGAAAGCTGGCATCAAAAAAATGAAGACAAGGCACAAATAATTGTGTCTTAACATGAGATTCTCCCTAACTTAGTTTAGCTGCCTGGGGTGACTAAAAGACTTAGCGTGTCATTATAATTACCGGAGCTGACACCATCAGAATTTTTAATTACCAATTGAAGCAAGCCATTTGCCCTGCCTGCTAGACCTAAACAATCCACGGAGGCTGTGCCAGTTAAATCTTTGACAACTTGATTGTTTGTTGTAATGGCTTTGGATGCGCCATCTACAATGTAATTGAGTTCATATGGTAGCGGCTGGATAGGATTCGCAGCGGTATTTCTGTCGTTCACTAGGAGCATTTTATTGCCACTGCCACCCTCTTGGCTGATAAAAGTGATGTTGTATTTATTGTCGGATTGATTACTGTAAACACAGACATAACGCTCGAGATTGACACCATTTTCACCAAAAGTATCCCCTGCGTGAAGAGGTGCGGTCATATCTTGTCCTAGCACCGCAACCTTTACCATCGTTCCAACTTGGAAATTGATGTCAAACGTACCTGTCGAGTTGGGTCCAGGGGCTGTTGGGTTAGTCGCTGCCATTGCCGATGCAGCAAATAATACTGCCATTAAACTGACTAAAATTTTACTTTTCATGATGCGCCCTACCAAATTAATTCTTCGAACAAAATTATAACACGTAATCACCATTGTTCAATTTAAGAATACTTAAGGGAAGCTTAAAGAAGGGGTATTTTTGTGTATTTTGCTTTGGTTTAGGGAAACTCCCAATGCTTAGTTTGGAGCATAAATGATAGTTTGTGCTTTTTATGTGCACAAAAGCATTCACAATGGTCGATCGCTGATAGTAGCTTGGGGGCGGATGGGTTGATTGTTGGCTTGGGTTTGATAGAGTGAGGTAAAATTTTTTAGAGGGTGCAAAAATGTTGGATTGTTTTAAGCGGCATAAGGAATATCCAGCCAGTGAGGTGGTGGCTGGTATTGATTCTGCTAGCCCTGTCTCTGTTGAAATGGTCGGCGTTGATTTGACTGGTTCTAAGAAACAAGCTGTTGCTCCAGGAGCCCTAGGAGCTCCCGTACCACTTCGTGCCTTTGGGCGACGTACGCGTGTGTATATGTATTGGTTGTTAGTTGCTGTCATTTGCCTGGTTACCGGTTTTCTTGCTTGGTGCGCGACCGTTGGGCCTTGTCGTACAGGTGGGACGAGTACGGCGGCGACAGGTGCTATGTCGGCAGCACAAAATACTACGCTAACAACGAGTGTGGCTCTTGTGCCAACGGCGACAGCGTCATTATGTCCCTTTACTTTTCAGGAGCTGCGTAATTTAATCGGTAGTTTGGATTGCGTTGCTCTGTTTAATACGGCGACGGCGGCAGCTGTGATGGCAGGTAATACGGTATCAGAGCAGCTTGCGAATGTTATTAGAACGGTGTTACCGCAAACGACTAATTGTGATGATGGATTATTGGTCACAGCTTATGACGCGGATTGTCCAGGTTTGTTATCGGCCCCATTATCTAGTCGACGTGAAGTTTTGGTGCCATCGAATGTTTATCAACTGGTTGAGCAATTGCCAGTACAATTGCCAGGGGATATGGTGAAGGCGATAGTGTCACAAATGCCAAATTTAGTGCCATCAGAGCTTTACCGTTTATTTTCGTTGCTTAATAATGTCAATATGCGAACGATGGATGTTGCGCCTATCTTAGCAAATTTAAGGCGAATGTTAGTGGAGCAAGGGCAAGATTTGGGTGAGTTGTTACGTCAAAATGCACTTACATTTTAAAATGTCGTGCTAACGCTGCCAGTCGATTCGCTAATTTTTTATTTGTTAAGCTTTTTGCTGTGGTCATCAACATCTCTGCTGATGCGGCTGAAATAGGTGTGGTTTCTTCGTATTCAACTTTGCTTTCTACTTTTGGGGTATCCACAATCCATTTAATCGAGGCTAAGCCGGGCAGGGCGTGTTGGCGTAGTTGTTTGATCATCTCTGGCACAGCATAGCGCAGGGCGGTGATCCAAACGGCGTTGTCTAAGCTGAGGACTAAGGTCGCGTTGCGGTAGTTCGCGACTTGGCAATGACCTTGAACTTCGATGGGGAGGAAGGCTTGCACGGTTTGGTTGAGTGTTTGTAGCTCTTCGACGCGCGACATGATGCCTAGCAAAGCAGGGCGCTCATGGAGGACGTCATCGAGGTTTTGTTGGTCAGTTTTGCTCATGGTATTGATGATAGGCTGAAAATCAGTTTTTATCTACTAAGTAGGGTGGAACTATCTGAGCTATCGCTCAGCCTTCTATCCACCCTACATGATAATTATTCAACAACGCCCTTCGGGGGAAGGCAGTACGGGTAATCTTTAGGATTTTCTGATAAAATCAGCCCAATTTAGTTAGGGATAGAACCACATGTTATCAAAGTTAATCACTTCTTTTGTCGGTAGTCGTAATCAGCGTGTTGTGAAGAGCATGCAAAAAGCGGTTAAGCACATTAATTCACTTGAGCCTGCTATGGAAGCGTTGAGTGATGAGCAGTTACAAGCCAAAACGGATGAGTTTAAACAGCGGCTTGAGAAAGGTGAAAAATTGGATGCCTTGATGCCTGAAGCATTTGCTGTGGTGCGTGAAGCCGGTAAGCGTGTGTTGAACATGCGTCACTTTGATGTGCAGTTAGTCGGTGGCATGGTGTTACACAGTGGCAAGATTGCAGAGATGCGTACGGGTGAGGGTAAAACCTTAGTGGCGACCTTGGCAGTGTATTTGAATGCGTTGACGGGTGAGGGTGTGCATTTGGTCACGGTGAATGATTATTTGGCGACACGTGATGCTGCATGGATGGGTAAGTTGTACAACTTTCTCGGCATGAGTGTCGGTGTGATTGTGGCTGGGCAAGAGGCGGATGAAAAACGCGCAGCTTATCATTGCGATATTACTTACGGCACGAACAACGAATACGGTTTTGATTATTTACGCGATAACATGGCCTTTAGTCTCGAAGAAAAAGTGCAACGCCAATTAAACTTTGCGGTGATTGATGAAGTCGATTCAATTTTAATTGATGAAGCACGTACACCATTAATTATTTCGGGTGCAGCAGAAGACAGCTCTGCGTTATATATCAAGATGGATGCAGTTGTGCCTAAGCTTACGCGTCAAGAAAAAGAAGATGACACGGGTGGCGATTATTATGTCGATGAAAAAACCAAACAAATTTATTTAACCGAAACCGGCCATGAGAATGTCGAAGCCTTGTTAGAAGAAGTGGGCTTGCTGGACGGCAAAAGTTTATATGATGTGGCTAACATTAAATTGATGCACCATGTGAATGCGGCATTACGCGCGAACATTTGTTTCCAAAAAGATGTGGATTACATTGTGCAGGATGGTGAAGTGGTTATCGTTGATGAACACACGGGCCGTACGATGCCTGGGCGACGTTGGTCGGATGGTTTGCATCAAGCGATTGAAGCAAAAGAACGTGCCAACATTCAACATGAAAATGTGACCTTAGCGGCGATTACCTTCCAAAACTTTTTCCGACTTTATAATACTTTGTCCGGCATGACGGGTACGGCAGATACGGAAGCGTTTGAGTTCCAACAAATTTATGGTTTAGAAGTGGTGGTAATGCCGACCAACAAACCGATGGTGCGTAAAGACACGGCTGATCAAATTTATTTAACCATGAAAGAAAAGTTTGATGCCGTTATTGAAGATGTCAAAACAGAACGTGAAAAGAATCGTCCGGTTTTAGTGGGTACAGCATCCATTGATGTGTCAGAATATTTATCGAGTTTATTGAAAAAGGCAAAAGTGCCTCACAATGTATTAAACGCTAAATTCCATGAAAAAGAAGCCCATATTATTGCCGAAGCCGGTCGTCCAGGTGCCGTGACGATTGCGACGAACATGGCAGGTCGTGGTACGGATATTGTGTTGGGTGGTAGTTATGAAGAAGAGTTAAAAGCATTAGGCAATCCAACGCCTGAACAAGTTGCTGCCTTAAAGCAAGATTGGCAACAACGTCATGATGCGGTGTTAGCAGCCGGTGGTTTACATATTATTGGTTCTGAACGTCATGAATCACGTCGTATTGATAATCAGTTGCGAGGTCGTGCAGGTCGTCAAGGTGATCCGGGTAGTTCGCGATTTTATTTATCGCTAGAGGATAACTTAATGCGGATTTTTGCGTCTGAACGTATGGCGGGCCTGATGCAAAAATTGGGTATGAAAGAAGGTGAGTCGATTGAACATCCATGGGTGAGTCGTGCGATTGAAAATGCGCAGCGCAAAGTCGAGGGACATAACTTCGACATTCGTAAGCAATTATTAGAGTACGATGATGTCGCGAACGATCAACGTAAGGTGTTATATTCACAGCGTGCACAATTGATGCAGGTCGATGATATTTCGGCAACGATTAAAAATCTTCGTAAAGATGTGATGAATAAAGTGGTTAGTGAATATGTACCACCCTCGAGTTTAGAAGAACAATGGGATTTAGTCGGGCTTGATCAACAGTTACGCGCTGAATTTAACTTAGACTTGAATTTGCAGCACTGGATTGAAGAAAATGATTCGCGACATGAAGAACATTTGCGTGAGCATGCGCTTGATGCTTTGGTGAAATCGTTTGATGCTAAAGAAGCACAAGTTGGTGCAGACGTGATGCGCTCGTTTGAAAAATCGGTGATGCTGCAAAGTTTAGATCACCACTGGCGCGAGCATTTAGCAGCAATGGATCAACTACGTCAGGGTATTCATTTGCGTGGTTATGCGCAAAAAAATCCGAAACAAGAATATAAACGTGAATCATTTAATATGTTTACCTATATGACCGAAGGCGTGAAGCAAGATGTGATCAATGTGTTGAGTAAAGTACAATTATTATCGGAAGAAGATGCTAAAGCCATGGAAGCGCAACGTCGTAAAGATGCTCAAATGAAAATGGAATTTCAGCATGCTGACCCGGATGCGCCTGCACAGCCAGAAGGCGATGCTGAATCAGCACCGCAAACCATGGTACGCGACCAACCAAAAGTTGGCCGTAACGATCCATGCCCTTGTGGCTCTGGCAAGAAATACAAACAGTGTCATGGCCGAGTTAGTTAAATTGAGTAGGGTGGATAAAAATTCGCGCGTAAGCGCGGACATATCCACCAGCGCTGTCCATGTTGCCGTCGGTGTTATTATCAATGCCAACAATCAAATCCTCGTTGCCCAACGTCACGCGCATCAACATCAAGGTGGTAAATGGGAATTTCCGGGTGGTAAAGTCGAGATCGGTGAAACAGTGGAACAAGCGCTCAGTCGAGAGTTAAAAGAAGAAGTGGGTATTGAGGTAACTCAAAGTGAATCACTCACACAAATCCAACACGATTACCCTGATAAATCTGTATTGCTTGATGTCCAAAAAGTGACTGGATTTATAGGAAACGCTTGCGGCAAAGAGCAGCAAGCGATCCAATGGGTGAGCCTCGATGAACTAACACAATTTGATATGCCAGAAGCTAATCACACTATTCTTCGCTGTCTTCTTTAGTACAAGCCTTAGAAAAATGCTGTGTTGGAATTAGGTTTGAACCCTCATTATTATCCAAATGACAGTAAAGTTATGAAATAAATTTCGTTGGATCGATAGTAGCATCAACAGACTTCCCTTCAATATCACTTGAAACGCCGGACTGGCGATGGCAACAACAATAATCAGTTCGATTAAACTAAAGCCTTTGTTTTTTTCTTCGTAGCATCTTACTCTTTGATTTTAATGTCTCGAATTATGAATAAAAAAATAGCAGAAACTGAATATATTGAAGCAAGTTATTACGCCAGTAATAAATATTTTTCATGCAGCTGTGTTACTTGTGTTTTTAATGCTGAAGTATCACTCGTGTTTTCAATCACATCATCGGCATGTGCTAAGCGTTCTTTACGAGACGCTTGGGCCTGCAAAATAGTTTCAGCTTCTGTGAGGGTAATGGTGTCACGCTGCATTAGGCGTTGGATTTGTTGCTCTTCATCACAATCGACCACTAAAATACGATTCAGTATGGGGTTGGGTAATGTTTCAACGAGTAATGGGATCATAGCGATGGTGTAAGGGCTTTGTGATGCCTCTGCTGTTGACATCATACGTTCACGGATGAGGGGGTGTAATAAATTTTCTAGCCATTGACGTTCGGCTTCATCAGCAAATATCCGTTGACGTAAGGCTTGGCGATCGAGCTCACCTTGCTTGTTTAATACCGTTTCATTAAAATGTTTGACGATAGATTTTAGTGTTGAAGAACCTTTAGCTACAACTTCACGCGATACATGATCGGCATCTATTACTGTAATACCCTGAGCGGAGAATAAAGTTGCAACTGTCGATTTTCCACTAGCGATACCGCCCGTTAGACCCACTACAAACACATTAAACCCCAATCACATAGTACCAACTACCGCCCCAGACCATCACAATCCAACCCGCGATAGCTAAATAAGGGCCAAAGGCAATCGGCGTGTGGCGATGTTGTTTTGAGAGTATTAGCATGCCACCACCAATGATAACACCGGCAGCAGAAGCAATGAGAATAACAAAAGGTAAACTTTGCCAACCAATCCAAGCACCGATAGCAGCCAATAATTTAAAATCACCATGGCCCATGCCTTCGCGTTTGGTTAGTAAGTAGTAGCCTTTGCTAACAGACCATAAAATTAAATACCCAGCAATGGCACCGATAATGGCATCTTGCACGCTAGCAAACATATTAAAACTGTTAATCAATAAGCCTAACCATAAAATAGGTAGTGTGATCACATCGGGGAGCATCTGTTCATCAATATCAATAAAAATTAAAGCAATCATTGCCCAAGAAAATAATAACGCAACAACACATTCCCAGGTGGCATAAAACTCAATACCGATATACATAGCAACAACAGCGCTGATTAATTCAACTAAGGGATAACGCCAAGAGATTTTATTTTGACATTTGCCACAACGGCCACGTAAGAAAAGGAAACTGATAACAGGGATATTTTCCCACATACGTATTTTATGTTGGCATTTAGGGCAGTGTGAAGCCGGTACAGCGAGGTTGTAGTGTTCGATTTTATCGATTTCAGGTTCTTGTTCTAAGAATGATAAGCATTCACGGCGCCAGTTACGTTTTAACATGGTCGGCAAGCGGTGGATGACTACGTTGATGAAACTGCCAACAACAAGACCTAATATAAATAAACACACGGCTAACGCGGTGGTATTGGTTTCAAATAGATTGAACATTAAACGACACTTCCGAGTTTGAAAATAGGTAAATACATGGCAACGACTAAGCCACCGACTAAGACACCAATGATAACCATGATCATGGGTTCTAACAAGGTACTTAAACCATCAACCATCACATCAACTTCATCTTCATAAATACTGGCCACTTTATCAAGCATAGCATCAATTTCACCAGTTTCTTCACCGACGGCGACCATTTGCACGACTTCATTGGGGAAAAGTTTGGTTTCTTCCAAGCAGGCACTTAAGCTACGTCCAGTGGTGATTGATTCACGCACGATAGTAATTTGTTCTTCATAAATAATATTGTTGGGTGCTTTTGCAACACTTTTTAACGCATCGATGAGTGGCATACCGGCCGCAAAGGTTGTTGCCAGTGTGCGACAGAAACGGGCGATAATACTTTTACGGATGAGTTTTCCAAACATGGGGATACGCAATATGAGGATATCAACGATGCGGGCAAATGCATGTATCCGCTTGCGTGCAATAACAAACAGGATAATAAAACCAATCACAGAGCCGATGACGATAAACCAGTATTTTTGCATAATGTTAGACATGTTGATGACCATGCGTGTGAATGCAGGCAGCTCTGCACCAAAACCACTGAATAATGATTGGAATTGTGGGACAACTTTGACTAATAAAACTGCTGACACTAGAAATGCAACAATAACAATGACCGTGGGATAGGTGAGGGCTTTTTTGATCTTACGTTTAACAGAATCAATTTTTTCTTGGTAGGTCGCCAGGCGATCGAGCATGATGCCAAGCGAGCCTGATTCTTCACCCACACCAATCAAGCTACAAAATAAATTACCGAAATATTTGGGGTGTTTAGCAAAAGCATCTTTGAGTTTATTACCCGACTCTACATCATTGCGAATTTTGGTTATTAAGTCTTGCATGCTTGAGTTAGCGGCCCCTTTTATCACAATATTAAGTGATTGTACGACAGGCACACCGGCAGTAATCATCGTGGCTAACTGACGGGCAAAAGCTGAAATATCTTTTGCTTTGATAGATTTTTTATTGAGCACAGAAAAATTAAGCTTAAAGTTCGATTGTCCTTTTAGCTGACTAACCTGAATACCTTGGCGACGTAACATGGTACGTGCAACAGTTGCATTGATGGCTTGGATTTCACCATTGGTTGCCTTGCCTTCACTGGTTTTACCTTTCCAGGTAAACGTTGATTTTTTTTTGTCAGCCATTATTACTCTTTAGTTGCACGATTAATTTCTTCTAAACTGGTTACACCTTCGGCTGTTTTATTTAAACCGGCACGGCGTAAGTCAATCATACCTTCTTTAATGGCGCGGTCTTCAATATCTAACGCGCTACCATTAGACATAATAATACGTTCAATCGCACGTGTAACGGGTAACACTTCATAAATACCAACGCGGCCTTTATAGCCTTTCGTGCAATGTTGACAACCTTTAGGGCTATACAGTTTTAAGTGTTTGATTTCATCTTCTAAGAAGCCTTCTTCAAGTAAAGCTTCTTTAGGGATATCAGCTTCTTGTTTACAGTGTTCACATAAACGACGCACCAGGCGTTGTGCTATCACTAAAGCGACGGATGTCGCAATGTTATAGACAGCAACCCCCATGTTTTCTAAACGGGTTAAGGTATCAGCGGCACTATTAGTATGCAGTGTTGATAACACCAAGTGACCTGTTTGAGCCGCTTTGATACCAATTTCCGCAGTTTCAGTGTCACGAATTTCGCCCAACATAATGATGTCGGGATCTTGCCGTAAAAAAGCACGCAAAGCAGTGGCAAATGTTAAGCCCGTTTTAACGTTAATATTGACCTGGTTGATACCATTTTGGTAAATCTCGACGGGATCTTCAGCGGTAGAAATATTTTTCTCAGGTGTGTTAACAATATTTAATGCGGTATAAAGCGTGACCGTTTTACCACTACCCGTAGGGCCTGTGACTAAAATCATACCTTGAGGACGTTGAATAGCTTCTTCAAACATTTTGCGTTGTACATCAGTAAAGCCTAGTGCCTCAATACCCATCGATGCAACCGCAGGGTCAAGTACCCGCAGCACGACTTTTTCACCGAATAAGGTTGGGCAAGTATTAATACGAAAACCCACCGAACGATTGCGCGATAATTTCATTTTGAATCGGCCATCTTGTGGGACGCGACGTTCTGAAATATCTAACGATGCCATGACTTTTAAGCGCGACACAATACGCACGGCCATATTATTGGGCGGGCGTGTTACTTCATATAGCACACCATCACGACGGTAACGTACACGAAAGTTTTTTTCGTAAGGTTCGAAGTGGATATCAGAAGCATTGAGGTTGATGGCATCAATAATCAATTTACTAACGAAACGTACAATAGGTGCATCATTACTGGAAATATCCTCGTCATCACCTTCATCCATGAATTCATCTTCATCGGAACTGATATCAATCGTATCGAGGTCGGTATTACTTAAATCATCAAGGTGTTCAAGGACAGAGTTATTTTGATTATTAAGTAGCGCTTCCATGCCCGCCGTGAGTTGATCGTCGGGTAATAAAATGGGGGTGACATTCAAGCCGGTATGGAAACGAATTTCGTTCACACCATTTACTTGGGTGGGATCTGATATCCCTAAAAAAAGTCGTTTGTCGCGTTGAAACAAAGGCAAGGCTTTGTGTTGCTTAATTAATTTTTCACTGACTAATTCGTATGGTAACTGTCGGGTGTCAAAGCTCGCTAAGTTGAGGAGTGGGATGCTAAAATCATCAGACATACATTCAGCAATGGTGATGGCACTAGCCATGTTTTCATCAACTAAATAACTGATTAAATTTTTATGTTGAACTTTACATTCGTGTAACGCTTGCTGGATATTTTGTTCATCCAACACGCCATGTTGAAGTAATGTTCTGGCTGGCCCAGAAAATGGTGCTATTTCATCTGCCATGATATCACCTTAAAAAATATGCGATCGTAATAACAATTGTATCAGATTAGACAGTAAGCGGATAACAATAAAAAAAGCTCCCAAGAAGGGAGCTTTTTTGAGCTAACATGAGTGAGTTTTAAGCCTCAGGAGTAGCTTTACAGCCAGATGGTAAATAAGAACCATCAATGGTACCAGCAGTACATGTTAACTGATCTTGACTTTTAGTGGGATCAATAACAATGGTTAGGGTTTTATCTGTAATATCACTTGCAACACCGCTGTCGCGCATGGTTGCTGTGATAGTGACTTCGTCATTACTAACAGCGAGTTCAGTCAATCGACCATATTTACCGTCCATTGTAGTAATACCAATCGTTTTAAATGCAGCAGAAGTCGTACCTGCTGTGATGGCACTCATTTGACCTTGGCTATACAAACTAGCAACTTCAGATTTTGCAGCTTGTGCCAAGTTAACAACTTCTGATACTTGTGAACGTGCAATATAATTCTGATATGCCGGAATCGCAATTGCCGCTAAAATACCGATAATCGCAACGACGATCATCAGCTCGATAAGGCTAAAACCTTTTTGTTTACGTGAATTTTTCATGGATACATCTCCTATATTTTAAACTATCCACCTTAATTCTAGCAAGAATCATGCCAAATCGTAGCATTGTGTTTGTGTGTGATGATATATGTTATTGCTGGCGTTATGAGCTAATGGCGTAGTGATGGAGTGACAAAAATTGTCAGATATAGACGTAAAAGGGGGAGTGAATAAAAGAAGCTCCCAATGGGAGCTTCTTTAGATAATGCTAGGATGTCTGTTGATTAACCTTCGTTATCATTCAGTTACTCGGCAATTAGCCGGTAAATAGCTATTATCAATAGGGCTATCACCACCAACCTCACATATGAGTTGATCTCCTGCTGGTGCTGCAGGATCAATGTTAATAATCACAGTCTTGCCCGCAATTGCACTTGCAACACCACTATCACGCATTTTCGCGTAAATTAGCACTACTTGATTATTATCATTTTCGACTTCGGTTAATTGGCCATATTTACCATCCATTGTAGTAATACCAATCGTTTTGAATGCCGCTGATGTTGTTCCAGAGGCCACAGTAGCGAGAGTACCTTGGCTGTACATGCTTTGTATTTCAGATTTAGCCGCTTGTCCCAAACCAATGACTTCGGTGACTTGTGCTCTAGCAATGTAATTTTGATAAGCCGGAATAGCAATGGCGGCTAAAATACCGATAATCGCGACGACGATCATCAGCTCGATAAGGCTAAAGCCTTTTTGTTTACGTGAAATTTTCATGAGTACATCTCCTTTTAGTTAACTATTTTTCCTTCATATAATTAAGCAATAACCATGCCAATTAGCTGACGTGTCTGCTAACAATCAAAGCGTTAATATTGGGTTATTGTTTTTAAATAAGCAGAAGTGAGTACTGGAGTGAAAAATAATTGAACATTTTTGTCAGTTATGGTCGTTTATTCTTTGCAGGGTATAAAAAAGCTCCCATGAGGGAGCTCTTCGTTAAGCTATGAGAGGTTCTTAGTCTTCATCATCCTCATCATCTCCATCATCTCCATCATCACCGGATTCACAAAGTTTTGGTAGATAGCTTATATCGATAGGATCATCCCCTCCAGGTGAGCAGGCCCATTGATCCTCTGCTGAAGCTTCAATGTTTAAACCGAAGGTTTTGCCAGCAATTGCACTAGCAACACCACTTGAGCGCATTTGCGCCACAATGAATATTTGTTGTCCATCATCCTCATTCATTACCTGGGTTAATCGACCGTATTTACCCGAGGTTGTGGTAATGCCGATAGTTCTGAAGTCTGCGGATGTACTACCTGACGTAACCGTGTTTAATTTGCCTTGGCTATATAAAATTTGTATCTGCGATTTAGCAGCTTGGGCCAAACTGAATACTTCTGACACCTGCGAGCGAGCAATGTAATTTTGATAAGCCGGAATGGCAATGGCCGCTAAAATCCCAATAATTGCGACAACAATCATGAGCTCGATAAGGCTAAAGCCTTTTTGTTTACGTAAAATGTTCATGGATAAATCTCCTGCCATATGTGTATCTCGGATACATAATAAGCAATAACCATGCCGATTTCTTGTTGTTGGTTAGCAAATTTGTATTTTAGCTCTTAGCTCGCAGTAATACAGACCACTGGCAGGTATTTTGTATCAATTGCGATCGTCTCCTTTCCCTCAATTGGCAAATAATGGGTGGTGTATGTGAATAGCAAGCAATAATCATAATCGTTATAATGCAGTTGCAAAACAAGGGGCATTCACGATACAGTTGCGCTGATTCATCATCTAAGATAGGAAATCTTATGTCACGTTTGTTAAATTATTGCCCATTTTTAATATTGTTCGCTGTGTGGTTGGCATTTTTGTTGGGTGACCGTACTAATATGTGTTTATTGGTGATCAATACGAGTGTGGTGATGCTATTAGCCATTATGGTGGTATGGCGACAAGCATTTATGAGGATGGTATGGCCGGTGACAGGCTTGTCGGTGTTTGTGTTGCTGTTTTTGATTTATAATTTTTGTAGCTTGGTATGGACACATATTCCAACGCTGAGTGTTTATCAGGTGTTATTGCTCAGTGTTTTTCCGTTAAGCTTTATGATTGTTAGTTTAGTGAAACCGAGTGAAACGCAATGGCTGTGGATGTTGTCAGCTGTTGTTTTGGTTGCTGTTATCGAAGCCATTTCGGCAGTTATTCAATATTGGTATTTTAAGCGTGTACCTAGCGGTACATTCACTAATCAAAATATGTTGGCGGTATTATTGAATTTAGCGATGTTGCCACTAGTCGTTAAATTATTGCAACCCCAAGTCAAACTACGTTGGCTTTTTTATATAGTGGTAAGCCTTTTATTTTATACTATTTGTTTGATCGCTAGTCGTGGTGGTTTGTTAGCTTGTGGTATTGGTTTGGCTGTGATGTTTGTCGCGTTATATCGGGACACAAGCTGGCAGAAATTAGCGGCAGTATTCGCATTGTTTGTTGTTATATTTGCCGTTGGTTACCCACCACTTTCACATTACATTTTATTCACCATTATCAGTTGGTTCGAACCTCAGTCAGTTGCTGTGACCTTTTCGATGGCATCAATAGGACATGTTGATCCTGCCTTGTCAGATAGCTATCGAAAATTATTGTGGACATCAACCTGGCACATAATCCAACATTATACGTGGTTAGGTGCAGGCTTTAATAGCTTTACCTATTTGTTGCCACAGTTCCGTAGTCCTTTAGAAAATTCAGCCGGTTACTATGCGCATAACGATTATTTGCAATATTGGGTTGCTGGCGGGTTACCTTCATTTTTAATTTTAATTGGTTTAGTGCTTGCTGTTTTGGTGTTGGTGTATCGTATAACGTATAAGCAACA
Source organism: uncultured Gammaproteobacteria bacterium (assembly GCA_963975985.1). Lineage (GTDB taxonomy): Bacteria > Pseudomonadota > Gammaproteobacteria > JABDGN01 > JABDGN01 > CAXBIY01. Next base: position 25,090 of record CAXBIY010000005.1, read on the forward strand.
AGATCGGCGTGTACGCTTTGAAGGTGTCGCTGTTGCAGCGGCCAGTATAGCCGTGTTTGCACATGCGGTGGTTAGTTTTCCTTTGTTTCTGGCTGATATTTTAATGGTGCTAGGTGTTTGGTTGGCACGTTTGCAGCAGGTAGCGGGTAAAAATGGCCAGCTTAAGCAATGGAATATTGTGATGCGTGAACATGTTAGTGCACGTGGTGTGAATTTATTATTTGGTTTTTTAACGTTTGCTGTGCTACTAAATTTTGCCGCAATGATAACGACGTTCACATTATCAAATCGAGCTGACCAAATGTTGGCAAAAGGCGATATGAGTCAAGCAGGGCGTTATGCGTATATTATGCAAACGGTGCAACCTAATTATGTCGCGGGTTATAATTTACAAGCTATTACCCTGTTGACAGTTGCCGGCAATCAAGATATATCGACAGCAAATCGTACGTTAGCGTTAAGACAGGGCGAGGTGATACTTGAACACGTGCGTCGATTAAATCCTTGGAGCCCGATGCCCATCACGCTGAAAGCTGAAATGTTGATGAGTTATATGAATAATAAACCTAATCAGCAACAACAAAAACAATTGCAAGATTTATATCGCGAGGCTTTGCGGTTAAATCCACGCAGTTATGATACGCGAGTATCGTATGCAAATTATTATATTAGATTGGGCCAATATCAACAAGCTTACGATGTTTTGAAAAAAGGATTATCTTATCAGTTCACCGCAACGCTTGGCTTACTCCGCTGTTTAAAATTATACGGTGAAGTTGCCGAAAAATTAGGCCATCACAAAGAAGCACAAGCTATCAATAAGCTGAAGCAATTTTTTGCAATAGCATTACAGCCAGGGGCTAAGGTAACGCATTAAGTTTTTGTGGTCTTTTTTGTAAGATTAAATCCTGTTGATAAGCTGGCATACCATTCTTAAATGGAGGGAAAGCTTCGCCCTGAATTAATGGCAACATATATTCACGGCAAGCTTGCGTGATGCCTAAACCATCCTCGCTGATAAATTCCATTGGCATGTGTTTGACGCCATTAGCAACGTCACTCAGCGGTGCTGTGCCGACTTGCCAAGCATAGGGTGTTTGATTCGTGCGTTCAACCGTTAACATGACGCCATGAGTACCGGCGATTGCATGTTCAACTGCCGCTTGTCCTAATGCGTAAGCTTGATCAACATCAGTTTGAGAGGCTAGATGACGAGCAGAGCGTTGCAAGTAATCACAAACGGCAAAATGACACTTGTAACCTAAATTACGGGTAATGGCATTCGCAATCACATGCCCAGTACCCCCTAGTTGATGGTGTCCAAAGGCATCTTTCTTGGCAGATTCAACAATAGGATCACCATTTTTATTGGTAAGCCCTTCAGATACAACAATAGCGCAGTGACCGTAACGCTCAATGGATTGTGTCACTTTGGCAAAAACTTTCGCTTCATCGTAAACGACTTCTGGAAATAAAATAATGTGCGGTGCATCACCTTCTTGTTCGCAAGCTAAGCCACCGCTTGCGGCAATCCAACCTGCATTACGCCCCATCACTTCCATAATAAATACTTGCGTAGAGGTGGCTGCCATCGATGCAACATCTAAGGCACCTTCGCGAATAGAGGTGGCGATATATTTTGCTACCGAACCAAAACCGGGGCAGTTATCTGTCATGAGTAAATCATTATCAACAGTTTTAGGAATGCCAATACAGGTTAAGGGATAACCCATGCGTTCGCTCATGATCGCCATTTTATGGGTGGTGTCTTGTGAATCATTGCCGCCATTATAAAAGAAGTAACCGATATCATGCGCTTTGAATACTTCAATGATTCGTTCATATTCTGCTTTGTTTTGCTCGAGACAATTTAACTTGTAGCGGCAAGAACCAAAGGCACCCCCCGGGGTATGTTTTAATGTGGCAATCGCGACATCTGTTTCATGACTTGTATCGATAAGTTGTTCTTTTAATGCACCCAAGATACCATTGTGGCCAGCAAAAACGGTACCAATGTCATCGCTGTGTTGGCGAGCAGCTTCAATCACGCCACAAGCTGTCGCATTAATAACGGCAGTTACGCCACCAGATTGTGCATAAAATATATTTTTTGGCATGATATAAGCTCCTGATAATGGGGGACATTATAAGGTAAAGGTTGAACAGGGTATAGGGTGTGAAGGACATAGTTTTTTTGAGCAAGCCTTGCTGTCTAATGGCTCTTGCCAGCCATATGGTTAGCAATCATGTCACCATCTTTTATTATTCATAAGCACTGTCTAAGCTTGAGGTGTAAGGGGTATAGCATTACAATGCTCAATTAATCACGGATAAATATGATGACTATTGATACAAAAAAAATATTAAGCAAGGCTATCAATTTAGCTGAAAAAAACAACGATGGAATGCCGGCTGGTTACATTCCTCAATTGGCCGAGATGGATGCTAATTTGTTAGGTATGACGGTTAATACGATGGCCGGTGAAACCTATAGTGTGGGAAATGTGAAAGAGCAATTGTTCACGTTGCAAAGCGTGTCTAAGCTGGTGGTATTAATTGGTATGTTGGAAGAGCAGGGTGCCGATAATGTTTTTTCTTGGGTGTTAACCGAACCATCAGGCGATGACTTTGCTTCTGTTGCGCGTTTAGATCAATTTGGCCCACATCCTTCTAACCCTATGTTGAATGCAGGTGCTATTACACTCTGTAGCCATATCGAAGGTGATGCCGTTGCGCGGCAACAGTGGTTAGAGCGATGGATGGCAACGCTGTTTGGTGCCAAGCTTAATCTTAACGCCAGTGTGTTTTTATCGGAAAAGGAAAGCGGCGATCGTAATCGTGCTTTAACGTATTTATTAAAAGACAACCATATGATTGCAGGTGATGTTAATCAAGTGTTGGAGACGTATTTCCGTCTCTGTTCATTTGAAGTGAGCATGAGTCAAGCGGCTTATTTGCCGACATTGTTAGCCAATGGCGGTCAATCACCATCTGGTGAGCAAATTATTTCAACTGCCACGGTTGAACAGGTTGTCGCACTAATGGCAACTTGTGGTTTATACAATGAATCGGGTGAGCATTTAGTGAAAACTGGTATGCCAGCCAAAAGCGGCGTGTCAGGCTTGATTATTGCTGTTGCGCCCGGTAAAGCGGGTGTCGCTGTATTTAGCCCTCGGGTTAACTTGAAAGGTACGAGTATTCGAGCTGAAATTATGTTGGAATATGTGTCGAAACAGATGGGATGGCATTTCGCTAGTTGATGATGGCTAGCGACACACATACTAACTCATTGATTTTTTATATTAATTGTCAATTTGCTTGACACTTCTGCCTGCGCTAGCTAGAATGCGCAGCTCTCTGAACGGGGCTATAGCTCAGCTGGGAGAGCGCTTGCGTGGCACGCAAGAGGTCGGCGGTTCGATCCCGCCTAGCTCCACCAACTTTCGTTATGCGAATGTTGAGAGAAAACAACTACACTAGTCCCCATCGTCTAGTGGCCTAGGACACTGCCCTTTCACGGCGGGAACAGGGGTTCGAACCCCCTTGGGGACGCCAATTCAAAAAGCGAACATCAGTTCGCTTTTTTATTGCAACTTATCTTCAACTACATTTAAGACGACCTCATCATCTTTTTCTAACACGTAATCTTTCATGTCGAAAATAGCTTTGCGTATGTTATTGGGTAATATTTCATTTGGGGCATCGTCGCCTGGCCAGGCTGCTTGGCGAGTGGCATCGTCAGGCCAGTTGGAATAAATGACAAACCAACCGTCTTTATCTTGGTGTAAGCGTGAACCCAGGGCTCCGCATTGTGCAACAAAATAGTCCGCGACTAAACGCCAGCAGGTTTTGTATGCGTGCTCTGTGCCAGGTTTGAGATGTAAACGGTAGATAACACCTATCATAAGGACTTACTCGGTTGAAATTGGCAATGAGATAGTAAATTGGCAGTTTTGCCCTAACGTGCTTTCAACTGTTAAGTTGCCGTGATGTCGTTTAATAATATCTTGGCAAATATCTAACCCCATTCCCATGCCGGTTTTTTTGGTTGTGAAAAAAGGCTTAAATACTTTATCGATATTTTCTGCGCTAATGCCTTGACCGTTGTCTTTCACCACAACATTAACGGTATTATCAATTGGCGATGTTTGAATGAGTAAGTGACGTTGCGCAACGGGCGTGTTGTGCATTGCTTCAACCGCATTCGTGATTAAATTGACGAGCACTTGCATGAGCTGAATCGCATCGCATTGAATGGTGGGGGTGGCTTCGGCAAGTTTAAGTTCCAATGTGACGTCATAGTGTCGAATGTTATAGGTGGTAAGCAGCAAGGCATCGTTAATGATATTATTGATGTCGTCAGGCGCCAACAATAAGTCACTATGTTGACCATAGTGGCGTAAGTGATAAATAATATCGTGTGCACGATTGGATTGACGCTCAATTTTTTGCAAAGTTTCTTTAAATATATCAGATTCAGGATTATCCATTAAGCGTTTTAAACCACCGGCAATATAATTTGCGATAGCGGTTAGAGGTTGGGATAGTTCATGGAATATCCCAGTAGATAGGGTTTCTAATTGATGTACACGTAATAAATGTGCGAGTTCATCTTGTCTTGTTTGCAGTTGTTGTTGCATGTGTTTTTGTTGGGTAATATCCGTTTGTACACCAACAAAATATAATAGCTTACCGGTATCAGAAAAAATGGGCTCAATGCGTATAGCATTCCAAAAACTTTCACCATTTTTGCGGTAATTTAAAATTTCACCTTGAAATTTTTCTGGTTTGTTAACAGCTTGGTGCATGTGTTGTATCGTTTGAGGGTTAGAGTCGTCACCTTGCAAAAAACGGCAATTCTTACCAAGAATTTCATCAAGTGAATAGCCAGTAAAATCAACGAAGGCTTGGCTGGCATAAATAATGGGGTTATCGATTTGATTGGGGTCAGTCACGAGAAAGCCATCGGCAGCGGCATCTAACATGTGTGGGAAAAGGCGAATTACAGCATCAATATTATTAGCGATCATGTTAATAATAGTAGAGGTAGATCAGCTATTCGTCAAGCTAAGCCATGTTTAATTTTGGTGATGATGGTATTGCGCTGCTCATCCGTATACGGTGTCGCTTGCACTTGCCCCCAAACAGGTTTGGGCCAGCAAGCATCCGTTTGATAGCGCGCAATAATATGCGTATGAAATTGTTTCACTACATTGCCGAGAGCTGCAATATTGAGTTTATCAGGTTGGTAGATGTCCCGCAGAGTTTGTGACACATGATTAAGCTCGATTAGCCATTGCTGTTGTTCAGCTACGCTTAAATTAAGTAATTCAACAATGTTTTCACGCTGTGGAATCAATAATACCCACGGGTAATGGGCATCATTGATTAATCGCAATTGGCACAGCTCTAATTCAGTAATAAGTGAGCTATCCTTAGCTAACTGTGCATCCAGCGTGAACATTGATTAATCCGCTTTGCTTGCGCGTTTGCGTTCATGTTCGACTAAAAACTTTTTACGTAAACGAATGTAGTTAGGGGTGATTTCAACCAATTCATCATCATCAATAAACTCAAGCGCTTGTTCTAAGGTGTAGCGGATAGGATTGACAAGAACAGCCGCATCATCTTTACCTGATGCTCGCACGTTAGTCAGTTTTTTCTCTTTGGTGACGTTAATGACTAAATCATTATCACGTGAGTGAATACCTAAGATCATACCCTCATAAACTTCTGTTTGATGTTCGCACATCATGCGGCCACGGTCTTGTAAGTTGAAAATAGAGTAAGCGGTGGCTTTGCCATTGTTCATGGAAATTAACACGCCATTTTTACGTTTTGCTAATTGTAGGTTTTTGTATGGGCCATAGTGCTCAAACACGTGATGAATAATGCCGGAGCCTGAGGTGGTAGTTAAAAATTCACCTTGCAAACCAATCAAGCCTCGTGCAGGCATGATGTATTCCAAACGAACACGGCCCTTACCATCGGGGACCATATCTTTTAAATCACCACCACGTTCACCAATCATTTCCATGACCGGCCCTTGATGCTCTGATTCAATATCAATGGTGACAGATTCAAAAGGTTCTTCTTTTTTTCCATCAACTTCATGAATGATGACTTGTGGGCGAGATACCGCAATTTCAAAACCTTCGCGACGCATGGTTTCTAATAAAATAGATAAATGTAATTCACCACGGCCTGATACTTTGAATTTTTCAGGGGTATCAGTGTCTTCAACACGTAATGCAACGTTATGTTTTAATTCTTGTTCTAAACGTTCTTTGATTTGACGGCTGGTAATGAATTTTCCGTCTTTACCAACAAAAGGTGAATCATTAACTTGAAACATCATGCTGATAGTGGGCTCATCAACAGTTAATGGCGGTAAAGCTTCGGGGTGTTTAGCATCACACACTGTGTCAGAGATGCTGAGTTTTTCAATACCGGTAATCGCGATAATATCACCCGCGCTAGCGCTAGGGACTTCCGTGCGGTCTAGGCCTAAATAGCCCAGTACTTGTAAAATTTTACCATTACGTTTTTCGCCATCCATACCGACGATAGACACCTGCATGTTAGTTTTGACTGAACCACGCTTAATACGTCCAACACCAATGGTACCAACATAGCTTGAATAGGCCAACGAACTAATTTGCATTTGGAAAGGGCCATCCATGTCAACATCAGGTGCCGCAACTTTATCAACAACTGTTTGTAACAAAGGTTCCATCGTATCTGATGGTTTGTCTAAATCTAAAGTAGCAAAACCTTGAATGGCTGATGCGTAAACAATCGGGAAATCGAGTTGTTCATCAGTCGCACCTAAACGGTCGAATAAATCAAAGACTTGATCCACCACCCAATCAGGGCGGGCACCATCACGATCAATTTTATTAATCACGACAATAGGGTTTAAGCCTTGAGCAAATGCTTTCTGTGTAACAAAACGCGTTTGTGGCATTGGGCCATCAACGGCATCAACAATTAACAATACTGAGTCTACCATTGATAAGATACGTTCCACTTCACCACCAAAATCGGCATGGCCAGGGGTGTCGACGATGTTAATGCGGTAATCACCCCATTTGATCGATGTGTTTTTAGCAGTGATGGTAATACCACGCTCTTTCTCTAATTCGTTAGAATCCATCGCGCGCTCATCAAGCTTGGCGCGTTCATCAAGTGTGTCGGATTGTTTTAACAAGCAATCGATTAGAGTGGTTTTACCGTGGTCGACGTGGGCAATAATTGCGATATTTCGCATGTTGTTAATCATTTTGTTCTCGTGTATGTAAAAGGCGGCCATTATAGCCGCCTTTGATTGATAAATACACAAGTATTATCGTTAATTACCTATCGATTAAGCTGCTGCCGCAGGGCTCTCAACAATAACGTCTTCAATAACGACATCTTCAACAGGTACGTCACCATGATGGCCACTATTACCTGTTTCAAGTTTGGCTATGGCATCAACGGCATCCATGCCCTCAACGACTTGACCAAACACACAATAGCCCCAACCTTGAGGATTTTTGCCTGAATGATTAAGGAAATCATTATCAGTTAGGTTAACAAAAAATTGTGCGCTAGCAGAGTGAGGATCGGATGTGCGAGCCATGGCTAATGAGCCACGAACATTTTTACCGCCTTGGTCAGCTTCATTGTCGATAGGTGAACGTGTTTTAGCTTCATCCATGCCAGCTTCAAAGCCGCCACCTTGAATCATAAAACCGGGGATCACACGGTGAAAAATTTTATTTTTATAAAAGCCATCTTCAGCATATTGCTGAAAGTTTTTTGCAGTGGCTGGTGTGTTTTCAAAATCCAGTTCGATTTTAATATCACCGTGGTTAGTTTTGAACGTAATCATATTTTTTGACTCCTAGGTTGGCATCTACTTTTTGGCCTTTTATAGCAGGGCCTGAAGTAAGTTGTTTGACCACATCAATAATGTGAAGTGGATGTTGTTTGCTGGCTTTGTAGAACAAGCCAGGTTGGGTAACGGCGCTGGTAAAGTTTTTCTGTAAGGCTTTGCTAGCGGCAATTTTTGGTAAATCATAAACCGTCCAAGAGTTACCTAATGGTGGGCTGTTAACCTTTACATTAGGTTGACCAAATACGGCATATTCAGGTGACAAGGTGTACATCGCTCGATAGTAGTAAGTATTGTGATTTAAATCAGACACCGATTTCCAAAAAGTAGGGCTGTGATTGGTGCCGAGTGGAACTTGAATGTTATCGATGGTACCCAACGCCATTTCAACAGCTTCATTATTATTTTGTGGTGTGGGCAAGTTATGTATGATTTGTACTGCTCGCGCGAAACGACTGGGTGGTGAGAAGTCACCAGGAATACCAGTGAAACCTGAACCATTCATATAGGCACCTTGGTATTTACTATTGGCATTATCTGCCGATACATAGTCATAACGTTCAGCATTTGCAGCTTGCCAAGCATAAGTCGGTGCATTGGTTAACACCGGGCCTGCATGTTGATAGATGACTGTTTTGCCATCTAACCATTCAACCACAGCTGAATCACCGCTTTTATCACGTATTACTAAATGAATCGGAGGAATGATAGCGGTGTTATGTTTACCGTGAATGACCGAGTTAGCAGCACTTGCAATAATTTGTACGCGCTGTAGCTCCGAGACGGCTTGCTTGGTTGAACTGGCGGTGCCAAGAATGTAATTAATGACATCGACGACACCTAGGACGGGTCGTTTGTCCGCTTTGCTGTAACTAGGATATGTTGTGAAGTTAGGCAAGTAAAGAAAGCCTGCATAAACACCGGCATTGTTAATACCATCAAGCACGATATTACTGCGCAACCACGTTTGGCCAAGGAAGTCATAATGATTGGTCCATTTAAGTGCTTTAGGCTGCAAAGGGCGTGTAATATTTAAATTACTTTCGTTCTTTTGACCTGCTAGACCCAATGCCATGGCGTTACCCGTGTTAAAGGGGAAATCCATGGTGCGTGCCGTGACGGCAAAGCCATTTTTATGAACAAACACATTAGAACAGGCGAATGTATTGAAGCTTAGTAATAAGCCCATGAGGAGTGAGAGTGTCATGCGACAGTGTTTCATATTGTTTCCCGGTTATTGTGAAATTAAAATGCGTTTATATCTGTAGTGAAAGCTTGTTGCACTGAGTGCCCCAATTTTTTCATGAAGCCTTTCTTGACGGTTTGCTTCACGGTGTAAACTTTAGCGTGTTGTTCTAACGCCATTAAATAATCGTCACTGGTTTGTAATTCGTCGATTAAGTTAAGCGCTTTAGCGCGTGTGCCAAACCAATATTCACCGGTTGCGACTTTTGCTAAATCCACTTGAGGGCGATGTTCACTCACAAAATCTTTGAATAGCATATGGATATCTTCGATATCGGCTTGGGCTTTTTCACGGTCTTTTTTGGTGTTTTCACCAAACATGGTTAAGGTGCGTTTGTAATCACCGGCCGTGAGTTGCTCAAATTCGATGTCATGTTTTTTTAACCAACGATGAAAGTTCGGTATCTGTGCAACAACACCAATCGAGCCAATAATGGCAAATGGTGCGGCTAAGATCTTATCGGCTACACAAGCCATCATGTAGCCACCGCTAGCGGCTACTTTATCAACGGCAACCGTTAGGGGAATGTTATGGTCACGAAAGCGTTGTAACTGTGATGCTGCTAAACCATAACCATTGACAATGCCACCAGGGCTTTCGACGCGAACGATGACTTCATCTTCCGGCGTTGCAATGGTTAAAACAGCTGAAACTTCTTCGCGTAATTGCGTGGTACCACTGGCTTTCATATCACCATTAAAATCGAGCACAAAGACGCGTTTTTTATCGTCTTTAGCCACTTTCTTTTCCATTTTTTGTTCAAGCTTCAGTGTCTTTTTCAAATCTTTTTTCGATAGCATTTTATGTTGCAATTGTTTGCGTAAATTAGCGAAGTGCTCATTCAGTTTTTTGACTTCAAGCTTACCACCGACTCCGCCTTTGCCTTTACTTAAAATGGCAACAATGCCCAATAACACAATTAAAATAGCTGCGACAATGGTCACGGATTTTAATAAAAACATGCCGTATTCACTAATGAAGTACATAGACGATCCCTTGGTTAAATTAGGCCGCTATTGTAAGGTTTTTATGGTAGAATTGCACAAATTTTTTCACAACCTTTACTATGCCATTATTCTTAAATGTTCAACAATTAACCTGTGTTCGGGACGACCGCGAATTGTTCGTCGATCTAAACATTAATGTGCATGCCGGTGAAATGATGTTAGTCGAGGGTGCCAATGGTTCAGGCAAAACCAGTTTGCTGCGTATCATAGCGGGTTTGCTTACCCCTCTTGACGGCAAGGTTGAATGGCCAGGGGCAACGTCATTTGCTTATCTCGGTCATCAGCTCGGCATAAAATCTCAACTCACACCCTACGAAAACATTCATTTCGCGACCGGTGCCACTAAAAAATTGATTGCAGCAGCGTTAACCGAGTGCGGCTTAAGTGGTTTTGAGCATGTGTGTTGCCATCAACTGTCAGCCGGGCAACAACGTCGAGTCGCTTTAGCGATACTGCGGGTAAAACAAGTGGATGTCTGGATTTTAGATGAACCTTTCACCGCGTTAGATAAAGCAGCAGTCGCAAAATTAACACAGCAAATAGAAGTGCATGTCCATAATGGTGGCAGTGTGATATTAACCTCACATCAAGCTATAAATTTTGAAAAAGTAACAATGCAACGCATTGCATTAGGTGAATTATGTTCAGCTTAATACTAAAACGCGATTTATTACTCGCGCTGCGTAACAAGCAAGAATGGGCTAACCCCATATTATTTTTTGTGATCGTCGTGAGTTTATTCCCCTTAAGCGTCGGGGTTGAACCCAACACATTAAAAACAATAGCACCCGGTGTCATTTGGGTGGCAGCATTGTTAGCTACCTTATTGTCCCTCAACCAATTATTTCATAACGATTATCAAGATGGCAGTTTAGAACAGTTAGTGATCTCACCACAGCCATTAAGCTTGATGGTGCTTGCCAAAATCATCGCTTATTGGTTGATAACTGAATTACCTTTAGTGATGCTATCGCCCTTGCTAGGATACATGTTGCATCTGTCACCCCATGCTATTGGCTGCTTATTTTTGAGCTTGTTGCTAGGCACACCAGTATTAAGCTTTATCGGCGCTATCGCTGCTGCATTAACTGTCAGCTTGCGTAATGGCGGGGTATTATTAGGCTTATTAATTTTACCCCTTTACGTCCCCGTGTTAATATTCGGCGCTGGCGCAGTAGTGGCTGCGCAAATGGGTATGGCGTTTAATGGACAATTAGCCATTTTGGGCGCAATGTTAGTATTAGCATTATGCTTAACCCCATTTGCTATTGCAGGTGCATTGAAAATTGGCGTTGAGTAGGGTGGATAAAAGTTCGAGCGTAGCTCGGACATATCCACCAATGCAGCAGTTAATTTATGGTCGATATGTACAGCTTGCAGCTGAACCTTTATCCACCCTACGTGAAAAAAATTATGAATTTTAATTGGCACACACTATCTTCCCCCGAATGGTTTTATCGCTTTGCCGGTAAGCTGATGCCGTGGTTAGCATTTATAGCCGTCTTGCTATTTGCTTATGGTTTGATAGGTGGCTTATTGTTTGCGCCAGCGGATTACCAACAAGGTGATGGCTTTCGAATTATTTATATCCATGTGCCAAGTGCCATTTTATCGATGCAAGTTTATGCGGGCATGGCGGTGTGTGCGATAGTCAGCTTGATTTGGCGAATTAAATTAGCTGACGTGATCGTACGTGCCGCTGCACCCGTGGGCGCATGGTTTACCGTGTTAGCATTGGTCACCGGTTCTATTTGGGGTAAACCCATGTGGGGCACATGGTGGGTGTGGGATGCACGCTTAACGTCTGAACTACTTTTATTGTTTTTATATCTCGGTTACATGGCCTTGTATTCGGCTTTTGCCGATACACAAAAAGCGGCAAAGGTGAGTAATATTTTGTTGTTGGTCGGTGCCATTGATTTGCCTATCATTCATTACTCCGTGCAGTGGTGGAATACCTTGCACCAAAGCGACACCATTAATTTAATGGGGAAATCACATATGGCCGCATCGATGTTACATCCTTTATTAGCGATGATGTTTGCGTTTATGGTTTATACTTTGTTAATTGTACTGATGCGTGCGCGCACAGAACTACTGCAACGTGGATGGCGTTCGCGTTGGGCCAGAGCAATCATTAGTCGAGAGGGCGAGTCATAATGCAGTTTCATTCTTTTACTGAATTTTTTTCGATGGGTGGTTATGCGGGCTATGTATGGTCGGCGTTTGGTGTTGGTGTTGTTGTGTTAGTCGGCAATTTAATTCAACCGATGCTGCACCACAAAAAAGTGATTAAACAATTAGCCATGAAAATTAAACGAGAACAACATGCATCCAACACGTAAACGCAGATTGTACGTTATTTTGTTAATTGTTATAGGTATAGCGATTGCTGCATCGTTGGTGTTGTATGCGTTGCGACAAAATATCGATTTGTTTTATACGCCAAGCCAAGTTGCTGAAGGCCAAGCGCCGACTAATCATCAATTTCGTTTGGGTGGTTTGGTTGAAAAAGGTAGCGTTAAACGCCGCAAACAAGGCTTAACGATTTATTTCACTCTCACAGACACCGCTAAAACAGTCCGTGTGAAATACATAGGCATCTTGCCCGATTTATTCCGCGAAGGCCAAGGCATTGTCGCGACCGGCAAGCTCAATAGAAAAGGTGTTTTCGTCGCGAGCCAAATTCTTGCGAAGCATGATGAAAACTACGAGCCACCTGACGTTAAATATGCATTGAAAATGGCTAAACAACATGATTCCTGAACTCGGTAATTTTGCACTCTGTATCGCGCTGGCATTAGCACTTGCACAATTCGTTGCGCCATTAGTGGGGAGTTATCGTGGCCATCTTACTTTGATGCGTTTAGCTCGGCCTCTCGCCATTGGGCAATTTTGCTTTGTCGCCTTTGCTTATTTGATGCTAACTTTGAGTTTCATTAATAATGATTTTTCTGTTCTGTATGTCGCTGAACATTCCAATACTCACCTACCGTTAATCTATCGCATCTGTGCCGTATGGGGCGCGCATGAAGGATCGTTGTTATTATGGGTGTTTATTTTAAGTTTATGGACGCTTGCGGTTGCCCTCTTTAGTAAAAGTTTGCCGCGTGAAACCATTGCCCGTGTGTTGGCGGTATTGGGGGCTGTGAGCACAGGTTTTCTGATTTTTATGATTGCGACATCGAATCCTTTTACGCGTATTTTTATTAACATTCCATTGAATGGTGCGGATTTAAATCCTGTCTTGCAAGATCCGGGTTTAATTGGTCATCCACCCATGTTGTATATGGGGTATGTCGGATTTTCAGTGGCCTATGCGTTTGCTATTACCGCATTATTATCCGGCAAGCTCGATGCCGCTTGGGCTCGCTGGTCTCGACCTTGGACCACTGTCGCGTGGATGTTTTTAACCTTTGGCATAGTGCTCGGCAGTTGGTGGGCTTATCGCGAACTAGGTTGGGGTGGCTGGTGGTTTTGGGATCCGGTTGAGAATGCCTCGTTTATGCCATGGTTAGTGGGCACCGCATTGATGCATTCACTCGCGGTGGCTGAAAAACGTAATACCTTTAAAAGCTGGACGGTGTTATTAGCCATATTTACTTTTTCTTTAAGTTTAATCGGTACGTTTTTGGTGCGCTCAGGCGTATTAAACTCCGTGCATTCCTTCGCAACCGATCCAAAGCGTGGTTTGTATATATTAATCTTTTTAGTGATCGTCATTGGTGCATCGCTAACTTTATATGCTTGGCGGGTGGCGACGATGCAAGCGGGCGCGAAATTTAAACTATTGTCGCGCGAAACATTTTTATTATCCAACAATGTCTTGTTGGTCGTTGCAGCAGCCACGATTTTGTTAGGCACCTTATATCCGTTAATTATCGATGCATTAGGGATGGGTAAGATTTCGGTTGGACCACCTTATTTTAATGCGGTATTTGGTATGTTGATGTTGCCATTGTTTGTATTGATGGGGGTCGCACCATTAACACGTTGGAAAATCACGCCCGCGAGATTATTAGTGCGCGAGTTATGGTGGGTGGCGTTGGTAGCTGTGGGCTTAAGTTTATTATTACTCTTAACCTTAACCACACACACCAGTTGGAAAATTGTATTAGGATTGTCATTAGCCTTTTGGATTATATTTGGTAGTTTAAAAGATATCGCCAGTAAAATGCGTGGTCGAAAGCACCCCTGGAAAGTATTGACACATTTCTCACGCAGTTATTATGCTATGCAGTTAGCACATGTCGGTTTAGCTGTGGTGATTGTCGGCATCACCTTAACTTCAGCTTACAGCGTTGAACGTGATGTGCGTATGCAACCGGGTACTGTTGTGAATGTCGCCGGTTATCAATTTAAAATGTTAGGTGAGCGAGATTTTAAAGGCCCTAATTATGATGCGGTTGGCGTCGGGTTCGATATTCGCTATGGGCAGGATTATGTGGGCTCAGTCGAGGCACAAAAGCGTGTCTATCGTGCCAGTGGCATTACCATGACGGATGCCGCGTTAAACGTCACGCCTTTACGTGATTTATATGTATCGCTTGGCGACCCGTTGCAAGGCAACGCTTGGGCAGTGCGGTTGTATTATAAACCGTTTATACGGTGGATTTGGTTTGGTGGATTGATGATGGTTTTGGGTGGATTGCTCGCTGTGATAGACAAACGATACAGGCTGAGTAGGATGGATAAAAATTTGAGCGTTAGCTCGGATATATCCACCAGCGGTGGCGGACGATAGGCTCATGGTGGATATGATTCGTGTTGCGAATCTTTCATCCACCCTGCTTGAGGCCTATATTATTCAATAGTGAGGATGCAAATGCAGGGAATTATTACATGAAAAAACGTTTAGCCGTCACATTAGTGCCTCTCCTTATTTTCCTCGTATTAATCGGGCTATTCTTCCGAGGCTTACATTTAAACCCACATAAAATCCCATCAGCATTGATCGGCAAACAAGTGCCGGAATTTACGGCTGAAACCTTATCCGAAAAACGGATCACGAATCGCGATTTGCTTGGTCACGTTTATTTGTTAAATGTATGGGCATCATGGTGTTTGACCTGTCGGGCAGAGCATCCTGAATTAATGGCGATAGCCAAAACACATGTCGTGCCAATTTACGGTTTAGATTATAAAGACAAGCGAGACACAGCGAAAGATTGGCTGCAAACCTTTGGCAACCCTTACAAAGCCGTGTTGTTTGATCCTAAAGGACAGCTCGGTATTAACTTGGGTGTGTACGGCGTGCCTGAAACCTTCGTGATTGATAAAAAAGGTGTGGTGCGGGATAAATTCATTGGCGAAATCCAAGCAGATGATTGGCATGAGCATTTAGAACCGTTAGTGAAAAAATTGCAGGCTAAAAAATGAGATTATTGCTGATAGCGCTATTACTGTTAACAAACGTTTGCTTTGCGCAGTCGCAGCATGATCTCTATCCATTTAATGATGCCAAACAGCAAGCATTGTTTGATAAAATATTGCCAAATCTACGTTGTCTGGTTTGCCAAAATGAATCATTAATGGAATCGAATGCGCCACTGGCTCAAGATTTACGGGGCGATGTTTATCGGCAAGTGAAGTCAGGTAAATCTGAGCACGATATCATGCAGTATCTAACTACCCGTTATGGTGATTTTATTTTATTTAAGCCTAGAGTCGATAGTAAAACTTATATACTCTGGTTCGGTCCATTTGTATTGTTAGGTTTCGGTTTGGTGTTGGTCATCTTTATCGCATTGCGCCGAAAAAGTATCAAGCCAATTGTGCTATCGAAAGAGCAGCAACAACGTGCTGAAAAATTATTGCGAGAAGCCTCATGACTGTTTTTTGGTTATTCATTGTTTTATTGTTACTGATCGCCTTGGCGTTTGTCTTGTGGCCTGTGTTGCGAAAATCTAATACTCTTCAAATTGAACGTAAGCAAATCAACTTAACCGTGCATCGTCAACAACTACGTGATGCCGAGCGTGAATATGCCGAAGGAAAATTAACGAAAGACGACTATCAAGCCATGAAGTGCGAAATTGAGGCTAGCACTTTGCAAGATGACGATACTGATACAACAGTGCTAAGCAATACGACCGATAAAGCATGGTTTATCAGCTTATGCGTCTTGATTCCTATTATTGCTCTCGTGTTTTATTTCAGCTTTGGAAGCAGTTCAGAATTGCCCACTTATTTTCATGCTCAGCAACAGCAACAACAAGCAACACAAATGTTAAAGCAATTAAAAACGCCGCAAGCGATTATTGCTAAAATGCAGCAAGCTATTCAGCAACACCCGAATGATGCTAAAGGTTGGTATTTATTAGGGCGCTTATATTTTGATAGTAATGACATGAAACAAGCCGAAGCCGCTTTTGCTAAAGCTAATCAGTTGAAATCGGATCAACCCGATATTATGTTGATGTACGCACAAGCTTTATATGTCACTCAAGGACAGAAATTAACAACGCAATCGCGCGCATTGTTGAGTAAAGTGATTGCCAAACAACCCGGCAATCAGGGTGTGATTAACTTAATGGCGATGGATGCGTATCAGCAGGGGCATTATCAGCAAGCTATCGATTATTGGCAGCAGTTATTAGCTGAAACGTCGGCAGACACACCCAATGGGAAGGCGTTGTTGCAAGCGATAAATCATGCCAAGCAAAAATTGAAGCACTGACAGGATTTACGCAAAATGTAATTTTTTCTTTACTTTTCTTAAGTCCAGATTGCTCTGGATCGTGGGTTCTAGAAAAGCAATAGAGAGGGGCTTCGCGTAAGTTCTGACTAAGCCGACATTAATCTAACCACCGTCCGACAGTTTTACTCGGTAACGCATCTTCATTAATATAAACTTTTTTTACAAACAGTTGCACGATAACACGCGCATGTTGTTCAATACCGAGAGCAACAATTCGATAATAATAAATGTTACCCTTATGAGTTGAGAAAGATTCAATCAGATAATAGTTATGCTCTAAGCTTTGCCCGTGTTGTTTCCACCACGCAACTGATGTTTTATAAGGTTGCATGGGGCGAACTATTTGTGGCTGTTGCCAGGCATCGATATGATGTTTCGCGCAAATAGCGGTATTTTCAGCAGCGATCAAGGCCAGGTCATGTTGCATCCAGTTGTGTTGTAAGCGTGTGTTGAGTGTGGCAGTTTCGGCCAATGTGAAAACGGCAAGACTAATAACCATCGTCATGCTGAGCATATAAAACAAGGCTGTTCCCATCTGTTTCATGTGTTTTTCCAATGGTTACGCAAACCCACCATAAAAGCTAGCTGACGGTGGTTTGATGCGATTAATGTGATGTGAATGAGTCGAGTTGTTTGCCAATCATGAACATTAATTGCCGGCGTGAAACTGAGTTGTTGATGCTGTGTGTTAACTGCTTCAATGCGCATGGCATCAATACCTTCAACAAGTTCTTGCTTGCTTTGTGAATTAATTTGTTGATAAAGGGCATAAATTTTTTCTTTTCGAGGTGTTACGCGTGTAGTCTTTGCAATCCAAAATCTAACATTCACTACCTCGCCTAATAAACTATGTTGTGGATAAGCGATATTGAAATCAGGATGTTGACTGATAGTATCTGTACGTTGTTTGTTAGTTAGCGTGAATATATCCTCATGCTGACAATTCGATAGCATATATTGTGTGTTGGTTTGTAGTTGAATGGGTTGATCTAGTAAAAGAGTACTGTCATGGCTTACCATGTTGTGAGCTAAATAAGCGATGGGTTGAATGTAACGGATAACTAACACATTGTCTTCAGTTACTTCAAGGCTCATTTCACCAAAGTAATGGCTATAATGTTCACACATAGCAAAGCCAGCACGATAACTAGCACGCATGATGTAATATTTTGCGAGTTGTAAACGTTGGGCATTATCTTGTGTTTGCTGCAAGCTTTCGGTGTGTTCTTTCACCACGAGCCATAGTTTGATTGCAGCTAAACTTAAGAATAACGCTAGAGTTATACTCAGCATGATTTCGATCAGGCTAAAGCCTTGAGTTTTTATCATCGATAAATGGTTACTGTTTTATCGTGGGGGAGTTGTGGTGGAGAAAACCAATGTAAGTTGATTCGCCTATATTGTAATGTTGGTGATGTTGTCGTGATGGTAAATGTTTCTGTCGATTGGGGGATGACAGTATTTAATGCACGCGCTGTTTCCGTCTGTTCAATAAGGGCATGCTCTGCTTGGATTTGCACTCGTAAGTCTTGCTTACTTATTTGTGTTAACAGAGCCATTACTCCGCTGGCACTCATGGCAAGTAAACTTAAACATACGCAAATTTCAACTAGGTTATAGCCCGCCTGTTTCATATTCTTATCAACATATTATTAATATGCAAAAATATTATCATGAGGTAGCATGTTTGTAAAGTGGGGTGTTGGTGAATGGCTTAATTTATTACCAGCATTCAGATGGTGTTTTCGTATTTGATTCGTTAATCGTTAATATGGCACAACTTTGCTCACTCACGCTGTCGTTTTCTTGAGATGTGCCAGCAATTGCTGTCGCTGTTATGGTGTAAGTTGTAGCGGATTCATCCGCTATCGTGTAAGTGTAGTAATTGCTGCCAGGGAGCGTGCCTTCACTAGCAGCAAGGTCCACTGCATTGGCATAAGTTGTGTTGTTTGTACGATAGCGCTCTTCTTTCAATTGAATGTTGAGCATTTCAGAAATGGCTTCTGAGCGACGTGATTTTTGTATATAGTAGGTATAGCCGGGAATCGCGATAGCAGCCAATATACCGATGATTGCAACAACAATCATTAGCTCAATAAGACTGAAGCCCTGTATTTTAGACTTTTGTAACATGCAGTATTCCTCTATATAATACCCTAATACTTTTAGTTTACCATGGATAGCTGATGATGAATAATAAAGGATTTTCACTTGTTGAATTAATGATTGTTGTTGCAATCATCGGTATATTGGCTGCTATCGCGATTCCAAGTTACAGCATTTATATTCGCCATACGCTATTGCGTAGTGCTGGCGAAGGAATCGTCAGTGATTTAAATTTTGCACATTCAGAATCGATGCGCCGAGATACCAGCGTTTACACAGCGTTTTCTCCCGTTACCGATTGGTGTTATGGCAGTTCAACCTCTTCTGCATGTGATTGCACCGTTGCCAAAGGTGTAACCGATGCCTGTGAAATTAACAGCATGCTTTATGCGGTTAACAATACGGAATTCCCTAATATTGCTATGACGCTGAATGGTTTGACGAGTAACGAAATTAATTTTACCTCGCCGCGAGGGCTGCCAGAAAATATTGCTATTAATGGAAGTGGGACTATCACGTTAACGAATACCGATGGTGAATCAGTTGTGATTACTGTTTATGGTACTGGTCGTGTTGATGTTTGTTCTGATGCAATTGTAGGGGTCGACGATTGCAGCTAATTAGTTTACAAAAGCAGCGAGGTCTCGCTGTGTTATCAACAGCGTTGGTTATGCTCTTACTGATTGGGATTGCTTCAGTTTCTGTTAGTCACTTAATCTTAACTCAATCTCGTTCAAACGCCAGTGGACTGCGTGCCCAGCAAGCTTATTATGCTGCACAAGCCGGTTTAGATTATGCCATTATCCAAGGCATTGGTTTGTACCCCTATGCAGTTTCCGGTGGACCTTCAGCTTGGCAATATCCGATATTGAATGGATACTTAGCTGCTGATTTGGTTAATCCGAATAGTTCAGGTGAAATAACCAATATTTATTATAATTACCAAGGGTCCTTTATGCAGATTAAAGCGACTGGCACGAGTCAAGGCGGTGATATTTCACGTACCGTTTGTGTCAACATTGCTGAAAAAAATGGTACGACTGCCATTGTGCCAGGTTCTTGGAGGGACAGCGGATGTTAAGGAAACAGCAGCGTGGTGTTGCAATGATTGAAGTGTTGGTTGCCATCGTGCTGCTTTCAGTTGGGATTGTTGGCTATATGAGTTTGCAAGCATTGTTGTTGGAAGAGTCTGCCATTAATGAGGCAAGAACAGAAGCGATACATATCGCAGCTCAACGACTTGACTCACTACGTGATGTTGCTTACGCAGATTTAACCGATAGTGATGAAACTGATACAAACGTTGAGGCTAATAACACGACATTGAAGCGTACGACTATTGTGGGCACAGAGCGGTATAGTAACCCTGCTTATTATCGTCCCGTGACAGTGAATGTCAGCTGGACGGATAGTAATGGGGGCGTACATAGCATCGGCTTATCAACCTTCCATTCAGATCAGTCCAGTTATAGTTCCGATACCTTGATAAGGAATAGTGTTTAATGATGAAGCAGCAGGGCACGGGATTAGTTGAGTTGATGGTAGCCATCACGTTGTCATTGATTGTTTTATTAGCGGTTGTCGATTTGTTTATCAGTTCAAACTCTAATACGACACGACTGTATCATTCGATACGATTACAGCAAGAATTAGAGACCACTATGGATATGATGGTCGGTGATATTCGTCGAGCGGGTTATTGGCGTGAATCGCTGGTGCAAGTCAATAGAGAAGGCGATCTTACGCTTTCAGCGGGTTATAATATTGCGACGACGGACGTGACAGCGTCCAATCCCACAGGCGATCCTAATGTGTTTTTAGCCCTGAGTGGTAATAATCTGGGAGCAGTCTTATCTGATAGTACTACTGCACGTGCACAAGTCATTGCGCCAACACCTTCACCAGGAGCCTCAGCGACGGCGACAATCGAAGCGCCTTTTTCGATTGGCACGTTAAGTGAAGGTGATTGGTATGTGTTAAATCCTTTTCAAGACATTAGTATTGATAACTCAAACGAGTGTATTTTGTTTTCGTCCGATCTTAATGATGATGGAGTTGTGGATGTATCAACGTCTGATGCTGTGATGGGTGAGCAAATGGGATTTCGTTTAAATAATACGGATAAATCTGTTGAAATGCGTATTAGTGGCGAGGTATACAATTGTAACGATGTGGCTGATAATCATTGGCAAGCTATCTCAAATAACAATGTTGAAATTACTGAATTACAATTCACGATAACACCAACAACGCTATCTAGCGGTATTAACAAGCGAGAAGTGACGATTACATTAAACGGTCGTTTACGCGCACATACCGAAGTTACTGCACAGTTAACCAAAACGGTTTATGTGCAGAATGATGCTTTTATTCCTTAAGGAGTTTGGAGCTTGGGTGGTTCTAAGGATTTCACACTGCCGCCAAACGCTAAAAACTAGCTCGCTGATAAAAACGAAAGCAACTCAGTTTGGACAATAGTCTGATTATCTTTTTCAGTGCGCCGCTTGTATTCAACTGTGCCTGCATCGATACCTGATTCACTGATAACAATTCGATGAGGAATACCAATCAAATCAGCGGTTGCAAACAATACACCAGGACGCTCTTTTCTGTCATCAAATAATACTTCATAACCTGCATCTAATAATTGTTCATAGAGCGCATCAGCCGCTTCACGCACGCGATGAGACTTGTGGTAATTCATCGGTACTAACATAATATGGAAGGGTGCAATCGCTTCTGGCCAAATGATGCCGTGATCATCATGATGTTGTTCAATGCTAGCAGCAACGACTCGTGAGATACCTAAACCGTAGCAACCCATTTGTAGGTTAACAGCTTTGCCGCCATCATTCAGTACATTGGCTTTCATGGCATCACTGTATTTCGTGCCGAGTTGGAAAATATGACCGACTTCAACACCACGTGTGAGCTTCAACGTGCCTTTACCATCGGGGCTGGCATCGCCTTCGACAACATTGCGCAAATCAAACATGTCAGGTTCGGCCATATCGCGACCCCAGTTAGCATTCACATAATGCATGCCTTCTTCATTAGCACCACAGCAGAAATCATTTAACTGAGCAGCAGCATGGTCAACGATAATGGGAGTAGTTAAACCGATAGGGCCGATAAAGCCTGTTTGGCATTTAATGATTCTTTCAATCACAGCTTCGTCAGCAAAGGTAAGGGGTGTTGCAACTTTTGGGTGATGCTCCGCTTTAATTTCATTTAATTGGTGATCGCCACGCAAGACTAAGGCGACAATGTCGTCCTCCACACCATTCACTAATAAGACTTTTACTGATTTATCTTCAGGTAAGCTTAAAAATTCACACACATCTTTAATGGTTCGTTGCGTAGGTGTGCTAACTTTTTTAAGATTAGCTGTCGCAGTTGGGCGGGGTGATGTGTTGATTAAGGTTTCAGCTTTTTCAATATTAGCGGCATAGTCACTGCCGTCGCTATAAGCAATTAAATCTTCACCTGAATCAGCCAACACTTGGAATTCATGTGAGCGATCGCCACCAATAGCACCACTATCAGCTTGCACAGCACGGAAGCTTAAACCCATGCGTTCAAAAATACGTGTATAGGCGTCAAACATCACTTGATAGGTTTCAGCCAAAGATTTTTCATCAATATGAAACGAGTAAGCATCTTTCATGGTGAATTCACGTGCACGCATCACGCCAAATCGAGGGCGAATTTCATCACGGAATTTGGTTTGAATTTGGTAAACGTTAAGTGGTAATTGTTTATAGCTTTTTAAGTCGCGACGCAATACTTCCGTAATCACTTCTTCATGCGTCGGCCCATAACAAAAATCACGATCGTGACGATCTTTAAAACGTAACAACTCAGGGCCATATTGTTCCCAACGGCCAGACTCTTGCCACAATTCAGCTGGTTGCACAGATGGTAATAACATCTCTAAACAACCCGCTTTATCCAATTCTTCTCGCACAATACGCTCAACTTTGCGCAACACACGTAAACCCGTGGGCAACCATGAATAAACCCCACTGGCTAATTTTCGAATCAAGCCCGCCCGCAACATCAATTTGTGGCTCACTAACTCCGCTTCAGTGGGTTCTTCTTTTAAATTCGCTAATAAATAGTTTGTCGTTCTCATCTTGTTTCCAATGGTAGGGTGAACATGTTAATAGCCGAAAAGCGGCTACAAAAAATAGATCGTAAGTGTAAAACTAGCGTCCAATAATAGCAACCTTAACCCTTGTTAGATTGAGCTCGAGATCCTTTGCACCTATCTTTTTCTAATTATCTCTATCCTCGATACCCTAACTGACCTATAATCAACACATGATTTCTCATTATTACGGCATTCTCGTTAGTCTCTTTTTGATCCTCATTTATGTGTTGTCGATCATTTATGCCATTAAAGCCATTATGACGGTACGTACTTCGCAAGGCACGATTGCGTGGGTGGTGTCATTATTGACGTTTCCGTTCGTAGCATTGCCTTTGTTCTGGTTATTCGGCCGACGTAAATTTCACGGCTATGCCGATAGCATGCGCAAAGCTTATGATGAATTAGAAGGTGCGGTGCAAGTGGCTTACGATAGCATTTTGCAACATGAGCAAAATGTAACACAGTTACATCCATTGGCGACGACAGTAAAAAAATTGACACATATTGGCTTTACTAATAGTAATAATATGGAGTTACTCATCGATGGTGAGAAAACTTATCAGTCAATGTTTGATGCTTTAGATGCTGCACAAACTTATATTTTATTTCAATTTTTTATTATCCATGCCGATGAAGCAGGACAAGCATTTCAAAAACGCTTAATCCAAAAAGCTAAGACAGGCGTCAGTGTGTATTTTCTTTATGATGAAATTGGCTGTCACAGTTTGCCTAATAGTTTTATCTCACAAATGACAGCAGCGGGTGTGCAAGTGTCATCATTTCATACGCGAAAAGGCAAGGGTAATCGCTTTCAAGTTAATTTTCGTAATCACCGGAAAATTGTGATAGTCGATGGCAAAACAGCGTTTATTGGTGGTTTAAACGTGGGTGATGAATACTTAGGTAAAAATAAAAAATTTGGCCATTGGCGAGATACACATTTACGCTTGCAAGGTCCGTCTGTGCAAGATATCCAGCTATCTTTTTTACGTGATTGGTATTGGGCGCAACACACCATCCCAAAAGTTGAGTGGCGAACCAATGCTACAGAGCAAAATCAATCTGTCGCTATTATGTCAACAGGACCTGATAGCCCGATGGAAACTGGCGCATTGTTTATTCTTGATATGATTAATATGGCGCATGACCGACTATGGATTGCGAGCCCTTATTTTGTGCCTGATGATACGATAATCAAAGCGTTGCAATTAGCCGTGTTGCGTGGCGTTGATGTGCGCATCATGTTGCCAGCCAAAGCTGATCATATGTTAGTGTATTTATGTTCTTACGATTATTATTGCGACATGCAGGTGGCGGGTGTCAAACTTTACCGCTATGAAAAAGGTTTTATGCATCAAAAAGTGATGTTAGTGGATGACCGCGTCGCCTCTGTCGGCACCGTTAACTTAGATAATCGTTCGCTCTACATCAATTTCGAAATCACCGCCTTATCGGCCGATAAAACTTTCATCCAACAAGTTGAATCGATGCTAAACGAAGATTTAACCAATTGCTGCACAGTCGATCTTGAATCTTTTGCCCGCCGCCCCTATCTATTTCGATTGATGGTTAAAGCCATCCGCTTGCTAGCCCCTATTTTATAATTCCCTTCTCCCCGCAGAGAGCGTTGGTGAATAATAGGTAGGGTGGATAGTTCCACCCGCAGTGGTGAGTGCTAAACCGCTGGTGGATGTGCCTGAGCCGCGCTCAGCCTCATCGACCCTACAATATTGAGTAAAATTCGCGTAAACTACCCCCATGAGAAAACAAGGAAAATAATATGCCAATCTATGAATACCAGTGTGGTGCTTGCGGGCATCAAATGGATAAGTTGCAAAAAATGTCAGACGCACCGCTAACGGATTGTCCAGAATGTGGTAAATCAGCGTTGACTAAACTAGTGTCGGCTCCTGGCTTTCAGTTGAAAGGCAGTGGTTGGTATGTGACAGATTTTCGTGATAAAAATAAGCCCGAAATCAATACAACTGAGCCGCCAAAATCAGATGCTGTGACTGATGTGAAATCAGAAGCGAAAACGGATGTTAAAGCCGATGTTAAAACTGAAACCAAAACAACAACAAAAGCGAAAGACAAGGACGACTGATGTTAAAGAAATGGTTTTTTAGTGGTTTACTCATTTGGTTGCCGATTGGCGTGACCTTATTTGTCTTAAGCTTGATTGTTGGGATTTTAGACAAAAGTCTTGATTTGGTTCCTGCCGCATATCAGCCAGATGCCTTGTTAGGCTTTCACCTGCCGGGTTTGGGGGTGTTACTTTCGATTGTGATTATTTTTGTCACAGGTATGTTGATGACGAATTTTTTTGGTCGTATCGTATTAGGTTGGGGGGAAAAATTATTAGAGCATATTCCTTTAGTACGTACGGTTTATTCCGCCAGTAAACAAATCATGGAAACCATGACGAACTCTACCGGTGAATCATTTCGTAAAGTCCTCTTGGTCGAATATCCACGCAAAGGCATGTGGAGCGTTGCATTTCAAACCAATGCGGGCTTAGAACAAGCTGAAAAAGTGAGTGGCCAAGCGATGGTGACGATTTTTATCCCTACTACACCGAATCCAACATCAGGCTTTTTAATGTTAGTGCCCATTGCTGATGTGGTGGAATTGGATATGAACGTTGAAGATGCCATGAAATTTGTGGTGTCCCTGGGTACGGTGCATAGCGCATCTGCGATGCCAAAAATTCAGAAAGCGCTGCCAACTGCTTGATTGTTAAACGTTTGAACAGTACAATTTAGGGCTTAGGTTTTAGGGCTTAGGTGTTAGTTTTTAAGATATTTGGTCCTGATGAAGTGCTTGAGATGAGTTGCTTTGTTTTCTAAGCCCTAAGCCCTAAGCCCTAAGCCCTAAAACCTTAAAGGAAATACCTATGCGAACCCATTACTGCGGCGAAGTCACATCAAAACAACTTAACAACACGGTCGATATTTGCGGCTGGGTCCATCGTCGTCGTGACCATGGCGGGGTGATTTTTCTTGATATGCGCGATCGCGAAGGTATCGTGCAAGTGGTTGTTAATCCTGACAATGCTGAAGCATTTAAAACCGCTGATGATGTGCGCAGTGAATATGTATTACACATTAAAGGCCAAGTGAAGCCACGCCTAGAAGGCACGGTGAATGCTGATATGAAAACTGGCGAAATCGAAATCGTGGCCGATAGTATTGACGTCTTGAATAAAGCAAAAACGCCACCCTTTCCATTGGATGGTCATCAAACCATTAATGAAGATGTACGTTTAAAATATCGCTACATTGATTTACGTCGCCCTGAAATGTTAAACAAGTTAGCGACACGCGCTAAAGTCACGCATTACTTCCGTGAATATTTAGCCGATAAAGGTTTCTTAGATGTCGAAACACCGATGCTAACACGTGCAACGCCAGAAGGTGCACGCGATTATTTAGTCCCTTCACGTGTACATCAAGGTAGCTTCTATGCCTTGCCACAGTCACCCCAGCAATTTAAACAAATGTTAATGATGTCCGGCGTGGACCGCTATTACCAAATCGTTAAATGTTTCCGCGACGAAGATTTACGCGCCGATCGTCAACCTGAATTCACTCAGCTCGATATTGAAATGTCATTCGTTGGAGAGCGTGACATTCAAGATTTAATGGAAACCATGATTCGTGGTTTGTTAAAACAAATCCACAATGTTGATTTGCCTGAATTCCCACGTATGACTTACGAAGAAGCCATGCAACGTTACGGTAGTGATAAACCGGATTTACGTATTCCATTAGAATTAGTCGATGTCGGTGATTTAATGGCATCGGTTGAATTTAAAGTCTTCGCTGAACCTGCAAAAACGGGTCGCGTAGCGGCATTACGCGTGCCCAAAGGTGGCGATATGTCTCGTAAAGTTATTGATGAATATACAAAATTTGTCGGTATATACGGCGCGAAAGGTTTAGCCTATATTAAAGTCAACGCCGATGGCTTGCAATCACCTATTTTAAAATTCTTACCGGAAGATGTCGTAGACGCCATCATGAAACGTACCGGTGCAGAAGTCGGCGACATCGTTTTCTTCGGTGCTGATTCGGCTCATGTTGTTAATGAAGCCCTTGGTGCATTGCGCGTCAAAGTCGGTGAAGATCGTGGCTTAGTCGAAGCCGGTTGGAAACCCTTATGGGTTGTTGATTTCCCGATGTTTGAATACAGCGATAAACGTTGGTATGCCATGCATCACCCCTTCACTGCGCCGCATGGTACACCTGAAGATGTTAAAGCGAATCCAGAGCAAGCCAAGGCGCGTGCTTATGACATGGTACTTAATGGTTCGGAAATCGGTGGTGGTTCAATTCGTATTCACGATGCCCAAATGCAAGCCGCTGTCTTTGCAACCTTAGGTTTAGACGAGCAAGCTGCACAAGAAAAATTTGGATACTTCTTAGAAGCTCTCCAATACGGTTGCCCGCCACACGGTGGTGTTGCCTTCGGTATTGATCGCATTGTCATGTTGTTAACAGGTTCGAGTTCTATTCGTGATGTTATCGCATTTCCTAAAACTCAAACGGCAACTTGCTTAATGACACAAGCGCCATCTGTGGTTGAGCCTGAGCAGTTGAAAGAATTAGGCGTTAAATTGAAAACACCTCGAGTGGAGAAGTAAATGGCAGGTCACAGTAAATGGGCGAACATCAAACACCGTAAAGGTGCGCAAGATGCTAAACGTGGAAAGATTTTTACAAAGTTAATTCGTGAAATTACGACAGCCGCAAAATTAGGCATGCCTGATCCTGCACAAAACCCACGTCTACGTGCCGCGATCGATAAAGCCTTAAGTAATAATATGACGCGTGACACCATCGACCGTGCCGTCAAACGCGGTGCTGGCGGTGATGATAATAGCAACATGGAAGAAATTCGCTATGAAGGTTACGGCCCTAAAGGCGTCGCTATACTCGTTGACACTATGACCGATAATCGTAATCGTACCGTTGGTGAAGTCCGCACGGTATTTAAAAAACGTGGCGGTAACTTAGGCACTGATGGTTCCGTCGCTTACTTATTCTCTAAGCAAGGTCAGCTCGCTTATGCCGCGGGTAGTGATGAAGATAAAATTATGGAAGCGGCGTTAGAAGCAGGCGCTGATGACATTGTAACTAACGATGATGGTAGTATAGATGTAACAACAAGCCCTGAAGCATTTGGTACAGTCAAAGATGCTATTTCTGCTGCTGGCTTTGAAACCGAGAATGCCGAAGTCACCATGGTCGCCTCACTCACCGTCGAAGCCGATAAAGATTTAGCCGAATCCATCATGGGCATCGTAGAAGCCATGGAAGATTTAGATGACGTCCAGGATGTTTACACCAATGTGGATATTTCAGATGATGTACTACAGCAGCTAGGTTAAAGATTGATGTCTGCTCTCAATCCTCAATCCTCAATCCTCAATCCTAACATTATTCTAGGCATTGACCCCGGCTCCCGCATCACCGGTTACGGCCTAATCCAAGCCGACGGCAGTAAACTCTCCTACCTAGCCAGCGGCTGCATCAAAACCATCGGTGATTCTATCCCCGAACGCTTAAAACAAATCAGCGCCGATTTAAATCAAATCATCATCGAATACAAACCCGGCGAAGCTTCCGTCGAACAAGTCTTCATGCACGCCAATGCAGGCAGCGCCTTAAAACTCGGCCAAGCCCGTGGTGCTGCCGTCACTACCATCGTGCAGCACGACATTCCCGTCGCCGAATATTCCGCCAAACAAATCAAACAAGCTATCGTCGGTTACGGCGCGGCGGCTAAATCGCAAATGCAACATATGGTGAAAACCTTATTGAACTTATCCGCCGAACCACAAGAAGATGCCGCTGACGCCTTGGCGGCCGCTATTTGCCATGCCCACACACGCGAAACCAGCAAAGTCACCGGTGTCACTAGCGTTAAAGCAGGTCGATGGCGTTAAATCAGCGGGAGATTTGATGGCACTGGATCCCGCGGTCAAGCCGCGGGATGACAACTTTCTAGGGTGAGCCAGTTCTAGTGGTACTGGGTCACACGGTCAAGCCGTGGGATGGCGACTTTCTAGGATGACGAAGCCTCGTCATTGTGCGGCTTGACCGCGCAATCCAGGAAAAAAATAGTGCTGAATTGATGTATAATAATCAAATCACGAAGGAATTCTTATGATTGGTCGTCTAACAGGCACGCTAGTTGCCAAACAACCCCCACAACTATTACTCGATGTGCAAGGTGTTGGCTACGAAGTTGATGCACCCATGAGCACGTTTTATCGCTTGCCAGCCGTCGGTGAACAGGTTTGTTTGTATACGCATTTAGTTGTACGCGAAGATGCGCAGTTGCTTTATGGCTTTTACGATGAGCAAGAACGCCGATTGTTTCGCACCTTGATTAAAGTCAACGGTGTTGGCCCTAAACTCGCTATTACTATTTTATCCGGTATTGAACCCAATGCTTTTGCCCGTTGTATCAGTGATAATGACACCGCCAGTTTAGTACGTTTGCCCGGCGTAGGTAAAAAAACCGCTGAACGTTTAATTGTTGAAATGCGCGACCGCTTAGCGGATTGGAATGAAACCATGACGGCTATTGATGTACAATCGCTAACGAGCCATGCAGTAAGCAACGCCATCAACGATGCCGTGAGTGCATTAGTATCATTAGGCTACAAACCTAACGATGCTAATAAAGCTATCGCAAAAATTAAAGGTGATGACTTGTCGAGCGAAGACCTCATAAAACAAGCATTGAAGACTATTTAACATTGAGTGTCGAAACTCAACAACCAAGCACCCACTATGATTGAATCAGACCGCTTAATAGACGCCACCGACATCACCACCGAAGAGGAAGTCTTCGAGCAAAACATTCGCCCGCGTACATTAGAAGATTACGAAGGCCAACCTAAAGTGCGTGAACAAATGGAAATTTTTATTTCCGCTGCACGCCAACGACATGATGCGTTAGATCATGTATTAATTTTTGGTCCTCCCGGTTTAGGTAAAACCACGTTATCACACATTATCGCCAATGAACTGGGTGTTAGCATGAAACAAACCTCTGGCCCTGTGTTAGAAAAAGCAGGTGATTTAGCCGCTATTCTCACAAACCTAGAAGCCAACGACGTATTATTTATCGATGAAATCCATCGCATGAGCCCGGTGATAGAAGAAATTCTCTATCCCGCCATGGAAGACTTTCAATTAGACATTATGATCGGTGAAGGCCCTGCCGCGCGGTCGATTAAAATCGACTTACCACCTTTTACCTTAGTCGGAGCAACAACACGCGCCGGTTTATTAACATCACCATTACGCGATCGCTTCGGCATTGTGCAACGCTTAGAATTTTATAACCTCGATGATTTAACCAGCATTGTGAAACGTTCGGCGAGTATCTTAGGCGTGACCTTAGAAGAGCAGGGCGCACGTGAATTGGCCAAACGCTCACGCGGTACACCTCGTATCGCCAATCGCTTATTACGCCGCGTGCGTGATTACGCCGAAGTTAAAGGCGATGGTCGCATCACTGATAAACTTGCTTCACAAGCTTTAGATATGCTCGATGTTGATATCCACGGTTTTGACATGCTCGATAGAAAATTACTCCTCGCCATGATCGAAAAATTCGACGGTGGCCCTGTTGGTGTCGAAAGCCTAGCCGCTGCTATCAGCGAAGACAAAGGCACCATCGAAGATTTACTCGAACCCTATTTAATGCAACAAGGCTTCATGATGCGCACACCACGCGGCCGAGTCGCTACACAACGAGCCTACTTACATTTCGGTATTAAAATGCCTGAGGGTCTAAAGTAGGGTGGATAAAAGTTTGCGCGCAGCGCAGACATATCCACCATGGTGGGCGTCTCAAAGATGGTGGATATGATTCGCTACGCGAATCTTTTATCCACCCTACAAGATTGAGGCGAATTTAAAAGCAGCAATTAGCCAAGGTAACGGAGACCCCATGAACCATTCCATCATCGATCTTTTTTTACAAGCCGGCATCGTCGTCAAACTCGTGATGATCCTACTATTAATCGCATCCGTCCTCTCCTGGGCTTTCATCCTCCAACGCTGGCAGCTCTACAGAGCCACTCGCAAACGCGTCAACGAATTCGAAGAATATTTTTGGTCAGGCATCGACGTTAACGAATACTATCAACAACTCTACAAAAACAACAAAGCCGAAGCCGGAATCAACAATATCTTCACCAAAGGTTTTCGTGAATACAAACGCTTAGCCAAAAACCACGCCAACATCGATACCACCTTGGAAGGCATTCAACGCGCGATGCGCGTGGCCATCAACCAAGAACAAGATAGCCTAGAACGCCACTTACCCTTTTTAGCTACCGTCGGTTCAACCAGTCCATACGTCGGTTTGTTCGGCACCGTGTGGGGCATCATGACCGCATTCAGCGCCTTGAGTAGCGTGCAGCAAGCCACCATCTCCATGGTTGCCCCTGGTATTTCTGAAGCCTTAGTCGCCACCGCCATCGGTTTGTTCGCCGCCATCCCTGCTGTCATCGCCTACAATCGTTTTAGCTACCAAATGGAACGTATCCTAACCCGCTACGAAAGCTTCGCCGAAGAATTCACTAATAGCATTCGCTCACAGTTGTTAGATAATGCTCTTCTCCCCGTAAGCAAAGAAGATGCCCAAAGGGTAGATGAGGGCTGATCAAATGAGATTTTCAAACCACCGCCAGAAACGCAAACCCATATCCGACATCAATATCGTCCCCTACATCGATGTCATGTTAGTCCTACTCGTCATCTTCATGATCACCGCTCCATTATTACAACAAGGCGTTAACGTTAACCTGCCACAAGCCAATGCCAAAGTCCTAAGCGCCAAAGAACGCATGCCCGCCATTGTTTCAGTCAATAAAAAAGGCCAACTATTCTTAAATACCTCAAGCAACCCGAATATTCCCGTCACTAACCAAGCCTTAACCAAAGCGGTGCAATCCATGTTACAAAAAAATCCTAAACGTACTATTTTAGTGAAAGGCGATACTGACACCAATTATGGCAACGTGGTAAAAGCCATGGTGCTACTGCAGCAAGCAGGTGTGAAAGATGTGGGGTTGATGACTCAGGATGCTGGTTAAGCGGGGCTCAAACCAGCGGCTACATTTGCTGCGTCTAGAGTAGTGTTTAACAATTCTCCTAGACTTTTTGCCATGACGGGGACTAATTTTTCTCGTTTGTATTGTGGTTGATAAAGTACGCCATTAAGTTGCTTCAACGCTGCGGCTTCAGCTTCTGCGGCATCAGACATAGCTTGTGTAATACTTTCAGGGGTCGCATCAGCCACCGCTTGCGCATCATCAATGGCGCGTTGTTTATGGCGAGGTATACGTGCCTTAGCAATATTTTTATCATGCTCAGCAACCTCTGCAGCTAAAGCAAGCATTCGATCATCATTTGCGAAATTTTGAAAAATGGCTTGTTGCGGCAATTCCTCGACGCTAATGATTTGCTTGCAATAACCCATAAACAATACGAAAAATGGACTTTGTAGGAAGCGAAGCAACGGTGCCATTAATGTATTGCCATAATTTTTTAGTTGTTCGATTAGAACATTCCGTAATGGTGTTTCTGTAATACTGATAAAGCGTGTCATAATGGGTGTTTTTAAAATGATCTGCTCTAGTGTTTGCTGCGCAGAAAGTTGTTTGCCAATGATGTCCATTAAATCTAGTATGTATTGCTTTAAAGCAACTTCATGTTCAGATACGTCATTACTCTCTTCTTTATAAACCGGCAACCAGGAGTTGTCTCGCATTTTTGTGGTCGCATGTTCCGCATATTGCATCAGCAGAGGCTGAGAAGTTCGGTAATAACCCATAGGTACGACAACAGCACGCATCGCATTTAATAACAAGTTGAACTGTCCATACTCTTGCATATTGGTTGCACTTTTTTCTAATGTATTAAGCAGTTCAATTTGTAATGCTGTTTGTTCACAAAGACCATCATATAAAAAGTTATATAAGCCATAGAGTGATTCGCCAGCAGTAATTTTGTTGATAGTATCAAGTAATACAGCGCTATGATAATCGTTCGCTTCTAGCAATTCTATGGTGATCAATATCCAGGCTTTTAAACTGCTTAAATGTGTTCCCCGTTGTACAGCTCCAAAGGGGGTGAAGGTTTGTTGTTTGTATAGAGATTTAACAAAGACAATCATAATCGCTTGATAAAAACAGACAAAAAGTCGAGCATAATAATTCGGGCCATGAGCTTGTGTATATAAGGTAGCTCGATAACCAGCCTGATTGCTATCAATAGCTTCCAAGACATTCGGACGATGGTAATTAACATATAACGTCATGAGGGCGGGAGTCGGCACTTGTCTTAATAACGTGACAAGGTCACCTAGCGCAGTAGGACATAGGCTTTGTTTACCTTCAATCAACATTTGTTTAGGCTGAATACGATGTGTGCTGTAAAACTGCATCAGTGCATTAGCAAAGGTTTGAAAAACAAAAACCTTTGCTAATAAGCTATTAGCCAATTGCACAAATTGCGGACCGAGTGGGGTGTAGGGACCAATGGCGCTTTTAGCATCAGAGATGCGTTCTACAGCACTAAGTGTGTTGCTAAGTCCTGCGACGGTTCTTTCTAAATAAAATCGTTGCATGCCATATGTTAATATTTTCAGGATGGCTTGTAGCTTGATGTTGAATTGTTGAGCGAAGGTTTTTAAGTCAGTTGATGTTGCAGGCAATTCAGAATCAAAAGCATAAAGCATCTCAAAATTCTGGTCGGGATTTTGCTCTATATCATCAAGCAATGTGAATACGCGACGTATGGCTTTTGATGTCATCAGTCGATAAGCGATATCAAATGCGACTAAATTCATGGCACCGTGTTTAACAATCGCATGGTAAGTTTTTTGGACTAGATGCGACAATGTTTTAGCATCATATAGGTTATCAAACTTCCAACCATCTTGTTCAGGTAGCCCTTCAAAAAAGTTAAGTGCAGCACATAAAAAGTAAATAACTTCGAATGATCCTTCCACAGGCCCATCAGCATCAGAGGTTGTGTATAGCACTACGCTGCGTTTGCTGTAGCGAGGAGAAAAACGATTGGTGGATAAGGCATTTAAAAAACGACGCATTAAATCGAGTTCAGCGGCTGTTGGTGTGTCGGTGTCTAGTTGCATTGATGGTGCTGAGAAACTAGCATTCACTACCTCAATGTCATCACAGCCAATATCTTTAGCAGCTTTAGTTATCGCATCGTCACCTTGGCCTATCATTTGAGGCTCCATAGGAAAGTCAGTCACAAAATTCGTTGGTGTGACAAAGCGCATTTTAAAAGCATAGAGTTCAAGAATCGTATCAACGTGTGAACGATCAGCATGAAAAAATAGATTACGAAGTGCCATCGCAACGCCATTGTCACCAAATACTCTACGAGGCGCTAAGGGATTTAGCTTTGTATCAGCATGGGTGGTCGCTCTAAATAAATTAAACACTACACTCATCATCACAGGTCGTTCGCTGGGTTTAGCTTTTTGCGCTATGGGTTTGATGCGAGTTAAATTAATGGCAGCGAGTAATTGTTCGATAACAATAATAAGTGGTGCATTATTGACAATGTTGGATGCCATCATGTCATTGCTGACTTCGCATGCGTCTAGCAGTTGTGCTTTTACCAGATTTAACACGTGGTGAAATTGGCTTAGTTTAGTTCTGGTGGCATGGGGTACCTTTAAGAGATGCAAATAGAGGGTTTCAATGGTAGACATGCCATCAAAACAAGCATCGGTGCCTTTACGCTCGGAATTCTCAGCGCGTATGCCAATGTTGAGTGACGAGACTATGCTTAACAGTACCTGTAGTCGGATGCTTATCTCACTGAGTAATCGAATTTCAGGCTGTGCATCGGGGACAAGATTTAATCCAGTGTTTGGTTCAACCGTTTCTTCACTGCGATATTGGTTATAGTGTGAAGTGAAGGTGAGCAGCTTAGTCAGTGTTTGCGTTAGCTGCAGATTATATTCAGGCAAAATAGGTGGCAATACCTGTTGCATAAATTGTCGAGACGAAGCAGTCGCGCGAGCCTTCGCGGTCGCAGCATCAACAGATAACATTATGCGCTCTCCATGTTATTCCATGTTTGTTGACAGTGTAATGAGCCAACAAACTAACGCGCCATTTGTTTTAAGAATTATCGGGCGTGTATCACTATCTCTTTTAAAGTTCAGATAGTTAACGTTGTTTAATTATGTGTAAGTTAGTTGACGAAGCTTAACATAAACTTAACAGTGCGCAAAATTTTATACGATTTTTTTTGTTTGCTCATCGCGTGAACAAATTGTTTTTTTATGACGCAATGATTTTATCCGCATGCGCACGCATGATGCTGATGCGTAACAAACTGATGTGGGCATTAATTAATTGTGCGGTTTGTATGATACAGGCGTAATTGCGATCGCGATCGATGTCCATCGTATTCCAACGCGGATCATGTGTGTGGGAAAAATTAAAACTGGCCGCTTCAGGTTTCGGTAACGCCACCTGCAAGGGCTGCGTAAATAACTCAGGGTTATCGCAAACATAAACATAATATGCCATGGCGAAATGAATACTGCTGTTTTCATTGAGGCGTTCATCGAACTGTTGCAATTGCTCCAGCGACAGTTGTTGCAATAATTGTGTGGCGTGTTGAATAAAATGTGGGATGTTACTCTCATGCCAGATACGTTGTATTTGTTTGGCGATGCCATCCACAAAGTGCGTGAGCGTAGTGAAGAATAGGGCTAAGTTAAATTGGTAATCCACCAAGCTGTGCAATAGCAGCAGTAATTGTTGTTGACTGAATGCGTTTGAAGGTTGAGTTAAGGGTATGGCGAGATGCCGCGCATATTTGTGAATATAACTTAGCAAAAAATAATCGCAAATGCCTTTTTCTCTGGCCGGCATATCATTGACGCTAACTAACTGCTCCGTTCGTGCTTCGTTACGTAAAATAGCACTCAATAAAATCTTATCGACTGTCAACAAACAGTCTTGCTGCGCGCGCGTGTACGCTTGCAAGCCTTTATCGGGGAAATGCGTCGCTAAGCTTAAATAGAGTTGTGCTAAATCGCGATAAACACTATCCCTGAGCGAGTCAGCCAATGCATAGATGTCATCGCTATCTAACCAAGCTTGTGCTGCATGAAAAAATAACGCCTGGCTAAAGTTAGTTTGCAAACAATAACACAGCATGGAAAAGGGACTCGCCTGCGATTGTGTCACAGAAAACTGCGACTGCCATACCGTCATTTTCGAGCGCAGTGTCTGTTGTTTAATGTGATTGGCATAAGTCTCTAATACGGCATTACGCACAGCGAGCAATTGGCTTAAGACACCACGGGCAGCATTAGCGATGAAGATGGCATGTTGTTCTTGTGGCAAATCCGGTACGCTTGGCAAATGTATTAAAATCGCTTGCACATACATCTGTGATTGCGTGGCAATGTCCTGCAGCAAACTTAGCAGTTGCTGAACATCATGACGTTGCCAATGCTGATAGGCTTCATGACAATGAGTGACATTCAAGTTTGCCATGTCTCGCATCAGCGCTTTGCAAACAATGGCATAATGCTGTTCGTGCCAACGGAGTTTCAAACCTCGGGCGACCATGAGTACACGCTGTTGGCAAGTTTTAATGAAGTCACGCAATTGAAAATCTAGGCTCAACCCTAAGCCACTATCGCTGCTTGCTGCGTCTGATGTGCTGCGACTTCGCTCACTGTCAGTTTCATAATCACTGTTTAAATCCGATAAATTGTCGGGTATATCCAAATGCATCAACTTGGCATATGTGATTTGTAATTCAGGTAATAAAGCATTGAGACCAATGAGCCGAATAGGGAATTGCGCACGGCGATAATGCGGCAGTGTCGGCGATGTAAGCAACGTGATTTGCAATGCCGTGAGTAATTGCTCGGCTAAATACACTAACTGCGCGTAATCAAATTGTGTTGATTGATAGGACCACAATGCTGTTTTCTGCGTGCTGAGATATCGATGAATACGCGTTAACGCATCAGATGAAAAACCCTGTAAATGTTGCGCGAGAATGGTTATTGCATCAGTTTTGCAATAATAATGTTTGGGATCGCACTGCAGTCGAACGATAACACTGTGAATGTGGTCAAACTGTTTAACCAAACTATCTGTAGACGCAGTACTGGGTAAATCAGCCAAACATTGCTGCAGGGCTAAGACAACAGGCGCCTTGGTAGGCGTTAATAAAAAAGCATCGTGCAACATAACTCATCCTTATGGGTTATGTGCAACTCGGCGCTGGTAGACTTTTTAAATAGCTATAAAATAATTATGCTGCTATTAAAAATGATAATAGAGCGAATGTCAAATATGATGTTTTTGCTAATGCAACAAAGAATTTATATGTGCCTTCTCTCAATACGGGCGTTGTTGAATAAATCAATTTATTTAGTTCCGTCATCCCGCGGTCAAGCCGCGGAATGACGTGCTGTAAAGTTGGATAAAATTACTTATCAGATTTGCGGTAAAGGATAACAGTGTGACCAATTTTATTAATAAACGTCGCTGTTGTTTTTTCACAGATAGTGTCGATCATTTCTTGGTATTTGTCGCGCTCAAGCCCAGACACTTTCACTTTAATCAGCTCATGATCATACAAGGCACGCTTGATTTCAGCCATGACTGTTTCGCTTAAGCCTTTGTCGCCAATTTGCACGATAGGTTTCAAATGATGAGCTTTTTGTTTGAATTCGCGTTTTTCTTTAGCGGTTAATGACATGAGGACCTCAGTTGTTGAGCAGGTATTATACAATGTATTTCGCCTAATAGAAATACCGACTGGTTAAAATTTTATTATAGGTTATGCTTGGGACAAACTAATTAATATAAGCTTATGCAATTTCAACAGATACAACCAGCACTACAGCAGTTTTTGCAGGCGTTACTAGCAAAACAATCTGATAGCAGTCTTACTGCTCCGCCATCACCCGTGATATCGGATGATTTAACCGTAACACCCAAAGCAGTACGCATACACACACCTCGCGGTAGTGGTTCTGTTGCTGCGCGACACATGCAGCGGCTTGACCTTGGTGTTTATGACAGGCGCTTAAGTGTTAAACCCAATCGTAGGCAGTCACCACGTATTATCGCTGCGCCTGAAAATTCTGCTAGCCAAGTGAATGTTAGCGATATCATCAAAGAAGCTATCGACTTAGCGATGTTAAGTCTAATAGACTTGTCACAGTTGTCGCGTTTATACCGGAAAATATTAATTCTGATACCCATCTTCCAACAAACAATAATGAATAGGATGGATGATTATTCGACCTTGGTGAATTATTTATATGTGATTAGCGTTTGTTTGGTTGAATTGTTACAAGGCAAGGATGCGAAAGAGCATGAGGCCGTTAATTGTGTCACTATCATTTATGGTTTGAAAGTCTATAGTTCGCATGAATTGAAATTATTACTGGCTCAATTGAATATGAGTTATGTGAGAATCAGATGTGATGATGAACAAGATGTAGCGGAGCACCTGCCTCATAAAGTGGTGCTGCGAAAAGAAGTCGCGGTTGATTTGTCAATACATACCATTAATCACATTTTGACAAATTATAGTTTAGAGCGGGATATACAAGCAGCGGTAATACAGTTGAAAAATATTTTTAATCAATATTTGGCTACTTTTAAACATCAACATTCTATCACTATGGAGTTGTCAACAATATCAGGAAACCGGCTAAACAACGCAGTACAAATTCTTGATGTTATTGCCAGGCATAGTTATGTGGAGGATTCACGAAAACAAATGAGTGCCGTATCGTTAGACCTGATACGTACACAATCATTTTTTGTTGATGGCCGG
Organism: uncultured Gammaproteobacteria bacterium; assembly: GCA_963975985.1. GTDB lineage: Bacteria > Pseudomonadota > Gammaproteobacteria > JABDGN01 > JABDGN01 > CAXBIY01. The sequence goes on from CAXBIY010000005.1 coordinate 64,068, forward strand.
GATATAGTGAAGGCTTATGATAAAGCTATTCCACAGTTAAGAGAAATTAATGAGATGTATGGTTACGCTGGGAATGAAGGGAATGTACAACGAGCTAATGAGCTGGTGGTGTATGCGGATAGTAAGTTACAGCGTGTATTTGAAAATATGCTGGTTTATAATTTCGGTGGTGTGGGCAGAAAAAAACAAAAATTTATTTGGCAAGCATTGTTAAGTTCTCATCAGCAAGATATGGGGTTGTTAATTAGCGCATTCACGTCCTGTTTTCAGCGGGTTTGCTCTGAAAGTTTACGTTTTCATTGTCGTGCAAATCCAGGTCGGTATTATAAAGTTGAATGTAATACGCAAGCGCAGCAAGTGTCATATGAGGTAATGCTTGAGCAACGTTATACGACACAAGACATTACCATCAATGCGTTTGTTTGCCAATTTATCTTTCAGTATTTGCCTGAACAACAAGAATTCATGTTGATAGGATTGAGTTTGGATGACAAGTGGACCGAGATATTTGTTGAGAAAGACAATTTTTGTGAAAAAATTTATTTTTATGAAATTGTTGAGTTGATGGCGTCTGAAATTGTCAATAATGATGAGTTGGGAGCGTTTACTAAGGAGCGTAAACAATTAACTGAACAATTTATAAAACGGAACAATTCTCACTTCAACAGTAATGTTTTTTATTCTTCATTTAAATATTCTTTAGACAATATAAGTATCGTGGAGCCTACACGACTAAACTTTGAAGCTTTATGCTAAACTCCCATCCATGAAAAAAACCTCCGAAAGTAGCAAACGCTGGTTAGCCGAACATGAAAAAGACCCTTACGTGCAAGAAGCACGTAAACTCGGTTATCGTTCTCGCGCGGCCTTCAAGCTGGAAGAAATTCAGAAAAAAGACCGTCTCATCAAACCAGGCATGCGCGTGGTGGATCTCGGTGCGGCACCAGGCGGTTGGTCACAATTAGCGCGAAAATGGGTGGGCAAGAATGGCACGGTCATCGCGATGGACATTTTACCGATGGATCCGATTATTGGGGTTGAGTTTATCGAGGGTGATTTTCGTGATGAAGCGGTGTTAGAGCAATTGTTAGCATTGGTTAATAATGAGCCACTCGATGTTATTATTTCAGATATTGCGCCCAATATGAGCGGTAGCGCGACTATCGATCAGCCTCGTGCCATGTATTTATCTGACTTAGCGTGGGATTTTGTTCAACAAACACTCAAGCCGGGTGGCGATTTTTTAATCAAAATGTTCCAAGGTGAAGGATTTCCTGATTATTTACTGCAGCTCAAGCAAGCGTTTACGAAGGTGGTGTCGCGTAAGCCTAAGGCATCGCGTGACAGGTCGCGCGAGATTTATGTGTTATGTAAAGGTTATAAGGGAAGGGCTTAGGGCTTAGGTGTTAGGCGGTTTTGTTGCCGCGAGAGCGCGGCAGTTATTTTAAGATAAGGGTTGACAGTATTTTTTTTAGATCTTAGGCTTACCTGCTAAGCCCTAACCCCGCAACTCTTAATATGTTAAACTATTTCCAATTAAAAGACACCGGAGCCCCCCGATCATGAATGATATGATGAAAAACGTTTTTCTATGGCTAATCATTGCCATTATTTTAATTGCCGTGTTTAGCAATTTTGAGTCGGCAGATAGTAAAAATTCGCAACAAATATCTTACACACAGTTTTTGAAAAACGTTAACGATAATAAAGTCACTAATGTGGTCATGCAGGATGAAAACATCAGCGGTACTTTGCAAGGCGGGCAGGCATTTAAAACGTACATGCCATTCCCCGATACATTTTTATTAGGCGACTTGTTTAAACATAAAGTCGATGTCGTGGGCAAACCACCTGAGCAACAAAGCTTATGGTTGCGTATTCTTATTAGTTGGTTCCCATTTGTTTTATTAATCGGTGTGTGGATTTTCTTCATGCGCGGTATGGGCGGCGGCGGTGGTCGTGGTGTCATGAGTTTTGGTCGTTCGAAAGCGAAGATGCTTGCTGAGGGGCAAGTTAAAGTAACCTTTAAAGATGTTGCCGGTTGTGAAGAAGCGAAAGAAGAGGTGACCGAAGTCGTCGACTATTTAAAAGAGCCCGCGAAATTCCAGAAACTGGGTGGCAAGATTCCTAAAGGTGTTTTATTAGTTGGTCCTCCTGGTACTGGTAAAACGTTATTAGCGAAAGCCGTTGCCGGTGAAGCAAAAGTGCCATTCTTTACCATTTCGGGTTCAGACTTCGTCGAAATGTTTGTCGGTGTCGGTGCCTCACGTGTGCGTGATATGTTTGCGCAAGCGAAAAAAAGTGCGCCTTGTATTATTTTCATCGATGAGATTGATGCCGTCGGTCGTCATCGTGGTGCTGGTTTAGGTGGTGGTCATGACGAACGTGAACAAACGCTTAACCAAATGTTAGTTGAAATGGATGGTTTTGACGACAACGAAAGTGTGATTATCTTTGCGGCGACTAACCGTCCTGATGTGTTAGACCCTGCATTATTACGCCCGGGTCGTTTCGATCGCCAAGTGATGGTTGGCTTGCCCGACATCAAAGGACGTGAAGCGATTTTGCAAGTGCACATGCGTAAAGTACCGGTGACGGAAGATGTTAATCCATTGGTTATCGCTCGCGGAACACCGGGTTTTTCAGGTGCTGATTTAGCTAACTTAGTGAATGAAGCGGCGTTGTTTGCCGCACGTGTTAATAAGCGTAATGTTGACATGCAAGATTTTGAAAAGGCCAAAGATAAAATCATGATGGGTGCTGAACGCAAATCCATGGTGATGGATGACAATGAGAAAAAATTGACGGCGTATCATGAAGCGGGGCATGCGATTGTGGGTTATTTATCACCCGATCATGATCCGGTACACAAAGTGACGATCATTCCTCGTGGTCGTGCATTGGGTGTGACGATGTTCTTACCCGAACAAGATCGTTACAGCTATTCACGTCTACGATTAGAAAGCCAACTGTGTTCATTGTATGGTGGACGCTTAGCTGAAGAATTAATTTTTGGTGAAGATCATGTGACGACAGGCGCTTCGAATGATCTTGAGCGTGCGACTGAATTGGCACGTAATATGGTAACCAAATGGGGCTTGTCGAAAAAAATGGGTCCATTGACCTACGGCGAAAATGAAGATGAAGTCTTCATCGGTCGCCAAGTATCAAAAACCAAAGCCATGTCGGATGAAACAGCTAATGCAATTGATGGTGAAGTACGCAACATTATCGATCATAACTATTCTCGAGCTGAAGTGATATTAAAAGATAATAACGATATTCTTCACACAATGGCTGAGGCATTAATGAAATTTGAGACCATCGATAAAGACCAAATCGATGATTTAATGGCGCGTCGCGAAGTGCGTGAACCCGCTGGTTGGAACGATAAACCTAGCGATTCTTCTTCTGATGGCAGTGCTAAAAAAGCTAAAACCAAAACTGAACCTAAGCCAGATTTAAATAAGCCTGCGAGTGATGCCAGCTAACCGTCCACAAATCATGGGGATCTTGAATCTAGATCCCCATTCATTTTTTACTGAAAGTCGTCACACGAATATCGATAACGCCGTTGTTCATGCTGAAAAAATGGTAGCAGAAGGTGCGGATATTATTGATATTGGTGCTGAAGCTACCAATGTTAATCTTGAAAATCCTACTACGCAATTAGAGCAAGAATTAGAGCGTTTAATACCCGTATTAGAACGTGTACGTGCAGTAATCGATGTGCCCATTTCAGTGGATACTAGTAAACCTGAAGTCATGCAAGCTGCCATTGCCGCCGGTGCGGATATCATTAACGATGTGCGTGCACTACGCTTGCCCGGCGCGTTGAAAATGGCGGCGCAATTAAACGTCCCTGTGATTTTAATGCACATGCAATACCCAGAAGGTATGCCGAGTGATATTAAAAATGACCCTTATGATGGTGATGTTATCAGTTACGTGAAACATTTTTTACAGCAACGGATTGATGCCAGTTTAGCTGCTGGCATTAGCCGTGAAAATCTCACAATCGACCCTGGTTTTGGTGGGAGAAGCTTTGGTAAAACCACCGAACAAAATGTAGAACTGGTTACACGGTTCCATGAATTCCACGAGCTTGGTTATCCTGTACTAGCGGGTGTTTCTCGTAAATCTTTCATCGGTGATATCTTAAACCAAGATGCCAATGAACGTTTATACGGCAGCCTAGCGTTATTATTCACATTAATAAAGCAGGGTGCTAACATTCTCCGTGTTCATGATGTCATTGCCACCGTAGATGTCGTCAAAATGCTCAATCATTTTAAATGATGCAAGGGTAGTGATGATGTATCAACAATGCTGCGCAAAACAAAGCTTGAATGCACATTTCTGACTCCCTCAATCTGGGTTAACTTATCAAGCAGAAATGTTTGATATTTATTGAGACTTGGTACAACGACCTTCAGTATATAATCTTGATCTTGTCCTGCAATTAAATGGCACTGCACAATTTCGGGCAGCGTTTTAATTTTATTTTCAAAACCCTTCATAATCTTGGGGTCGTGGCTACTAAGTTCAACAGCAATGCTAATGGTTAAATCCAGTCCGATTTTCTCAGGGGATAGTAAAGCAACATATCGATTGATATATCCTTCTTCTTCTAGCTGCTTAACGCGCCTTAAGCAGGGCGACGGAGAAAGTGAAACTTTTTCTGCTAGCTCTTGGTTGTTTATTTTACTGTTCTGTTGTAACTGCTCAAGTATTTGCTTATCTATACGATCCATTTTGGGCACTCCATCAAGATTTCGCCCTATGTTAGCATAAAAAACCAATAATTATGAGATTATTGAATTTATATATCAATAATAAGCCAAAGTAAGGAATGTTCGCAATCGTCTGCCGAGTAATGTTTGCTAATATATTGCTCAGTCAAGGTCATTAATCAACAGTTATGGAGCTAATATGAATAATACAGATTATATTTGGAAAAATGGGGAGTGTATCCCATGGCAACACGCACAAACCCACGTGTTAACACATGGGCTTCATTATGGCTCTGCTGTTTTTGAGGGCATACGTTGTTATCAGACAGTAAGCGGGCCTGCCGTATTTAAGTTAAGAGAGCATATTGAACGCTTTTTTTATTCTGCTAAACAAATAGGTATGGCAATTCATTACAGTGTGGATGACATTTGTCAGGCTGTTATTGAAACCTTGCAGAAAAATGATTGTAAAGAAGCCTATATTCGTCCACTAGCTTATTACGGCTATGGCAGCATGCAAGTAACCCCCACGGCAGATTTGCCGATAGATATTATTATTGCTTGCTGGCCCTGGAATGATTATTTGCCCGTTGAGTCGGTTGATATTGTCACCAGTCCTTATATTCGCATTCATCCTAAATCCACTGTTGCTGATGCAAAAATCAGCGGGCATTACGTGAATAGTATATTAGCGGGATTGGCGATTAGACATACGCATTACCATGAAGCATTGTTGTTGGATGTTGATGGGTTTGTTGCCGAAGGCAGTGCTGAAAATATTTTTATTGTTAAAGATAAAAAAATTATGACAACGCCAGCAGGGACAATCTTAATGGGTATTACGCGCGATACTATCATGGACATTGCTCAACAACATGGGTTTTCTGTTATTGAAGAACGTTACACGCCCGATGATGTTTATTCAGCAGATGAGGCATTTTTTTGTGGTACTGCTGTTGAAGTCACGGCGATTAAATCATTAGATGATCGTGTCATAGGTGATGGGAAAATTGGCCCAATAACAGAAAAAATTAAGCAATGTTATAGCGAATTAGTGCATGGTAAAAACCCTAATGTTGAGACAGCATTAACATATGTCAATAATAATGAAAAGAAGGTGATAGCATGAAAACGAAACAACAAATATATATATTTGATACCACATTAAGAGATGGGCAGCAATCACCGGGTGCGGGCATGTCGTTTGAAGACAATATACATTACGCAGATTATGCTGACGCACTTGGTATTGATATATTAGAGGCAGGCTTTCCTGCTGCCAGTCAGCATGATTTTGAAATTGTTCGCAGCATTTCAGAACGTATGGCTGATCGTCAATCAATGATGAAAATTGCCGCACTATGTCAGCTTCGTGAGCAACAAATTATTCGTACGATGGAAGCCTTAAAGCCGAGTGTCGCGTCTGCTAACGCTAGGTTACATACTTATGTGCCGGTTGATCGTCATTTAATGCAGGCTTCATTGGGCGCATCTGCAATGAATGATTCACAAATCATTGATGAGGTCTATCGTTTGATCAAGATAGCCACAGATGATGGCTTTGAAGTGGAATTTAGCCCTGAAGGTTATTCACGCATGCAGAATAATTTTGATTTTACGACCGATGTGATGAGAGCAGCCGTTAGTGCTGGCGCCACTATTATAAATTGCCCTGATACTATCGGTGGCGCATCACGTTGGGCGAACGATTATTTTGTTGAGAATATGAATCAGCATGCAGCCATTATCAAAACAGAATTTCCTGAACGTGAGATCATATGGTCAACGCATTGCCATAATGATTTAGGGTTAGCATTAGATAATAGTATGACTGCCGTTATTGATGGGCCTGCGCGCCAAATAGAAGGTTGCATGAATGGCGTTGGCGAACGTGCAGGGAATGTTGCAATAGAGCAATGCATTATGACGATTGATCAGTTTGGCGATGAAATGCACGCTGATTATGAATTTTTCACACAGGTCAACTTAGAAAAATTAAATGAAGCCTCAGATTTTATCGCAGAAAAAATGTTAGCTAGGCAACCTCATTGGCCGATTACAGGGCAAAACGCTGCTCGGCATAGTTCTGGTGGGCATACTAATGCGATATTAAAAAATCCAATGGCTTATCAACCTTTTGATCCAGAACGGATAGGTAAAAGCATCAGTTTTGTGTTTGGACCACTAAGTGGCAGTAATCATGTGAAAGATATACTTGAACGAAATGGTTTTCATTGTGGGCATGATGAGAAAGCCGTGATTACACAAGTCATCAAGGAGCAGTTTGCTGACCGACGCAAGGGTATTACTGATGAAGAGGTTATTGAAGGTTGTAAAGCCTATTATGCGCCTATTAGGGCTGATCATATTGATTATGCCAAAGATGAAGCTGGCAATGCCAGTTTGAAAATAACGGGGAAATTCTTTTCTGATGCAACGCTTGTGGTTCAGGAAATAGGTGAAGATTCTGCATTGGCCGCGTTAGATAAAGCGGTGAAAAAATATTTCCCATCAACTGAAATCACGGATTATCGTTCGAATTCCTGTGCCGGTCATACGGCGAGCGCTAAATGTAATTCTACCGTGACGGTAACCATCGATAAACAAGATAACTATGTGGGTAAGGCTATTGATTCTGATATCAATGTATCAGCGATCATGGCCTATATTGATGCCATTAATCAAGCGTATATCGCCACACATTATCGCAGGCAGGAGGTGGGTCATGCCTAAGAACATTATTGAGAAGATTTGGGATTCTCATGTCATTAAGCAGGTTGATGGTCATCCCGCGGTGTTTGATATTGATAAAATGCTATTGCACGAAGTGACATCAGCGCAAGCATTTGATGAATTGCGTGCGCGACAATTAAAGGTTCGTTATCCGGCCCGTATTATTGCCACACTTGACCATAGTATTCCAACAACGAAAAACCGAATAGTTATGAAGGATATTAATGCTAAGTTGCAGGTTGAAACATTGCGGAAAAACACGAAAGAATTTGGTATTAAATGTTACGATTTTGATAGCAACAATCAAGGTGTCGTTCATGTCGTGGGGCCTGAGCTGGGTTTCACTTTGCCCGGTGATACAATCGTGTGTGGTGATTCACATACCTCAACGCATGGTGCGTTCGGTGCGTTAGCCTTTGGTGTTGGCACTTCTGAAGTGGCTCATGTCTTAGCGACGGGGGCGATTTTACAAAACAAGCCCAAAACGATGTTAATTGAATTTGAGGGACAATTGCCTGAAAACATTACCTCGAAAGATATCATTATGAAGTTGATAGCGACGATTGGTGTCGCTGGTGCAAGAGGATATGTGGTTGAATACCAAGGCAGTGTTATTGATGTGATGTCAATGGAGGCGAGAATGACGCTATGCAATATGTCGATAGAGTGTGGTGCAAGAGCAGGATTAATCGCGCCAGACGAAACTACCTTTCATTATTTGAATGAAGATCGCCCCTTTGCGCCAAAAGGTTCAGCACGAACAAGCGCAATCACACAGTGGCAGCAGTTAAAAAGTGATGTGGGTTGTCAATACGATAAAAATGTCACTATTGATATTAGTGATTTAACACCTATGGTGACGTGGGGAATAAACCCAGAACAAGCTATTGGTATTGATGAAACCATTCCCAAGATAGAGCATGCAGAACAAGCTTATGCTTATACTAAATTGAAGGCAGGCCAACACATAAAAGATGTTGCAATTGATTGGGCTTTTATTGGTAGTTGTACTAATGGACGTATTGAAGATTTACGTTTAGCAGCAAAGGTATTAAAAGGGCAGAAAATTGCTAACCAGGTAAGCATGTATGTGGTGCCGGGATCCGAGCAAGTTCGGCAACAAGCCATTAAAGAGGGACTGGATGCTATTTTTATTGCTGCTGGTGCAGAGTTCAGGATGCCTGGGTGTTCCATGTGTTTAGCTATGAATGAAGATAAAGTACCCAATGGTGCGCGTTGCATCAGCACGTCTAATCGTAATTTTATCGGTAGGCAAGGTCCTGGCAGTATTACACATTTGGCATCGCCAGCAACAGTTGCGGCTAGTGCCGTTAAAGGTGCCATCTGTTCAGTAAAGGATATTGAAAAATGAAAATATTTAAACAGGTAGTGAGTCGAATAATTCCGCTTGATATGAATAATGTCGATACGGATATGATCATCCCTGCACAATTTTTAACGAAAGTGGATAAGGCAGGTTATGGTCAGCATTTATTTCAACGCTTACGTGATCAAGATCCTGATTTTGTGTTGAATGATAATCGTTATGAAAATGCAGAAGTTATGTTGACCGAAACGAATTTTGGTTGTGGATCTTCTCGTGAACATGCTGTGTGGGCAATTTTGCAATCAGGTGTGCGTGTCGTCATTGCAAAATCGTATTCGGATATTTTTTATAATAATGCTGCTAATAATGGTTTGTTGTTGATTAAGTTAGAGGCTTCAATTGTTGATGCATTGATGATGCAAGCAAAGGAGGTTTTAACAACGGTGATTATTGATTTGCCGAGTCAGAGTATTTCTACAGAAACGGGTGAAGTTTATCAGTTTGAATACGACGCTTTTCGAAAAGAATGTTTTTTAAAAGGTCACGACGATCTAGATTATCTATTGGAGGCCATAGCATGAAGAAAAAAATAGCAGTATTAGCGGGTGATGGTATTGGCCCAGAAGTGATGGCACATACATTAAGGGTGTTAGCTTGTGTCGCGACTCAATTCAAGCATCAATTTGAATTTATTGAGGCAAAAATTGGCGGGCAAGCCTACGAGAGTTGCCAGTCACATTGTCCAGATGAAACCTTGCAGATCTGTCAATCAGCGGATGCTATCTTGTTCGGTTCAGTAGGTGGTCCAGTTGCAGAACAACATTTGGAGAAATGGATAAATTGTGAGACCAACAGTATCTTGAAATTACGTCAGCATTTCGATTTGTCGATTAATATTCGTCCTATCTGTGTTTATCCAGAGCTTGAGTGTTATTGCCCATTACAAAATAATGGTGCCATCGATCATATTAATTTCATTATTTTTCGTGAATTAACCGGCGGTATTTATTTTGGTGAGCATAAGCAATTTTTGATTAATGGCCAACGATTTGCCTCAGATGAGTCAGTTTATGATGAAGCGAAAATTAAACAAATTGCTCATGCTGCCTTTAAGACAGCTGTTACCCGGCGTAGAAAAATCTGCTCAGTTGATAAAGCTAATGTATTGGCGACGTCTAAATTATGGCGGGCAATCATGAATGAAGTTTCACTTGATTATCCAGAGGTAGAATTAACCCATATGCTTGTCGATAATTGTGCCATGCAAATTATTGTCAATCCCCAACAGTTTGATGTTCTGGTGACAGAAAATATGTTTGGCGATATTATTTCAGATTTAGCTGCTGTATTGCCGGGGTCTTTGGGCTTAATTCCATCGGCTAGTACTAGCCTAAGTGGCTTAGGTCTTTACGAGCCATCCGGCGGTTCTGCCCCTGACATTGCAGGTAAAGATATCGCAAACCCGTGTGCACAATTGTTATCTGCTGCGATGATGTTACGTCATTCATTTAAGATGCCTACTGAAGCTAAAGTCATAGAAGATGCTATTAAATTTACCATCGCGAAAGGGATGGTAACACCAGATATTGCTATAGATAAAGTAACATCGTGTAGTACGACGGAATTTATTGATTGCCTTATCGACCACATAGGTAATGTGGTAGTCAGCACCTAAGCTTTTTTGTCATTCACCGTTAACTCATTAATAGGGAATATGCTAAACTATGGCCCATTAGTTAGCGGAGCCTCCAGGCATGAAACATTACTTCGGAACAGACGGCATTAGAGGCCGTGTTGGTGAAGCACCCATTACCCCTGACTTTATGCTCAAGCTCGGTTGGGCTGCGGGCAAGGTGCTTGCGCGTGAAAAAAACAGCCGCGTGGTCATTGGTAAAGATACACGTGTGTCAGGTTACATGTTTGAATCAGCGTTAGAAGCTGGCTTATCCGCAGCCGGTGTCGATGTTTATTTGTTAGGTCCCATGCCAACACCAGCCATCGCCTACTTAACACGTACCTTGCATGCCCAAGCGGGTATTGTGATCAGCGCATCGCACAATCCTTATTATGATAATGGTATTAAATTCTTTTCTGCCCAAGGCACCAAGCTACCCGATGATATCGAACATGCCATTGAAGCGGAGTTAGAAAAAGATTTAGTCGTGGTCGCACCTCAAAAATTAGGCAAGGCGAAACGCATTGAAGATGCCGAAGGGCGCTATGTCGAATTTTGCAAACGTTGCGTGCCAGAAGATTTAGACTTAAGTGATATGAAAATCATTTTAGATTGTGCCAATGGTGCAACCTATCGTGTGGCACCCAATGTGCTACGTGAACTGCGTGCCGAGGTGATAGACTTAGCAACAGCTCCTGATGGTTTTAACATCAATGAAAATTGTGGTTCAACACACCCTAAAGCATTACAAACCATCGTTAAAGCGGAAAAAGCGCATGTAGGAATAGCACTAGATGGTGATGGCGATCGCGTGATTTTAGTCGATGAAAAAGGTGAAATCCTTGATGGTGATGAAATTATTTACGTTATTGCTCAGCATCATAAACCTGCTGGTGTCGTCGGCACAGTCATGACAAACCTCGGCATCGAATTAGCCTTAAAAGAATTAGGGATTGAGTTCGTGCGTACGCCCGTAGGTGATCGTTATGTTATTGCGGAATTAGAAAAACGTAATTGGTCATTAGGTGGTGAATCATCCGGCCATATTATTTGCCGAGATGTCATGAGTACTGGTGATGGTATCGTCGCGGCATTGCAAGTGTTAACTATCATGCAACAAAGTGGCAAAAAATTACATGAATTAAAAATGGGTGCTCACAAATATCCGCAACACATGATCAACGTAAAAGTAAAAAGTAAAAAAGCCATCATGAAGCATCCTAAAGTTCAGCAAGCCGTGAAAGACACAGAAAAATTAATGGCAGGAAAAGGTCGTGTGCTATTACGTCCTTCAGGCACTGAGCCGGTTGTTCGCGTCATGATTGAAGGTGAAGATGAAACCGTTGTCGTTAAGCTAACTGAGCAACTCGCCAGTATTGTATCTGACATCAATTAATTTTTAGGAGCCCCTATGCGTAAGCCTATCGTCGCCGGTAATTGGAAAATGCACGGTTGTATTGAAGACGTGCGAGATTTGTTAACCCAGGTGAAATCAATTCAATGCGAAGCCACCGTGATTGTTTTTCCGCCCTTTGTATTTTTACCCTTGGCAGAAGCCGTATTAAAAGATTCCGACATCTGTTGGGGTGGCCAAAACTTGGCCACTGACACGCAAGGTGCTTTCACGGGTGAAGTGTCAGCAGATATGCTCAAAGATTTTGCTTGTGAGTATGTTTTGATCGGTCACTCCGAACGTCGCGCCATATATAAGGAATGTGACGCTGATGTGGCTAAAAAATTCACAATGGCACAGCGGGCAGGTTTAACACCCATGTTGTGCGTGGGTGAGTCACAAGCGCAGCGCGAATCAGGGGAAACAAATTCAGTTGTTTTAAGTCAGCTGCAAGCGGTGATTGATGTCGTGGGCATTAGCGCATTAGCGAATGCAGTGGTTGCCTATGAGCCGGTTTGGGCAATTGGCACCGGTTTGACCGCAACGCCAGAACAGGCGCAAGCCGTGCATGCCACTATCCGCGAGCATTTTGCAAAAATTGATGTTACAATCGCCGCCGAATTACGCATCCTCTATGGCGGCAGCGTCAAAGCCGAGAATGCTAAAGAATTATTTGCCCAGCCTGATATCGATGGCGGTTTAGTTGGCGGGGCATCATTAAAAGCAGACAGTTTTGCGGCGATATGTGCAGCCGCGTAAGTGAAAGGTAAGCATCATGGAACAAATTTTAGTCTTTATATTAATCGTTGTGGCAATCGCATTATTAGCACTTGTGTTGATACAACATGGTAAAGGTGCTGATATCGGTGCATCATTTGGTAGTGGCGCATCTAACACCGTGTTTGGTAGCCAAGGCTCTACGTCTTTCTTGATGAAGCTAACAGGCGTATTAGCCATCATTTTCTTTGCGATTTGTATTATTTTAACGCGAATGGCGAGTATCGATGCTAAAAACGCACACGGTTTGAACATTAAAACACCGACACAGCAATCGCAACCTGCCATGCCTGCGAGCACACCGGTTAAGTCAAACTCAACTGTTCCGTCAGTGCCAAAATAAATATGCCGAAGTGGTGAAATTGGTAGACACGCCACCTTGAGGGGGTGGTAGCCACAAGCTGTGCCGGTTCGAGTCCGGCCTTCGGCACCAAATTGGAGTTTGGGTTTAGGATTTAGGTATGACTTCTTTATCGTAATCCCTTTGAGTTTCAGTCTCTAAATTCCAATCCCCAAATCGCTATACTCCATACTCCAAAAATTGTATACTACGCGCATCCAAACAAGAGATGTAAATGCTGGCGCACTACTTACCCATATTTATTTTTATTCTTATTGCCTTGTTTATCGGCGTTGCCTTACTGATGGGTGGTCGTTCACTTGGTGCTTTTAAACCTAACAAAGAAAAAGAATCGGCTTACGAATGTGGCTTCGATGCTTTCGAAGATGCGCGTATGCCATTTAACGTTAAGTTTTATTTAGTCGCTATCTTATTTATTATTTTCGATTTAGAAACCGCATTTTTATTTCCATGGGCCGTCATGTTCCGCCACTTAGGTTGGTTTGGTTTTCTGTCGATGAGTATGTTCTTAGGTTTGCTCATCATTGGCTTTATTTATGAATGGAAAAAAGGAGCACTCGAATGGGAGTAGCTGCTGAACCATTAACGCATAGCGATTTAGCGCAAGTCGAAAAGCGTGGTTTTGTCTTAACCAGTTTCGATGTGTTAGCCAAGTGGGCGCGTGGTGGTTCCATGTGGCCGATGACGTTTGGCTTGGCCTGTTGCGCTGTTGAAATGATGCATGCCGGTGCTTCACGTTACGATTTAGATCGCTTTGGTGTTTTGTTTCGCCCATCACCTCGACAATCCGATGTCATGATTGTGGCAGGCACATTGTGTAACAAAATGGCGCCTGCATTACGCAAAGTTTACGACCAAATGTCAGAACCACGCTGGGTGATTTCTATGGGTTCATGCGCTAACGGCGGCGGTTATTATCATTATTCTTATTCTGTTGTGCGTGGTTGTGATCGCGTTGTACCGGTTGATATTTACGTACCAGGTTGTCCGCCCACAGCCGAAGCATTGCTGTACGGTATTTTGCAATTACAAAAGAAAGTTAAAGCCGAAACCAAAGTTGATATGACCAGCTTGTTAGGCAAAATGTTTAAGGGGAAATGAGTTTAGAGTGTGAAGATTAGAGTTTAGAGAAGTTATTTCTCTACGCGGATATTAAAACTCCCAAACTCTAAACTCCATGTTTTAAACTCCAAGAAGAAATGACAGACTTAACAACATTACAATCTCAAATCCAACAACGTTTCAATGACGATGTGTTGTCGTCTGTGATTGCACTCGATGAGTTAACCATCGAAGTACCACGCGAAAAAATTAAAAACATTTGCATGGCATTACGTGATGAGCCTGCTTATGAATTCGAACAATTAGTCGATGTCTGCGGTGTGGATTATTTAGAATACGGTTCTGCCCAATGGCAAACCGAATCGAGCACGAGTACTGGTTTTGAACGCGGTGTCGAAAATGATATAGAACATGATAGCAACTGGACTAAACCACGCTTTGCTGTGGTTTATCATTTGTTGTCTATCAACAAAAACCAACGTTTACGTATCCGAGCTTTCGTTGAAGAAAACGATATGACCATTGATTCAGTCATTGACGTATGGCCTAGTGCTAACTGGTTTGAACGTGAAGCGTTTGACCTGTTTGGTATTTTATTTAAAGGTCACCCAGACTTACGTCGTATTTTAACTGACTATGGTTTTATTGGTCATCCGTTCCGCAAAGACTTCCCACTCAGTGGTCATGTCGAAGTGCGTTACGATGCTGAACAAAAACGTGTGGTCTATGAACCTGTAGAAATTGAACCACGCATACTGGTACCTAAGGTGATAAGGTAATCATGGCAGATTTAAAAAATTACACATTAAACTTTGGCCCTCAGCATCCTGCTGCGCATGGCGTATTACGTTTAGTGTTAGAGCTTGAAGGCGAAACCATCAAGCGTGCTGATCCACATATTGGCTTGTTGCATCGCGCCACCGAAAAATTAGCCGAAAGCAAACCGTACAATCAGAGCATTGGTTACATGGACAGACTCGATTATGTATCGATGATGTGTAACGAACATGCTTACGTTATGGCGATTGAAAATTTACTCGGCGTTGAAGCGCCGGAACGTGCGCAATACATTCGCGTCATGTTCGATGAAATCACACGTATCCTAAATCACTTAATGCAGTTAGGCGCTAACGCGTTAGATAACGGTGCGATGGCTTTGTTCTTATATTGTTTCCGTGAGCGTGAAGATTTAATGGATTGTTACGAAGCCGTTTCAGGTGCTCGCATGCATGCAACCTACTATCGTCCTGGAGGTGTATATCGTGATTTGCCCGAGAGCATGCCACAGTATGAAAAATCGAAATGGCACAAAGACAAAGCCATTAAGCGCATGAATTACAATCGCCAAGGTTCATTGTTGGACTTCATTTGGGATTTCACTGAACATTTTCCTTCAAAAGTTGATGAGTACGAAACGTTGTTAACCGACAACCGTATCTGGAAACAGCGTACCGTTGATATCGGCATTATTACCGGTGAAGAAGCATTGGCTTATGGTTTAAGTGGCCCAATGTTACGCGCCTCAGGCGTTGAATGGGATCTTCGTAAAAAAGAACCTTATGCCGTGTATGATAAATTAGATTTTGATATCCCTGTCGGCGTTAACGGTGATTGTTATGCCCGTTATTTAGTCCGTATTGAAGAAATGCGTGAGTCCAACAAAATTATTCGTCAATGTGTTGAGTGGTTACGTCAAAACCCTGGCCCCGTTATGTTGGACGATCATAAAATTACGCCGCCAACGCGTGAGCATATGAAAAGTAATATGGAATCAATGATCCATCACTTTAAATTATTTACTGAAGGCTATTGTGTGCCGGAAGGCGAAACCTATGCGAAAGTCGAACACCCGAAAGGTGAGTTTGGGATCTACATGGTTTCAGATGGGGCGAACAAGCCTTATCGTTTGAAAATTCATGCGCCGAGCTTTGTGCATTTAAGTGCGCTCGATAAAATGGTGCGTGGCCACATGTTGGCAGACGTTGTCGCCACATTGTCGAGTCAAGATATCGTATTTGGTGAGGTAGACCGTTAATGAGTTACATCGAATTACTAACAGCAGAAACAAAACAAGAAATCGACCACTGGTTAGCGAAATATCCAGCCGATAAACGTCGCTCCGCTGTATTGTCAGCATTGCACGCTGTGCAAAAACAAAATGATGGTTGGATTAGCGATGATTTACTTAAAGCCGTTGCCGAATATTTAGAAATCCCTGAAGTCTGGGTGACTGAAGTTGTCACTTTCTATGATATGTATGATTTAAAACCTTGTGGCCAACATAAAATCCGCGTTTGCACTAACATCTCATGTATGTTGCGCGGTGCTGAAGAAACGTTATCTTGCGTTGAAAAACGTTTAGGTGTTAAAGCGGGTGAAAGTACAAAAGATGGCAAGTTTAAACTGATTGAATCCGAATGTTTAGCGGCTTGTGTCGGTGCACCGATGATGCAAATCGACAACAAGTATTATGAACATTTAACCGAAGAGCGAGTCGATCGCATCATTAGCGAATGGGAAAATAGTTAATGGCACGTTATCCAGTAAATCAAGTCTGTTACCGCACCTTGGAACTCGAAAATCCTTGGAGCATGGAATCGTACAAAAGTATTGGCGGTTATAGCACTTGGGAAAAAATCATTAAAGAACAAACCGATCCTAAAGCGATCGTCGATGAATTGAAAGCCTCTGGTTTACGTGGTCGTGGTGGTGCAGGTTTTGCTACTGGTTTGAAATGGAGTTTCATCAATCGAGAAAAGCCTGGCCAAAAATATGTGTTATGTAACGCCGATGAAAGTGAACCCGGCACCTGTAAAGATCGCGATATTTTACGATTCAATCCCCATCAATTACTCGAAGGTATGTTAATCGCTTGTTACACCATGGGTGCAACAGTGGGTTATAACTACATGCGCGGTGAGTTTGGTGATGAGCCTTTCTTGCGTTTTGAAAATGCGTTAAAAGAAGCACGTGAAGCCGGTTTGATGGGTGACGATATTCAAGGATCCGGTATCGACGTTGTTGTGCACAGTCATTTAGGCGCGGGTGCTTATATTTGCGGTGAAGAAACGGCATTGATGAATTCATTGGAAGGTAAGCGCGGTAACCCACGTTTTAAACCACCGTTTCCTGCTAATTTTGGTATTTATGGTAAACCCACGACGATTAACAATGTTGAAACATTCACATCAGTACCTGTGATTATGCAAAAAGGTGCCGAATGGTTTAAGACCTTGAGCATGTCTGACAATGGCGGCGTGAAAATTTATTGTGTCAGTGGTCATGTTGAAAAACCGGGTAATTATGAAGTGCCATTGGGTATTCCCTTTAAAGATTTATTAGAGCTAGCCGGCGGTATGCGCGGCGGTCGAAAATTAAAAGCGGTGATTCCCGGCGGTAGTTCAATGCCGGTCTTGCCAGCGGATATTATGATGGGTGCCACCATGGACTTTGATGCGTTGCCTAAGCTTGGCAGTATGATGGGTTCGGGCGGTGTTATCGTGATGGATGAAACCACCTGCATGGTAAAAGCGTTACGTCGTTTGATTCATTTTTATTACGAAGAATCTTGCGGTCAATGTACACCGTGTCGTGAAGGGACCGGTTGGTTACGTCGCATGCTCGATCGCTTAGATGCTGGCAATGGCACTAAAGAAGATGTCGACAAATTAAAAGATGTAGCCGATAACATTGAAAACAATACTATCTGCGCCTTTGGCCCATCTGTCGCATGGCCAGTGCAGAGCTTCTTAAAGCATTTTAGAGAAGAATTTGAATACAAGGTGAAGTAGGATTGAGGATTGAGTAAAGTAGACTCATAAATATCCACCCGAACGAAGAGCGAATTATGCCGACAATTGAAATCGATGGACAAAAAGTAGAAGCCGAACAAGGCAAGATGATCATCCAAGTTGCGGATGAAATGGGCGTGTACATCCCACGTTTTTGTTACCACAAAAAATTATCCGTTGCGGCCAATTGCCGTATGTGTTTAGTGCAAGTCGGCGAAGGCAAAAAAGCCATGCCAGCATGTGCCACACCGATTATGGATGGCATGCAAGTACAAACCAAATCAGACATTGCCGTGAAAGCTCAAAAAGCGGTTATGGAATTCTTATTAATTAATCATCCACTTGATTGCCCCATTTGCGATCAAGGTGGTCAATGTGAATTGCAAGATTTAGCTATGGGCTATGGCAACGACAGCTCACGTTACGACGAAGGCAAACGCGTCGTTAAAGATAAAGATATTGGCCCATTAGTGGCAACTGAATTAACACGTTGCATTCAATGCACGCGCTGCATACGTTTTGGCGAAGAAATTGCCGGCACACCTGAATTAGGTATGCATAACCGTGGTGAGCATGCCAGCATTGGTACAGCAGTTGGCAATATGCTGAAATCAGAAATTGTGGGTAACGTTATCGACGTATGCCCAGTCGGTGCATTAACCGCAAAACCTTCACGCTACACGGCTCGGGCATGGGAACAGCAACAACATCCATCTATCGCACCGCACGATTGCTTAGGTTCAAACTTAAATGTGTTTGTGCGTCGTAATGAAGTTATCAAAGCATCGCCGCGTGAAAATGAATCTGTTAATGAAGTGTGGATTGCCGATCGCGATCGCTTCAGTTATGAAGGTTTGCACAGTGCTGATCGTTTAACTAAACCGATGATTAAGCAACACGGTAAATGGCAAGAAACCGATTGGTTAACTGCCTTAGAATTTACGCTTGAAGGTTTGCAGCAAGTATTAAACACAGCTGGCGCTGAACAAGTTGCCGGTATTATTTCACCTAGTGCAACCACAGAAGAACATTATTTATTACAGAAAATATTACGTGGCGTAGGTTCGAACAATATCGATCACCGTATTCATCAAATGGATTTTCGTGACGACACCGCTCGACCATTAATGCCTAGCCTGGGTTTACCCATTGCTGATGTCGAACATCTCAACGCGTTATTGTTAGTCGGCAGCAATGCACAGAAAGAACAACCTTTGTTGCAAGTGCGTATTCGTAAAATGGTTAACAATGGCGGAAAATTATTCGCCGTATATCCGCATGCCGGTTGCCAAAGCTTACCGTATGACAGTGCGATTCTAGCGGCAGACATGGCGCAAGAATTAGCCGGTATTGCTAAAGCCTTAGGTGCCAAAGATGAGTGCTTGAAAGCAGTAGAATCTACAGCTGAACAAAAGCACATGGCCGAACAATTAAAATCAGCAGAAAAAGCGGCTATCGTGTTAGGTCAATTGGCCAGCAATCACGATGATGCCGCTATGTTACATCACTTAGCCAATCTTATTGCCGAGCAGAGTGGTGCAAGTATCGGTGAGCTAACAGTTGGTGCGAACAGTGCAGGGGCTTGGTTAGCCGGTGCTGTACCTCATCGTCACTCAGCGGGTGAAAGTAAAGTCACCGCTGGTATGAGTGCTTATGATGCTTTCGCTAAGCAATTAAAAGCTTATGTGTTGTTCGGTATCGAACCCGAATTGGATTGTGCGAACCCGGCTCAAGCCGTGAAAGCATTGAAACAAGCCGAATTTGTGGTGGCGATGACAAGCTATAATGCTGGCGCTATCGCTGAACAAGCGGATGTTTTGTTACCTATCACACCGTTTACAGAAACTTCAGGGACATACGTGAATTGCCAAGGTGATTGGCAGTCATTTACAGCGGTTTGCAAACCACTAGCCCATGTTCGACCAGGTTGGAAAGTGTTACGCGTATTAGGCAACATGTTAAAGGTTGAAAACCTTGAATATACATCTAGCCAAGAAGTACGTGATGAATTAAAGACAGCCGTCGATGCAGCGAATGCTTTGACACCAACGGCTTGGCAGTCATCTGCTGAGTTAAAGCAACGCAAAGGCTTACAACGCGTTGCACCTTGGTTTACAAATAAAGTCGATAGCCTCGTGCGTCGCGCGACAGCTTTGCAACAAACTGAAACGGCTACGGCCCAAATTATTATCCATCCTGCTCTAGCTGAAAAGTTAGGCTTACGAGACGGCGCAATGGCAACAGCCCGACAAGGTGGCGCTAAAGTGATGTTGCCGGTTAAATTGAGCGACAAATTAGCTGAAACAACCGTGTTTATCACATCAGGCTTCGTTGAAACAGCAAGTCTGGGTGCGCCCGCTGGTGAAATTGAGGTGACAGCATAATGGCAGATTTTTTAGCATTCCTTTGGATTATCGTCAAAATCATTTGTATCGTTGTGCCGGTGATTATCGCCGTTGCTTACATGACATATTTCGAACGTAAAATTATTGCCGCAATGCATGTTCGCGTCGGTCCGAACCGCGTTGGCTTTAGAGGTTTATTCCAACCGTTCGCTGACGTATTTAAATTGTTATATAAAGAATTGATGACGCCGGCATCCGCTAATTTGAAATTATATTTCTTAGCGCCTATCTTTGTTTTAGCGCCAGCATTTGCAGCGTGGGCGGTGATTCCTTTTCAACACCATTTGGTGTTAGCGAACATTAATGCCGGCGTGTTATATGTTTTGTCCTTAACTTCATTAGGTGTCTACGGTATTTTAATTGCCGGTTGGGCATCGAATTCAAAATACGCGATGTATGGTGCCTTACGTTCTTGTGCTCAAGTTGTGTCCTATGAAATCGCGATGGGTTTTGCTGTCGTTGGTGTGTTGATGGCTGCCGGCAGCATGAATCTTAGTCATATTGTTATGGCACAATCGGGTGGTTTTTGGCATTGGTACTGGTTACCGTTGTTACCTTTATTCGTGGTGTACTTTATCTCAGGCGTGGCAGAAACTAACCGTGCACCGTTTGATATGGCTGAAGGCGAGTCTGAAATTGTCGCGGGTTTCCATGTGGAATATGCCGGCTCCAGCTTCGCTATTTTCTTCCTTGCTGAATACGCCAACATGATTTTAATCGCAGCATTAGCGGCCACCTTATTTATGGGCGGTTGGTTGTCGCCATTCCAAGGTATTCCAGGCTTACAAGAAGTCTTTGAATGGGTGCCTGGCATTATTTGGTTATTTGCCAAAATGGCATTTTTCTTATTTTTGTTTTTCTGGTTCCGCGCGACATTCCCTCGTTATCGTTATGATCAAATCATGCGATTGGGTTGGAAAGTTTTAATCCCTGTAACGATAGTTTGGATCGCCGTAACAGGTTTGGCCATTTTGGGCCATGTTGGACCATGGTTTTCGTAGGCTAACGCCTACAAGGTCTTAGGTTTAAGGGCTTAGGTTGTAGAGTGACTGCTGCGCAGCATTTATTTTAAATAAATGTCGCGAGGCGACTACAAAACTGCCTAAGCCCTAAATTTGAGTGATGCAAAGCATCAGGATAAATATTATGAGTCACATCAAAAAATTCTTTAAAACCTTCCTTCTTTGGGAATTGCTCCAAGGTATGTGGCTGACTGGGCGTTATTTGTTTAAACCCAATATCACCATTCAATACCCTGAAGAAAAAACACCAACATCACCACGTTTTCGTGGCTTGCATGCCTTACGTCGATATGCCAATGGTGAAGAACGTTGCATCGCCTGTAAATTATGCGAAGCCGTTTGCCCAGCATTAGCGATCACTATCGAAGCGGCTCCACGTGATGACGGTTCACGCCGCACCACGAAATATGAAATCGATTTATTTAAATGTATCTTCTGTGGTTTTTGTGAAGAGTCATGTCCCGTTGACTCGATTGTTGAAACTAATATCATGCATTATCACTTCGAAAATCGCGGTGAAAATATTATGACGAAACAGAAATTATTAGCGGTAGGCGATAAGTATGAAGATGATATTGCCAAAGCAAAAGCTGCTGATGCAGCCTACAGGTAGGGCGTTACTATGATTTGGACACAGATAATATTTTATTTCTTTGCAGTGCTAGCGGTTGTATCAGCGGTGATGGTGATTGCATCACGTAATCCCGTGCAAGGTGTATTGTTTTTAGTGCTGACCTTTGTTGCCATGGCGGGCATCTGGATGATGATGCAAGCGGAATTTTTATCACTGGTTCTCATCTTAGTGTATGTTGGCGCAGTGATGACCTTGTTTTTATTCGTCGTAATGATGTTTAATTTAGGTCGTTTGCCAAAAATGGAAGCGTTCAAACGTTATTTCCCATTAGCCCTTATTATCGGTGGTTTAATCGTAGCGGTTGTTGTGATTGCGATTCAACCCAAGCATTTTGGTTTGGTAATGCAGCAAGCAACACAACACGGTGCGGATTACAGCAACATTAAAGCGATCGGCAGTGTGTTATACACCAATTATGTTTATGCCTTTGAAATCGCAGCGGTAATTTTATTAGCTTCAATTATTGCTGCGATTGCTCTGGCATTTCGTGGCGTACAACCTGGCACAAAGAGCCAGAATGTATCTAAACAAGTTAACACGAAACGCGAAGATGCGGTACGTATGGTGAGGGATTAGGTCTAAGCCCTAAGCCCTCCTTAATAAAGGAATGAAAAATGACATTAACGCCCGTCCTCATACTCGGCGCCATTCTATTCGCACTCAGCCTCATGGGTATGTTGCTCAATCAAAAAAACTTGATTGTCATCCTCATGTGCATCGAATTAATGTTGTTAGCCGTGAACACAAACTTCATCGCCTTCTCACATTTTACTGGTGACATTAGCGGGCAATTGTTTGTCTTCTTTATTTTAGCTGTCGCGGCAGCAGAAACAGCGATTGGCTTAGCCATTCTGATATTAATTTTCCGTAGTCGACGTTCAATAGACGTTGATGAATTAGCTAGCTTAAAAGGATAACGCATGGATATTCAACCTTATATCCTCACCATTGTTTTATTACCACTGTTCGGCGCGATCGTTGCCGGGCTCTGGGGTAAAACCATCGGCCGTGCTGGCGCGCATTGGGTCACTTGCGTGTGCATGGGGCTGACATTATTGATGTCACTTTATGTATTCAAATTAATGGTGATTGATGGCAACCCAACCTATAACGGTAATGTGTATACGTGGGCAGTCAGTGGTAGCTTTAGTTTTAATATCGGTTTCTTAATCGATCGTTTAACCGCCTTGATGTTAGTCGTTGTTAACTTCGTATCATTCTGGGTCCATATCTATAGTGTCGGTTATATGCGCGAAGATAAAGGTTACCAACGTTTCTTCAGCTATATCTCATTATTCACCTTTGCCATGATTATGTTAGTCACGGCCAATAACTTTTTCCAACTCTTCTTCGGTTGGGAAGGCGTGGGTTTAGTGTCTTACTTGTTAATCGGCTTTTGGTTTAACAAAGAAACCGCAAACTTCGGTAGTTTAAAAGCCTTTATCGTTAACCGCGTTGGTGACTTTGGTTTCATCTTGGCGATTGCGGCGATATTAACGTACTTTAATACCGTCGATTATGCCGGCGTATTTCAACAAGCGCCATTGCTGGCCAAAATGCATCCTGAAATGATCACGATGATATGTTTATTATTGTTTGTTGGAGCAATGGGTAAATCGGCACAAATGCCCTTACATATTTGGTTGCCTGAATCGATGGAAGGCCCAACGCCAATCTCTGCATTAATCCATGCTGCGACCATGGTAACCGCGGGTGTATTCATGGTGGCACGTATGTCGCCAATGTTTGAATTGTCGACCACGGCATTAAGCGTGGTGTTAATCATTGGTGCGACCAGCGCATTATTCACTGGTATTGTCGGTGTGGTGCAAACGGATATTAAGCGCGTTGTTGCGTATTCAACTTTGTCGCAACTCGGGTATATGATTGCTGCATTAGGTGCCTCCGCATTTGCCGCGGGTGTGTTCCATCTTCTGACACACGCAATGTTTAAAGCCTTATTATTCTTGTCAGCGGGTTCTGTCATCATGGCGATGCATCACGATCAAGATATGCGAAATATGGGTGGCTTACGTAAGTACATGCCGATTACGTATATTTGTTTTTTAATCGGTGCATTAGCCTTAAGTGCTATTCCACCATTCTCAGGTTTCTATTCGAAAGATGCGATTATCGAAGCCGTTGGTGTTTCGAACGTAGCCGGTGCGGGTGTGGCTTATTGGTTCTTAGTGTGTGGCGCCTTCGTTACTGCGCTTTATATTTTCCGCGCATTTTTCTTAACCTTCCATACTAAAGAAAAAATGTCTGAGAAAGTGCGTAGTAATTTACGTGAGCAGGGCATAGTCGTGTGGTTGCCACTAGTCGCGTTAGCGATTCCCGCAACGGTGATTGGCGCAATACTTGCATGGCCAATGTTATATGCTAAACATGGCATGTTGGGTAACTCCATCGAAGTGTTTAAACAAAATGACGTGCTAGCAAAATTAGCACCGGATTATCACAGTTGGTTCCACTTCGCGTGGCATGCAGTGTTCACTTTGCCATTTTGGTTTGCTATCAGTGGTATCGTCACCGCGTGGTTGGCGTGTGTTAAGTATCCACAAATCACAACCTTCATGACAACCAAAGTCCGCTGGTTATATGTGCCTATCGTTAAGAAATATGGCTTTGATGATTTCAACCAAATTTTCTTTGTCCGTGGCACCCGTTGGGTTGCCAATAAATTTTATAAAGTCTTGGATACTGAAATTATCGACAGTGGCCTAGTGAATGGTTCAGGTCGGTTAGTGGTTTGGTGTTCAAACGCATTGAAACGCGCACAGTCAGGCTATCTATATCATTATGCTTTCGCGATGATGATAGGTTTAGTCGGCTTCGCCGTATGGATGATGATTGCGTATTAGGATTGAGAAAAATGATAACGAGGAGAGAGGAGAACGGGTTGATGGTTGTGAGTTTAAAATTATGTCGCAAAGCGACACAAGAACTACTCAATCCTCAATCCTCAATCCTCAATCCTGAATGTGGAATAGAAACGAATGTTCGAACATAGTATATTAAGCTTATTAATTTGGCTGCCGATATTAGGCGGTGTAACCGTGCTTTTCACCGGCGGTGATCAAAACGCTAAAATCGCGCGTTATATCGCTTTAGGTTTTGCTCTCACAACAACCGCGTTATGTGTCGCTATGTGGATGATGTTTGATACCACAACGTCTGCCATGCAGTTTCGCGAAATGCTACCTTGGATAAGCGCTTACAACATTAACTACAGCCTCGGTGTCGATGGTATTTCCATGCCCATGGTCGCCTTAACAACCGTCACAACCTTAGTCATCGTATTATCCAGCTGGAACAGTATTAATAAACGTGTGTCACAATATTTAGCGACATTCTTATTCGTGCAAGGCATGATGGTAGGTGTGTTTTCAGCATTAGATTCCATTTTGTTCTACGTGTTCTGGGAAGGTATGTTGATTCCGATTTATTTAAACATCGGTATTTGGGGTGGGGCACGTCGTGCTTATGCTTCCGTGAAATTTTTCATTTACACTTTTGCAGGTTCAGCATTAATGCTGGTCGCATTCTTATATCTGCAAGACCAAACACATAGCTTCGAAATCGCATCTTTCGTCGCGTTAAATCCGATTAGCCGTCATGTACAAGACTTATTATTCTTTGCTTTCTTAATTGCCTTCGCCGTTAAAATTCCAATGTGGCCTTTGCACACATGGTTGCCCGATGCGCATACTGAAGCACCCGCCGGTGGTTCTGTCGTATTAGCCGCACTCATGTTGAAAATGGGTGTATACGGTTTCTTACGTTTCAATTTACCCGTCACGCCTGATGCCAGTGTCGATTATGTTTGGGTGATGATTGCTTTAGCCCTCATCGCTATTGTATACGTAGGCTTAATCGCTATTATCCAAAAAGATACCAAACGCTTAATCGCTTATTCTTCGATTGCTCACATGGGTTTTGCCGTGTTAGGTACGTTCATGATTTATATCATCATCGAACGCACAGGCAACCATCAAGATGCATACTTAGCGCTTGAAGGTGCAATGATGCAAATGATTTCCCATGCCTTCAGTACCGGTGCATTATTCATTGGTGTTGGTATTCTTTATGACCGTATCCATAGCCGCATGATTGGTGATTTTGGTGGCGTTGCCAACAAGATGCCTGTGTTCGCAGCCTTAATGATGTTGTTTGCCATGTCGAATGTGGGCTTGCCCGGTACATCCGGCTTCGTCGGTGAGTTCATGATTATCCTAAGCTCGTTCAAAGCCAGCTTCTGGGTCACCTTCGGCGCAGCCAGCACATTAATCCTCGGTGCCGCTTATACATTATGGATGTACAAGCGCGTCTTCTTCGGTGAAGTCACATCACCTGAAGTTGAAAAATTAACCGACATCCGCGGCCCGGAAAAAGCCGCTATGATTATTTTAGCTGCATTTGTATTGTTCCTAGGTGTATACCCCGAACCCCTACTAAACGTATTCCACGCATCCGTAGGCAACCTATTACACTTAGCAACGTTAACGAAAGTATGATTTATAGCGTCTCCCTGAGGGGCCGTTGTGGAGCAAAAAGTAGGGTGGATAAAAATTCGCACGAAGTGCGGATATATCCACCAGCAGTGGTTGGTGATAGATCGCTGGTGGATATGTCCATGCTCCGCATGAACTTTTATCCACCCTACAGGTAACTGAATTCTGAAAACTGGAAATTGACTATGACCAAAGACATGAACTTCCTAATGATACTCCCCGAGCTATTCGTCCTCGGCATGACCTGTATCGTTTTACTCGTTGACCTCTACGTTAAACAAAAACGCCATTTCGTCACCTACGCATTAACGCAGTTAACCCTGGTTGGCGCTTTAGTTATCAGCATTTGCTTATTCCACGTCAGCGATGGCGTTTACTTTCACGGCCTAATGATTCACGATGAAATCGCCAGCATTTTAAAAATTACCATCTACGTTGCCAGCTTCTTTGTGTTCATGTTCTCTCGCGATTACTTAGAACAACACGATATGCCACAAGGCGAATTTTATTTACTCGGATTGTTTTCGATCATCGGTATGATGATTGCTGTATCAGCGCATAGCTTCTTAACGATATACTTAGGCTTAGAATTAATGTCATTGCCTATCTACGCCATGGTCGCTTTATATCGCGACAACAACAAAGCTACCGAAGCGGCAATTAAATATTTTGTATTAGGTGCAATATCATCCGGCATGTTGCTATACGGTATGTCGATGATTTATGGCGTCACTCACAGCCTTGACCTCGCGCAAATTGCCACCGTATTAAATAGCACAATGGCTCACCCAACCTTAATTAGTGTACTCGGTGTCGTGTTCATTGTGTCTGGCTTAGCTTTCAAACTCGGCGCCGTGCCATTTCATATGTGGATTCCCGATGTCTACGAAGGTGCGCCGACTGCCGCTACTTTATTCATCACCGTTGCTCCTAAAGTCGCTGCCTTCGGTATTGTGATTCGCTTATTAGTCGATGGCATGGCAAGCCTGCAAGTGCAATGGCAAGATTTGTTGATCATACTCGCGGTTTTATCCATGCTGTTAGGTAACGTCGCCGCCATCGCGCAAACCAGCATCAAGCGAATGTTAGCTTACTCAACTATTGCCCATGGTGGTTACATGCTAGTTGGTTTAGCTGCCGCAACCCCACAAGGTTACGCTTCATCCATGTTCTACACCATTACCTATGCCTTAATGTCATTGGGCGGTTTTGGTATGTTAACCATCCTGTCTCGCAAAGGCATTGAAGTGACCAACATCCAAGATTTAAAAGGCTTAAACACTCGCAGCCCATGGTTAGCATTTATCATGTTAGTTTTATTATTCTCCATGGCTGGTATGCCCCCGACCGTTGGCTTCTTTGCCAAAGTCGGCATCATCGAAGCCGCTGTTGGTGCAAACTTAGTGTGGCTAGCCTGCGTCACCATGCTCATCGCCGTTGTCGGTTCCTACTACTACCTACGCGTCGTCAAAGTCATGTACTTCGAAGAACCCACCACCACAACCCCAATATCCATGGCCCAAGATGCCCGCTTAGGCATCAGCATCACCGGCATCGCCACCATCGCGCTCGGCATATTACCCTCTGCGCTAATAACCCTCTGCCACGGCGCCTTCTACTAATATGTATCTTCTCCCATTCCGGGAGAAGATGCCGGAAAGGCAGATGAGGGGCGAGCAACGCTCGCAATAATTTCGCGTAGCGAACTCACATTGTGATGCTATTGGTTATTCGCACAGATCCTCAACTCAGGCTGCTTCCTAATTCCAATTTCGCTAACTTTTAAATTAACCCCTAAAATTGTCACTTTTTTGGCAAGTTTTTGATACTAAACCCTGATTGAACTTGTGTTTTCTAGGCGTTGCGGCTACAATCCTCCTCCTTGACGCGGGATGGAGCAGTTTGGTAGCTCGTCGGGCTCATAACCCGAAGGTCGTAGGTTCAAATCCTACTCCCGCAACCAATTTTTTGGTAGTCAAAGACAACAAAAATTATACAGGATGGGCCAATAGGCCCATTTTTGTTGTAACGAGAAAGTGAATATGAATAACGACAAACTTTTTGACATTATCGAACCTGCCGTCGCCGCAGTAGAATTCAGCTTGTATGGCGTGGAATATATCCCGCAAGGCAAGTTCTCATTGTTGCGTGTGTATATCGATTCACCCAATGGTGTGACATTAGATGAGTGCGCGATAGCGAGTCGTCAAATTAGCGCCGTGTTGGATGTCGAAGATCCTATTAACGGTAAATATAATTTAGAAGTGTCATCACCGGGTATGGAACGTCCGTTGTTTAAAGCCGAACACTATGCTGAGCAAGTCGGCAAGGTGATTAAATTATCCGTTTACACACCAATTGATAATCGTCGTACATTTGAAGGTGAAGTTGTCTCAGCGAATGAAGAGGCTGTTACGTTAACTGTCGATGAAGAAACATTAACATTTGATTTAAGCGATGTGGTGAAAGCCCACGTTGTATATAAAGTATAAAACTCAGGAGTAACCAACATGTCAAGCAAAGAGATTTTATTAGTTGCAGAAGCGGTATCACACGAAAAAGATATCCCTAAAGAAATTATTTTTTCTGCACTTGAATCAGCATTAGCCATGGCGACGCGTAAAAAGCACGCATTAGACATTGATGCACGTGTGGAAATCGACCAAAAAACAGGCGATTATGAAACCTTTCGTGTTTGGCATGTATTAGAAGCTGACGAAGAATTAGAAAATCCTGACGCACAGTTAACTGTTGAACAAGCAAAAGAGCGTAGTGCCGATGCCGATGCGGGTGATACACTGGAAGAGCCTATCGATTCTGTTGAGTTTGGTCGCATTGCGGCGCAAACAGCAAAGCAAGTGATTATTCAAAAAGTCCGTGAAGCTGAGCGCGCGAAAGTGGCCGATGCTTACCGTGACAAAGTCGGTGAGTTAGTGACAGGTGTAGTGAAACGTGTAACACGTGATAATGCTTTCGTTGAGTTAGCCCCTAACGCTGAAGCTATTTTGCAACGTAACGATATGATCCCGCGGGAAACATTCCGTAATGGTGACCGTATTCGTGCCTTATTATATGAAGTAGATGATGAAGCTCGCGGCGCACAATTATTTGTTAGCCGTACCCACCCTGATATGTTGAAAGCATTATTTTCATTAGAAGTGCCTGAGATTGCAGAAGATGTGATTGACTTGAAAGGTGTGGCTCGTGACCCTGGTTCACGCGCGAAAATCGCCGTGAAAACCAATGACGGTCGTATCGATCCTATTGGTGCTTGCGTGGGTATGCGTGGTGCACGTGTGCAAGCGGTATCAGAAGAATTAGGTGGTGAACGTGTGGATGTGATTTTGTGGGACGATAATCCTGCACAGTTAGTCATTAACGCCATGGCCCCTGCTGAAATTGAAGCGATTGTGGTCGATGAAGACACGCACAGTATGGATGTTGCCGTTGCGGAAGATCAATTATCACAAGCGATTGGCCGTAATGGTCAAAACGTGCGTTTAGCCAGTGAATTAAGTGGCTGGGAATTAAACGTAATGTCGACGCAAGATGCCGAAGCGAAAAGCGAGCAAGAGTTAGCGAAGTTCGTGCAAGAATTCATGCAGCAATTAGAAATCGACGAAGATATGGCGGTCGCTATTGTTGAGTCAGGTTTCACCAGCATGGAAGAAATTGCTTACGTACCGGTTAAAGAATTGTTAGCGATTGAAGGTTTTGATGAAGAAGTGGTTGAGGTATTGCGTGAGCGTGCTAAAACAGCGTTGTTAACGAAAGCGATTGCTGAAAATTCTGATGACCAACCGGAAGCGGATTTATTAGCGCTTGAGGGTATGGATGAAGAATTAGCATATTCATTGGCGGCTAAAGGTATTAATACGCAAGAAGATTTAGCTGAACTTGCAGTTGATGAATTAGTAGAATTTGATAACGTAGATGAAGAACGAGCAGCTGCTTTGATTATGACTGCTCGTGCACCATGGTTTGAGTAGTCGAGGTATTTAAACTCCAAAACTCGAAACTCCAAACTCAAAACTCCAAAAGGAGGTAAATATGGCCGATATTACAGTAAAACAATTAGCAGAAATCGTGAGAATTCCGGTGGAACGCTTGCTAGTGAAATTTAAAGAAGCCGGTATCGATATGAAAGATGCTGAGCAAAAAGTTAGTGCGAAAGAAAAGCAAACCTTGTTAATGCATTTGCAAAATCCTGGTAAGAAAGCTGTCGCTGCCGAAGCGACAGGCGACAAGCCTAAAACGTTCACATTGAAGCGTAAAAGCGTCAGCACATTAAAAACATCAGGCAATGCCGGTAAGAAAACCGTCAATGTCGAGGTGCGCAAGAAACATACTTATGTGAAACGTCAAGCAACGCCAGTGGTAGAAGAAGTGCAACCGGTTGTTGAAGAAAAAGTTGAAGCGCCAGTCGTTGAAACGGTTAAAAAAGCCGATGAAACAACAGCGGCTAAACCCGTTGATGCAAAAAAACCTGCTGATGCCAAGAAGCCCGCTGATAAGCCAGCCCCTAAAAAAGATGACAAGAAAAAGCTAAAACATAAACGTAAAAATAAGCGTTTTGAAGAAGATAAAGACAAACAATTTGAAAGTTTTTGGAGTGGTCGTTCTAATACCATTACTGAGCATGGGTTCAAGCAGCCACAAGCACCAAAAGTGCATGAAGTGGTGATCCCTGAAACCATTACGGTTGCAGAGCTTGCGCAAAAAATGTCGGTAAAAGCGGCAGAAGTAATTAAGACCATGATGCAAATGGGGGCTATGGCCACTATTAACCAAGTGATCGACCAAGAAACAGCCTCCATTGTGGTGGAAGAGATGGGGCACAATGTTCGCTTAACTAAAGAAAATGAAGTCGAAGATATTTTAACGCAAGATGATGACGGTGAATTAGTGTCACGCCCACCGGTTGTGACCATCATGGGGCATGTCGACCATGGTAAAACATCATTGCTTGATTATGTTCGTCGCACAAAAGTTGCATCAGGTGAAGCCGGTGGTATCACACAGCACATTGGTGCTTATCATGTGGACACCGAGAAAGGTTCGATTACATTCTTTGATACACCAGGTCACGAAGCATTTACCGCAATGCGTGCTAGGGGTGCTAAATCGACCGATATCGTCGTATTAATAGTTGCCGCCGATGATGGTGTGAAACCACAAACTTTAGAAGCCATTCAGCATGCGAAAGCTGCCGGCGTTCCTATCGTTGTCGCGATTAATAAAATTGATAAACCTGAAGCTGATGCTGACCGCGTGAAAAATGAATTAGGTCAGTATGATGTTATCCCTGAAGAGTGGGGTGGCGATGTCATGTTTGTGAATATTTCAGCTAAGTCGGGTGAAGGTGTCGATAAATTACTTGATACCATTTTATTGCAATCAGAAGTGTTGGAATTAAACGCGCGTAAAACGGGTCCTGCTCGCGGTGTCGTTGTCGAAGCACGTTTAGATAAAGGTCGCGGTCCTGTTGCTACTGTGATGGTGCAAGAAGGAACGTTACGTCAAGGCGATATTATTTTAGCCGGTATGGTTTATGGTCGTGTACGAGCACTATTGGATGAAGTGGGACAACGGGTCGAGAGTGCTGGTCCCTCAATGCCTGTCGAAGTATTAGGCTTATCGGGCACGCCTGCTGCCGGTGATGAAGCCAATGTGGTCACTGATGAGAAAAAAGCCCGTGAAATTGCTTTATTCCGTCAAGGTAAATTCCGTGATGTTAAATTAGCGCGTCAACATGCGTCTAACTTAGGCAGCTTGTTTGACCGCGTCGCTGAGAATGATACAGCAACATTGAATGTGGTATTAAAAGCCGGTGTTCAAGGTTCTGTTGAAGCGTTGAGTCATTCATTGGCGAAACTTTCAACTGAAAAAGTGAAAGTGAAAGTCGTATCAAGTGGTACCGGTGGTATCACCGAGTCCGATATCAACTTAGCCATTGCTTCAAAAGCGATTGTGATTGGTTTTAACGTGCGTGCTGATGTCGGTGCGCGTAAACTGGTTGAACTCGAAGGTGTCGATTTACGTTATTACAGTATTATTTATGATGCTATCGATGATGTGAAGAAAGCTATGCTCGGTATATTAGCCCCTGTATTTAAAGAGCAGATTGTTGGCTTGGCCGAAGTGCGTGATGTTTTCCGTTCATCTAAATTGGGTACGATTGCGGGTTGTATGGTAACCGAAGGTACGGTTAAACGTAATAACCCCATTCGTGTATTGCGTGACAATGTCGTGATTTTTGAAGGCCAACTAGAATCGTTAAAACGATTCAAAGAAGATGCCAACGAAGTCCGTAACGGCATGGAATGTGGTATCGGTGTAAAAGATTACAACGACGTTCAAGCTGGCGATCAAATCGAAGTATTTGAAGTTATCGAAGTCAAACCCACCATGGATTAATGTCTCCCTTCTCCCCGCGAGAGTCCAGGCGATGTTTAATTCCTTCTCCCCGTGAGGGGAGAAGGTGCCCAAAGGGCGGATGAGGGGTGATATAAATAAACTCGCAACGCGAGTTCACAACCTAGTTACATAAACCATGAAACAAAAACGAAATTTCAGACAAGATCGCGTAGCGGAGCAAATTCAGCGAGTCATCGCCGAACTACTACAGTTCGACGCAAAAGACCCGCGTGTGAGTTTGGTCACTGTTGTTGATGTAGAAATCACCAAAGATTTAGCCTACGCAAAAGTGTACTACACCTTGCTTGATGAATCAGCCGTGGAAGACGCTAAAATCGGTTTAGAGAAATCAGCAGGCTACATACGCAAGCAACTTAGCCAACGCATGCAATTACGCCACACACCTGAGCTACGTTTTATTTATGATGACTCAACCATTAAAGGTCTACAGATGTCGAAACTTATCGACGAAGCAGTGGAAAAAGATCAAAGTAGGGTGGATAAAAGTTCAACCGAAGGTTGAACATATCCACCGTTTAAGGGAAAGCTTTAAGTATAGCCGCTACACGGCTATCGATTCATCCGAGCTGATCGCGCTTCGGGTAGATTTGCTTCAAACACGCTGTGAATACATCCGTGTACGCTTCGGCGCTTCATCCCTGAAGCGCAGAGTTTGAATCAAACCTACACGAATCCCGGCACGGATGAATCATAAGAGGTTAATCAAAGACATGGGCAAACGCAGAAAAAACCAAGGCCGCGAGATCAACGGCATTTTACTCTTAAATAAACCCATCGGTTTAACCTCTAATGCTGCCTTGCAAGAAGTGAAGTACCTATACTTTGCTAAAAAAGCCGGCCACACCGGCAGTTTAGATCCCCTAGCCACAGGCATGTTGCCATTATGCTTCGGCGAAGCCACTAAACTCTCACAATTCTTATTAGACGCCGACAAACACTATACCGTTACCGGAAAACTCGGTGAAAAAACCACAACCGCCGATGCCGAAGGCGAAGTCATCGAAACCAAGCCAGTAGATGCCACAGAAGATCAAATCGAAGCCTTGTTATCTAACTTCCGTGGTGAAATTCAACAAGTTCCTTCGATGTACTCCGCTTTAAAACACCAAGGCAAACCTTTATACGAATGGGCACGAGAAGGCGTAACAATCGAACGTGAAGCTCGCACAGTCAATATTCATCATTTAGCCTTAACCGAATTCACCGGCGACACCTTCAGCCTCGATGTGAAATGCTCCAAAGGCACCTACATCCGTAACCTCGTCGAAGATATCGGCGATGCCCTAGGCTGTGGCGCCCACGTCATCAAGCTTGATCGCGTCAGCGTAGCTGACTACACCGACATCCCCATGGTCGAGTTAGACCAACTCAAAGCCATGAAAGAAGAAAACCAATTCCAAGAAATGGATGACTTACTCCTCCCCACCACCAGCATGATCGACTACCTACCCAAAGTCACCCTAAGCCCCGTTGCTAGTTTCCAATTGCAACAAGGCAACCCCGTGCAAATTAAAGAAGCCCCAGCCAGTGGCCTAGTTCAACTCTTCGATAAAGATGAAAAATTTATTGGGGTTGGTGAAATTGATGCTGATGGCAATGTAGCGCCGAAGCGATTGTTGAAATCTTAATGCTTTAAGTCTCCAATAAAAATGTGACTGTTTTGAGTTAAATAAGCTATGAATCGTACTGCTTTTGTTGAGGTTGTGCTTATTGCAGCTTTATTCGTCACTATCGCTAGTAGACTTGGTAGTCACCCATAGCAATAATGCTGTTAATGGCAGATTTACGATGGTTGACCCACAGATAAACGCTATACATATCCATTAAGCCACTTTTAAACAACTATAAAATCAATAGGTTAGTCTTTATTGTCCATTGTTGGAGTTATATGCTAGACTGTAATTGTCCATTGTTGGGGAGATGCTGGTGAATGTTTGTTATGAGAACAGTACAAAATACAAAGTGTTGCAGTACATGAAGCAATCAGATGCGGATGTTATTTTGCGCGAAGACTTGGCGATGATTGCTAGCGATAGACAAGTGAGCCGCGCGTTAAAGTCTCTAATTGATGATAAACGTCTAGCCAAGCTTAGTTATGGCATCTATGTGAGATTACAGTATTCTGCGCGACTACAACGTAGCTATTTGCCGAAAGGTTTTATAGCATTAGCGCGTGAAGCACTCACAAGGCTTGGTATTGCATGGGAAATATCAGCAGCAGAAAAAGCTTATAATGCGGGAATAACACAGCAGGTGCCTGCCAACCCTGCGACTAAATTGCTTACGCGTTTTCGTCGCAAGCTTTCCTATAATAATAGGGAGATGCGCTTTGAGTGAGTTGAACGAATTAATTCTGTTAACGACTGAGCAGTTAGGCTTGCAAGAACCTTATGTGGTGGAAAAAGATTGGCACATTACAAAGGCTATTGAAGCACTGATGCAAGTGCGAGATGAAAATTTCCAGCTTGTTTTTCATGGCGGTACTGCTTTGGCCAAGGCGCATAAGTTGATACGTCGCATGAGTGAAGATTGTGATTTTCGAATTTTGTATAAAAATTCCAAGAAGCTTGAAAACAATAAATCGCAACGTGGATTACTGCGAGAGTACCGACAGCGCTTGACCGATGTGTTAAAAGACATTGGTTTTATTACGGAGTCTGATGCCGTTTCAGTGAAAAATGAAGGACGATTTATTTCAATACGGATGCGCTATGCGTCTGAATACGCCACGCCAAAATCCCTTAAGCCATTTCTAGCTTTTGAATTTAACTTGGCGACTTTGAAAATGCCAACAACAGATTGTCAGATAACGACATTGATGCAAGAGACATTCGGTGAAAAGCTTCAACACCCAATCGTTCAAGTTTCGACTATGTCAATTGTAGAGACAGCAGCCGAAAAATGGGTGGCATTGACACGTAGAATTACTACAAAAATGGAAGATGATGCGTATCACACTCAAGCATTGGTGCGTCATTTATACGACCTTTATGAAATGAGAGAACATGTTGATTTGCAGGATAATACATTTTCACAGTTAGCTACCCAAATCATTGAGGAAGATCGTCAGCGTTATAAATCACAGCATGATGGGTATTATAATGCACCACGTGATGTGATCACGGCTTCAATTCATGAGCTGACAAACAATCCAGTTTGGGAGCAACATTGGTCAGATTTCATCGTTACAATGGTATATGGTGATGCACCAAGCTATAAAGTTGCCTTGAGTGGACTGAGGGCATATACAGATGCGGTTTTAAACTAAGTATTATATACTCATGCGTCGTGACGATTCATCATTTAGCCTTAACCGAATTTTCACCGTCGACACATTCAGCCTCGATGTGAAATACTCTAAAGGCACTTACATCTGCAACCTCGTCGAAGACATCGCAAACTCGATCGCGTCAGCGTCGCCGACTACACTAACATCCCCATGGTCGAATTAGACCAACTCAAATCCATGAAAGAACAAAACCAATTCCAAGAGATGGATGACTTACTCCTACCCACCACCAGTATGATCGACTACCTACCCAAAGTCAGCCTAAGCCCTGTCGCCAGCTTCCAACTCCAACAAGGCAACCCCGTACAAATCAAAGGTGCTCCAAGCAGTGGTTTAGTGCAACTCTACGATAAAGATGACAATTTTATCGGCGTTGGTGAAATTGACAGTGATGGCAATATTGCGCCGAAGCGACTTTTGAAATCATCCTAATTGAGAAGGTGTCATACCCATGCTATCAGCACTTTGTTGACAGCAAGTTAGCCACATCTCATTAAATTTATTAATGGGCTCTTCCGATTCATCATGTGTAGCATCTTTTTTCAGCGTGAGTTGAGCGTAGCGTATTTCTTCGAACAGTGCTGGATCTCGCTGGATGGTGCATCTGAAAAAACGTATTAGATAAAATTTAATGATAACATCAAATTTTTCAGCTTTTGCAGCGTCCTCAAATACTTTATCTTGCCCAACGTATGTCGCTCTATAGACTATTAAATGTGCGTGTATTAGGCAGCGGTAAAAATGGATGAGTACACAATTTTGCTTAGTAAACTCCAGCATGTTGGCGTAAAATGGAAGGACTTGATCTAACGTACCATCAGTCAAGAAATTCCGCATTTCCTGTGCTGCGATACTAATAAATTTAATTGAAAGAAGTTGATTAGAATCCACAGTATCTGAAATAGTCGATAATATAAAGTGAAGCTCACTTTGGATTGATACAACCTCTGGCAAACAACAATAGACTCGGTATAAATAAGTTAAGATACCTGGACGAGCTGGACTAGCCGGATAGACTTCGCCCATGTGGAATTTTAACTTTGAAAGCAAATCAGTATGAAATACGGCATCGTGTAGTTGAAAACTGAAATCATCAGTAAAACTGCCATCACCTCTTTCAAGTGAAAAACTACTGCCTGCAAATGGCATCCCCATCGGATGAGTATCTTCAGTATGAAGTTTCGCCACATCCGCTTCGCTAATGCCATTTTTATCGGTTAAATAGGCCATTAACTTGATGGCTGCTCGACCATAGATTGTCATTAGTGTTACGCGTAGTAATGTGATGCTTGGCACATATAACACACTGTGTTCATCCGCTAATACAGTGTTGCATCCATCATTCGAGCGTGATGTTTCTTTAAAACCATCATTGGATTGTGTAAAGCGAGGCATAATAGTTAGGTGTTTTTCCGCTGCAGGCGCTAGAATGCTCAGAAATAAATTACTTGTGTGATAATGGTGAAAGCCTGTTATTTCTAATGTGCGCATTTCACTTTTCATGCCAAATTTTTCACATACCCCTTTTAAATTTTTATAAATTTCTGAGGCTATGGTTCGGGTAGTATCCCGTTTTTTTGCTGTAGGATCTAAACGATAGTTGTAGAGTGAAAACATTCTCCTGATAATGTTAACGGCTCTTCTCTCGTCTATAGCATTAAAATCAACTATTCTAACGCTCTTGAATGCAGCATGTTTGAAAGTGTTGTCGTCATTCAATGCATGTTTATAGTGCTCTGGATAAAATCTGCTCCTAGTCTTCTCGGAGACAATTCTTTGTTGTCTGTGGTTTAATGCATAGGGGACCCTCATAGCATTTGCAAAGAAAATGTTGGTAATATAACGATGGACATCATGATATCGTCGACGTGAGTTCTTTAACTTATGATAGCGATCACGAGCGATAGCAACACATTCTTTCTCAACTGGATGGCCCTCGTCGGGAGTCGGTGAGAATAGTTTTGTATCATCTGGCAGAAATCGTGTTAATTCGTCATATGTTTGAAGAAGCCCTGATTGTTCTATATGTTTTGGGTCAAAAAGCATAGAATCCCCCTAATAAATCTATTATTCTTATAAGTAACAATTATAGTGAACGAAGCTTAACTGGGTATTAAATCAAGCCCAAACGAGCTATCATGCGGCATATGATAATAATGCGATAATGCAGTGCGGTAATCATTTCAGGGTTACTGCTACTGAGTTATCAGTGTGCCCCAGCCAGTGGCCTAGTTCAACTCTTCGATAAAGATGAAAGATTCATTGGTGTCGGTGAAATTGATGTTGAAGGTAATGTTGCCCCTAAGCGGTTGTTGAAATCGTCATAATACTAATGAGCTATTCCTCTAGTCGGAAAAAAACATTACCCTAAAAAAGTCAGCATGAATCGCTTAATGGCTAAAATGGGAGACATCACATAAAAACATGTGCCATTGGGTAATCAAGGATAGAGTTAGAGCTTGCTTTTAATGCTTTTTTTGCTTCTTGCCGCCAAATTTTTGCAAATTTTCCCCTGGCTGGATAAAGGGTATATTGTGGTGCAATATCAAACATAAACTGCCTTATTTCGCTTAATAAGCTCTCGTCAACAGAATTCATAAATGCAAAAAACAATCTTAAATAGGCTCTGGAAATCCCTGCCCTATGTTCCTCTCCGCGACAGGGAAGTTTTTGACCAAAAGGCCTGTCAAGGAACATCCAATACAGCGGTAGATAAAAACACTGTAATACTAGATTTTCAATTGTCCTGTAATAGTGACGCATTGATAGTAGTTCATGCCCATCACCTAATCGATGACAAACCTCTTTAGACAATGTCATTAGTGTGGGGAGAAAATCAGAGTTATATTTTAATCGAAGTAATAGTGGTAGAAGTTCTGTAGCTATATTTTGTTTTTGTATCTTGCAGAGTAAACCATGGGGAAGCTTGATAGAGCTTAAATAGTAGAGGAATTGCTTTGCTATATTAGAATCCGGGGTTGTTTGCTGCATGAATTGGAAGAAACCGAACATATGCTGAGCATAAGAATAAATTCGTCCAATGAAAGCTAAAGCTTCTTGGGGAATTATGGATAATATATCTGCATGATATGCATCATGTAACTGAAAACCTAAAGATGTAGCGTCTCTAAAATCAGCAGAATTTATTTCAAACAACCCTCTTATTGGCATGCCCATAGGGTGAATTTTTTCACTATGTAAACCGACAATTTGAGGTTGATTCAAACCTTGTCGATCGGTCAAAAAAGGTAGGAATTTAACAGGATCGCGTGTGTCACTAGACAAGAAAATATGTTTACACCATAAAACTGAGCGGATTAGGGTCATACTAGGAATGAAATATCGTCCAGTTTCTTTTTTATTCGTGATAAATGACGAGGTCTTTGAGGTATCGCCATTATGGAGTTCTGAATAAATTTTATGATCAGTACCATGACGTATGACATTCAGTGTGACTGACATGCTTTCCTCACCTTCAACAGAGTGAAGAATAGCGTCAGTGATATCATCCATATGATATTGGCTGAAGTTAGTTATTTCTAAAACACGCATTTCATCTTCCATATGTAAATTATTACATACATGGAATAAGCATCTGTAAATCATTCTGGCAAGTCGACGCCTTTGTTCTTCAGCAGTTGTCAGCACAAACATCTTTGATATTAGGTTTATAGCCACATCCTTATGCATGGTTTTTAATGATACTTCCTTTAGTTTGGGCTGTGCAGGATAGATACCTTTGTTCTGTAACAGAGCCAGATCAAAGCTGAGTAAACTAGCATTTTGAAAAAGTATATCTGTCGAAAATCGGCTAACGTCAGCTACTGAGCGTGCTGACTTCATCAGCCTCTGGAAGGCCTCGTACTGCGGGTTGCTTTGTGAAAATTCAGGAGGTAATTCAGCAAGTGTTGTTCTCAATTTGGTTTGCTTATGATGCAAAAAATGTTCATTAGCCCTGGCCATCTGCACTTCAGCATTGGGTAAAAAATACAATAAACTAGAAAAACTCTGGCTGAAATATTTATCCATTTCATAGGCTGTTGGGAAATAAGCTGGTTCTATCATAGGTTAGTCGATTTTTTTTGTTTCATTATATAAGTTTTATATTAACAAAACATTAATAGTTAATGATATTTATGTGGGGTGACAATACTTTTCGTGATTATAATGTAATTATTTACCGAAAGGTTTTATAGTACTGGCGCGTGAAGCACTCACACGACTTGGTACTCAATGGGGAATATCAGCAGCAGAGAAAGCTTATAACGAGGGAGCAACAAGGCAACTCCGTGCAAATCAAAGAAGCCCCAGCCAGTGGCTTAGTCCAACTCTTCGATAAAGATGAAAAATTTATTGGTGTGGGCGAAATTGACACCGATGGTAATGTTGCGCCAAAACGACTATTACGTCAGTGAGCAGCCTACTAAGCTGCGCGGTGTAGTTGTGTGACTTCTTTTTCGATTCGTTTGCCCGCTATTTTTCTTGTCATCTTAATATCAAAGGCATTTTGTAAGTTTAGCCAAAATTCCGGTTGGGTGCCAAAAAATGTCGCTAAGCGTAAAGCCGTATCAGCCGTAATGGAGCGTGTGCCATTTAAAATATGAGTAATGCGATTAGTTGGCACGGCTAAGTGCTTAGCAAATCGATTCGAAGACATGTTGTCGAGCATGTCTAGTTCATCTTGTAAAATTTCACCCGGGTGTATGGGGCGCATATTATTTGTGGGCATGGTTTTTCTCCAATTAATGGTAATCAACTATTTCAACGTTAGTGGTTTCATTGTTGTGCCAACTAAAGCATAC
This sequence comes from uncultured Gammaproteobacteria bacterium, assembly GCA_963975985.1. Taxonomy (GTDB): domain Bacteria; phylum Pseudomonadota; class Gammaproteobacteria; order JABDGN01; family JABDGN01; genus CAXBIY01. Next base: position 105,024 of record CAXBIY010000005.1, read on the forward strand.
TCGCCATTGGTTATTAATTCTTATGCTGTATTGCTCTTTTCTGTCACCTTTTAATATCAGAGGCTATACCCAAGGTGATTGAGTTTTCGATTTTCTACCGGCTATGTACCCAAAGCGATTGAGTTTTAGGTGTTAATGCTGCCACCTTTGCACGCTACACCCTTAACTAAAACTGCGCATAGTGTACTATTACTGGTTTTAGTTAAGGGTGTAGCGCACAAACCTGTTTGCCTGAACACCTAAAACTCAATCGCTTTGGGTATATTTGCACGAGATAACATTATCTAAACCTGCGCACAGATGACTATCATTGGCTTTAGATAATGTTATCTCGCACAAATTTGTTTGCCATAAAATCTAAAACTCAATCGCTTTGGGTATATTAATTAAATGAGCGCCATTTCAAGTTTATGCTTACGTTTTACCCAGTCTGGTAATGAGCGATCTAGAAGCTTAAAAAAATCAGGGCTATGATTGTGATGCACTAAGTGGCATAGTTCATGAAATATTACGTATTCAATGCATTCTTGAGGTGCTTTTATCAGCTCAATATTCAACGATAACTTTTCATTTTTTGAAAGACTTCCCCAGCGTTTACTAAGTTTCATGATTTTAATCGTTGGTTTGTTAACGTTATTTTTTTTGAATTGTTCCCAGCATTGATCAAATGTTTTATTTAAATAGATACTAGCTTTTTCACGGTACCAATCATTCAAAAGTGACTCAATGTGATCTGGTTTGTTGTTTTTGGATGCGACCAAGAAAAAACCAGCTTTCAGGAGAATGTTATTTTCTGATTGTGGCTCTATCTTAAGGCGATATTTTTTTCCTAAATATAAATGACTTTCACCATTAACATATTTTCTTGAGGGTGTTCTTGGGTCAAATTGATTGAAGTACTGTATTTGACGTTTAATCCAGCGAGCACGTTTTTTAATTTTTTCTTCAATAGCATGGTGTTCAGTTCCTTCGGGTGCTTTAACAAAAACTGATTTATCAGGGTGAACGGATATTTCCAGTGATTTTCTTTTAGAAAAAGTGAGCTGAAAGAGGAGCGCATCACCGCCATATGTAACTGAACATGTCATCGCTGACATCAGATATGTCTCCTATGCTTAGCGACTTGCATCGTTTTTTCGATAACATTATCCATTTGTTCCGAGCTTAGTGTCACACCATACTGCATTTTTATTTCGTCATATAAAAAATCGTCGATATCATTTATAACGGTTTTTTGGGCATCGGTATCGTACCAAAAATCGATTTTCCAATGAGTATCGATTATTCGCTGAATGGCAAGTGAAGTCTTTGACGCAATAGCGTCAATTTGCTTAGCATCCATGTCATACAGCATGGCTATTTGTTGGAACTGGGGTTTAACGAGCCCAAAATAGGCACAAGCTTCATCGTTATCGCGAATATCCTCAGGCACATCATTATGCTGCTTGGTGGCAATTTTGTTCCGAATATCTAGGGCTCGGTTAAGGTATTCAAGGTCGGATATCCGGCTGGCCCTAAAATCGTTAATCGCTTGCTGAATTAACTTGGAAAATGTTTCATAAAATGCAGGGTCTTCATTCATGCTTTCGGAAATGCTGCGCTTGGTTGCATGGGCAATAGTGTCCGCTTTAGAGGCGATAGTCTTCGTTTGATAAACACATTGCTCTTCTTTTACCATGTTAAACATTTTCTCATCAAAAATATTCACTGGTTTATTTAGCTGCGTTACTTCATTTGCTTGAATGTGAGTATCGAGTAGCTTCTTGATCTTTGGCTCATAGTCGCGATATTCTATTGCCTCAGCATAGCGTAACTTAACGGCGGCCTTTAAATTTTGGAATCGCTTTAGATCATCTTTATAGTTTTTGAGTTTTTTCTCGTCTGACTTCATGATGAACTGTTCAGATGAGAGCGCTATACCGAGAGATTTGCTGTATGCAGATAGGCATTCATAGAACTCTTCACGTAATTCGTCATCAGCGAGTAAGATTTCATACGCTTCTTCATCTTTCGAATGTTTAATTGCTTTAAACAAATCCCATAAGTCAGAATAGCGTTGAGGTAACTTGAAAACTTCGTCATTGATTGAAGTCAGCGTTCCAGCTAAATCAGTTTCGTCAAAACCCTCGAAGGCTTCATACATAGTGAGCGCTTTATCTAATTCACCCAATACGCTTGCGTAATCAATGATATATCCAAACTCTTTGCCTTCATATAAGCGATTGACTCGAGCAATAGCCTGCAAAAGGGTATGTTCTCTTAGTCTTCTACATAGGTACAAGACAGTATTTCGTGGTGCATCAAATCCCGTTAATAGCTTATCGACAACGATCAAAATTTCCGGTTCATCACCGTGTTTAAATTGATTAATGACTTGCTTGGTGTACTCTTCCTCTGAACCATAGCGTTTCATCATTTTTTTCCAGAATTTCCCCACCTCATCGGTTGGGCCTGCGTCAACTTCTTCATGCCCTTCGCGTGTATCCGGGCCTGATATGATGACTTCGGTCGTCACGGTGCCAATCTCTTGTAGAAATTGTTGGTACTTAAGTGCTGCCGGTTTCCCTGGTGCTACGAGTTGCGCTTTAAACCCAGTACCTTGCCAGTTAGCTCGAAAATGCTCGCTGATATCGAACGCACGCATATAGATGACTTGATCTGATTTATTTAGCATTTCAGCACGCGCGTATTTCTTCTTGAGGTCAGCTTTTTGTTCTTTGCTTAAATCTGCGGTATGGCGCTCAAACCAGAGATCGATGGCAGATTGATTCTGTTCCATTTCAACGTGTCTGCCTTCATACAGAAGTGGCAATACCGCTTCATCGGCCACCGCTTGTTTGATTGTGTAATGTGGTTCAATGAGGCCGCCAAACTTAGCAAAGTTATTCTTTTCTTTTTTAAGCAAAGGTGTGCCTGTAAAGCCTAAAAAACAGGCGTTGGGTAGCATTTGTCGCATTCTGGCGGCAAGTGTCCCAAAGTTGGTTCGATGGCTTTCATCAACTAAAACAAAGATATCGTTTGATTCATCTACATACTTCTCAGCAATCCAACCCTTTTCAAATTTATGAATGAGGGTGGTGATGAGATTAACCTGATTTTTGAGGTGCTTAACCAGGTTACGACCAGACGTTGCACGTTGACGACTTAATCCGCAGGCAGCAAAGGTGTTTTCAAGCTGCTTGTCTAAATCATCTCTATCGGTGACTAGGATGATTCTAGGGTTAATTAACTGAGGATCAAACGCCATGGCTCTGGTGAGCATCACCATCGTGAGGGATTTACCCGAACCTTGCGTATGCCAAATAATGCCGCCTTGACGAGCCTCTTGTGCGCCTAGATTTTTGATTCGTGCCAGGGTGGATTGAATCACAAAATATTGTTGGTAGCGGGCAATTTTTTTTATGCCACTATCAAAAAGCGTAAAGCGATAGGTTAAATCTAAAAGCCGTTCAGGTTTGCATAAGCTGTAGAGGGATTTATCCTGTGCAGTCACTAGCCGATCGCCTTGTGCTTGTAGCTGATCGAAAAAGGTTCTAGCGCCTAGAAATTCACCGCTGAATAATTGATCCTTTATCTCATCATCAAGCGTTGTGTTCACTGACTTGTTAACATCAACAGTTTGGTCTTCTTGCTCTTTCCAAACACCCCAGAATTTTTCAGATGTGCCAGCCGTGGCATACTGTGCCGCATTTTTATTCACCGCCAAAATTTGTTGTGCAAAGGTAAATAGGCGAGGGATATAGTCGTCCCCTTGATTTCTGATGTGTTGTGAAATGGCTTGTTTAACATCAACTTTAGGTGACTTACATTCAATCACGCTAAACGGAATACCATTAACAAACAATACGATATCAGGCCTGACGATTTCAGTGCTTCGCGATCGCTCGACAGAGAATTCAGCGACTGCATGGAAACTGTTATTAAACGGGTTTTTCCAGTCGATATAATTCAGCGTAAAGCTCTTCGAGTCGCCCTCAATGGTTTGCTCCATTGCTGAGCCTAAGGTGATTAAATCATAGATGGTTTCATTGGTTTTTTGCAAGCCATCGTACTTGACGTTTTTAAGCTTTTGAATCGCTGATTGAATGTTTTCTTCACTAAAAAGATATTCCCCACCTTTATAGTTAATGCGGTTAATTTTCTTGAGTTGCTGGCGAAGAATGTCTTCTAATAGGATATTAGACGTGCGGCCACCTCGCTCAGCCAGGGCTTGCTTTGGTGTTAAATACGCATAACCTAAGTTAATGAGCTGTTGTAATGCGGGAATTTGTGACAGGTATTTTTCGTTAAATTCGAAGCTTTCAGGTGTTGAGTCAGCATGATAATTCATGGGAGTGGTGCTCATGCGCTTAACTCCTTCGGTGTCTTATCGGTGGTTTCTGTGGGAACGCTTACTGGCCATTCGCCCGTGAGTAGCTTTTGCATGAGACCGCGCTTTTGTAGGCGGTATTTTGCTAGAGTTTTTTTAAGTAATTTAATTTCTTTCTGCGTCGTAGTTAAAGTTGCAGAAATTTCTACTTGTATAGATCTGCTTGGGTAAATGATAGAAAACTTTGCAATGTCTTTTTTCTGAATATTGGGTAGCCCTGACCCAACTCGCAACTGCATGATTTTCTTTTCATGTGATTTTAAAAAATAGAATAAGAAGCTCGGGATGATTTGGTCACTAACATCTAAAAGAGAATAGCAGTGACCACCACACCAAAATCGTTCTTTACAGTAGTTGACAAACCCACAAGAGTTCCCCCCCTCGCTAATGGTTACAGTATTTTCTATTGTGTTGAAATTATCAGTATAGCCAGAGGGTGAAATTCCACCATTCCAGGCAGGGTAGCGTCCAGTTTTAGTTAAATGTATTCGATTTAATTGTTCGCCTTTTTTAATCTCTACCAAATCATTTAATTTTTTGCATTTCCAGCCATGATTTTTGGATGGATTAGCTATTAATTGAGTTTTCAACCACTCAAACTGCTTTTCCTTGGCCGCAATTAGCGCTTCGGTTTTTTCGATGGCGCTATCCCAGTGGTTGAGAGTATCTGTTATGTCAGTTTGTGTGTTTAAAGAGGGTATACAAATAGGCATTTTTCTTAAATCGACTAAATGAAGGTGCTTTACAGCAATGCCTGAAGTAATAGACCAAAAATACCTCTTCGATAATGGGGAATTTAAATAATGTTGAAGATATTCAGGCGATAACACATTTTTTTTTGGTTTAATCAGCGCTAAACTTTCGAAAATACTAAAAGAGAATGGTAATTCTGGAATCATGATCGCATCTCCTAGTGATCCGCTTTTAGACAGCATTACATCTCCCGTTTCAGGCCTACATCGTTTGGTTAGCTCTAGATGTTCATCCTTTGAAATAAACTTGTGATTAGCAAAGCTTAGTGTTCCATTCTTAATATTTCTTGCGGATAAAAATACCACGCCTGTATCCTGATAGATTGGAGTTTTATGCGTGCCATCAGTTATTTTTTGGCAAATATTGCCCAACTTTTCCCTTCTCCAAAAATTACTCATTATTTCCCCTCCAACTTCTTCTGCGCCCGCGCTAACTGCGGAATGCCTTTCTCTGGTTTCGGTAAGTCTTCCGGCATGGTGCCGCCGAGTTCCTGAATGGTTTCACGCACCTTTGCACCAACTTCGTAGTGGGTTTGATTGGCTTGGCTTTTATTGCCTACTTCATCACGTTTGAGTTTGTCTTCCGTTTGAGTCGCGCGGAATAGGTTGGCCGCTAACTCGGTGCTGCCCATATGGTCGAGTATTTTCTGGCTTTTTTTGAGGCCTTTGTGCTGATGAATTGTTTTGTTGTCTAGGCCACCGTAAAGGCCCTTGTAGCCATGGTTTTGGAAAATGGCGTAGTCTAGGCTCGTCTCAACTCCTGCATCGCGAGCGACAGCAGCCAGCTGTTTGTTGTGGTCTGCTAGCTCATTACGAAGCATCAGGCGTTTTTGGTCCTCGTTGAGTTGCTGAAACCCGGTGTCCTCTTGCAGCTCTTGGCGGCGGGTTTGAATGGCAAAATAAGTTTGGCCATTGGCGATTACTGCTTTGCTGGCATCGGCATTTTGGACGATGAGGTAGCAGGCATAGCGCGAGAGTGCGAACGAGGGCAGTTCTCGTTTTGCGGTTGAACCAATTTCGACCATTTCGTGTATCTCCACGAAATGGTCTGAGACAGATTGGTTACTATTTATACAGGCATTTTTAGCTTTTTCAATAACGGGTAGAAAATTGCGATACTCCGCATAATCTAATATTTTTGCCAGCTGACGTGCTAACCAAATTTCACCACCTTGTTCGTTAATAATTTTTAGGCTTTCAAAGCTAATGTGTGCTGGGTTTGTGACCTCGACCATTTTGTTTGCGTCAACCAAATGGTTGTTCATTGGACTATTCATTTCGTCACCTCCGATGTGTTTGCAGGGACGATATCTTTTAGCAGTTCGGCCATTTTTTGGCGAACGTCCGTTAGCTCGATTTCAAGCGTGTTAATTTCCGCTTGTACAGCAACGATATCGATTTCAACTTCTTCCTCGAAAGTATCTACATAACGAGGAATATTTAAGTTGAAGTCATTTTCTTTTATTTCTTCAAAGCTAGCCAAGTGGGCGTATTTCTCAACCTCGGTGCGAGCGGTGACTGCCGCGACGATTTTATCTAAGTGTTCGTCAAGCAGGATGTTTTGGTTTTTTCCAGCTTGATAATGCTCTTTACCGCTGGCATCGATAAATAAAACATCTTTGCGATTGGCATTCACACCACCTTTTTCACGTGAACGATCAAATAGCAGAATGGCGACGGGTATACCTGTGCTTGGGAATAGGTTGCCTGGCAAACCGACTACAGTATCAAGCAAATTTTCTTCTATCATCTTCTGGCGAATGCGGCCTTCGGCTGCGCCTCTAAATAATACGCCATGAGGAACCACGACGGCGATTCGACCTTCTTTTTCAATAGCGGCTTCGACCATGTGACTGATAAAAGCAAAGTCCGCTTTTGACTTAGGCGGTAGCCCGCGCCAATAGCGATTGTATCTATCTTCTGCAACGTCCTCTGAGCCCCATTTATCGAGTGAAAATGGCGGGTTGGCGACGACGTTATCAAATTTCATGAGTCGATCATTTTCAACTAAGGCAGGAGAGGTTAGTGTGTTACACCACTCGATGCGGGCAGAGTCAGCGCCGTGAAGAAACATATTCATGCGTGCAAGCGCCCAAGTGCTGCCATTGACTTCCATGCCGTAAAGCGAGTAATTGCGATCGCCCACTTGCCGTGCCGCTTCAATTAGTAGCCCAGCCGAACCACATGCGGGGTCACAAATACGAGCCCCCACTTTAGGCGCACATAATCGAGCAACTAACTTCGAGACTTTATGCGGTGTATAAAATTCACCTGCTTTTTTACCAGCGTCGGAACCGAAGCGTTCAATCAGGTAGATGTAAGTGTTACCAATCACATCTTCAGAAATCCGAGTAGGTCGCATATCTAAAGCGGGCTTGTTAAAATCATCAAGTAGGGTCTTAAGGCGACGGTTCCGGTCTTTGGTTTTTCCTAAATTGGCTTCGCTGTTGAAATCAATATTACGGAAAACGCCTTCCAGTTTTGATTTGTTGGCGGTTTCAATGTGCTCTAAAACGATATTGATTAGCTCGCCAATATTAGGCTCATTCTTGCGCTCATATAACGAGTAATAGTTAGCCAAGAATTTATCAGTGACAATGGTTTTCTTTTCTTTTGTTTTCTTGTCTTCAATGTTTTCGGTTAACTCAATCATTGGCAGTAGGAAACGTTCACGTTCAAGCTTGCGTCTAATGCGTGTGTCATCATCGCCATATTGTTTTCTATATGTTTCATAGTGATCATTCCATACATCAGAAATGTATTTCACGAACAACATCACTAAAATGTAATCTTTATATTGTGCGGGGTCGACCGTGCCTCGGAATGTGTCACAAGCGGCCCATGCTGCATTGTTGATATCTTTTTGTTGAATTTTATCGTTACTGTGAACACTGTGTTCTGAGCCATTTGGTTTGGTGTTGTCAATGCTTGATGATGTTTGCTTCGTCATATCGCTCATGTCCTATTTAGTTGGTGGTTTTGCTTGGGTATATTGCTGGGTCTTCGATGCAAGTTGCATCAGCATTCCCTCTATGAATAACGCTTTGTTTTTTGCTAATGCCTTCGTAAGTGTTTGCTCGTTTATTGAAAGGTCATGAAGTGCAATTATTTTTTTTTGTATATCAAGGCTAGGTAAAACAACCTCAAGCTCTTCAAGCGCTGGCTTGCCGATCATCCTCATCGCTGTGCCAGTAGCCTTGCTTCGTAGTACTGACTGCGATGAAGCTTGATTGATGAACCAGCATAAATATGCAGGCATGATAGTGTCACTTTCAACTCTGATCCGCAGTAGTGGTGCAGCAATAACTGCTAAATTTAAAGGTAAGTTGATTAGGGCTGCGGTGTTGGTTTGACCTCGCGAACGAAATGCCAAATCATTTATTTCGACACGGTGTTGATCTTTTAAATGTTTCATATCAATTTGGACGAGTTGTTGGTCATTGAGTCGGTTATCGTCAGTTAGATCTTTCATTTGGATAACTGAAACATTTCCTTTTGAGTCGGGCTCAAGCCTTGAGCGAAACGAATGCCCCATTTGTACAGCGGCAATCTGCTTAAGTTTTACTATCATTTTCCCTCCGCTGTAGATTGCTGTAATGGCATTTCTGTATTGTTAAAGTTAAGTGTAGCGACAAGGTTATGCTAAGTCAACAATTATTTTGCAGAAACGCCGTTACTGTGAAAAATAATTTCTGCTGTTTCTTACCCTCAGCTTAACTCCAGTTCTGACATGATGATTTTTCTTCTTCAACCCGCATTTGCTTGTTTATTCAACACGTTAAGCGTACAATTTGCCCCTCAAACAGGTAGCCCTTCTTGGTTTGATGATCCTCCATCATCTGACTCGGTTTGGCTGAAACACAATCTACTAGGAGGACTATCCATGTCTATTACTACTGAAAAAACTCAAGAATTGGTGAGCAAATTTAAGCGCGCCGAAAATGATACCGGCTCGCCTGAAGTGCAAGTCGCGATTTTGACTGAAAGCATTGTTAACTTAACGGAACATATGAAAGAGCATAAGCATGACTATCATTCACGTCGTGGTTTATTAGCGAAAGTTAGCCGCCGCCGTAAGTTGCTAGATTATTTGAAAAAGAAAGACGCTACTCGTTATAGCGCATTGATTAAAGAACTTGGTTTACGTAAATAAGGAATTACACTGTGCAAGCAATTAAGAAAACGATTCAATACGGTGGGCGTACGCTTACCTTAGAAACTGGCATGATTGCCCGCCAAGCAAGTGGCGCGGTAATGGTAAATTTAGATGACACTGTTGTATTAGTGACAGCAGTTGGTAAAAAAGAAGCGCAAGAAGGCCGCGACTTTTTCCCATTAACCGTTAACTACACTGAAAAAACTTACTCTGCGGGTAAAATCCCCGGTGGTTTCTTCAAACGTGAAGCACGTCCAAGCGAAAAAGAAACGTTAACTGCACGTTTAATCGATCGCCCGATTCGTCCTTTATTCCCAGCGGGTTTTGTGAACGAAGTGCAAGTGGTTGCGACGGTTATGTCGTACAACCCTGACGTGAATCCTGATTTACCAGCAATGATTGGTGCATCTGCTGCATTAGCTATTTCAGGTATGCCGTTTGATGGCCCAATCGCGATGGCGCGTGTCGGTTATAAAAATGGTGAGTATTTATTAAACCCAACACCTGAAGCATTAGATGAATCAGACTTAAACCTTGCGGTTGCCGGTACTGAATCTGCAGTATTGATGGTGGAATCTGAAGCGAAAGAATTATCAGAAGAAGTGATGCTTGGCGCTGTGATGTTTGGTCACAAAGAAATGCAAGTGGTGATCAACGCGATCAAAGAATTGAAAGCCGAAGCTGGTAAAGAAGCTTGGGTGTGGACTGCACCTGCGACTAACGTTGAGTTAGAAAAAGCTGTTGCTGATTTAGTGCGTAGTGATTTAGAAGCTGCTTATGACATTCAAGAAAAACAGAATCGTACAGAAGCATTGTCGACTGCGAAAGCGAAAGCTGTGTCTGAATTAACGAATGAAGCAAATGACATCAGCGAAGGTAAAATCACTGACATCATTAAAAAGTTAGAAAAAGATATCGTTCGTGGTCGCATCATCGATGGTCAACCGCGTATTGATGGTCGTGATACTAAAACCGTTCGTCAAATTGACGTGCAAACCGGTATTTTACCGCGAGTTCATGGTTCTGCTTTATTCACACGTGGTGAAACGCAAGCGATTGTTGCGGTAACGTTAGGTACGGATGGCGATGCACAATTGATTGATAGCTTATCAGGTGCTTGGAAAGATCGCTTCATGTTGCATTATAACTTCCCTCCATACTCTGTCGGCGAATGCGGCATGATGGGTTCACCTAAACGTCGTGAAATCGGTCACGGTTTCTTAGCGAAACGTGCAATGGTTGCGGCTTTGCCAAACATGGCAGAATACCCATACACGATTCGTATCGTTTCTGAAATTACTGAATCAAACGGTTCAAGCTCAATGGCGACAGTTTGTGGTTCAAGCTTAGCGCTAATGGATGCCGGTGTGAAAACTAAGGCGCCAGTTGCCGGTATTGCGATGGGCTTAATTAAAGAAGCGGATAAATTTGCTGTCTTAACTGACATCTTGGGTGATGAAGATCACTTAGGCGACATGGACTTTAAAGTAGCCGGTACTGAAAACGGTGTCACTGCTTTGCAAATGGATATCAAAATTCAAGGTATTACTGAAGAAATCATGAAGCAAGCCTTAGCGCAAGCCAGTGATGGTCGTAAGCACATCTTAGGTATTATGAACGAGCATTTAAGCACGGGTCGCGAGAGCTTCTCTGATTTTGCTCCACGTATTATGACAATCAAAATTCACCCTGACAAAATCCGTGATGTGATTGGTAAAGGTGGTGCGACTATTCGTGAAATCATCCAATCGACGGGTGCAACTGTTGATATTGATGATAGTGGTACTGTGAAAATCGCTTCGGTTGATGCTGCAGGCGGCGATGCTGCCCTACGTCAAATCGAATTGATTACCATGACACCTGAAGTCGGCCAAGTATACGAAGGTAAAGTCGCTAAGATTTTAGACTTCGGTGCGATTGTTAACTTCTTACCAGGTAAAGATGGCTTGGTCCACATTTCACAAATTATGGAAGAGCGTGTTGAAAACGTAACTGACCATTTAAGTGAAGGCCAAGAAGTCAAAGTCAAAATTATCGAAGTCGACCGTCAAGGCCGTGTTCGTTTGACGATGAAAGAAGTCGAGTAAATATCAAAGTAGGGTGGATAAAAGTTCGCGCGTTAGCGCGGACATATCCACCTTTTTAAATAGCCGCCACGAAATCGGCGTCTGATTAAAAGGTCAAGAATATGAGTCTAGAACAAAACTACCAAGCCATCATCGAAGCCATCGGCGAAGACGCCAACCGTGAAGGTTTAATCAAAACTCCTAAGCGTTGTGCTGAAGCGATTAAAGAATTAACCTCAGGTTATTCAGAAGACATCAATGAAGTTTTAGGTGATGCCGTTTATGAATCCGCTAACGATGAAATGGTTATCGTTAAAGACATCGAATTTTATTCATTGTGTGAACACCACATGATGCCCATTGTCGGCAAATGCCACATTGGCTATATTCCAGACGGAAAAGTTATCGGTTTATCGAAACTAGCCCGTATTGTCGATCACTTCGCTAAACGTTTACAAATCCAAGAAAACATGACCAAGCAAGTGGCCGATTGTTTGCTTGATGCTATGAATTGCAAAGGTGTTGCTGTCGTTATTGAAGCCGACCATTTCTGCATGATGATGCGAGGTGTGAAAAAACAAAATTCATCAACCACTACATCAATGATGCTAGGTAAATTTCGTGAGAGCGATAAAACGCGAGCTGAATTTTTGACTTTAATTAAGTGATTTGTTCTTGCGCAGCATTTTTTACTGTCTTTAAGTAACTGTTAAGCTAGTTACGTTATTATTGAGCGACTATAATAATTAGACGTTGATATGCTCACACCAACAACACTGCGGTTTAAGCCACCTGTTGCACGCCCACCTCAACGCGTGGGTTTTCGCTACAAACTTTCTACGCCTTCTGAAATTTATCAAACGTTTTCAAACTATGGTTTTAACTCTGATGCTGTGAAATTAGCGTATAAACATTTTGTTAATAATGCTTTATCTGCAGTTACATTTCGTCAAATTTCTGATGCGGTGTTTGTGAGCTTCATGTATCAACTCAATGCGATATGGTCTTTACGGCATTTTATTACTGATATTCAAGTTTATAATTACCAGGACATACCAACAGATATCGTAAAGAGAATCTATACCGGCGGCACTGCGCGGTTACAACTCAAAATGCGTGGCTTGTTGTCGACTATAGAGAGAGAAGAGCAAAATATCCTCGTTATCCAATATAATCAAAAAGATTATTCGGCATCTGAAAAAAGTGAACTATTTGTGACGATGATGGGAGCAGGGGCATGCTTGCCTTATTTCGCGCAACTTGGGCAAGATAGATGTGGGGCTCAACAAGAGGGTAAGGGGATTACCGGTACACTAATATTACCATCAATGACATGGTTCCAAACCTTATTAAATACGCTATATGGCACACAAGCAACTCAGCTAATTCCTTTTGTGACGAGTAACGTTGGTTTAACGATGGATGAGTTGAAAGCTATGCATTCTATTAATCAACACCCCCAAGGTATACCGATGCTAGACAGATTTGATGTCGAGGTTGCCGATTCTAGAAAAACCGATTATTTAGGTTTTATGCTGCATGAAATATACCACGCGATTTCTTTGTCATTAGTACCTCGTATATTTAAACAGCTGTGTTTTCAGGCTTATAATCTACTCTGTAATATCCAACGTGTAGGTAAAGAAAATGATAAGTTTGATTATGATGATACTAGTATGTTGGCTAATATTAGTAAAAAACCACAGTCAGTAGAACAAGAAAAATATGCCATTGAGAAGCTAAAGGGGCGCTTAGTTGACGTATTAGAATATAGATATTCAGCTACATTAGATAGCAACCAAATAATATTATTTTTTTATTATTGATTGCTGCGCATTATATATGGTAAAGAATTGAAGCTTGAGGAATGGACCGAGCCGACTAGTTCATATGTGTATTTGATTGTCTGGGTTATTGTTGAATTACAAAAAAGCCATCATTTACCTCGGTTAGAGAATATAGATAAAGCTACCCAGATGACCTGGAATAGCGGAATTTTGACGCCGATGCAATTGCTTAAGGTATGGAATGACCAGTTATTGCCTTATCTTGCTATGATCGAAGAGGTTTATAAGCAGCGCTGAGGCTGATCGCTTTGGGTATACTGGGTGACTCGTAAGTAAACATACAAGCCACGCGCAAAGACAGTCTTTATTTGAGCCGGGCCTGCCCTTCGTCACATTTACGATATTTTTACAAGATCTCATCAGAACCTATCAGCGAACAATGTTATAAATACATACTATAGCCATTAAGCTTAATACGCTGTTAATGTGGTGTGTGCTAGGCTTAGGGTGATAATAAAAACATTAGCGCTAATACGTATTTGCAAGCTAGCTTAAGCTTGGTATCAGTGCTACATTCAATTGAGACAATGCAGCATGTTGAAAACCACTGCCCGCCGGATATTACAATTAGCTTCACTTTTTACTGCCGTAACGGCTTTTGGTGATGTGGCTGAGTTTTCTGAAAAACGATCATTAAAACCCTATTCCAGTTATTTAGAAGTGGGTGGGGCATACCACAGTAGCCAGCCGTCTTACGGTGAAACCAGTTTATTTATTCCTTTGTTACAAAATTATCATCATTTGTTTTACACGAATTTATTAGGGTTTAGTTACAGCACGCCAGCATTGCAAGGCAGTGCAGGGTTGGGTTATCGATATTTATCGAATGATGAATCATGGATGCTAGGTGCGTATAGTTTTTATGATTTCGTGGGCGATGACAATAATTATAATTACCAACAAAGTAGTGTGGGTTTAGAATTTAAAACCTTACATTGGTCAGTCAATAGCGCGGGTTATTTCCCAATAGGCAAAACCACTAACCACAATAATCAATACGATCAATACCAATTAGCGAATCTCGATAACCCCTTTGGTTTTAAAAATTTAGCCATATACGAAGGCCAAGAAAAAGCCTTGTCCGGTGTGAGTGCTGAGTTAGGTCGCGAGCTTAATTTTATTACCGATAATTTAACATGGTATGTCGGTGGTTATTATTACAGTGCCAGCCAAGTTCAACCGGTGGCAGGCCCGAGCACACGCCTACGTTATTTTTATGATGTGACCGCTAGCAGTGCTTATTATCGTTTCGCTGTTGAAACGGGCATGCAATATGACAAGCCACGCGGTACGGATTGGTATGTTGGCGCGAGCATACGTTTAGGTTTCGGTGGTATTAATGATTTAACCGGTGTTGCGAAGCGCATGCTGGAAGCGGTGCCGCATAATAATAGCGTTGTCGTGCGCCCCACGACTGTCAGTTATGAAAATGCGTTGCTAAATGGCAAACCGGTTACCGTAGCAGAAGTGACGAATGAAGCAGGTTTAGATAATGCCATTGACCATAACGCCACGGTGATTGCCGTGCATGGTGATGTGCAAGTCAGCGATACCAAAACCTTGCAAGCGAACCAAGCGCTTACTGCGGGTGACTATGTGTATAACGGTAAGTCATTTACCTTTAGCCAAGGCGGTAGTTTAACCGCCACTGACAGTAAAGATTTATTACAAGTCACACAAAACAATACGATTCAAGATATCACGCTTAATGTCGATGCCAATAGCAGCTTGGCTGCGATTAGAAATGATCAAACCCATAGCTTCGGCGATCTCAATATTCATGATGTCAATAGCACGGGGGTTGTGAGTCTAGGTGTCACTGATGGCACAACCGACTCGAGCCTTAGCTTTGCTAATAACCGCATAACGCTAGGTAATGTTGCGGATACGAATGCGCTAGATGTGACTGTCGGCAATAGCCAAGCCACCGTGACACAAATGTATAACAATACGATTAGTGTGGGCAGTAGTGATGGCAATATCTTAATGAATTTTGAAACCAACAATGGTAATTTAGTGTTAGCGGATATTCATAACAATAGCTTAAGTTCATCAGGTGGTCGCAACACACAAGGTATCGCTTTACAAGCATTGGGTGGCAGTATCACCGCTCAAGATATTAACAATAATCAAATACAATTTGCTGAAGGCATTAATCAAAAGCTCATCAGTGTGTTATCGCAGAATAAAGCAACGCTTAGCTTAAACAATATTAATCACAATGAACTTTCCATTAACAATACGACAAAACCGACAAACTATGGTGTCAATATATTAGCAAACGATGCAACCTTAAGCGTTAATGAGATTAATCATAATATCATCGATGCGGGCGCAGGCCAGCTTAGTATGGGTATTTCGGTTAATGGCGAAATTGATTGGTTTTCAACAGGCACAACCCATGTATCTGTGAATAGTATTGATTACAATCAGATCAGCATCGGTTCCAATACCAACGGTGCGGGTGTCACTATTGGCGCACAAGCGGGTGGTGGGATTGTCACCATGAATGTGGGTGAAATTAATCATAACAACATTAGCTTCGCCGATAATAGTCAATCGGGCGATGGCATTAATATTAGCGCGTCAACACTGCCAGATGGTGTGTTGCACTTGACCGTTGATGATGTGAGCCATAACAATATTACTATTGGTGATAATTCGGCATATATGTACGCGATTAATTACTCATTAAATACCGATAACCACGACAGTTACTTCCATACTAATCATTTGACCAATAACACTGCGACGTTTGGAGCAGGGCAGCAGAATGCTAACTTTATTTCAGCCAATAATAATGATCATGCGGGTGACATCACACTAAAAGATGTGAAAAACAATCAAACTAATTTAGCCGTAGGTAATAATAATTACGGTATTCATTTAAACAAAGCCATCGAACCCAGTGATGCGACAATTCACATCGTCGCTGATGGTGTTGATGGGCTGCGAAAAGATAATAATAATGTCATCGTTAATCCAACCATCTTGCCTGAAGGGGTGACGGTTGGGTTGGTTGATTGATCAATAATAAATAGAATAAAAATAAGAGATAAATAGTATGGATAAGCATGATATTCACCAGCGTGAAATTCCACTCTTTGAACGGTTTAATCAGGAAAATAAAAAACACAATGCTAGTTTTTCTGGAACAGTAGTTGTTGATAGAGAATCAAGCCGTATGATAGATGGGGCTGTATTAGATTTTTCTAAGACGCGTGGCACAAATCCTAGTGAGTTAAATATCGGTACTGTCGGCTGCCAGGGCACGCTGAAAAATGTGCAGCAGCGCCAGAAGGTGTTCAAAAATTTAAGAGATGGACAGTATGACCTAATATTCATACTGGGTGATAATTTATATCACCATGGTATTACTAAACCAGATGATGAAGCATTAACCACCATGCTTGAAGAGCTTAAAGGCTGTAATTGCCCTGTCTTTGTGATTTTGGGCAATCATGATTACGCCGTTCACCCATTCAAAAGTAAAGTGGGATACGGAACGGAGTCTGGTGGTTTTTTTAATTCTTCAACGACAAAAGCCATTCATCAGGTTGACCGAACTTATCATCCTTGCAACTTTAAACAAGATCTTATTTGGTTAATGCCGAGGCGTTATTATGTTGTCAAAACAGTAACGACCATATTTTATTGTATCGATTCTACAGCTTTTTTTGTTGATGAGGTGCAGCAGATATGGTTTGCTAAAGCTAATAAAAAACTTCGAGACGAATTTCCTAGCCATCAACATGTTGTCATTTCTCATCACCCATTAAAAATGTATGATAAACGAGTAGGTCATGCTGATGTTAGTCAGGTGAGAGGTTTAAGGGCTAGTATCACCACTCCATTGTTAAGTGACGTTGCAGCAATAGCGGATGACTCAGAGCCAGAAGAAGATCATGAAATCGAAGATAAGGTTAGTGTTACAAGTAATCAAACCTCATCGTGGGCAACAATGCAGAATATCAATGCTACAACAAAAATTGATAATATTTCCCGATTATTAACTGCATGGGTGCAGGCTAATAATATTGAAGTCAATATGTGGTGGTGCGCACACCAACATAGTACAGTTATGAGCTATTTGCCTAATGGACAACTGCAAATTATCGCCGGTGGTGGCGGCGGCACCCCTAAAGCTGTTAAAGCCGTGGCTCCTCATGAATTGATATTTTCTCAAGGTGGAAAACTAGCAGAGCATCCTTTTGGTCATGTGGGGGTTATGTTTAAACCTGGACTTCAAGTTAAGTTGCGTTTCGTTTCAAGCGGACGAGATGTGGTACTGATAAATAAAGAAATCTCAGTGAAACGGGTGGGTTTTAAATCAGAAGTGTCATTAACAAACTTAATTTCTTTAGAACACAGTGGTGAAAATCGTGTTGCTAGAAAAGGAGTCCCCAATGTTGGTATTACTGATTCTGTAGTGGTTACGGTTGTTGGTGCGGGTGAAAACCTAACAATAATTGACGATGGACTTGAGTTGGAACGTTTCAGAGGTGATACTACTAGTTTATCTGGTGATGTTACGCCTTTTGATGGAGATAGATTTACATCTACTGCAACTACTAGTCTTCTGGCAATGCCAAATCAAAGTCATGTTAATATTTTCGCTGGTACTAAAGCCATCTCCCCACGTCGCTTCATCACTAAAACCACGCTTTTCATATTAATACTTATCCTCGTCATTATTGTTGTTATCGTGGTTTGCCTAATGATGTTATTACCCAGGAATCATCCTGCACAACCTCCTGTTACAACAACGATGCTTGCTCCACTAACGACAGCCATGGATACAGTAAAGACTATGCTAGTATCAACAACACCTTCAGCTAATCTCACAAGTGCAATACAAACAGTAACGGCTGGATTTTCAGATTTAACCAGTGCTGTTACAACAGGCACTACCGATGCCTTGTCGACCCTAAGCACAGCAGCAACAGAAGTTGCTACAAGCGCCTATGAGACAATTGTCGCAACAAGTGATACCTTAGCTAGTGCTACAGCAAGCGCTTATGAAACAGCCGCAGCAACACTAATGCCAGCTGCGACAACTGAGGGGATGCCAATGACTTCATACGCACCCTTGCAACCCACCGGTGCGCCAACTCCTCAGGTTATTTGCCCAACAGGTTGGCCGGTCGATGCAACTCAGGTTTGTATGCAGCAATCATTATCATTGTTGAAACAAAAGTTATTAGGTTTTATTCAAACTTATGATAATTGGTCAGTGAGCCAGTTTTTGGCAGATTGTGGTCGCAGTGTGCCTTTGGATTTATTAAGAGCTTGTGAAAGTGTACTGCCTGGTATTGGTCCAATACTGAATGCACCAGGGCAAAATACGTTACAAGACATTGTGAACATACTCGCAGATATCTAACCCGGCGGCCAATCCATTTGACGACCAGCGAGTAAGTGCATGTGAAGATGATAAACCGTTTGACCACCATCTTCATTGCAATTCATGACTAAGCGATAACCCGCTTCATCATGCGCATGCTCTTTGGCTAAATGCTTTGCCGTATAGACCATATGCCCAATTAAGGCTTTATGCGAGGCTTCCACATCATTTAGCGTGCTGATATGCTGCTTAGGAATAATCAGCATATGCGTGGGTGCTTTTGGGTCGATATCATTAAAGGCGATGACTTGGTCATCTTCATAGATTTTGGTGGCTGGGATGTCACCTGTTACGATTTTACAGAATAGACAGTCAGACATAATTAACTCCTGTTAAATGGCTGCGCCATTTAATTGTTTTAGCGAGCAAAGCTCGTTCCCTCAGCCGGTCTACGGCCTGTCTCCCAATAATAGGGAGAAGGTAATTAAGCTCGATACACTTCATACACATTAGGGACTTGTTGCAATTGTTTTAGCAATTTATCCCATTGTTCGATGTTACTGATTTCCAGGCGTAAATAAATTTTTCCGGTTTGATTTTTGTGATTGCGACTAAGCTTTAAATCGGCGATGTTGATTTTTTCTTGGCTCATGATGGCCGTCACGTCGCGTAGTAGACTAGTGGTATCTAAGGCTTCAATAATCACATCAATTGTATGACCTTTAACGCTGGCTTGCCCCCAGCTAACGTCTAGCACGCGTTCTGGACTTTCGGCTTGTGTTTTAAGGATGGTAGGGCAGTCATCGCGATGGATGGTGACACCATGGCCTTGCGTGACGTAGCCGACGATGGTGTCGCCGGGTAAGGGTTTGCAGCAGCCCGCAATGTGGGTGAGTAAGTCACCCACGCCTTCAACAATAACGCCAGATTTTGATTGGCTTTTAATGGCTTTTAATTTGGGTAATTCATCTATCGTTTGCGTTGCGTCGGTGTCAATTTTTAATTGCCGCATGACCGCTTGTTGCAATTGAGGGATGCGGACATCACCATTACCGAGTGCAGCCGTTAACTCATCACGATTTTTTAAACGGAAAGACTTAGCAACGTCTTCTAGGTTAACATTTTTCCAGTCGTGACTTTTAAGCTCACGGTCTAAAATGGCTTCACCTTCGACTTTGTTATGGTCAAAATCTTGTTTTTTAAACCATGAGTGGACTTTAGCGCGTGCGCGAGGTGTTTTTAAATAACCACTGTTGGGGTTGAGCCAATCACGGCTAGGTTTGCTTTCTTTGCCGGTGATGACTTCGACTTTATCGCCGGTTTTTAATGGCTCGGTGAGAGTGATGATTTTACCATTGGTTTTAGCACCTTTGCAGCGATGCCCGACATCACTGTGAATGTGATAAGCAAAGTCTAATGCGGTTGCGCCTTGGCTTAAAGAAATGACATCACCACCAGGTGTAAAGACGTACACTCTATCTTCAGTTACGCCTTGCATTAATGCCTCAGGTAATTCTTCTTGTTCAACTAACTCTTGTTGCCAATCGAGTAGCTGGCGCAACCACGCGACCTTGTCTTCAAAGCCAGCTTTAGACTTACCACCTTCTTTATACATCCAATGCGCAGCGACACCCATTTCATTTTTTTCGTGCATATCGTGTGTACGAATTTGGATTTCAATATTCTTTTTGTCTGGCCCAATAGCGACAGTATGAATGGATTGATATCCATTAGGTTTCGGCGTGGTGACGTAATCATCGAATTCTTCTGGCACGTGATCCCAACTGCTGTGCACCATGCTTAAGACTTTGTAGCATTCTTCAACGTCCTGCACTAACACACGTAAGGCAAATGCGTCATAAACCTCTTCAAATGGAACATCTTTACGCTGCATTTTTTTGTAGATGCTGAAAATATGTTTGGCCCGGCCTGAAATTTCATGTTTAATGTCGTCGGCATTAAGTTTGGACGATAAAGTACTCATGAATTCTTGGATATAATGCTCGCGATCAATCCGGCGAGTATTGAGTTGTTTAGCTAATTTACGATACGTGTCAGGCTCAGCGTAGCGGAAGGATAAATCTTCCAGTTCCCATTTGATTTCACTAATGCCCAAACGATTAGCGAGCGGGGCATAGATATGCATAGTTTGTTTTGCCGCTTGCTGTTGCTCATAACTACTGATGTCATCGAGGTTGCGCATGACGAAGCAACGTTCGGCGAGTTTAATCAACACGACGCGAACATCATCCACCATCGTCAACAGCATTTGCCGTAAGTTATCGATGAGCGAAGAACTGGTATTACCTAAGCGGCCCATCTCACCTAATTTTTCAACGCCAGCAACAAGTTTGCCAATACGTTTGTCAAAATGTTCGGTGATGTCTTCTTCGGTTAAATCGGTATAGCGCAAGGTCGGGTAAATAATGGCCGCTGCGATGGACTCGTAATCGGATTTGATGTTGAGTAGTACGTTGGCGATTTCGATGCCTTCTTCCAAACAGCTTTCATTAAAATCGGTGTTAATATCTTCGCCATTGATTTGTGCGAAACTGATAGCTTGGCGAATGATTTCAGCGCCTTTAGCGGGGTAGTCGCGCTCGATAGTGGCTAGCCACAAATCGAGGTTGATTTGACCGTTGATGGTGGGGAGAATTGCTGTAACTGCTTGAACCATAGTTTTTCTTGTGGTGATTAAACGTAAAGTATATATATGATTATAGTAGAAATTTGGTAAAACGAAAGTAAGATAGAGCGCGGTGGTGGATATGCCGCAAACTAGTAGGGTGGATGAGGCTGAGCAGAGCTTCGTCATCCCGCGGCTTGACCGCGGGATCCAGCAACGCACTGGTTTCTCTAGATCCCGCGGTCAAGCCGCGGGATGACGGAACTGTAAATTTGTATAAAAGCTGATTTACGCAACAACGCTCCAAAATTGGGAGAAAGGAAATAATGAATTAGCATTTAATTTAACACCCTACTTTGAGAACACAGCAATACTTTCGACATGGCTAGTGTGTGGGAACATGTCCATGATGCCGGCCTTGTTAAGTTTGTAGCCTTTTTCGGCTAGGATGGCCGCATCTCGGGCAAGTGTCGCGGGGTTACAGGAAACATAGACTATCAAGCTTGCGTTAAAGCGTTCGATTTGTTGCACTAGCATTTCGGCACCGCTGCGTGGTGGGTCTAATAAGATTTTATCGTAATGTTGTTTGGCCCATTCAAATTCATCAATCGATTCCATTAAGTTTGCGGCATGAAATTCGACATTGCTGAGCTTATTAGCCTTGGCATTCATACCCGCACGTTCAGTCATGAGGTCTGAACCTTCGACGCCGACAACGTGTTTAGCCTGCGTGGCGATGGGGAGGGTGAAGTTACCTAGGCCACAAAATAAATCGAGGACAGTGTCTTCTTTTGTTAATTGTAAAAAATCAACCGATCGTTTGACCATCTTGCGATTGATGTCGGTATTCACTTGGGTGAAATCCATGGGGTGAAATTGCATGGTTAAATCAAAATCGGGTAGGCTGTAGGTTAAATAATTTGTATCATCATTAGGATATAGTTTATAGACACTAGCAGGACCAGCAGGTTGCAAAAATATTTGAATGTTATGTTGTTGGCCAAAATTAATGAGTGCTGTTTTTTCATCATCAGTCAGCTCAACTAAGTTACGAAACACGAGTGCAACATCCGTATCGCCAATGGATACCTCAATTTGTGCGATTTCACGTTTATTCTCGAATTCATGAATCAATTCACGTAAGGGTGTGATCAACTGTCCAACACGCGGGTTTAAAATTTCACATTGATCGATGACCGCTAAAAAAGCACTGCCACGTTCACGAAAACCCACCAAGGTTGAATCTTTTTTGAAAACATAACGAACACCTAGGCGCGCTTTGTTACGGTAACCCCAAGCAGGGCCTGTTAAGGGTTCGAGCACTTCATTGGGTGTGAGTTTACCAAAGTGTCGTAAATGATCGAGCAAGACTTGTTGCTTATGTTTGATTTGCTCGCCGTGATCCAAGTGTTGTAAACTGCAGCCGCCACAGATGGTGAAGTGTGGGCATTGTGGTTCAACACGTTCAGGTGCCGCTGTTAATACGGCTGTGGTTTTACCTTCATCATGACTGCCGCGTTTGCTGGTGTAAACGAATTCGACGTCTTCACCAGGCAAGGCACCAAAGATAAAGGTGGTTTTGCCATCGATGCTAGCAATTCCACGGCCTTCGTGGCTGAGAGATTGAATGGTGGTGTTGACCGGTTCCGGTGGGAGTTTGTTTCTGCGTCTTCTTGCCATTTACCAGCTCTCTATGAATTCATTAAAGTGGGGTTTGTTTTCGTTGGCTAAATAGTCACGCAACAATTGTTCTTCTTCTTGCAATTGCGTTTCACCGATGCGGCCACGCATGAGTTGAAAGCGTAAGTAAACTAAATAGGTGTTAAGCACATCGGTTTCACAATAGTCACGAATACCTGCCAAATCGCCCGCCTGATAGTTATCCCAAACCTTGGCACCACTCATGCCCATTTTACCCGGAAAGCCGAGCATGGTTGCGACTTCATCGAGCGGAGCGTTAGCACGCGCTTGATACGCTGCTAATACATCCATTAAATCAGTGTGACGTTCGTGAAAGCGGCTGAGGTAGTTATTCCATTTGAATGTATTATCATCACAGCCATTATCCCAGTAACGTGGTGCGCTGATTTTGTTGGCTAACGCGCGATAATGTAATACCGGCAAATCAAAGCCTGAACCATTCCAGGAAACTAAAGTGGGTGTGTAACGTTCTACACCATCGTAAAAACGTTGGATGATATCTCTCTCATCACTCGCTAGTTCACCAAGCGACCAAACGTTAACTTTATCAGCGGTGCGTAGCACGACCGAAATAGCCGCCACTTTTTGTAAATGCGTAGGTAAAAAATTTGTGCCATTTTTTTCACGGCGAGCTAAAAACATAGCTTCAGCGGCATCCGCATCATTCAAATCTTCTAAGCCATAGATTTTACGGCCTGCTTCAACGTCAGGGATAGTTTCAATGTCAAAAACAAGAATATTCATATTTAAGGTATTAGGGGGTGAGGGATAGCGTATAGGTGGAAAGCCTAATTTCTATCGGTTAATGTTGCCATATTGTAGCGTTAGCAATCTTAAATTGCATCTCTTTGTTTTTTCTTCTATTCCCTATCCCTCATGCCCTATACCCTGAAATATTCCTATGTTAGAATCGATTAAATTTATTAATCATATTTCTAGAGAGAGTTTTATGAATATCATTCTATTAGGCCCACCTGGCGCAGGTAAAGGCACTCAAGCGCGGCTATTAGCCAACGCGCTACAAATCCCCCAAATTTCAACGGGTGACATGCTACGCGCCGCGATAAGTGCAGGGACTAAATTAGGTAAACAAGCGAAAGCCGTGATGGATGCTGGCAAATTAGTGTCAGATAAGATTATGATTGGCTTGATTAAAGAACGTATTGAGCAATCTGATTGTAAATATGGCTTTTTGTTTGATGGATTTCCGCGCACGATTCCTCAGGCTCAGGCCTTAGTTGATGCCGGTATTATGATTGATCATGTGGTTCAAATCATCGTGGAAGATGAAGCGATTGTTCGTCGTCTTAGTGGTCGTTTGATTCACCCTGAATCAGGTCGAATTTACCATCTTGAGCATAATGCGCCGAAAGAAGCAGGTAAAGATGATGTGACTGGTGAGTCATTAATCCAGCGTGATGATGACAAAGAAGAGACCATTCGTGGCCGTTTGAGTGTTTATCATGATCAAACTGCACCGTTGGTCAGTTTTTATCAAGGATTAGCTAGTGCGGAGGGTAAGCCTCACTATCATCAGATCGATGGACTCGCGCAAGTTGATGATGTTCAGTCTCATATTTTGCAGTGCCTGCAAAAGAACTAATTTTCTTTTCTATTTTTTTAATTTTAACGCAATAAAAAACCGCCTCAATGAGGCGGTTTCTGCTGCATGCAATTTAGTTAATTAACTAAACAACGTTTTGCTATTTGCGTTTTGTGGCCACGCGACGCTTAGCAACAGTTTTCTTCTTCGCTG
The DNA here is from genome assembly GCA_963975985.1 of uncultured Gammaproteobacteria bacterium. Taxonomy (GTDB): domain Bacteria; phylum Pseudomonadota; class Gammaproteobacteria; order JABDGN01; family JABDGN01; genus CAXBIY01. The sequence continues at coordinate 129,641 of CAXBIY010000005.1, forward strand.
CTGGCTTACGCTTAGCTACAGTTTTTTTCTTCGCTGCTGGCTTACGCTTAGCTACAGTTTTTTTCTTCGCTGCAGGTTTACGCTTAGCAACAGTTTTCTTTTTCGCTGCAGGTTTTTTCTTGGCTACAGTTTTTTTCTTCGCTGCTGGCTTACGCTTAGCTACAGTTTTTTTCTTCGCTGCAGGTTTACGTTTAGCAACAGTTTTCTTTTTCGCTGCTGGTTTTTTCTTAGCAACAGTTTTCTTTTTCGCAGCTGGTTTTTTCTTAGCAACAGTTTTCTTTTTCGCTGCTGGTTTTTTCTTAGCAACAGTTTTCTTTTTCGCAGCTGGTTTTTTCTTAGCAACAGTTTTCTTTTTCACTGCTGGTTTTTTCTTAGCTACAGTTTTCTTTTTCGCTGCAGGTTTTTTCTTAGCAACAGTTTTCTTTTTCACTGCTGGTTTTTTCTTGGCTACAACTTTTTTCTTCGTTGCAGGTTTACGTTTTGCTACAGTTTTCTTCTTTGCAGCCGGCTTACGTTTCGCCGTGGTTTTCTTAACAGCCATATCAAATACTCCTTAATGATTAACATGCATGTATAACATAGCATAAAAAATAAAAAAATCCAAATATTTCAACACACAATGATTTTTTGCGCAAAATGTTTTGGGTGTTGAAAAGGATGTTTTGCAAAAAAAAATAGGTTGGAGAAAAATTTTTTTGTTAGAAGTCGTTTGTGATCGCCCTGAAATTTTTGTTTTGCAAAAGGCTTAAAAATTAGGGAAATCCCTATGGTCGCACAACCTGCTTTTTTCTTTTGGTTATCGGCAATGAATATGTCTGCGCACGAGAGTGTAAATGATTTGCTTAACTGAAAAGTTGAAATCGGAAAATATATTCAAACACTTGTTTGACTATTTCTGTTTGCCTTTCAGACACTTAATGAATATACTGACGTTGAATTAATCATTAACGAAACGAGGTTTATCATGAAGATAATTGGGAAATCCATCATTCTACTGTTTATTACGAGTTTGTTTGCCATGACAGCCTTCGCTGCCAAGCAAGTCAGTCCTACCGGTTATTGGCAAACGGTTGATGATAAAACTGGTATCGTCTTGAGCTTGGTGCAAATCTATAAAGCGAAAAATGGCGATTATCGTGGTCGCATTTATGAGATTGGTAATGTCATTGCCGATGGCAAACGTCAAAATCCTGCTGATAAGTGTACTGCATGCACAGGCCCATTAAAAAATAAGCTTTTTTTAGGTATGGGTATTATTTGGGGTATGGCAGTGGATCCTTCCTTGGCGAACACATGGGATCAGGGTACGGTCTATGACCCACGTTCTGATACAACTTATCATGCCAAAATGTGGCTAACGGATAATGGTCAGAAACTACATTTGCGTGGCTATGTTGGCTTTCCATTATTAGGCCGCACACAAGTATGGTTACGAACAACTGCCGCTAAACCTTCTAAATGGGTAACGAAATTAACGACAGCTCAAACTATTTTCCCATCTGAAGCAAATATCACACCAGGCAAGTAATCACTTGGTTTTGGTGAAAAAGGCAGCGCAAGCTGCCTTTTTTGATCTCACCTAAAAATTGATAGCTTTCGTGTATAATGCCTGCATGAAAGTTAGCAAATTCCTTACTTTTCTTATCCTATTTACTTCACCTTTATCGGGTGTAGCCATTGATATTTTTGTGCCGTCGTTACCTGCGGTGCAATCTTATTTCCATACATCAGTCGCGCAAGTGCAATTATTGGTAAGTGGTTATGTGTTTGTCGCTGGGTTCATCCAGCTCATCTGGGGAACATTGTCAGATAGTTGGGGGCGCAAGCATTTGTTGCTGATCGCTGCAGCATTATTCACATTGGCATCTGTTCTGGCTCCACAAATGACCAGCATACAAGGTTTGCTAGCCATGCGAGTGCTGCAAGGACTTGGAGCGGGCGGTACGGCTGTTATTGCACGGGCGATGATGCCAGCTTATTACAGTGGAAAACAGTTAAAAGTCATGACCACGTATTACACGACGGCATGGGCAATAGGCCCCATTGTTGCACCTTATTTCGGTGGATATTTACAACATTATTTTGGTTGGCAAGCGACATTTTATGCCTTGGCAATTTATAGTAGTGCGGTGTTTGTTTTTGTTTTATTTGGATTACGCGAAGCGTCGCAGCAACGTCATCCATTAGAATTGAGGCACATACTCAACATCTATAAAGCCGTCATTTTAAATCCAGTATTCCTAGGTACAGGGATTGCGTTAGGCTTGGCCTTTGGGTTAGTGACGGTATTTAATGTCATGGGGCCATTTTTACTCCAGAATTTACTTCATTTTACTCCGGTGCAATATGGGCGAATAGCTCTCATCATGGGAGCGACATGGTTTCTTGGTAATATCTGTAATCGTTATTACATTCAGTATATGAGTCAACGTAAGATCATGTTACTGAGTATTACCATTGGCTTAGGCTTTTCAATATTGATGTTAGTGTTTGCCATGATGGGACTATTTAATGTGTGGGTAATCGTGGTGCCGGCGGCTCTGGCTTATTATTTTGTGGCGATTTATTTCCCCAATGGCTACGCGGTGACATTAACAATGTTCCCCGAGCATGCTGGTAAGGTATCTGCACTGATGGGGGCTCTCGTGATTTCTGTATCGGGCTTAACGTCAATGTTGGCTAGCTTTGTGACGTTTCATAATCAATTACCATTGGCGATGGGCTTTGTATTAGTGACCTTAGCCTCACTAATATTATTTGTGTTATTAGTGCGACGGGGGTTACCCGCATGATACTTCATTTCGCTCACGCCAATGGCTTTCCTGCTTCGAGCTATCAAGAGTTGTTCAAGCATTTGAAGCCAAATTTTAAAGTTGGTTATATTGATTGTATCGGCCACAATCCTGAGTATCCGATCACTGATGGTTGGTCGCATTTAGTCGAAGAACTGATCGACCATATTAAAACCCAATATAATGAGCCGGTGGTTGGTGTTGGGCATTCGTTAGGTGGCATGCTGACCTTTATGGCGGCGCAGCAGCAGCCAGAATTATTCAAATCCATCATATTATTAGACCCGCCCTTATATGGTTATGTGAAATCTTCAGCTCTTCGTTTTGGCAAAGTGTTTAACTTTATCGATCGCATTGTGCCGGGTGGCAATGCTGAGCGACGACGCAAGCATTGGTCCTCGGAACAGGGAATGGTAGAATATTTTCAGAATAAAAAATTATTTCAAGATATTACACCACAATGTTTACGTGATTATGCAAAATATGGCACTGTGCCAAATGATGAGGGTGGGGTGGATTTAAAATTTGATCCCGTGATTGAGCAAAGCATTGCCGTGCATATACCGCATACACGTTTACGTGTTAGTCCTGAGTTTGATCTGCCATTTGGGTTTTTTCATGGTAAAGACAGTGGTGTGATTAAACCTTATGATGTAACCGTCTTGCGTCGTTTGTTTAAAGCACGGACAAAAACAATTCCAGGTTCTCATTTGTTTCCATTTGAATACCCACGAGCGACAGCCAAAGCGATTGTTAATTTTGTTGAAAAGTACAATTTTAACACTAAGGCTTAAACACGGCGCCTAGATCCCTTTTTGTCATAAGTACTTACCCTAAATTTGAGCATGTGCTAGAATTACGACACCATAAAAAGGAGCCGTATTTTATGATTACGCTTGGCTGGATTGCTTTATTTGTTGTCGTTTTTGGCGCATTATTTTATCATCGTGTTTCATTATTGTTATGGACATCGGCTACTGCATTATTATTAGTCGTGTTTAGTTTCGCCGCTGATTCGTGTACTGCTAAAATCGTGCTATGGATTATCTTCGCCATTATTTTTGTGCCATTGAATCTACGCCCCTTCCGCAAACATTTTATGGCGCGCCCCATATTAAAAATGTTCAGTAAAGTGATGCCGCCGATGTCGGATACCGAACGCGAAGCGTTAGAAGCCGGCACAGTTTGGTGGGATGGCGAATTATTTTCAGGAAAACCCGATTGGGATAAATTAGCCGCTTACCCTGAAGCCAAGTTGACGCCTTATGAACAAGAATTTTTAGATGGCCCGGTGAATGAACTGTGCAGCAAAATTGATGATTGGGACATCGCTTATGTTCGCAAAGATTTGTCACCTGAGTTATGGCAGTATATAAAAGACAAAGGTTTTTTTGGCTTAGTCATTCCTAAACAGTATGGCGGTATTGGCTTGTCACCTTATGCGTTTGCTCGTGTGGTTGAGCGCTTATATAGTACGGGTGTGACTGTCGCGACCACGGTGGGTGTGCCAGGTACACTAGGCCCTGCCGAATTGTTAATGCATTACGGTACGGAAGAGCAAAAAGATTATTACTTACCACGTTTAGCTTCGGGTCAAGAAATCCCTTGTTTTGCTTTAACGGGGCCTGATGCAGGTTCTGATGCGGGTGCAATGCCTGATACCGGTATCGTTTGCAAAGGTATGTATAACGGTGAAGAGGTTATTGGTATTCGTTTGAACTTTAACAAACGTTATATTTCCTTCGCACCTGTTGCGACATTAATTGGCCTTGCATTTAAAATGTTTGATCCTGAACATTTATTAAGTGATAAAGAAGATTTAGGTATTACTTGTGCGTTAGTGCCACGTGAAACTGATGGCATAACTATTGGTCGTCGCCATTTGCCAGCTAACAATGCGTTTCAAAATGGCCCGATTCAAGGTAAGGATGTTTTCATTCCCGTTGATTCAATTATTGGTGGCGCCAAAATGGCAGGCCACGGCTGGCGTATGTTGATGGAATGCTTAGCCGCTGGGCGAGCAATTTGCTTGCCAGCGAGTGGTGTTGCTGGTGCTAAAGTTGCGACTTACACAACTGGTGCTTATGCCCGCATTCGTAAACAGTTTAATGTGTCGATTGGTAAGTTCGAAGGTGTTGAAGATGCGCTAGCTGAAATGGCGAGCGTCACGTACTGGACTGAAGCGGCATTTAAATTTACCTTAGGTGCATTGAATTCAGGTGCGCAACCACCGGTTGCTTCAGCTATTGTGAAATATCATTTAACCGAAGCGAATAAAATCACCATGAACCATGGTATGGATATCCAAGCCGGTAAAGCTGTCATCATGGGGCCAAATAATTATTTAGCCTTAGGTTACCAAGGTTTGCCGATTGGTATTACCGTGGAAGGCGCGAACATTCTCACGCGTTGTATGATTATTTTCGGTCAAGGTGCGATTCGCTGTCATCCTTATGTCTTGCAAGAAATGCAAGCGGCTCAAAATGAAGATCGTCAAGCGGCATTAGAAAGCTTTGATAAAGCTTTCTTTGCTCATATCGGTTTCATCTTCAGTAATGCAGTGCGTAGCTTTGTAACAGGCTTTACGGGAGCACGTTGGGTGAAAGCGCCTAAGATTAAAAACGTACGTCGTTTTTATCAGCATGTCACACGTTACAGTGCCTCCTTTGCCTTAGCTGCCGATTTGGCTATGTTTACTTTAGGTGGCGAATTAAAACGTCGTGAAAAATTATCAGCGCGTTTTGCTGATATTTTAAGTAAATTGTATATTGTAACTGCTGTGTTAAAACGCTTCCAAGATGATGGTTATCCTAAAGAGGATATCGCTATCATGAAATGGACATGTTTAGATGCGCTCTACACGGTGCAAGAGCAGTTCGATGGCTTATTGAAAAACTTCCCGAACCGCATTGTGGCAGGTTTGTTACGCGTGTTAATTTTCCCAACAGGCAAACGTTTCTCACCACCGAGTGATCGCCTGGGTCATAAATTAGCTAAAATGATTATGGAGCCTAATGAAACACGTGATCGTATTCTTACAAATGCGTATTGCCCGACTGATGTGAACCATAAATTAGGCTTACTGGAAGACGTATTAAAACGTGTCGTCGCTACTGAAACTATTGAAAATGTCGTGATTAAAGCTTATAAAAAAGGCGAAATTACCGGCTTTAATTTTACCGAGCGTGTGCATGCTGCAATGACCGCTGGCATTATCAGTGGTGAAGATGCTAACGCCTTATTAGAATTAGAGCCTTTGCGTCAGCAAATTATTGCTGTTGATGATTTTGATATTGATTTTAATTTTAACGAATAGAGTTTAAATATGACGAAAACTTGGGCTGAATTTTATCCTCCTGGCGTACCGTTGGACATTACATTGTCGGGTGAGACCATTGTCGATATGTTTATGAATAGCTGTCAGCTACATGCTGATAGAGTGGCTTATTACAATTTAGGCAGTACGCTAACCTATGCCGAAGTTGAAAAGCATTCACGTGCGTTAGCGGCTTATTTTCAGCAAGATTTAGGTTTAGTTAAAGGTGATCGTGTCGCCATCATGATGCCGAATTTAATGCAGTATCCGATTGCTGTATTTGCCGCCTTGCGAGCAGGCTTGGTGGTAGTGAATGTGAATCCTTTATATACCACACGTGAGTTTGCACACTTGATTCATGAAACTGGCTCCAAAGCTGTCGTCGTGTTAAGTAACTTTGCCAATATTGTGCAAACCGCTTTACCGAAAACACCTGAATTAGAGCATGTGATTGTCACAAATATTGGCGATATGTTTTCATTCCCGAAAGCAACCATGGTTAATTTTGTTGTCAAGTATGTGAAAAAAATGGTCCCAGCCTGGGCAATCCCCGGTGCTATCAATTTTATGCAAGCATTGAAGCAGGGCGCTAAACACACATTCAAACCCGTTGATTTAACGCTTGATGATGTCGCTTTCTTACAATCGACCAGTGGCACAACCGGTGTTGCAAAAGCCGCAACCTTATTACACCGCAATATGATGGCTAACGTTGAACAAATGTTTGCCTGGATTTGTGACACATTTAAAAACGGCGACACCATGGTCACCGCATTACCGCTTTACCATATTTTCGCCCTTACTATTAATTGTTTGTTGGTCGTGAAATATGGCGGAAAAAATATTTTAATCACCAACCCGCGTGATATCCCCGGCTTTGTGAAAGAGCTCAAACAACATAAATTCGCCGCCATGTCAGGTGTCAACACGTTGTATAACGCCTTGCTCAACAATGAAGATTTCAAAGACATTGATTTCAACGCCTTCCGCCTAGCGATTTCTGGCGGTATGCCACTGCAAAAAGACGTCGTCAACCGTTGGCACGATGCAACCGGCCATTGGATTATCGAAGGTTATGGTTTAAGTGAGTGCTCACCAGTCGTTACCGTTAACCCCTTCACCTTAAACGCATTTAGCCCCAGCATTGGTATGCCATTACCCTCGACTGATGTCGAAATTCGTGATGACCATGGCAACCCATTGCCCATGGGTGAAGCTGGTGAAATTTGCGTACGTGGCCCTCAAGTGATGCCAGGTTATTGGCAGCGTCCAGACGAAACTGCTAAAACTTTTTATCCCGATAACTGGTTCCGCACCGGTGACATTGGTGTGATGGATGATAAAGGCTGGTTCGCTATCGTCGATCGCAAAAAGAACATGGTCGTTGTCTCCGGTTTCAACGTTTACCCCAGCGAAGTCGAAGAAGTGATCTCCGGCATGCCAGAAGTCATGGAAGTCGCCGTCATCGGTGTTCCCGATGAACGCTCTACCGAAGCTGTCAAAGCTTTTGTTGTGAAAAAAGATCCGAGTCTAACCAAACAACAAATCATCGATTTCTGCAGCGACAAACTCACCCGCTACAAAATTCCCAAACAAGTCGAATTCCGTGATGACTTACCTAAGAATCCTGTGGGTAAGATTCTGCATAAAGATTTGCGGGAAGAGTAGGCTCGATCATGTCTTTCTAATTCATACTTCTGCTATTTCACCAGTAGCGTAACGCTACTGGTGAAACCGAAGTTAAAAATCTCTAAATAATTTGAAAGTTGAATTCGTATCAATATCAATATAATGCTCAAGCTGCCACTTCTGCGCGCGGATGGCTGAAAGAACTGTCGGCGTTACCCAAGGGCCATACACACGAAAGGCGAGTTTACCTTTCTTTCCATGCTGGCACATGATGCCTTTTTTAATGAGTGTGTCTTTGTCAAAAACAAACTGCCCAAGCCGCTGCTTATCCGTCACACTCACGATTAAATAATCAATAGCATCATCCGTATCAAAAGGCACAATAGGACCATTGGGGATTGGCCTTGTCCAGCAAGTAACAAATTGGCCGACTTTTTTAGGGGTCGTTTTGGCTTCTCGATAGGCGATGTTTTTTCCATTCAATGCAAAACGATAAGCGTAATATTCTTCGCTTTCCGCTTCACGTGTCGGCAGCACGGTCATTTCATAGCCTGCGGGTGTATAAGCTTGTTCAATGGCTTTTAATAATGATTCGGGTAGCTTCTTCTGAGTGAGTGGGGGAGTATTGTTCATATTAATTATAAAGTGCGAAGTAGGTTGCTTATTTTGTCTAAGGTTTCTTGATACTCCGCTTCCCACGTCGAATCAGCGACAATCGCCCCGCCAGTCGAGCAATGTAAGTTATCTTTATCCCAAATCAAACTACGAATCGCGATATTCATGTCCATGTTGCCATTGAAATCGATGTAGCCGATGCTGCCGCAATAGAGCGAGCGGCGTTGGGGCTCGAGTTCTTCGATGATTTGCATAGCGCGCACTTTCGGGGCGCCGGTGATGGAGCCGCCAGGGAAGCAAGCACGGAGTAAATCGATGCTGTGGTGTTTGTCGTCGAGTTCACCGGTGATGGTGCTGACTAAGTGATGGACGTTGGCGAAGGTTTCAACGTCGAAGAGTTTTTCGACTTTAATGCTGCCGGTATTGCAGACTTTACCTAGGTCGTGACGTAGCAAATCGACAATCATTAAATTTTCGGCTTGGTCTTTTTCGCTGTTTTTGAGTTCGTCGATGAGGGCTTGGTCTTGCTCAGGTGTTTCGCCACGAGGGCGTGTGCCTTTAATGGGTTTGGTTTCAACGTGGTTGTTGCTGACTTTTAAAAACCGTTCAGGCGATAGACTCAACACCGCGTAATCGTTGCCTTGAATAAAGGCTGAAAAACTCGGGTTAATGTTTTCGCGCAAATGTAAGTAGGCCGCTAAAGGCGAGCCTTTGGCGGTCGCGCTAAAGCGTTGGCTGAAATTCATTTCGTAACAGTCACCGTCTAAAATATATTGTTGAATTTTATTAAAGGCCGAATGATAAGCCGCTTGGTTCATGTTGGCTTGAAACGGTGAGGTTAATTCATAGTGTAAATCATTTTCAACGGGTTGCTCGAGTGTAGCTAAAATAGCGGTGTGATCAATATCACTTAACCCTTCATGGTAGACAAACTGGGTTTGCTTTAATTCGTGATCAACCACGATAGCCCAATCATAAATCCCCATGCGCATATTGGGTAAACTGATATCACTTTGGGTTAATTCTGGTAGCTCTTCGACATAGCGCGCCATGTCATAACTTAAGTAACCCATGGCCCCGCCGGTAAACGGTAAGTCGGTATCGTTATCGCGCGCGAAGTGTTGTAAATAATGTTTGAGTAAATGAAACGGATCATCATTGGTGGGGCTGATGTCGTCACCGATTTGCACAAAGGTTTGCTTGGTCCAAGTGGTGATGGTCATAAATGGTTGCGCGGTGAGAATATCATAACGACCTTGCTTACCATCGCCATTATCCAGCCAAATAAAGTCCGGCAATTTGTGCAATTGCAGCGCGAGGGTGGATGAGTCAGATGAATAGGGTATGTTTGCTGCTTTCATGCGCAGATTTTAGCATAGACTCGTTGTGCGTTGTGATGATATGTTTTACAATCTTGGCCTATGGAAAAGCCTGACAAAACCCGCATTCTTACCGTTTTCACCATCGTGATGATTACCATCACATCGGTGGATAGTATTCGTAATTTACCCGCCACGGCCTTGTTTGGCCCGGCGTTGATTTTCTTCTTCCTTATTGGTGCTGTGTTATTTCTCATTCCCGCGGCATTAGTGTCGGCTGAGTTGGCAGCGGCGTTGCCTAAACGCGGTGGCGTTTATGTGTGGGTGCGTGAAGCCTTTGGGGTGAAGTGGAGCTTTTTAGCGATTTGGTTCCAGTGGGTTGAGAATGTGATTTGGTATCCCGCTATTTTGTCGTTCTTGGCGGGCACAATTGCATATTTGTTTGATCCCAGTTTAGCCAAGAATCATTGGTACTTATGGTCGACGATTGTTATCGTCTATTGGGGCACAACATTGGTGAATTTGCGTGGTCTTAAAGCTTCAGCCTGGATGAGTGTCTTCTGTGGCATGGCTGGCTTAGTGTTGCCGATGACCTTAATCGTATTGCTTGGCGTTATTTGGATAGCGACAGGCCACCCGATGCAAGTGTCGTTTTCACCTAAGCACTTATTCCCTGATTTAACTGACCCTAGTTTATTAGTGTCGATGACGGGTGTGATTTTATCTTATTCTGGTATCGAGATTGCAACCGTGCACGCGCGTGAAGCTAAAAATCCACAGCGAGACTATCCACGTGCCTTAATTATTTCAACGGTGATTATTGCTGGCTCATTAATTTTAGGTTCATTGTCCATCGCGATTGTGGTGCCGCATGATCAATTGAGTTTGGTGGCGGGCATTATGCAAGCCTTCACGTATTTCTTAGGCGCTTATCACTTAACCTGGCTAGTACCCTTCGTTGCGGTGTTTATTGCGGTGGGCTTATTGGGTAGCATCAGCAACTGGACGCTAGCGCCAATCAAAGGCTTACTCGTCGCTGCGCAAGATGGTAACTTACCGCCCATTTTACAGCGTGAAAATAAAGCCGGCGCACCGAGTGTGTTGCTGATTGTTCAAGCCGTTATTGTCACACTTGCATCAACTGTATTTTTATTCATGAAAGATATCAACAGCGCCTATTGGGAATTAACTGTTGTCGCGGCGCAATTGTATATGGTGATGTACATCATCATGTTCGCTGCGGGTATTTATTTACGTTACAAACGCCCTGATTTAAAGCGTCCTTTCCAAGTGCCCGGTGGTAACATTGGCATGTGGGTAGTCGCTGGCGTAGGTATGGCAACGGCTATCTTCACGATTGTGATTGGCTTTTTCCCACCAGAAAATATGCACATCGGCAGTACCTTCAAATTTGAATCTGTCATTATTATTGGGCTACTGATTATGAGTATCCCACCTTTCATTATTTACGCCTTGCGTCGCCCACATTGGAAAGATGTGGCGGTGACGAGAGCGCTTTGTGGTGATGAATAGCCTAGGAGTTAAAACATGTTAATAACCGAATCTCCCATTCAACGTCGTCTATCTGTTCCTGTTATCGTCGGTAATGTGACCATCGGTGGCGATGCCCCGATTCGTGTGCAATCAATGACAAATACTGATACGGCTGATGCCAAAGGCACGGCTGATCAAATCGAGCAATTAGCGAAGGCGGGTTCTGAATTGGTGCGCTTGACGGTTGATACCGAAGCGTCTGCCGCACAAGTTGCCCATATTCGCGATATGCTGCACGAACGCGGTTGTTTTGTGCCATTAGTCGGGGATTTTCATTACAACGGTCATACGCTATTAACCAAGTATCCTGATTGCGCTAAAGCGCTCGATAAATATCGCATCAACCCCGGTAATGTCGGTTTTGGTAAAAAACGCGATAACCAATTTTCACAAATGATTGAAGTGGCGATTAAATATGATAAGCCCGTACGCATCGGCGTGAACTGGGGTAGTTTAGATCAAGCCTTATTAACACACTTGATGGATGAAAATGCGAAATCAGTAAATCCTGTTTCAGCCGGTGAAGTGACTAAAGAAGCGTTAATCCAATCCGCATTATTAAGCGCGAAAGAAGCGGAAGACATCGGCTTAGCGCATGACAAAATTATTATCTCGTGCAAAGTCAGTGGTGTGCAAGATCTCATCGCGGTGTATGACGACTTAGGCGCACGTTGCGATTACCCATTGCACTTAGGTTTAACTGAAGCCGGTATGGACAGTAAAGGCATCATCGCGACCGCAACCTCGTTCGGCGTGGTATTACAACGCGGCATCGGCGACACCATTCGCGCATCCCTGACGCCAGAACCGGGTGGTGATCGCACCAAAGAAGTCATCGTTTGCCAAGAAATTTTGCAAACCATGGGGATCCGACAATTCACCCCAATGGTTGCCGCATGCCCCGGCTGTGGTCGCACCACCAGCACCTACTTCCAATCCCTCGGTGCCAAAATCCAAACGCACTTGCGCACCATGATGCCGCAATGGGGCCGCGATTACGAAGGTGTCGAAGCCATGCAAGTCGCCGTCATGGGTTGTATCGTTAATGGCCCAGGCGAAAGCAAACACGCCAACATTGGCATCAGCTTACCCGGCAACGGCGAAGCACCTGCCGCGCCCGTATTCGTCGATGGCAAAAAAGTGAAAACCTTACGTGGCGATCATATCGCCGAAGAATTCCAAACGATGGTGGATGATTACGTCGCCACCAGCTACAAAAAGAAAGAGTCAGTATAATGCCAAATTTACACTTCGATTATACCGATAACATTAAACAATACATCGATTTCAAGAAACTAGCGTTAGCGATGCACCAAATCATCGAAGACAATTTAGCGAATGCTCAAGTGTCAGGCTGCAAAAGCTTTTTCACAAAGCTCGATAACTACATCATCGCCGATGGCGATGAAAGTCATGCCTTGATTAAACTAACCCTTCGCATCCTCACCGGTCGTGACGAAGCGAGCCGAATAATGGTTGGCAAGAAATTACGTGAACTGTTGGTCGATACCTTTGAAACCACAGCACAAGCAAAACAATTACAAATTAATGTAGAAGTCGCCGAAATGCCGCGACAGCTTTATTTTAAGTAAGTTCTGTATTCAGTTAATACCTTTGGTGTATTTTCCACTAATCACGGTGTTGTTGAATAAATCAATTTTTTTAGCTTCGTCATCCCGCAACTTGATCGCGGGATGACGGGTTGTAAGGTTGTATAACAGCTGATTTATTCAATAACGCTATTAATCACCGCAAGATATGCGGTGATTAAGTCGATTATTCGCCGCATTGTTCATTAATCACCGCAAAATGTGCGGTGATTAGATGCAATTTTCACTGCATAACTAATTTTGTTGTTTTAAGTTAAGCTTAAGCTGCATTTGCTATGATTGCAGCAATTATAATAATAAGAAAAATACTGTGACAAAAATCGAAACGCTATGGCGTAATGTAACTACTGATCAATGGGATGCTGATGTATTGTCGCTGGCATTGGCCATTAAAAAATCTCGTCGTGACAGAAAGGGAGATCCGTACTTTAATTGTTATGTTTGGTCGCCGTCTACAAAATTAGAATCCTTAATTAGCATATTGCAGACTTTGAGAATGTGGGTTAAGGCTAAGGGGGGATCTTATCGTTTTATTATTCTTATTCCACATCAACCATTAGTCGTTGGTGCAACTCTCCATTGGTCGTTGTTAGATGTTAACTTTGGTTTTTTTGGTTCTGACGAAACAGGTAGAGAAAGTATTTTTTGTTTTGACTCAGTGGGTGGGTTAAGAGCAACTGAATTTTTCTATCAGTTGCAAGAAAAACTAAGCGATGTGAATTGTTATTATTATCATTGTGCGGATGCAAAGCTACAGGCGGATCATGATAACTGTGCCATTTTTACCTTTGATATTGCTTGTACGTTGACTAAGTTAGATGTGCATGAGACATTATTACAGCGATTTACTAAGTCAAAAAAACTAACCGTATTTACTCAATTGAATTTCCCAGTCGCATTAGCTCGGCTATTGCGTTCAACGCAGCCAAAATCGACAATGCTTCGTTATCCTAAACAGCTGCGTAATGCCACAAGCGTAGTACCAAAAGACCCCCAGATGACGTTAGAATCCTATATCAAATCAAGAGATAGTCGTTATAACCAAGCTAATCCTACATGTCGATATAGCAATATTCTATACTTACGCAGTAAATATAAAATGTTGATGTTAGACGCACTTTCCAAATTTCAGCAACCTAAGCAACCCGAAGCATTGTTGGCAGGGCGTAGTGCACAGAAGTATCTCTGTGATGCGGTTAACGATTTACTAGCTGATAAGGAAAACGCTTTTCTTAGCGTTTGACAATCCCCATCAATCCCAACGCTATTGTCATTAGCACTGCAGCAGCTGTTAGCGGTGCTAGCATACTGATGTTTTGTAAGAAGCCTGCAATCAAAGCTGTGCCCGTCCAAGCCACGCCGATGACGGCATTGTTCACCCCCATGACCCAACCTTGTTTGTCATCGCTGACTTGATCCGAATACATGGTGATGATGACAGAATAGCTGACAGCGATGAACATGGATATCACAAAGGCGATGACCCATATCACCCAAGCGATGTCGGTGAGCACAACGGCATACATGCCGATGGCAGCGACGATAACGCTCATGAGGACGATTTGGTAATGGCTGAGGTATTTCGTCACGAGGTTGATGAAATAGATAAAGCCAAGTGCAAAACCTAGGCCGATAATCGCCATGAATAAACCAATATGCAAGGTATCGTAATGGAAGCGGTGTAGCATGAGTAATGAAATATATTGGAAGTAAATGCTCCAGGCTAGTTGGTAGAAAAAATACATGATGGATAAGCGACGGATGTTAATGTTGCGAAACGCATCCATAAATATTTGTACGGCTTGATGGATTTTAATGGTCAATTTACCTTTGGCTTCATGGGTTTCATGAAAGCCAAACCACAATAATATCGCATTACCAATTGCTAAAAAGCCGGCTAAAAATAATGGTGTCCAATAGCTAAACCAGCTAACTAAGTTGGAATCGGTTAAGAAGCTGCCGAGTAGTGGGCCGGCTACAAAGCCTAAGGACGCGAATAACAATAAGCGACTAATGTTAACGGCTTTTTTGTCAGGATGGCTCACGTCAACAACAGCCGCTTGTGCGGTTGCCATGCTGCCCGCAAAAATACCGGCGACAGCACGGCTGACAATCAGTAATATCACGCTGTCAATCATGACACTGATACCCGATATGATGTAGCTGATACCCACGCCCACAAGACAAATCACTAATACTTTTTTACGACCCACGTGATCGGATAAATCACCTAACACGGGTGTGCCAAAGAATAAAAAGAACGGGAAGACACACAGCGTAAAACCGTATAAAAAATTACGCACATGTTCAGGTGTGCCAGCGGCCAGCATGCCGTGGGCGGACATGTATAAGGGATTTAAAATCGGAAAAATAATCCCCATACCGAGTGAGTCAATAAAGATGACTAAGAATAAGGGAAGGATAGCGCGCATGCCTGCGTATTGTTGGGTCATGACAACCTCCGGTTGTAGGGCTTAGGGTTTAGGTTTTAGGGCTTAGATCAAAGAGCTTAAAACCTAGCAATGCGGGAATTATAAGTTAATAGTAAAAAAAGACAACCGTAGTGAATATAGTCGAGCTTGATTTTTTGTAGGGTGGATAAAAATTCGTGCGCTAGGCCAGATAGTTTGGTTAATGCTAGACCTTTACAACCCGTCATCCCGCGGCTTGACCGCGGGATCCCCTCACTCACTGATTTTTCTGGATCCCG
>CAXBIY010000006.1:0-138240 GCA_963975985.1 uncultured Gammaproteobacteria bacterium
TTTTCTGGATCCCGCGGTCAAGCCGCGGGATGACGTGCTGTAAAGTTGTATAAAATCTGATTTATTCAACAATACCCTCGCGGGGAGAAGGGGTTAGTCTAGCCAGCTTTCTAAATGTTTAGTACATTGCTCACGAAAGCCTTCATGCTCAAAGTTTTCCAATACTTCATAGCCAAAACCATGGGTTAATATAGCTTTAGCCTCATCACGTGAAATACCGCGTGATTGTAAATAAAATATCGACGCTTCATCTAATTGCCCAATGGTCGCACCGTGCGAACACTTCACATCATCAGCATAAATTTCTAATTCCGGTTTCGTATCAATCTCTGCGCCAGTTGATAATAATAAATTACGGTTCTGTTGCTCGGCATTCACCAGTTGCGCATCAGGCCTAATCATAACTTGACCATTGAATACACCACGGCCTTTATCGTTCAAAATGCCTTTGTAAAATTCATGGCTGTTAGTGTTGGCTGCTTGATGGTCAATACGCGTATGGTTATCGATGTGTTGTTTATCTTTAATTAAATATAAGCCGTTGAATGAGCAGTATGCGCCGGGTTGCTGCAATTGGGTTTCTAGCCAATTACGCGTTAATTGCGAACCGCAGTCCATATTGTAATGATAAAACTGTGAATCACGCGCTTGTTGGGTGAAGGTGTAATTAACATGGAAAGCATTTGGGCTTTCTAATTGTGATTTATATAGTTTTAATTGAGCATTATCGCCTAATACAATTTCATTCACGATAGTATTGAAATACAAGCTGTCATCTAAACTAACGTAGGTCGTGAAAATATCAGCTTGCGAATGTGTGTCAGCTAATATCAAATTACGTGTGTGATTAATCATATGTTCCGCACCAGTTGAAATAAAAATCAATTGGATAGGGCGTTTCACAACAGCATCTTTTGCAATATGAATAAAAGCACCATCTTGCATCATCGCAGTATTTAAACTGGCGAAGCCTGACGTTTCAATATTAGCAACTTGACCTAAATGTCGGCTAACGACTTCATAATGTGTATCAATGGCATTAGCTAAGCTATCAACTAAAACGTTATCACCAGCTTTTAGTTGTGAATGACTATCTGAGTAGTGTCCATTGATGAAGACCAACACACTACCGTCAGTGACGATGTGCTGCTGTATTTGTGTTTGGTTGACTTCAACAAGTTTAGCTAAGTGATATTCCGGTTTTAAAATTGGGGTAACGCGGGTGTATTTCCAGTTTTCTTCTTTTACTGCTGGGAATCCATGTTCTTCAAGGCCATTTAATCCTTGGGCACGAAGATCTTGTAGCCAAGCTTGATCGATGCCTGGCAGTTCGGCACTATGGTATTGCTGTAGGAAATCATCAACTGTCATGTTGTGCCACCAATTCGTCGTAACCATTTTCTTCTAGGTATAAGGCTAAGTCTTTATCGCCGGATTTAATGATTTGTCCTTTATAGAGCACGTGAACAAAATCCGGTTGTACGTAGTTTAGTAAACGTTGGTAATGTGTGATCATAATAATGGCACGCTTTTCATCGCGCAGTGCATTAATGCCATCGGATACTGTTTTCAATGCATCAATGTCGAGGCCGGAATCGGTTTCATCAAGCAATGCTAGCTTGGGCTGTAATAATGCCATTTGTAAAATTTCATTACGTTTTTTTTCACCACCGGAGAAGCCGGCGTTAACGTCTCGGTGTAAAAAGCTTTCGTCCATTTTTAATAATTTTAACTGTTCACGTACTAGCTTTAAGAACTCGACAGCATTCATTTCTTTTTCACCACGGTGGATGCGTGCTGCGTTGACGGATGCTTTTAATAAATAAATATTGGTCACGCCAGGTATTTCAACGGGGTATTGGAAGGCGAGGAATAGGCCTTCACGGGCGCGCTCTTCGGGATCCATGAGGGATAAATCGATACCGTTAAAGGTCATTGTGCCATCGGTGACTTCATAGCCAGGTTTTCCGGCTAATACATTGGATAACGTTGATTTACCAGAGCCATTGGGTCCCATAACGGCATGGATTTCACCTGGGTTAACTTGCAAGTTAATACCCTTGAGGATTGCTTTGTCGCCGTCTTCAACTTTGGCATGTAAGTTTTTTATGTTCAGTATCATGTTCTACTTTCCTATTATTTCTCTTCGCCCCGTGCGGGGAGAAGGGCTATATTTTATCCCACGCTATTTTCTAAGCTAATCCCTAGTAACTTCTGCGCTTCTACCGCAAATTCCATCGGTAGATTCTTCATCACTTCTTTGCAAAATCCATTCACGATCATCGATATCGCATCTTCTTCCGATAAGCCGCGTTGTTTGCAATAGAACAATTGATCTTCGCTAATTTTAGACGTAGTCGCTTCATGCTCGATTTGTGCGGTTTTGTTTTGCACTTCCATGTACGGGAAAGTATGCGCACCACATTTATCACCAATCAACATCGAATCACATTGGCTATAATTACGGGCATTGTCTGCGCCTTTCATTACTTTCACCAAACCGCGATAACTATTTTGTGCAACACCGGCAGAAATACCTTTGGATATAATCGTGCTACTCGTGTTTTTGCCAATGTGATACATCTTAGTACCGGTGTCAGCCATTTGATGGTTGTTCACCACAGCAACTGAATAAAATTCACCGATAGAATTATCACCTTGTAAAATGACACTCGGATATTTCCAGGTGATAGCAGAACCCGTTTCAACTTGCGTCCATGAGATCTTAGAGCTATTGCCTCGGCAAGCACCACGTTTGGTTACGAAATTATAAATGCCACCTTTGCCTTCTTTATTACCTGGGTACCAATTTTGCACCGTAGAATATTTAATTTCAGCATCACCTAACGCAACTAGCTCAACAACGGCTGCGTGCAATTGATGTTCATCTCGCTGTGGCGCGGTGCACCCTTCAAGGTAACTCACGTAAGAGCCTTCGTCGGCAATAATTAACGTGCGTTCGAATTGCCCCGTGTTCATAGCGTTAATACGGAAGTAAGTTGACAATTCCATTGGGCAACGCACACCTTTTGGAATGTAAACAAACGAACCATCACTGAACACAGCAGAATTTAACGTGGCATAGTAGTTATCAGAATAGGGCACAACACTGCCTAAATATTCACGGACTAAATCGGGATGATCTTGCAACGCTTCTGATATCGAGCAAAAGATAATACCTTTTTCAGCTAAGGTTGCCCGAAAGGTTGTGGCGACTGACACACTGTCAAATACAGCATCAACAGCAACGCGATTACTCACACCCGCTAACACTTCTTGCTCGGATAAGGGGATGCCCAATTTTTCATACGTGCGTAGTATTTCGGGGTCGATTTCATCTAAACTTTTGGGGCGATCGTCATCAGATTTGGGTGCTGAATAATAACTGATGCTTTGATAGTCAATCGGCGTATATTCTAAGTGTGCCCAATGCGGTTCTTTCATGTCTAGCCAATGTCGGTAAGCTTTTAAACGCCATTCGAGCATAAATGCAGGTTCATTTTTACGCTTTGAAATAGCGGCGATGACATCTTCATTCAAACCGGGTGGAAACGTTTCAGTTTCGATGTCGGTGACAAAACCGGCTTCGTATTCTTTGTCGATAAATTGTTGTGTGTTATTTGTCATGATGCTTTAACCAACTTGTCTTTTATTTTAAATTGAATCACTGATTCAGGGATGGGTTGTTTCATATCGGCCAAACTAATACCCGCCAACGCTTCACGAATCGCATGGCTGATGCGTTGCCAATTGTGGCTAACCGTGCAACTGGCTTGTACGCTACAGGCGCTGGTTTCTTTATCACATTCTGTTAAGGCTATTTCACCATCAATCGCCGAGATGATTTGTACTAAGTTAATCGCCGTGGTGTCCATCGCTAATTGGTAACCGCCTTTGGCACCACGAGTGGAGGTTAACAGTTCATCCCGCGCCAGCGCTTTTAAAATCTTTCCGACCGTAGGCTCGGGGATTTTTGTATTTGTCGAGATATCAGCGGCTGACAATAAATCATCGTCAGTTGAGGCGAGTTCATTCATCACCACAATGGCATAATCGGCGAGTTTACTGATGCGTAACATAGAGTACCTAAACAGTGCTATATAAGTATGAGCATTATAGTACTGAATAGGTCTTGTTTCAACGTGCTTATGTGTTAGCTGGATGTAAGTGGTTTAATAAGAATGATTCGCATTAAGTTATATAGCTATCAGGTCGTACATAACAAACAGCTGTTTTATAGGTTGCCTTGGCAATACCTTGTTTATCATGATAGCAACCGGGCTGTGCTTGCTGTGTCAGTATAACGGTTTGCAATGGTATGGATTCAGGGGCTGGATGATTCGCTATAATTTTTTGCGCCTCTTCGTGCGTATTTGCAAACACTAAGCGGGTAAATTGTGTTGGGCTGATTAATTCAAGCAAGGTTATTGCCTGTTGTTTATCATCATATACGGTTAGGTTGGCTAATCGTTTACCGCTGAACGCGCAATGCTTAGCAAAGCTAAAGTAAGGGGTTAAGTCACCTTTATATTGCAAGCCTAATTCAGTGATTTTTCCGACCATAGGCGCTTTAACAAAAGCTTGTTTGAGTAGTAAAGGCATTAGTTTGTTGCGGATAAAACATAAAATAGGATTACGCAAAGTACCTGCATGCGTCATATTGGTGCTGAGTTTTAATACTTCATGCGCAATTGGGCGACGTTCAGCATTGTAGGTGTCGAGTAAGCTAGCATCGGCTTGCTGGTTAATAACAAGCGCTAACTTCCAAATTAAGTTTTCCATATCTTGCATGCCCGTATTCATGCCTTGCCCACCAGCGGGTGAATGAATATGAGCACTATCGCCACCGAAGAAAATATTGCCTACGCGATAATTTTCAATAATGCGATGGTGCGACATAAAGTGTGACAACCAGAGTGGCTTTTTAATGCGGATGCTGTTGTTGCAACGTTCAGTAATGATTTTTTCAAAGTCTTCTCGTTGTGGGTTTTCAAAATGATCCACCATGCTAGGTTCGTGTGTTACCGTTGCAAGAATACGCGTGACTGTTGCTGAAAAAGGGAATAGGGCGACTAACCCCTTTTTGTGTTGGAATACGGTTACATATTCATTTACAAAATCAGTTTCTAGCTCTGCGTCCATCATAATAAATTTTTCGTGAATCATTGCGCCGGCGAAATCTAGCTGTAGTTGTTTGCGCAAAGTGCTATGGCAACCGTCTGTTGCGATGATGTAATCACAGCTGAGTGTCTTTTGTGTTGTTGAGTTTTCGGTATAGTTCACGCGTTGGGGTTGAGTGGTCGTGTCGACGTCATCAACATGAATATTTCGCTCAACATGAATGTCGTGTTCGGCGAGGTGCTCTAACATTAATGCTTCGGTATTCGCTTGCGCTAAACCCAACGCATAAGGGTAGGGCGTGTCCAGATTGATGTTGTCAAAGCGAACTTGTGCTAGTTGAATGTCACCTGCAAACATCTGCATGCCATGCATCACATGGCCGCGTGCTAAGGCTCTATCAATTAACCCTGCCCGCTGCCATAGTTCTAAACTTCTGGCTTGCACCGCTAAAGCATTAGACGTTGTTGTCGGTTCGCTACGTTGTTCAACAATACGAAAGGGAATATTAAACTGTTGCAGTAGCACCGCTGCCATTAAACCAGTAGGGCCAGCGCCGACGATGAGAACGGGGGTATGTTGGTTTGCCATGGTTACATTCCTTGTAGATGAATTAGTATAAATATAGCGTAGTATTGCTAAAATGCATAGAATTAAGCGCTTTTGTGTTGTATCGTTTTTTTATGCATTCATTACGGTAGTTTAGGTTGTAACATCAACGGATGGCGCTCATACTGTTTGTTGCTTGGAAGAACAAATAATAATAAGAAGATAGTTTGATATGAGTACAGATAAACCTACAACTGATTTGATGAAAATTGTAAAGCCGGACGTAGTTGCTGCAGCTAATGAACAAAGTTGGCTTGGGAGTAGAATTAGCTATATTGCAGCTACATGCTCAAATAATCAGCCATTACTGCTTCGGTGTTTAGAGCAATTAATTGATCAGGTGGTTGCACAATCAGCCTTTACCTATGGGTCAAATGGCGTTAATTATTCTCGCGTCAGACCAGCAGCACGACTATACATGGGAACGCTTGTTGCCTCTGCTATTGTTGCAGCGTACCAAGCGGTTAAGCGTTTACTTTTTTTAAGGCGCAGGGGCGTTGCCACTAATGTGCGTGAAATTGTTATAGCCGCAACAACTACCGGAATGTTTGGTGAATCGTATGTTGGTTTTGATGCGTTAATGACTCGTTACGGCGTGTCTCAGCCGTGGCATGATTTTGCCGTTACACTTGTTTCGACAGTAGGCTGTTATATCCCGATGGGAATTGACCGAGGTATTAAATGGGGCCTACAGCGCCATAGAGAAGGTTATGCTAATATTACTTCAACGGCTAGCGGTGAGGAGCATAGTGAGCAGTCAGATGATTTGCAAGAGTGGCAATCAATTCCCTTTTTTATCAAGGGAGTGAGCTATACAATTGCCATCACCGTATTGATGCTAGTGTTTAGTCCTAACGAGCCACCTCATCGCTTTTCGCGTGATTTTCCCTCTGCAATGCGTGCTTGGGGCTATTCAGAATTACTAAGTTCTGTTGTGTTTGTCATCGCCTTATGTCTTGCTAGGTCAGGTTGGTTTACGTGGCGTTCAAAGCAGCCTTTAACTTCAGATTCAAACGTCTGATATTTTCTTTAGGTTTCTGACTATATAATTCGCAAAGCGAATTTACGAGAAAATGGGTATGGCAACGCCAGCGCCAGCGCTTTTAAATCACCCCTCATCTGTGGCCTATGGCCTGTCTCCCACCTGTGCCCCAGAGGGTATCGCGGGCGGGGAGAAGGGTAATGTTGAGTTATGCTTTTTCAGTGTTATGCGTCGGGATTTGATTACCTGTGATAATCGCATTACGCAATTGTTCAGATAAATCATTCATATGCCCCGGTGAATGTGGGATTAAAATCGTGTTGCTCTTCGATGAACCACCAATTTCTTTTAACGTATCGAAATATTGTGTCATTAACACCAAGCTCATCACGTCAGTCGCTGAAGTACCCGGTACGCTTTTTTGAAATTCACCAACAGATTCACGTAAACCATTAACGATAGCACTACGTTGATCGGCAATACCTTGACCTTGTAAAGCTTTGCTTCGTGCATCGGCTTCGGCTTGTTTAATTTTTAAAATCTTTTCCGCTTCACCACGTTCATTGGCTGCAACACGTAAACGTTGCGCTTCATTGATTTCATTCATGGCGGCTTTAACTTTTGAATCGGGGTCAATATCCGTGACTAAGGCTTTCACAATACCGTAACCAAAGCTGTCCATCATTTCGGTTAGCTCTTCTTTTACAGCATTAGCAACGTCATCTTTTCTCTCGAAGACATCATCTAAAATAATTTTAGGCACTTGTGCGCGGACAACGTCAAAAATAAATGAAGTGATTTGTTGCTCAGGATTTTCGAGTTTATAAAATGCCTCGAAAATTTTGCTTTCTAATGCGCAATATTGAACGGAGACGACAACTTTTACAAAGACGTTATCTTTGGTTTTGGTTTCAACGGGAATGTCGAGTTGACGCACACGTAAACTGACACGACCTGCGACACGTTGAACCAATGGGATTTTAATGTTTAATCCAGGACGTGCGGCACGTGCAAATTTACCAAAGCTTTCAACTAAAGCGACGGATTGTTGTTCGACCATGAAGAAGGTAAGGCCTAAGAAAAATAATACGATAACGGCAATAACGATAAGGGCTATGAGGCCTGTGGTCATGTGGTGCTCCTGGGGTTGGTTGAGTAGGGAGTATAGCGGATAAAAATGTTTTGAGGGGGATTCTCACTGGGTAGCATTGAATATAAAAAAACCGTTGGGTTTTTAATGCCGTCATTCCGCGGCTTGACCGCGGAATCTAGAGTATGATGATGCGTTAAACGATATGCTGGATCCCGCGGTCAAGCCGCGGGACGAGGAGATGCAATTGACTCACGGAGCTTTTCAGCGAACCTAGGGTGGGAATGTCATGGGATGAGGCTAGAGATTGCCAATCTTAAAGTAAGGTGTTGGTGAGAAGCGTAGTGGACTAGTTGTGACAGTGAATAGGATGGCGATGATTAGTTGGATTAGCTTTTTCATAGTGGGGTTTCCCGATTAAATTGGTACGATTGTTTCATGTTGTTGGAGCTTGTGCAAGGTGGATCGCTGGAGGTTGGGACATACCTATTGATATAGGGAGTTCGGTGGGGTAGGGTTCAGGCCAAAAATTAATTTTAACTACAAAGAATCTATGTTATTTTATAAAGTCGAATGTAGCAAATAAACTCTACTTCATAACGATGTATTACCTAAGGGGTGAATATAATATGTATCCGAAAAATCCCCCAATATGGGATCATCAAACGGGTAAACCGATGGAGTTTAGTGATGACTCCTCTTTAGAAGAGGTGCCTCTGTGGGATTCTCAGTGGGGGATGCCGCTGGCAGCATCAAGCGCTTCTTCTAGCTCTGGTCATATAACTGGATTTCAAACAACTGGGGCTAGCGGTAGTGCTTCTTCAGCAATGTCAGCTAGCCCAGTGAATAATTTTTCTCATTATATTAACGATAAAATACCCGTTGATGATTTAATTGTTCGTCCTTTTCGTTATATCCATCAATTTATCTCGACAAGCTATGGGCAGTTTCATCCAGTTGAAACAATTAAACAGGCTAGGGATGCTGTGGGATTAATTTTTGGCTGTAATCGGTTCCTTGCGACAGCAGTGGTAATTGCAAAAAATACAATTATGGCAGCTAGGCATAGTGTTAATGGATATAGATTGGATCAACTTGGTTTTTTAGAGGGTAAATGGGGATCACAATATCGATTAGAGTTGTTAGAGGATGGTGCATTAATTGAAGAAGATTACATTATTTTTCGTGTTGTTTCAGAAAAACAACGACCCATTGATTTGTTTATTTCTCCTTTAAAAATTAGCTCTAATGTTCCCGCAAATCATGAATGGCTAGTATGTTTAGGCCAAATGAGTAATAAGGATACTATTTCAAAATATGCAACTATGGGACAATATGATTTAGCAAATAATGATGCACCTTTGAACTTAACGATTCAGAATATAACGCAGGGCGGGTTTTCCGGTGCTCCATATATCAATTCAAAAGGACAGACTGTAGGCATACACTTGAAAACAAGTCAGGAATTATTGTTTGAAGGTCAAAGAACTGGACTTTTATTTTCTAATATTATTAATTTCACGGGTGGACATGATCCATTTACATCATTTATATTAAGCAGTATCTGTACAAATCCTGTCTTCGATGTAACTAAGTTACAACCTCAAAAAATCATGCCATCGCAAAGATTTACTCATTTCTCAACACTACGTGAAGGGTTGCTAGAAGTTGAAGAGTGGGATAGGCGATTGTATTTATTCGGAGGAACCCCGAGGATTAGTGTCGCGAATCCAAAGCGTATGCATGCTACGGCAATTACACTCTTAGAAAACTCAGAAAAAAAGGGCCGTGCGATTTATGATGGGGTGAAAACAGGTAAAGCTCGATATAGAGATCATGCTCATTGGCAGGTATATGTCGAAGTTACGGACAAGCAATGGACCTGGAAGCGACTTAATACAAAAGATCCAAGAATAGGTAAAGAAAGGCAAGGGGCTATACAAATGGGACATCTTTTTTCAGTGGCTGAGTATTGGAATAAAGGTAATGGTATACCTGGAGATAAGTATCAATATCCAGCAAAAAGGCAATGGTCTGGTCTAGTTAATAGACAAAAATTCAAGAAAGAGATTGCTTCTCCATTTATGTCAGATGCTGAGAACTATGAGTTTCAGTGGGGCCCTCTTAATGAACAAAGAGGTAGTCCAGAAGAATATGATGCGCCTAATGGATATCAATGGGATATAAGCGATAAAAAACATCCTGTATTAAGGTAACTTATTGGAGATCAATGTTGAAATGTTGATCGTTAGATTGTGGTGTAGTCCTTTGCAATAAAGCTATTTTTGTTTTGCTGATCTTATTGTTGGTTAAATATTAAGCTGTTTTAGCAAGGCCATGGCGCTAATCTGTATATTTTAAGGTGCTTACTGTAAACTCTCATTCTTTGTAACGTTGTTCTAGGCGATACTAAATATACTCAGGGAGTGCTGTTAAAGGTGAAATTCAACAAAGATTCAAGAGTGAAAATACCCACAATCCTGCATTTGATGCATTTGGGATAGATATACAGATTTCATGGTTAAACTAAAAGCACAATTAGGAACGTTATGACGACAAAAGAAAAGCAGATTGAACAGAGGCTGATCGAGAAACTAACCGATCTCAAATATATTTATCGCAAAGATATTCAAGATCGTGCCGCCCTAGAGAAAAACTTCCGCGAGAAGTTTGAGGCACTTAACCATGTTCATCTAACTGATTCAGAATTTGCTCGTTTACGTGATGAAATCGTCACGGCGGATGTATTCACCGCGGCTAAAACCTTGCGTGAGCAAAATCACTTTGAACGCGAAGACGGTACTCCGTTGTACTACACACTGGTCAATATTGTAGACTGGTGTAAGAATGAATTTGAAGTCATCAATCAATTATGCATCAACACTGAAAATAGGCATCATCGTTATGATGTGATTTTACTCATCAATGGCGTGCCTGTGGTGCAAATAGAACTGAAAGCATTAGGCCTTTCACCACGACGAGCCATGGAGCAAATTGTTGAATACAAAAACGATCCTGGCAACGGTTATACCAATACCATCATGTGCTTTATGCAACTGTTTATTGTTAGCAACTGTAATGACACGCTTTACTTTGCCAATAATCAGAACCAACATTTTAGCTTTAATGCCGACGAACGCTATCTACCTATTTATCAACTCGCCAGTGAAGACAATACAAAAATCACTCACCTGGATGATTTTGCCGACAATTTTCTTGCCAAATGCACACTAAGCCATATGCTCAGCCGTTACATGGTTTTAGTCGCCAGCGAGCAAAAGCTGATGGTCATGCGCCCGTATCAAATCTATGCGGTTAAAGCCATTGTTGATTGCATTCATCAAAATCGGGGCAATGGCTATATCTGGCATACTACGGGTAGCGGTAAAACGCTGACCTCATTTAAAGCCTCGACCCTGCTTAAAGATAATCCAGACATTGATAAATGCTTGTTTGTGGTCGATCGTAAAGATCTGGATCGCCAAACCCGCGAAGAATTTAATAAATTTCAAGAAGGCTGTGTAGAAGAAAACACCAACACCGAAACACTGGTGCGGCGTATGCTCTCTGAAGACAAAGCCGATAAAGTCATCGTCACCACCATTCAAAAACTCGGCCTTGCACTGGATGAAAACAACAAGCGCAGCCAACAACATAAACAAAAAGGCAAGCAAACCTATAAAGAACGGCTAGAGCCACTGCGTAACCAACGCATGGTGTTTATTTTTGATGAATGTCACCGCTCACAATTTGGCGATAACCATAAAGCCATTAAAGATTTCTTTCCCAAGGCTCAACTATTTGGCTTTACCGGCACCCCCATTTTTGACGAGAACGCGACCTACAAAAAAATAGACGGCACACAAGCATCGTATGCAACCACTGAATCCACATTTCAAAAGCAACTGCACGCCTACACCATTACTCACGCTATTGAAGATCGCAATGTGCTGCGCTTTCATATCGATTATTTTGGTGAACAGCCAGCAGGCGAAAAGAAAAAACCCAAAACCAAACCACCAACACCCGAAGCCGTTGTTAATGAGATTATGAAAAAACACAACGCCGCCACTAACCAACGTCGTTTTAATGCGGTACTAGCCACGGCTTCCATTAACAATGCTATTGAATACTACGAATTGTTTAAGCAGGCACAAGCCGAGAAACAGGCCGAAAATGAAACGTATCAACCCTTAAACATTGCCTGTGTCTTTTCGCCACCGCCAAAGGCACTGGCTAAAGATAACGAGCAGACAAATGAAAAAAATGTAGCCGATATAAAACAACTTCAAGATGATTTGCCACAAGAAAAAGCGGATAACGAAGAAAAACCAGAAGAGAAAAAAGCCGCGCTCAAAGCCATCATAGCCGACTACAATACTCAATATCAAACCAACCATACGATTAACGAATTCGACCTGTACTATCAGGATGTACAGCAGCGCGTTAAAGACCAAAAATATACCAATGCGGATTACCCTCATAAAAATAAAATCGACATCCTGATCGTGGTGGATATGCTGCTCACCGGCTTTGATTCCAAATACCTCAACACGCTGTATGTTGATAAAAACCTTAAATATCACGGTTTAATTCAAGCTTTCTCGCGAACCAATCGCGTGCTGAACGATACAAAACCCTATGGCAATATCTTAGATTTTCGGTATCAGGAAGATGCCGTTAACGAAGCGATTCAACGGTTCTCTGGGCAAGACAAAAACCGCGCCAAAGAAATCTGGCTGGTCGACCCCGCGCCTGAAGTCATTGAACAATTAGACGGCGCCGTTAGCCAACTGGAACAGTTCATGACGTCGCAAGGCCTCACCTGCACGCCAAATGAAGTTAATAACCTCAAAGGTGATGCCGCACGTGGTGAATTTATTAATCACTTTAAAGAAGTGCAACGCCTAAAAACCCAGCTCGATCAATACACCGATTTAAGTGATGAGCAAGCCGATAGCGTGGCGGCACTGCTCCCCGAAGACCAGCTGAACGGCTTCCGTGGCATGTACCTAGAAACGGCACAACGCCTCAAAGCACAACAGGCCAAAGGTGGCGATGCCGATAATCCTGTTCAACAATTAGAATTTGAATTAGTATTATTTTCCTCAAGCGTGATTGATTATGATTACATCATGAGCCTCATTGCCAGCACCACCAATGATAAACCCAGTAAACAAAAAATGACCCGCCAAGAGCTCATCAATCTTATCTGTTCCAGTTCTAACATGATGAATGAACGTGAGGATATTGTAGATTACATTAACAGCCTACAAGCAGGTGAAATCCTAGACCAAGAAGCGATTCGTCAAGGCTACGAACAATTTAAAGCACAAAAATCTGCCAAAGAACTCGCCACCATTGCACAAAAACACCAGCTAACAAGCGAAGCCCTGCAAAGCTTTGTTGACCCAATAATGGATCGCATGATCTTCGACGGCGAACTACTCACCGATTTATTAGAACCCTTAGCGCTGGGTTGGAAAGAAAGACGAATAAAGGAACTTGCACTCATGGATGACCTGATACCGCTACTGCATAAACTCGCCCAGGGGCGTGATATTTCTGGGTTGACAGCTTATGAATAAGTTAACAGGAAAGACGTTGGTGCCTGAGTTGCGCTTTCCTGAGTTTCGGGATGCGGGGGAGTGGGAAAGAATTGAGCTTGGCTGTATTGGCAAGGTATCTATGTGTAAACGGATATTGAAAGATGAAACTAGACCTGATGGTGATGTGCCTTTTTACAAAATAGGGACTTTTGGAAAGCAGGCCGATGCCTATATTGATAGAGAGACATACGAAAATTATAAGAGCAAATACTCATATCCTAAAAAAGGAGATATTTTAATTTCGGCGTCTGGGACTATAGGTAGACTGGTTGTATTCGATGGGGCAGAAGCATATTTTCAAGACTCAAATATTGTTTGGATTGATAATAATCAGGATTTGGTGAAAAACGAATTTCTCTTTTATTGCTATGGATGCATCAAGTGGGTAACGGACGATAATACAATTGCCAGACTCTACAATGACAATCTACGGCACATGAATATGCTAATAACATCCATTTCAGAACAACAAAAAATCGCCGATTGCCTCTCATCCATCGACAACCTGATCACCGCACACACCCAAAAACACAACGCACTCAAAGCCCATAAAAAAAGCCTAATGCAACAGCTATTCCCCGCCGAAGGCGAAACCCTCCCCAAACTCCGCTTTCCTGAGTTTCGTGGGGAGTGGAATGATGAACTATTAGAAAAATTGTACGATTTTAAAGTAACCAACTCATACTCTAGAGATAAATTAAACTATGAAAAAGGCACCGTTAAAAACATCCATTATGGTGACATACACACAAAATTCTCCACATTATTTGATATCAAAAAGGAGACTGTGCCATTTATAAACTCTTCGGAATCTCTTGAAAAAATTAGGCCAGAATGCTTTTGTATGGAGGGTGATCTTATATTCGCTGATGCATCGGAGGATATGGATGATGTCGGAAAGAGTATCGAGATTATTAACCTAAATAATGAAAAACTATTGTCTGGATTGCATACGATCTTAGCTCGACAAAAGGATGAAAAGCTATTAATTGGGTTTAGTGGGCATTTATTTAAGTCAAATCGGATTCGCGTTCAAATTAAAAAAGAAGCTCAAGGCGCAAAGATTTTAGGACTATCCTTAGGAAGGATGTTAAATGTTAAAGTTAGTTACCCTGCCGATAAGAAAGAACAACAAAAAATCGCCGATTGTCTATCTGTCATTGATGAGCTGATCACCGTGCAAAGTGAAAAAATTGAATCACTTAAAATCTATAAAAAAGGTCTGATGCAGAAACTTTTCCCCTCTACAGATGAGATGAACGGATGAGTAATAAGCCTAAAGTTTTCACATATAAAAAAATAAATACTCTTGTTAAAAAATTGCGCACTGATCTCGAAAAAAGAGATTTCGTATTGATTTTTGCTAACAATGGCACAGGTAAAACCCGGTTATCTATGATGTTTAAGGATGAAGGTAAAAGCGAGGGTAGCGCAGATACTTTGTATTTCAACGCTTTCACCGAGGATCTTTTTGTCTGGGATAATGATTTAGATAACGATACACAAAGGGTGTTGAAGCTAAATGGAAATTCTCGATTCTTCGCTGGTATTGAAGAGCTGGAAATGGAAACCCGAATTCGTCGATTCCTTAGTCGGTACTCTGACTTTGATTTTAGAATTAATACAGAAAGTTGGTCGGTAAATTTCAGCCGTAAGGTTATATCCCGTGGTAAAACTAAAATTATTGACGACATTAAGATTTCTCGTGGTGAAGAAAGTATTTTCATTTGGTGTTTTTTTCTAGCCATTGCTGAATTAGCCATCGACAGTAAAGAGCCAGAGGAAGCCTATAGCTGGGTAAAATATATATATATTGACGATCCTATCTCATCATTAGACGATAATAATGCCATAGCAGTTGCCAGTCACCTTGCCCAATTATTAAGCAACATTGAGAATGGGATTAAAGTTGTGTTGTCATCTCATCACACCCTTTTTTATAATGTAATGTGGAATGAAATTCGTAAGGCTAATAAATATTACCTATGTAAATTAGATAAAAAGGAAGTATACATATTGAAAGAAACAGGTGATACACCTCACTTCCATCATGTTTCTCTGTTGGCACAATTACATCGTGCGGCAGATAAAGGGAAATTATATACCTACCATTTCAATATGTTACGTAACATTCTTGAGAAAACAGCAACTTTTCATGGCTTTAAGAATTTTTCTGCTTGTATCAAGCAAAATAATGATGACCCAGAAGGTATCGTCCATACTCGTATGATCAATGTATTAAGTCATGGGAATTATTCCCTATTTGAACCTAAGGAAATGCTAGAAGAGAACAAAGAGTACTTTAATCGAATATTAAATGACTTCATGACCAATTACCGATTCAATCCCGAACTGTTCCCCAAACAAGTAAAAGAAACCAACCAAATATGAAAGAACAAGATTTAAAAAAATTAGGCAGCAGACTTTGGATTATCACAGGAGGATTATTTTCCACTGATAGCTTAATTACTACATACTCACAAAAATATGAGGCACTCAATGGCCGATAAAAACTCCTCACAATTTATTATCTACCAAAGTGAAGATGGTCAAACCAAGCTAGATGTGCGCTTTGTCGGCGAAACTGTATGGCTTACGCAAGCCCTAATGGCAGGGCTGTTTCAAACCTCGGGTGACAATATCAGCCTGCACCTGAAAAACATCTATGCCGAAGGCGAGTTGGATGAGCATTCAACTACCGAGGATTTCTCGGTAGTTCGTCAGGAAGGCTCACGCCAGGTAACACGCCAGTTAAAACATTACAGCCTGGATGCGATTATCTCCGTGGGCTATCGTGTGCAAAGCCATACCGCTACCCGTTTTCGTCAATGGGCGACTCAGCATTTACGTGAGTATATAGTGAAAGGCTTTGTACTCGATGATGAACGCTTGAAAAACCCGGATCAGCCTTTTGATTACTTTGAAGAGCTAACGCGCCGTATTCAGGATATTCGTACCAGTGAAAAGCGTTTTTACCAAAAAATCACCGATATTTACGCCACAAGCACGGATTATGATCCAACCTTGGATAGCAGTATTCAGTTTTTTAAAACTGTACAGAATAAAGTACACTGGGCAATTACTGGGCAAACCGCGGCTGAAATTATTCATGACCGAGCTAATAGCAAAACGACCAATATGGGCTTAAGCAACTGGCGCGGTGTCAAAGTGCGCAAGCAAGATGTAGTCAATGCTAAACACTACCTTAATGAAAAGGAGCTGCAAGCACTGAACAATCTGGTTGAGCAGTACTTGGTGTTTGCTGAGGGTCAGGCTATGCGGCGCATTGCTATGACCATGAACGATTGGATGACAAAACTGGATGGTTTTCTAACGTTAAATGATCGGGATATTCTTAATCACGCCGGAAAAATATCACATCAAATAGCAAAGCAGATAGCCGAACAGGAATACGATAAATTTCAGCAGCAACGCTTAACAACTGACGCAAAAAATTCAGGTAATAATTTAGAGCAATTGACTAAAATCACTGATCAACTCATCACACCCAACAAGGTGAAAAAGGATATCGAAAAACATGACTGAACAAGATTTAAACCGGCTGGGTAAAACACTTTGGGCTATTGCCGACCAACTACGCGGTACAATGGATGCCGACGACTTTCGTGATTATATGTTGTCGTTTTTGTTTTTGCGTTATCTATCAGGTAACTTTGAGACCTCTGCCCAAAAAGAACTAGGGCATGATTACCCAACACTTGAAGATGATGACAAACGCACACCTTTAGCGATGTGGTATGAGCAAAATACTAAGGATATTCCAGCGTTTGAAAAGCAGATGCGCCGCAAGGTGCATTACGTGATTCAACCAGGATATCTATGGAACAGTATCGCCGAGTTAGCCAGAACCCAAGACGATGATTTATTGAAGACTTTGCAGGAAGGTTTTAAGTATATTGAAAACGAGTCTTTTGAAAATAAATTTCAGGGCTTATTTTCAGAAATTAATCTCAATTCTGACAAGCTGGGTAAAGACTACAAAGCCCGTAATGCCAAGCTGAGTGACATTATTAAAGAAATTGCCAAGGGCATCGCTGATTTTTCTAGTGATAGTGATGTGCTGGGTGATGCTTATGAATACCTTATCGGTCAGTTCGCTGCGGGTTCCGGTAAAAAAGCCGGTGAGTTTTATACTCCGCAACAACTGTCTAGCATTCTTTCAGGAATTGTTACCTTGGATAGTCAAGAACCGGCAACAGGCAAAAAGAAAAAGCTCAAGAAAGTACTGGATTTAGCCTGTGGATCTGGCTCGCTATTATTAAATGTGCGTAATCAACTAGGCCCACACGGTATTGGTAAAATCTACGGTCAGGAAAACAATATCACCACCTATAACTTGGCACGTATGAATATGTTACTGCACGGCGTAAAAGATTCGGAGTTTGAAATTCATCACGGTGATTCCCTGCTCAACGATTGGGATATGCTCAATGAAATGAATCCCGCCAAAAAGCTGGAGTGCGATGCTGTTGTCGCCAATCCGCCATTCAGTTACCGTTGGAAACCGAACGAAGCCTTAAGCGAAGATTTTCGGTTTAAAAGCTACGGGCTTGCGCCTAAATCTGCTGCCGACTTTGCTTTTTTACTGCATGGATTTCATTTTCTGGGTGATGAAGGCACCATGGCTATTATCTTGCCCCATGGGGTATTGTTTCGCGGCGGAGCCGAAGCACGTATTCGGACTAAATTACTAAAAGATAACAACATTGATACCGTCATTGGTTTACCTGCTAATTTATTTTTCTCCACCGGTATTCCCGTGTGTATTCTAGTGTTGAAGAAATGTAAAAAATATGATGATGTATTGTTTATCAATGCCAGTGAACACTTTGAAAAAGGTAAACGCCAAAACCGTTTATTAAAAACGAAAGAAATGCCTAATGGTGAAATAGGTCACATTGAAAAAATTATTGATACTTATCAATACCGTAAAGAAGAGGAACGATATGCCAGGCGTGTTTCGTTTAAAGAGATCGAAAAAAATGATTTCAATCTGAATATTTCACGTTATGTGAGTACCGCCAGAGCAGAAGATGTGATCGATATAGAAGCTGTAAATGCGGAGTTGGTTGCCTATGAAAAGGATATTGTTGATGCAACTAACAAACACAACAAGTTTCTTAAGGAGCTTGGTTTATCAGCTTTACCGCTTGGAAGTGTAAAATAATGTTAGTCAGTTAAAATGGTGCTTGAAGATTCTATAGTGTGAAAATAGATGTTGATGGCAGAGTAAATAAAACGTGTGGAGTTATTAAGAGGATGGATGAAAAGCAAAAACTTGTTGGACTGGCTACTTAATAAATATTGGCAGTAATCCAGACCGCTCACCCCACCTGGTATCAGCTTCTTTTTTTCATCTTTGCGCCTTTGTATTCAAGGGCTCTAGTTTATAAAATATCGCAGTTTAAGAGTGTGAGCCTATTGATATTTTTTATGTGCTTTGTGTAAGTCCTAATTAAAAAGCAAAAACAACCCTTTGGGTGATTTTTGCTTTTTGTGGTGGAGGCTATTTTTTGCCTATCTCTAGGTGAGTCAAGGGTGAGAGGTGCGGAGGACTTGTAGTCATCCATGGCGCTATCTGCCGGCCAGCACATCCTTGTGTACAACATAAGTGAGTTTATAGAAGCCATCCGTGGCGCAATACTGAATTCTTTTTTGGCCCCAGTCCAAACTCACAATGCTACGTAATCCTCGCATTGCTCCCTGTTTGGCCGTTCGCTCTTAGCTCACCCGGGAAAACGCAGTGCGTTTTCAATTTCCGGCTCACCCCGCGTCCGTTCCGGCCGTGGATTCAATCCCCGCCGCGCAGCATTAAAAACAAAAAAGTCACCCAAGGGTGACTTTTTTGTTTTTGTGGTGGAGGCGGCGGGGATCGAACCCGCGTCCGCTTGTTCGCCATCGATGGATCTACATGTTTAGCGTCGTCTTTGAGTTAACTGTATACCTCCCGACGGGCAGGGTAGTCTACAGCGAGCTTAGTGAGTTTTAGCAGTTTGGCCCTAAGCATGCCGCCCTTGCGAGCTTGTAAGGTATTACCATTACGAACCACAGCTACAAGCAGCGTGTGGGCAATGGACGCATGTCAGTTTTGGCTGACTACGCAGTGCTGTTATCAACTACCTATTAGGCGGCGATAGCAGCGCTACTAGCGCGGAAGTCACTGTTATTTGCAACTATAAGTTTGCAGCATTATTTACGAGGTGAGCTACATCCTCGACATGCACCAGAAACTTTGTAACCCGCGTCGAAGCCAGGTCGCCCCCAGTAGAACGAGCAATTATAGACCTATATAATAGGAAAGCAAGGTGGATAACAGTTATTGTTGTAATTGCTGTTGGGTTGACGCATTGTGCATTTTCTGTAAAATTAGCACTATGACTCAGCAAACGCAGTACACATCTTATTTTTTCTATTTTGCCCTTTAGGGCATATCTATTCGCATCTGACATTTTTGATTTTCACACCACAAACAGAAACATTTTTTGGAGCATTTTATGAAAAACATAATTAACACGCGTATTGAACGTATTAAACCCCTTATCTCACCGGATTTACTGATTGAAGAATTGCCAGCTGATGACGGCCTCTACGAACATGTGGCCAATGCGCGCCAGCAGATTGCTGATGTGTTGCATGGGCGTGATGATCGTTTATTAGTGGTGGTGGGACCATGTTCTATTCATGATGAAGAGGCCGCATTGGAATATGCTGCTCGATTAGCAGTA
Source organism: uncultured Gammaproteobacteria bacterium (assembly GCA_963975985.1). Lineage (GTDB taxonomy): Bacteria > Pseudomonadota > Gammaproteobacteria > JABDGN01 > JABDGN01 > CAXBIY01. The sequence continues at coordinate 20,155 of CAXBIY010000006.1, forward strand.
TTGGCTGAAAGTTTAAAAGATAAATTGTTGATTGTGATGCGAGTGTATTTTGAAAAACCGCGCACCACTGTTGGCTGGAAAGGACTGATTAACGATCCGGATTTGGATGATAGTTACAAAATCAATAAAGGTTTACGCATGGCGCGTAAATTGCTGTTGGAAATAAATCGATTGGGTTTGCCAGCGGCGACAGAGTTTCTTGATACCATTACACCGCAGTATATTGCTGATTTAATCGCATGGGGGGCTATTGGTGCACGCACGACAGAGAGTCAAGTGCATCGTAATTTAGCGTCGGGTTTATCGATGCCTTTAGGGTTTAAGAATGCGACTAATGGTGATGTGCAAATAGCCGTTGATGCCATTCAAGCAGCTGCCAGTTCACATCAGTTCTTAAGTGTGACGGAGCAGGGTATTGCCGCGATTGTTGTAACCAAAGGCAATGAAGACTGCCAAGTGATTTTACGTGGTGGTAATGGTGGTCCTAATTATAGTGCTGAGCATGTCGCAGCTATCAATGAAAAGTTGTTGCACAAAAAAATAGGCGCAAAAATATTAATTGATTGCAGTCATGGTAACAGTGAAAAAGATCATGCGAAGCAAAAATTAGTAGTGGCAAGTGTTTGTGAGCAAACACAAAACCCTGAGCATAATATTGCAGGTGTGATGATTGAAAGCCATTTAGTAGCAGGCAAGCAAGCGTTAACTAATGCTAGCCAGTTAGTTTATGGCCAAAGCATTACCGATGCTTGTGTCGATTGGGATGAAACCGAAGTGTTGTTAAAGCAACTAGCGGGAGTGTGATGTGAGCGAAGCATTAACAGCGTTACGTGGCAAGATTGATCAGTTAGATAAAGATTTATTAAAGATGCTATCAGAGCGTGCTGACTTGGCATTGCAAACGGCTAAGCTTAAGCGCGAGCAACAAGCGGATGCCAGTGTGTTTGTCCCTGAGCGAGAATTGGCTTTGATTACTAGCTTACAAGACTTGAATAAAGGGCCATTGACGAATGATATGGTCAGCGAAATATTTCAAACTATTGTGAATAACTGTCGAAATTTGCAGGGTGAAACTGACCCGGATCAAAAAATCACGTTTACCATTGCGGTGCAAGGTGACCAGGGTAGTTTCTCGGAACAAGCAGCATTGCGCTTTTGTCGCAATAAACATTTGGATAACTTTTCGTTGGATTATCGTATTACTAGTCAAGCGGTTGTCACAGCGGTGATGAATGAGCAAGATGATTATGGTGTGTTAGCGTTGAATAATACGCGAGGTGGCTTGGTGTTTGAAACGATCCAAGCACTCACAGAACAACATTATCGTATTGTTGATATGTTCCCGATTTTAGTGCAGCAGAACTTGATGGTGTTACCAGGCACTCTGATTGAAGATATTAAAGATGTACATTCTCACCCTCAAGCTTTAAAACAGTCAGGTAAATTTTTACAGGCACATTTGCCAAACGCTAAAGCTAATGAATATGTTGATACGGCGCAAGCGGCGCGTTATTTATCGGAGGGTAAGTTATCGGCTGATAGTGCGGTGATTGGTAATAAGCTTTGTGCAGAGCATTATGGCTTGGAAGTGTTAGCGGAAAGTATTCAAGATTTGACCGATAATCATACGCTATTTTTGATTATTAAGAAGGCGGATTATTGATGTAGGTAGGAGAACTCGCGATGGGAGTTGTTTATATCACCCCTCATCCGACCCTACGGGCCACCTTCTCCCCGCCGGGGAGAAGGGAAATATCTTTCTTCGCCCCGGGAGGGGAGAAGATGCCTTTGGGCAGATGAGGGGTGAGTAATAAGGCTGGCGAAGCCAGCGATAAAATTATGTATTCTTCATCAACCGCGCTTTATCCCTTGACCAATCGCGGTCTTTTTCTGTGGCGCGTTTGTCGTGTTGCTTTTTACCTTTAGCTAAAGCAATGTCGACTTTAACTTTGCCGCGCATCCAGTAAAGTTTGGTGGCGATGATGGTATAGCCATCACGTTCTTTCGCGCCAACTAATCGGTCGATTTCTTTGCGGTGCATCAGTAATTTGCGTGTGCGGGTGGGCTCAGGATTTGTGTATGTAGCTGCTGTGTTCAACGGTGTGATTAAGGCACCCAGTAGCCAGGCTTCATTATCTTTCAGCAATACGTAGCTATCGACGAGTTGAACTTTACCCGCACGTAAGCTTTTAACTTCCCAGCCTTGCAGCTCAAGGCCCGCTTCAAAGCGCTCCTCAAAGAAGTAATCGTGAGTCGCTTTCTTGTTGCGAGCGATCACATTTGAATTGTCTGGTTTTTTCTTAGCCATAGTTTTGCTATTATAGCACAATGATAATTAAGGCTTGAGTGAGAAAGTATGAAAAAGATAGAACACAGTGCGATTACGGGTCATAGTGCCGAGCAGATGTATGAGTTAGTTAACGATATCGCGAAGTATCCAGATTTTCTGCCATGGTGTACCCATGCAAAAGTGATCAAAACCACCGATGAAGAAATCACGGGTAAGCTTGAAGTCAGTAAAGGTAGTTTGAAGAAAACTTTTTCAACGCGTAACATTCTAACGCCCAACAAAAAAATGGAATTATTATTTGTCGATGGGCCATTCAAGCATTTCGATGCGGTTTGGAATTTTGATGAACTTGAAGCAGATGCTTGTAAAGTTAGCTTTGTGATGGAATACGAATTCGACAATAAAATGTTGGCATTCATCGCTGGCCCCATCTTTGATAAAATCGGTAATGATATGGTGGATGCTTTTATTAAGCGAGCAGGGGATATCTATCGTGAAGGTTGAAGTCGTTTATGCGTTTGCCGATAAGCAAACCTTGCTTAGCCTTGACGTCGATGCAAATTGTAATGCAGAACAAGCGATTCAACAGTCTGGTATTTTAAATTTACATCCTGACATCGATTTAGGGCAACAAATGATTGGTATTTTCAGCAAGCCTATTGCATTAACTCAAAAACTAAAAGAAAATGATCGCGTTGAGATTTATCGTCAGCTTACGATGGATCCTAAAGATGCTAGACGCTTAAAAGCCACTAGTTAAACCATACAAGAGGAGAGCCCGATGACTCAGCAGAATAAACAACTGACTTTTATTACTGTCGCTAGTTGTATTGGCAGTATGTTAGAAATGTATGACTTTGTCATCTACGTCATTTTTGCTTCCGTCATTTCTGGTGTGTTTTTCCCTCACGCTACCCATTACGTCGCTATCATGCAAACCTTTGGTATTTTTGCGATTGGTTATTTTGCGCGTCCTTTGGGCGGCATTATCTTTGGGCATATTGGTGATAAATACGGCCGGCAAAAAGGTTTAGTGTTGTCCGTCATGTGTATGGGTATCCCGACTTTTTTAATTGGTTGTTTGCCAACTTACGAAGCTATTGGGGCATTGGCACCACAGTTATTATTAGTATTGCGCTTTATTTCAGGTATTTCAGTTGGTGGTGAGTTTCCCAGTGGCACAGCTTATTTAACCGAGCATGCGCCGGTTAAATATCGAGGTTTTATTGCGAGTTTCTTATTTTTAGGCATTAATGCCGGTATTTTATTAGCCTCATTGGTAGGTTCAGTCATTACCAACTCAATGCCCAGTGATGCAATTGCACAATGGGGATGGCGCATTCCATTTTTACTCGGTGGAGTATTAGCCGTGTTAGCTTACGTTGTGCGACTCAAATTATTAGAAAGCCCACTGTTCGAAAAACATAAATCTGAGCAACGTTTAGCTAAATCCCCCGTGTTAAGTGTCTTACATAATAATTCACGACAAATCACACGTGCCTTTAGTGTGGTGAGTGTGATGGCAGCGGCGATTAGTATTTTGTTTTTATTCATGCCTGTGTATTTGTCTGAACATCTTAAGTTACCATTAGGCACAGCGTTATCCATGAATTCGCTGAACTTGCTTGTGTTTACTTTATTGATCCCCATTTTTGCTAGACTCTCAGATTTAACCAGTCGTAATTTTATTATTAGTATTGGTGCCTATCTGTTTTTGTTCTTATCTATTCCTTTGTATATGGCGATTATTGAAGGTGATGCGGGGACACGGTTGTTAGCAATGATGAGTTTAGGTGTGATTTGTGCAACGGTCGTTGGTCCGATTGCCGCAACTCTAGCGGAACGCTTTACGACACAGGAACGTACTTCAGGTATCGGGTTGAGTTATAACTTAAGCTTTGGGTTAGTGGGCGGTTTGGCGCCATTGGCAGTGACATTCTTAATTCACCGAACACACATGAATGTTGCGCCGGCATTTTATTTGATGTTAACAGCTGCCATTACACTAATGGCCGCGATTAACTTGAAAGATTATACGCGCAAGCCAATGCCTTAAAACGCAGTAACACTATTTATGCCCAAAGCGTTTGAGTTTTAGATTTTCAAAGCTATCTCTTGTGTATCGTCATCCCGTGGCTTGACCACGGGATGACAACCTTAAGATGATTGTTAGCCCGCTAAAACTCAATCGCTTTGGGTATATGCTGCGTTTTAAGTAATATTTATTGAGTGATTAAACCCGTATCATCAATTTTTACTAATGAATCATTCTTGAAATAAAGGTTAATTGTACGTCGAGTATCTTTACCACTATTAGGTTCATTAGTGTAAGCGTACGTTAACTCATCAGGATCAAAAATATTATTTAGCACCGGATCACCGAAGCTACTAATGACATCAGTTTTTGTCATACCAATTTTTAAACTTTTAATTTGTTTGTCAGTTAAAATATTACCTTGTTGAATATCAGGGTGATAACAAGCCGTTAATGTTGCAACTAATGTGATCACGAAGCAGAGCTTTACTATTGTTTTCATAAAGTGTCCTTAAAAATCGGTGCCGTTTAATTGGCGGTTGGTCATTCTGTTTCTCAATTTACCGAGTGTTTGAGCATCTTTGATTTGCTTCGGTGTTAATTGTTGGCCCGCTGGTGGCGCTTGTGTTGGAGCACAAGCTGTAAGGAAGCTTATGAGCACCATGAATGGTAGGACTTTGAGAAATTTAAGCATCGGTGTTATCCTTTAAATAAGTGAGGGGATTATATCATGGACAAGCAAGAACTAAAGAACCTTGGTTTAAAAGTTACCACTCCCAGGATGAAAATTCTTGAAGTGTTAGAAAATGCTGATCAACATCATCTAAGTGCTGAAGATGTTTATAAAACATTGCAAAATGCCAAGGTTGAGGTTGGGTTAGCGACCGTTTATCGCGTACTGACGCAATTTCATGAGGCCGGTTTAGTCAAACGCCATAATTTCGAAGGCGGTTATTGTGTGTTCGAGCTCGATCAAGGTGAGCATCATGATCATTTGGTCTGTCTGAAATGCGGCAAAGTTGCAGAATTTGTCGATGATATTATTGAAGAGCGTCAAGATGTTATTGCTGATCAGCATGGTTTTAAGATTACCGATCATAGTTTGAATATCTACGGTATTTGTCAAACTTGCCAGTGTTGAAAACTCATATACTTTTCCTGGATTCCGTGGTCAAGCCACGGAATGACGGGCTCCTTGTCATCTCGTGGTTTGATGGACTTGTTCGTCATGCCATAGCTTGACGGAGCTGTTCGTCACCTTGCAGCTTGACGAGGTTGTTTGTTACTCCATAGCTAGACGGAGAGCTCCGTCATTCCGTGGCTTGACCACGGAATCCAACTTCACTATAGTTTTTCTTTATCACCTTCATAAAATCATTTCATTGGCCGACTCAAGGCCTTTTCGCTACTATAGCTCCATCAATTAATCAGGAGCAATAATTATGTCTAAGAAAATATTAATCGTCGGTGGTACTGGCACAGTGGGTAGTGCAGTGGCGAAAGCCATGCAAGCTAATGACTATGAAGTCATTACCGCCGGTTATAGCAATGGTGATGTGCAAGTTGATATTACATCAACGGATTCTATTAAAGTCATGTATAAGCAGGTAGGGCGTGTCGATGCGGTTGTGAGTACAGTCGGAAAATTGCACTTTGGTGCCTTGGTAGACTTCACAGAAGAGCAGTACCAAATAGGTTTGAATAACAAGCTAATGGGGCAGGTTAATTTAGTGACGTTGGGTATTGATTATGTTAATGACAACGGTTCATTTACCTTAACTGCTGGTACGTTAAATCGCGACCCAATCGAATTTGGTGTTTCAGCGGCGATGGTCAATGGGGCTCTAGAAGGTTTCACTCATGGTGCTGCATTAGAAATGCCGCGTGGACAACGGATTAATGTGGTTAGCCCAACCGTGGTCACGGAGTCTTTGCCAAATTACGGCCCATTTTTCCGTGGATACGAGTCAGTCGATGCTGATAAAGCGGCATTAGCTTATGTGAAAAGTGTTGCGGGTTTGCAGACAGGGCAAACGTTTATTGCGGTGTAAGCTAGCGTAGCTAGCTGCTTTTATATCACCCCTCATCTGTCCTTTGGACATCTTCGCCCCGCGAGGGGAGAAGGACCGAATGAGGGGTGATATTAATATTTTCCATGCAATGGGAAACTTACTCAATCTCTAACATCTCTTTCGCATGCGCCAGTGTTTGCTCGGTAATTTTAATGCCGCCCAACATGCGCGCAATTTCTTGAATACGTTCAGCATCAGATAAATACACTACTCGTGTTTGAGTCGTTTTCTTATCGCTTTGCTTTTGCACTTGTAAGTGATGATTGCCTTGTGCGGCAACTTGAGCGAGGTGGGTGATGCAAAGTACTTGCGCACGTTCTCCCAATTGGCGTAATAGCTTACCGACAATTTCAGCCGTACCGCCACCAATACCGACATCGACTTCATCAAAAATCAGGCTAGGGGTGTTATCGGCTTGAGCAGTAATCACTTGAATGGCTAAGCTAATACGTGATATTTCACCACCGGATGCGACTTTAGTTAAAGGCTTCAATGGTTGCCCAGGATTAGCTGACACTAAAAATTCAATTTTCTCTAAACCCGTTTCCGTGATTTTATCTTGCAGGGTTAGCTTAACTTCAAACTGGCCATTGGGCATGCCCAGCTGTTGAATGTTCGCCGTGACTTGTTGATTAAACGTTTTCGCCGCTTTCGCGCGGCTAGCGCTTAACTGTTTTGCAGCTGTTTGATAATCAGTTTCAATTTTTTGGCGTTCTTGCTCGAGTGCCTTTAAGTGTTTGTCTGCGTGAGCAACGCTGTCAAGTTCTTTGCTGAGTCTGTCGTGTAATGCAGGTAGTTGTTCTGCATCCACATGATGCTTGCGTGCAATGCCATGAATTTGGCTTAAGCGCTGTTCCACTTCGACTAAACGTTCAGGATTGGCTTCAACACCATCCGTGTAATCTTGTAATTCACTGGCCGCTTCTTGGACTTGAATCACAGCATCACTAAGCATGTTATAGGCAGATTCGATGTGTTTGCTAACGTTTCTATGGGCATTTAAGCTAGCTTGTGCCGTGGTGAGCAAGCTGAGGGCATTAACGTCATCATCTTCATAAATGATGTTGAGTGCTTGTTTGCTATCCGCAATAATATCGTCAGCATTGGCTAACTGTTTGTGTTCAGCGGTGAGGGTGTCGAGTTCATTATCGCTTAATCCTAACTCCGCTAATTCTTGAATTTGATATTGCAATAATTCAATGCGTGCTTGGTCGGTATCTTGTTTACGTAGCTGCGTCATCTCTTGATTGATACGTTGCCACTGTTGGTAAATGTTCTGAACGTTAACAAGCAAGTCACCATGCTTTGCGAATTTATCCAAAGCCTTTTGTTGCTGTTTTTTGTTATTGAAACTGGTGGATTGCGCAAAGTCATCAAGTAACTGTTGTTGCTTGTCGCCTTTGGATAGATTTTGATTTTCGTGCTGACCGTGAATGTTAATCAGCAACTCACCGAGCTCACGCACTTGCGTTTGTGTTGAAGCTTGGCCATTAACAAAATGTTTTGAGCGACCATCGGCATTAATCGTGCGACGTAATAAGCAATCATGGGCTTGGTCAAGCTCATGTGCTTGCAGCCATTCACTAGCAGCAGGGATGTTCTGAACATCAAACATGACGCTAATCGAAGCCCGGTCCGCGCCATGGCGAACCATCGAAGCATCAGCACGCGCGCCAAGCGCATATTGCAATGCATCAATTAAAATAGATTTACCCGCACCGGTTTCACCGGTTAGCGACGACATACCCGCTTGAAAATCGAGCTCCAAATTTTCGACGATGGCGAAATTGTTGATGGTGATGGATTTTAGCATTTTGTTCTCGTTGAAGGTCTTAGGTAATGTTGTTGCTATGTAAGCGTAGCACTTGTTTAAGATGTTAGGTTTTAATTAGCTTACGCTGCTTGCTAAGCCCTAAGCCCTATAATTTATGGCCCCAATAGAGCTTGCTTCTCAGCGTCTCATAATAATCATAATCATTCGGGTGCACTAACTTCATTTTCTTATCATACTTTTGAATATCAATCGTCGAACCCGGTGGCACCATAATCACTTCATTGCCATTACAACTGATTTGGCCACTGGTTTCATTGTTAGCAGAAAACTCAATACGGATTTTACTGTCGCCTTTAATCACAATCGGGCGGCTGGTTAATGCATGTGAAAACATGGGCAATACAACCAAAGCATCAACGCCTGGTTGAATAATCGGGCCGCCACCGGATAGTGCGTAAGCCGTTGACCCCGTTGGTGTCGCCGTAATTAAACCATCGGCACGATGCGAACACATAAAACTATCGTCAACAAAAATTTCAAATTCCAACATGTGTGGCGTGCGGCCAGGGGAAAGCACGACATCGTTAAGTGCTAAGCCACAATCAATTTGATTACCATCGTGGGTTAAATGTGACTGTAAGAAAAAGCGTTCGCCAATCCAGTAGTCGCCATCTAATACTTGCGCTAAACGTGTTTCAATTTCTGTCGGGCGAATGTCAGTTAAAAATCCTAAACGACCTTTGTTAATGCCAATCACGGGCGTGTCATATTTCATCGCAGATTTAGCAGCGCGTAACATACTGCCATCACCACCAACAACGATGACGAGGTCAACATGCTTGCCAAGTTCATGGTCGGGTGAGGTTTTTAATGAATAATCAGGAATGAGGCGGGCCGTATTAAATTCACAGACGATATCGAGTTGTCGATTTTGTAAAAAATCGATTAAGTTACCGAGGGTTTCTTCAATACCATCGGTATTAGGACGTGCGAGGATACCAACTTTTGATATATGCACTTAGACCACTCCGCTTATGATTAATAGCGTTCATTATAGCCGAATAATTTGAGGATGTGTCAGGGATGCGTGGTTTTACAGTGTTTAGATATGCGCATAACTCACTCCCGTGGTTTAGCCCGATGGCATGTATTGCACAGTCAGTTATTAATTGTGTGCTAGATAGATTAGTAGGCATTTCTTGCTCAAGCATACGTTGAGCCATATAGCCAACTAACATAGAGGTATTCGTACTGACTGTTTGAGCAGTATGTAAGTCCTTGCGCCCATAATTGTTGCCGGTGCAGCGTAAGTTTACGATGTTACTTCCACATGATTCTAAGCTCAAGAAAATTTGATTGAGTAAAAGCCATATATGCTGATTATAAACTTGTTTACCAAAATCGCGGTCATAGACATCAAACAACGAGCTCATATAAGTCTGTAAATCGTCAGCAGTAGCCTTTTCTTCACCATAACTAGTTATCAAATGTTTTTGAATTTCTGTCGTTAAGTTAATAGCTGTATTAATAAAGCCGATTAGACATCTGCGATCACAGATCGGAGGGTTAATCGTTTTTAATAACATATAACAATTTTGTAGACGATTCATCGAATCGCTAGTTATCTGGCAATTTGTTGTTGTCATTATTATTATCCATTCTTACTTCGGTATTCTTATTTTGGTGCATTATAAGCTCACATTATTAACGAATTGTTAACAATGTGAACAATTGTGTGTTTTTTGCTTATCCTTGAAAAATCACTCGTAAGCCCCGACATATCAGGCATGGATAAATAAATATGAGGCATTCTATGACTGACAAGCAACAACCTGAGAATTCTGAAGAAAGCTTAAATGAAGAAATCGAGCATGTGGAAGAAGAGCTCGAGCAAGAAGCGGGTGAAGAATTGGATGAATTAGCCCAAGCTGAAGCCAAAGCCGCTGAGCATTGGGACCGCTTATTACGCTTGCAAGCCGACATGGATAACATTAAACGCCGTTCTGAACGTGATGTGGCAAATGCCCATAAATTTGCGGTCGAAAAGTTTGTGAAAGACTTATTGCCTGTTATGGATAGCCTCGAAATGGCGATGAAAGCTGAAACAACTGAAGATAGTAAAGCCTTGGTTGAAGGCATTGAACTCACACATAAAATGTTTCTCGATAATCTCGCCAAGCATAAAGTCAAACAGCTTGACCCAGAAGGCGAACCTTTTGACCCTGATTTGCACGAAGCTATCTCCATGCAAGACAATAAAGAAGTGGATTCAAATACAGTCTTAGTTGTTATGCAGAAGGGGTACACGTTGAACGATCGCCTAGTGAGACCCGCTTTAGTGGTGGTTTCGCAGTAACTCGTTCAATTTAGTGTGAATTCTGACATTTTTATCCAATTAAGCGCTTAAATGCGCCTCTGTTAAGATTAATTTAATCTTGCATCTGTATTATTCCTGCCCAACGCTATTGAAATAGCGATAATAATAATAAAGGCAAGAATAATAATGTTTTCTACAGGGACGGAATTACCCGCTGGTTACAAGCGCAAGCCAAGCACATATTTTGCGATTCCTAATGGAAGAATTAAAAATTCAGCGCATCAAACAATCCCCGGTGTCATTAAATCACGCACAGGTGCTGAATATATTTTAAAGGAATACACTTCCCCGAATGCGTTACCTGAAATTGAAGCTGCTATCAGTGAGATTGTTCGCTTACTAATGGGAATAAATCAACCTAAATGTCGAGCGGTATTTGATATAAATACAAGTAAAAATGTTGGTGTTGTTTCTAAAGTAATTGCTGGGTTTATCCCCGCTACGTTTCATGATTTTGGTCTTTTGGGTTCGAAGCAGTTTAAAGGGCTAGCTGCATTATTTGTGACGCAATTGTTTATTGCGAATAATGATTGTCATGGTGGTAATTGGGGGGTTAACGATACAGGTGAAATCATGGCTATTGATTTTGACAGAGCGTTATGGCCGATAACCTGTCGTTATTTCACTAAACATAATGATGACGCTGGTTCAGTGCCAATTGTCCCCAATGAAAGTTATGTACAGCCATTTAGCGCTCGTGACAATGAGTCGCATCGAATTGTAGGAAGTTATATAGGAACTGATGGGTTGCGTTATAATCTTTTAGAATGCCCACGACCAAATGAAGCATTCAATATAACCGCTAGAGACCTTCAGAGTCTGCCATACTTAAGTGATGCTAGACCATTTCATTGGCCTACGTTATCATCTGTAGATGTTGATTGGAATGTCGTTCGCTTTTCTCCAAAATTTGTGCGCTATAAATACCAATATTTATTAAAGGCGTTATACATTACGCCTAACATAATTCAAAGTATACTCATTGCGCATATTACTTCACCTAGTGTTCGTGATACTATTTTCCAATATTTAACAGCTCGCATACAGCAATTGAAAACAGAGTTAATGAAAATTCCTGAGTTTCACACTTATGCTGCTAATTCTGATGTCCTTGAAGAAATACGACAACAATTTATTGAGTATAATGAAGAGTTTGAAAAAGAATCAAAAGCTGGTAAATATCGTACTCGCTGTATTGATTTAACTGCGGTTCAACAGCTTGGTGGTTTAACTGTTACATCTGATAGTGGAAGCATTGCTAGTAACAGTTGCGAGATATCTATGGCGGGATTAGAGCAAGTTTATTATGGTGGCGTTGGAGTTTCAGCTCCTGCAAGTAACGCTGTATTATCACATGATGCTCAACAGCACTCAGTTGCTGCGGTTGAGATGATGTGTTCAGATGACGTGAGTTCAGAGGGAAGAGCTACAACTGAGAACTTGGGTGACAAGTTTAGGTTTACTATTGAAAATTTACTTCAAATTAATGATGGATTCATCGTCAATCAAACTGATGCAGGATTACAATTGACACTTAAATTAAACAAGCCCGCAGCAAAAAGAGTAAAAGAGCTGATTGATGTATGGCAGCAAAATCAAAAAATTTCATATGTATTTAACACGGGAGTACGATTCGCATTCACGACTTATGACATTAAGATTTTAGATGCATCTTTTTTACGTTCTCGTGTATCAAGTCCAGCGCAGTTAGGGCAATTGCTTCAAACACCACTTGCTGTCGTTTGAGTCTTAATCTTAGCGCTGAAACTTCAAATTTAGCCCTTGAAAAATTCCCTCATTTACCCCATCTAACAATCAAGTTCGGTAAGAATTAAATGAAACGGCTTAATTTGGCTCAGAAATGAACAAATTTAGTTGTAATAATAGAGAAAGAGAGGAAAAAAACATGGCTAAGATTATTGGTATTGATTTAGGAACTACGAACTCTTGCGTAGCCGTAATGGAAGGCGACAAAGTTCGCGTAATTGAAAATTCAGAGGGTCGTCGTACGACACCTTCAATCGTTGCTTATAAAGATGACGAAGTATTGGTGGGTGATTCTGCTAAGCGTCAATCAGTGACGAATCCGGAAAACACGTTATTCGCGATTAAGCGTTTAATCGGTCGTAAATTTACGGATGATATTGTTAAGAAAGATCAAGACATCGTACCTTACAAAATTGTCGCTGCCGACAATGGTGATGCTTGGGTGCAAGTGCGAGGCGATAAAAAAATAGCGCCGCCACAAGTGTCTGCTGAAATTTTAATGAAAATGAAAAAAACCGCTGAAGACTATCTTGGCGAAAAAGTATCGGAAGCGGTGATTACAGTGCCTGCTTACTTTAATGATTCACAACGTCAAGCGACAAAAGATGCCGGTAAAATTGCGGGCCTTGATGTGAAGCGTATTATCAATGAGCCAACAGCCGCTGCATTAGCATTCGGTATGGATAAAAAAGAAGGCGATTCAGTTTTAGCCGTTTATGACTTAGGTGGTGGTACATTTGACGTGTCAATCATTGAAGTAGCGGAAGTTGACGGTGAGCATCAATTTGAAGTGTTAGCGACTAACGGCGACACATTCTTAGGTGGTGAAGATTTCGATATGCGTTTGATTGATTTCTTGGTTGAAGAATTCAAGAAAGAGTCTGGTGTTGACTTAAATAACGATCCACTAGCGTTGCAACGTTTAAAAGAAGCCGCTGAAAAAGCCAAGATTGAATTATCATCTTCACAGCAAACTGATGTTAACTTACCTTACGTTACAGCTGATGCGAGTGGCCCTAAGCATTTAAACATTAAATTAACACGTTCAAAATTAGAATCATTAGTTGATGATTTAGTACAACGTACATTAGAACCTTGCCGCATCGCGTTAAAAGATGCTGGTTTAAAAATCGAAGATATTAAAGATGTGATTTTAGTCGGTGGTCAGAGCCGTATGCCTAAAGTACAAGAAGCTGTGACAGGATTCTTCGGTAAAGAGCCTCGTAAAGACGTTAACCCTGATGAAGCAGTTGCCATGGGTGCAGCAATTCAGGCTGCGGTATTGTCTGGTGATGTGAAAGACGTTTTATTATTAGATGTAACACCTTTATCACTTGGTATTGAAACCATGGGTGGTGTGATGACGAAATTGATTGAGAAAAACACGACTATTCCAACTAAGACTAGCCAAGTGTTCTCAACTGCTGATGATAACCAAACGGCTGTAACCGTTCACGTATTACAAGGTGAGCGTGAAGTGGCTTCAGGTAATAAATCATTAGGTAAATTCGATTTATCTGACATTCCACCAGCACCTCGCGGTGTACCACAAGTGGAAGTGACGTTTGATATTGATGCCAATGGTATCTTGAATGTATCAGCGAAAGATAAAGCGACTGGTAAAGAACAATCTATCATCATTAAAGCCTCAAGTGGTTTGTCTGATGATGAAGTCGAAAAAATGATTAAAGATGCTGAAGAGCATGCTGAAGATGATCGTAAATTCCAAGAGTTAGCGACTGCGCGTAACCAAGGTGAAGCGATGATTCATGCAACTGAAAAATCATTAGGTGAAGCGAAAGATGTTAGTGATGAAGAAAAAACAGCGATTGAAGCTGCCATTACTGAATTGAAAGCGGTGTTAACCGGTGAAGATAAAGATGCAATTGAAGCTAAAACTAAAGCCTTAACGGATGCTTCTTCTAAAATGGCTGAGCGTATGTATGCACAAACGCAAGCCGAAGGTGCTGAAGGCGCTCCTGAAGGTGCGGCTGATGCTGGCACGACTGAAAGCAAAGCGGGCGATGATGTCGTCGATGCTGAGTTTGAAGAAGTGAAAGAAGAAGAGAAGAAGGATTAAGGATTTAGGATTGAGGATTGAGAGGCGCGCTGCATAGCAGCGCGTTTTTACGATCTGGCTAACAGAAATTGAGAGTTAATATATGTCCCAACGTTGCTATTATGAAATCTTAAGCGTATCTAAAACAGTTGAGCAAGGTGATATTAAAAAATCATTCCGCCGCTTAGCGATGAAGTATCATCCTGATCGTAATCCAGGTGATGCTGAAGCGGAAGCTAATTTTAAAGAAGTCAAAGAAGCTTACGAAATATTATCAGATCCACAAAAACGTCAAATGTACGATCGCTTTGGTCATGCGGGTGTCAACCAGCAAGCAGGCCCTGGGCCTGGTGCCGGTGCGGGTGGTTTCGGTGATATCTTCGGTGACATGTTTGGTGATATTTTTGGTGGCGGTCGTCGTGGTGGCGGCGGTGGTCCACGCCCTGAAGCAGGTTCTGATTTACGTTACGGTTTAGAAATTACGTTAGAAGAGGCCGTGCATGGTTTTGAAAAAGAAATCACTGTGCCAAATTTTACTGCCTGTGGTGATTGCAAAGGTTCTGGTGCGAAGAAAGGCACGACACCTAAAACCTGTGCGGATTGCGGTGGTAGCGGTCAGTTAATTATGCAGCAAGGTTTCATGACCATTCAGCAAACGTGTCCGAGTTGTCAGGGTGCTGGTCAAAGTGCTGAAGCTTGTGGTAAATGCCATGGTCAAGGTCGAGTGCGTGAATCGAAAGACTTATCTGTTAAAATCCCAGCTGGTGTTGATGATGGGGATCGCGTGCGTTTAGCTGGTGAAGGCGAAGCCGGATTACATGGTGGCCCAACGGGTGACTTATATGTTCAAGTGTCGGTTAAAAAACATGAGATATTTGAGCGTGATGGCGCCGATTTACATTGTGAAGTGCCTGTGACCTACGCAACATGTGTCTTAGGTGGTGAAATTGAAGTGCCTACGCTAGATGGTAAAGCGACGATTAAGATTCCCGCCGAGACGCAATCTGGCAAAAGCTTTAGATTACGGGGCAAAGGTGTCCGTTCCATCAGAAATGCGACGCAAGGCGACTTATTTTGCCGTGTAAATGTTGAAATTCCGGTGAAATTGAGCCAAACTCAGAAAGATCACTTACAAGAGTTTGAGCAAATGTTGGACGATGGTAAAGACCACCGCCCGCATTCGAAATCGTGGTTTAAAAAAGTAAAAGCATTTTTTGAATAGAGGCAACCCATGCAAAAAGTTCCTATGACAGTTGAAGGTGAAAAAGCCTTACAAGAAGAGTTAGAAGAGTTACTCGTGTTACGCGGTAAAATTTCTATCGCCATTGGTATCGCTCGTGAGTTAGGCGATTTGAAAGAAAACGCTGAGTACCATGCTGCTCGTGAACAACAGGGTATTACCGAAGCGCGTATTCGAGATATCGAAGCGAAATTATCGAACGTTCAAGTGATTGATGTCACTAAATTAACGAACACAGGCAAAGTCATTTTTGGCTCTACTGTTACGTTGTTTAATTTAGATGATGAATCCGAAATGCGTTATAAACTCGTCGGTGAAGACGAAGCTGATTTGGCGCAACAAAAAATTTCAGTCACATCACCTATTGCACGTGGTGTCGTCGGTAAAAATGAAGGTGATGAAGTCGATATTACTACACCAGCGGGCCATGTGGCTTATGAAATTTCAAAAGTGGAATATATATAAACCAAGGAGTTTGAGATGAAAGGATTAATCAAAATAGTTGCTATTACACTATGCAGTATCTCTCTTGCTTTTGCGGTTAATGCCAAGCCATTAAAAAATATAAAAGAAAATGATTCAACACAAGCGGTTGTTACTTTGCAAAATATGCAAGTTCACGGCACAGTGTATAATCAAAGTACGCTACCGCTGTTGTGCACATCGCTTCCGGTTGGTACGGCATGTCCTGAAGGTATGCCACAGAAAATACCTGCTCCCGGCGGGCAGCAGCCGGCTTTTATGCAATATGCTTTCACTGTGCCAACGATTGGTGCAACGACACTTAATTATAGTTTAGGTGGTTCGACATATGGTTGTTATTTTACTATCAAAGATATTGACGATAGTACGGCCGAGATTTCAGCCGTGCCTATAAGTGGTAAATCAACTTGCTCTGTTGACAGAAATGGTGGTTTGATAGCCTTGATTTATCAAGCGCCAGCAACTAACTAAGATTATTTTTCGTAACTACTCCATGTGGTACATGGCCAGCAGGGACTATGCGGATATTCAACGTGTGCAAGCGAAAACCAACGGTTGTAATGCTTGAAATTTAATCAAAATACGCTATAGTTAAGTTAATGCATTAATTAAAAGGAAAGAATTATGCGTCCATCGATCTTAGCTATTTGTTATGTCTCTTTGCTTTGTTGTTCTACTGCAAATGCATCAGGTTTGCCAGTCCAGTTTGTTATTGATAATGCAACTAGTGAAGCAGTGAATGTGAATTACAGCATTACAGAAGCTAAGTTGAGTGTTACTGGCGACACAACTACTAAAGTAGCCGGCGGTACGGTCTCAGTTGGTGCGGGCAAATCTTACACTTCCTCAAATTTAGCCTATACAGAGCATATGCAAATTACGATCCTAAGTGTCACAGGACCTAAGAATCAATCAATATGCTCAAAGCAGCTTTATAATGTAGCAGATGCAAAGCCTATTCCTACTAATGGCAACGGTGTGCCTGCATCTGTGCAACAGCAACAAGTGAATTTTGATATTAGTCAAAATCCTAGTCTTAATACTTATAGCTGTGGTTTTAATTTATTTTGATTTTCGTTAGTCACCCCATGCGGTACATGGCCAGCAGGGATGTCACTGTTATTAGCCGAATCGCAATGACCGAGTTGATCGTCAAAAAAGAAATCGGCTTTAAACGCTTTTAAAAAATCACCTTTGGCTAAGCCACCTAAAAATATCGCTTCGTCGATGCGAATATTCCAAGCTCTTAATGTCTTCACAACGCGTTCATGCGAGGGTGCAGAGCGTGCGGTGACTAAGGCTGTGCGAATAGGGGATTCATCGCGTGGGAAGGCGCGTTGGATTTTATGCAATGCTGCTAAGAAGGGTTTGAATGGGCCACCTTGTAATGGGGTTTCTGCACTAGCCGCTTCGTTTGCAGCAAAAGCATCTAAGCCTTGTTCTTGATAGATACGTTCAGCTTCATCAGAAAAAATCACTGAGTCACCATCGAACGCGATACGCAGTTGTTCGGTGTCGTTTTTTACCGTGCCTTTAGACACAATCGTTGCCGCTGCGATACCCGCTTCTAATGCTTGGCGGACGTCATCCGCATGGGTCGATAGAAATAACTGCGCACCAAATGCAGCGGCGTAAGCATAAGGGCTTTCACCTTCTGAAAATGCAGCACGAATAATGTTGAGGTCATAATGTTTGATGCTGTTAAAAATTCGTAACCCAGTATCAGCACTGTTGCGCGATAATAAAATCACTTCAACGACGGTTTCATCTGAATTAATATTCAACGTTAAGAATTTTTTGACTAGGCCAAAGGCGACACCGGGCTCTAATATTTCATTCTCATGTGTTGTTTGATATTGCGCGTAAGCTTCCACACCTTCATTCTCATAAATGTGATGACTTTCTTCTAAATCGAATAATGCGCGAGAAGAAATGGCTACGACTAATTTTCCATCGAAGTTTATGGGCATTGGGTTTGTCCTAAGATTTTGTAGGGTGGATAAAAATTCGAGCGATAGCTCGGATATATCCACCAGCAGTGGTTAGTGATAGACCGCTGGTGGATATGTTCTCGCTACGCTCAAACTTTTATCCACCCTACATGGGGATTATTCAATAACGTTCTAAAGGGCGATAAAATTTATGCCTTAATATACCACCTGACAAGAATGCGCATTTATAATTCAGTCAACACGTCAGTTAAGGGAAAGTATAGCGCAATTTTTATAGGGAGGTTAGTCGTTTGAGCTATAATTTCAGCGTATTTTTCTAGCTGTCTTTGATGTTTTTCAGTGTTTTCGTTACTGCTAGTTTTATAATCGATAATCCAATAATTACCTTCAAACTCAAATGCTCGATCAATAACAATATGTTGGATTGCACCATCAATCTTTGCTTTTAAAGCATACTCTGATTGGGCATTGTTATGTGGGGTTAAAATCCATTGTGCGGTTTCACTGTTGGTGAGCTGCTTTAATAAGGCCTGCAATTGTTGAAGCATCGCATCTTGATTCTGGGCTTTACCGAGTTGTGTTAAACGTTTTGACCAAGCTTCATTCATAAACGTGGGCCACTGAGCTTGTGGAACCTGACTCATGCGCTCGAGGAGCTGATGTACTAAGCTGCCGAAGATACTAGCAGTGGGATCTTGCCAAACGGGTAAGTTGGCATCCAACGGAACATGCTGCGGCTTAGGCAATAATACGCTAAGGGGCTCGGGTAATTCGAAATCTGAGGTGACGCGCGTGAGTTCATGGCTTGCTGTTTCTTCGTTAATGTCTTCTACGGAAGCAATAGTGTTAAATTTATCTTGGCAATGTGGCCAGAGTTTCGCGAGCAAGCTACCTGTTGGCGGCTTATATTCTTTGTCTTCATTGATATCAGGGTTGGCTAGTAAATGTAATGATTGCTTAGCTCGTGTAGCAGCGACATAGAGTAATCGTGACGCCTCAAAATCAGCTTTCATTTGTTCTTGGCGTTTAATGTAACGATAAATAGGATCGATAGCATCGGTTTTGGCTTTAATGGGCGCGAGTAGCAAATCTGTTTTATGATGGGTGGGGCGCTCTTGCCAAAGCAATAGTTTTTCGCGGTCCGATTGGGTTTTTTGCTGTAAGCAAGGCAAGATAACCGTGTCAAATTCTAAGCCTTTGGATTTATGAATCGTCATGATGTGCACGCGAGCATTAGCTTGGTTATCGGGTTCGGCATAAAGGTTTGATAGCTTATGCTGTAATTTTTCAACCGAACTGAGGCTGCCACTTTCATCAAGATCATCAAGGCAGGCGAAAAAGGCATTCACATTGTTAAGTTCATGTGCTTCGCTAAGTGTTGCCGCACCACCAATGGCTAACCAGGTACTATAAATCCAATTGCGTAGCGTTTGCCGTTGACGTTGTTGTAGTGCGTACTGGAGGGGTGGTAATAATTTATGTAAGCGTTGCAAACCATCTTGACTCAATTGCTTTTGAATATCAGAGTTGTTGATTTGTTGCCAAATCAATGCCGTTTTGTCACTGGCGATGATTGTTAAGTCATTTAAGGTTAAGCCACACCAAGGCGCACGTAAAATACTGAGCCACGCCAGACGATCGGCCAAATGGGTGAGGGCGGTAGTTAAAGCGGTTAAGTCTTGAATGCAATGCAAGTGATCAAGGCGTTCAATATCGATGGCTTGGTAACTAATATTATGGGTTTTTAATGCCGGTAAAATATCATAAAGCTGACTGCGGGATTTGACTAAGATGGCAATAGAGTGCTGACTATCCGTTTGCAGAATAATGTCAGCGATAGCTTGTGCATCAGTATGTAAGTAACATTGGACCGCCTGTGCTTGTTCAGCATGCACAGCAGTTGATGCCGAATAGGCGACAGAACCCGACCCCATATCATCATGTTGCGGGAATATATGTGTGAAGCTGTTGTTTACCCAATTAACAATACCTGCTTGTGAACGGAAATTTGATGTTAAGGTTAGTGGCATTAATGGCACTTCGCCAATACCATATTCTTTCGCTTTTAAAAACAAGCCAACTTCTGCTGCACGAAAGCGATAAATCGATTGCATGGGATCGCCGACTAAAAATAGCGTGCGACCATCATCAGCTTGCCAACCGCGCGTGAGTTTTTCTAGCAGTCGAAATTGTGTTGAAGAGGTGTCTTGAAATTCATCGACTAAAATATGTTTTAACTTGTAATCTAAGTGTAAGGCTAAGTCGGTGGGCTTGTCATCTTCACCTAAGGCAAGTAAAGCACGTTGCGTGATTTCGGTGAAATCAATTTGGCCGGTTTGGCGAAATAACACTTGTAACTGTGCAGCAAGAATAGGTAATAAATCTAATAATGCCGTGAGTATATTCCATTGCTGGGTGTCGTAGTTGGGCTCGGGTAAGTGTAATACGTGCTCTAAATTGTCACGCAACTCATCAAATTCCGATAAGGTACCTAGCAATGCTTTCATGCGACCTTTTTGTTCTTTGAAAATAGCTTTTTGCTCTTTGGTATCCGCTTCCGTCGGGAAGCCATTGCGTTTATCGATGGTTTTACGCCATTGATGCTTTTGCGTTAATAAGAACGCAGCAATTTGTTGCCAGGCTGAAAGTTGACTAGCCGTGGATTCAGGTAAGCGATCGAAAACGGTGTCCTGCCCTAAATTATGTTGGCCAATATTAAATAGTTCGATGCATTCGCTGGCAAGAGGCAATGGAAATGCATTCATGGTATCAATTAAGGTCGATTCAACGGCTTCCAGCAAAGCCATCTCTAAATGTTCGCGCAAATCTTCATTGTGGCGTGCATTCACAACATGCGGCAACCATTGATCGCGGTGTGACAGCATATTGCTGAATAAATCCGTTAGCAACGGTACGTTATTATCTAAATGTAACAGCAAGGTAGCTAATGATTCGCTCCAAGCTTCATTGTCTTCAAGGCTGGCGATCACGGCGTTAGCCGCTTGTTGATAAATTGCTTTCGCATCGTCGACAATATTAATGTTGGCCCCCAATTCTGACAGCATGGGCATTTGCTTAATGAGGCTGGCACAAAAAGAATCAATCGTTTGAATGCGCAAGCGATTGGGATTATTCATTAAATCCCAGCTTTGCTGCTGGGATTTTTCTTGTACGCGTTTAGCGATTTGCCAGGTCGTTTTTTTATGGGCTTCATCCGGCTCAGCTTGCTCGGCCAATCGTAAGGCAATGATAATCCGGTTGCGCATTTCATTGGCGGCTTTTTTAGTGAAGGTGATGGCAAGGATTTCTTCCGGGCCATTGTCGACGGTTGTGAGCAAGTTTAAAAAACGTTGCGTTAATAATTCAGTTTTACCGGAACCGGCAGGGGCTTGCACAATAAATGACTCATCGACAGAAAGGGCTTGTTGGCGTTGTGATTGGTCATTAATTATCATGGTATGCGACAAAGCCCCTGTAGTTCACAAAAGTTACAAGCACCCGGTTGTGGATCCACTAAGGCATAACCTTGCGCAAATTCGTCGGCTAAATCTTCCAAGCTTTGTTGCCAGCCATTGACTAATTGTTGCCAGTTAGCATCGACGACATCAGCAGCTAGTTTGATACCTTTGATATCAGTTTCATGATCGCTTACGCCAATAAAACGCATTTTGTCTGCTCGCACTTGGGCGAAGCTAATCGCGGCTGCATTTTCAATGGTGCAATAAATAGGCAGCTGAGGTTCGTGTGGACGGTCACTCAACCAATCGTTAATGGAGAGGCGATTGCCAGTTTTATAATCAATGACTAATGTATCACCATTGGCTAATTCATCAACGCGATCGATTTGTAGGTTAACTTGAATTTGACCGATTTGGGCTTGTCGCCATTTTTCATGCGCTAGCACTTTGAAAGCCGGACGTTGTTGTTCTAATTGTAACCATTGCTTTAATAGTTCAGTTAAACGCTGTTGTTCCAATTGCTTGAAGCGCGCTTGTAATTTTTCTGAGAAGTACGGCATAACATCTTGAAAGGCTTTGTTAATACCTTGCTCAATAATCCGCGTAAGCTTGGTTTCATCACAGTTAACGAGTTTATCGTGCGATTGTAAGTTTGCCCAAATAACATCTAATGCCACATGTAATAGTGAACCACGCTCCAAAGCATTCAAACCGCTTTCGGGCTCATTAATCGACTCCGCATGTAAGCGATAGCGAGCAAAGGCTTGGAAAGGGCAAGCAGCCTGTGCTTTGAATAGCCCTGTTCCACCTTTTGCCATCGCGTCAGCTGCTAGGGCCGGGCCGTTATTATCAGTAGTTGATTCCATTTTTTTTGTTTTAAAGCAACTGGTTGGTAAGCTTTCTTGATGTTCAATGTTCAGTTCGGCAAGTGCTGAATAGCCCTGCAATAATGGGCTGATGTTCAATTCTCGTTCAGCATCATGTTGTGGATAGCTGAATATGACATGCTCCGCACTTGCACAGAAACGCTGGGTCAATTTTTGTGAAAAGGCGAGTTCACGTTCGGCAGAACTGTGGGGCATTTGCCATTGACGTTGCAAGTGAGCGGGGATAAAAGGATTGGGATTCGCGGCTTGCGGCCAAGCTTCATCATGCAGGCCCATCACCCAAATAGCATCCGCTTGAATGCCGGCAGCCTCAAGCACACCGAGCACTTGTATCGGTTCACCGTGCTGGCTTTCCGCTTGGAATAGCGTGTCTCGACAGAGTTGTTGGAGCAGTTCTAAAGCAGATGCTTTACTATGCTTATCATCTGTATCCAATTGATTAAAATCATGTAAGAGTGATTGCCAATGTTTGACTTGTTGATATTCTTCGCTGTTTAAAGTGCGATTGCCAGGCCAGCCGAAGTTGTTAAGAATTTGCTCAAAGCTTTGTTGCCAGTCAGCTAGTGTTGTGCGTTTTACTAATGCTAAATCTTGCCAATTTTCTAAGCAAGTCAATAGTTGCTGGCAAAAGCTGGGGTGTCCTGCCTTGCTGTGTTCATAAATGGCATTGATGATGCTGCGCCAAGTGAGGGTTGGCTCATTGAGATCGCGCAACATGCTGTCCAACTGCATCCTATCCAATAATTCAATGTCATTGCCAGCCAAATAAGGCGAGTGAAGTAGCTTCGTTAATGCATTGATTTCAATCTGGTAAGTGTTTAATTTTAACAAATGTAAAGCTATGTCGATGACAGCTGCTTTTTCTAGTGGATAGCCGCCCGAAATATTGAAGCGATCTTGCTTCAGATTGGCATCAAACACCATTTCAGGCGCTAACACTTCACTAAAGATACGCTGTAATTGTGGTCGAATTTGTTCCAAGTTAGGGGCGACACATAATACATTTTTGCCGAGTTCAGTTTGTTGATGGGCCCAACTCGCCATGCTGTGTATTTCAGTTTCAGTATCTTGCAAGCCAATTGTTTGAGCTGGCTTATCGCTGTTGGCACTTACTAATATCACTAAGTTGCAATCGAGCTGTTCAAATAGATAGCTTAGCTGTGGCGGGATATCATCAAAGCCGGCTAATATTATTTTCTTAGGAGTAATGAGTTCGCCTTTATAATCAACCAATTGCGTCGCTATATTTGTGCTTGGAATGACATTGTGCGCAAGGCAATGTTGGTCAAATTGAAGACTCCAATCCTGCAAAGCCTGCAACTCTTCATTGCCATAGTCTTGAATGCTTGAGACAGCCTGTCGCCACTGCTGCAGTGTGCCATAAGCTTGCTGTGCGAGCTTGGCTGTCGCGGGAATGTTTAACAGCTTGTTGGCGATAGGGGACATAGTGATGATGCGTCGCCAAGTGTGATTTTCTTGCTGGGTGTTTAAGATACTGCGAGTGTCAGTGCATGCTAACCAAGTGTTTTGTAGCCAAGTTGTTAGCGGCAATATGTTGGCTGGCGCATAGACAGCTTGTTTTTGCCTTGTATCATAGTCTGAAATGAGGTGCGCACTTAAACGTTGGTTCGGTGTTAAAACAAGGGTGGTGGGGGCGAGTTGTGAAAATAGCGCGTCATACATAGCAAAGTATTGTCCCACAGTTGGAATCAACTTGCAGCAAAAAAGCGAATTTCACAGGTTGATTTCGAACAACTGGGGGACAAAATTAATAGCTGAATTAGTGCTTGTTTTCCAGGCATTACCTTAAGCAAACAAGATAAGTTATTGATTTGAACCCATGGCCTTAAAACATTTGTTTAAGCTTCACGCAAAACCATGCGTGTGCGCATCAAATGCATGGTGGTATGCATAAGTAGATGCCCTAGTTTGTCTACATTTGTTCACACTTGTGCACAGGGTGATTTGTCTGTAAAGAAAAGTTGACGGTTTAGAGCAAAATTTATCATTATGCTGCTGATCGTCGCTAACTCGTTGATTTTTAATATGATAGACGGTGATTCGATTCTGCGCAATCTAACTCAAACATAGAAAAAACAGGCTCATTAGGGTAATTCTAAGGACTTACTCACAAACTTATCCACAGAAACTGTGGGTAAGTTATTTAGCTGTAGAGTAGTCTGTTGGTATTGATAGCAATAATGAGCTCTCGTGCTAGTTTGGTGAGCATGTCATTAAGGCTGGGTAAGTTTTCTATTTTAAATAATACCTTTGAGCTATCGCTAGCTTTGGCAGGGCCGGTATTGACTAAAAAATAACAATGTTCTTTAATGTTTCTCCATCGGGCTTCTTTTAGCTCATCGCTTACGTAAGTGGTTGCAAATCCAACCGATAAGCCAATGGTTGTTGGTAGATGATGTTGGGCACGTTGGCTTGCAATTTGCTTTGCTAAGCTTAGCTGAGTCAGCAGTGATACCTCGTTGAGAGGTAGATTGTTTACATCGTTAATGGCGTCTTTAATGTCGTTGTAGCCTAAGGTGGTGTAATCATATACGACCATGCAGATGTTATAGAGCGCACGTTTGTAACGCGCAATCATACTGTTTATATCACAAGGTGGGCACCAGGTGTTATCGACTAATGCTAATAAATCAGTGATGAATAGAATGCGGGCAAAGCTTGAATTGCGTTTATAGTCACACATTTTAGACTCACTAGCTCGGGCGTTGAGAAGTAAGGTGTCAATATAACTGTACGCTTGTGTAGCAGGGTGTTGGTTGCCTTGACGATGAGTGAGCCCTAAACGTTCGTCAGTTAAATAAGCATATAACGTAGCTAGGACGGGTTTAACAGGAGCAGGCATTCTTGTTATCTCTATTGTTATTTATACGTGAGAGTATGGCACATGTTGTCTTTAATGCTTAGCCGCTAAATCATGAGAGCTAATATTATGCGCCGTGTTAACAGCTATGTACTGCCCTTGCTCATGCCAAGCCGCTAGCACTAGGCGTTGCGCTGGTTTGTTATCAACGATAAGTTCATGTGTGGCGGGGCGATGTGTATGGCCGTGGATGAGTAAATCAACAGTATTTTCATGCATGCGATGCTCAACTTCAGTTTGATTCACATCTTGAATGCTTAAATCCGTTTTGCCTGTATGCTGTTTACTTTTTGCGCGAGCTTTATCGGCGATGTTCTGGCGCCATTTAAGGGGGAGTGATAGGTATAGCCATTGCAATAATCTGTTGTGGGCTTTTTTTCGGAAGGCTTGGTATTTGACATCATCTGTACAGAGTAAGTCACCATGCATGAGCAAGATGCGTTTGCCGTAACAATCAATGACTGTGGGGTCGGGTAAAATTTGCACTCCCGTCGCTTTAGCAAAGCGCTTGCCGATTAAGAAGTCACGGTTGCCGTGCATGAAATAAACCTTCACACCTATTTCAGTTAATTCTTTCAAAGTGGCAATAACTTTTTGATTTAACGCAGTTAAATCATCATCACCAATCCACGCCTCAAAAATATCACCGAGCATGTATAGAGCATCCGCTTGACGCGCTTCGTGGCGTAAAAAATTAAGGAAGCAGTCAACAATAAGAGGCCGCTTGTCATCTAAATGCAGATCTGAAATGAATAAAGTTTGCTTGTTCATGATGATTTTTTTGCTTCGTGCCAGACTTCGATTTTACTGACTCTATCGATAGGGATGTTGTATTCAATATGACCACCATGCACATACACTTCAATTTCAATGAGCCCATGAGTCGCCGAGCGAATGATGCCTTGTTTCAGGCTGCCATTTTTTCGGGTGATAATGCCGCGCACGGGCAGTAAAACTTTGAGCTTGTCCAGCGTAACAGGGTAATAGTCTGAAAACGTATTAGCTTTTGCTTTCGGGGTTGGAGCTGGTGAAGCCGTTACGGGTTTTATGGTAGAAAGTGTTTTAATGCAAGTGGTTAGCTTTGCTTCATAATTAGGTATCACCGCTTTTTGAGCATCGCTTAGCTTCAGTTGCCGTAAGTTAGCTGTGTCTGACGTAAACTTAAGCTGAATGTCTTCACCACATTTTGCGGTATCACAATCGCAAGCTTTTTTGACTAAGTTTGCCAGTATGTCGAGTTTGATTTGTATGGCGGTTTGCTTGTCTTGCGTAGGGCTGGCGATCGGTTGGTAGCTCGAAGCACCATTAGTGCCAGTTGCTGATGGGCTGGACAATGGCGGTGCATCAGGTCTACCGCCCATTGGCTTGTTGTTTTTGTTGAGGTATTTGATACAGGCTTGCATTTTTATTGAGTAGGCGCTGGTATAGCGTTTTTCATCCGGATGCGCGGGCATGGCGAGTAATGCCTGGGCTTGTTTTTTATAGGCTTCGGCAGCTGTTTGTAAGCATGCTGTGTCTGAGCATTTGCATATTTGTGCTGTTGTGTCTGCCATTTCGTTGAGCACATAAGTGGCATCATATTTTTGAGAGCTCGTTGAAATGGTTTCGGTTGCGGCTAAGCCTTGTGTGAGCTCCGATTGTAGCCCTTGCACAATCCCCATTAAACTACCGAAGAATAAGAAACTGTAAATAACCGTCGGCGCGATAAGGCCAACAATCATTACGCTAATCGTTTTGATGGTATTGGTTTGCAAGACTTTGCTAAAGACGAGGTAGGTTATTACTGTTGAGCCAACCAATAATAGGCTGACGAATATTAACCCGACACTTTTAAATATGGCTAGGTTGATGGCGAAAGCTAAGCCCATCCAAAGACAAGAATAAATCAGAGCAATGGTCGTGGCAATACTAACGCGCCCAAACGTGCCGGGTTCATGTTTAATGAGCTTTAAAAAGAGTTTGGTGACTCCAATATTGATGATAAGGGGTGAAATAATAACACCACTGATGTAGGGCACCATAAAGGATAACAGCAATGCTCGGGGATAAGAGCATTCAAAAAAGCGTTGGTAAATCATGGGGGTGATGAATACGATAATCAGGACAGCGATGAGCAAAGCCGTACAAATAGCAAAAAAGTTAAGCCCGCTCAGTACGCTGGCAACAAAAACAGCGACAACACCAATGATGATCGCGACAATAAGGTAAATGAAGTAAACCATTAGTGCGTAGAAGTATGAATGGGTGTCAAATTCACGCCAATCGCCAACCCAGCGGATGGCAAAGGCACTGACGGCAAAGGTGAGAACTAACCAGAGAATATTCATTAAAATCATGGGTGTATTCCTTACACGATGGTTTTGTTTATGCTAGCACAATCTTTCCTGTTGCAATAGCTTGAAGGGTTTGCGGGTAAAGTTGGTGTTCAAGTTTTTGAACTTTGCTTTTTAAGGCGCTTGCGTCGTCATGAGCTTCGATGGGGAGTTTGGCTTGAGCC
Source organism: uncultured Gammaproteobacteria bacterium (assembly GCA_963975985.1). Classification (GTDB taxonomy): domain Bacteria; phylum Pseudomonadota; class Gammaproteobacteria; order JABDGN01; family JABDGN01; genus CAXBIY01. The sequence continues at coordinate 47,927 of CAXBIY010000006.1, forward strand.
AAAATTGGACCATCGTCTAAATCAGCCGTGACGATGTGAATGCTGGTGCCATGTTCGGTTTCGCCAGCATCGAGCACGCGTTGATGTGTATCTAAACCTTTGTACTTTGGAAGTAATGATGGGTGTATGTTTATGATTTTATTGGGGTAATGGTTGACGAAGCTGCTGGGTAAAATGCGCATGTAGCCAGCTAGCACGATTAAATCAGGTTGGTAACTATCAATACAATCCATTAAGGCTTGGTTAAATTGTGGCTTACTGTCGAATGACTTAGGTGAAATGGCATGTGTGGTTATGCCGGCTTGTTGAGCGCGCTGCAAACCAAAAGCATCTGGCTTGTCACTGATGACAGCTGTAATGTTGATGTCCCATTGCTGTTCTTTGATGCTGTCGATCATGGCTTGCAAATTACTGCCATTGCCCGATAGCATGACAACAACTTTATAACTCATTGAAATATCACTTTTTCTTTATTAGCAAGCGGCTCGACATTGCCGATATGCCAAGCATTCTCACCCAGTTGGTTTAATGCTTCTAAGCAATGATTCACTTGCTCTTGTGGTAACACAATGACCAGGCCAACACCGCAGTTGAAAGTACGGTACATTTCTTGATCTTCAACATTGCCATGTTGTTGTAGCCATTTGAAGATGGCGGGTAGCTGCCAAGAGTTGCTATCAAGAGTGGCTTGTACATTCTCAGGCAATACGCGCGGGATGTTTTCGAGTAAGCCACCCCCCGTAATATGAGCAATCGCATGCAGTTCGAATTGTTGCAAAAGTGCTAGCATAGGCTTGACGTAAATACGCGTAGGTTCTAATAAGGCTTGGCCTAATGTTTTGTCGCCAAGCTTTTGAGATAAATCAGCTTTTGAGACTTCTAATATTTTTCGAATTAACGAGTAGCCATTCGAATGTGGGCCTGAAGAGGCGAGGGCAATGATGGCATCACCCGTAGCCACTTGACTGCCGTCCAGGATATTGTCTTTTTCAACAATACCGACACAAAACCCGGCTAAGTCGTATTCATCAGCTTGGTACATGCCTGGCATCTCTGCGGTTTCACCACCGACTAAGGCGCAGCCGGCTTGTTCGCAACCATCACCAATACCACTGACGACACTGCTTGCTACATCGACATCGAGATGGCTGGTGGCGTAGTAATCTAAAAAGAATAAGGGTTCAGCGCCTTGTACAATTAAATCGTTGACGCACATGGCAACTAAATCAACACCGATGGTGTCATGCTTGCCTAGCTCGAGTGCTAGTTTTAATTTGGTGCCGACGCCATCAGTGCCAGAAACCAAGACCGGTTGGCGATAGCGATCTAACGGAATTTCGAATAAGGCGCCAAAGCCACCTAAGCCCGCGAGCACGCCGGGGCGATTAGTGCGCTTAGCAACGGATTTAATGTTTTCGACTAATTTATTGCCAGCTTCGATATCAACGCCGGCATCTTTATAAGTTAATGGTTTGTTCATCATTGAGCTCCAAATTTGGCGTTATTGTAGCATGGAGAGTATACTAGCTCACTATGAAAAAGATTTGCCTAGCCATATTACTATTTTGTTCCGTATCAGCATTTGCTGTGCCAGTCGCTGGCCTATACCAAGCGAAAATTCCGGTCGCTTCTCAAGCTTCACAAATCCGTGAGCAAGCGATAGCGCAAGCCTTGCAAGAAGTGATTGCGAAAGTCGGGGGTAATAGCACGGTATTGCAAGATGACGATTTGCAAGCAGCATTGAAGCAGCCCGATAGTTACACGCAAGAATATAGTTACTTACGTAATCCGGATAAAACCCAAACCGCGACACCTTATTTATTACAAGTCCGCTTCCAACCGGGTGCGATTGATCAATTGCTACATAAAACCGGGCAAACCGTTTGGCCGAAAGATAGACCCATCGTGCTAGCCTGGATTGCCGTCGATGATTTTAATGGCCGTCAATTGTTGAGCGCAGATTCCCCAAGCCCATTTGTGAAAGATATTCAAACCATGGCCGATAAACGTGGTTTGCCGTTAATCTTGCCAGCGCTTGATTTAACCGATATGGGTAATGTTACCGTCACCGATGTGTGGGCACCGTTTGTCGATGTGGTTGAAAAAGCATCATTGCGTTATGGGGCCAATGCGATTGTGATGGTACAGCTGACAAAAAATGTGACAGGGACCTGGGATGGCCAATGGACGTTGGCTGTCGGAGACAATCAAAGCACTTGGCAAATTAATGATGCCGATCAAGATGGCGTTATTACCCAAGGCATGAATGATGTTACCGATGCGCTAGCACAACGTTATGCCAGCTTGGGCCAAGGTTCACAAGAAGCACTCACGATTACCGTCGATAACATCACTGATTTAAATCGTTTAGCGAAAGCTGAAAAATATTTGCAAAATTTAGCACCCGTACAGCAAACAACCGTGATGCAAGTGAAAGGCAAACAAGTACAGTTTCAATTAAGCTTACAAGGTACACAAGAAGATGTGCAGCAAGCTATTCAGTTAGATCATGTCTTACAACCGTTAAATTTAAATCAAACGGATAATGCCATTCCTTCTCAGCTGATGTTTCGGTTGGGCTGATATGCCATCACAACAACTCACATTACCTATTCAACTGCGTGACGACGCGACCTTTGACAATTTCTTTGTCAGCAATGCTAATCAATTGTTGTTGCAAACTTTGCAGCAAGCTGACCAATGGTTTGTTTATTTATGGGGGGCGGCTCATACGGGTAAAAGTCATTTGTTGCAGGCTTGTTGCCATGTAATGAGTGAGCAGGGTGGGAGTTGCTTTTATTTGTCGCTGGCAGATTATCGACAGCTTGATCCGCAAATGTTGCATGATTTATCGGCTATGCAATTGGTGTGTCTTGATGATGTTGATGCAGTGGCTGAGGATTCAGCTTGGCAAGAAGCTATTTTTCACTTATATAATGAAATTAATGCCGCGGGTCATCGGCTACTCGTGGCTGCCAATGCATCAGCTAATGAATTAGGTTTAAGCTTGGCGGATTTGCAATCGCGTTTCAATGCGGGGGTGATGTTTCATTTGCAACCCTTGAATGAAACAGGGAAATTACAAGCTTTGCAGTTGCGTGCGCATGCGCGTGGATTGAAATTATCGGATGAGGTTGGGAACTTTTTGTTAACCCGGTGGTCGCGTGATATGCAAAGCTTGTTTGATGCCTTAGAAAAGCTAGATCAAATCGCCTTGACTGAAAAGCGTAAGCTGACGATTCCGTTGGTTAAAGCAAGTTTGAATCTTTGATGTTTTGCAGTTCTGTCATCCCGCGACTTGATCGCGGGATCCAGAAAAATCAATGTGTTGCTGGATCCCGCGATCAAGTCGCGGGATGACGGAAACAGTTAGTTAAGCTTTAACGCTGTTTTCGCCAAGCGCTTACCTAAGCTTTTACACAATTCAATTTCATCTTCACTTAGCGCTGTATCGTTATTGCCAAAAGTGACATGCGTCGCGCCATAAGGACTGCCGCCCGTTTTAGTTGTGTTAAGTTTCGCTTCAGAATAGGGAATGCCGAGCAACACCATGCCTTGATGCAATAGGGGGTTCATCATACTGAGCAATGTGCTTTCTTGTCCGCCATGCATGGTGGCCGTTGAGGTGAAGACGCAGGCGGGTTTGTCGATTAAATCGCCATTTAGCCAGGTTTCGACAGTGCCATCTAAAAAGTATTTCATGGCGGCTGCCATGTTGCCAAATCGGGTTGGGCTGCCCATCGCAAGGCCAGCGCAGTTGGCTAAATCATCGGCTGTGGCATAAGGTGCGCCAGCATCAGGTACGGCGGGTGAAGTTGCTTCGGTTGTTGTTGATACTGCTGGTACAGTACGAATTCTTGCTTCGATACCATCAACCGATTCAATACCCGCTGCTATTTTTTCCGCCATATTTTTGACTGCGCCATGGCGAGAGTAATAAAGTACAAGTATATATGGCATTATTTAGCTCCGGAAAAAATTAGTTAAGCGTATTATAACTTAAATAATGATTTAACATGAACTAATAGACCAACACATTGATCTCAATCCTCAATCCTCAACCCCTATGTTATACTACCACGATGCTAAAGCAAGATTTGCACAATATAGCCAGGACCGTTTGGCGTTTTTGTTTTTATGTAGGGAACAAGTTTTTTCAAGATGCTTGCACCTATCGTGCAGCTGCGCTTACCCTGTCAACGTTGTTGGCCTTGGTGCCATTGATGGTTGTGGGTTTGAAAATTCTGTCACTGTTACCTATGTATGCTCAGGTGGGCGTTAAAATTCAAGATTTTATTTTTAATAATTTTATTGCTAGCTCCGGACAAGTTATTCAGGCCTATTTACAGCAATTTGTTGATAAAGCTATTCAATTATCCTGGGCGGGCAGTTTGTTTTTATTTGCTATGTCGCTTATTTTAATGAGCACTATTGGGCGTGCGTTGAATAAAATCTGGAATGTTCCCTTTGCTTGGCAAAATCTAGTGGCTTTTGTGCGGTATCTTGCGGTGTTAATTTTATTGCCCCTGTGTGTCGGCATGAGTATTGTTGCGACATCCTATATTTTCTCGCTGCCCATTTTCTCTGACGGTTTGCGGCATTTAGGCTTGTTACGGTTATTGCCATATGTCTCAACATTTTTAGGCTTGTTATTACTTTACACCTATATACCTAATTATAAAGTGAGGATACGTGATGCAATATTAGGTGCGATGATAGCTGCCGTGTTATTTGAAATTGCGAAATATGGTTTCAGTATTTATATCACCAGTTATGCGACTTATCATAAGCTTTATGGGGCTTTTGCAACCATTCCTGCGTTTTTAATTTGGCTGTATTTGTCATGGGTGGTGGTTTTATTAGGTGCCGAAATTACTCAAGCCTTTGGTTTGCGCTATCAATTTGCTAATCAGCAACGTTTAGATCCGTTTACACAAGCATTTCGTTGGCTAGGCATTTTATATGAAGCGCAACGTCAAAATAAAAAATTAGATTTAACCGCATTACTTAAACGCGACAAACAAACCTATAAAATGGCACCCCAGCGTATTTTGATAGCCATGCGAAAAGCGGGATTAGTGAAGCAAGTTGGACAGGGCGAATTGCGGTTGACTTGCAACGTGGATGAAATGACCTTGCTTGATTTGTATCATGGACTGCCATGGAAGTTGCCAGAGCAAAATGAATTAGCTGATGTGTGGAGCAAAGGTTTGTTTGTAAATATTAGCACCCACCTGCAGCAAGATCTGAATGTGCCGTTGAGCAAGTTATATAGCTAATACAATATGTTAAAAAAACGCGAAAAACTTTGGCCTTATGTGTTGGTTGCACTAGTTCTCCATCTTGGTGTACTCAGTTTATTGATTTTTACTTTCTTACCAAAATCTAACAATAGTTATCGTGTCAATGACGACACTAAAATTATTAAAGCACATTCGGTTTCTGAACAACAAGTTAATAAAGAAATTCAAAACATTAAAGCAGCTGGAAGGCGAGAGCGGCAGCATAAACTTGCGGTCAAGCGCAAAGCTGACGCTTTAAAACGCGCTAAAGCATTAGCGGCTAAACGTAAAGTTGAAGCGGTTCAAAAAGCCAAACTATTAGCGCTGAAACGTAAAGCCGAGAAAGCATTAGCGGTTAAACAGCAAGCACAAAAAAAAATGGCGAAGCAGCAACAAATATTGGAACAGGCTAAAGCTAAACAAAAGCAATTAGAACAACAGCTCTGGCAGCAGCAATTGGCACAAGAACAAAAACAATTACAGGCAGCTAGGGCTAAACAGTTAAAGGGAATTATCGATAAATATAAAGGTTTAATTATTCAAGCCATTGCTCAAAAGTGGATTGTACCGGATAATGTTAGCAAGAATTTATCGACGCAATTGTTAATTCAATTAGCGCCAGGTGGCACGGTTATCAATGTGAAATTGCTAAAAAGCAGTGGTAATGGGGCTCTAGATCGTTCAGCTATTACGGCTGTGTATCGGGCTTCGCCATTGCCAGTGCCGAATGACAGCGCCGCATTTTCCGCTTTTCGTGAGCTGCAATTAATTGTGCGACCAGAACTCAGGGATAGACAATGAAAAAATTAGTCGTATGTATAATAATGTTATTTTTATTAAATACGGCACATGCAGCGCTGCAATTAGAACTTACACAAGGTGTCGATGCTGCAATGCCAATTGCGGTTGTATCGTTTTCAGGTGTGAGTAATGCCCCTGTCGATATTAGCCAAGTTATTAAGCAAGATTTGCAAAACAGCGGTCGTTTCCGAACTCTAGATATTCATTTGTTATCTAAATTGCCGCATACGGCCTCAGAGGTGGATAAGCTGTTTTGGCGTCAGCAAGGCGTGAATGATGTGGTTGTTGGGAGTTTGCAGGCATTACCCGACGGGCAATATAAAGTATCATATGCTTTGGTTAATCTTTATGCGAGCCGGTTGAGCCTTGGCACAAACCCACAAGTTGCAGCGCGAGCAGGTATTGTCGCCCAGCAATCTTTCACGATAAAAGCAGCGCGTTTACGAGGTTTGGCACATTTCATTGCCGATAGAATTTATTATAAGTTAACGGGTCAACGAGGTATGTTTGCCACGAAAATTGCTTATGTGTTAATCACTCAAGCGACAGATAGGGTGAAACAGTACCAATTACAGTTAGCGGATTATGATGGCCACAATCCACAAACGGTATTACGTTCATCGCAACCTATTATGTCGCCAACATGGTCACCTAATGGCAAGCAAATTGCTTACGTGACTTTCTATCAAGGACGTTCGGCGATTTATATCAATACATTAGCGACCGGTGAACGTCAGTTGGTTTCGCGTGGTTTCGGTATTAATGGGGCGCCAGCTTGGTCACCAGATGGTCGGTCAATGGCCATGGTACTGTCAAAAGATGGTTCACCCAATATCTATATTAAGAATTTACAAACCGGTAAGCTGCGTCGCATTACGCATGGCTGGTCAATCAATACGGAACCCGCCTGGTCACCAAATGGACAGGAATTATTGTTCACATCGGATAGAGGTGGTTCGCCGCAAATTTATCAAACCCATTTATCCAACAATGAAACGCGTCGTTTGACCTACGATGGCAGTTATAATGCCCGTGCATCGTACACACCTAATGCTAAAAATATTGTTATGTTGCATAAAGATAAAGCTAAGCCTTATGGTGTGGCAATAGAGAATTTGCAAACAGACACGCTGCAAGTGTTAGTGCAATCACAATATATACAATCGCCGAGTGTGGCGCCTAATGGCAGTATGATTGTTTATAGTACACGTGCAGATGCCGGCAATGGTAAGTTTGTGTTAGCTATGGTGTCGGCCGATGGTAAGGTACAATTGACCTTGCCGGCACCGGATGGTAGCGTGAGAGAGCCAGCTTGGTCGCCATATTTTAAGAAAGTAGGGGATTAATTATGCAGAAAAATCTGATGAGAGTATTGCTCATCATAGCAACAGCGGGTTTGCTAACAAGCTGTTTAACCACAAAAGATGCTGATAATTATCAATTAGGTGCAGACTATAAAAACATGTCCGCAAGTGCTAATATGGATCCTAATGAAAGTCCAACCGCATTATTTGAGCATGCAAAGTTTGCTCAGCCCGTGGTTAAAGCAACACCCGCTAAGCAATCAACTAAATGAGGTACAGTATGAAAACATTGATTAAAGCCTTAGCTATTATTATTGTTAGCATGGGGTTAGCGGCTTGTGCATCTAGTGGTGGGCAATCAGGAGCAAGTGGTGGCTTTAACCCACTTAAATCATCAGAGCCCGTGTCGTTACCGGCTGATAATCAATTTGGTTATACCGCCGATAACACTTTGGCAACCGATCAATTATTATCACTTAGAAGCTATCATTTTAAATTCAATTCTGTCGATGTGATTGGCGTAAATTTGCAAGCTGTGAAAGCGCAGGGTATTTATTTATCGGGGCATCCTGAATTAACCGTATTATTAGAAGGTAATACGGATATTCGAGGCAGTCGTGAATATAATATTGGTTTAGGATGGCGTCGAGCACAAGCTGTGTCACGTGTATTGATGAGCGAAGGTGTGGCTCAACAGCAAATTCGCATGGTGAGTTATGGTGCAGAAAAACCCGTTGCCATGGGTAACACGAATGATGACTATGCGAAAAATCGTCGAGTTGATTTATTATACTGCCAAGACAGTTCTTGCAGTTCAGTTTATAGTAGCGATGGATTAAAATCTGACTTCTAGAGGTAGAAACATGTTAAAAATTATGATGATTAGTACGGTATTTTTGTTAGGTAGCGTGGCTTATGCTGATGACCAAGCCCCAGTTGAAGATTTATCAGCACCGGCGGCAGTGCAAACTGACGTTGCTGTTTCAGCCAGCCAGTTAGATGCAATGACGTTACAACAGCGCGTGGCGCGTTTAGAAAATGTGGTGAAGAATCAATCGCAGGCGGCAAATCAAAGCGCAACATTACAGCAGTCATTGCAAGATTTACGTGGCCAAGTGGAAGTGTTGACTAATGATAATCAAATGTTACGTGAGCAACAACGTAAACTTTATATGGACTTAAATCAGCGTTTAACCAAATTAGAAGGCGGTAAAGTCACAGCAGTGGTGCCCATGCCAGTCGATGCTGATGCAAAGGCAAATCCTGATGAATATGCGGCTTATCAAAAAGCGTATAATTTTATCCCCAACCACCAGTTTGTTGAAGCAACAACGGCTTTACAGGCCTTTTTAAAACAGTATCCTAAAGGAGCTTACACACCTAATGCGAACTATTGGTTAGGCGAAGTCTTGTTAGCGCAAGGCAAAGCTGATGAAGCGCAGCAGCAATTTCAAACTGTGGTGCAGCAATACCCTAAAAATAATAAAGTCCCCGATGCGATGTTAAAACTAGCATTCATTAATTATGATAAAGGTAACATTGATGCTGCAACTAAACAGTTACAAGAGGTGCAAAAACAATTTCCTAATACCACTGCCGCGCGTTTAGCCGCTGCAAAATTAGTGGTAATTAACCAGTCAAAAAATAATAACCAAAATGACGGTAGCGATGATGACAGCAGCAGCTAGCTTACGCATTACAGAAATTTTTTATTCCCTACAAGGGGAAGCAAAAACCGTTGGCATCCCAACGGTTTTTGTCCGTCTGACGGGTTGCCCATTACGCTGTGTGTATTGTGATAGTGAATATGCTTTTGTCGGCGGCAAAAAAATGCCGCTTGAGGATATTCTCGAACAAGTCGCATCATACAATCCACATTATATTACCGTCACTGGCGGAGAACCTTTAGCACAACCAGCTTGTTTAACCTTGCTAACGGCTTTATGTGATGCCGGTTATAAAGTTTCATTAGAAACCAGTGGTGCGATGGATATTGCATCGGTTGATAAACGCGTGGAGGTTGTGCTTGATATTAAAACGCCGGCATCGCAAGAGTCGAGTAAAAATCGTTTTGATAACATTAAGCATTTAACTCAAGGCGACCAGGTCAAATTTGTCATCTGTGATCGTGAAGATTATGACTGGGCTAAACAACAAATCACGAATTTACAGTTAATCCACAAGGCTGAAATATTATTTTCTCCTAGCTATGAGCAACTCAGTGCAAAACAGTTAGCTGATTGGATTATCGAAGATAATTTACCCGTGCGTTTTCAAATTCAACTACATAAGTATCTTTGGGGCGATATTCCTGGGGTATAAAAAGGACAGTAGGGTGTGAAAAAGCAGACATAAAAAAATGCAGCCATAAGGCTGCATTTTTGATTTGGTGAGGCGTATTGGGCTCGAACCAATGACACGCGGGTTAAAAGCCCACTGCTCTACCAACTGAGCTAACGCCCCAAATCGAGCGCGTATGATACCAATTTCTGAGAGAAATTCAAGGGATTAAAACGTTCTCATATGAAACCACAATCCTTAGCGAATTTCATATGAGAACTTGGAACGCTCAGTAGGGGGATAGTTGCGGTGTTGGCAGATGATTTTGCTTTTCAAACCACAATTCATCGAAAGTTTGATGGATCGGGATTTCTCGGGAGAAGCGAATAGTTAGCCATAATGTGAAGAATAACGCGGCTAATACAACGGATAAGATAATTACTGCTAATGTCATCATGCCTCTCCTTATAATTTCAGCCTAGATCTTAGTTCAGCAACACGAGGAAAACTATCGGGACTTATACGGCATGATGGTAGTGCTAACACATAGGTAATAGAGAATGTCTCGCAAACTGGATAGCATTGCGTTGTTAATGTATAATCTTAGCCATATACGGCAAATTTTAATTTGCATTAATTGCGCGAGGTATGCATGTTACGTAAAATTTCGTTGGGTTTATTTAGTTTTGTATTTGTTTGTTTGCTAGCGTGGATTTATCTGCAACCCAATATTCATGTTGTGATCCCGGGTAAGGTCTATCGCTCAGCACAGCCAACGCCGGGTAATTTGTCTTATCTCGTGCGTAAAGAGGGTATCCGCAGCGTGATTAATTTACGTGGCTATAATCCTAATGCTAAGTGGTATCAAGATGAAATGGCGATGAGTCGTAAGCTCGGAATTAAGCATTACAGTATTCCCATGTCTGCATATACCATCACGAGTATGAAGAATTTAAAAACCTTAACCTATTTGTTACATGAAGCACCCAAGCCTATTTTGATACACTGCCAAGGGGGTTCCGATCGCGCTGGCTTAGCATCAGCAGTTGCTTTGTTGCTGTATAAAAATGACAGCCTAGCCAACGCCAAACAGCAAGTGTCATTTCATTACTTAGTGATCCACGGTAATTCAACAGGCTATCAAACCTTGCCTTATTATGGTGCTTGGCTAAAAGCCCATAAAATAAAAAGCAGCTCGAAACGTTTTATGCGTTGGATTCATCAACTAAAACCGGGTGTTAATTATCCTTGTGTATCTGGCGATAAGAATTGCACGCGTGTGACGTTGAAGGATGCTGGGAAATAGGGTGAATTAATTTGCTTAGCACTTTGGGGGCATCATATTGAATTCAAACCCGCCGTAAATACATCCATATAGGCTTCGCAGCCGCATCCCTGCGGCTGAGAGTTTGAATCCAATATGATGCCTCCTGCGCACACAAATTAATTACTTCTTATGTAGGCTGGATAAAAGTTCTAGCGTAGCTCGGACATATACCTAAAGCGATTGAGTATTAGGTGTGTGAATAAATCATCTTAACGTCGTCATCCCGTGTCTTGACCACGGGATCTAGGGAAATATTATAGCTTGATGATATTCTGGATCCCGTGGTCAAGCCACGGGATGACGATACGCAAGATATGTTTTTGAATACCGAATACTCAATCACTTTGGGTATATCCACCATGAACTAGGAATAATACTATGACGATAACAACTGACATGCGAAACGATATTATTGAACAGCTCAAAGCGTGCGAGTTTCGAGCCTTATGCGATAAATATTTTGGCAACGATTTTTTATGGACTATTCGCGGTAGTAGTGAACTTTCTGGTACTTACACCGACATAGATGATTTTTTTGATAACATCATTGCGCGTTTAAATGCTTTATTGCTGCCTGGCTGGAAAATGCATATCCTTGATACTTTTGTTGATGGCGATACGATGATTGTAGAAATGAAAGGTGAAGTGACGGCCAAAAGTGGTAATGACTATAACAATGAATATTGCTGGATTTTCAAATTTGGTGATGGCGTATTAAAAAGCATTACGGCTTATTATGATTCCTTACTGGTTAACAAAACGCTTGCTGAAAACGAATAATGTGTATTTGTGGTTTATCTCAAAATTACGCGGATTGTTGCGGTCGATTTATTGAAGGAGCATGTACGGTTGAAACGCCAGAGCAGCTCATGCGCACGCGCTATGTGGCTTTTACGCAAGCTAATGCGGACTATGTTAAAGCGACGATGGCAGGGAAGGCTGCAGAAAATTTTGATTTAAGCAACTTTACCAATTGGAGTAAAAATTGTACATGGCTGCCATTAATGGTGCTTTCATCTAAGCAGCAGGGCAATAAAGGCACAGTAGAATTTGAGACGGGTTACAAAGATGATTCTGGTTCGCATTTCATTCATGAGATTTCTCAATTTGAACGCATTGACGGTCGTTGGTATTACACTGACGGTAAGCATGTGCCTACTCAATCGAACGAGTCCTGTCCCTGTGGGTCAGGTAAGAAATTTAAACGCTGTTGTAAATAAATCTGGATCCCGCGGTCAGGCCTCGGGATGACAGTCAAGCTAAGTTCTCCGTCATTCCGTGGCTTGATCACGGAATCTAGAGAATGAGAATGGGGCGTTAAATGATAGTCTGGATCCCGCGGTCAAGCCGCGGGATGACAGTTGAGTTAATCCCAGCTCAATGCACCACCAGTTTGATACTCGATGACACGGGTTTCAAAGAAGTTTTTCTCTTTCTTCAAATCCATCATTTCACTCATCCATGGGAATGGATTGTCAGCACCAGGGTATTGTTCAGGTAAACCGATTTGCGATAGGCGACGGTTAGCGATGAACTGTAGGTATTCTTCAAACATTTCTGCATTCATACCTAAAATACCACGAGGCATTGTGTCTTTAGCGTATTGATGTTCTAAGTCCACACCTTCTTTGATCATGTCGATCATTTCTTGTTGGAATTCATCGGTCCAAAGTTCTGAGTTTTCAATTTTGATTTGGTTGATCACATCAATACCAAAATTTAAATGCATGGATTCATCGCGCAAAATGTATTGGAACTGTTCGGCTGTTCCGGTCATTTTATTACGGCGACCCATGGATAACACTTGCGTGAAACCAACATAGAAGAAGATACCTTCAAATACGACATAAAATGCAATTAAATCACGCAATAAGCGTTGATCAGCTTCAGTCGTACCCGTATGAAAATGTGGATCAGCTAAGCTTTGCGTGAAGGGTAGGGACCATTCCGCTTTGCGTGCCACAGAGGGTAATTCGCGATACATATTGAAGATTTCGGCTTCATCCATGCCTAAGCTTTCGATGATGTGCTGATACGTATGCGTATGTAGTGCTTCTTCAAAGGCTTGCCGTAAAATGTACTGACGGCATTCAGGGTTAGTGATGTGCTTGTAAACGGCTAGTACTAAATTATTCGCGACGAGGGAATCAGCGGTGGAGAAGAATCCTAAGTTGCGTTTCAAAATCGTACGTTCGTCTTCGGTTAAGCCATCTTTGCTTTTCCAGGTTTCAATATCTTTGGTCATATTGATTTCATTCGGCATCCAATGGTTTGAGCAACCATCAAGATATTTTTGCCATGCCCATTGGTATTTAAACGGTACTAATTGGTTTAAATCAGCGTGACAGTTAATGATGCGCTTTTCGTCGACCCGAATGCGTGAGGCACCCATCTCAATGTTTTCAAGGCCTGTTGTGTTTTGAACGCTTTCAGCTGTCGCGGCTGAACTTTTAATGGTTTCTTTGACTGTGCTTACTTCGATGCGTGGTTCTTCAGCCGCAGTCACTTCCGCTTTGGTTTTAATCTCTTCGATAATAGCCGTTGTTGTCGCTTTCGCTTTTGCTTTTGCTTTTGCTTCGGCAGGCGTCGTGGTAACGGGTTCTGCTTTTATGGCATCGGTTATCACGTCTTCATCGTTGTAGTCATCCCAACTAATCATACTCATATTTTTCTCCTTTATCGTCTATTGGCAAGCATCGCAATCGGGGTCTAAAAGCGAACACGCTTTAGGGGCTTCCGAACCGCTAGGGCCTTCTGTTTCAACGGCATTTAAATTGCCGGTGTGATAGGTTGATTTCTCTGTGCTTGTTGCCGCTAAAGTACGTAAATAATACGTGGTTTTCAAACCTTTCAACCAAGCAATGCGATACATCACATCCAATTTTTTACCTGACGGTTCAGCCATGTAAAGGTTTAATGATTGCGCTTGGTCAATCCATTTTTGACGACGTGAAGCTGCTTCAATTAACCATTTAGGTTCAATTTCAAATGCTGTCGCGTAAAGCTTTTTCAACTCGTCAGGAATACGATCGATAGGTGTTAAGCGACCATCGAAATATTTCAAGTCGTTAACCATAACTTCATCCCACAAGTTTAATTGCTTTAAGTCATCAACTAAATAAGGGTTAATCACGGTGAACTCACCAGACAGATTCGATTTCACAAACAAGTTTTGATATGTGGGTTCAATCGATTGCGTGACGCTAGTGATATTAGCAATCGTCGCTGTTGGTGCAATCGCCATCACGTTGGAGTTACGCATACCTGTGGTTTTAACACGTTGGCGGAGGGTATCCCAATCAAGTGTTTGACTGCGATCTTGCTCATAATACTTCTCACCACGTTCACGAGCAGCAATATCGATAGAATCGATAGGTAAAATACCTTTGCTCCAGAGTGAACCGGTAAAGCTTTCATACGTACCACGTTCTTCAGCCAAATCCGTTGATGCGTTAATTGCATGGTAGCTAACCGCTTCCATCGAGTTATCGGCGAAGGTAATGGCATCATCAGAAGCATAAGGGAAGCGCATTTTATAAAGCGCATCTTGGAAGCCCATAATACCCATACCAATAGGACGATGTTTGTAGTTAGAGTTTTTCGCTTGTGGTACAGCGTAGTAGTTAATGTCGATGACATTATCTAACATACGAATAGCGGTTTTAATGGTTTTAGCCAGTTTTTCATGGTTAATGCCATTTTCATCAACATGTTGTGGCAAATTGATGCTGCCTAAGTTACAGACTGCGATTTCATCAATCGATGTATTCAACGTGATTTCAGTACATAAGTTAGAACTGTGTACTACGCCAGTATGTTGTTGTGGAGAGCGTAGGTTACAAGGGTCTTTAAACGTCATCCAAGGATGGCCTGTTTCAAAGATTAAGCCTAACATTTTCCGCCATAAGGTTACGGCACTGATTTTCTTGAAGTTAGCTATTTCACCTCTAGCTGCTTTAGCTTCATACTCAGTGTATGCTTTCTCGAAAGCCATGCCGTATAAGTCGTGTAAATCGGGTGCTTCATTCGGTGAAAATAAGGTCCATTCTTGATCTTCACATACACGTTTTAAGAATAAATCAGGGATCCAATTGGCTGTGTTCATATCGTGGCAACGACGACGTTCGTCACCGGTGTTTTTACGTAATTCTAAAAATTCTTCAATATCGACATGCCAAGTTTCTAAGTAACCGCAAGTTGCGCCTTTGCGTTTACCGCCTTGATTCACAGCAACCGCTGTATCATTGGCTACTTTCATAAAGGGAATAACACCCTGTGATTTACCATTGGTCCCTTTAATGTGTGCACCCATGCCACGAACAGGCGTCCAGTCATTACCTAAACCACCAGCAAATTTTGACAATAGGGCATTGTCGCGCATGGCGTTGTAAATTTCATCGAGTGAATCAGGAATGGTGGTTAAGTAACAGCTCGACAATTGTGGGCGTAACGTACCGGCGTTAAATAAAGTCGGTGTGGAGCTCATGAAATCAAATGATGATAACAAGTTATAAAACTCAATCGCACGATCTTCACGATCCGCTTCATTGCTCGCCAAGCCCATGGCAACACGCATAAAGAAGACTTGAGGTAATTCAAAGCGTGTTTCATAGCTGTGAATGAAATAACGGTCGTAAAGTGTTTGCAAACCAAGATAGTTAAACTGTAAGTCTCGTTCGCCTTTAAGGGCGGCGCCAATTTTTTCTAAATCAAAGGTTTTTAAGTCAGGGGAAATAAGCTCTAACTCAACGCCACGATCAAGATAGGCTTTGAAATAAGCAGGATAAGCCGCGGCCATATCATGCGCCGTGCTTTGGTCGGCTAAATTGAGAAAGCCTAAGGCTTCAGTACGTAAACCATCAAGTAATAAGCGTGATGCGACGTAAGAGTAATCAGGTTCTTCTTCCACACGAGCACGTGCACACATCACTAAGGCTTTGTTAACTTCTTTAAATGGCACACCATCAAATAGATTGCGTTGTGTGTCTTTAATAATCGTTTCTGCACTGACATTTGCATAGCCTTCGCAAGCTTCAGTCACCGTAGCAACAACGGCATGTGTGTCTAATGGGGCGCGGGTGCCATCTTCCATTTCAACGTTGATGCTAGTCTTCATCAATTCAGGTTGTTTAGTTTGTTTCGCGTCGCGTAATTTGCGGCGTTCTTCTCGGTATAATACGTAAGAACGAGCAACTTTATGCTCACCGGTACGCATCAACGCTAATTCGACTTGGTCTTGAACATCTTCAATATGAATGGTGCCACCGCTAGGTAGGCGACGAGTGAAAACATCAGAAATACTTTTACTTAATTGCGCAACTTGTTCATGGATGCGTGTAGAAGCGGCTGCATTACCGCCTTCGGTTGCAAGAAATGCTTTTGTAACGGCGACGGCAATTTTATCTTGTACATAAGGTGTCACAGTACCGTTGCGACGAATGATTCGAATTTCACCCGGTTGATTCGCTAAAAGGTCAGCGTTGTGGGGAGTATTGGTCGATTTAGCAGTTGGCGTTGCTGTGCTAGAACTGATTTCAGTTTGCATGTTAATTTGGTCTCCATTATCTTTAATTTAGCCTGGTTTTGTCCTTACACATCGGCACCCAATGAGGATTATGCTCGATTAATTATAATTCTATGCAAACACAATATATTGGGGTTTTTCAGCAGAACAAGCACAAGATAGTCCGATTTTAGGTAAATTGCAAGCCAATAAGCTGTGGATAAATTGTGAAAAAGCGTAGTGAATGTTAGCGCGCTCGTAGATAGCCAATAATTACAAAAAATTACCCTAAAGTGCTCATCTGAAAAAAAGCTTTGTTTGCTAACCTATTCAAATTTCAGCATAATCACAAAAGTTAACAATGCTGCGAGTTGATCTCGCACACGAGATTACGATTCAGGATTCAGAACAGCCAATTGAAAGGAGAAACTCAGTGACTGAACGGACATCAATACATGGCACTTGGACATCAAAATTAGGCTTTGTGTTAGCAACCACGGGAGCCGCTGTCGGCTTGGGCAATATCTGGATGTTTCCCTACATGGCCGGTGAGAACGGTGGTGGCGCATTTGTTATTATCTTTTTAATCTGCGTGGCGTTAATTGGTATTCCTGCCTTGCTAGCAGAAATGGTGATCGGCCGACGTGGAAAATGCAATCCAGCCGACAGCATGCAACACGTTGCGATTGAATCGGGTCACAGTGGTAATTGGAAATGGGCCGGTTGGTTTGCGATGTTGGCATTAGTATTAGTCTTGTCATTTTACAGTGTGGTGTCGGGTTGGTCGTTAGCTTACTTGATGCGCGCGATAGGCGGTGTGTTTAACCACGCAAGTCCTGCGACCATACAATCTGTGTGGACGCATTTTCAAGCTGACCCATGGGAAATGTTATTGTGGCATACGGTGTTTATGGTATTGACCATGTGGATCATTGCGCGCGGTGTGCAGGCGGGTATTGAAAAAGCCTCAGTTATCATGATGCCCCTATTATTCGTGATCCTTTTGCTACTTGTGGCTTACGGCTTTAGCACTTCTGGCTTTGATGCGGCAGTGAGTTTTTTGTTTCATCCAGACTTTAGCAAAGTGACGGCGATGACGGTTATTGCGGCATTAGGACAAGCATTATTTAGCATGGCCGTTGGAGCAGGGTGCATGTTAATTTATGGTGCTTACGTTGGAAAGAAAACCAAACTTGCCAATGCGATTTGGATCATCAGTTTGTTGAATGTGTTAGTCGCTATTCTTGCAGGTCTTGCGATTTTCCCGATTGTATTCACTCATCATTTACAAGCCGCGAGTGGCCCGGCGTTAATGTATATGACATTACCGATTGCTTTTTCACATATGGTTGGTGGGCAGTTGTTTGAGATTTTGTTTTTTGTTTTATTGTTCTTTGCCGCATTAACGTCATCGGTTTCACAAGCCGAACCTTTGGTTGCATTACTGATGGAAAAACTCAAGATCAAACGTAATGGCGCTGCCTTTATGGTGGGCTTTGTTGCGTGGGTGATTGGTATTGGTTCGTTATTATCATTCAACAGTTGGCAACATGTTAAATTGTTTGGTCATTGGACCATTTTCGATTTATCCACCAATATCCCGATCAAAATCATCTTGCCCATCGGCGCCTTAAGTTTTGTTATTTTCGCCGGCTGGGTTATGAAACGAACGGTTATTCGTGACGAAGCTTCGCTAACAGAAGGCTGGGTATTTAATGTTTGGCGCTTTTTAATCCGGTATACGGTGCCTATTGCGATTGTGGTCATAATGATCGCTTCAGTTATTTAATTAAATCAATAGGTTAAAAGTTTGCTTAATTTTTGTCATTGTCTATACTTTTAACGTTATGCTGATTTATTAAGCAGTAGCACAAGGAAGTGGTACAACAATCTAATGGAGTAGAACATGAAAAATTTATCTAAGTTATGTGTAGCAATGCTAACGATGGGGTTATTAAGCTCTGTCGCGTATGCATCAGCTTCGTCTTATACTGTGACATTTACTAGCGATCCAACGGAAGGTAATCTAAGTCGTGCTTATAACGATAGTATGAGTTTATATGATTATACAGGTGGTGAAGACTTGCTTAATCTAGGTAATAGTGATTTTGCTGGCCATGAAACAAGCTCAAGTGGATCAGCTAATTTAATTGTCGGACATCAGTACAAAATAAATTTACAACGTTATTGGTCTGACAAAGGCAGTAATGTTGGTAAAGGCTCGACAGCTGCATGTGATCTGGTTTTTACACTAGAGCAAATGCAAGTTCAAGATGCTTCTACTCTTGACAGTAATGGTGGTAGTGGAGCAGATTTATGTGCTGACACCGTTTTGTCGGTAGGTAGCAGTAGTTTAACTATTTATGTGCCTTCTAATGGCTCGAACACTGAGTCGGGTACCGTTAGTTTAGAAGCAAAGACAAATAATAATTGATAATTATTGAATTATACATGTATTAAAAAGGCCTTCCGAAGAAGGCCGTGCATGTTATCACTAAGGTGTTAAATCCTTAGATGCTGAATTGCTCTGAAATGAAGTCCCAATTGACTAAACTCCAAAACGCTTCAACATATTTAGGGCGCGCGTTACGATAATCGATATAGTAAGCGTGCTCCCAAACGTCACAGGTCATGAGAGGTTTGGCGTCACCACAAAGTGGTGTGTCAGCATTACTGGTGCTTACAACGGCAAGTGAGCCATCAGTATTTTTAACTAGCCATGCCCATCCTGAACCAAAAGTCGTGATAGCGGCTTTACTGAACTCATCTTTGAATTCAGCGAACGATCCAAACGTGCGATTGATGGCATCAGCCAGCGCACCTTTAGGTTCGCCACCGCCGTTAGGGTTCAAACAATTCCAGTAGAAACTGTGGTTCCAAATCTGCGCCGCGTTATTAAAAATACCGCCCGATGATTTTTTCACAATGTCTTCAAGCGACATCGATTCAAATTCAGTATCCGGCACTAAGTTATTCAAATTATTCACATAAGTTTGATGATGCTTGCCGTAATGATACTCCAACGTTTCCGCTGAAATGTGAGGCTCTAAGCCATTAAGGGGGTATGCTAATTCGGGCAATTCGAATGCCATTCGTTTCTCCTTCGTTGTTGTTAGAATCATTGTACCCCCCTAAATTCTTAAGCTCAATGGCCATATTTGATATCGCTAAAATAAGTTTTTCTGTTATAATTTGACCATTGATGAACAAGTCTCCAACCCATTGAAATCGAGGTAATTATGTCAATTGAACATGAACAAAGTGCTACTGATGAACAAGTGGTTATCAAAGAAATTGATAATCAAATTAGCAAAAACGCAATATTGCTGTACATGAAAGGTACACCACAGCAACCGCAATGTGGATTTTCTGCCAAAGCCGTGCAAGCATTATCGGCCTGCGAAAAGCCATTTGGCTTCGTGAATATTCTTGAAAATCCTGAAATACGAGCAATTTTGCCGAAACACAAGCAATGGCCGACATTTCCTCAGCTTTATGTCAATGGTGAGTTGATTGGCGGCAGTGATATCATCATGGAAATGTATGATGATGGTGAATTACAAGCGTTATTGGAACAAATCGATGTGAAATAGGTCGAAGATGAAGGTTATTCATCTGATAATAATGAGTAGTTAAGTTTATTTTAATGATTTCCCGCTATAATAGGCCACAATAATTAGAGAGATAGTATTATGTCATATACGCCCATGGATATGCAGAGGAAAACTCCTCCAGCAGCTAGCAATCAACAACAAGCAGCCGATCCCACAGCAGCCCAAGAAGCTCAGCCAGTAAAGATTATTTCAGCTGAGCAGTTTAAGGTTTCAGACGTTACTGATACATCGCTCGAATTCATCTTCGAGAGTTTGATTGTTAACGAGACTTTTTCAAACACACCTCAGTACACAGCCATTATTCGTAGTCAAAAAAAACCGCTTGATTCAAGCTTCTTGGGGCATGAGATTGCAATCACGTACACCGTTAAACCCAAAGCGGGCTCAGCGAAAACTGAAACTGAATATCAACGAGATTATCGTGGTGTCGTTACGCAAATGCAGCTCGCTGGAAAATCTGAAACACTAAAAGACTATCGTTATCAAATTCAATTAGCGCCTAAACTTCTTTATGTTTTGCAAAATACACTCACCAGCAATGTGTTTATCAAAAAATCAGTGACGGATATTATTGATGCGATGATGCAATTGCACGGTTTTGCTTTAGGTACGGATTACCGTTATCAGGCGTCAGTGTCAAAAGCTGCAGCTGCTGAAACCAAGTTAGATTTCTACACGCAATACAAAGAAACCGATTTTGTGAGTTTGTTGCGTTTAATGCAGCAAGCGAATTTATTTTACTATGTTGAAAATACCGCTAGTGGTCAATGCTTAGTGTTTGGTAATAGTTTTGAATTTGAAGATTTTAAAAAGGATCAAGCATTGTTAGGGCAGCCAGTTTATGGCGTCGATGAAATGAATATTTACAATGCTGGGTTTTATAATGATTGGTTACATTCAAGCACCGCTTATTTAGGTGGATTGTATTTAGGTGACAGCATGCGTTTGAATCGCCTGCAAGTTACCTTTAATCAAACAGTAAAATCGTATGCGATTGATGGGCATATATTTACTCAGCCTGAGAAGCAGCTACAAAGTACGCCTGTTGTGTTGGGTCAATCATTATCTCAGCATCCACATAGTCAAGGTGTTTATGATCCCGAATTACTGCAAACCGGATCGATGAGTGATGCCCGTGAGTTGGCAGATAAGCGTGTACAAGCTTTGCAAGTTAACAGTGAGTTATTACAGGTTGAACCTGGCTTGCCATTGTACAATGTGGGCGATAAATTAGATTTCACGAAAGCGCATAATGGTTTTGATCAAAGTCTGAATGCACCGAAACAGTTTGCGACAAACTATATTGTGACAGCCGTGAACTATAATATTAATGCGGCTAGTGGGCTAGCGCAGCAAACGATGACTTTAATGCCCGTGCCAAAGACACAAGAATTAATGTTCGCTTTGCCAGACATTCCTGTTTCACCCGTGCAAGGTCGATGGTTGCCTGCAACCGTGGTTGACCATGCCGGTAAATTTGACACCAGCAAGCCAAGCACCGAAATGTGTGATGATTATTTAAGCGTATACGTGGGGTTCAAATGGGACCAAGCATTACGTGGTGAAGAAGCTAATATGCAAGCAATTCCCGCTAAAGTGCCCTTTATGCCCGGTATGACAGCGGCGCCTTATGTAGGCTCTTCTGTTTATGTGCAATGTGGTTCGCCCTTTGAAACACCGCATGTAGTTTCTGCTCATTATCATGAAAAACAAAAACCTTTTAAACAGGCGGGTTCAAGTAATGTGACGGACACTGTGTTTGCACGTCAAGGTGTGCCTGAACAAACGTTCATGGATACCGTTAATCGATTAGTCTTTAGTGATGTGCTCGGTAGTGAAGGTAAAGACGTTCCTGCTATGATTCAAACAGCCCCTGGTCAGTGGCTTGTGCAAGCCGGTAAAAGTGGTGTTGCGACTTTGCAAGTAAGCCAAGAAGGTGAAATTAACTTTAATAATGGTAAAGCAGCTTGGACAATGAAAGCTGATGGTTCAATTAGTCTGGCTGCTGCGATTGGTGAGGGTGATAATAATCGTCATACGTTTGACGTGACGAAGGATGGAATGAGTTTTGATACACCAGGGAAGTTTAAAATCAATGCATCTAATTTAGAACTTAATACAACGGGCAAGTTAGAAGCTTTTGCCAGTGAGATAGGTTTAACGGCTAGAGATAGTGATTTAAACATTTATGCGAAGGGTGATGTTGATATTGATACACCGAAAGATGTTAAAGTTGATGCTCAAGGTACCATTAGTCTTAAAGGTAAGGCCGTAAATACGGAAGGAATGGAAATTAACTCTAAATTAGGTGCCCCCGATCCTGCCGTGCCACCTGACGAACCGAGTGATTGATAGTAAGCATTATGCAACAATGGCTAATTGAATTTACACATGCCGACTGGCAATGGAACAAACTGCTTGCTACCACAAAATTGTGGCTGCAGCAGCACAAACCTATTCAATTAGAAACCATTGATTGGCAGAGCGTTGACGAATTACGATTGACTGAGCGCTTGCGTGATAGTCGTAAAGTATTAGAAGACAATGTCATACAGTTAATTCAATTGCCTGGGCAACGTTACTTAATGCGTTGGGCCTTGCAAGAAGAGGATTTTGCCGCTGCTAGCTGGCAGCAGTTATGGCGTGACTGGAGTGTGTTGTATCAACAACCACAAACCAAATTGCGACAAGCCCAAGGGGACGTAAAATTAGCTAGCTATTTAACTAGCATTGCCCCCGCACCAAAATTTAAACAGCCGATTAACGTAGGCTCGCAAATGTATGTCGAGCATGAATATGGAAAATTGGATTGGCAACAGTATCGCAACTTGCAGCAACAAGCTGAAACAGAGCAAGTGCCATTAAGTTTATTATTGCTAGCATTGATTATGGATTTGCTGCAATCACAAGTACAGAGTGCTTGGCATCGAGTGAATGTAACCTTGTTAAATCGCTTGCCCTTGTTCCCGTACTTGAATGATAAGGCGGCTTTCGCGACATCAACAACGGTGTTGCCATTGAATGTGGCGGCAGAAAATAATGTGTTGGCGCGAGCCAAAGGCTTAGCCGAGCAATTGCAGCAGGTTAACCTGCAATTAAATGTTGAAACATTGCCTGCGTTAAATACGTTCGAGCGAGAGCAGGCAGAGCACGCGGCCGTTTATTTCACTTGCGCAATTGAGCAGGGTATAACTGCCACGCAAGCGGCAATGGTTGAAATGCCCAATATAGTATTTAGTAGTCAAGTTGGTCTCACCTCAAATGTGTGGATCGACGTGTGGGAAAGCCAAGGCGATTTACATTATCGCTGGAGTTATAATAAAGGGTTGTTAGGATAATAATATGACAGATAACGTCAAATCAACGATTAGTAAATTATTTGGTGACAAGTTAACCAGTGCTGGAAGCACTAGTGACGCAACAGCAACGCTGTTGAAAACGCCGGATGCCAATGGCGATGCAGTTAACAGCGCGAAAAAACTATTTGAAACGGGTGGTAAGCCAGGTGATGCAGCGCAGCAAGTATTGGCTTCGCAAAAAGCTGCAGATGCACCTGAAGAACATCATTTTACTGATGGACCTTTAAATAATATTCAAGCCTCATGTGGTAGTTTGAATAATCAACAGGATTTAAATCCTGTACATCAGCCCAATGCTCAGGTTAAACCTATTACAACCGAGGATTTAAAAGGCAAGTCTCTTGATGAACAAAAACAAGTTTGCAATGAGCGTAAGCAAGCATTGGTTGATGCTCATAGTGATCAGACGGAAACTGCCAAGCAGTTACAAGACATAACCATTAATACACATAAGCTTGTGGGGGTCGCTGGCCCCAATGCATTTAAAGATCCATATTTTGGCGATTTCAAACAATTAACTGATTTGCAAGCCACAACAAAAGCACAAATTTCAGCGGCTCAACCGGCTCAAGCGAAACAAACGATTAGCCAATTAAAACAAGTTTCGCAATCATTGCAGCAAACCATTCAAAGCAATCCTTTTCCAGCCATGCCGCATGATCCCCTGTTTCTTGCGTTGTCCGCCTGTGGCAATATGATGACGGTGTTGAAAACTAAAACATTAGCATTAGCCGCTAATAAAATTCCCGTTTCAGAACTCACTTCCGTTGTGCAAGGCCAGAGCTCTCAAGTATCTGGCAGTACGTCAGATATAATGAATAAGGCGCAACAAAAACTAGCCACGGACACGGATAAAATTCATAAATTTGCTGATGTGGATCCAGCTCACTTGTTCATGGCCGCGAATCTTCTAGGTCCTCTTAAACGTTTCGCTGATATGGGCCAAGGTGAATTTGGTAAGTTGTTGCAAGCCAAACAGCAGTTGGGTGGGCTTTATGGCAATGCAAAATCTGCTGCTAGTAAAGTGTTATCTTGTAATTGTGAACAGCTAGGCACGGCAGCAGGGCAAAAGGCATTAGCCGAATTTAATGCGCATGCGGGTAGTGCAATTGCTAATAGTCCATTGGATCATATGCAAGGCCAAATTAATGGGTTGAAGGGGTCCATTGACGGCTTAGAAGCTGAAACAGCTAAATTAAAACAGATGGAAGCGAAGGGCCAAGCCTTGCAAGCGCAAGCGCAGCGCGTGAAAGCAGCTGAAGAAAAAGTTAAGCAACAATCAAAAGCCTTACATGATAAAGCCAAAGCAGGATTTTGTGATAATGATCTTGATTCCATGATGGTCTCGGCCGAAGGCATGTTGCCGACTATCGATCCTTATGCGAAGTATCAACAATACGTAGATGGCCTAAAATCGCAAGCCACAGGTATGATCGCACAAAATGAAAATATGATAGCGGGTTATCAAACGCAATTATCAGGCTTAAAAGAAGCGGCAGAAGCACAAGCCAAAGCAGCCGCTGGTCAAGCTGCAACTGGCGCTGAACAAGCTGCTAAAAATGCTGCGATGGGCTTAGAGCCCGTGCAAGCATTGCAAGCTAGTATTCAAGGCCTTCAATTGGTCACTAATAGTTTGAAAAACGTTGTGCAGGAATTAGGTTCTATGCAAAGCAAAATGTCGGCGTTTGATCCCAATGCTTTAGCCGGAAATGCGAAAGATAATGCTATGGGCGCATTGGCGCGTGAGCGAAGTAATGCATTTTCAGGTGCAAATGCCTCGAATTTTACAGATGGTCAGGCATTAAAACAGCAGATTGCTGATGCGCGTAAACAGTTTGCTAATTGCCCCAATTATCGTGATCAATTACCCAGCGAAGATGCGTTGAAAGCGCGTTTATCAGCTTATGATCCAGGACAATATGCTGAGCAAATGACAGCTGAACGTGATCGCCTGTTGGCACATCCTGATTTGACTCCGCAGGTCCATGAGCTAAATGAAGTCACCGCCTGTGTTGAAGATCATGTGCCATCTGAATCGGAGAGTAATAAAATCATTGCGGTATCAGGTGCTCTATGTGGCTGTCAATTTGGCAATACTAAGTCACCAGCTTTAGCTATGCCAGTTGTCCCGATTGATGTTAATGGTAAGCCGCCTTTACAAGCATCAACAGTGAAATTACTTCCTTTTGGTTTATGTTCAAGTATTAATAATCCGACGGTTATGGCTGCACAAGGTGCGCCGCAACCCTGTGTACCATCGCAAGCACCTGGCTTCATGCCGCTAACTAAAGTCACTCAATATGCTGGTGAACCTGCTATTGTGGCAAGTTCAAAAGGTAGCTGTCCATTTGGTATGCCTAATTGTATTAGTATCTCACAACATGGGCAGCCACCCGGGATTCGTCCTGTCGAAGGTTAGTATTTAAACAATCCTATTCAATTTAATTCAGTTTGCATTTGCTAAATCTTCATTGTATGCTTAGCGCCGTTCAAAGGTGAATAAACGTTGATGGCTCAACCGTTTGTTTACACAATATTTTTTGCTTCTCGAGAGGGCAATTACTGTTGGCTTTGAGCGTTAATATTTAGCTAAATAAAAGTGGAGACTTTACTATAATGCAACTGAAAAAAATCATCGGCTCTTTAGCCATTTTAGGTTTTGTCAGCGCGACTGCAATAGCTGCACCCGCACCGACAGACAAAACGACTGCGAACGAAGGTGCAGCTGTAAGCAAAGCGCAGCAAGCTTACATGGACCAAATCGTTAACCATAACCAAGACAATGCTTCGCACACACCAAGCAGTTTGTTAAACCAATGGTACAAACACACAACCATCAGTGGTGAGTTTGATACTGATGCACAATTTGCAGGTCGTGGTATTAGTTATGCTCCTGGTAATCGTCAATCAAATTTCACTAAAGGACCAACCTCTAGTGTGAGTTTAGCGACTGCTGAATTATATTTAGATACTGATATTGGTAGCTGGACGCATGTTCATGCTGCACTAGATTATGATAATGATTGGAATTTACCGGCTACAAGTAACACGAATAACCAAACGTTATTTTTCTCTGAAGCAACGGTACAAGTATCTAACTTTGCCAAGTCACCTTTATGGATTCGTGCCGGTCGCCAATTCTTGAACTTTGGTGATTATGAACATGACACTATTACTAAGCCTTTAACTCAGTTATTGACTGAAGCGAACACCACTGCATTTACTGCGGGTTATATGAGCTCATTTGGTTTAAATGCTGATGTGTATGGTTTCACGGGTTTGGATGATGCTAACACAGACAATAATCCACGTATCCGTGGTTTTGGTGCTGACTTAGGTTTTGCGGGTAAAACGCAATTGTTAGGTTATGACATCCATGTGGGTTTCTTGAATAACATGGCTGATCTTGAGCGTGCGAAATTTGTAATGGGACAATATACTCATACTGCAGGCGAATACCATAAACAAATCCCAGGTATTTCTGCTCACGTTGGTTTATACAGCGGTCCATTCGACATGTATATGAACTTTGTATCAGCAACCGAAGCATTTAGTCCTCAAGATTTAGTTGCTGCTCGTTCTGACAAAGGCGCGAAACCTTGGGCTTACGGCATTGAGTTTGGTTACAACTTCGATGTTTCACACATGACCAGTGAAGCGATGATGAGTTACCAACAAAGTGGCGATGCACAAAACTTCTTAGCCGATGCGTTAGGTGGTTTCTGGATGCCTGAATATCGCATGTTATTCGCTTATCGTTTAGATGTGTTGAAGAATGTATACGTGAAAGCGGAATACGATCATGACATCGATTATTCAAGCGATAACGGTGGTTCTGGTAAATCCGATAACATCGGTACTTTCCGTTTAGGTGTTAAGTTCTAATTGAACTTTTGATACTTAAAAAGCCCGCACTAGTTCGCGGGCTTTTTTGTGGGAGAGATATTTTTAGAAGGATTTAGAGGAGCTCGTCATCCCGCGGCTTGACCGCGGGATCTAGGTGGCTTGACAATGTTCTGGATCCCGCGGTCAAGCCGTGGGATGACGATACATTTCTTGAGCCCTAAGGCCTAAGCGCTTTTACTTTATTCACCATTTTACAAAACAAATCCGCCGTAATCTCAGCATCATATTTGGCTGAATGTGCTTCGGACTCATCGTAGACTAAACCAGCCGCTTCTACTGCTCGAGAGAGGACGGTTTGGCCATAGACTAAGCCTGCTAGAGTGGCGGTATCGAAAGTGGTGAATTGATGGAAGGGATCTTTTTTAAGCCCAGCACGTTCGGCAGCTGAGCGATAAAATCCATGATCAAACGTTGCATTGTGTGCAACCATAACCGCACGCGTGCAATCATATTTCTTTAACTTTTCACGGATAGCTTTATACATGTCGGTGAGTGCTGTTTTTTCTGAGATAGCCATACGAAAAGGATTGAACGGTTTAATACCATTAAAGTCTAACGATGATTTTTCTAGGTTAGCGCCAGGAAACGGTTCAATATGGTAGTGCAAGGTTTCAGCGACTTGTAAATTACCATCTTCATCCATGGTTGTGAGGACGGCCGCAAGCTCTAACACGGCATCTTTTTTGGCGTCAAACCCAGCGGTTTCAATATCAACAACGACAGGGTAAAAACCTCGGAAGCGTTCGGAATAGGGGTGTTTAATACTTTTTGTGCTCATACTAATCGCCATGGTAAGGTTTCACCGGCGCACAAAGGGCTTAGCTCCGTGTCGCCGAAAGGTAAAAGGTTAGGGACTTGCCAATTTTCTTTAACAAGCTCAATAGTGGCGGTGTTGCGAGACAAACCATAAAAGTCAGCGCCGTAACAACTAGCAAATCCTTCGAGTTTATCTAACGCATTCATTTGCTCAAATGCCATGGCATATAATTCAATGGCTGCATGCGCGGTGTAAATACCTGCACAACCACAGGCCGATTGTTTTTGCTCGACTGCATGAGGGGCACTATCGGTGCCTAAAAAGAATTTAGGATTGCCACTGGCTGCAGCTGCTAATAATGCTTGCTGATGTGTATTACGCTTTAATACAGGCAAACAATAATAATGCGGCTTAATACCACCGACTAATAAATCATTACGGTTATATAATAAATGATGCGCAGTAATGGTAGCTGCAACATGAAGCGGTGCAGCTTGCACAAATTCAACCGCATCCTTGGTGGTGATATGTTCCATGACAATCTTCAACTCAGGAAATTCACGCACGATCGGAATTAACACAGTTTCAATAAATCGCGCTTCACGATCAAAGATATCAATATCAGCAGTCGTGACTTCACCATGTACACATAAGACTAAGCCGTGCTTTTGCATGGCAGTAAAAATGGGGTAGAGCTTTTCAATATCCGTTACGCCGCTGTCAGAGTTGGTTGTCGCACCAGCAGGGTAAAGTTTGCAAGCGTGAATATGCGGATGCTCAGAGGCCGCAATAATGCTCTCAACGGTCGTGTTGTCGGTGAGATACAAGCTCATTAATGGAGCAAATGTCTGGTCACTCGGTATTTGAGCAAGAATACGTTGATAATACTGCTCAGCATCGTCCACTGTAGTGACGGGTGGTGTCAGATTTGGCATAATGATGGCACGCTCAAATTGACGGCTAGCATCCGCTACCGTGCGGCTTAGATAGCTACCATCGCGTAGATGGATATGCCAATCGTCTGGTTGAGTAATGGTCAATTTTTGCATGCTGTTAGTTTAGCACACAAAGGACGAAATTTTATATGATAGCTATTCTCAATGACCCAAATACGTGGATCAGTTTACTCATTTTAACCATGCTAGAGATTGTGCTCGGTATTGATAATATCGTCTTTATTCTCATCGCTAGCAACCGCTTACCTAAGGAGCAGCAAAAAACTGCTCGTCGCTTAGGTTTAGGCTTAGCGATGATTATGCGCTTGCTTTTACTGGGCGGTGTATTTTGGTTATCACAACTCACGAAAACTTGGTTTATGATTGGTAGCTGGAATGTGTCTGGCCGTGATTTTATTTTGTTTGTTGGTGGATTATTTCTGCTTTATAAAGGTTGCCACGAAATTATTAATTATTTGCGTGAACATCAGCCAGGTCATAAAGTGAAAACAAAAACGGCGACAATGGCTTTAGTACTAACGCAAATCATATTGCTTGATATCGTCTTTTCATTAGATAGTGTGATTACTGCAGTGGCCGTTGCAAAGGTGTATATGGTGATGGCCGTGGCTATTATCATCGCCGTGTTTGTGATGATGTGGGCGAGTGAACCATTAAATAATTTCCTCAACCGTTTTCCGCGCGTTAAGCTGTTAGCATTAATTTTCATTACATTGGTGGGCGTGTTTTTGATTGTGCAATCATTTAATGTTGAGGTATCGCATTATTATTTATATGGCGCAATGTTAGGTTTAGCCATTGTGATCTTGCCTAATTGGTTTCCAAAAGAAAAAAATGGTTTGGTGCTACACGGCTTAGATAGAACGTTGGGTGTTTGGATGTGGATATCAGCAGTGGGTTATTTTATCGGTATTTTTGCCCCTTTGGTAACATTAACGGCGCTATGGGTATTTTCCAATACTGTTTCAATGACGGGTGGTATGGTACAGCTCTTTAACACGGGTAATTACTTTATTTTTGGATTGATCCTTATTTTCTCATTCATATTTCCCATCGTTAAAATGATTGCGATATTGTTTTGCTGGTTTCTCAGTGATTGGCAAACCAAAACAGTTCGAAAAATTTTATGGATAGCAGAAAATATTGGCCGTTGGTCGATGCTTGATGTACTCGTTGTTGCCTTAATGGTGATCATCGTACGTTTAGGCGTAGCGGGAACCGTCAGTGTGCAATGGGGCGTGTATGTGTTTTCTGGATCGATTATATTGATGTTATTGGTTTCTGCACGGTTCCATTATTTAGTGAAACGTTTATGGCGTGAAAAGGGTTTACATTTAGATGAATGAGGAGATAACGCATGCGTATTATGCATACAATGATTCGAGTCGGTGATTTAGAACGTTCCATTAAGTTTTATACTGATGTTTTGGGCATGAAAGTATTACGACAGAATGATTATCCTGAGGGAAAATTTACGTTAGTGTTTCTGGGATATGGTGATATTGCAACGACACCGGTGCTAGAGCTAACTTATAATTACGGTGTCAGTGAATATGATTTAGGTGAAGGCTATGGTCATATTGCGATTGGTGTTGATGATGCCGCAAAAGCTTGTGATGATATTCGCAATTTGGATGGCAATGTTGTGCGGGAAGCTGGGCCTATGAAGCACGGCACAACCATTATTGCCTTCGTTAAGGATCCCGACGGTTATATGATTGAGTTGATTCAAGAGTAGTGTTTGTTTCCTTCGCCCCGCGAGGGGAGAAGGTGCCCGAAGGGCGGATGAGGGGTGATTTAAAATAGCGAGCTTAGCTTGTCACCCATTAAAGCAATGCTTTTAAGCTTTCCAAATATTTCTCTTCATCCGGAATTTCATCGTTCTGTTGTGCCGACCACATCGCTTCCGCTAGGTGTTCTTGCATCGCATGTTCAGCGTCATGAATGCTACCGTGTTTTTCAATTAAATCTTGATAGATCAGATTGATACCAGCGGGGCGATCGGTTTTGACTTGTTCACGTAGCGCTAAATGCAATCCCATGTGCAGATAAGGATTACTTTCACCTAACTCAGGAAAATATTCCACTTGTTGCGACAGTTCTTCATTATCAAAGATCTCATGATATTCAGGATGCATGGCGATAATATCAGCGATATCAGCTTCTAATGCTGTCATCGGTAAATCTTGTAAGTACTTCTGCCAAGCGGTGTAATACTGTTGACGGAGTCGGTCGCGTTCGTGGTTATCCATTTTTATCCTTATATTCACATAAATCTGACACTACACAGGCTTCGCATTTGGGTTTACGGGCGATACAAATATAGCGGCCGTGTAAAATTAACCAATGATGTGCATCTTGCATAAATTCTTTGGGTACTACTTTGACTAGCTTGTCTTCGACTTCACGTACGGTTTTACCCGGCGCTAGGCCAGTGCGATTACCGAGGCGAAACAAATGCGTGTCGACGGCAATGGTCGGATGGCCAAAGGCGGTGTTTAATATGACATTGGCGGTCTTGCGGCCAACACCAGGTAATGATTCTAAAGCTTTACGGTCTTCTGGTACGGTTGAATCATAATCATCCATTAACATTTTACAAGTTTTGATAATGTTCGTGGCTTTGCCGTTATACAGCCCGATGGTTTTAATATAAGTTTTTAACTTTTTTTCACCTAGCTTGTAAATAGCTTCTGGCGTATTGGCAACGGGATATAATTTATCTGTCGCTTTGTTAACACTGACATCGGTGGCTTGTGCAGAGAGAATAACAGCAATTAACAGTTCGAATTCGGAAGTGTAATTAAGCTCGGTGGTCGGGGTTGGATTTTCTGCCTGTAAACGTTCAAAGAATTGTTGGCGCTTCGCTTTATTCATGATTCGCCTCGCTTAGCTTTAGCACGCGCCAGGACAGCTGCAATCATCGACTGCTTATCTTCAATAGGCTTAGCGAATTGTTGTTGCTGTAACCGTTGTTTACGATTGTTCACGCGGAGCTTCGCTTGTTTCGCGCGGGCTAGTCGTTCATCTTTATCGTTAGCAGTTTTCAGTGCGACCATGTCGATGCAATCCATGGGGCAAGCCGGCACACATAGATCACAGCCGATACATTCATCCGCTATTACCGTGTGTAATTGATTTTGGCTACCGACAATGGCGTCGACAGGGCAGACGTTAATACATTTGACGCAGCCGATGCATTGGTTTTCGTGGATGTAGGCAATAGAATTCATAGGGCTTAGGTGTTAGGACTTAGGGCTTAGTTAAATAACTACGTCACTCTAAGGCCTGGGACCGCTCCATCGTGAGGTTCGAGTAAATAAATACCGCTTTCAGTTGCAGCAGCCAATACCATGCCTTCAGACATGCCAAAGCGCATTTTGCGAGGTTTTAAGTTCGCGACCATGACGGTGAGTTTACCAATTAAATCTTCAGGGTTGTAAGATGACTTAATGCCTGAGAACACTTGGCGTGTTTCGCCACCGATATCGAGCTCAAGCTTTAATAATTTTTTCGCTTCTTCAACGTGTTCAGCATTCACGATTTTTGCAATGCGTAAATCCACTTTGGTGAAATCATCAATAGTGATTTCATCGGCGATAGGGTTATCCGCTAATGGGCCTGTTGCCGGTGTGCTGCTGATTAAATCTTCTTGACTGTCTTCTAGCATTTTTTGAATATCCTCTTCTTCAACACGTTGTAATAAAGGCTTGAACTTGTTGATAGCATGATCGACAAGATAGGTTTTACGTCCTTGCCATGTGAGATCAACATTTAGAAATGCTTCAACCTTTGTTGCCATTTCAGGTAAAATTGGTTTTAAATAAGTCATGAGTACACGGAACAAATTGAGTGCCAAGCTACACACTTGGTGCACTTGCTCCGCTTTGCCTTCTTCTTTGATCAATTGCCAAGGTTTGAATTCATCGATGTACTGATTAGCTTTGTCAGCGAGTGCCATAATTTCGCGCATGGCTTTAGAATATTCACGCTGTTCGTATAAAGCTGCAATCGAAGTGCCCGCATTCACAAAATCAGCATGTAAATCGTTGTTATCACATTGAGTGGCTAGCTTGCTGTCAAATTTCTTGGTAATGAAACTAGCACAACGGCTGGCGATGTTAACCACTTTGCCAACTAAATCACTGTTTACACGTAAACGGAAATCATCCATGCTTAAGTCAATGTCGGTGATTTGATTGGATAACTTAGCGGCATAATAATAACGTAAGCATTCAGGGTTTAAATGCTTAGCATAAGTTTCAGCCTTCACAAAGGTACCGCGTGACTTCGACATTTTTTCGCCATTCACCGTTAACATGCCATGCACAAACACAGCAGAAGGTGTGCGATGGTGACTGCCCATCAACATGGCGGGCCAAAATAAACTATGGAAATACATCACGTCTTTACCAATAAAATGATACAGCTCTGTGGTGCTATCGGCTTTCCAAAATTCATCAAAGTCTAAACCGGTGTCAGCACAAAATTCTTTGAATGCGGCCATGTAACCGATAGGGGCATCGACCCAAACATAAAAATATTTATCGGTGGTGCCAGGAATGAGAAAACCAAAGTAGGGTTTGTCGCGAGAAATATCCCATGCTTGCAAACCACTTTCAAACCATTCATTAAGTTTGTTGTTAATTTCAGATTGTAAGCTGCCGGATTGCATCCATGTTTTAAGCTGTTCGGTGAATTGCGGTAATTCAAAGAAGTAATGTTCGGACTCTTTAGTGATAGGAGTCGCGCCAGAAACGGCTGAGGTCGGGTTCTTTAAATCCATAGGGCTGTAGGTTGCACCGCATGATTCACAACCATCGCCATATTGATCTTTCTTACCACAGCGAGGGCATTCGCCTTTTACAAAACGGTCGGGTAGAAACATGTTCTTTTCAGGGTCGAACAATTGTTCAATGGTTTTAACGCTAATGTGGTTGTTGGCCTTTAAGGTGTTGTAAATTGATTCGGTTAATTCACGATTGGTGTCAGTATGGGTTGAGGAGAAGTGATCAAACTCAACATGGAATCGTGAAAAGTCAGTGATGTGTTGTTCGCGTACTTGCGCGATTAATTGTTCGGGTGTGATGCCTTGCTTTTCGGCATACAACATAATCGGTGTGCCATGGGAATCACTGCCGCAAATGTAATAGCAATCGTTGCCCATTAAATTTTGATAACGCTTCCAAATATCCGTTTGGATGTATTCTACCAAGTGGCCTAAATGGATAGGACCATTAGCATAGGGTAGGGAGCTGGTGATGATGATTTTTCTTTTGTCAGTCATGTGCTTATCCATATTAATGGGAGCGATTATACCGTATTTATGGGCAATAAAAAACGGGGCATTTGCCCCGTTCTGGATAGTTTCAAGTTCTAAAAGCTTATGTTTACACCGAATAGTACACTCAATGTTGAGATACCATCTTGGTTGAGAACTGCTTGGGTTAAATCAGCAACGTTGCTGGGTGATTTGCCAAAAGCATAATCAGCTTCAAGGTTTAATCC
The DNA here is from genome assembly GCA_963975985.1 of uncultured Gammaproteobacteria bacterium. Taxonomy (GTDB): domain Bacteria; phylum Pseudomonadota; class Gammaproteobacteria; order JABDGN01; family JABDGN01; genus CAXBIY01. The sequence goes on from CAXBIY010000006.1 coordinate 82,524, forward strand.
GACAGTTTGATTGATTTGATAGCCAACACCGCCGCCAATTTTAGGTAGGACAAATGTTTTTGAATAATTGTGAACGCCACCTGGCTCAGCAAATTTTTGCATCGAAAAATCAGGACCAAATTTGCCATAAATATTCCAATGATCAGTGAAGTTATAGCGACCAACGAATAAGAGGTCAATGTCGCCTGCATTGAATGTGTCTTCTATGCCCCCAGCGCCATAAGAGTTAGTAGGTAAGCCCGTATAACCCAATTCTAAACCATAATTAAAATGCCCTTGACCTAACAAGTAACCGCCTGCTACACGCCAAGCAAAACCACCCACGCTATAGTTAGAAAAACCACTAGTAGGCGTTTGTATTTGCCCCATACCAATTTGGCCTTCAACATAACCGTGGCCGTAATACCAAGGTTGCTGGCCAGAATCCGCATAAGTTGTGCTAATGCCGATTAATAATAAAGTTGCTAATAATATCCGTTTCATTGAATTTGACTCCTTCGTTAATGTCATGAGCAATATATCAAATATCAATCCTCGTGACTAGCGCATAAATTCGGTATAATCCGCGCATGAAAGGAAAAATTAAACAAATCATTGCGATCGCTTCAGGCAAAGGTGGCGTGGGTAAATCAACAACGGCTGTGAATTTAGCGTTGGCACTGCGAGCGCAGGGCAAAGTAGTGGGGATTCTTGATGCCGATATTTACGGGCCCAGTATTCCCACGATGCTCGGCATTCACGAAAAGCCAGATAGTCCTGATGGTAAATCGATTGAACCTAACATGGCGCATGGCTTGCAAGTCATGTCGATGGGGTTTTTAGTGGGTAAAAACACGCCTATGATCTGGCGCGGGCCTATGGTGAGCACGGCATTGCAGCAATTACTTAACGACACCAATTGGCGCGATTTGGATTATTTGATTATCGATTTGCCGCCTGGTACGGGTGATATTCAACTGACAATGACACAAAAGATTCCCGTAACAGCAGGTGTGATTGTGACGACACCACAAGATATTGCTTTGCAGGATGCTAAACGTGCATTAGAAATGTTCAACAAGGTTGAGATGCCCGTATTAGGTGTGATTGAAAACATGAGCTATCACACTTGTATTAAATGTGGCCATGAAGAAGCTATTTTTGGATGCGATGGTGGAGAGCATTTTGCTAAAGAATATAACACTGAATTATTAGGCCAATTGCCACTCAAAACGGCGATTCGTGCACAAGTTGACCAAGGCTGCCCAACGGTGGTCTCGATGCCTGAAAGTGAAGAAGCCAAAATCTATCATGCTATTGCTGCCAAGCTGGTCGATAAGCTATCATCGCTTCCCAAGATTAAACGTAAATTAGCAATAAAACCTGAGGACAAACATGAGCATTAAATCAGATAAGTGGATTAAAAAAATGGCGGAAGAACACGGCATGATTGAGCCGTTTGAAAAGAGCCAAGTTCGCCATTGTGACAAGAAAGGTAAGTTAATTTCTTACGGTGTCTCCAGTTATGGGTATGATGTGCGCTGTGCGCCTGAGTTTAAAGTCTTCACGAATATTAACTCTGAAGTCGTTGATCCAAAAAACTTTTCTGATAAAAGTTTTGTCGAAGTTGACGATGAAATTTGTATTATCCCGCCGAATTCTTTCGCCTTAGCTCGCACCGTCGAGTACTTTCGAATCCCAAGAGATGTGTTAACTGTTTGTTTGGGTAAATCGACTTATGCGCGTTGCGGCATCATCGTTAATGTCACGCCATTAGAGCCAGAATGGGAAGGGCATGTGACCCTAGAATTCTCGAACACGACAACGCTTCCGGCAAAAATTTATGCAAATGAAGGCGTTGCGCAAATGTTATTCTTTCAATCGGATGAAGCATGCGAAGTGTCATACAAAGATCGCGATGGCAAATACCAAGGTCAGACCGGTGTGACATTACCTAGAGGCTAAGGGCAATATGTCAGCGCTATGTAAACGTTAAAATTAAATTGACAGTTTTCGTTGTTTCCGCCTTTAAACTTTGCTATCTTAGGCGGCTATTATGCACGTATTTAAAGGAGTTTTTTTATGATCAAACGTATGATCATCATGTTAGTAGCAGCGGCGATTGTTTTCGGTGGGGCTATTGGATGGTATTTCTTCAGGCAGAACATGATCGCGCAAGCGATGAAGAATCAAAAAACACCTGTGTCGACGATTTCAGCAGTACCCGTGAAAAGTGAAACTTGGCATCCGTTTTTATCAACGGTTGGTACGTTAACGGCTGTGCAGAATGTTGAGATCACTCCACAAGTTGGTGGCATCGTCACAAAACTTTATTTTACTTCAGGTGAATATGTTGAAGCCGGTGCTCCGCTTGCTGACATGGATGCGCGTGCGCAAATTTCACAATTGAATAGTGATAAAGCAAAATTGGCTTTAGCAAAAATTACTTATCAACGTCAAAAACGTTTGTATCATACCGGTGCCGTACCTGCGTCAGATTATGATCAAGCTTTAGCGAACATGCAAGAAGGTCAAGCCAATGTGAAATATGATGAAACGCAAATTTCATTCCGTCGTATTAAAGCGCCATTTGCAGGACGTGTGGGTATCCGACAAGTTAGTGTTGGGCAATATGTCACGACAGTTAGTGGCAATACTGGGCCAACAGGTAGTCCAACGAATGCTTTTGTGAACATTCAGACAGTCGACCCTATTTTTATCGATTTTACTTTGCCGCAGCAAGATTTAGCTAAGCTGTATAATAACCAAGAAGTTGATTTGAAAGTCGATACATATCCGAACCAAGTGTTCAAAGGTAAAATTACGGCAATCAATGCTGGCGTTAATGAAGATAGCCGCATGATTACTGTACGTGCATCTGTTGCTAACCCAAAACATCTCTTATACGGTGGTATGTTCGCGGATGTGAATGTGTTACTACCTACCTTAACTAACGCGATTGTCGTGCCTGAAACGGCAGTGACTTACAATATTTTCGGTAACTCAGTATTCGTTGTGACGAAGAAAGGCAATGATATGATCGCAGAAGAAAAATTCGTTAAAGTCGGCGAGCGTCGTGGTAACGAAATGGTTATTACTAGTGGTTTGAAAGAAGGGCAAACGATTGTCGTGGCCGGTCAAATTAAATTGTTTAGTGGTGCGCCCGTTAAAATTAATAACGAAGGATTACCTAAAGCAACAGCGAAAGAAATTACCACGGGGGCTGATTCGTGAGCAAGGATATCGCTAGCAAGAAAAAATTTACCGACATATTCATCCAACGCCCCGTCTTAGCGACGGTGGTGAGTTTAGTTATCCTATTATTGGGTTTGCGTTCGATTATGGCATTGCCGTTGCAGCAATACCCAGAAATGACGAATACGGAAATCACAATCACCACAAGTTATCCCGGTGCGAGTGCTGATGTTATTCAAGGTTTTATTACCTATTTAATTTCGCAATCTGTCGCGTCAGCCGATGGTATTGATTATCTTGAATCACAAAGTGTGCAAGGTACTAGTAGTATTACTGCGCATATTATTTTGAACTTTAACCCAGGCGATGCCATGACGAACGTGAGTTCGAAAGTGCAAGCTGTCGCGGGTAAGCTGCCTAAAGCCGCACAACAGCCGGTTATTGTGAAGCAGACCGGTACCCAAATTGGTATTCTTTATTTAGCCTATACCAGCGATACTATGTCGTCTGCACAAATTACCGATTACTTAAGTAAGGTCGTGCAACCCGTTTTAGAAACATTGCCACAGGTCTCACAAGCTTTGATTGTCGGTAGTGGTAGTGCCTCGATGCGGATTTGGTTAGATCCCAAACGCATGGCTGCTCTGAATGTGACGCCAAAAGATGTTTTTGATGCTTTGTCTGTCAATAACTATCAGTCGAGCGCGGGTTCGATGAAAGGCCAATACATTCAGTTAAATATGAATGCGCAAACGGGTACGGAAACACCTACTGAATTTGATAACATGGTGATTCGTAAAAATGACGATGGATCATTAGTGCGTATTGGTGATGTCGGTAAGGCCGAATTGGGTGAGCAAACTTACGATACCAATGTGAAATTTAATGGTAAAGGTACCGTCTTTATCATGATTCAAGGTGTGCCGGGTTCTAATCCATTGACGATTGATAATGAAGTGCGCAAAGTGATGCCTGCATTAATTAACAATTATCCACCGGGTTTCCATAGCACCATTTCATATGATTCGACTATTTACATTCGTGACTCTATTCATGAAGTGTTAATGACCATTCTTGAAGCTGCGCTAATTGTTATGGTTGTGATTTTCTTCTTCCTCGGATCAATGCGTACGGTATTAGTGCCAATTGTGACAATACCTTTGTCATTAATTGGTGTTTGTAGCTTGATGCTAGCATTTAACTTTTCGCTGAATTTATTAACGCTCCTGGCCATGGTATTAGCCATTGGTCTGGTGGTGGATGATGCTATTGTGGTGGTGGAAAACATTTATCGACATATTGAAGAGGGTAAATCACCCTTTGATGCGGCTGTCGTTGGTGCACGTGAGATTGCTACACCCGTTATTTCAATGTCCATTACTTTGGCAGCAGTGTATGCGCCAATCGCGTTTACTACCGGTGTAACCGGGGCTTTATTTACAGAGTTTGCGATTACCTTAGCTTGTTCGGTGATTATCTCAGGCGTTATCGCCTTAACCTTATCACCAATGATGTGTTCGAAAATTTTATCGGCTGAGATTGGTAATAATCGCTTAGTGAAAATCATTGATAAGACCTTTGAAGCATTTAAGCGGGTTTATGAAAACGCGTTAACGCATGCGTTAAACTATCGCGCTGTGACCGTTGTCTTTGCTATTATCGTATTGTTATGCTGCTTCTTCTTTGTGTCGACAACACCGACTGAATTGGCACCGAATGAAGATCAGGGTTTCTTGGTGGCATTGTCTACGTCTCCGCAATATGCGAACACGACATATACAGAGCATTACACCGATCAAATTGCGAATATCTACAACAACTGGTTTCGTCACAATGACCCTGCAGCGTTTTGTTCTAAATTAGTGCCGCAATTGCCCGCACGTGAACGAGCAAAATTAGCGGTTGCCTGTAAAGATCCTTTCTTAGAAAATTACTTTATCATTAATGGTTACTCCAACGGTGCAGCTGATGTTACCGCGGGTTTATCGGGTATCGTATTTAAAGATTGGGGCAAACGCACGACTAATCAAAATGAAGCGCAAGTGATGCTGCAAACAGCCATGAATGATGTGCCTGGTGTGCAAGCAGCTGTGGCAACGATGCCGCCGTTACCCGGTGTCGGTTTTGGTTTCCCAATCCAATTCGTTGTTACTAATGTCACTAGCTTTAAAAAGTTAGAAGCAGTGAATGAAGTCATGAGCAAACTAGCGATGAAGAGTGGCTTGTTTATGTTTACGAATACTAACGTTGAGTATTCTAGGCCGCAGTTAGATTTGAAAATCGATCGTAATAAAGCAGCGACCTTGGGCATCAGCATGCAGGCGATTGGCGATGCTTTAAGTACATCTTATGGTGGTAACTATATTAACTACTTTAACTTCAATAACAGTAGTTATGAAGTGATCCCACAGGTGTATCAAAAAGATAGATTCAACCCTGAAGCCATCAATAAGATCTATGTTAAAACGGCCAAAGGTACTTTAATTCCATTGAGTAGTATCGTGTCATCATCGATATCAACACAACCGAATATTTTGTATCAATACCAGTTACAGAATGCCATCATATTCCAAGCTGTGATGATGCCGGGGCACACAATGCCTGAAGGTTTAGCTTGGTTTAAAGATACGTTAACTAAATATTTCCCGAAAGGTTATGGTGTCGGTTATGAAGGGCAGTCTCGTCAATACGTTACCGAAGGTAATGCCTTGATGTATGCATTTATCTTCGCGATTATTATTATCTTCTTGGTATTAGCCGCGCAGTTTGAAAGCTTCCGTGACCCATTAGTCATCATGATCAGTGTACCGATGTCGATCTGTGGTGCCTTATTCTTCTTGAATATAGGTATGGCGACATTGAATATTTACACGGAAATTGGACTGGTGACCCTGATCGGTTTGATCACCAAGCATGGTATTTTAATTACTGAGTTTGCGAATCAAATTCAAGCCAAAGAAGGTGCGAGCATTCGCGAAGCGATTATTAAATCAGCCGGTATGCGTTTACGTCCTATTTTAATGACGACAGCTGCGATGGTGTTTGGTGTCTTGCCATTAATTTTCTCGAGTGGCCCAGGTGCCAAAAGTCGTTATGACATTGGCCTAGTGATTGCCACCGGTATGTTAATTGGTACTTGCTTTACTTTGTTCGTGGTACCCACCATGTACAGCCTAATCGCCAAGAAGCACACGCCATTACCTGAAATCGAATAAGATTCTCTCCTCCCCGCAAGGGGAGTTGTTGAATCAAAATTGTAGGGTGGATAAAAATTTGAGCGGCAGCTCGGATGTATCCACCAGCAGTGGTGGCTGTTAGAGTGCTGGTGGGTATGCCTGAGCTCCGCTCAGCCTTTTATCCACCCTACGTTAAGCTAGTGCAGCAGTCCTTATGTTATAATCTTTTCATGGATAACACATCAACACATTATGCGGGTTTCTGGCTACGCTTCTGGGCTTCAATCGTTGATACCGCTTGGGTTTGCTTCATTCTATTTTCCATCTTATTTGCCATCTATGGCAGAGCCTACGTTAATATCCCCGATGCCCATTTGAGCGCTTGGGTGTCCGCTATCAATTGGTGTTTACCCGCCGTGCTCGTGTTAGGCTTTTGGTTCTTTCGTTCAGCAACCCCCGGAAAAATGGCGATTGCCTCAAAGATTGTAGATGCCAACACTGGTGGTAAACCGAAGCTATGGCAATTCATCGTGCGCTATATTGCTTATATACTTTCAATCATCCCCTTTTGTTTAGGTTTTATTTGGATAGCATTTGATCCACGTAAACAAGCTTGGCACGACAAACTAGCAAGTACCGTTGTCATTCGAGATGTCAGCAATCGCAAATATAATCATTTCCGATTATGGGGCTCGGTTATTGCCGTGATCATATTCATCGTGGTTTGCTATTTCACTTTAGGTGAATTAATCAGCGCTGCATTCATGTCGACGCATGACCAGAAAGTCCAAACTTATATTAAAGAAGGCTTCGAATTCGGCACCGGTGAATCATCCGAAACTTGTTGGCAAGAAATGCACTGGCGCAGCAACCATTGCCCTGATTTATATTGCAAATATGGTCAGGCCTATTTCTTAAAGGCTTGTCTAGCTGCCAGTGCATCATCTCGCGGGCAAGTGCGCTTGAATGGGTAGTGCTCAGATTTCGTCAATATTGTGTAAATAACACTCATAGTTACAGCTTCTGCTTGTCTCATCCGAGAAAATTCATATAATAGCGACTTCTCAACAACCATAGGACTCTTAACGTGAAAAAAATAATATATGCAACCTTATTAATTCTAGGTGCTGTCAGCACAAGTACAGCATTAGCTGCGAATGACACTCAGTCAGCCGTAGCATTAACGCCGGCTACAATTGCCACAACAAGCACAATGCCTGCAAAAGCTAAAAAAGACACGGGCCATCCTAAAGGTTGGTATGTAGGTCTTGGTTTAGGTTACGCTGCTGCTGATATGGGAAATAGCTGGTTGAATTCTTTTGTTACTAATAGTGGTTTTGCTGCCTCATTTAATGGCGGTTACAATTTTGAAATTGCTAAACCGTTCTATCTAGGCTTAGAAGCTGAATATGGCTACTGGGGTCCATTTGAGGATGCTAACGTAGGCAGTGTTAATTTATATGCTACCGCGACAGCTTATTTAAGCAAGAATTTTAGTTTGTTTGGTAAAGTTGGTATGGCAACAGAGGTATTGTCGATTGACAATATCAGTGGTTCAACTGATATTGCCCCCATCGTTGCCGTTGGTGCCGCTTATGATATAACTAAAAATTGGCAGGTTAATGGTCAATACCAACATGTATTTGGTGATAGCTTAGAAAACATTACCTCAAGCTTTAATAGCAACTCTGCTTTAACCTATAACGTCTTCCTATTCGGCGCACGTTATAACTTCTAATTTTGTATTACACATACAAGCTTACTCAAAAACACCCGTGTCTCACGGGTGTTTTTTTTATTCGCCTCTTGTCGAGAATACATGATGGTAAATATAGTATTAATAAATTTTTTCACTTTAAGAGCTGAGAAGCCTATTCGGTACTCTATTCGTTAATATAGCCTTAAGTCCTAACATAGTATAATGTTTAAATAAATGTCTAATACGGGTGTAGAAGTCACGACTTAATCTGGCAAATCACTTGCAAAAGTGAGCATTTTCGGTTTTGATAGACGTACAAACGTAAACTCAAAACCCAGTAAACAAAGGAAACCCGCATGTGTTTGGTTGCCCCTTGTGGTTAAGTTTATATGCACTGTTAGAACCAACTAATAAATTGTGAGTAATCATTTATGTGTGTAACAATCGATCGATCAAAAATGTCAAATACGACTATCTTTTCTTGTGTTTTTGATAGCGCTGGCCAGAGGGAATATCCTGTTCTTCAAGGATATGTAAATAAAGCAAAAAATAACGCTCAATCGGGTCGTAATTGTATGATTTTGGCTGTTGATGGTCGGGATGTACAAGTGCCGGGTAATTCCTTATCTGGTGGAGATAGTTTCATGCCAGGTTTTTGTGAGCAGGAGCATAAGCATTTAGGGGCTATGTTCTATAGGATCAATAAAGCTTTTTTAAATGAGACATATATTCCACAGTACGAGGATGACGATGCCTTGCAGGGTATGGGGCCAGGTCAATCACAAGCGGGAGGGCTTACTGTTGTTCAGCAAGGTATTTACACTATTATCAAGGTTGACCCAAGTGCGAGCAGTGATGCATTAATAAGTGCAATTAATACCCATTGTCGTGATCAGTTAGCTAACTACCGTGATATATTGGGATTTTACCGTACTCACTACACTCGTAGCACCTTACTACTTTGTTTTTTTGATACAAAAAAATTAACGTCAGCCTTACCCATTTTATATAGTTTCAAGTCTGCCACTGTTCGTATACCGTTATTGGATGCGCACACTGGTCAGGCGCCACAAGATAAACCTCGTGATGGTGATCAGGTGGTTTCTTTGTATGACTACAGATACAACCGAGAACTCACACCCGCAACATTCTTAAGGCCAAGAGGTCAACCGCGGCATACAACAGCCAGCGTAATTCATTACCCTCAACATGCCGATGTGATGGTGTGTAAGATTGATAGCAAGGCTTATAGTCCCAATGCACTTCTTTCACCTTTCTCATCAGTAGCGACATTAGATTTTGGTCTTATTCCCAATGGTGACATGGTGATTGATTTGAACCAGTGGGTTGCTGCTAAGTCTCATTTTGCCGCACAAGGATTGTATGCCGGTGCTCAGGGCACAACGACTGTTTCAACATATTATCCTTCTATGTTGAAAGGGACGTCATACGAGAATGGGAGTGATGAGCATGAAGTGGTGCAGAAAGCTTATGACTTTACAGCGCTGTTTCAGTTTCCTGGAAAGCCACTATTACGAGCTGGGCAGATAGGTCTCGGGGATTGTATGCATTTTATTAGAAAGAGGCCATCTGATCACTCGCAGCAAACAACTGTTCCGTTTGAGACAGCTGCTTACTATACTGAGCAAAAGCTGAAATATCCCGCGTCGAAAATAGGGCGGTATTTTGATGATTCTGATGACTCTGATGAGGATGATTTTGACACATAAGGAGGCTATTAAAAGTTGCGAGTAATCATTCCTGTGTGTAACAATCGATCATACAAAAATGTCAAATATGAGTATTTTTTCTTGTGTTTTTGATGGATCTGAGTAGGGTTATCCTTTACTGATATAGTAAGGATCTTTTAATGCACTGTCTCTGTTGGCAAAATGATCCCTTGAGCATTTTTATAGCTTAGCTCTCTGCTCGTGAAAACTAGCTCGATAAAGCGCAAAAAATACGCTATCATGACGACCATGAAAACACACACGAAAACTCGATTTTGCCCTAGCCCAACGGGCTATGTGCATTTAGGCAATGTCCGTACAGCATTTTTTAATGCCTTGCTTGCCAAGCATGATGATGGCGTATTTTTGATTCGGATTGAAGATACGGATAAAGAGCGGTCTAAATCAGAATATGTAACAGCCTTGATGGAAGATTTACGCTGGTTGTCGATGGATTGGCAAGAAGGGCCTGAAGCTGAGGCTGACAATGGGCCTTACTATCAATCTGAGCGTGGTGACATTTATGCTACTTATTATCAACAGTTAGTTGATATGAAACGCGCCTATCCTTGTTTCTGCTCTGAAGACCAATTAGCATTATCACGCAAATTACAACGCGCCTCCGGCAAGCCACCGCGTTATGCTGGCACTTGTCGTGGCTTATCAGAAGCGGAAGCCGCTGAAAAGATTAGCCAAGGCTTAAAGCCGACCCTGCGATTTCGTCTGCCGGATAATGAGTTGATTGAATTTGATGATGTCGTGAAAGGCAAGCAAAAATTCGACAGCAATGATATTGGCGACTTTATTATTCGTCGAGCGGATGGAACGGCATCGTTCATGTTTTGTAATGCGATTGATGATTCATTGATGGGCGTCACGCATGCCTTACGTGGGGAAGACCACTTAACCAACACGCCACGGCAAGTGGCAATCTTGCGAGCGCTGGATATGCGCGAACCGACCTATGGCCATACGTCATTAATTCTTGGTCAAGACGGTGCGCCGCTGTCAAAACGTAATGGCAGTCGCAGTGTGCGAGAATTACGCGAGATGGGTTACTTGCCGGGTGCGGTATTGAACTATTTAGCGCGTCTTGGCCATTATTATAAAGACAATAATTACTTTTCTTACAGTGAGTTAGCGGAACAATTTAAATCAGATAATCTTAGCAGTTCACCTGCGCGATATGACGAAGCACAACTGAACCATTGGCAAAAAGAAGCGCTAGCTGTGGCTGGTGAAGCGGAGCTAAATGCTTGGCTAGGGGACGTTGACGGCGTGCCAGCGGATAAGCATGCTGAGTTCGTTAATGTTGTGAAAGCCAATATTATGTTTCCCGCGGATGCTAAGCCATATGCTGAACAGTTTTTTGCCAGCAGCTTGGTTCTGAGTGAAGAAGCGCAAGGTGTTATTGATAATGCGCATGTAGAATTTTACCAAACAGCTTTAGCGCTTGCTGAAACCCATGGTTGCGATTTTTCTTTAATAAGCAATGGGTTGAAAGAGCAACTTTCAGTGAAAAGTAAGGCATTGTTTCAACCGTTGCGTGTGGCATTAACCGGTCAATTGCATGGCCCTGAGCTAGGGCCAATCATGGCGCTTATGGGTGATGATCGTGTTAAAGCTAGATTTAAGGCTTTAATAGCGTAAGAGAAATATTTTGATGATGCTTGGTGGATATGTCCTCGCTCCGCGAGAACTTTTATCCACCCTACAAGAAAATCCCCCAAAGTAGGGTGGATAAAAGTTCTCGCGGAGCGAGGATATATCCACCGCGGCATAAATGATGAGAATGAAGTTCAAAGCAAGGTAAATAAAAGGTCAATTATGTTACAAATTTATAACACAACCAATAAACGCAAAGAAAAGTTCACGCCCATCGATGGCAATAAAGTGGGCATGTATGTCTGTGGCATTACTGTATATGATTACTGCCATATTGGCCATGCACGCGTAATGGTGGACTTTGACGTGATTGCACGTTACCTACGTTTCAGTGGCTACGATCTGAACTTTGTGCGCAACATTACCGATATCGATGACAAAATCATTAATAGAGCCAATGAGTTAGGTGAGACAGTTGATGCTGTGACTAGTCGTTTCATCGATGCCATGCACGAAGATGAGCGCGCTTTAAATGTTTTACCTATGAATGCAGAACCCAAGGCTACTGATAACGTCGGTCGCATTATCACGATGATTGAAACCTTAATTGACAAAGGTTTTGCTTATGCCGGTGACAACGGCGATGTCTATTACGAAGTTAACAAATTTGCTGAATACGGTAAATTGTCTCACCAAGATACTGACAGCCTGCGCTCAGGCGAACGTGTGGCCGTTGAAGTCGCCAAACGCGATCCGCTCGATTTCGTCCTTTGGAAACTCGCGAAACGCGGCGAGCCGAGCTGGGATTCTCCATGGGGCAAAGGCCGCCCAGGTTGGCATATTGAATGTTCAGCCATGTCATCACATTGCTTAGGCAATCATTTTGATATTCACGGCGGTGGGCTTGATTTAAAATTCCCGCATCACGAAAATGAAATCGCTCAATCCAAAGCCGCAACAGATGACAAATTTGCTAATACTTGGATGCACCTAGGCTTAGTCCAAATCGATAAAGAAAAAATGTCGAAGTCTCTGGGCAACTTCTTTACCATCCGCGAAGTGTTCAATGATTATGCGCCCGAAGTTGTGCGTTATTTCTTGCTAGCCAGTCATTATCGCAGCCCTGTTAATTATTCAACCGACAACCTTGATGGCGCTAAAGCAGCCCTCGAACGTTTCTACACCGCCTTACGCGATGTGGAACCCGCCGCTGTTGAAACCGCCGGCGAATATGAAAAGCGTTTCACTGATGCGATGGATGATGACTTCAATACGCCAGTGGCCATTGCGGTCATGTTCGATTTAGCCAAAGCACTTAATATCGCGAAAGAACAGGGTGATGCAGAAGCACCACAATTGGCCGGTATGCTAAAACGTTTAGCCGGAGTGCTAGGCATTTTAGAAAGCGACCCAACAGAATTCTTACAATCTGGCAGTGATATCAATGCTGAAACAATTGAATCCCTAATTGCCGCACGCCTACAAGCCCGCGCTGATAAAAACTACGCTGAAGCTGACCGTATCCGTGATGAAATCACAGCAATGGGCGTGACGCTAGAAGATAAAAATGGTGAAACGATTTGGCGGAAAGTTTAGTGTCGCATTGAAAGCTTATTTTTAGTAATGAATAATAATCGATAGTTACCATAGCCATTTTGTTGGTAATAGCTAAGATGCTCATTGATATAAGTGGTTATGCCTTTTTTTCTGTAGTCTTGGAGTAAAGGGTTGCTTGCCGTGCTTGAAGCGATAAATTTTGTTTCACCACTATTAGCATCAAACACATAGAAGTATTTTGTACCGTTGTTGGTGAGTGATGTGATGGATAGCACATGGCAGTCCGTACTATTATATCGATATAGGCGGATCCATACAGATACGTCATATTGGTGCAATGTTTGTATTAAATTTTTAGTATTTAATGTGTTAAGTTGGCATTTAACCTGACAAGTATCATTCATAAGTTCGCTAGCATAGCCAAGGCCATTAGGGTTAAGATGATGTCGGTGGATGTAGTCACATAGACCTAGTGCTGGAGGCGTATACGCTGCTTGAAGTGTTAACATTTTCGATTTGAACTGCCCTGGTGCCTGTTTGGCATTACACCAAAAACTATGTTTAGCAATGCTACTATAGGGTGTCAGATAATTAACTAAACTGCATGTGTGCGCAAGCGTCAAGGCAAAACAAACTCCATCTGATTGAGGGAATTCGTTGGCTTGATTGTAGTGTATAAAATCACAGGCGCTATATTCACGCAGCACTGTTTCGCGTGTTTCGGACATATTTTGTTATTTTGTTATTATGGTTATATTGTCAGCTGATTATACGGGATTATTGAGCAAGTTAAATAGCAAAAACATGGCAGATGGTATCAGTTTGTTGTTTAAATACAGGCGGTTAGTGCAGTTATGTTATCTTGTTGATTGCTTGTGTCGCTGTTGGTGGCAAGCGAAGCGTATATGTTATACTTTATGCAATTATCAGTTTTCAAGGATGGAAGCATGTCTAATCGTTTCTTTTGGCCCGTGGCTATTTTTAGTTTGCTAGCAACGAGTCATTTGTTCGCGGCACCTGTCTGCCAACCCATCACTAAAACCGAATTCAAATGTAGCATCTCACAATTAGCTGACTGCCAACAAGTGAATGATTACCCTTATGCACGCAATTTATATTGTCCCTCTGCTTATTTAGCCGTGCAGAAAATGCGGCAAGATTTAGCCAATAAATTAGCCTTGCAAGGGCAAGGCAATGGATATTTTTATTTTTATCAAACCAAACCGACGGCTGCAGAAAGTCAAGGTGACACACCGGCACAAACCACCACACCTTGTTTAAATACGCAATTACCAACAAATTCAAAAGTGGTCGGTGGTGGATTACCACTTTGTCATTTACTCGCTTATTCAACCAGTTTAGGTCCTGTCGTTAACACCCCGCTTGGTGTGCCCGATACCTTGCACAGTTATCCTCAATATTTTAGTCAGTTAATGAATGGTGTCGATTTGTCATCCTTCAAAACTGGCTCGAGACTTTATGACCCTTTAGTTAAAGGGCTAGGCGAAATGGGCTATGAACAATTCATACAAGTTTATCCAAACTTGGCGACAAAACCGTATTTACCCAGCGGTGCTAATCAACAGTCTCAGATTGGTGGCATCAGTGGCGGTGGCGGAGCAGGCTGGGGCGCTGAAATTAAAGTGCGAGCCAATGGTCAGTTACATACGTTGCTAGCCTATGGAGGCGGCGGTGGTGGTGGTTTAGTCACGTCAACACAAACCTCAGGCAAGCTTACAACAGCTTTAGGTGCGGGCGGTGGCGCCGGCATGCAATTTGCCAATGCTTATTGGCATGATGGTGTGAATTATAATGGCCTAGGTTTAGGTGCGGGTTTTGGCCAGGGTGAAAAGCAAACGCAATATTCTTATTATGCCAGCGCAACAGCTAATCCAGCCCACGTTTATGATGGCGCTGTAATTGAAGCGTATGCCGCACAATTAGCTAATTTACGCACTAAACTACAAAACAATTTAGCGAAAGGCCGAGCTGTCGTGCTAGAAGGTGGCGGTGGTGCCGGTGGCGGTATGGAGTATTTACAGCCTAACGGTGAAGAATACACACCTCACGCCGTATCAACTCAAGCCGGCTTTGCTTTCAACTACGCGTTTAAGAAAGTATCAGCAAGCAAAAAAATGATGGTGAACGAAGCAGAAGATCTAACCCCACAGATTTATCAAAAATTAGGCGACGATTATAGAATGGCAAACCGTTATGCTTATCAGCAATGCGGCAACAGTTACGCAAACTTCAGCTGCATGTGCCCTAAAATTCATGCCATGGTGATTTGTTTAGTCGGCCAACAATTAGGTGACCCTAAAAAAATCCCCGTGTGGATGCAGCAACAACATTGCCAGCAAGACCAAACTGCGGTTAATATTGGTATGTTTGCAGCCGCTGGCTCAATTAAAGCTTCTGCTAATCAATATAGCAGCTATCAAGAAAGCCTACTTGCCGCCGTTCCGGCCTCACAGCCACAAATTTCTAGCTTTATCACGACTCAGCCCAGTGTCGTGAGTCAATGTCGTAACGTCTTGAAAGGGTATTTTAGCTACTTGAATACGGCGCAGCCGGATGTCGACCAGACAAATTCCCAAGCACCATAGTTGTCCCATAAAACCTACTTCACTATTAATTAGCCGTTGCCACTCAGCAGTTAACATATCCGCAATTGACTTAATGTTGCCTTAATTCAGTTGCGCTAAAATTACGCAATGTATAATAAAAAATATCCAGTCGTAGCACAGACTGAGCACGCATATCATGAGCATGAACAATATCGGATCAACTTAACTTTCTGTAATGTCACTCGAGGGGAATATATGCCATTGATGGCATATGTAACCTATATATGGGCACTGCGTACGGATGGTCAATTGGTACTTGGGGTTGAAAAGTTGCACAAGCATCCTCAGTTAATTAAGGCAATGGGATTGTATAAACAAATAGTGCCTAAGTCGCATAAATTAGGGCATCCAACCCTTGCATATGATGGCGTTGATTATTGTGATATTTCTATAGCAGGTGAACTGTATTGGCTAATGGATGGTCGCTGGTGTATGAACAATGATTCAGGTCGTTATGGGGTTTTGAAACGGTTTACTACAGCTGAAGTGTACCACCTAATGAATACAGCAAAGAAAGTCTTCCACAAAGCTATAGGCTTAAACCCCGTGATACAGCTAATGCATAGAGGGCGTGATAGTCACGCTAAATCTCTTCGGAAGATTCAGCGACAGGCAGCAAGTGAATGGCGAATTTCTCCTGCACCGATTACCTGACCTTTGTATGTTTAATGCAACCGCCGTTTAATCCCCAACATATCTAACATTTTCGTCGATAACTCTTCAATTGAGTGATCAGTCGAGCTGAGCATTTGAATGCCTTCTTGTTGGTATAATTGCTCTGTCGCTTTAATTTCTTGTTGGCATTTCGTTAATGCAGCGTAGGGGCTGTTCGCGCGTCGTTCGCTGCGGATAGCGTGTAGGCGATCCGGGTCGATGGTAAGGCCGAAGATTTTTTCTTTGTGGGGTTTTAAAAAATCGGGGAGTTGCAAGTTGTCGAAGCCATCGTCATCGGTGAACGGGTAGTTGGCGGCGAAGATGCCGAATTGTAAGGCTAAATATAAGCACGTTGGGGTTTTACCCGAGCGTGAGACGCCAACGACGATAACATCGGCTTGATCGTAATGACGGATGTTCGTGCCATCATCACTGATTAAAGCATAATTAATCGCATCGATTCGGGTTTTATAGCTTTGAAAATTAGTGGCCATGTCATGTGAGGCACCCATGGCTTGAGATGAACGCGTGCCGAGTTCTTTTTCTAATGGGTGAATGAAGTTTTCAAAAAAGTCCATGAGCATGCCGGAGCTTTCAGCGATGATAGCGCGCAGGTCAGGGCGAACCATGGTGGAAAATATTAACGGTTTTTCTTTTTTCTCTTCATGAAAGGTATTGATTTGTGTTACGACTTTGCGCGCTTTGATTTCAGTATCGATATAAGGAATCGTGACGGTTTCAAACTCAATGTCTGGGAACTGTGTGATTAGACTGTGCCCCATGGTTTCGGCTGA
Organism: uncultured Gammaproteobacteria bacterium; assembly: GCA_963975985.1. Classification (GTDB taxonomy): domain Bacteria; phylum Pseudomonadota; class Gammaproteobacteria; order JABDGN01; family JABDGN01; genus CAXBIY01. The sequence goes on from CAXBIY010000006.1 coordinate 99,540, forward strand.
AATACCCGTGCGATCAGAAAGTAAAAAAGCGGTACGTTTCATTGTCATATTGTTTTCACCAAATATTCGATAATATCCGTTTCTAAAAAGAAGAAGGGATACACTTTGCCTGTAAAGTTATTAATTAAAAATACGAAAGAATAAACACGATGGGTGCGTGTGTGGAAATAGCCGACAATACCAAGGACACCTTCCATGGTGCCAGTTTTTGCTCTGACGTTACGTAAGATAATGGGTGTGCCGGCTCGAGACAAACGCGGTAAACCACCTTGCACACCTGCAACGGGTAATGCTTGTAAAAATGTGCCGCCAATTTTGTTGTCTAAAAAATTAAACTGAAGCAATTTAGCATAATCATTCGGTGTGATTAAGTTGTATCGCGAGAGCCCTGCGCCATCAACAATATGCACTTTATTAAAATTTAAATGGGCTTTAGTTAGCAGGATTGCTTTAATGGCCATAATGCCATTACGCCAATCTCCTTGCGTGTTGTAATATTTAGCGCCTAGTGTTTTTAACAAGGCATCGGCGTATAAATTATCGGATCTATCTAACATAACTTTAATGTATTGTGACAACGGTTCAGACTTGTGCGTGGCTAATGTATATTTACCTGCAACGTTTTGCTCTGTCACATAATAATGACCTTTAACCTTAATGTCTGCGTTTTGAAATAAGTTAGACACAATGCTTTTAGCATAAGCATCAACGTGCAAAATAGCAAAATCTAGCTGGCGAGCTGCATTGGGTTTAATGCACCCGCTGATGGTGTAATGGTTGTTGTCATCAATATCAGCATCTAATGGGCAAGACACAGGGTCGTGATTTTCAACTTTTTTAACAGTGCGAGATAAATTTTTAATCGGTGTGTAAACGGTGTCGTCAACTTCTTGGATATGCGTAGGGTCACCGGCATTTGTACCCGCAATTAATTTCACTTTAAAACAATTGTGATTAATGTTCATCGCATGTAAAGGGGCTGAAAAGCAGTTGTTTAAATCATCCCACATCCAACCGTGACCATAAGGGTTGCCAGTGAAAAGATAATTCACTAAATACACATTGCCGGTAATGGTTTTTACACCAAGAGATTTCAGCTGTTGTGCTAACTGTTTTAAATCAGTACTCGTTAGCGTAGGGTCGCCATGAAAAACAACATAGACATTGCCTTTGAGTACACCTTTAATAGGCTTTGCTTGGTTGGCTGTGAGTGTGGTTTTAAATTGAAAGTTCTTACCAAGGTAGAGTAGCGCCGCTGTTGTGGTCACCGTTTTCAATGTGCTGGCTGGTATATATAAACGGTTCGCATTGTGTTGGTAAATAGTTTGTCCATTTTCCATATCTTGAACAACGACGCCAATATTGGCGTTCTGTGGGGCTGCTGCCAGCATCTTGTCAATGTGATAGCGAACTTGTTCTAGTGTACCGAGGTCTTCGGCATAACAACTGCCAAAAAATGTGCAAACAGTGATAAAAGTCAACAAGATAATTGATTTGGGCATGCCTCTCTCTCCATGGTTTGTTATCATAGCATGCTCGCGCATGAGGTGTTAGGACTGAGGTAAAATGTCAGTCAAGACTGTGCTGGATCCCGCGGTCAAGCCGCGGGATGACGAAGCGTTTTGTCATTCCGCGGCTTGACTGCGGAATCCATCAAAATTTCCATGTGTTTAATCAAAAAACCAAGGTAAACCAATGACAAACAAAAACGTAATCCCATTTTCAGAACTTGGCATTAACGATGTAGAAAGCGTTGGTGGTAAAAATGCTTCACTCGGTGAGATGATTAATCACTTAACCAAGCTCGGTGTACAAGTGCCCAATGGCTTTGCTACCACAGCGGATGCCTATCGCACCTTCCTCGAGCAAAGCGGCTTAAACCAAAAAATTTATGATGCGCTAGATGCTCTGGATGTCGACGATGTTAATCGTCTAGCTGAAGTCGGTGCTGACATCCGTCAAGCTATTGTTGATACGCCATTCACACCTGAATTCGAAGCTGATATTCGCACGGCCTTTAGCGCTATGGAAGCGAGTGGCGCTAATGTCGTTGCCGTACGTTCATCAGCGACAGCAGAAGATTTGCCCGATGCCTCTTTTGCAGGGCAGCAAGAAACTTTTTTAAATATCAAAGGCTTCGATAATGTGTTAGTGGCGATTAAACACGTATTTGCGTCGCTATTTAATGATCGCGCCATCGCTTACCGTGTGCATCAAAATTTTGATCATAAGCATGTGGCTTTATCGGCCGGTATTCAACGCATGGTGCGCAGTGAAACTGGCGCTAGTGGTGTGATATTTACCCTGGATACTGAGTCTGGATTTAATGATGTCGTATTTATTACTTCATCTTACGGTTTAGGTGAAATGGTGGTGCAAGGTGCGGTCAACCCCGACGAGTTTTATGTTCACAAGCCCACATTAGCAAAAGATAAGTTCGCTGTGTTGCAACGTAATATCGGCAGCAAATTAATTAAAATGATTTATACCGATAATCAATCACACGATAAATCAGTGGTTGAAGTGCCCGTCGATGTGGCAGAGCAACAACGCTTTTCTATCACCGATGAAGAAGTGCAAAACTTAGCTCGCCAAGCCATGATTATTGAAAAACATTATGGCCGTCCCATGGATATCGAATGGGCTAAAGACGGTGATACTAACGAATTATTTATCGTGCAAGCACGACCTGAAACCGTCCAAAGTCGACAATCATCACAAGTGATGGAGCGTTATCAATTAGAGCAAAAAAGTAACGTGGTGGTTGAAGGCCGTAGTATTGGTCAGCGAATTGGTCAAGGTAAAGCCCGCGTATTGCGTGATATTAGCCAAATGGATAAAGTTCAACCTGGTGATGTGTTGGTAACGGATATGACAGACCCTGATTGGGAGCCTATCATGAAACGTGCGTCTGCAATTGTGACCAATCGCGGCGGTCGAACCTGTCATGCTGCAATCATTGCGCGCGAATTGGGTGTGCCAGCGGTTGTGGGTTGTGGCGATGCCACGCGCATGATTAATGATGGTGATGATGTCACTGTGTCTTGCTGCGAAGGCGACACGGGTTTTGTTTACGAAGGCTTGTTGAAATATGAGCGCAAAGAAATTCATATCGATAACATGCCAGATGTACCTTTCAAAATCATGATGAATGTCGGAAACCCAGAACGTACCTTTTCCTTTAGTCGTATTCCGAATCATGGTGTCGGATTAGCACGATTAGAATTTATTATCAGTAATTCGATTGGTATTCACCCCAAGGCCTTGTTGAACTTTGATAGTTTAGCAGCAGATATGAAAGCGCAAGTGCAAGCAAAAATATCAGCTTATGTTAGCCCCAAAGAGTTTTATATCGAAAAGATTCGTGAGTCTGTCAGTACGATTGCTGCAGCTTTCTATCCCAAAAAAGTCATTGTGCGTATGTCAGACTTTAAATCGAATGAGTACGCTAATTTATTGGGTGGTGATATCTATGAGCCGGATGAAGAAAACCCGATGTTAGGTTTTCGTGGTGCATCACGTTATGTGTCGGATAATTTCAAAGACTGTTTTGCGTTAGAATGCGAAGCCATGAAACGTGTGCGCAATGACATGGGTTTAACTAATGTTGAAATCATGATTCCATTCGTGCGCACAGTTGAAGAGGGCAAAGCAGTATTGCAAGTGTTAGCCGACAATGATTTACGCCAAGGTGAAAATGATTTGCGCGTGATTATGATGTGTGAATTGCCATCCAATGCGGTGTTAGCCGATGAATTTCTAAAACACTTTGATGGTTTTTCTATTGGTTCAAATGACATGACGCAATTAACGTTAGGACTTGATCGTGATTCAAGCTTAGTCGCTGATAAATTTGATGAACGTAACCCGGCCGTGAAAGCGATGTTAAAAATGGCAATAGATGCCGGCAAACGCCACAACAAATACGTCGGGATTTGTGGCCAAGGCCCATCGGATCACCCTGATTTAGCTGAGTGGTTGGTAGAGCAGGGGATTGAGAGTATTTCACTTAATCCTGATACTGTCGTTGAAACATGGCTTTACATCGCTAAGCATTTGGCGAAGGTGACAGCTTAATTGTTTGTTGGTTTGTGGCGAGCTGCGCTCGCTAGTTAATATCACCCCTCATCTGCCCAAGGGCATCTTCTCCCCTCGCGGGGAGAAGAGAAATATTAATCCCTTCTCCCCGCGCGGGGAGAGGGTGGCCGAAGGTCGGATGAGGGGTGTGATAAAAACCAACGAGCGCAGCTTGTCACCGCTATTTAGCTAAAACTCGCCAACAACTCATTAGCATAATTCCGCTTTTTGCCATTGCAACTAATAAACCGCCGTACTTTAAATTTTTTCAGCTTAGCTTGTTGATAAATTTTTCGTGTAAATGGGGTGTCATGATTAGAAATCACCGTGGATATCTCTTTTTCTGCTAACCACTCGGCTAAGCTCGCCAATGCTAATTGCTTATCCTCATCAAAACCATGTTGGTGATATTGCGTGAAATTCGCACTGGGCGTTAACGGCACATACGGTGGGTCACAATACACGACATCGCCCACTTTTGTCTTTCGCATCACTTCAACAAATGATAAACAAGTGAGTTTTGCACGCTGCAGCTTTTCATGAAAAGCTACCATTTCTTTTTCGGGGAAATAAGGTTTTTTGTATTTTCCGTAAGGGGAATTAAACCCACCGGATTTATTGTATCGGCACAATCCATTATACGTGTGACGATTTAAATATAAGAACAGAGCCGCTTTGGTAGCACTTGGTCGGCTACGGTTAAATCGCTCACGAAGCATGTAATACTGTTCGGCCGTATTGTGCTTTTCACTAAAATAATATTTAGCGCGCTTAATAAATTTTTCACCTTGGTCTTTCAAGGTTTGATAGAACAAAATTAAATCTTGATTAATATCATTCAACCAATAGCGTTCATAATCTGTATTAAAAAACACAGTGCCAGAGCCTAAGAAAGGTTCAACTAAGCGTTTACCAGCAGGCAAAACTGCGTGAATTTCTGGCAGTAGGCGTGTTTTGCCACCCGCCCATTTTAGAGGTGGCCTAATAATTTGTTTTTTATCAGTCGCTTGCATTCGGTGCCGTGTGGATGGATTGTTGCATAATTGTAAGCAATATCGCCAACAAGTGCTACAATTATTCTATCCATTGAAAAAGGATTTTCAACATGCGCAAGATTCTCCCTCTTATTTTTTTCACAGGTTTCATTACGAGTGCCTTCGCTGCCATTCCAAAAGGTGACGGCATAATCATTGATGATGTATCCAGCGATATAACGTGCAGTGCTGACACTTGCGTCTCTACGTTTATTACTGATAAACCTGATTTAGGTCATTTAACTTATATATTCCCTGACATTGCTTATATTAATCGACCTGCTACCACAAAAGATGGCATCACCTCGATTCAAAAAACGTGCCCAGTCGGCACAAACAAACCTCCAATGCAGTTGATTACCTATATATCATATCCTGAGTTTAAAGCGGATTTACTTGGTGGACAAAAAACGGGCTTAGGTGAATGTATTGCGGGTGCTGATGTCACCAAGACGTACAAAGCAAATAACCCGAATACACGCGTTATGCCAATGATTAGTGGCAGTGCTTATTTGATTAACACATCAACGGATACCCAGATTATTCAAACAGCTAAAACCATCGCTAATGCAATTAATGCTGATCCCAATGCTGCTGGAGTTTCGTTCGATTTAGAAGGTCCGTCACTTGGTAAAGGCGATAGTGTGAAAGCACAAGTCGCTATTGCTAAAGGTTTCTTATTTTTAAACACATTATCAGCAGCTTTAGGTGACAAGAAATTTATTGCAGTATTTGACGCAGGCGCATTATTAAATGCTGCTAAAGCATCAAGTAGTACTAATCAATGGCCAGCTAATGCTTTCGTATTACATGCATTGTATGACAGTGGTGAGTGCAATAAAACTGGTACGCCTTATGAGCCTTGTTCCGTTGAAGACTATGTGGAACATGGTGCAAACGCAAAAGGTTTCATGGTTTTAAACCCTAAAATTCCTGTAATGTTTGTTTTACCTGCTGCAGCGACTACGCAATTATATGAATCGATTCAAGATTTCAATACCAACTTTAGCAAGATACATAATATTCTGAGCCCCGAATTTTTAGCTAAGTTTGGCAACGATAACTGTCAAGTAACAGCCGATCAAATGAACCTATTTATTGCAAATGATTTTCTAGCAGCACCCGACAATGCCGTCGAAACATTAGAGCGATGGACAAGTAAACCCACCATTCCCGCCCAAGATTTTTATAAAGCCTGCCGAGCCTACACCAACACTGGTGTCGACCAAAGCCAATATATGACTGCCGCGTTAACAAAAGTTGACGCTGTAAAAGCTGACAGCAATTATATCGGCGTCGGATTGTACAACCTAAAACCCGGTCAGCCAGACGACAGCTTCTATTTAACCACTTGTGCTAAACGTTATTACAATAATTATTACGGTGATACAAAACTATATGGGCAGTGTGTTGGGTTTTACCCTGAAACGATTACACCAGGCGTGTGGGATGTTTACAATGGGTGGAAATCGCAAGAAGTTGATGAACGCTAAATGGAAAAAATGGCTCCCCGGGACGGACTCGAACCGCCGACCTGGTGATTAACAGTCTTCATTTTCTCAATAATTCGCCACAAAGCACTTAACATGACAGCAGTAAAATCAATAAGTTAAATCTATTTCTTTATTGTTAACATTAGCTTGTTGTGAGCATTAATAACGTTTCAGTGTCCCATCAGTGTCCCACGGATGTAGTAAGTTTGGTATAACTTATTGTGTGATACCAAGCTATGCCTATGCTATCGCATTTTCCAGGTGGGTACAATTTCTCTCGCCTATCATCAAAAGATCCGTCAGCATTTAATAGGTTGCTGGAAATTTGCGCTTTCCTAATATAAAAACTATCTCTATTAGCTTCCAACCTTGAAATGGTGGGTTGTTACGCAGCAAAGAGGTTGTTATTTTAGTGGAGTAATTCCGGCATTGCTTGATGACCAGCTGTGAGAAACAAATACGGTAGTGGGTAGCCCCCTGTAGCATACAAATACGCTGCTGAAATAGCAGGGGGAAATGTTTGTAGGCGAGTGTCATTGCCTTACCTAGCTAAAATCAGCCAAGCGTCAGTTTTTTTGAATAAAATGATCATCATATTAATGATTCATTTTTTCTCTGGGCATTCGTTGTATAAATCTTGATGTGTGTTTGCCTTAGGTTTCTTGTTCCTGTTAACTGCCAATGGGTATTAGTGGTTATAAGCGGTAAATTATCTGTACTGTACGATAGGATGCAGTACGTTTTAATGCGTTGTTTATAGAGATCTTATGTAATTAAACATGGTTCTTTAGCATGTTAATGCAAACAAATATTATAAAATTCAATACGTTGCTTATGTAACCCTTATGTAATTAAGGGCGCAATTGCTTGTGGCTTTACCGATAATTTTTTGTGCAAAATCAGTGGTTGGTTGTGATTCATGAACTGTGGTGTTTCGTTGCCGATAATGATTGTAATCGGCGATAGTTATAGTATATACTATAAAAGTGGGTGGTGAGGTGATTTCTTGTTTTGTCTCAATATTTCGTCTCATAATCTAAAAGCGTAGGGCAATAAGGCAACAGCTTGTTGCCTTATTACAAATATGACGCGGTTATGTTAATGGGGTCACAACTTGTGACCTAAATGATGACAATTGAAATAGTAAAACGGCGACGAATCGTCGCAGTGGATAACCATTTGACGGGCCAGGTTATTGACGAACCAAGCACGTCAACATTGTCTCGACAGTGTCGAGACAATGTATGGATTGGCGCGACCTTGATGACAAGTGCTTTCTGCAACAAATCGTTGCAGTTTTTAGGGTATCGTGTTGAGATACCCACAAAACTGACTATAGAGGATAACCAATGAAGCGTAAGGAAACCATGAACATGAAGCGTGTGACATCAAAAGCGGTGGCTGACATATCGAGCGCCTTATTTCATGATATCACACAGTTAATTGACGATGCGAAAAATCATGTTGCGAGTGAATATAATGCGACGCAAGCATTGCTTTGTTGGGTGATAGGTCAACGTATTGATAAGGTTATTCTTAAGATGGAACGTGCTGATTATGGGAAAACTGTGGTGACCTCTCTTGCTAAAGAACTGACCTTTGCCTACGGTAAGGGGTACAGTCGCCCCAACCTATTTCGCATGATTAAATTTGCACGCCAATATCCCGAAAGGGATATTGTCTCGACACTGTCGAGACAATTGTCATGGTCGCATTTCGTGCTGATTTGTGGCATTGAAGATGATACGAAGCGGGATTTTTATGCTCAAATGTGCCGTGTCCAACGCTGGAGCGTGCGAGCGTTACAGAAACAAATCAGCGGCATGTTATATGAACGCACGGCGTTGAGTAAGCAGCCGGAAGATGTGATCACAACACAACTTGACCAATTAACGCATCAAGATGAAATGACCCCCGAATTGACCTTCAAAGAGCCATATTTTTTGGATTTTATTGGTGCGCATACATACGAATCAGAAGAAGACTTAGAAAACCTGATTTTAAATAATATCACAGGTTTTTTACAAGAGTTGGGATCGGATTTTTGTTTCGTTGCGCGACAAAAACGTATGAGCACGGGTAAGAAAGATCGTTATCTGGATTTGTTGTTTTTTAATCGACGATTGCAACGCTTGATAGCGATTGACTTAAAGTTGGGCGATTTTGATCCTGCTTACAAAGGGCAAATGGAATGGTATTTAAATTGGTTGGATAAACATGAACGATTTGACTACGAACATCGTTCGTTAGGCATCATTCTGTGTGCAGGTAAAGATCATGATGATATTGAATACTTAGAGATGGATAAGACGGGTATTCATGTCGCACAGTATTTAACAGAGTTGCCGCCCAAAGATGTGCTTGAAACGCATTTGCGAAAGGCTATTGCGGTGGCAAAAGAGAACTTTGCTAAACGATCGTTAACGCATGACTAACACCTTCGACAGGTCAGTATGGTGCTTTGTGCGAATAACGTGTACGGGTTCAAAGCGTCATATAGAAAAGCGCGGTTTGTTGCTAGAAAAATAAGAGCAAGCCAAGATATCAATAAAAATATTGATATAACAAAGCGTTAGCTTGTTGCTGGCTTGTTGCTTTTGAGGCTACATTAGGGGCAGTCATGATGGGTATATGTGTAGGCTACACGATAGGTAGGTAGAAAAGCATGCAAACAAGACGAGAACGTGAACATAACGAAGCGATTGATGCACTCTATTTGGTGTTGGGCAAATTACCCACTGGCCAACAAATTGGTGATGAATTAGTCGAGCGAGGTTATGCGAGAGGATCACCCAATGAGCATTATCGTTTTAGAAAAAAATGGGTAGCGGCCAATCTTAGCCAAACAGATAACAGTAGCGACGAACCATTATCAGATCCTATTGCTCGTGGTGCAGCACTCTTAAATCGCCAAATTTCAGCACAAGCTGAGGTTAAGCTCGCGCTAGAGAAAAAAGAGCTGAATGCCACAATTGAACGGCTAACGTTGCATCGTGATTGTGCTATTGCTGAAAAAGATGATGCTTTGCAACGAGTGGCCAATTTGGAAGAACAACAGACTAAGTTAGTCGCGCAACAACAAGCGCAGAAAGACACGATACAGGTACTCACTGGCGAGAATAAAACACTCAAACAGGCATTAAAAGAAACACACAAGCATCGGCAACAGAATGATAAAAAAACCGATGTGCAGTTAAAGCAATTAACACATGATATTAACACCATGGCTGAATTGGTCAACACGCTAAAAGACGATAGTGAGGCAAGACGACAGCAGGACGGTGTGATGCTGCGTCACTATAAAGATACCGTCACCAAAACACAAAAGAAATTAGATGCACAGTCTGTTAACGTAGGTAAATTAACGACTGAAAATAAAAAATTACGTCAGTCAATAAAACAGCTCCCTTTGTTAGAGCGTCAACTCAAACAAGCGAAAGCAGTCGCTAAGCGTAAGCCGGGAGGTGGTCGTGGTCGTTGAGCATAAGACGGAATCTACTACGCTGCCTATTGAGTATTTGGTGCCTGGACGCTATCAAGCCCGCAAAAATTTTTGTTCTGAACATATTAATGCGCTCGCCACATCCATTAAACGATTGGGTGTAGTTGTCCCGATCTCTGTACGCAAGTTAGATCACCAACGGTATGAGATTCTAGCCGGTGAACAGCGTTGGCGTGGCGCACAGTTAGCCGGTTTGCATGAAGTCCCCGTGATGATTCATGACTGTGACGATGAGGCTGCCGCTGAAATCAGCCTAATTGAAAATATCATTCGAGAAGATTTGAACCCCATTGAAGAAGCAGAAGGGTTTCAACAATTAGTTGATGAGTTTGGTTATACCCATCAGGCTATTGCTGATGCCGTATCAAAGGATAGAACGTCGGTCACTGCTATTCTAGGCTTGCTAAGGCTAGAGCCAAGCGTGCAAACGTTATTACGCGAGGGTGTGTTAAGTGAAGGGCATGGCAAGGTATTAATCAGTTTATCGTCACATCAACAATGCTCGTTAGCTGCCATGTGTGTCAAAGGTCATTGGTCGGTGCATCGGCTTAGTCAAGAACGTGCGCTACTGTTGAAGCAGTCATCAACCTCAATAACACCTGAACACAACGGTGCTGATGTGTCTCGATTAGAAACCCATATATCGGAATTGCTTGGTGCGAAAACAACGATAGCCATGCAATCATTAAAAAAAGGGCAATTGCGTATTACATTTCATAGCTTAGATGAATTAGATGGGGTGTTAGCCAAATTGGGATATCACGAATCATGATCCCCCCAAGCGTGCTGCCAACTCTCGATGCATTAATGCCCTGGATAGATAAAGCACGACTATCCGGTGAAGAGGGGGGTAACCGCTGTCGAGATAGAGCATGTCAAATTCAGGCAGTGAACGATTACCAGGCCATTCAGGTTTGGTTGCGCGAATATCAACAATCTGCGGATACTCATCGCACCTATCGCCGAGAAGCTGAGCGATTACTTTTATGGTGTGTATTCCAGCAACAAAAAGCGTTATCAAGTTTGCAGCGCGAAGATTTTGATGCGTACTTTACCTTTTTAACTGATCCACAACCTACAGCATTATGGTGTACGCAAGGTAAAGTACGTAATGTGAAACGTGGTGCTGCTACATGGCGACCATTTGTTAATGGATTAACTGTGTCATCACTAGGGGTGAGCAAAGCGGCCATTAGCTCTTTATTTAATTATTTAGTCAGCGCAAATTATCTGGCATTTAATCCACTGGTGCTAATGAAAGGTCGCCATCGTACAGCAACCACGGCAACAGCTACTGCATTATTACACCAAGAAACGGTCTTGGAACCTAAATTATGGGATCACTTTATTCATACCTTGCATACGATGCCGGATGGCAGTCCACACGAACGTGATGAAAAGTGTCGGATGACCCTGCTAGTGTATTGTTTGTTTTATTTAGGGTTACGCCCCATTGAATTGGCTCGCCAACCGATGAATAACTTTTATCAGGTAAAGGGTGAGTGGTGGTATCGCGTTGTAGGGAAGGGGGATAAAGCCGCCACATTACCCGTGCCTGATACATTAATGCGTGCGCTTAAGCAGGCTCGCCTACAATGGGGGCTGACAGCAGAACCTAATAATGATGATGTTAGTCCTATTATCCCTTCTTGGCACAGCAAAGAGGGGCTTAATCGTCGTTCATTGCATCGGCTTTTAAAAGAATTAGCGCAGCAAGCGGCCGAGACTTGGGACACATCACCAGAAGAGCAGGAAGTTTTTCATCGTGTCAGCGCAAAATGGTTACGTCGAGGATTAGCAACACGGCTCACTGCTATGAACGTGGACAAACGGTTAGTACAAAACACTTTACGTCATGACAGCTATGATATGACATTGCGATATATCGCAAAGGACAGAACGCAATGGCGCAATACGATCAATGACTTACCGTTAACTGAAGTGGGTGGTTGAGACATATGCATTGTCGCTTTGAGAAAAACACCCGTTATTACGAGTTATTGTTACAGAAAAATCTGTTTGGCAAATGGCAATTGACACGTATCTATGGTGGTATTGGCACACGTAGTGCGCACGCGATACACGAGTTGTTTGATAATGTTTCTGATGCTAACCAGCGCTTTCAAAAGCTATCTGATTTTCGTATAATGAAGCGCAATTATATAAGAAAATATGATAGTGATTTCTGCCATCATAACACTCACAAGGAAACACAATGACCACCACCACCCTTCATACAGTTTTTGTTAGCTCGACTTATCATGACCTAGTTCAAGAACGAGCAGGCGTAAAACAATGCTTGTTGAGTAGTAGCTGTATGCCTTTGTGTATGGAAGAATTTCCGGCGAGTAATTTTTTGCCTATAGATTATATTTACAAGATGATTAAACTTTCTGATTATTATTTACTTATTTTGGGTGGTCGATATGGGTCTATCATTGAAGAGGAGGGTGTGAGCTATACAGAGAAAGAATACGATTACGCCATCAAACATGATATTCCTGTGCTGGTTTTTACTCATCAGCACTATCATTGTCTGGATGAAGATAAGCGAGACAGTTCACCAACGGCATTGGAAAAATTAAATGCCTTTTATGAGAAGGTCAGATCCAGAAAGCTTTGTTCTGAATGGGCTGATAAGACAGAATTGGAACGCAACGTTCTTCTATCAATTAGCCGAGCGAAAGAGATACATCCAAGACAGGGTTGGCAACGTACTCCAACTCATGATTCTGAAATGGATATTGTCGAATCAAATAAAAGTAGGGATTCCTTAGTTAAAATTAATGAAGTATTAAGGCAAGAAAACAACGCTCTTCAAGTGGATCTTGGTGCGCAGCCGCTTACTGTTGACATTGATGGGTTAAATTTTGATATAGACTGTTTTGTCATTAATCAAGAAAATAAAGAAAGACTGGGGCCATACAAAGTAAACTTATCAGACATATTTCGCGCTGTTGGTGTGGATATTTTTCGTGAGTGGCAACTGGAGAAAGAAATATTTCGCAGTGATATCATTGCTGAGCTTGGTGCTTTTGATGGCATAGAGAATTTTAAGCTTACTCCTTCAACTGCCAATGAAATAAGATTTCAGTTTGGCTCGAGGGAACTAATTAAGATAGATGATGGGAAAACACAAGTTGGAGCAGATATAGCGATGAATGATGATTCCCACTTTAGTGATTTGTTTCGTCAAAATGGAACTAAATGGAAATTAACAACTCTTGGTGAAAAATATTTAATGGCTTTAAAAAATAAAAAGTAACCTCTTGGGCGATGGCGGTGCTGATTGATCAGGATATCATTGATACGGCTATCAAAATTGAAATTTTTGAAGGTGAGATAGCCTTGATTCGTCAAGTATTTTCTACGCTGTTATATAGAAAACATAAAGTTTTTTATATAACAATTCCCTTTAGGAGAAGTAATTGGAAATATTTATTGAACACATAAAAGAATGTATGGCTTATTCGATCGCGGAGTTAAGGCATGAATGAAGCAAAGCAAATTACTACAGCAATTTTTCATTTTTTTTATCATTCTTATCACCTATTGGGGAAACACTTAGTACCACTTGTAAATTTATCCAATATGGCAAATGTCATCATTGCTGGGGTGGCACTCTATTTTGCATGGAGAACATTCTGGCTAACCAGAGGGCATGAGATAGTAACTGAGCGTATAATAACATATGGTGTTGGTTGTTCCCCCCATGTAAGTACATTAATTATAGAAAACCGTAAAAACAGGCCCGAAATAATTACAGAAATACACATGATGCTCGGATATCAATATGCAATTGAGCTAAAAAAATATGAAGCTGATCTTTTAATTTTGAAGCCATTAGAAGCTGTCATAATAAATCTCGACCCTGTTTCTTGGTATTTGTTGAATGGCCAGGTAGTAAACGCAGGCAAGCTTTTGATGGATAAAAAAATAAAAAAGAAGATTCAATTGACGACTACACGCGGTGTTGTGAAAACACGAGATAATAAACAAGGTACTCATTTGATTGTAAGGTTTTTTAAAAACTATTGTTTTGGATATATACATGTATGGGAGCAAAAAAATAACGGCGTTACTTATACGATGAATAGTGAATATTTAGTAAGAATAGAAAGTAGTAATAAAAAAATTGTTAATTACTTGATAGATAAAAGTGGCAAAATTCATCCTGATATTTTTGGGAAGTATTCTTTGCGTAAATCAGTTTTAGAGAGCGAAGAAAGTTTGCGAAAATATTTAACTGATGAGCTAACGGCAAGGCAATTGAATGATTCAAAGGTTGTTGACGTAACGCGGTTGGCAAAGCCTGATAAACATCGAAATTATGAACTGCAATTTTTACCAAGATGGGTTTATTTTCTTGTGGGACCAATATGGGCAAAAGCTGATAGTTTTAAAGCTAAATGGAAGAGAAAAGATCTTAGTTAAATGTTTTCTAGCCACAAGAGCTGAATGAGGTAGCTAAACATTAGCAAACCACCTTTACTATGTGAAAAATATTGAATGGAGAAACTGAAATGGACTCAGCTAGCTATCAAACATTTAATGCTGATAAATTCTATTGCAAAAAATAACCACATGATGCTAAAAGGTTTAACATAATCATTATCTGTCGTCACTCCATCTGAGTCTTTTGAAAATTGATAAAATTTTTTTTATTGTGATTAAAGTACTTGATGTTGGGCGTGTAATTTCTGATATACTGAATTTTCGAGGCGCCTGATCACCTATCAATTTTTCTGGTATCAAAATTCTCTCATAGTTCAAAAGATCACGTTAATTGGAGATATTTAAATGTGTAATGACTTTAAACGACAAACATTATTAATCCTACTGGCGCTAGTTTTCAGCACTAGTGCTTTCTCAGCAACGAATAAAATTGATGCAAATGTCTGCTACGGTTTTTTATTTAAGACCTTCCTTGCGACCTCAGGCAATAGTGTTTATGTGAATGGAAATCCTGAGAATGGCTATACAGATAATTTTCTACTTGTAATGAGCCTGGTTTGTACAGGTAAAACTTCTTCATCGATATTGTCAGCAAAAGCCTGCGGCGCACAGATCAACAAACCTATAGCTAGCTTTGATAGTTATATCGGAAGTACAAAGAATGACGGAAATACAAAGAATGAAGATATAAGAAAACTTAAAGAATTAACTAACGGCGTATATAAACAGTGTCCAAAAATTAAAAATTTTAATTACTTATTTTCAGTGCTTAGCACGTACCAAACATTAGCAAAAGTAAATTCAAATGCGGTAAAAAGTGGAAACTTAGGTAGCTAGATAATCCCAATAATGTTGGTTATCGGGGGAGTGTAAAAAACCGTAACTTCTCCCTATATATATCTGATAAATTCTATTGCCAGATTTAACAATAGATTATGAAGGGCTTTTATGGAGTCTTGTTTAGATATGATTGGTTTATTATTACCCCCATTATCAAGTTAACGCCAAATATTGTTATGAAACTTAAGTCTTACCTTGATTCTCCATAAGTATTTACTGATACTCATTTATCATGCGCGCTCTACAGTAATTGTCTAATGCAGCTAATGACAAATATTGTTCCTCAAGCCAGCGCCCTCAGTAACTAAACTTTTTAAGCTTGAATTCTATCAAGATTGTTTTTACTGCTTAATGTTACACATTTACTTTTTAGTGTCCCATGAGTGTCCCACAGATATATATTGTGATGAAACTGAAGTAGTAAAAGATGATAAGTTCGAACTTAACTATATGATATTGCTGGATTAATAATGCTAGAAAATGGCTCCCCGGGACGGACTCGAACCGCCGACCTGGTGATTAACAGTCACTCGCTCTACCAACTGAGCTACCGGGGAACATCACAAGGGGCGTAATGATAATCGACTCTTCGCTTTGAATCAACCGCATGGGCTTGATTTTGTTGTTTTTCGTCAATATATTAGCAAAATCAATAGACTACTAGGGTTAGCCGGATAACTGAGTGGCCAAGAGAGGCTTTTATCCGGCTGAATGCTTGTGAATCTGGGGGATGCTTTATCCCAAGGCTTTTTGCAAGCGTGCGATGGCTTGTTCAAGCACATCCATGCTGGTCGCAAAGGACATGCGTAAATAGCCATTACAGCCAAATGCTGAGCCTGGGATTAATGCGATTTCCGCTTTGTCGAGCAAATAATCCGCGAGCGCTAGGTCATCAGCCATGCCGAGCTTCTTAAGCACGCCGGTGACATCGAAGAAGGCATAAAACGTGCCTTCAGCAGGGCGGCAACGGATACCTTCAATGCCATTTAAACTACTCACAATGTAGTCATGACGTTGTTTAAATGCTTCGACCATCGGTTCAATGAGTGACAGCTCACAATTAAAAGCAGTGGCGGCTGCCGCTTGCGAAACTGAGCAAGGGTTTGAGGTACTTTGTGATTGGGCTTTTTTCATTGCCGCAATTATCTTAGCCGGACCAGCAGCAACGCCAATACGCCAACCTGTCATGGCATAGGCTTTAGAAACACCATTGACCACAATTGTACGGTCATATAAATCAGGGCATGCCATCACGATGTTACAGAAGGGTTCATCAGCCCACCAAATATGTTCGTAAATATCATCAGTTAACGCGAGTACGTGAGGGTGTTTTAATAGCACTTCACCTAAGGCTTTTAATTCTGCTTTTGTGTATGCCGCGCCAGAAGGGTTCGATGGGCTGTTAAATAGCACCATTTTAGTTTTAGGTGTGATCGCTGCTTCAAGTTGTGCGGGCGTGATTTTGAAATGCTTATCAATGTCGCTGTCTAGAATAACGGGCTTGCCACCCATTAAGATCACCATGTCAGGATAAGACACCCAGTAAGGCGCAGGAATGATGACTTCATCATCAGGGTCGATGAGAGCAATCAATGCGTTAAAAATAGAATGCTTGGCGCCAGCCGACACTAGAATTTGATTCGGCTCATAGTCCAAACCATTGTCGCGTTTAAATTTGTGAATCGTGGCTTGTTTAAGCGCTGGCGTACCATCGACATTAGTATATTTAGTGTCACCATTATTGATAGCCTCGATAGCTGTTTGCTTAATCACATCTGGCGTATCGAAATCAGGCTCGCCTGCACTTAAGGCTAAGATATCACGCCCTTGCGCTTTTAATTCGCGTGCCTTGCCACTAATGGCAATCGTGGGCGATGGTTTAATGGCTTGTATACGTTGTGATAATGACATAACTATGCTCCGAAATTTAGGCGGATTATAACATAATATTGTTGAGCAACAGGTGTTTAAAGTGCTGCGGTGGTCGTGACCAATCGATTCAGGAGCATTTGACCATCCTTGCATATTATTAAGACCTGTAGAATCTTGTCATCATGACTGCTAATGTGTACATGGATAGGGTGGTGCGTATCAGTGTTGTAGCCGCCTTCACTTACGTACTTGATATTCTGCATATTGCAATTCCAAACACCATAGTTTGCTGCTTTATCAACGACAATCAAATAAGAGTTCCCATTAACTTGAATATATTTAAGGAAGAATAGGCTTTGACTCGCAGGTAGACTATCAAACATCCTAGTTATTGGCGAGACTATCGTTTCACCGCTGATCATGCTATGACGACAAGAAAAACTTACGCTTTGATTATTGGTATAGCAGTATTCCAAAATGTTTGAATTGATGAAAGTGACATCGTGAAAATTGGAGGGGGAGTTAAGCGAAGCGCAATCTGGTAGTGAAAGTTCTTTTGTAGCATTTGTGTAACGGTTCGTAATCAAAAGCGAGTCAATTGCTCCGTTGGTATCATACTGAAATTGTGCATCATGCGTGTTTTTTTTCGGTGAACATATTGTAGATGAAAGAGAATCGCTATTATGCAAAGTTTGTGCTAAATAGTCAAAAAAATAGCGACTAGTATTGGTATTTATCTGAAGCGTATAATTAGAAAGATTTTTTATGCTTAATACAATATCATCGTTTGCTATAAAGTGGAGCGGGTATAAATTCGCAAAGTATGTCTTTGAGTGATCATCTTGTAGTCGCCCCAATCGATACTGTCCAGCAGTTTTATAGATGATAGTTATTCTGCCACCGCTTGGACCTGAGCAGGCACAAGCTGAATCAAGAGAAAAAGGCACTTTGACTTTAATGATGGGTGAGCTAGGACGGCGGTGGCGTGCTTCAAACATTACTACTCCATTTTTGGTAGATGTGGAATAATTATTGCAATGAATCAAACCTGATAGCAAGCGTTAAAAATGCAAAAATCACAGAAGCGTTCCCAGCTGTGCTTTTCCTTAACAATGTTGTTGATTATTACTCAATCCACTCCCAGGCAGCATCAACATCGGCAACATCATAATATTTGACTTCACCTTTCACAAAGAGGCTCGCACATTTTGAACAAACTTCTTCCCAGTGCTTATTGCCCACCAGGGCAAATTTGGCAATGTCACCGTGATGTTT
The DNA here is from genome assembly GCA_963975985.1 of uncultured Gammaproteobacteria bacterium. Lineage (GTDB taxonomy): Bacteria > Pseudomonadota > Gammaproteobacteria > JABDGN01 > JABDGN01 > CAXBIY01. Next base: position 118,088 of record CAXBIY010000006.1, read on the forward strand.
TAAACCAAGACGCATGTCATCAAATGCGGCATGAATCGTCCAGCCTTTAAAATCTTCAAGCTGAATCAAGAATTTAATATGGCCATGGGTTTCAATGATTTTTTCAACCAACGGGGTTATTTCTTTATAATCAGCATCTTCTAGCTTACCAATGGCTTCAACACCAAACACATCATCATGGCTTTTATCGAGAATTTTAAACATATGCAGCTCCTAAATTATGTCGTTACATTTTACGCTTTTGATGCATATTTAATAGATAAAGCCTTATCTTTCTTGATGCAAATCAACTAAAATAGCAGGTTATGGATAAAAAGTTCGAAATTGTTTCAAAGCACCAGCCGGCAGGTGATCAGCCGAATGCGATTAAGCAGCTCATTGAAGGCGTGCATGATGGCTTGGCTATGCAAACGTTATTGGGTGTCACCGGTTCAGGTAAAACATTTACCATGGCCAATGTGATTGCTGATTTGCAAAAGCCAACCATGATTTTAGCGCCGAATAAAACCTTGGCGGCCCAGCTTTATGGTGAGATGCGTGAGTTGTTCCCGCACAATGCGGTGGAATATTTTGTTTCGTATTATGACTACTATCAACCTGAAGCTTATGTGCCAGCTTCCGATACCTTTATCGAAAAAGATGCGTCTATTAATGAACACATTGAGCAAATGCGTTTATCTGCGACGAAAGCATTGATGGAACGCCGTGATGTGATTATTGTTGCGACGGTATCATCGATTTATGGTTTGGGAGATCCTCAATCGTATATGAAGATGATGTTGCATTTACGCCGTGGTGATACGATTTCGCAGCGTGAAATCTTACGGCGTTTGGCCGAAATTCAATATACCCGTAATGAAGTGGAGCTACATCGTGGCACCTATCGCGTGCGCGGTGAAGTGATTGATATTTTTCCTGCTGAATCGGACAGGGAAGCGGTACGGATTGAATTGTTTGACGATGAGGTGGAAAACTTAAGCTTGTTTGAGCCATTAACCGGTGAGATTCTACAAAAGTTATCGCGCATCACGGTTTACCCTAAAACGCATTACGTCACGCCCCGTCAAAAAATATTGGATATGATTGATGATATTAAACAAGAATTTACTGAACGTTTAAAACAATTAGAAAGCAACAATAAATTAGTAGAAGCGCAGCGTTTAGAACAGCGGGTTAAGTTCGACATTGAAATGATGCAAGAGATTGGTTATTGCTCCGGCATTGAAAATTATTCGCGTTACTTATCAGGGCGTAAACCCGGCGAACCACCACCAACCTTGTTTGACTATTTGCCTGCGGATGGCTTGTTAGTGATTGATGAATCACATGTCACGATTCCACAGTTAGGCGCGATGTACAAAGGCGATCGCTCGCGTAAAGAAACCTTGGTTGAGTTTGGTTTTCGTTTGCCATCAGCGATGGATAACCGCCCAATGAAGTTTGAAGAAATTGAAGCCGTGATGCCACAAACCGTATTTGTGTCAGCTACGCCAAGTACTTATGAAGCTGAGCATGCAGGGCAGGTGGTTGAGCAGTTAGTGCGACCCACCGGTTTACTTGACCCTGAAATCGAAATACGGCCTGTTGCCACGCAAGTCGACGATGCCCTGTCTGAAATTAATATTCGTGTTGCTAAAAATGAACGTGTATTGATTACGACCTTAACCAAACGCATGTCTGAAGACTTAAGCGAATATTTACATGATAATGGCATCAAAGCGCGTTACTTGCATTCTGATATAGACACCATGGAACGCATGGAAATCCTACGTGATTTACGCTTGGGTGAGTTCGATGTGTTGGTGGGGATTAACTTATTGCGAGAAGGGTTAGATTTGCCCGAAGTGTCATTAGTGGTGATCTTTGATGCTGATAAAGAAGGTTTCTTACGCTCAGAACGCTCATTGATTCAAACCATCGGTCGGGCTGCCCGAAATGTTGATGGCAAAGCCATTCTTTATGCTGACAGAATCACCAACTCAATGAAAAAAGCCATTGATGAAACCGTGCGCCGCCGTGCATTACAGAAGGCCTACAATAAAGCCCATGGCATAACGCCAGAGGGCATTAAAAAAGCCATCAATGATGTGATGGAAGGCTCGCGCACGCCAGCTAGACGAGGCAAAAAAGAGAAATCTTACAAACAAGTCGCTGAAGATATGGCCGAATACAAGGTCTTGACACCTGCACAATTTGCAGTCAAGTTGAAACAGCTAGATAAACAAATGTACCAGCATTCACGCGACTTAGAGTTTGAAAAGGCCGCAGAAATACGCGATAAAATCGCCATATTAAAAGAGCAAACCTTTGGTGCTTGATTAGGGTTTATACAAAAGCTTGCACGGTTGTTTTTCTGGATTCCGCGGTCAAGCCGCGGAATGACGGAGGCATCGTCATCCCACAGTTAAGTCGCATAATGATGGAAACCTCGTCATCCTGCAGTTAAGCCGCATAATGATGGAAACCTCGTCATCCTGCAGTTAAGCCACATAATGATGGAAACCTCGTCATCCCGCAGTTAAGCCGCATAATGATGGAAACTTCGTCATCCCGCAGTTAAGCCGCGGAATGACGGAGGCATCGTCATCCCGCAGTTAAGCCGCGGAATGACGGAGGCATCGTCATCCTGCAGTTAAGCCGCATAATGATGGAAACCTCGTCATCCCGCAGTTAAGCGGCATAATGATGGAAACTTCGTCATCCCGCGGCTTGACCGCGGGATCCAGTACAATCAGAAGTGACGTAGGTTTGTAAAGAAAGCTTTACAGTCCTTTACGGTAATCTTCATTTGCAAAATCGTAAAGCTCGTCTATTCTTACTAACACAAATTGTGAATCTCTTCTCTCCTTGAATAGTCTCCTCACAAAATGAGCCAAAGAAAAGACACCTCTAGCAGGTGTCTTTTTTTATGTGTTAGAATCGCTACATCTAGGAGATATCTAACATGCGTAAATCCGTCACTTATACTATCGTTGCTATTTTACTGCTCATCGTCGCATGTATTGTGTGTGTACCTTATTACTATGGTGGGCAATTTGAAAAGCGAGTTAAATTTATGGCGAAGAATGCCAGTGCGATAAGTGGCGATAAATTTCGTTTAGTGAGTTATCAACGTGGTTGGTATGAATCGTTAGCAGAATTTAATGTGCAGCTCAATAATACCGAAGCACCAAAGTATGGTGACTACAATACACCATATGATTTACGTGTTGAGATGGTGATTCATCATGGGCCGTACGTGACCGCGATGAAAACAAACGGTGACACTTACTTAACTTTTGGCCAGGGTGTAATTCAGTACAATGCATGGTTAGAAAAAAATGGCCAAAATTTTCTGAAAGAATTTTACGGTAAAAAACCTGTTGCTAGCGGTAATATCGATATTAAATTCAGCGGCAATACGGTGACTGATTTCATGATAAATCCGATCAACGTCGATAATGCTAAACAACGCGTGACCTGGCAGGGTTTGCATGTCGATGCAAAATTTGACCCTAAAAAATACGTACACATGCGCATGCATAGCACGCCATTTCTTGCTAGCCGTGGGACTGATTTATTGTCCGTGGGTGAAGTGAATGCGGAGCTTAGCCATCAGAAATCCATCGCCGATTTTTGGTTAGGCAATGATAATATTGACGTTGCTAATATTGAAATAAAACAGGGTGGTGATGAGTTAGTGGCTTTAGCGAATGCAACATTCACTAAGCAAACACAAGCGGTAGGGGCTAATATCAACGCAAAAGCGCGTTTAGCGATTCCGAGTTTGAGCATTAAAGGAAAACCTTACTCACCGATTATTATGCAAACAGTATCAAAAGATGCTAACGCTATGCTATTACGACAAATGGTGAATATTGCACAAGCAACACAAACCGCTACGCCAAAACAGCAGGCTGCAGCATTGGGACAACTATTAGAAGTCACTAAGAGCTTGTTTGCTAATGGCTTTACTTTGAAACATATGCTCAGTGCTAATACGCCAGAAGGTGACGTTAAGCTGAATATTGATTTAAAGAATGATCAGCATGCAAACAAAACAGCGATAGTGCCTGTCGATGCTAAGGTTTATTTGCAGCTACCAAAAACAATGTTAGTTGAAGCTTTAGCGTGGATCAATACCGATGGTAAAGCGCAGCAAGCGACCGTACAAAAAATCTTAAAGCGTAAAGGTGGCGAGAAATTAACACCCGTTCAGCATGCACAAGCCTTTATTCAACAGATGCTAACGGCGCAATTCATGACGGTGAAAGGTGGAACCTACGCAACAACGTTGACCTACCAAAACGGTGCGTTGCTAGTTAACGGTGTGCCTATTTTTGGACCTAAGCCAGAAGCTCTGACACCAGCAGCTGGGCCCCATAAAAAGTTTTTTATGGCACCAGTGCCCATGAAAACTCCAGCGGGTAATCATAATGATACGCCGCCATTATTGGCAAGGGCGCATTAGACTTCTGCGCGAGCGGTAAAGGCGAGGGCGATGGTGCGTTCGTTGGTGTATTCGAGTTCGCTACCCATGGAGACACCTTGGGCGAGACGGGTAACTTTTATTTTATGGTCTTTGACTAATTCAGCGATGTAATGCGCAGTGGCTTCACCTTCGACGGTGGAGTTAGTCGCAAGGATGACTTCTTCAATCATTTCTTCTGCCAACTGTTGTTTTAATTGATCAATACCAATTTCATTCGGGCCCATACCATCGAGTGGTGATAGATGTCCCATCAATACAAAGTAAAGCCCACGAAAGTTATTGGTATGCTCAATCGCAATAATATCAGCAGGGCTTTCGACAATACAGATAGTGCTGCGATCACGTTTCGGGTTGCTACAAATGTGGCAAACATCCGCTTCACAAAAGTTACGACAGCGTTGACAGTGCTTAACTTCAGACATGGCTTCGTCTAATGCTGTTGCTAATTCTTTACCACCTTCGCGATTACGCTCAAGCAAATGAAATGCCATACGTTGTGCCGAGCGTGGGCCTACGCCTGGCAAACAACGTAATGTTTCAATTAATTTGTCGATTTTAGGTGAGTACAACATATTTGAACGCAGTTTAGTTACTTGCCACCAAATAATGAACCCAAAGGACCTAAATCTGGCATGCCGCCGGCTAAGCCGCCCATCATGTTTTGTGATTTGTCAGCCACTTGTTTGGTTGCAGCATTAACCGCACCAAGAATGACATCTTGTAACATTTCACGATCATCTTCTGACATGTCACCGGTTAGGCTGGGGTCAATTTCAAGTTTGAGTGCATCATAGTGACCATTCATCGTGAATTTCACCATGCCTGCACCAGCTTCACCAATCACTTCTGTTTTGGCGATTTCTTCTTGCTGTTCTTGCATTTGCTTCTGCATATTCTGCATTTGGCCCATCATTTTGCTCATATCCATTATTATTTCCTCTTGATTATGATCCGGTTTTAATCGAATCTTCTGACAACGTCGCACCAAATTGCGACATTAAATTTTGTACATTAGGATCATTCTCTAATTCAGTTTTGACAGCTTGCTTAGCTTCGTCTTTTTGACGTTTCACTTGTTTAGCCGGTGTTTCGACGCTGGTTTCAATAACCTCAATTTTAAGGCGTATGGTTTTGCCATAATATTCTGATAAGGCATCTTGTATGCGATTTTTTTGTTTGTCGCTAGACATCGCGGCATGGCTAGGGTCGACATGTAAGATAATCGTGTCATCAATGTTTGAGACAAAGGCGCAATGATCGGCAAAGGCCGCTGTAATACCGGATAATCCTAATTGCTTCACAATTTCATGCCAATCGTTAGAAGCGGCTGGTTTCTTGACGGTAGATGGTTTTGGTTTTGATGCTGGTGCTTGGGTAGCCGTCGATGTCGCGGGTTTAGCTTGTGGTTCAGCAGGTTTTACCGGTTCAGGGTTTGTTGTGATTTGTGGTTTTGGACTGACGAATGGCGCTTTATCAGTTTGGACAAATTGCAGCATACGCAACAACAACATTTCAAAACCTGCTCGTGGCGATGGCGCTAATGGCAAGTCACGGCGTCCAGTTAAAGCAATTTGATAATACAATTGAATGTCATCAGCACTAAATTGCTGAGCAAAGTTTAAAATAGCGTCTTTATGCAGCCAGTCATCGGCTAAAGCAGGCAGATGCTGCGCCAAGGCGATTTGATGGAATAACGATAAAATATTTTCAAGCGCTTGTTCGAAATCGATCCCTAAGGCTGCCAGTTCGTTGACTTGTGTATAAACAGCTTGCGCATCTTTGTTTGCCAATGCCTTAACTAGTTGTGCTAGCTGATCGTGTTCAACATTACCTAACATGGCTGACACATGATTTTGTGTCACATCATCATCACTGTAAGCGATGGCTTGATCGAGCAAGCTCAATGCATCACGCATACTGCCATTGGCCGCTTGGGAAAGTTGTCGCAAGGCTTCAGGTTCAGCTTTAATGTCTTCTTTGCCGCACACATCCGTTAAATGCTGGGAGATTAAATCGGCTGGCATGTTCTTTAAATTAAATTGTAAGCAACGCGATAAAATTGTGACCGGTAATTTTTGAGGGTCAGTCGTCGCGAGAATAAACTTCACATGTTCAGGCGGTTCTTCTAAGGTTTTTAACAGTGCATTAAAACTATGGTTCGATAACATGTGGACTTCATCGATAAGATAAATCTTGAAGCGATCACGACTGGGCGCGTATTGCACGTTATCTAAAATATCGCGGGTATCTTCCACCTTTGTGTTGGATGCTGCGTCGATTTCAATTAAATCGATAGCTTGGCCGTGGTCGATGGCTTGGCATGCGTCGCATTGTCCGCAAGGTGTTGAGGTAATCTCTGTTTCGCAGTTTAAACATTTTGCTAAAATACGACCGAGAGATGTTTTACCTACACCGCGTGTGCCGGTTAATAAATACGCGTGGTGTAAACGTTGTTTATCCAACGCATTACTTAATGCCCGCACAACGTGTTCTTGACCAACAAATTCTTGGAAAGTATGAGGACGATATTTTCGGGCGAGAACGGTATATGGCATATCGACACTTAGTTTGATAGAAATAGAGAGGTGACAACACCAGCCTGACCTCGGCACCCACATCCACAACTACCGTTGCTTCCTTCCGGACCTGGCGGGGTTTGCTGCTTCGCGTCGCGAGGGGACCGATGCGTCACCAGCGCGAATTATATCATTTGAGCGCGATATAGATATCGATTTTTGCGTCAGCTGGGTTGAAATCAGGCGTATAAACTTCAAAATCGGCCGTGTAAGCACGATCGGTTTCAAAATTTGCCCAAATCCATTGCCAAGTTTCGACCAACGCGGTTGGGAATGGCCCTTGAGAAGTGAAAACAGCATATTTCCCAGCTGGAATGGTGTGTTGATATAAGCCGTCAACTTGCTCATTTGTGCTATCAACTTTGCAACCCATGACATAACGATAAGGTGCCGTATAGTCACTTTCATAGTCGGTATAAATGGCCAGAACATTTTCATCGCTGCGATGGGTGATAGTTGCTGCTACATTGTTGGCTTGAAACTCACCGGCAAGCGCACCAATTTCTTCACCATTTTTTGAGTTGTCCGTGATAATGGTTTTACCGAGCACATAGCTTTCAGGTAGATTAACAATGGTATGGTTCATGAAAATTCCTTAGGTTGATTCTTTGAGTATAGCATCTGCTGCAAAAATGCCTGATTCATAAGCGCCATGAACAGTCGCGCAATGGATGTTATGCGTGGCTTCACCTGCAAAAAATAATCGGTTATCGATAGGTGCAGCAAGGGTGTCATGTGCATCGGCACTTTGACCGGTTGATAAATAGGAGTAAGCACCTTGCGAATAAGGATCGCTTTGCCAGTGTGTGGAATAAATATTATCAGGTGCAATAAATTCATCACCATAAAGTTTACGCAGAGGATTTAATAATTGTGCCTGTTTTTCTTGTTCAGACATGGCATTAAATGCCTTTGCGGTTTCACCACCATACATCGCCATTAACATCGGTTCACCCATGATGGCTTGGTAATTCACATAAACTAATATGTCGCTGTCATCAGTTGGGAAACGATGAATGCTTAGGGCTTCTTTATCCCAAAAGCAGTGTGGAAATTGCAGTACTGTTTTTTCTAGTAGGCCGTAGCCCATATTGTTAATCACTTGCTGTTTAGCTTCGGGTAATGGAGGAGTGAAGTGGCATTGCCCAGTTTTTAAAATACCTAATGGCAATGTGACAACAACGGTTTTAGCTTGGTATTGCTTTTTATCGCAGTGGATCGTGATGTTCTCTTTTTCATAATCGATATGTTCGACACGACTGTTAAGTGTTATCGTTAAATCTTTTGCGAGCATATTAATGACGGTGTCATAGCCGTTCAATACGTAAGAATTTTCTGTTTCGTCAAGGTATTGTTGCCAAGCACCTACGCCTGTTTTAGTGAAATCAGCGCCAGACCAGCAGGCGAGTAATTCTTTTAGCCATGGCTTTAAAATACTAAGTTCTGCTGCGGTAAAGTCAGGATTTTCAAAGTCATCAAAATATTCATCGACGTTGGTTGAGTAAGGTTGTTGAATTAAGTCTTCAAAAAAACGTGCCAACCAAGCATCAATTTTCTTGCTGTTATCATGATTGAGTGGTGCCGATTCAGCATCAACGATAACATGATCTTGTGGGTGTGATAAAAAATGACTATAGGGTAAGAGCTCAAGCTGACAATCAGATTGTTGCGCCAATACATTTCGTGATAAATCATGCGCCCAACTCGCACCGAGGTCAACAGGAAATCCGAATTCCTGATGCGTGTCCGTTCGCCCACCAACACGATCCCGCGCTTCAAGCACAAGGATATTTTTGCCTTGTTTATGCAGTTGTTTTGCTGCGGCTAATCCGCTGATACCAGCGCCGACGATGATTGTGTCATAGAGCATGAAATTGCCTTTTGTTGGTCATTACAATGAACGTGTAATTTAGTCATAAATATCTTTACGGTGCTTGATTGCTACAATAATCACATTATGTTTTTTGACATCGATACGGTAGACCACACGGTAAAGGCTAACCCTGAGCCGACGGTGTCCTTTTAGGCTATATCGTAATGGTTTTCCAAAACCAATGGGATCAAGCGTTAAGCGCTCTTCGATTGCTTTTTTAATAGTGGCTTTGATTCTTTTGGGTAAAGCAGGAATATCTTTCTTAACCACTTCCGCTAGATATTCAATAGAGTAGGGTTTTAGTTCCATGCGTCGTCATGCTTTACAGTCTTAGCATTTTTTGTATCGCGTAATTCAGCTATGGTGGACAGAGCGATATCTTCCCGACGTTCCAAGGCTTCAAAAATAAGTTCTTTGCTGATGCTTGAAACAGATTGGTGCTTGCTTTTAGCAAGATCTGTTAACATTTTGGCAAGATTAGGCTCAAAAGTAATGTTAATTCTGGGGTTTAAAGTAGGCATGATTTGTCTCAGTTGTTACATCACTATAAGTGTAACACTTTTACATCACTTTGCAAGTGAGAATAATGAATTAATTGAATTGGATTTAATTTTCAGAATTATTTTTAAGTATATTCAAACCGTGAGCTTGGATGTATTGAGTGAAATCTTGACAGTAATTATCGGTATGTACATTAGAAGCAATATTTAGGACTAAGTTACGCAGTTCTCTTCCAGCTTGTGAAAAGGCATGCATTGGTATTTCAAAGTAATCTTGCATGTTTGCTTCTATAATGAATTGCTGGCTTCCAATAGCTACATTTTCATTGTGGGAATTTTTAAAATTTAAAACAAATGCTAATCTCATGGATTGACTAAAAAGTCCAATATCTGCTAGCTCAAAATAATCGCTAAATTCGATATAATATTTATTCAACTTAGTAGAGGTGTTAAGTATTAAAACTCCAGTGTTAGTAGAAATTGCGACAAAATGTAAAAACTTTTCAAGTTGTTTTTGAGATATATTTTTAATAACGTCTAATGTTTGGTAAGAAAAGCTCCCAGGCTGCTGAATCTCACCAGATAGTATTTTTGCGAGAATTTGCTGTAGCTGTTCTCGACTGATATCTTGCGCGACGCCAAGAAATCTAGAAGTCCAATCTTGTTCAACTGCTTCATCTGAAACATTTTTATCCTTGAGGTCCTCACGCGCTTGTGCAAATGTATTTTCTAGGTTGACTTGTTTTTGCTTGTTGAAGTATCGCTATGGCTTCAGCATTTCCTTCTGCTTTAGCAATAATTTTTCTTTTTTCATTCTCTGCTTCTGCTTGTCCAATTCTTTTGGCCTTAGCCACATCAAACTGATAACGATGATTTGCAACTACCCCGATTCCTTGAGAAACCGTTTCGATTAATTTCTCTAAAGGTTTTTCTAGCCCAGCAATGTTTTTGATGTGCATTATGATTCACCATTTTTTAGCTATGTTACAACACTTAAGCTTTTGTAAAATTGGCGGAGAGGGAGGGATTCGAACCCTCGGTACGTCTAAACGTACACACACTTTCCAGGCGTGCCCAATAAACCGCTCTAGCACCTCTCCAATTTTGATCATACATGCCATCCCTGGCGCGGCATTTGTGGCTTCGCTAATCCCCGGCCCAAACTACAATGCTACGCATTGTCCCTGTTTGGTCGTTCGCCTGGGGCTCACCCACTCTAGCACCTCTCCAATTTAGATCTTTCCCTTCGCCCCGTCGGGGAGAAGAAAATCACCCGCATTATATACGAATATGATTAATTAAATAGCAAAAAAAGCGGCCATGGGCCGCTTTGTGAATGTTGAATCGCGTAGCAGGAATTATGAGACTGTAAAACTAGCCGTATTATTGTTCATAGAGTCCAGTTTACATATGACACCATTTTGGCCTAAACAATTTGGTGCAGCGACAGGGGCAATGGTTGGGTCATAAGTACCGACGACGTCTAACATATCTGCATAGTAATCACCGGGCTTATGACATACCACGGTAATTCCTAATAAGTTTCCAATCGGCAAGCTGCCTTTAAATACATTTGTAGACGTTGGTTGTATGGTAAATTTTGAACCTGCTGGAAGTGGTGTGCCATTAAATGTCCAGTTGCCAAGGAATAGCTTAGACATAGCAGTACAGTCTAATGATTTATCTGTTGAATTGTGCACCGTAATGCTTTGGTAGCTATTGATTGGTATTGGCGAGCTGAATATATTAGCCATTGCCGTTGAACCTAAGGCACAAAGTGCTAATAGGCTGATTGCGAATTTTTTCATTATAATCTCCGTTGGTATTGTTAATAAGTTCTGATGGCGCATAGTGAATAAATTATGACCTGTTGTCAAGGGTGCTTTCACAGCTTATACATTATTGCTTTCTTCGGGCTCGGAAGGGATTCTAGCTCCTTGATATTTATAAGCAATAGTATTTCTGCTTTCTTGGCAGAGCTCATGAAAATCTACATATTGATGAGCGAGCTACGGTGACTATTTTAATGGTGTGAGTGAAGAATCCTCTAAAGCTATTATTCTATGAGCCTTGTAGTTTCTTCATTAGAAGACTCAAAACAGCTAAGCCACGAGCAGCTGGGTAAATGTGCTGACAGCCCCTCGCAGGTGAATGTTGCCATATCAAGAATAGCATTCACGGTAGGTAAGCTAAAGCGCTTGTAGGCTGGAATCATGGATGTACTAAAACCACCAATCCATGCTGTAATTGCGAACAGATAGCCTAACCATGGTTTGTTCATCGATTGAAATGTGAAGGCAGAAAATGACAAGCCACTCATCAAGCCTAATATGGCACTGCTGATAGCCGCAGTTTTATTATCACGCCAATCGCTTGGACAGGGGGAAGCAAAATAGCCACAGACTGCCATTTTTTTATCAAATGTAAACATCATATTAGTTTGAAAAAACCACTCAGCACAATTACTCAGCACGCCAAAACATTGTGCCACTGCGTGACTAGCACCCATTTTTTGTAATAACGCGACGACTGGTGGCGTGTAACCTATCAGGCTAGTTGCCGCTAAATAAGCAACGATCAACCCACAAAGAACCATGATGATCTTTTCTGTTTTATTTACCTCAGTGCTTGTTAGTGTTTTAATGAAAGCAGTAAAATTTTTTATCCATTGATGACCTTCATCAAGCCCTAATACAGCATTCGATAAAAAGCTGGCGCCGCCGAAGGACCAGTTGAGAATACTATTGCTGTAATGTGCAACCTGTTCAAAAAATTCGGCAGCCTCATTGCGGTTTAAGGCAGCACTTGGCAGAGCACCAAAGACCGATGCGATGGTACTTAAGATAACTGTTATTTTGTTATTTGATAAATCTGGCACAGATGCATTGGAAAAAGCAGACCAATTGCTAATGTATGAACCTGCACCGAATATCCATGAAAAAGGGTGGGGTATGTGCAAAAGCTCACGGGCACCTTGTTCGCCACCGGTTAATCCTGAAAAGGCGGCCATGGGTGAAATTAGCCAGTTATACCCAAGGCGTACAGCTGTGCTCCAGTTCCCAGGATTGCTGAAACCTGATGGACAGCAGGGTGTGAGGAGGTGTGCAACGTCGCGGCAGAGAGATGTATTATAGTAGGGAGCTAAACTGTCGGCTACAGCAACGTCTAGACCTTCAAATGTCGGTGGGGGAGTTGATGCAAATGTTAGACCACTTTGGGGAGTTGGTTGCTCTGATATGTACATACGTTATATTTATTATGGTTGAGTCCAATAATTTTAACACAACTGTTGCAGCATACTCAGATAAACCTGCTTTAATTGATCGATATCATTCACGCTAGCGCACTCGTTAACTTGATGGATGGTTTTATTGATAACACCTAATTCGATAACCTCTGCACCTGTTGGCGCGATGTAGCGAGCGTCTGATGTGCCTCCGCCGGTGCTGAGTTTTGGTGTTATACCTGTTATGTTCTTAACGACCTGCTGGCAAATTTTCGTGAGCTTACCTTCTTCAGTTAAGAAGGCGTTACCAAAGTGAGTCCATTCGATATCGTAGTTGAGTTTATGTGCGTCCAATAGCGCTAATGTTTTTTGTGTTAATTGTTCAGCGGTCACTTCTGGTGAATAGCGGAAATTAAAATCACATTGCAGTGTGCCAGGAATGACATTGCCTTGGCCAGTGCCTGAGTTAAGGTTGGAAATTTGTAAGCTGGTCGGCTCGAAATAATTGTTGCCTTGATCCCATTCGATGTTAACCAATTCATCTAAGGCTTTTAAAACTGAATGGATAGGGTTTTCAGCTAAATGCGGGTAGGCGATATGACCTTGTTTGCCCTGCACGACTAATTGACCGGTGAGTGAACCACGGCGACCATTTTTAATGGTATCGCCAAATTGTTTTGAACTGCTGGGTTCGCCGACAATACAGTAATCGATTTTTTCACCACGTTGCTCGAGTGCATCAATGACAACAGGTGTGCCTAGATGAGAGGGGCCTTCTTCAGCGCTCGTGATTAAAAATGCGATGGAACCGTTAGGTTTGTTGTGGGCTAAATATTCTTCGACAGCAACAATCATGGCTGCTAAGCCCGATTTCATGTCAGCTGCGCCACGGCCATATAACATGCCATCTCTAATTTCGGGTTTAAAAGGGTGTGACGTCCAAGCAGCTAAATCACCGGTTGCCACAACATCGGTATGGCCAGCAAGGCAAACAAGTGGTGTTGCATCACCTAATCGGGCCCATAAATTAATCGCATCCTCGCAGGGGAATAATTCGATAGTAAAGCCGAGTTTTTCTAAGCGTGGAATAATGAGATCTAAACAACCTTCATCTTTGGGTGTGATGGATGGGATGCGGATTAAATCTTCGGTGAGTTGTAATGTTGCTGTCATTTGAATGTCTTATATATTGCTTCATCAAAGCCGACGTAAATTTTGTTTTTGTATTCAAGTACGGGGCGTTTGATCAATGTGGGTTGTTCTAGCATGAGTTTAATGGCATTAGTTTTGTTAATCGTTTCTTTGTCGGTGTCAGATAACTTACGCCAAGTAGTACCACGGCGGTTTAATAAGATTTCCCAATCGGTGGATTTTAGCCAGTTAACTAAGGTGGCTTTGCTTAAACCTTCGGCTTTGAAATCGTGAAAATCGCAATCTATCGATTGTGCATCGAGAAATTTTTTCGCCTTTTTAACGGTGTCGCAATTTTTTATGCCATACATTTTCATGATGAATTCCTAATGTTTCTCTTCCCGGCGCGTTGTTGAATAAATCAATTTTTCAGCTCCGTCATCCCGCGGCTTGACCGCGGGATCCAGTAACTTATTGATTTTTTTAGATCTCGCGGTCAAGCCGCGGGATGACGTGCTGTAAAGTTGTATAGAAGTTGATTTATTCAACAACGCACCTCACGGGGCGAAGAATTAATTAATTAATCAATATCTCGTAACAACTCATTCAACTCAACTTTACCGCGAGTTTTTTCATCAACCTGTTTGACGATCACAGCGGCGTACAAACTGTACTTACCATCTTTACTCGGCAGATTACCTGGCACGACAACAGAACCTGCGGGCACTCGACCATAATGAATTTCACCGGTTTCGCGATTATAAATGCGCGTACTTTGCCCAATGTAAACACCCATAGAAATCACGGAACCTTCTTCAACAATGACACCTTCAACAATTTCTGACCGCGCACCAATAAAGCAATTATCTTCAATAATCGTCGGCGTTGCTTGCAAGGGCTCTAAAACACCACCAATGCCCACACCACCTGACAAGTGCACATTTTTACCAATCTGTGCACATGATCCCACAGTTGCCCAAGTATCGACCATCGTTCCTTCGTCAATGTAAGCGCCAATATTGGCATAAGAGGGCATCAACACAACACTCGGTGCCACATAAACGCCTCGACGCACCAACGCACCCGGCACAACTCGCGTACCCGTGGCCTTTAATTCAGCATTTGACATGCCAGCATATTTAAGCGGAACCTTGTCGAAGAAGTCAGTGTAACCACCTGAAATCTTGATGTTTTCATGTGTGCGGAAATATAGCAAGACCGCTTTTTTTAGCCATTCATGCGTCTGCCATTGGCCATTAATCTTTTCAGCTACGCGTAACTCGCCACTGTCTAACTTATCGATGCATTGTTCAATGCCAGCGAGTGTTGGAGCATCGACAGTCTCGGTGCTAATGTTTTGACGGTTTTCAAATGCTGTTTCGATGAGTGGTTTTAATGTTTGCATGCGTGATTCTCTTATGAAAAGTTTTTGTAAAGCGTTATGATATAGACATTCATGACTCATGACAATTGTTGTCGTTTGTGATTAAATGGCGCCCATATGAAACGTCTATTTATTATTATATTAATTGTCATTATTGCGCTGTTAGCTAGCTACTACAGTTATCAAGTGTATTTGAAGCCATTGCCTAATAGCAATATGGCTATTCCACCTGTGGCTGTCGAAGCCGTGAAAGTAATCGCTAGTGATGTGCCGGATCACATTCAGGCGACAGGTACATTGCAAGCCAATCAAAGTGTCGAAATTAGCCCTGAGTTTGCCGGCCAAGTCGCGAGCATTATGTTTACCAATGGTCAAAAAGTTGATGCAGGTGAACCGTTGGTTCAATTGGATGATACCGACGCGCAGGCACAACTCAAATCAGCCAAGGCGGATTTACATTTAAGTAAAGTGAAATATGATCGTATTGTAGAGCTAGTGAAGCAAGCGGCATTGTCACAACAATCACTGGATGAAGCGAAAGCCACGTTGCTACAACAGCAAGCGTTATTGTCAGAGAAACAAAATGTGGTGAATAAAATGTTATTGCGAGCACCTTTTGCGGGCACGGTTACGAGTCGTAAGGTTGATGACGGGCAATATATTGATGTCGGCCAAGACTTAGTGCAATTAGTCGATTCGAGTCAGTTAAAAGTCTCATATCAAGTGCCGGAACAACAGATGCCTTTGTTGCAGATGGGGCAAGAAGCGACGGTCAATACTAGTGCGTATCCCGGTCAAACTTTCGACGGTAAAGTCAGTTATATTTCCCCAGTGTTAAATACGGATACGCGAACAGTTGAAGTGCATGCCATTATTCCCAATGAAAAAAGTTTGTTAAAACCTGGGATGTTTGTCGACATCAACCAATTACTCGCTGTGCGACCGAATATGCCGATTGTGCCGATTCAAGCCTTAGTGCCTAGCTTAGGTGGCACGTTTGTTTATGTAATTGATAAAGGTGTCGCTATTCAAACAAAAGTCGCTATCGGTGAACGCTGGCGTGCGAATGCTGAAATTTTATCGGGCCTGAAACCAGGGCAAGTCATTGTTGCCGCTGGCCAACAACGTTTGCGCGATGGTAGTAAAGTCAAAGTGACAAAAAACGATAAAGTTAATCTGCCAGCGGACCTCCAATGAATCTATCTGAGCTGTGCATCAAGCGCCCGGTATTTACTCTTGCCATGATGATTGTTTTGGTGATTCTGGGTGTGGTGCTGTTTCAGCGTTTGGCTGTACGTGAATTACCAAAAATGGACAAACCTGTCGTTATTGTTTCGACGTCGTTTACCGGTGCTGATGCAAGCTTAATGGAAAATGAAGTGTCCACACCTCTGGAAGATGCCATCGCCGGTGTGAATGGCATCGATTACATCCAATCAAAAAGTCGACAGGGCAAGAGCAAAATTATTGTTAAGTTTAAAGAGAATTACGATATCAATGTCGGGATGAATGACGTGCGGGATAAAGTCTCGGCTGCCATGGGGGATCTCCCTAAAGATGTGGATAAACCGGTTTTTTACAAGGCCGATAGTGAAGGTAATCCTGCCATTGTATTATCGATTAATGATGGCAAGCGCTCGGCTGAAGAATTAACGGATTACGCTAATCGATATTTATTGCCGGAAGTTGAGCAAATTGATGGTGTGAATAACGTGCAAATTTGGGGTGCGCGAACTTATGCCATGCGTATTTGGCTTAACCCGAAAAAAATGGCGGCACGACAGATTGCGGTTAATGATGTGACGAAGGCGTTGGAACACCAAAACACAGATGTACCCGGTGGTGAAATTCAAGGTTCGACACGCGATTATCCTGTCATTGCCAATGCCAATATTAAATCAGCTCGTCAATTTTCTGATTTAGTGATCAATTCACGCAATGGTTTTATCACACATTTTTATGATATCGCTAACGTGAAAGTCGGGCCAGCCGATATCGACAGTGCATTCCGTGTTAAAGGCCATCCTGGTGTTGCCCTAGCGATTATTCCTACATCAACGGCGAATCCCGTTGATGTATCAAATAGCGTTAAAGAAGCCATGAAACACATGCAAGAGACGCTGCCGCCAAGCATGCATCTATCGGTGTTGTTTAACATGTCTAACTTTATTAAGGCGTCGATTCACGAAGTGTATTTAGCACTCATCGAGGCGTTAATCTTAGTCACGATTGTGGTGTTATTATTCCTAGGATCAGTGCGTTCGACCTTTATTCCTTTTGTAACAATTCCCGTCTGCATCATTAGTACTTTTTCTTTGTTATTCGCGTTTCAATACAGCATTAATACCATAACCTTGCTGGCGCTCGTGTTAGCGATTGGTTTGGTGGTGGATGACGCTATTGTGATGTTGGAAAATATTCACCGACACATTGAAGAGGGTATGCCGCGGATGGAAGCGGCAATAAAAGGCAGCAAAGAAATAACGTTTGCTGTGATTGCAATGACACTCACTTTAGTCGCAGTTTATTTACCTATTACATTTACTGAAGGATTAACCGGTATTATCTTCCGGCAATTTGCACTTACTTTGGCTGGCTCGGTATTAATTTCAGGTTTCGTCGCGCTGACCTTGTCACCCATGATGTCCTCACGGGTGTTAGCGTCGGCTGAAAGTGAAGGGCGTTATCAAAAATGGCTAGATCGTGTGTTGAATCGCTTAACTGAGGCTTATAAAAACTTACTGACGTATTGTTTGCATAAACGCTGGTGGATTGTGTTGATAGTGGTGCTATTTTCAGGGGTAGGTTATTTGATTTTACAAGATACGCCGAGTGAATTAGCCCCCAAAGAAGATCAAGGTTACTTTTTCGTTGGGATTGATGCACCGACTAACTCAAGCTTTGCCTTCACTGATTACTATGCCAAGCAAGCGGCGCAACTTTATAATAAATTACCGGGCATGAGTAATTACTTTAACTATGTCGGAGGCAATGGCCAGGCTAACTCCGGTTTTTCGATGGTGAAATTGGAAGATTGGAATAAGCGCAAATTAAGCCAAGCACAAATCAGTGATAAATTGAATGCTGAATTAACCCATATTCCCGGTATTAGAGCCTATGCCATCACACCCGCACCGCTGGGCCAACGTAGCAGTAATTATGGCGTAGAATTTAAATTAGTTAGCCCCATGGACTTTGCCGACTTACATGATGTTGGTGATTATGTAGTGAAATTGCTTTCTAACTACCCGGGTTTAAGTAAGGTGCAAAACCAACTGAAATTAGATAATCAGCAATATGATGTGCACATTAAACGTAATTTAGCAGCTGATATGCATGTTGATATTGGTGATATTACGGATGCGATTAAAACCTACATTGGTCAGCGCAAGTTAACGACCTTCGAATACGATGGCCAAACCTATGATGTTCTGTTGCAATTGCCTCGTAGTCAGCGTGAAGACTTATCGGCGATTAAAGCGATTTATTTACGTAATGAGCAAGGCACGATGGTGCCATTAAGTATGTTGATCAACATCAAACCCATTGTGGGGCCATTAGAATTGCCACATTATAATCGGATGCGTGTTGATAGTATTTCAGGCGAAATAGCACCGGGCTATTCATTAGGACAAGTGGTAACGTATTTAAAGCATATTGGTAAAACCGAGTTACCTAGCGGTGTGCAATTTACGTTTTCTGGCAGTGTTAAGCGATTTATCGAAGCCAAAGGCCATATGATGGGTGTGTTTATTTTGGCTTTAATATTTATCTACCTGGTGCTATCAGCACAATTTGAAAGTTTCATGGATCCGTTTATTGTGATGTTGAGTGTACCGCTTTGTTTAATCGGTGGATTATTAATTCTCAATGTAACGGGAGGTACACTGAATGTGTTCAGTGAAATTGCTCTCGTGACATTAATTGGTCTAATTACAAAACACGGTATTTTGATTGTTGATTTTGCCAACAAGCAACGAGAGCAGGGTGTCGAAAAATTTTCCGCTGTGGTGAATGCTGCTGCATTACGCTTACGTCCCATTTTAATGACCACAGCGGCCATGGCCTTGGGTGCCTTACCACTTGCCATCGCCTCAGGCCCAGGCAGTGTCGCACGCCAACAAATCGGTTGGGTGATTTTAGGCGGTATGATCATTGGCACATTCTTTTCACTGTTCGCAGTGCCAGTCGCGTATCT
This sequence comes from uncultured Gammaproteobacteria bacterium, assembly GCA_963975985.1. GTDB lineage: Bacteria > Pseudomonadota > Gammaproteobacteria > JABDGN01 > JABDGN01 > CAXBIY01. The sequence continues at coordinate 137,447 of CAXBIY010000006.1, forward strand.
TTTCTTAAGCAAGCGGCCGACGGGCACAGCTAGTGACAATGGTTAACTAACCTTTTTTATCTACATTGATTGAAGTAATCTCGCTAACCCACTGTTTATAAGTAATATTTGCTATCGCCTTGTGCGATATGTCGCAAAATTACCCAGGCCTAAAGCTCTATTTGTAGCACTTGTGAGCAGAGATTGACGGCGAGCTTTTCTTTAACCTATTGAATTATATAGAATAAGTTCCAGTTAGTTAAAGTACAACCTTAGCTGTGGCTAAATAATTATCAATTGACTATTGTGGTAGTCCTAAATTCGACCTATTATTAGCTTGTGAGAACGGATTAGATGTGTCGACCGAGTCTCAGCAAGGATGCTGAGTCAAGCTTCAGGGACGAAGCTAGTGATAAGGATTGTCGCATGTTAACAAGGATTGTTAGACCACTGATTTGACCTCACACTCTACCTCTAACCTGGGATGGGCGCGTAAGCAACCATCCTTTTTTTATGCCAGGCCGTTAAATTTTCCCGCTGAGCTTCGTTAAAGCTTTTATCCAACTCAACACTTCCGTCGTCCCGCGGTTTAACCGCGGGAGCCAGGTTATAGTTTGCTGGCAGGCTGATCTGGATTCTCCGGTCAAGCCGCAGAATGACGGGAGCAATAAATGCTGAAGGATGATCTTTCCGTTGCGCTTTTTGGAAAAAATTTTGCCGCACCCAGCGCTCCCGTCGTCCCGCGGTTTAACCGCGGGACCCAGGTTATAGTTTGCTGGCAGGCTGATCTGGATTCTCCGGTCAAGCCGCAGAAT
>CAXBIY010000007.1:0-90795 GCA_963975985.1 uncultured Gammaproteobacteria bacterium
CCTGGTCGGCACTGCTATTGCTCCAGTCTGATAGGACGATAGCAAAATCTTTATTAGCGTGAAATGTCGGATGCTTAGGTGCGATGATCATCGCGCCATAATCACCTTCTTGTTCTTGCAGGTCGGAATGCGCATGATACCAATACGTACCCGATTGATGTAAGGTAAAATGATAATGAAAAACCCCGCCCGGTGGAATAGGGTGCTGCGTCACACTGTCTACACCGTCCATTTTCCAGGGAATAATCAATCCATGCCAATGTATACTGGTACCACGGTCGAGGTGGTTGTAAACATTGATGGTGACGGTATCACCTTCAGTGAAATGTAACGTCGGTCCGGGAACTTGGTTGTTAACTGCAATGGCTCGCACCTGTTTACCTGCAAAATTGACTTGCTTGTAGGCAACCGTTAGGTTGACCGTACGCTGCTGTGCTTGTGCCGATAGTGTAACGGTCAACAGGCATAGCGTGACCAGCGATAGTAGCGTCAGATGAAAGGGAAACAGAATTATGCGCATGGATTTTTCTCATTAATCAAACTAGTGACGCATGTTGACATTAACCTTAAGGTTAATGTCAAGCTGTGGTTGTTATGATAGTACAACCCCTCGAGTCGTTCAGCAAGGAGAACACAATGCCTACCATTATTCCGAATTATCATCCTATTTTTGTGCATTTTACTATCGCGTTAATGGTGACATCCTTTGGCATGTTGTTGCTACATTATCTATTCAAAACAAAACCACAGCTCCGACAAGAATGTTTAATCGTGTCACGTTGGTGTTTATGGTTAGCCGCCTTGGTTTCCATTTTAACCGTCATTGCTGGGCTGCATGCTTATTACACCGTTGCACATGATGCCATTACGCATAAGGTCATGACCACTCACCGCAATTGGGGCATCGCGACATTTGTGGCCATCTGGGTCGCGGCGATTAACTCGTTCGTGCTTTATCTGAAACAAAAACCGCCGCACTGGTTGTTCACGGGTGTGTTAGCCATCGCTGTAGTTTTAGTCATGGTGACAGGTTGGTACGGTGCTGAACTGGTGTTTCGTTATGGCACTGGTGTGATGTCATTGCCACAGTCTGAAGGGGCAGGTCATCAGCATGATAGTGCCAACAACATGGTAGCTCATGAAGACTCAGATAATCACCAGCATTAAGCTTGCCCAATACCCGTTTGTTTCAATGTGGTACTTACTCATTTTTTCACTCAATGGTAGTTTGTTATTTTAACAAATGGCGGAGTCCGTCAAATCGAGGGAAGTTTGATGGATAAGTATTGAAAATGTCATTTTGTTGATAGAATGATACATGGAGGCATTATATGCAATACGATATAAACGATTTAATGACACACGTTCAAGCATGGTTAACAACCGGTGTGCTTGTTCCCACTATTTTATCAGACGATTTTCTTTTTACTTCACCCTATTGGAAACAAGCCAACAAAGTAGATTTTGTTTCAAAGTTTTTAGATGCGACTGAATATGTTGAAAAGAGCTTATCGAAAATAACACATTTTGATACGATTTATGCCATGCGTGATGATAAAAATGCATGCTTCACCTTGGTGCTGAAATACCACACGAAAAATGGTAACAGTGTTGATGAAGCTGTTTTTTGTCGCATTGAAAAGGGACTGATTATTGAAATGCGGTCGATTTATGATTTGGCAGCAACCAAAGAGGCGCTGGAACTATGAGCTATCCAGCACCACCTAGTAATCCGGTTACATCGAATGTTTTTTCAAATGTGAAGTACAGTGTTGAGTAATGAATGGAAATTGCCATTGGGTTATGCAGGTTTAATTCCAACTGCGAATGCCATGGGCTACATGTTAGCAAATCCAAGTTCTCTTATTAAGGACGCTGTTGCTTTTGCAAAGTCTAAACCCGACACACATTTTGTCGATATTGGGGCTGCTTATGGTGTTGCGACTCAGTATGCATTGGAGGAGGGGTTAGAAGGCGTTGTGGCTGTCGAGCCGGGTGAAGAGCACATTGCTTATATGCAAACGCAGTTCGTTAATAAGGTTAATCAGTTTGTGTGTGTTTGTGACAGCATGCCTTGTCAGTTGCCTCTTGAGGATGATTCGGTTTCTGTTTTTTTGCTTTCAAGAGTGTTGCACTTTTTTTCGAAAGAGGAGGTTGAGAACAGCCTCGTTATAATGAAGCGTTATTTAATGCCCGGTGGTCGATTTTATGTGCAAACGCTTTCACCTTATGTGAAGTTGTTTGATAGTTTTATTCTAGAATTTGAAGCGAAGGTGAAAGCGAATGAGCCTGCGCCTGGCGTTATTAATAATCTTCAGTCTTACCTCGGTGATAAGGATGCTGGGCATAATCCTGATTTTTTCCATGTCTTTTCTGTTGATACATTACAGCAAGTTTTTATTGAGAATGGCTTTAATATCATTGAAGCAAGATATGAAACCTCTGTTGTCTATCCCGAGAGTATGAAGCTTGATGGTCGTGAAGATGTTGTGTTGATTGCTGAATATTCAGGCGGTTAATGGGTGGTTTTATTCTTTCATGCTAATTAATAAGGATTAGCAATGAACAACAAATATAGTAGTATTGTTATATGTCCTAATTTGTCGTTTAGGTGAAGCTGTGCTATTATCTAAACGTCCTAATTTGGCGTATTACTATGAAAGTGACCTATGAAAACAGCATTGAGTATCAAATCCGCAGCATGATCGATCAGTCTGAGCAATCAGCTTTGCTGAGAAAAGATTTTGCTAGCTTTGGTAGTTATCGACAAGTCAGCCGTGTGTTAAACAAGCTGATTGCACAAAAGCGCTTGGTAAAACTGGGCTTCGGTGTTTACGCTAAGGCTCACACTTCCGCTTATATTGACGAACCATTAATTGAGAATGGATTTGATACAACGGTTAGAGAGGCGTTAGATCAAATGGGTGTGCAATGGGAGCCTGCTAGTGCGGAACGAGATTATAACGCTGATGTATCACAGCAAGTGCCGACACAAAATATGGTGCGGTTAAAAAATCGATTCAGACGCAAACTGGCTTACGGTAAACGTCAGCTCTATTTTGAAGGTAATAAAAATGCTCGATGACAATAATTTGAATGAGCTTGCAGAAGCAACCAGTCAACATCTTAACTTAAGTCAACATGCAGTTAAAAAAGATTTCTATGTGACGCAAGCACTACAGGTATTAACGCGAATTAAAGATGACTATTTTTCTTTGGTGTTTCAAGGTGGTACAAGTCTTTCGAAGGCTTATCAAGCCATTCGTCGGTTGTCTGAAGATATTGATTTTCGTGTGGTGCAATCACCGGCAGCTTTAGCATTAGGTAAGGACGCAAGACGTAAACGACTGCGACATTTTCGTCATCGTTTGATTCAAGTATTGCAGGATTCCAATTTTGTTGTTGATACTGATGATGTCAATGTCTTATATGAAGGACGGTTCATGAGTATTAAGGCGACATATGATGAGGCCGAACATGCTATTTACTTGAAACCTCATATCGCCATTGATTGTTTCCTCGGCGACATTATACTACCGTCCCAATCACATGATGTAACAACGTTGATTAAGCTAACGTTGGGTGAAAAATGTCAGCATGTGTCATTTCCTGTGGTGTGCATAGCAATAGATGAGACAGCTGCAGAAAAATGGGTTGCACTTACACGACGCATCGCTAATGCTGAAATTGCCCCCAAATTTTTTGACAAGCATTTAGTCCGCCATCTTTATGATTTACACAAATTGGTCCACGGCAATTTACTAACGGGTGAATATAGCCATATTGTTTCTGATATTATCAATAAAGACAAACAGCAATTTAAACACGTTAATGCAACTTATGCGGATGACCCTATTGCTGTTTCGCGAGATGCGTTGGAAAGCTTACTAAAAAATAATGCGTGGCGTGAACACTGGAATGAATTTCTTACACAAATGGTTTATGAAGAGGAAAAGCCGAGTTTTGAAACGGCTTATGAAAGTTTAAACATGCTAAGTGACAGTATATTTACCTCTCTCAAGAGTGACAATAACAGATAGAATTTCGATCTTAAGCACCTAATACTAATATTTTCTTGCTGTATATACAGCCATGCATTATGTCGTGTGTGTACGATGCAGTGACCTTGATATGGTGGAGGCGATGGTTCGAGTCCACTCGTGGCTACCGATTTTCTCCGTCATTTCAGCAAGTTATAAATCCATCTGTTATATCCAAAGCCTTTATGGGGCCGTTAGATTGTTGAATCAATCAGGCTTCATTACCACACTGCAAATTAGCTGGCACTGCAATATCCATAAATTTAGGTTTTGGTAAATTAAGGTTTGCCATGATATCAACATATTCTTGCTTGGAATTGACTTGTAATCGTGGATTGAATTGTTTTTCTTCTGCGATGGTGCTCACGGTTTGGCCGTGATAATCATGGCCGGGGTAGACGAGTGTGTGTTCGGGTAAGCACAGCAGTTTATTGAATAAGCTATCAAATTGTTGTTCGCTATCGCCATTTTGAAAATCGGTGCGCCCAGTGCCGCGAATGAGTAGCGTATCACCGGTGAAAACTCTATCGTCCATTAAAAAACTATAAGAGTCATCGGTATGCCCGGGTGTGTATAACGGGTTAAGCACAAGCGAGTCGACGATAAGGGGTTCGCCTTCTTTTACGCGCAGAGAAACGCAAGTCGCGGGGCTTTCTTGTCCCATGATGGTTTGACATTGCGTATGTTCTTGTAGTTTACCAAGAGCCGTAATGTGATCAGCATGAACATGGGTATCGATCGCGAAAACCAATTTTAACTGCAATTCTTCGATGAGTCGTAAATAAACGCTAAGCTGTGATTTAACAGGGTCGATGATGAGCGCTTCACGACCGATGTCTGAGGCGATGAGATAACTGTAGGTGTAGGTTTCGTAATCAAATAATTGTCGAAAAATCATGTTAATTCCTTTTATGATGGCTTTGCTTTATTCCAGGGTAAGAATTTTAGCAATTCAGCCAAGCCGCAAAAACCTGTTAGGCTCGCAATCATTAAGCCCACACCGGCAAACGCCGTGATTAAGAAAAAATAAGGTGACAAGCTAAGGCCAAGAGCAAGTCCGACCAATATCATCAGACTAATAATGAGTTGAACCTGTCGCATCACATCAATAGGGGCGGACATCTTGGATATGACAGGCAAGTTAGCGGCCTTCCATTGTGCAATACCACCGCCGATACAAAACTTTTGTTTAAAGGGTGTGTTGTTCAATAGCGATTCGTTTATTTGAGTACGGTTGCCAGAACGACAATGAAAGATAGCGATTTTATGTTGGTCTTTCTCAAAATTTGCCTGCTTAAACTGACTTAGCGGGACATTAACGGCACCGCTAATGTGTTCATGTGCATATTCATCGGGTTCGCGAACATCAATAATAACGACATCATCACGGTTGTTTAATTGTGCTAATGTAAATTGCTCAAGTAATGAAGTGGCGCTGAGAGTGTTCATCATTAATGTATCCTTTTTTATCTGTGAAATAAATCATCGGCAATAAATGCTGTGCAGTACCTGAATGATTTTAATCGCATTGTCATTCGCAAGCGTGTAATACACCGTTTGTGCTTGTTTGCGGGTTTTGACCAAGCCATCCTTGCGTAGCTTTGCTAAATGTTGCGAAAAGGCTGATTGGCTTAAGGAAGATTGATCCCACAAATCGCCAACGCAGTGTTCACCTTCCGCTAGTTTGCACAAAATCATTAAACGAGGCGTGCTGGCTAGACTTTTTAATAAAATGGCTGCCTTGCTTGCATTCTTTTGCAGTGTTTTTTCATCGATCTTTAGTTTCATACTGTCTAATTTAGCATCTTCTAATGTAAAGTCAAGTCGATATTGTTGATATTAAGTTGGTGAGCAGTCGTTAACTGCTTTTTTCGTACCATTTTTTTGTTCGCATCACAATGCTGACAACTGATAACATCACAGGCACTTCTACCAACACACCGACAACAGTCGCTAATGCTGCTCCCGAATTGAAGCCAAATAAACTAATAGCGGTTGCGACAGCCAGCTCAAAGAAGTTACTCGCACCGATTAATGCGGATGGACCTGCAATAGCATGTTGTTCGCCTGTGAATTTATTTAACAGATAAGCGCCCATTGAACTGAAATAGACTTGAATCAAAATAGGGATGGCAATGAGTAACACGATCACCGGATGATGCACGAGCGTTTCACCTTGAAAGCTAAATAACAACACTAGCATGGCGAGGAGGGCGATGAGTGAAATCGGATGGAGGTGCTTTAATGCGCGATCCAGAATGGCTTGCCCTTGTTTGATTAGGTAGGCGCGAATCAATTGGGCAATAAAGAAAGGGATGATGATGTAAATGCCAACCGAGTAGAGCAGCGTATCCCAAGGGACATGAATGTTGGTGATACCTAGCAATAAACCCACGAGTGGTGCGAAAGCAAAAATCATGATGACATCATTAACGGCAACTTGTGTCAAAGTGAAATTAGCATCGCCTTTGCAGAGGTAGCTCCAGACAAACACCATAGCGGTACAAGGGGCAGCAGATAAAATAATCAAACCGGCAATATAACTATCCAGTTCATGCGCAGGTAACCAACCAGCAAACAGGTGCTTGATAAAAACCCAAGCCAGCAATGCCATCGTGAATGGCTTGACTAACCAATTGATAGCTAAAGTAATGGTAATGCCGCGCCAGTGATTTTTCACTTGGCTAAGCTCAGTTAAATCTACCCGAATCAACATGGGAATAATCATTAGCCAAATCAAGATAGCGACAGGTATATTCACGTGAGAAAATTCGACATGGCCGATGGCCTGCACCGTATTTGGGATCACATAGCCTAAAGTAATCCCCGCTACCATGCAAAGTAACACCCAGAGGGTTAGCCATTTTTCAAAAAAACCGATAGTTGATGATTGTTGTTTTTCAGTCATGAGTTACGTTCCTAAAATGTGATGGTGTTAACAAGATTTCTTTTTAGCTTGAGTACAGCAAGCATCGAGTAAATAATGTGACAACGATTTAATAAGTGGTGCATTCATGCGGCACACCAAGCGTTGAGCGATTTGTTCTCGCTCAATAAGCCCCACAGATTCAAGTCGACGAATATGATGAGTGAGTGTTGAATTAGGTATATTCAGTTTTTCACCGATCTTACCCGTGTTTACTCCATCTGAGCCGGATTTTACTAATTCCTTAACGATGGAGAGGCGTGCTGGATGGCCCAGTTCAGCAAAAATAGCGGCCGCTGTTAATAATTTCAATTTTATATTTCTCATATTACTAAGATTATAGTAATATAGTGATATGGCAGCAGGTTGTCAAGTTTAAATACCAGAGCTTTATGTCTAACTATACCCAAAGCGATTGAATTTTAGGTGTGCGAACAAACCATCTTAAGGTCGTCATCCCGTGGTCAAGCCACGGGATGACGAAACACAAGACATATCTTTGAGAACCTAAAACTCAATCGCTTAGGGTATATTAATTGCTATGACAAGATCCTTTATAATCAAAGCATTATGTTGTGCCAACATGTTATGTTGGGACGATGGTGCGAGTCCTCTTGAAACCATCAGTTTGTTTAATTATTTAGTCCTTTCAATAATCTATCTTTGAAATGTTTAGCATCGATTTTAGTGCTGACTTGAATCGGTGTTCCATGCTTGCGATCAATGAAAGTTTGGCCGGATTGTGAAGCTGGTGACAAGCGTATTGATATTGGCAGTGTTTTAGTGGTGACTAATGATGGGTCACTAGCGACAACAGCAGCCATTGGGTCCCAAAAATACCATTCTTTGGCTTTGATCAAATCAAGATTAAGGGCAAGTAATTCATAAACAAAGTTAGCCGCAGGTGTGTGGTTGTCGTGTTTGATGCGCTCGTAAAATGTATTATCAATAGGCACTGTGTTGGTCACGCCGAGTGGCACCATCGTGATGGGCACACCAGAGCGAAAGACTTGTTTAGCTGCATAAGGGTCGATAAAAATATTCCATTCGGCAACGGTGTTATTAATCTTCGGATCGACAATTTTCACATTGCCCGGTGCAAACACAGCGCCGCCCATTAAATAGATGCGTCGTATTTTGTTTTTCAATCGTGGTTTTTCAGCCAGCACTTGCGCGATAGTTGTTAAAGGCCCAATCGCTAAAATGCTGACAGGATATTCTGCCGTGGTTAAGGTATTCATGAGTAATTGTTTGGCGGGTGGGATTTGCTTTGGTATGACCGGCTTAACTAAGGGAGTGTTAGCCAGTGTGTCACTTTCTTGTAAGATGGCAGCGGGGAATTTGTGATCACCTTTTAACGGTATGGCGCGTCCACAAGCGATGGGTATGTTAGGTTGCTTCACTAGTTGCAATAAACCTAATACATTCGCGAATGCAGGTTTACAGTGAGCATTGCCATCGGCCTCAATGGTGATTGCGCTGATATGAATGTCGGGCTGTTGGGCTAAATACAATATGGCAATGGCGTCATCAACACCCACATCGGTATCAATAATAAATTCACGTTTGGCTGTGGCAGCATTGGCTGTTGTTAAGCAAAGGCCGAATAGCAAGATCAATGTGAGGAGCAGTTTCATTGCGGTGTTTCCTTAAGATTAGGCGTTGATTCTAACATGAGGTGGCTTTACTTTTCGTGTGAATGTCTATATATTTAGCATCCAAATTTAATTCACGCGGTCTGTAGTAGGGAGCGCCACTGAGGAGTCGATATGATCACTATTCATTTGCCTGACGGTAATTCACGCCAATTTGACCAAGCACTTTCTGTATTTGATGTCGCTAAAGATATTGCGCCCGGTTTAGCGAAAGCGGCATTGGCAGGTAAAGTTGATGGCGAAATGGTTGATACGTCTTATGTGATTGACCGTGATGTTCAGCTCGCTATTATTACCGATAAAGAACCTGAGGGTTTAGACGTTATTCGTCATTCAGCCGCACATTTGTTAGCGCAGGCGGTGAAGCAATTATTTCCTAATTCGCAGGTCACTATTGGTCCTGTGATTGACGATGGTTTTTATTATGACTTCTCAATGGAGCGCCCGTTCACGCCAGATGATTTGACTAAAATCGAAAAACGTATGGCGCAGATTGTGAAACAGAACTTGCCTATTACGCGCAGTGTGATGTCGCGCGATGAAGCGGTGAAGTTTTTTAGCGATCAAGGTGAAGCGTACAAAGCTGAAATTATTGAATCGATTCCTGCCGATCAAGACTTATCGCTTTACACGCAAGGTGATTTCACCGATTTATGTCGTGGTCCGCATGTGCCAAACACCAGTAAATTAAAAGCCTTCAAACTCATGAAAATCGCGGGTGCGTATTGGCGTGGTGATTCGAAAAATGAAATGTTGCAGCGTATCTATGGTACGGCTTGGGTGACTAAAGATGATTTGAAAGATTATCTGTTTCGCTTAGAAGAAGCGGAAAAACGTGATCATCGTAAGCTCGCGAAAAAAATGGATCTATTTCATTTGCAAGAAGATGCGCCGGGCATGGTGTTTTGGCATCCTAATGGTTGGACCTTATATCAAGCCATTGAGCAATACATGCGTCGTAAGCAAATCGAGCACGGCTACGATGAAATTAAAACGCCCATCATGGCTGACATTGCTTTGTGGAAAGCGTCAGGTCATGCCGATAAATATTTAGATGACATGTTTTTAACAGAGTCAGAAAATCGTGAGTATGCGATTAAGCCGATGAATTGTCCTTGCCATGTGCAAGTGTATAACCAAGGGTTAAAAAGTTATCGCGACTTGCCGATTCGTTTAGCCGAGTTTGGTAGTTGTCATCGTAATGAATCATCAGGTGCGTTGCATGGTTTGATGCGCGTGCGTGGTTTTGTGCAAGATGACGCACATATCTTTTGTACGGAAGCGCAAGTGCAAGATGAGTCAGTGAAATTTATGGATATGCTGTACGAAGTGTATCGTGACTTTGGTTTGAATGATGTGATTGTGCGTTTATCAACGCGCCCAGAAAATCGCCATGGTTCGGACGAAGTTTGGGACAAAGCTGAAAAAGGATTGGCCGATGCGTTAGATGCTAAAGGCTTGGATTGGGAAGAAAATCCTGGTGAAGGCGCATTCTATGGTCCGAAGATTGAATTTTCATTCCGTGACTGTTTAGGGCGCGTTTGGCAGTTGGGTACCTTGCAGCTAGATTTAGTGTTGCCTGAGCGTTTGAATGCGCAATATGTCGATGAATCCGGTGAGCGTCGTGCGCCCGTGATGTTGCATCGAGCCATTTTTGGGTCATTGGAACGATTTATTGGGATTTTGCTCGAACATTATGCCGAGGGATTACCGGCTTGGTTAGCGCCGGTTCAGGCCGTGATTATGAATATTACGGACAAACAGGCCCAATATTGTGAAGAAATAGCAAAAAAGCTGAAATATCTTGGGGTTAGGGCCAAATTAGACTTGAGAAATGAGAAGATTGGCTATAAAATCCGCGAACATACGATTGCCCGTGTTCCGTACCTCATCGTAATAGGTGATAAAGAAGTGGACAATCGAGAATTGAGTGTCCGTACTCAGTCCGGTGATGACCTTGGTAGCATCTCAATTGATGCCTTGGCTAAACTGGTTGATACGGATTTCTTGTCTTAAGGGAGCTTACGATCAGACAGAATGATAAAAAAGGTAAAGGTGCATCTAATAGAGTGCGCATGAACAACCAAATCCGCGCGCGTGAAGTGCGTTTAATTGACGAAGAAGGCGAACAAGCCGGTGTCGTCAGTTTGGATGAAGCCATTGACCGAGCCAAAAGCTTGGGCATGGATTTAGTTGAAATCAGCAAAGGCAATGAAGTGCCTGTTTGTCGTATTATGGATTACGGTAAATACCAATATCAACTCAGTAAAAAAGCAGCTGCTGCGAAGAAAAATCAAAAGCAAATGCAGTTGAAAGAAATTAAGTTTCGCCCGGGTACGGACGAAGGTGACTACAATATTAAATTGCGTAAGTTAACGACCTTCTTAGAAGAAGGTAATAAAGCGAAAGTCACACTGCGTTACCGTGGTCGTGAAATGGCTCACCAAGAAATTGGGCGTGCCTTATTAGAGCGCATTAAAAAAGATTTAGAAGACTGTGGAACAGTCGAACAATTTCCAAAGATGGAAGGTCGTCAAACTGTAATGGTTTTAGGACCGAAGAAAAAAGGTGGATAAATTCGAGCTAGCTCGGATTTTTCTATCAATAGGATCCACATCTGGTAAACATGGCATGACCAGTGTGGGCATTAAAACTAACAGGAGTAAACTATGCCGAAGTTAAAGACACATAGAGGTGCTGCCAAGCGCTTCAAAAAAACCGCTACCGGTCGCTATAAACATCGTAAGGCTAATCGAAATCATATTCTTACGAAAAAAGCGACTAAACGTAAACGTCAGTTGCGTAGTGATCAGCTTGTTTCAAAAGCCGACACCGCAGCTATTGATAAAATGTTAGCAGGGTAGGGGAATAAAAAATGGCAAGAGTAAAACGTGGCGTACAAGCACGCCGTCGACACAAGAAGATTTTAAAACAAGCGAAAGGTTATTACGGTGCTCGTTCACGCGTATTCCGTGTCGCTAAACAAGCGGTTATCAAAGCCGGTCAATACGCATATCGCGATCGCCGTCAGAAAAAACGTCAATTCCGTCAATTATGGATTATACGTATCAATGCTGCAGCACGTGAGTGTGGCTTGAGCTATAGCCGTTTTATGAATGGTTTGAAAATAGCGAAGATAGAAGTGGATCGTAAAGTCTTAGCTGACTTAGCGATGCATGATAAAGCAGCCTTCGGCAAAATAGCAGAACAAGCAAAAGCCAGCTTAGGTTGATTAAAATAGGATTGTCATGAGGGTTGAAGTGTTTCAACCCTCACGTCCTTAATCCTCAATCCTGGTAGTCTATGCAACATCTTGACGATATTATTCAACAAGCGAAATCTGATATCGCTTGCGTAACTGATCTTAATCAGTTGCAACAAATTCGCGCGCAATATCTCGGTAAAAAAGGAAAAGTCACCGACTTAATGAAAAGTCTTGGTGATGTCTCAGCCGAAGAAAAGCCTAAACTTGGCCAAGCCATCAATCAAGCCAAGCAACAAATTCAACAATTTTCTGATGAGAAAATTCAATCCCTTAAACAAGCCGAACTTAACGCAGCTTTAGCTAACGAAACGATTGATGTCACCTTGCCCGGGCGTGGAGAAGCGCAGGGAAGTTTGCATCCCGTTACCTTAGTGCGCCGTCGTGTGGAAGCTTTTTTTCAAAGCATTGGTTTTAGCGTTGAGGAAGGCCCTGAAGTTGAAGATGAATATCACAACTTTGAAGCCTTAAATATTCCAGATAACCATCCTGCTCGTGCCGATTTTGATACGTTCTATTTCGGCGACGGCAAATTATTGCGAACCCATACGTCTCCCGTACAAGTGCGCGTGATGGAGAATTCACAACCGCCTATTCGTGTGATTGCCCCCGGTCGCGTTTATCGGAATGATTCCGATGCGACACATTCCCCTATGTTTAACCAAGTCGAATTGTTGATGATCGACGAAGGCTTAACGTTTGCTGATTTAAAAGGCATGTTACAAAGTTTTCTCAATCACTTTTTTGAAACCAATGTCGAGATGCGTTTGCGTCCTTCTTATTTTCCCTTCACTGAACCTTCTGCCGAAGTCGATGTGCGTTGGGGTGAAAACGATTGGTTGGAAATCTTGGGTTGCGGTATGGTGCATCCTAAAGTATTGCAAATGGCCAATATCGACAGCGAAAAATACACCGGTTTCGCCTTCGGTTTAGGCTTAGATCGATTAGCGATGTTACGTTATGGCATTGATGACTTACGAGTGATGTTTGATAACGATATCCGTTTTTTAAAACAGTTTGCTTAATGAGAACAGTATGAAATTTTCTGAAACATGGCTGCGTGAATGGGTGAATCCCAACATCAGCACTGAAGTCTTACTCGAACAACTCACTAATGCCGGTTTAGAAGTCGACACTGCTGAACCTGTTGCACATGATTTTTCAAAAGTGGTAGTAGCCGAAATATTATCGGTCGACAATCATCCTGAAGCCGATCGGCTTCGTGTTTGCCAAGTGAATGTGGGGCAAGCCCATCCTATTCAAATTGTGACAAATGTCGCTGACGTAAAAGCTGGTATGAAATTACCTTGTGCCTTAGTCGGCGCAAAATTACCTGAATTAGACATTAAAGCAGCCAAATTACGAGGTGTTGAATCGCAAGGCATGTTTGGTGGCCATGAAACCTTAGGGGTAGGAGATGCATCGGAAGGGTTGGTGATATTGCCAAAAGATGCGACCGTAGGCCAAGACATCCGCGAGTATTTGCAGCTGAATGATGTCGCTATTGATATTGAATTAACGCCTAATCGTGCCGATTGTTTAAGCATTGCGGGTGTCGCACGTGAAGTTGGCGTCGCTAATCAATGCGCACTCAATATTATTGAACCGCAAACAGTAAAATCGACGATTGATGATGATTTCCCTGTCAAAATTAAAGCGAATAAAGCCTGTCCACGTTACCTTGGACGCGTCATCCGCAACGTTAATGTTGATGCAGTGACACCTGTTTGGATCCGCGAACGTTTACGTCGTAGTGGTATACGCTGTGTGGATCCTGTCGTTGATGTGACGAATTATGTGATGCTAGAAATCGGCCAACCCATGCATGCGTTTGATTTAGATAAATTACAGCATGGCATTATTGTCCGTTACGCTAAAAACAAAGAAACATTAACCCTGCTGAATGAACAAACCATCGACTTAAGCGATGATGTATTAGTGATTGCGGATAAACAAGGCCCTATTGCCTTGGCCGGCGCTATGGGTGGCTTAGCCACATCGGTTACCGATGAAACAGCCAATATCTTTCTCGAAATCGCTTTCTTTGATCCTAATGTGATCATGGGCAAAGCGCGTCGTTTTGGTTTGCACACGGATGGTTCGCACCGTTTTGAACGGGGGGTTGACCCGACCTTACAAATGAAAGCCATGAACAGAGCGACACAACTCATTCTTGATATTGTCGGCGGTGACGCTGGCCCAGTCACTGAAGTGGTCGATCAACAATCTTTACCGAAGCGTGAAGCGATATTGTTACGTCAACAGCGAATTCCTAAAGTATTAGGTTGCGAGGTTGCTGCTGAGCAAGTCATGGATATTTTACAGCGCTTGGGTATGCACGTGGATGCACATGCCGAGGGCTGGATGGTCACGCCACCACCGCAACGTTTTGATATGTCGATTGAAGAAGATTTAATTGAAGAAGTCGCCCGTGTGTTTGGTTATAACAATATACCCACACGCATGCCGACGACGATACTCAACATGTTGCCTCAACCGAGTGATAGTATTGCTGCCGCGGATTTTTCGAATGTATTAGCCGCGCGTGGTTATCATGAAGCTATTTGTTATAGTTTTGTTGATGCTAAGTCACAATCATTATTAGATCCTGAACATGAAGCTTTGGCTCTTACTCATCCCATTTCGCCAGAACTGGCTGTGATGCGTACGAATCTGAGTGTGAGTTTATTGCGTACATTGATTTATAATTTAAAACGTCAGCAAGAACGCGTACGTTTATTTGAAGCCGGTTTACGGTTTGTGCCGAGCAAAAAATCTTTACAGCAAATTCCGACCTTAGCGGGTTTGGTATCAGGCGATGCCTTGCCAGAACAATGGGGCGAGGCTGCTCGTTCAGTTGATTATTATGATGTGAAAGCCGATGTTGAAGCCTTGCTTGAGCTGTCAGGTGAATCTTATACCTTTGTGAGTGGCACAGTGCCGATGTTGCACCCAGGCCAAACGGCGTTGATCATGCGTAAAAATGAGCAAATAGGCTACATGGGGCGTTTGCACCCTAGCATTCAACAGCAACTGAAATTACCACATCCCATCTATTTGTTTGAATTAGATTTCGCTAAATTACAACAAACACATATTCCAGCTTATCAAGCTGTTGCAAAATTTCCGATGATTCGCCGTGATTTAGCCTTAGTCGTTGACGATAACGTTAGCGCTGGAGATATTCTGAGTACAATCCGAGATATAGCGGGTAAGCATTTGAAAAAAATGGTGATATTTGATGTTTACAAAGGTGATGGAATCGCCGATAATCATAAAAGTTTAGCGCTAGGCCTAATATTGCAAGATCAACAGCGCACCTTAGTTGACGAAGATGTTAACACGCTAATCGACATGATTCTCGCGACTTTGAAACAACGTTTTAATGCAACCCTGAGGGATTAATTATGGTAGCACTTACAAAAGCTGACTTATCTGAAGATTTAACCGAGCAACTGGGTTTGAATAAACGTGAAGCCAAAGAATTGGTTGAAGCTTTTTTTGACAATGTTAGCGATACTTTAGTGAAGGGTAAAGAAGTGAAGTTGTCGGGTTTTGGTAATTTTACCTTGCGCGACAAAGATAAGCGCCCAGGACGTAACCCTAAAACGGGTGAAGAAGTCGAAATTAGCGCGCGTCGCGTTGTCACATTCCGTGCAGGACAGAAATTACGTGAATATATCGAAGCGCATTATCAAGAAGATAACCGTTATAGTGATAATGACAGCGATAATGCTTATTCATCTGATAACGAAGAAGGTTAAACATGTCATCAAAATCAGAAGCTGTGGAATTACCCGCTATTCCCGATAAACGTTATTTCACCATTGGTGAAACTAGCCGTCTATGTAAAGTTAAACCCCACGTATTACGCTATTGGGAGCAAGAATTCTCACAATTACGCCCAGCTAAGCGCACGGGTAACCGTCGCTATTATCAACGTAAAGATGTGGAACTGATTCGCAAAATTCGTGAATTACTTTATGAGCAAGGTTTTACAATTAGTGGCGCTCGTCTAAAAATGACGGAAGCCGTGAAAGATATCAAACGTGAACAAGAAACCGTGTTTGATGTGCAGAAGTTACTAAGCGATGCTATTCGTGAATTGGATGATATTGCTGAAGTGTTAGAAGTTTAATTTCCCTCTTTTTCCCAACATCGGGGCGTAGCGCAGTCTGGTAGCGCACATGCCTGGGGGGCATGGTGTCGCAGGTTCAAATCCTGCCGTTCCGACCATTTTTTTATTCAACCCATCTAGGTACATACTTTTGTGCGCGGCGTGATTGTTTTTCCATTAAATCACAATGCGGATCGAGTTGTTGTAGCCTGTTCCAAAATCGTTCAGAGTGATCCATATGTTTGGTGTGGCAGAGTTCATGTAATAAAATATGCTCGACCAAGCGTTCAGGTAAAAACAATAATTTGTAATTCAAGTTAATATTTTTTTCACTACTGCAGCTACCCCAGCGGGTACTTTGGCCGCGAATGGTGACATCATTGAAAGGTAAATCATGCTCAAGACTGAGCTCGGTGAGCCAAGGAATTAATATTTGTTTGGCGCGTTTTTTGATCCAATCAATGACGAGTGCTTGGCAACGTTGCTTGTCTTCTATATCGCCAAATAATACGAGCGTTGAATTTTCACGCTGTAATAGACGTGTTCGTTTCGCATCAGCTACATAATGGATAGTCCAAAGTTGATCGACAGCACGTAAGAATACATCGTTAAGTTCAGTGTCTTGAATAATGGGTTTCTCACTGGCAAATCGACGCAGTTGGTCTTGCACCCATTCGCGCTTGCTTTGTAACATCGTGTCCGCCTCGCGATAAGCACAAGCGTGCGGAAGCACCACTTCAACGCCTTTAGCTGAGACGCTAAGACGAATATATTTGGCGCGTTTGCTTTTGCGAACGGTGTATTCGGGAGGCCATGGGGCAAGAGTATCTAACATAAAAACTATTATAACTGAAAGCAACGGTGTTTTTGGTTTAAGTGTTCGCTGGTGGTGATAGGGAAATCCCGGGTATGATACCACTCTAATTGTGCTAAAGTACGAACTGCCCGGCATTGGACGCTAGGCCTTCTTTCAACGCTATCATTTCTACCGCATCATCTCCCATACAGACTTCTCAATTTTTGCTTTCGTATCACGTTGTGGATTTAACTTGGGCGTTTTGTTTTAACAATAAAAAACCCCGGTAAGGTCATTACCGGGGTTTTTTTGTGAGAACTGAAACTTAAGCGCTTTCAGTTACATTAAATTCAACATGACATTCCAATGCTGCTGCATACGAGCGTAGCGTGCGTAAAGAAGGTGAGTGACGTTTTTTACCGCCGCCTGACTCTAAACGTGCAATAGCAGATGCGGTAGTATTCATTGAAGCCGCGATATCGGCTTGGGTTTTCTTTTGTTTGCGACGAACTTGAACGAGTTTTTGAATCACGTACAGTTCAGGATGATCAGACTGAGCATCATTGTTATTATTAGTTATATCACTCATAAGTATTCTACCTCTCTTGTTGTTTTTGTAAGACTGTAATCCCTCTAAATGCATTTCCTTTCGTTGCTATTCTACTAAGAGTCATTACAATGTTCGAGGCTTTTATTACTTTTTTTGCTAAATTCCGTTAATTATTAGCAACAATGCAAATAGCCTTAAGCTTGCGTTAATGTTGTATTAACAGAAATGCTATTATGTGGGTGTGATGAATATTATTTTTGGAAATTTTGGGAATCCTACGGTCGCTTTGATGCAGTGGGCTCGAGCGCGTCAACTAACCGATGTTTATGTCGTGTCGATCGATACAGGTTGGGCCGCGCAAGCATGGCAGTCGCGTGTTGATGCAGCAGAAATATTAGCAGTGCAGTATGGTTTTCAGGTGGTACGTTTACAAGCACCGGCTAATTTTTCTGAACTGATAACGTTACGCGGTAGTTTCCCTACAACAAAATTACAATGGTGTGCTGGCTTTTTAAAAGGTTCAACGTTGTTAACTTGGTTAGATGAAATTGATGTGAAGAATGAAGCAACCATTTTGCTTGCTCATCGGAAAAAAGCGTCACGTATCAATTATGATTTGACCGAGAAAGTAGAAGCCAGTGACTTTTATGGTGAACGACGAGTGTGGTATCCGTTGTTAGAAACTTCGGATGATGAATTGAAAAAATTAGTCGAAGAAACCGGTTTAGATTGGTTGTCGCACCGTAGTTTAGAATGCGACCCTTGTGTGAATAATTCTAATGCTGATCATCGTCGAATGGCTAAAGCCGATGTGATGAAAACTCAAGCATTGGAAGCGAGCATGGAGAGTCCGATGTTCTCAGTGCTACCTAAAGACAGCAACATTGAACATGTAGTACAATGGGCCCGGAAAAAATCTGAACCAGCAGCCAGTGATGAGCAATTTGATATGGGCTGCGGATCGCCTTATGGCTGTGGAATGTAGAGGAGATAACCATGACGTTTGTCGTAACTGAATCTTGTATTAAATGTAAATATACCGATTGTGTTGAAGTTTGTCCGGTCGATTGCTTTGTTGAAGGCCCCAATTTTCTTGCCATCAATCCTGACGAATGTATTGATTGCGCGCTTTGTGAACCTGAATGCCCAGTCGACGCTATCCTAGCGGAAGATGATGTACCTGACGATCAAAAATCCTTTATTGAGCTGAATGCCGAACTCTCAAAAACGTGGCAGCCTATTACCGCCGCAATTGACGCGCCCGCAGATGCTGATGAATGGAAAGATGTGAAAGATAAATTGCAGTATCTTGAGAAAGAGTAGAATAAGGTATTAGGTATTAGGTATTAGGTGTTAGGCGGTTTTGTTGCCGCGAGAGCGCGGCAGTTAATTTAAGATAAAGATTGATAGCGTATTTTGTAGGATTTCAAGCTGAAAACTAAGCCCTAAGCCCTAAGCCCTAAAATACTACCACGTTTCATCCGAACGCCTCGTTAACACTTCAACACCATCTTTTGTCACAAGCATCGTATGTTCCCACTGTGCTGAAAGGCTATGGTCTTTTGTGATGACAGTCCATTGGTCAGGCAGTAATTTCACGTGACGTTTACCTGCATTCACCATGGGTTCGATAGTAAAGGTCATGCCTTCTTCTAATACGATACCGGTATCAGGTTTGCCGTAATGTAAAACTTGCAGTTCAGGTTCATGAAAAACGTCACCAATGCCATGACCACAGTATTCGCGAACGATAGAGTAGTGATTTTTTTCAGCATGGGCTTGAATAGCCGCACCAATATCTCCTAAGCGTACGCCAGGCTTTACCATCTTGATACCTTCAATCATCGCTTCTTGTGTAATACGCACTAACCGTTGCGCCATGATTTTGGGTTTGCCGACAAAATACATTTTGCTGGTGTCGCCATGGAATTCATCTTTTTTGACCGTGACATCAATATTGATAATATCACCATCCTTTAATTTTTTTGGGCCAGGGATACCATGACAAACAACATGATTAACGGAGGTGCAAATCGATTTGGTGAATCCATGATAGCCTAGGCAGGCTGGATACGCTTTTTGTTGTATTGTGATGTAGTCATGACATAGTGCGTCCAGCTCATCAGTTGTTACCCCAGGCTTCACATATTCGCCAATCATTTCGAGCACATCAGCCGCCATTTTGCCAGCAATACGCATTTTTTCTATTTCTTCTTGCGTTTTGATGCGCACACCTGCGGTGTTGCGTTGTTTGGCCGGGGCTAAGCTCATGTATTTACCTATAAATTTCTGGATTTGAGGGGGCGTATATGGTATAAAGCACGCGGCTTGAAAGCAAGCTAATTTCGTCTTTATTTTGCTAATGTTGAATTAGGTGCCCTAAATGGGTTAATCCAACATAAATAAAGATTAGTAATCAACCTAATGGAGAAGACTATGTCATCTGTTACTATGCGTCAAATGTTAGAAGCTGGGGTTCACTTCGGACATCGCACACGTTTTTGGAATCCTGAAATGGCGCCATTCATCTTTGGCTCACGCAATAAAGTTCATATTATCAATCTAGAAAAAACATTGCCATTGTTTAACGATGCCGTTAACTTTGCCGGTAAAGTTGCTAGCAAAGGTGGAAAAATATTATTTGTCGGCACTAAGCGTTCAGCGCAAAAAATTATTAAAGAAGAAGCCGAGCGTTGTGGCATGCCTTACGTTAACCATCGTTGGTTGGGTGGTATGTTGACGAACTACAAAACTATTCGTCAATCAATCCGTCGCTTGAAAGATTTAGAAGAGCAATTCGCAAGTAATACGCTTGACGGCTTGACGAAAAAAGAAATTTTAATGTTAACACGAGAAAAAGCTAAGCTAGAGCTAAGTGTTGGTGGTATTAAAGATATGGGTGGAATTCCTGATGCAATCTTTATTATTGATGTTCAGTATGAAAATATTGCAATTACTGAAGCTAATCGTTTGAGCGTTCCAGTGATGGGTGTTGTTGATACTAACTCAAGCCCAGAAGGTGTTGATTATATTATTCCGGGTAATGATGATGCGATAAGCGCGATTAAACTGTATGTCGGTACTATTGCCGATACTATTTTAGATGCTAAGCAAGGCAACATGATCGACGAATACGTTGAGATTGAAGAAGACGTTGCCACTACTGACGAAGCAAAAGATACTAACGAATAAAAGAGGATAATCATGGCTCAAATTACAGCTGCAATGGTAAAAGAACTTCGCGAACGCACAGGCGTTGGCATGATGGAATGTAAAAAAGCCTTGGTTGCTACTGATGGTGACATCGACGTGGCTATTGAGGAAATGCGTAAATCAGGTATGGCAAAAGCGGCCAAGAAATCGGGCCGTACGGCTGCTGAAGGTTTGGTTACTATTGTGCAAGCCGGTAACAAAGTTGCGATGACCGAAATTAACTGTGAAACAGATTTCGTTGCACTTGATGAAAACTTTGTTAATTTCACTAAAGCCGTTACAGATAAAGTGTTGGCTGATAACATCACTGATGTTGAAGCGTTAAAAACGGTTGTGCTTGATGGCGCGACAGTAGAAGAAACACGTCAAACGTTGGTTGCTAAAATCGGTGAAAACATGGCTGTACGTCGTATCGCTATTTTAGATACAGATGGTGCGATTGGCACTTATCGCCACGGTGATAAAATTGGTGTTGTTGTTACTCTTAAAGGTGGTGATGAAGCTTTAGCAAAAGATATCGCCATGCATGTCGCTGCTAGCCGCCCAGAAGTGATTAAGCCAGAAGATATGCCCGCTGAAAAAGTTGCCAAGGAAAAAGAAATTTTTGTTGCGCAAGCAAAAGAAAGCGGAAAGCCTGATGACATCATTGAGAAAATGACAACAGGTCGTATTAATAAGTTCTTGAATGAAAATAGTTTGCTTGGTCAAGCTTTTGTGAAAGATCCCGATACTACCATCGCTAACTTGTTGAAAAAGCATAATGCTGAAGTTGAAGCATTTGTTCGCTTCGAAGTGGGTGAAGGCATTGAAAAGGAAGAGAGCAACTTTGCTGATGAAGTTATGGCTCAAGTCCAAGCCAGTTAATACTAAATGCCCACGCTAGTGGGCATTTTTTTAAGTCAGTTTCGAATTCACAAGGAGAACTTGATGGCAAAGCCAAAATATCAACGTGTTTTATTAAAATTAAGCGGTGAAGCGCTAATTGGTGAAGGTCAGTTTGGTATTGACCCCAAAGTAGTGGATAGATTTGCCGAAGACATTAAAGAATTAGTTGATATCGGCGTGCAAGTTGGTGTTGTGATTGGTGGTGGTAATTTATTTCGAGGGAAAGCGCTTTCTGAAGCAGGTTTAGACCGTATTACCGGTGACCAAATGGGTATGCTTGCCACGATGATGAATGCTTTGGCCATTAGTGATGCGTTATCTCGTGCTGAAGTGTCGGCTAGGCTTATGTCTGCCATTGCCATGACGGGGGTGATCGATGCTTATGACCGTCGCAAAGCTGTGAATAAATTGAGTAAAGGTTGTGTGATGGTGTTTGCCGGTGGGACGGGCAATCCGTTAGTCACCACTGATTCGACTGCCAGCTTACGTGCGATTGAAATTAATGCTGATTTATTAATTAAAGCAACAAGTGTGGATGGTGTTTATTCTGCTGACCCTCGCAACAATCCTGATGCTGAGTTTTATAAGACTCTGACTTATCAAGAAGCCATTAAAAAAGAATTGGGCGTGATGGATTTGACATCATTTTGTCAATGTCGTGATCATGATGTGACCTTATGTGTTGCCAATATTGCCAACAAAGGTGTTTTAAAACGTATTGTTTGCGGTGAACGCGAAGGTACGTTAGTGACTAATTAGATAGAAAGGAAATACGATGCTAAACGAAATTAAAAAAGATGCTGAACAGCGTATGCAGAAATCATTGGTTTCTCTGAAAGATGAGTTTGCCAAAATGCGTACGGGTCGTGCACATGCTAGTTTGCTTGACCATGTGATGGTAAGCTATTACGGTTCAGACACACCATTAAGCCAAGTCGCAGCTATTAACGCGTCTGATGCGCGCACATTAACTGTGACACCTTGGGAAAAGAATTTAACACCTGAGATTGAAAAGGCTATTATGAAAGCGGACTTAGGCTTGAACCCTGTGACCAATGGTGATGTGATTCGTGTGCCGATGCCAGCTTTAACGGAAGAGCGTCGTAAAGAATTTGTGAGAATGGTGAAAGCCGAAGCTGAAAATGCACGTGTGGCTATTCGTAATATCCGCCGTGATGCCAATGGTGATTGTAAAAATTTATTAAAAGACAAAGACATCTCAGAAGATGATGCGCGTAAATTTGAAGATCAAGTGCAAAAGCTAACAGACCAATACATAAAAGAAGCCGATGTTATGTTGGCTGAAAAAGAAAAAGATTTGATGGCCATCTAATTTCAGGAGCAGGGTATAGCAATAATTATCGCGAAGCGACACAAAAACTATTCCCTGTACCTTAGTAAACACCTATGACGAAATCCAGCACTTTAAATTCAGCATTGCCCCAACACATTGCTATCGTTATGGACGGTAATGGTCGGTGGGCAAAAAAACGTTTACTGCCTCGTAAAGCTGGTCACCGTGCTGGCGCTAAAACGGTGCGGCATTTGATTGAGCTTTGTGCTCAGAAAAAATCTATCAAGGCATTAACCTTGTTTGCCTTTAGCAGTGAGAATTGGCAACGTCCAGATGAAGAGGTCGAAACCTTGATGGCGTTGTTTATGGAAAACCTACAAAAAGAATTGCCAACGCTAAAGAAAAACCATATCCGTTTGAGTGTGATTGGTGAACGTAAACGTTTTTCTGAATCACTATTGCAACAAATTCACACAGTCGAACAGGAAACAGTCGAGAATACTGGATTGCGGTTAAATTTAGCGGTAAGCTATGGTGGTCGTTGGGATATTGTGCAGGCCGTTAAGCAAGTTGCCGAACAAGTGAAAGCTGGTTCGCTAGCAATTGAGAATATTGATGAATCGTTATTTTCAAAGCATCTTACATTAGCCGACTTACCAGAGCCAGATTTGTTTATCCGTAGCAGTGGTGAACAACGCATCAGTAATTTTTTATTATGGCAAATGGCTTATGCCGAATTATATTTTACCGACGTATTATGGCCCGATTTTAACGACGCCGAATTTGATAAAGCGCTAGCATATTTTGCTAAACGTGAACGTCGATTTGGTAAAACCAGTGAGCAAATAGGAGCTTAGGGTTTAGAGTTTGGAGTCTAGGGTTTGGAGTAAACTGTTTCGCTGCGCGATATTTTTTATGTGAAAAATATTACGTAGTGAAACAAATCACCAAGCTCGACACGCCAAACTCTAAACTCCAAAAAATTATGTTAACGCAAAGAATATTAACAGCCCTCATCTTAATCCCGCTAACAATTTGGTTCGTCGTGGATGCTTCACCTTTGTGTTTTAGTATCATCACCGGCATTGTGATGTTATATGCGGCATGGGAATGGACCGGGCTGATGGGTGTGAGTTCGATAGCCTTGCGGTTAGGTTATGTCGTTCTATTAGCTATGTTAGGTTTTGTTTCGCAATGGTTGCCGTTAGGTATCTTTGCTTTAATCGGCTTTATTTGGTGGTTCTTCGCTATCTTTGTCTTGCGACGTTATAGCCAAGGCAATAGCAAAGGTTTGACTGGGCATTTCAACCAAGGTTTTATTGGGTTACTTATCCTTTTACCTTGTTATTTGAGTTTATTGATCTTACATGCCGCCCACTATGGTGTGGGGCTCATTTTGATTTTACTTTTACTGGTTGCTGCTACAGATTCAGGTGCCTATTTTGCAGGTCGCTGGTTCGGCAAGCATAAACTTGCGCCTAGCATTAGCCCGGGAAAGACTATCGAAGGTGTTATCGGTGGTGTCGTTGTGATGCTCATTTGTGTGTTTATCGCCAGTTTGTTTTTATCTTATAATATGATGGATACGCTTGTTTTACTGGCTATTTCTATTATCACAGCTTTGTTTTCAGTCGTTGGTGATTTAACGGAAAGTATTTTCAAACGTATTCGCGGCGCAAAAGATAGCGGTAATATTTTGCCTGGCCACGGTGGCGTGCTCGATCGTATGGATAGTTATACGGCTGCTGCACCGGTATTCACTATCGGCTTATTGGTCTCCGGATTACTGACATGAAAGCCGTTACCATCTTAGGTTCTACCGGCTCCATTGGTGTGAGCACATTGGATGTTATTTCACGCCATCCTGATAAATACCAAGTTTTTGCTTTGACTGCTAATCAAAATGTCGATGTCATGTTGCAGCAATGCCAACAGTTTCAACCACGTTATGTGGTGATGGTTGATGATGCGGCTGCTGCGCAATTGCGTGAAAACGTTAAAGTACAAAATTTAGCCTGTGAAGTATTACAAGGTACGCAAGCATTGGAAGATGTGGCAAGTGATGGTGAGGTTGATTATGTGATGGCAGCGATCGTCGGTGCCGCAGGATTATTGCCCACACTAGCGGCAGCGAAAACAGGTAAACGTATATTACTCGCCAATAAAGAAGCGCTAGTGATGACGGGTGATTTATTCATGCAGGCAGTTGAGCAGGGCGGTGCAGAATTACTACCTGTCGACAGTGAACATAATGCGATTTTTCAATGTATGCCTAGCGATAAAAAAATGGGGATTGAGCGAATCGTGCTCACTGCCTCGGGTGGCCCATTTTTGCACACCCCGATATCAGCGTTAGAAAACATAAGCCCAGCTCAAGCAGTGGCTCATCCCACTTGGTCGATGGGGCGTAAGATCTCAGTTGATTCTGCCACGATGATGAACAAAGGCTTAGAAGTCATCGAAGCCCATTATCTATTTGGCATGAAGCCCGACGTATTAATTCATCCACAGAGTGTTATTCACTCCATGGTCAGTTACTCTGACGGTTCTGTATTAGCGCAAATGGGTCATCCAGACATGCGGACACCGATTGCACACTGTTTAGCTTGGCCAGAGAGAATAAGCTCTGGTGTCAAACAGTTAGACCTACTTGATGTGGCAAAGCTTGAATTCTGTGAGATGAATTTTGAACGTTTTCCTTGCTTGCAATTGGCCTATGATGCGTTAGCAGCGGGTGGTACAGCCAGTGCTATTTTGAATGCTGCTAATGAAATTGCAGTTGCCGCTTTTCTTGGGGAGCACATAAAGTATACACAAATTTACACAGTCGTTGCAGAAGTGTTAGCCAGCACAAGTGTACAATCTGCAAACACTATTGAAGATGTATTACACGCGGATAAGCAGGCTCGTCATCGCGCTGAGAATATTATTAAAAGCCTGTAAAGGTCATTTCATTGTTGGGTAAGGCTGTTATAATAACGCCTTTTCGCGAGCAACCTTTTCATGTCGCGAACACGGATATGGACCCTTAATGACATTTATTACAAAAGCATTCATCGCCATCTTCCTGACTATCGCATTATCTATTTCCACTGCTTGGGCAGCTGATTCATTTTTTGTCAACAAGATTAAAGTTGAAGGCTTGCAACGTATTTCTTTGCCAACGGTGATGACGTACCTGCCTGTTAAAAAAGATAAGCTGTTTGAATACAGTGATTCAAACCATGTGATCCAAGCACTCTATAAGACAGGTTTTTTTGAAGACATTCAATTATTCCAGCAGGGCAGCACCTTGGTTGTCAAAGTCAAAGAACGTCCGACGATTAGCGCAGTGACAACACTGGGTAATAAAGATATCCCTAAAGATAAATTAAACGATGCGCTGAAAAGTTTAGGCTTGCAGCGTGGTGAAGTGTTTAATCGGTCAACTTTGGCAGAAGTGAAACAAGCCTTGCAAGAACAGTATTTTGCGATGGGGCGTTACAACGCTAAAGTGACAGCAGAAGTGAATCCTGAGTCGCGCAATCGTGTGTCCGTTATTATTAATGTATCCGAAGGCCTGATTGCTAAAGTGATGGGCATTAAAATTATCGGTAACAAAGTGTTTAGTGAATCTAAGTTGCTCGACCAAATGCCGATTTCAGGCCCAACGTTGTTTTCATTTATTTCAAGCTCGGACCAGTATTCATCACAGAAATTGGATGCGGGTATTCAAGCCTTAGAAAACTATTATATGAATAATGGTTATATCTTGATGAAAGTGAATTCAAAGCAAGTGACAATCACACCGGATCGTAAAGCGGTGTACATTATTATTGGCCTGACTGAAGGCCCACAATATAAGTTCACTAACGTAACATTGTCGGGCGATTTACCATTGCCAGCAAAACAGTTGCGAGCATTAGTGCCCATCCATAAAGGTGATGTATTTTCGCGTGAAGCGGTTATTCAATCGAATCAAATTTTAGGAAATGAATTAGGAAATTATGGCTACGCATTTGCACAAGTCCATGTGACTCCTAATGTGGATCCTAAAACGCGAACGGTTGCGTTAGATTTCAAAATTGATGCAGGTAAAAAATATTATGTGCGACATGTTAATTTTATGGGTAACCCCGACACTTCTAATATTGCATTGCGAAATAGTTTGACGCAGTTTGAAGGTGGTATGTACCGCGCCAATAAAATTAACGAATCCGTTCGTAATTTACGTCAATTGCCCTATCTAGAGCCTGCCAAAATCAAGGTGACACCGCATAAAGTTCCTGGCTCGAATAATGAAGTCGATATTGATGCAAAGGTAGCTGAACAATTGTCGGCACAGCTGCAATTTTCTGTGGGTTATTCGCAATCTTATGGTTTCTTGGCGGGTATTAGCTTTAGCCAAAACAACTTCCTCGGTTCAGGTAAAACCGTTGGTGTTAATTTAACGCGTAGTGCTTATCAAAGTGTGTATAGTATTAGTTATACGAATCCATTCTTTACTGCAAGCGGTATTAGTCATAGCTTCTCCGTGTTTTATCAAGATACGACACCAGGTGATGTGAATATCGCCGATTATGCCACCAGTGCTGTCGGTTTTAATGATAGTTATGGGTTCCCATTAACCAATTATCAAAGTTTCAATTTAGGTTATGGGTATCAACACACGCATTTGCGCTTGGGTGATACGCCATCTAAAGAAATGACAAACTTTGTGAAAGACCATGGTTCTTATTTCAATCAGTTCTTGTTAACCGGTGGTTGGAACTTCAGTACCCTAGATCAATCAATCTTACCGAACTCAGGAACAAAACAAAGTTTAAGCTTGTCAGTATCATTACCTGTTGGTAGCACTGCATTAGATTATTATACTGCGCAATATCAAAATCGCTTTTATCAGCCAGTGGGTGGCGGCTTTATTTTCACAACCTACGCGATTGCCGGTTACGGTGATGGTTATGGACGTTTTAATGGCTTACCATTCTTCGAAAACTATTTTGCCGGTGGTTTAGGTGTGCCAGGTCAAAACCGTGGTTTTGAACCTAATGCGCTAGGCCCGCGTGATAGTAATAATAACTCTATCGGTGGTAACTTATTACTATCGGGTAGCCTGGGTGTTATTTTGCCATCATTCATTACACCGAAGATTCGCACCGAATTATTTATGGATGCGGGTAACGTGTTTGATACTAATGAATCTGTTACCAATCCTCAGTATGAGCGTCGTTTGCAATTGAGTAATGTACGTTATTCTGCGGGTGTACAAGTCGAATGGTGGACGCCATTGGGTATGCCGCTCATCTTCAGTGTGGCTGAACCGATAGGTCCAACCGGTGGTGCAGATACACAGATATTCCAATTTACAATTGGTGGAACATTCTAACCAGAGGTTAGGGTTCAGGAATTAAGATTCAAGGTGATAGTGATTTTGAACCTTGGGAATAGTAAACATAGAGGAGTAATCTAAATGAAAATCATTAAACTAACGATAGCGGCCATGTTGGCTTTTGGTATCACTGCAGCATTTGCAACAAATGTAGCTGTGATTGATTCACAGAAGGTTCTACAGGCTTCACCAGATTTCCAAAAAGCGCAAGCTGAACTGAAGAAGCAGTTTGCTCCAAAAGAACAAGCGATTAAGACTGAAGCGCAAAGTTTTCAAAAAGCGGTAGAGGCTTTTAAGAAAAACCAATCTGTCATGACTAAAACACAGATTCAAACGCAGCAAACACAATTAGCGAATCAGCAAAATGACTTGCGTTTAAAGCAAACGCAGTTCCAAGAATCATTGCAAAAAGAGCAGCAAGAATTGTTCAAAACAGTGTTTACCAATTTACGAACAGTGATTGGTAAAGTTGCAACAAAAAATGGCTATGAAATGGTTGTGCAAAAACAACAGATTGCCTATGCTAGTAATAAAATTGATATTACGGCTCAAGTAATTAAAGCACTTAAATAGGATTGAGGATTGAGGGTTGAGGATTGAGTAAATCTTTAATCCTTCCTAAATCCTTTTGTTGTTTAGCAGAAGGTGAAAAAGATGAAACAGTATTCACTTAAAGAAATTGCGGAGCATATTGGCGCTGAAATAATTGGCGACGGTAGTGTTACTATCAAAGGGATTGCGCCACTACAATCAGCTGGTGCAGAACAGATTTCCTTTTTTGATAACAAGCGTTATCGCGAGCAATTGAAAGTAACACAGGCAGCCGCTGTCATCTTAAAAGCAAAAGATGCTAAAGATAGCAATGTGGTGAGTTTGATTGTTGCTGATCCATATGTTGGATTTGCAAAAGCTACAGCGTTGTTTAGTCAGGCGCCGGTTCGTAAGGTTGGCGTTCATCCTACCGTTATTATCGGTGATAATTGCCATATTGATGCTAGTGTCAGTATTGGTGCTTATACGGTTATTGAAGACAACGTCACCATTGGTGCTGATTCCTATATTGGTTCACATTGTCGTATTGACCAAGATGTTAGCTTGGGTGAGCATTGTGATCTGAAAAATAATGTTACGATTTATTATGGCTGTAAAGTGGGTTCCCACGTGAAAATGTACAGCGGTGTTGTGATCGGTGCAGACGGTTTTGGTTTTGCTAATGACAAAGGCCAATGGGTTAAAGTGCATCAATTAGGTGCTGTCACGATTGGCAATCATGTTGATATTGGTGCCAATAGTTGTATTGATCGTGGCGCATTGGATGATACCAAAATTGGCAGTCACGTGATTATCGACAACCAAGTGCAGTTAGGCCATAACGTTGAAGTGGGCGATGGTTCAGCCATTGCGGGTTGTACAGGCATTGCTGGAAGTACAAAAATTGGCAAATATTGTATGATTGGTGGCCATGTTGCGATGAATGGGCATATTGAGCTTTGTGATCATGTGAGTATCGTGGGTGGTTCAGCAGTTTTACGTTCAATTGAGAAACCTGGTGCTTATGCGTCACCAACCACAGAAATGCCAGTTAAACAGTGGTTGAAAACCATTGCCTGTTATCATAAACTGCCTGAATGGGCACAACATGTGCAAAAGTTAGAGAAATTTTTAAATGATGGAAGCGAAGCATGAGCGATGACAAAGATATGAGTGAAGAAAAGGATATTATGACACCGATTGAAATCTATGACATTTACAAAATGTTGCCGCATCGCTACCCATTTTTAATGGTTGATCGTGTGACTGATTTAGTCATAGCAAAATCATTAAGCGGTTATAAAAATATTACAGCAAACGAGCCTTGCTTCACAGGCCACTTTCCTGAATACCCCGTTTTCCCTGGTGTGTTAACCTTAGAAGCTTTAGCACAAGCCGCAGGTATCTTATCAATCAAAACCAATGCAACACTTGAGGAAAATGATAAAGATTATTTATATTTGTTTGCCGGTGTAAATAAGGCGCGCTTTAAACGCATGGTTTCACCTGGTGACAAACTTGATTTATACATCGAAGTAAAACGTTATCGTAAGGACTTTGCATTGTTTACTGCCATTGCTTCTGTGGATGGTGAAATAGCCTGTGAAGCGGAATTATTAAGTGGACGTAGGGAAATTACCAGTGAGCGCTAAACAAAGAATTCATTCTACTGCCGTGATTCATTCATCAGCCAATATTGCTGATGATGTTGAGATTGGACCTTATGCGATTATTGGCGCCGATGTTGAAATTGGTGCAGGAAGCTGGGTTGGCCCGCATGCCGTGATTAATGGCGAAAGTAAATTTGGTAAAAATAATAAATTTTTCCAATTCTGTTCTGTTGGCGAACAGCCACAAGATTTTTCATATGCCGGTGAACCGACACGATTAGAAGTCGGTGACAATAATATCTTCCGTGAATTCACGACAATTCAACGTGGTACAGTGAAAGATAAAGGCCTAACGAAAATAGGCAATGATAATTATTTCATGAACTATGTGCACATCGCGCATGATTGTATTATTCATAACAACACGATCTTTGCGAACAGCTGTGCATTAGCAGGGCATGTCGAAGTGTTTGATTATGCCATGGTCGGTGCGCTATGTGCTGTGCATCAATTCTGCCGTATTGGTTCTTACAGTTTCTTGGCTCGTGTTGCACAAGTTCCTAAAGATGTGCCACCGTATTTATTGGTGACAGGTCCCGGTATGGAATTGCATGGTTTAAATGCTGTCGGCCTGAAACGACGTGGTTTCTCTCGGGAATCAATTACCATATTGCGTAAAGTCTTCAAACTTTTTTATCGTGAAGGTTTATCGCTAAAAGATGCGACAGCCGAAATTGAAAAATTGATCCCTGAAGACGATGCGGTGAAATTATTCTATGACTTCATCACTGCTGAACATTCTCGCGGTATTGCACGTTAAGCCAGCATATTTAACGCTATTTTTGCGACATTTTCTGAGCCATCTTCATGGCCAAGATTCGTTTTCACTTCAGTTAAATCAGCGACAATTTGCTGTTGATATTGCGCGTCAGTCAGCATTTTAATAATGGCTTGGCTGATGTATTTAGGTTTTGCACGTTCTTGTAATAACTCAGGCACTGCATTTTTTCCCGCGACAATATTGGCAAGCCCTACATGCTTAATTTTAATTAAATGGCGCATAATTAAGCCCGTAACAAACGGTACTTTATAAATGATCACCATAGGCGTTGTCATCAGGGCCGCTTCTAAGGTTGCCGTGCCTGATGATGTGATTAAGGCGTCACAGGCTTGCATGACATTGTAGTTGTCACCTTCAACAATTTTCACATCAACAGCATAACGTTTCAGGTAGGTTTGAATGGTTTCTTTATCAATTGTTGACGCTAGTGGCATAATAAATTGTGTGTTGGGCACACGCAGTTTAATTAAGCGAGCTGATTCTAATATTGTGGGCAATAAACGCTGAATTTCACGGTTACGACTGCCAGGCAGTAAGCCAACCACTTTATTGGTGGTAGCAATGCCGAATTTTTCTCGCGCTTGCTCTGTCGTTAAATTTGATTTAACGCTATGCGTTAAGGGGTGTCCAACGTAGGTGACAGGAATATTAGCTTTCGAATAGAAATCGACTTCAAAGGGAAAAATCACCGCCATGTGGTCAACCACTTTTGCAATACTCTTCACGCGGCCTTGGCGCCAAGCCCAAACTTGAGGGCTAATATAAAATAATACTTTGACACCGAGTTGTTTGGCTTTTTTTGCCAAGCGCAAATTGAAACCCGGGTAGTCAATTAAAATGAGTAAGTCAGGTTTTTGTTGCTTGATGTGTTCAACGGTTGCTTTGAAAATTTTAATGATAGTGGGAAGGTGACCAATCACATCCGTAAAGCCCATTACTGCTAATTCAGCACAATCAGCAAATGTATCAACACCGGCTGCCCGCATTTCGCGACCACCGATGCCCGTAAATATTATATTGCTAGATTTTGAGCTGATGGCTTTGACTAATGATGCACCATGTTCTTCACCCGATGCTTCGCCTGCGATTAACATGATTTTTTTAGTCGTCATGATTCAACACCTTTAGCTGCTGTTGAATTTCGTGAGTAATATCCATCGCAATTTTTAATGCTTCACGACCATCTTCGCCTGACACTAATGCCGGTTTGTTTTCAATAATCGAATTTAAAAATGCGGCTATCTCAGCCATGATGGCATCACCGTTATCAAACTTATGTTTCTTCCATCTGATATTCGGAATACCCGGGAACATTGAGCCTTTGCCTTTGCGATACACTGTAAAGCGTTTTTCATGTAAATTTAGCGAGATATAGGCATCTTTTTGAAAAATACGCATGCGTCGTTCAGTCTTTAATCCTGCACGACTGGCGGTTACATTGGCGACACAGCCGGATTCAAATTGAATCCTTACGTTGGCAATATCAATTTCATTCGTGAGCAGCGGTGTGCCACTCGCCATAATCGTTTTAATCGGTGACTTCACCATGCTTTGAATTAAATCAATGTCGTGAATCATAATGTCCAACACAACGTTGACATCAGAACCGCGAGGCGTAAATGGCGCAATGCGATGGGATTCAATAAACATCGGTTTAGTAATGGTTTCACTGAGTGCTTGCACAGCACTATTAAATCGTTCCAAATGACCGACTTGAATCAAACACTTATGTTGTTTGGCTAACGCAATTAATTCATCGGCTTCGGCAACCGTTACTGTGATAGGTTTTTCAACCAATACGTGCTTGCCTTGTTGAATAAAATATTTGGCGACTTCAAAGTGAGACTGTGTCGGTGTCGCAATGCTAACGGCATCCACTAAATCGACGATGTCGTGATAGTCGGTAAAATATTGGCACTTAAGTTTTTTTGCAAGATCAGATTTATCACTAGCATCCACGATGGCAACTAATTCTGCTTGTTCTAATTTGGCGTATTTTTGGGCATGAAAACTGCCCAAGTAACCGACACCAATAACGGCTGTTTTGATTTTTTCCATGTGTGATAGTGTAGCATAATTAGGGCTTTGAGCTTAGGGCTTAGGTGTTTGTGTGTTAGTATCTTGCTTCATAACGTTGGAGCTTAGGATGCAGCTAATTGTTGGTATTGATGAAGTCGGGCGCGGTCCATTAGCGGGAGCTGTTGTTGCTGCAGCTGTGATACTCGATCCGCAAAATCCTATCGAAGGATTGACCGATTCAAAAATCCTATCGGCGAAAAAACGTGAAGTCTTGTTTGATGTGATTAAAGAAAAAGCCAAAGCGTGGGCGTTAGGGCGAGCTGAGGTGCATGAGATTGATGAGATAAATATCCACCATGCGAGCTTATTAGCCATGAAGCGAGCTTATGAAGCGCTTAACTTAAAAGCCAATAAAGCGTTGATCGATGGTAAATTTTGCCCCGATATTGATTGCGAGTCCGAAGCCATTATCAAAGGTGATTTAACAGAGCCTGCCATCAGCGCTGCTTCAATTTTGGCCAAAGTTACACGTGATCGCGAGATGACAGAGTATGATAAACAATACCCACATTACGGATTTGCGAAGCATGCCGGTTACCCCACCAAACAGCATATGCAAGCTATTGA
Source organism: uncultured Gammaproteobacteria bacterium (assembly GCA_963975985.1). Lineage (GTDB taxonomy): Bacteria > Pseudomonadota > Gammaproteobacteria > JABDGN01 > JABDGN01 > CAXBIY01. The sequence continues at coordinate 33,735 of CAXBIY010000007.1, forward strand.
AAATCATGGTATTTGTATATTGCATAGACGCTCCTATAAGCCGGTTCGTCTCTATTTAGAAAGCCATTCGGAAGCCCTTTCAGCCACCAATATGTGATAAAATTTTCCTCATTATGACCCCCCAATTTATTCACCTTAACATCCACAGTGAGTTCGCTTTAATCGATGGCATCGTGCGCGTCAAACCGCTTGCGAGCGCCTGTGCCAAAGGCCAAATGCCTGCGGTTGCGTTAACCGACCAAATGAACTTATTTGGTTTGGTGAAATTTTATAAGGCGTGCTTGGCTGCAGGTGTGAAACCCATTATCGGTGTCAGTGTTTATCTTGCCAATGAAAAAGAACCCGAAAAACCGTTTGAAGCCATTTTACTTTGCCAAAATGAAATCGGATATCGCAATTTAGCTGAGCTGGTTTCACGTGGATATCTTGAAGGCCAACATCATGGTCGTGTTGTGTTGCAACGTGCCTGGGTGGTCGAGCAGAATGCGGGTTTGATCATGTTGTCTGGCGCGCAGAAAGGTGACGTTGGACAAGCATTGTTGGCCGGCAATCAAACTCGAGCTGAAAAAATATTGCAACGTTGGATGGAAGTGTTTCCTAATCGTTACTATTTTGAATTACAACGCTTAGGTCGCCCGCATGAAGAAGCTTATATTCGTAGTGCTGTTGAATTAGCACAACAACATCACTTGCCTGTTGTCGCAACGAATGCTGTGCGTTTTATCAAGCAAGATGATTTTGATGCACATGAAACTCGCGTCGCGATTCATGATGGCTACACCATGATTGATCCCAATCGACCACGCAATTACACACGCCAACAATATTTAAAAACGCCAGCCGCGATGGTGGAGCTATTCGCTGATATTCCTGAAGCGATTGAAAACACCGTTGAAATTGCGAAGCGCTGCAATGTTCACTTGAGTTTGGGTGAAGTGTTTTTGCCGGATTTTCCTGTGCCAAAAGGCATGACCATCGATAATTTTCTCGCAGAAGAATCGAGGAAAGGTTTAGAGCTCCGATTAACTAAATTATTTGATGTGAATGCGCCAGAGTTTGCTGACATTCGCAAACCGTATGATGAACGTTTGGAAATCGAACTCGGCGTCATCAACAAGATGGGATTCCCGGGTTACTTCTTAATTGTCGCCGACTTTATTCAGTGGGCAAAAAACAATGAAATCCCTGTGGGGCCTGGCCGTGGTTCAGGTGCAGGTTCGCTAGTCGCTTATGTATTAATGATTACTGATTTAGACCCACTAAAATACGAACTGCTATTTGAACGCTTTTTAAATCCAGAGCGGGTATCCATGCCGGATTTCGATGTCGACTTTTGTATGGAAGGGCGCGATCGTGTTATTGAATATGTCGCACAAAAATATGGCCGTGAAGCGGTATCACAAATTATTACTTACGGCACCATGGCCGCAAAAGCCGTTATACGCGATGTGGGGCGCGTGTTAGGCCATCCTTATGGCTTTGTTGATGCATTGGCAAAAATGATTCCCTTTGAAATAGGCATTACCTTAGATAAAGCTTTAGCGCAAGAAGAAACACTGCGTGAACGTTACAATAATGAAGAGGAAGTCACAAATTTATTGGATTTAGCCAAAAAACTTGAAGGTATTACGCGTAATGTGGGTAAGCATGCGGGTGGTGTAGTGATTGCTCCATCGAAGTTAACTGATTTTGTCCCGATTTATTGTGAGGAAGGTGAAGCTAGCATTGTCAGCCAATTTGATAAAGATGATGTTGAGTCAGTCGGCTTGGTGAAGTTTGACTTCTTGGGTTTACGTACCTTAACGATTATTGATTGGGCGTTAAAAAATATTAAATTAGCGCACAATAAAAGCATCGACATCACAACGATACCAATGGATGATTCAGTCGCATTTGATTTGTTAAAAGATTGTAATACCACGGCAGTATTCCAGCTTGAGTCGCGTGGCATGAAAGATTTGATTAAGCGTTTGAAGCCGGATAGTTTTGAAGAAATCATCGCCTTGGTGGCATTGTTTCGACCAGGTCCATTGCAATCAGGCATGGTGGATGACTTTATCGATCGTAAGCACGGTCGTGCTGTGATTGAGTACCCGCATCCTGATTTAGAAGTTATTTTGAGGCCGACTTACGGAGTGATACTTTACCAAGAGCAAGTGATGCAAATCGCTCAAGTGCTGGCAAATTACACGTTAGGTGGTGCGGATGTCTTGCGTCGAGCCATGGGTAAGAAAAAGCCAGAAGAAATGGTTAAGCAACGTTTGATTTTTGTTGATGGTGCGACAAAACGTGGCGTTGATAAACATACCTCAACCCGTATTTTCGATTTGATGGAAAAATTCGCGGGCTATGGCTTTAATAAATCCCACTCAGCTGCGTATGCCTTGTTGTCATATCAAACCGCCTGGTTAAAAGCACATTATCCTGCAGAGTTTATGGCCGCAGTGATGTCAGCGGATATGGATAACACCGATAAAGTCGTGATCATGGTCGAAGATTCTCGAGCGATGAAAGTGAAAGTGATTCCACCTTGTATCAATGCTGGCGACTACAAATTCACGGTTAATAAAACCGGTGATATTGTTTATGGCTTGGGTGCCATTAAAGGAATGGGTGAAGCTGCCATCGAAGGCATCGTTGAAGAACGTAAGCAAAATGGTGCTTACCAAAATATATTTGAATTTTGTCAGCGGGTGGATTTGCGAAAAGTGAATCGGCGCGTTTTAGAAGCCTTAATTAAATCAGGTGCGATGGACTGTTTTGAAAAACCCCGCGCAGTATTATGCGCCTCAGTTGAAAAAGCGTTGAAACAAGCTGAGCAACATTCGCGTAATGAAGCAATCGGTCAAGACGATTTGTTTGGCGGTGGCAGTCATGAAGTGCGTGCTGAATATGTCGAAGTGAAGCCCTGGTCAGAAAAGGAACGTTTGGCGGGTGAAAAAGTCACGTTGGGCCTCTATATCACTGGCCATCCATTAGCTCGTTATGCCGATGAATTTAAACATTTCACTACGTCTAAAATTGTTGAATTGCGTCCTACACGCAATCAAACTGTCACCGTTGCCGGTATTGTGATGACAATTCGCACAATGATAACTAAGCGTGGCGACCGTATGGCCTTTATGAGTGTGGATGATGGTACAGGCCGCATGGAGATGGCGGTGTTTTCTGATGTGTTTAATGATGTGCGTGAATTATTGATAAAAGATAATCTGTTGGTCATCGAAGGCGAAGTCAGTATGGACGATTATACGGGTGGTTATAAGATGAGTGCCACCAAAATTTGGAGCCTTGACCAAGCGCGAGAACGATTTGCACGCGGTATCGTATTAACAGTTGACGCAGACCAGGCGAGTAATGATATTATTACAGAGCTTCAACGACGGATGTTGCCTTATAAACAAGGTAATTGTCCGGTTTATATCGACTATCAAAATGGCGCGTCGAGCGCTCAGTTTAATATGAGTGCAGAATGGAAGATGCAACCTTGTGATGATTTGTTAGATAGTTTGGAAGAAGTGTTAGGCGATAAACGCACACAAGTGATTTATTAAGGCCAAAATGTAAGGTGGACTTATCCACCATCAATAACCGAGGAAAAGAAATGGATTTAGAAATTTTAGAATTCGAAAAACCCATTGTCGAACTCGACGAAAAAATTAATGAACTACGTAATGTCGGCAGCAGTGATGGCGTCGATGTAGTCAAAGAAATTGCAACGCTAGAAGATAAACGCGATCGCTTATTGAAATCTGTATTCACCGGTTTGTCACGCGCACAAGTCGTGAAGGTGGCTCGTCACCCTAAGCGACCACATGCGATTGATTATATCGAAACTATATTCACTGATTTTGATGAATTACACGGTGACAGACACTTTGCTGATGACCCGGCTATTATTGCAGGTCTAGCACGTTTTAATGATCAGCCTGTGTTAGTCATTGGTGAAGAAAAAGGCCGCACGACGAAAGAAAAAATTAAACACAATTTTGCGATGCCACGTCCCGAAGGTTATCGTAAAGCGTTACGCCTCATGAAAATGGCAGAAAAATACGATATCCCTATTATTACTTTTATTGACACGCCGGGTGCTTATCCCGGTATCGATGCAGAAGAGCGTAATCAAAGTGAAGCCATTGCGAGAAATTTATTTGAAATGGCGGAGTTAACCGTGCCAGTGATTTGTATCGTTATAGGTGAAGGTGGTTCAGGTGGTGCATTAGCGATTGGTGTGGGTGACCGTGTGTTAATGTTGCAACACAGTATTTATTCAGTCATTTCGCCGGAAGGCTGCGCGTCTATTTTGTGGCGCAGTGCTGATAAAGCCGATGAAGCAGCCGAAGCGATGAAAGTCACAGCACAAGATTCACTCGAAAATAAATTGATTGATGCTGTAATTCCTGAACCCCTAGGCGGAGCACATCGTAATGTCGATGCCACCATGGCTGCTGTCAAACACGCTATCGAAGATAATTTAACTTACTTAAATCGTCTAACCCTCGATGAATTATTACAACAACGCTACGATAAACTCATGAGTTACGGCATTTATGAGTAATCCTTGCTTCTCCCGTCAGCGGGAGAAGATGCCCTGTGGGCAGATGAGGGTGGATAAAATTGCCGCGTAGCGGTCACAAAATAATATGCTAAATCAATCGACTATTCATACACTTTCTGAGGCTAATCGTATTATCATCGCCTACAGCGGTGGTATAGATTCACATGTTTTATTGCAGCTTGTTGCAAATGATCCCGAATTACAACAAATAAAAAAAATCGCTGTTCATATTCATCATGGTCTAAGTCCTAATGCGGATGATTGGTCAGAACATTGTGAGATGGTTTGCAATGATTTATCGATTGATTATCAATCGATTGTGGTTGCAGTCGACTCTGATAATGGTCAAAGCCCAGAAGCAGCCGCACGCGAGGCACGCTACCAAGCGTTGCGATCCATTATGCAAACCGATGACATCTTACTTACGGCGCATCATCAAGATGACCAAGCGGAAACATTATTACTGCAATTATTCCGTGGTGCGGGTATTAAAGGCTTAGCGGCTATGCCGGAACAAACGGATTTTTCTAATGGCAGCTTAGTACGGCCACTACTCAATAGCAGCCGCACTGATATTGAAGCCTATGCTAAACAACATAAGCTCAATTGGATTGAAGATGAATCCAATGCCGAGATAAATTTTGATCGTAACTATTTGCGTCATGAGATTATGCCACTACTAACAAAGCGTTGGCCTGCCGTGGCACAGAATATCACGCGCTCAGCTAAGCATTGTGCAGAAGCTGATATGACCTTAAAAGAATTGACGCAACAATTATTTCAATTTAACAATAACAGTTTAGTTAAACCTTACGATCAATTCGTACAAGGTATGTTAGACACGACGTTAGTTCAACAATATCCACGCAATCAACAAAAATTGATTGTGCGCAGTTGGCTCCAGCAATGTGATTTACCACTGCCATCTACTGCACAGCTCAATGCTGTGCTCGATGAAGTGATCGCCGCGAAAGAAGATGCTGAACCCTTAGTCGAATGGCAGGGCGCACAGATTCGTCGTTATCAATCACAACTCTATGCAATGCAGCCTTTGCCGACGATGGATATTAGTCAAGTTTACGCATGGCCTAATGTCAATGAACCATTACACTTACCGTATATGACGCTAGATGATTCCTTGTTAGCTAATGCGGAATTAAACAATGTAAGCGTTCGCTTCCGCCAAGGTGGTGAACGATTTCATCCATTTAATCGCGACAAATCGCAAACCTTAAAAAAGCTTATGCAAGAGTGGCAAATCCCCAGTTTTTTACGCGACTATGTACCCTTGATTTATGTCGATGAAAAGCTCACTGCTGTCGTAGGCTACGCAACATGTTAAACCGTACTATTTCGATAGCCCCCATGATGGATTGGACTGACCGGTTTGATCGTTATTTTCTACGTTTAATCACTCGGCATGCATTACTCTATACTGAGATGGTTCACGCCAATGCGCTCATTCATGGTGATGCAGAACGTTTCTTGCAATTTGATGTGAGCGAACACCCCGTAGCAATTCAACTCGGTGGTAGTGACCCACAAGCCTTAGCAACAGCGGCAAAACTGGCCGCCGACTATGGTTATGATGAAGTGAATTTAAATGTGGGTTGCCCCAGTGACCGTGTACAAGCCGGTAAATTTGGCGCTTGTTTGATGGCTGAGCCCGAACTGGTGGCTGATTGTGTCACGGCTATGCGTGAAGCAGTGGATGTGCCAGTGACCGTTAAATCGCGTATTGGTATTGATAAAAACGATAGCTATGAATACTTACACAATTTTGTTGTAACGGTTGCCAAAGCCGGCTGCAAAGTGTTTATTATTCACGCCCGTAGTGCGTGGTTAAAAGGCTTAAGCCCAAAAGAAAACCGTGATGTGCCACCGTTAAACTATGAACATGTTTACCGTATCAAACAAGATTTCCCTGAACTCAATATCAGCGTTAACGGTGGCATAAAAACCCTGTCTGAGGTCAGTGAACATTTGAAATTTGTTGATGGCGTTATGATAGGACGACAAGCCTATAACGATCCGTATAGCTTAGCGACAGTCGATCGGGATTTTTACCAAGATGATCATCCCATCCCAACCCGTATTGAAATCGTGCAGCAATTTCTACCCTACATTGAACATGAACTTAAACAGGGCATCAAGCTCAGCCAAATTACCCGTCACATATTAGGTCTATTCCAAGGTCAACCCAACGCGCGTTTATGGCGTCGACATCTTAGTGAAAATGCACCTAAGATGGGAGCGGGGATAGAGGTGATAGAAGCCGCATTAAGCAGGCTTGCTAGTATTTAACATCCATCTCTTTGCTTGCTCATATTCTGCACTGCTTGTTTAAAACAGCTGTTTGATATAACCCGATATATGGTCTATGATTACTGACCATGACAACACCGACAGATACTAATAATGTCAGCACTCGCGATCGTATCCTTGATGCTGCAGAATCATTATTTTCCATTCACGGATTCGCTGAAACATCCATGCGTGATATCACGAGTGATGCAGGCGTTAATCTGGCGGCTATTAATTATCACTTTGGTAGCAAAGAAGATTTAGTGCAAGAAGTGTTTATCCGTTGTTTAGATCCTATCGACAAAGCTTTTAATAAAGAAGCCGATAATCTGTTAAAAGAATCGCGTACCTCTTATGAAGCCCTGGAACATTTTTTCCGTGTCGTCATTAAAGCCGCGTTGGATAACGAGCAACGCAAAAAAGGTGGCGGTGCTATCTTTATGCGATTGTTAAGTCGTTCGTATAGTGAATCACAAAACAACTTACGTATTTCTTTGGTACAGCGCTACAACACGACACTGATTAAATGCATTCGTTTTTTCCGTTTAACCTTGCCCGATTTGTCACGCGCAGAAGTATTCTGGCGTATTCACTTTATGTTAGGCAGTCTTGCCTTTACCATTGCTGGTGAGCGCGAGATTGCGAGCATTGCACATCGCATTTATCAAGATGAAATGGATGATGACGTTTTACTCAATCGCCTAGTAGCATTTGTTGTTGCAGGTTTACAAGCAGAATAGAGGTCCCTATGTTAGCAGCAGAAATTATAACGCTTGCCTTAGTCACTTGGCTGGTAATCTTTTTACGGTTGAAGCCCTTGGTTTGGACTGTCGTCATGGCGGGCTTCTTAGCTGCATTTACTGTGTTGCCACCACATGCTCATATATTATCAATCGTATTCTGGGCCATCTATGGTTGCTTCGCTGTATTCGCCAACATCAAACCGTTACGCATGTTGTTTTTCACGCGTCCTTTCTTTATGCGCTTCAAAAAAATATTACCACCAATGAGCAGTACTGAACGTGAAGCCTTGGAAGCCGGCGATACATGGTGGGAAGGTGATTTATTCCAAGGTTCACCTAATTGGAAAAAATTACATGCGATTAAAAAACCCAGTTTAACAATTGAAGAACAAGCCTTTGTCGACAATGAAGTCGAAACACTTTGCAAAATGATCAACGATTGGCAAATTGTCAGTGTTGATCGCGATATGCCACCAGAAGTCTGGCAGTATTTAAAAGATAACCGTTTCTTTGGCATGGTCATTGATAAGAAATACGGCGGTCGTGGTTTTTCTGCCTTGGCACATTCAACCGTCGTCACCAAAATTGCGACAAGCAGCTTTAGCGTTGCAGTTAATACCATGGTACCTAATTCTTTAGGGCCGGGTGAATTGTTGCATCATTATGGTACTGAAGCCCAAAAAGATTATTACTTACCGCGCTTAGCGAAAGGCGAAGAAATTCCTTGCTTTGGATTAACCAGTACGGTTGTGGGCAGTGATGCGAGTAAAATGACGGATACCGGTGTTATCTGCATGGGTCAGCATGAAGGTAAAGAAGTGTTGGGTATCAATCTTAATTTCGAAAAACGTTACATTACCTTAGCGCCTGTTGCAACGGTTGTCGGCTTAGCATTTAATTTGTTGGATCCTGACCATTTACTTGGCGATAAAGAGAATATTGGTATTACCGTTTGTTTATTACCAACGAGCCAAGCGGGTGTGAATGCCGGCGAACGTCATTTCCCTGGCAACATGGCTTTCATGAATGGCCCCGTTAGTGGTAAAGATGTTTTTATCCCGATTGATTGGATTATCGGTGGTGCTGAAAATGCGGGTACCGGGTGGCGCATGTTGATGGAATGCCTATCCATCGGCCGTGGTATTTCCTTGCCTTCACTATCAGCCGCAGGTGGCATGCTTAATACACGCACAACAGGTGCATATGCACGTTTGCGTAAACAGTTCCGTCAGCCTATTGGTAATTTTGAAGGTGTGCAAGAAGCCATGGCACGTATTGGCGGCATGACGTATATATTAGAAGCTTGTCGACGTATGACAGCCGGCGCGGTCGATTTAGGCATTAGACCTTCAGTTGCATCTGCGATTGCTAAATACCATTGTACCGAAATGAATCGTCAAACCTTCAATGATGCTATGGATGTGCAAGCGGGTCGTGCAGTACAAGCCGGTCCTCGAAATTATATTACCAATGGTTATAGTGCTATTCCTATGTCGATAACGGTTGAAGGCGCTAATATTTTAACGCGTAGTTTAATTGTGTTTGGTCAAGGTGCCGTGCGTTGTCATCCTTATGTGTTCCATGAAATGGAAGCGGCAGCAGCGAATAACCTACGCAAATTTGATTGCAATTTGTTATCACACCTGGGTTACACCATGAGTAATATTGTGCGTTTAGCCACGTATAGTTTGACTAATGGCCATTTTACGGTTGTGCCTCATTCTCCACTAGCCTATTACTATCGCCAGTTATCACGCATGAGTACAGCATTAGCGGTTGTGTCTGATTTTGCTATGTTGACCTTAGGTGGTGCGTTAAAACGCAAAGAAAGCTTGTCGGCTCGATTGGGTGATGTGTTGAGTGCTTTATATTTAGCGTCCACGGTTTTGAAATATCATGCTGATCATAATTCGTCAAAAGATGATTTGCCAATGGTGAAATGGGCGTTAGAAACATGCTTAGCGAACATTCAAATAGCCTTCGATGATTTCTTCCGTAACTTCCCTTCTCGAGGTATGGCAAAACTATTAAAGTTTTTAACTTTTCCTTATGGTCGTTCTTATCAAGGGCCAAGTGACAAACTGACAGAGCAAGTTGCACAGTTTATGATGCAACCTTCACAAGCCCGCGATCGCTTAACACACTTGTGTTATATCGGTTCAGTAGATAAACCAGTAGGTCGTTTAGAAAATGCCTTTAACTTGTTAATAAAAGTGGAACCATTGGAGCGCAAGTTGAAGAAAGCAGTGAAGGATAACATCATCACTTTCACAAAAAATAAAGAACAACTTATTGCCGAGGCGGTGACAGCCCATGTGTTAACACCGACAGAGGGTGAGTTAGTCAAAAGTTTTGAAGCAATAGAACTAGATGCTATGCAGGTTGACAACTTTGCTGCAGGCACATTATAACTTGCACACATCGCAAGCCACAGAATATATTAAAGAGGTGACATATGGAAAAACATTATCAAGGTCGGACCGTTTATCTTGTCGACGGTACACGCAGTGCGTTTGTCAAAGCAAAAGGTAAGCCGGGTCCTTTTTTGGCTTCGGATTTAGCTGTGGCAGCAGGGCGAAAATTATTTGCTCGTTTGCCGATTGATCCCAGCGATGTGGATGAAACGATTTTCGGTTGTATGATGCCAACAGCAGATGAAACCAATATTGGTCGTTTGATTGGTTATCGTTTAGGTTGTGGTAAAGATGTGCCAGGTTTTACCGTGCAACGTAACTGTGCCTCTGGTATGCAAGCAATTGATAGCGCTTTAAAAGACATTGCGCTAGGCCGCCATGATTTAGTGTTAGCGGGCGGTACGGATGCGATGAGTCACGCGCCATTAATTTACAACAAGAATGCTGTCAACTGGTTTGCCGGTATGATGCGTTGCAGAACGCCTGTCGCGAAATTAAAGCATTTTGGTAAATTACGTCCTTCGATGTTTTTAAATCCAGTCATTAGCTTAGTGCGGGGTTTAACCGATCCCATGTGTAGTTTGATTATGGGTAAAACAGCCGAAATAATTGCTTATCGGTTTGGTATCACACGTCATGATATGGATGAATATACGGCCATGAGTCACGAGCGTTTGGGTAAAGCAACAGATGCTGGTGTGTTCAAAGGTGAATTAACCGATATGTTTGATAACAAAGGCAATGTCGTTGACCATGATGAAGGCTTACGTCGCGATACAACTGTTGAAAAACTCGGTAAACTTAAACCTTTCTTTGATAAAAAATACGGTATGGTAACAGCGGCTAATAGTTCGCAAGTAACTGATGGTGCTGCTGTTGTGTTACTGGCGAGTGCCGATGCAGTAAAAAAACATAATCTACCGGTGATTGCTAAAATTATCGATGCCAACTGGGCAGCGCTAGATCCTAGCGTCATGGGTTTAGGCCCTGTTTATGCCACCACGCCAATGTTACAACGCAATGGTTTGACTCTTAACGATATCGATTATTGGGAACTCAATGAAGCCTTCGCTGCACAAGTCATTGGTTGCTTACGCGCATGGGAATGTGATGAGTTTTGTCAAAATGAATTAGGCTTAGACGGGGCCTTTGGTTCAGTCGATATGAATAAAGTTAATATAGATGGTGGCGCTGTGTCCATGGGCCATCCAGTCGGTGCGAGTGGTACGCGGATTACCTTGCACTTAGCTAATGTATTGAAACGTAAAAATGCCAAACTAGGTGTCGCCACAATTTGTATCGGTGGTGGCTTAGGTGGTGCGATGTTGATTGAAAACGTCGATAGCGTAGACGAATAAGGGGATGATGATGAGCGAATATAAGAATTGGCAATTAAATAAAGATGATGATGGTATCCTTTGGTTAACGCTAGATCGCCACGATGCAAGTGTTAACTCTTTAAATCACGAAGTTCTATCTGAGTTTAAACAAATTCTAAGTGAGATTGAAGATAACTTGCCAACAGGTGTCGTGATTCAGTCGGGCAAAAAAACCGGTTTCATTGCCGGTGCTGACATCGAGCAATTTGTGAAGATTAAAAACGTTAACGAAGCCATAAGCCTTGTGCGTGAAGGTCAAAAGATTTTTGACCAACTGGAAGCTTTGAAAACACCAACCGTTGCCATGATTAATGGTTTCTGTATGGGTGGTGGAACAGAGTTATCGCTAGCCTGTGATTATCGAGTTGCGTGTGACGATGATAAAACGCGTTTGGGTTTACCCGAAGTAAAATTGGGCATTCATCCTGGTTGGGGTGGCACAGTCCGTTTGCCACGTTTAGTTGGCGCGATTAAAGCCATGGATGTGATTTTGTCAGGTCGTAATGTTCGTGCTAAATCTGCTGCTAAAATGGGTATGGTTGATGTTGCTGTGCCAGAACGTCACCTAGTCACAGCCACGCGTGATTTGATTTTGAAAAAGCGTCCTAAGCACAAGGCAAGCTTTATGGAACGCATGACTAATGTTTCATTTGTACGTCCATTATTGGCAAAACAAATGACAAAACAAGTGGCGAGCAAAGCGCGCAAAGATCACTACCCAGCACCTTACGCGGTGATTAAAAATTGGGTCAGTGATGGTGCGAAGGGCGAAGCAGCCATGATCACTGAAGCCAATTCAATGGGTGAATTGTTGGTAACGCCAACGTCACGTAATTTGGTCCGTGTGTTCTTTTTACAAGATCAAATGAAAGGTTTAGCCAAAGGTATTAAATACAAACCTAAGCATGTACATGTCATTGGTGCTGGCACTATGGGTGGTGATATTGCTGCTTGGTGTGCATTCAGAGGTTTTAATGTCACCTTGCAGGATCGTGAAGCGAAATTTATTTCACCTGCTATTAAACGTGCTTACAAGCTTTACAAAAAGAAATTGAAAAAGCCTGTGCCGATTCGCGAGTGTATGGATCGCCTAATGCCAGATGTTGATGGTGAGGGTGTGAAAAAAGCTGACATTATTATCGAAGCAATTTTTGAAAACTTGGAAGTGAAACAGCAGTTGTTTAAGGATTTAGAAAGCAAAGCTAAGCCAGAAGCTATTTTGGCCTCTAACACATCCAGTATCCCACTCGATGAAATCAGTTCGGTGATGAGTAACCCAGGTCGGCTAGTTGGCATCCACTTCTTTAACCCTGTTGCAATGATGCCTCTTGTTGAAGTTGTGAAAAGCGAAAGCACGGATGAAACCATTGCCAATCACGCCATTAAATTTGTGACGAGCTTAGGCAAATTCCCCGTACCAGTGAAAAGCAAACCTGGCTTCTTAGTTAATCGTTGTTTAATGCCGTACATGATGGAAGCGATGGCATTATTAGACGAAGGTGTTTCAGGCCCAGCTATCGATAAAGCCGCTAAAGCCTTTGGTATGCCAATGGGTCCTATCGAATTAGGTGATACAGTCGGTTTAGATGTCTGTTTGTCAGTAGCCAAAAACTTAAGCCAAGCCTTCGGTGGTGATGTGCCTAAGAGTTTAGAAAAAATTGTCGAGTCTGGCAATTTCGGTAAGAAAACGGGTAAAGGTTTTTATGAATATAAAAAGGGTAAGCCGGTTAAATCAGAAGGCGGTAATGTGCCTCAAGATGCCGTTGCTCGCATGATTAATCGTATGTTAAACGAATGTGCTGCATGTTTACGTGAAGGTGTGGTTGATGACATTGGCTTGCTCGATGGTGGCATGATCTTCGGAACGGGTTTTGCTCCATTCCGTGGCGGCCCAATGAAGTATGCGCAAGACAAAGGTGTTGCTGCTGTGAAGCAAGAGATGCAAGAGTTAGCCAGTAAATATGGTAGTCGTTTTAAACCGGATGCTTATTGGGATACGATGTAAGCGCTAAGGGCTTAGGTATTAGGCTTTAGGCAGTGTTGTCGTCACGTGAGCGTGACAATTGTTTAAGATATTGGGTTGACGGCTCATTTCAATGGCTTATGCTGCTTTCTATGATGCTCTAAGCCCCCTGGAGATATTATGTCTAATCCTACATTAATCGTCACCGCTCCACCGAATGAAGCGAATCCTGATGGGGATGTGTTTGGTGGTTGGATGATGTCTCAGCTTGATTTAGCCGGTGGTATTACGGCTAGTCGAAAAGCAGGTGGGCGAGTCGCAACGGTTGGTGTAAAAGAACTAACCTTTATTAAGCCAGTTTTTGTTTATGATGTCGTGAGTTTCCACACTGAGATTGTAAAGATAGGTAAAACATCTATCACCGTCTTTATCGAAGCCCATTCTGATCGTAAACTAGGCGCTGGCGAATCAGGCATTAAAGTTGGTGAAGCCACGATCACCTACGTCGCCATACAAGAACCTGGCGTGAAGAAAACACTGAGTTAGTGACTTATCCCCAGCAGAGAGAAGATGCCCGAAGGGCAGGTGAGGGATGATAAAATCCGTCGCGAAACGACACCGAATTAAACAAGGAGCCACCATGAAAAAATTACTACTAGCCTTCACTTTAGTGAGCCTATCCCTAACCACAGCCTACGCCCATGAGGACAACGTGAAACAATTCCAAGACATAACTAAACCCATCATCGTTAAATCCGATGTGTCTACCTTCCAGATTAAACTCGATGCGAACAAAACCACAGGTTACAGCTGGATGTTAGTCCCCGATAAAACATCAAAATGGATTGTCGCTGAAAAAGAACAATACATCGCCCCTAAAAATACGAAACTTGTCGGTGCCCCCGGCCAAGATATTTGGACCTTCGCTGTTAGCCGCGAAGCCTTCGATGTGCCCAGTGAATTACACGCGACATTGGTTTATGCGCGCCCATGGGATATGCAAGGCGGAAAAACCGTTGAGTTAAAAATTGTGACTCAGGCGGAAGAGGATAGTTGAATAATGACGATATGAGAAAGGCCGCATTTGCGGCCTTTTTTTATTTATTTTGCCGACTCAAAATAAGTAGGGCTACAAATTAGTTGCATCAAGTATAGCCTGGTTGGTTATTTTATGAATTTTATGAAATGGTGCATGTGCGGCGTGTTGGATCTGGTCTTGTTGGTAATCTTCCCATTTGTCGTAGTATCTCCGTCTGTGACATGTGTGTTGGTTCGTGTTCGCCGAGCAATCCTGGTGGCCGATGTGGCTGAGCATGTGGTTGGTATGGCAGCGGTGTATGATAAGTAGTAGTTCTTGTTGTGTAGGGTGGAAGTGGAGACGCTACTGTCGAATAACTAGGAGGTGCGCCATTAAAAAGACTGCTGTATGACGGTGGTTCATCTGCTTCTGTCGGAATCTCAATTGGTTGGCTAGGAAGTATTCGAAGTGGAAGCTGTGAAGGTAGGTTGCCTCCTACCATCGGTGTAACCATAAAGATATCGTTATTAATTGCTATCACGAGCTCGGGATTTGCCTCAACTCTAGGATGTAATAATAAACGTTGCGCTATTTGTAAAAAATAAGCTAATGGTTTTTGATATTGACTGATCGGTGGTTGATAGGCGCTCAAGCATCTCATCATCACATCAGCGACATCAAGAAAAATATCAACATAATTGTTTTGATCTTGGTAGATTGCCAAATCCATTGTGACTAAACTATGAATAATAGGATATACCTGAGGTAGTAGGGCCGTATCTTCTGCAATGCGCGGTTTAAAGCATTCCAAATAAGCTGCAGCGAAAATGGGATATTGTAAAATGGCTCTTTCAGGATTGTCACAGTTTGCCCAGCAAGGTTTATGCGTCCTTATGCTCACCATTCCATTTAGGATTACATTGGGGTATTGGGCTGTAGGAGTTATAGGGTGGTAAGTCATAGAACTTAGTTTTATTGTGATTGGTGCAAGTGTAGCACTTGTGCTTTTTGCGAGCAAATATTTCTGTGCCTCAGTAGTGGCTATCGTTTTGCATTATGTGTAGTTGCAGAATTGCTAATCAGTCTAAACTGTCATTATAAAATGACACACTGTCCTTTTCGTCTAGCTCTTGGATGGTTGTAGAGTAATGGTTGGGTTGGTGATTCAGTTGGATATTGGTTTCCATCGTTAGCATTCAAAGAGCGAAGGCTTGCTTCAGCAACATCTTTTAATGCTGTCGGTGCGTAAGGGTTTGTTTTGATTTTGTTAGATATTTGGCGTTGTAAGTCGAGAATCATTGGGCCTAATTGAGGAATAGTTAACGTACATAGGTAATTGTGAATGCCCGCAATTTCATAAGCATCGTTTGTTGCCAGGCCTACATTAATAACCCTTTGCTGCAGATTGTAAAGGTCTGCAGCAGTAGGGCTTGAAGATGCAAGTATAGATGTTATATGCGAGGGGTAACTCATTTACGTTTCAACGGCACATAATGCGGTTTCCACATGGTTTGTTTCACCAAGGTTTCAGGATCACCATCAACTTGTGCAAAACCATCTTTTTGGGCTTGTTTTGCTACGGCGATACCAATTTTTTCAGCCACTTCACGCGCATGATCTAAATCAGGCAACAATGCCGCGTGCGGATCGTTATTAATCGGTGCGTGGTCACTCAAAGTATCACAAGCCGCCCAAATCATATTATCGGTGCAACGTTTAGATTTGCTGGCAATCATGCCTAAGCCTAAGCCAGGGAATACGAGGGCATTGTTACATTGCGCGATGACATGCGTGTGGCCCTTGTAATCAACAGGTTCAAATGGGCTACCTGTTGCGATTAGTGCTTTACCATCCGTCCACTCTAAAATTTGTGTCGGTGTCGCTTCCGCTTTTTCAGTGGGGTTGGATAGCGGTAAGATGATAGGGCGATCAGTATGTTTCGCGATATCTTTAATCATGTCTTCAGTGAAATGACCGGCTTGGGCAGAACAGCCCACTAAAATAGTCGGGTGCACTTGAGCAGTGGTTTCAGCCAAACTAACGTTACTGGCATCAGCAATTTTCCAGTCTTTCACGGCATCGCGTGATAGCGCATACGGTTTTTGTGCGTCAGTTAGATCATCCATGTCATCAAAGATTAAACCAAAACGATCGACTAACCAAAATTGTGCATTAGCTTGTTCTTCGGTTAAGCCTTCACGAATCATAGCATCACGAATTTGATCGGTAATCCCCATGCCTGCTGTACCGGCACCGTAAACGACAATGCGCTGGTCAGAGAGTTTTTCGCCTTTGTATTTCACTGCTGCTAAGAAGCCCGCCAGTGTGACGGCACCTGTACCTTGCACATCATCGTTAAACGTACAGAGTTGATCACGATATTCATCGAGAATACGGCGTGCATTACCACGGCCAAAATCTTCCCAGTGCAAGAATACATGCGGAAATTTCTTTTTAATTGCGGCTACGAATTTAGCGATGAAATCATCGTATTCTTTGCCTGTCTTACGCGGATGGCGTAAGCCTAAATACATAGGGTCATCGAGCAAGGCTTGATTGTTGGTGCCTACATCGAGCTGAATCGGCAATGTATGGCAAGGATTAATGCCACCACACAGGCCGTAAACCATTAATTTGGCAATGGGAATATCCATACCACCAACACCTTGGTCACCAATACCCAGGACACCTTCACCATCAGTGACAACAATTACATCAATATCAGGGTTAGAGCGGTTATCCAATATTTCTTCAATATGCTGTGCTTCGTTATAGGCAACAAAAAGACCTCGCGCACTTCGGTATTCACGGCTAAAGGATTTGACAGCCGTACCGACAATTGGGGTATAAATAGTGGGTACCATTTCTTTCAAATGTTCAGTGACTAAACGATAAAATAATACTTGATTAGTATTATGTAAGTTATTGAGGTAAATATTTTTTTCTAAAAATGTTTCAAACGAACTGAATTGCAAATACGCACGTTGCACTTGTTCTTCCAAATCTTCGACTCGTGGCGGTAGTTTGCCAAGCAAATCAAAATCGTGACGTTCTTGCTTGCTGAAGGCAGTACTTTTATTTAACTGCGGTGTCATCAAAAGCAGTTTACCCGCGATGGAAGTTTCGATATAGTCTTCAGGTTCATAAATGTGTTTAAAATCTAACATAGTAAAAATTACCTCGGAGTATTGTTTTGGCGAATAAATATACGCAAATAAGTGATCGATTATATGATTATATGCTCGATGTGTCATTACGAGAATCGCCCGTATTGCAGCAAATGCGGACTGAAATTGAAGCGCACCCCATGGGGAAGTTTTCGACAGGACCAGAAGTTGCTCAATTGTTAGCCTTTCTGATTAAATTGACGGGTGCTCAGCGTGTATTAGAGCTTGGTACCTTTATGGGCTACAGCTCGACCGTGATGGCGCTAGCATTGCCTACAAACGGCAACATGCTTTGTTGTGACACTAGTCAAGAGTGGACTGACCATGCTAGACAATATTGGCAGCAATTCAGTGTGAGTGACAAGCTTACTTTGCAGTTAGCGCCTGCGTTAGAAACGCTTGATGGTTTAATCACTGAAGGACGACAATTTGATTTTATCTACATCGATGCCGATAAACCCAATTATCCTGAGTACTATGAAAAATCATTGCAAGTATTACATCAAGGCGGGGTGATGGTATTAGACAATGTGTTTCGCGGCGGTAGCGTTATCAATCTTGATGAAACTAACAGCACGACCAAAAACATTGATGCTTTAAATAAAAAAATTCACCGCGATAAACGGGTGGATTTGTCGATGTTGCCAGTTTGTGATGGTGTGACAATAATTAGAAAATGCTAGCTGTCTTAATACTTAAACTGTATGAGTAGCTGAATTAGGATGAATGATGAGGGACACGCTAATCTCTGTGCTTTGTAATTATCGTTTTATACTAGCGTTTCAGTGTTTGTAGACCGTTGGCGTGCATATTGATCGAGTCCAAATCCTTTCTTAGCCATTTGTTTTCTACTAAGATCTATCGCTATGTAGAACCACAAACCATTCATTATGGTAGCAAGCTCATTGATATAATCAACAGTTGAATTGATTTTTTTAATACTTAGTTTAGTTATGTTAACACCCGTTTCAGTTTTGATATTTTTGTGATTTTCGAATAAAAACTTTAATGGTTTAAGATGAGAGTCGGCCACTGGTTGATTTTTACAATATTGAGCATTAACTGTTTTTAAAGCATCTTCAAATCCCGTAGCACAAGTTTGTGTTATAGGGGCTAATATGGCGGCAAACAGCTCAAACAGACAGTGTGTAACAAAATCATGTGATAAATAAGGGTAGTAACGGGAGGAATAAAAGGTTTCTGTTGCATCAGCTAATTTATCAAACATCTCTTTGTATATCTCATCGTTAAATTGACCGGAGGCTTTCAATAATTTATAGATATACATCATAAATTTCACATAACCTTTTGGTGCCATCGATAATAGGGTTATGTGAAATATATCGTGCAATTGAAAAGCAAAGAAAGAGCCTGGCCGGTTATCCGCACTTGTCGGTTCAAATAATCCTGGAATGGGTAAAGCAAATGGATGAATACCTTCTGCATGCAGGTCAACAATTTGTTCTTGAGTTAATCCATCAGAACTTGTCAAGTAAGCAACAAATTGCATAGCTGTGTCGGGGTACCAAGTGAGTAATGCTGCACGAATAAAAGCTATGGGTAATAAAATCATAGCATTGGGCAAAGATTTGCTAACTTTAGCAGGCAAGAGAGGCAGAGGGTAGTCAGTAACCAGTGAACGTGTTAGCAGTTGTAACATATCATTAGAGGAATTTTTCATTTCATCAAGATCTAAATGTCTAACTTTAACTAATCGGGTTGCATAAAGCTGTTGACGTTGTGGCATCATCTTATTAAAGACACGTAAAATTGCATCATAATTTAATGTTGGATAAAATTGTTTAAGCTCTTCAATAAAGTTGATATGAGAATGTATGGTTTTTGCCGACATATAAGGCAGCTGGTTTATATCTTCAGTGATAGGCATACAATTAGGGAATGATGCTTGTGCATTTAATGAGAAAACTTGATCACTAAAGTCATTGACCGTAGTCTTGTCGCTCATCATATCAAAATAGGCTGTTGCAAATGCAGAGCCTTTTTGCCGCAAATCTGTGAAAAGTCGTTCGCAATCAGCCATTGCCGCTGTTGGAATAAATCGGTGAAGTTCAGTAATTGATTGAGATAATTGAGTATTTGCTATGCACAACATATTGGTCTAATGATGTTATTAGTATTAGACCTATTATAGCCTAGTAGGATTAAATAAATATTAAAGCCTGGCTAGAATTCAATTATTTAGCGCTAGGTAAGCCGATTAATCCCTAAAATTATCATAATCCAATGCCACATCGAAATCACCATCCATAATAAGCGCGATAGCTTCTTGTAAGTCATCGCGCTTTTTACCTGTCACACGAATTTTATCGCCTTGAATTTGTGTTTGAACTTTTAGCTTGGCATCTTTAATCGCGCTAGTGATTTTTTTAGCTGATTTTTGATCGATACCTTGTTTGATAATAATTTTTTGACGTGCTTCAGCAACATTGGTTTCAACATCTTTATAGTCTAATGATTGCAAGCCAATGCCGCGTTTAATCATCTTCCCTTCAACAATGTCACTCAATTGTTTTAACTGGAAATCAGTCGGGGCCGCAAGTAATAATTCTTTATCACCATCGCTGAGTTCTATTTTAGTTTTAACACCTTTAAAATCAAAGCGATTAACCAATTCTTTATTGGCTTGGTCGACGGCATTTTGCAATTCGTGTTTATCGACTTCTGAAATAAAATCAAATGATGGCATGGGGGGGGCTCCGATTAATTAATTGAGTGGGTATACTTTAGCTGTTTCTTCGAGCTCACGCAATATATAGCCAAAGCAACAGCGTTTTCGATTTTTAATCTTCCATAAAGTCGAAAATGCTGTTGCTTTGGGTATATTTGTCAAAATTAAGCAAATGTTAAGGAAATTCACACAATTATGCGGTATGTTTTCGTCTGATAATAAGTAGAGAATTATGCCAAGACCGCTTCAGCCTGTAGGCCATAGGACATTTACCCGCGAACAACGTATTGCGGCTATTGAGCATGCTATCGTAACGATTAATCGGCAAGCGGGATATCCACGTGACTTTGCTGCGCGCGTCGTATTTTCCTATCTCTCAAGTTTAGCGCTACAACATACTTTCATGTTTGTCATGATGGGCGCTGGTAATTATATGAGCTATAGACCGGGTGATTGGCGTTTTGATTGGTATGATGAAATGGCAGATCGAGGGTTAAAAGATTTAGTAGAAAGTGCCCATTCCTGGGTAGAGAGATTGGGCCGAGAAGGTAAATATCAATTGTTTAATATTGCGCCGATCGGTTTTACCAGTTGTGCAAAGCCAACCACTGCACCAAGAGAGCATGCAATAAAATATTTTTATGAAAAGTGTTGGGGTATGGAAAAGGATAATTTAAGTCACTGTATTCAAAGTTATACGCCTTCTAACATAGATAGTTTTATTAAGCAGTATATTTTTTCACAAGAATTTAGAGATTGGCTAACTGTGGGAGGGACTGCACATTATCGAAGTTTGTGTAGGCGTTTATGTGTGGTGACTAACTTAACCATATATGATCGTGTGTTTCGCTATATTTCAGGTTGGGTTCGTGCATTAATGCAATTGGGTGCTTATGCTTATATGGGGCGTTTAAATTTCTCGAAATTTACAACACCAACGATCCACCTAGCCAATGAGATGGATACTGTCCTACAGCAGTTTCAGGGAAATGGTACAACCATTAGTGATGGAGAGTTAGGCGATTTACATGCAGCATTGAGTAAGTATAAAGATGCCTCGACACCTTGGCCCAAATACCTAGCTATTATATTCCTCTGTATTTTGCCAGTGGTGCTAATTGATACGTTAAGGGCTTTTCATGTTTCTGAAGATGGGTTTGATTGGAGCGGTGTCTTAGTCGTTTTGTTGGCTGCTTTGTTTAAACAATCAATGCAGTTTGCTCACAGTAAATTGTTAGTTGAAAGAAATTTGAAATCCTACAGTGCTGCAACTGAAACTGTTTTTAAAAAAATGATGTCGTGTGATGAGTTTGGCGAGTTAAATCAACTAGTTAAAATAGAAAAAATTGAAATGCTGCCTGATTGGGAGCAAATACAATTCTGTGTGAGTGTTCGCCATCCTAAATTATCATCAGGTGCCAGCAGTAGTTGCTTGTTATTTGAATTGGTTGAGCTGTTGGAATCATATGGTGTCCATTGTCTATGTTTACGTGGTCAAGCAAGTGTTGATGCTGTTTATGTTAAAGTTTCTGATGTGTATAACACCTTTTGCACTTATCTAGGTTATGAGAGCTCGAAGGCTAAGAGCTTTGCTAAGCAAGCAAAATTGCAATATCAACGTATTAATGTGGCTCATCGTTTAGAAGGCAACATATTAACTCCGTTGAAAAAACGCAATTGGATCGTGGATTATTGGCGGCGTTTAGATGCGAAACAAGACTTACAATATGATATCGTCGTTAATGATAACGAGGCATTAAAACAGTTTTTCAAACAATGTGGTGTGACGGTCAGTGGTAATGAGCTCTTGTTGAAAGTCCCCACAACCTCAAATGCTTATGAAAAGTTATATGAACAATATCGCTTGTTCCGTCAACAGCAATTAGGAACAAGCCAACAACTTGGGTTAAAACAAACAGCAGTAGTGAACTTAAAACAGCGTCGATCAGGGCCTAAACTACCTGTGTCGAGCGAGCCTGAGTTGCCTCAGCCAAATGTAGATCCTGCAACTATTTATACCTGGCCAAGCGGCAATGATATTTACCGCAGTGATAGTGATAATGTCTATATGATTTATAACACGAAAAACAATACTCATCCAATTTATGTTACACATACATTAAAGCAAAACGATTTTAATTCCGATAGGACCTATCAGCGTGTGTTGGAGCAAATTCAAAATCCGCGTTATGCCAGACGCCAAGGCCAAGCTGGTTTTTTTATTACACAAAGTCAGCAGCAATTAGAAGTAAAAGTCTTAGGCTCCCAAGGACAGGGTGATGTGCGCTGTTATGCGGATAATTTTATTGACAATGATGGTGCACATTTATATGTGGTTAATCGAGTTGTCTTGCACGCGCATTAAAGATTCTGATTGGGTGGTGTAACTATCCAATTTTTGGTCGAACTTTTATCCACCCTACATTAGGTGTTCTAATAACTCTCGAATGGCAGTGATCCTAGCGGTGGGTTCAGCATCTTTTAAATTCATACGCAAATTATCCGGGCCTTCCATTTTGTAGATGTCGCGTTGTTGTTGAATGAGGTTAATAATTTTCATCGGGTCAACATCGGTTTTTTTGTCGAAGGTGAATTTAGCTGATTGTTTGTTGCAAGTGATTTTAGTCATGCCTAATGTGTCGGCAAGCAGTTTGAATTCGGTGATAGCGAATAGGTTTTTCACTTGTTCGGGGAATAGGCCAAAGCGGTCGATTATTTCGACTTGCAGCTCTTTGAGTTCGCTGGTGCTCTTCGCACTGGCAATGCGTTTGTAGAGGACTAATCGTGTGTGGATGTCAGGCAGATAATCATCGGGAATAAGCGCTGAAATACCGAGGTCAATTTCGGTGGTGTGAATTATAGGCTTGGTGAAATCAAGTTTGGTGCCGGATTTAATGGATTCTACCGCGCGTTCTAAAAATTCCATATAAAGACTAAAACCCACAGTATGAATTTGACCACTTTGTTCGTCGCCTAAAAATTCACCGGCACCGCGAATTTCCATGTCATGAGTCGCGAGGGTGAAGCCCATACCTAAATCTTCTAGTGAACTGATGGCGTCTAAGCGTTTTTGTGCGTCACGACTTAATAGTGCGGGTTCGGGGGTTAATAAGTAGGCATAGGCTTGGTGATGCGATCGTCCTACGCGGCCACGCAGTTGATGTAATTGGGCTAAGCCAAATTTATCAGCACGTTCCATGATGATGGTGTTGGCTGAGGGTACATCGATGCCAGTTTCGATGATGGTGGTACAAATTAAAATGTTATATCGCTGATGATAAAATTCCGACATGACATGTTCTAGCTCTTTTTCACGCATTTGCCCATGACCAATGCCGACTTTGGCTTCGGGGATGAGTTCTTGCAAATCACGGGCACGGTTGGCAATGGTGTCGACATTATTATGCAAGTAATACACTTGTCCACCACGCGCGAGTTCACGTGAGATAGCTTCACGGATAATGGGCCAGTCAAATTGCTGCACAAAGGTTTTAATTGATAAACGTTTGGCTGGTGGTGTGGCAATGATGGATAAATCACGCACATCGGACAAGGCCATATTAAGTGTTCGAGGGATGGGGGTAGCGGTTAATGTCAAAATATCGACTTCAGCACGCAAGGCTTTAAGTTTTTCTTTTTGCCGAACGCCAAAGCGATGTTCTTCATCAATCACTAATAAGCCTAGGTTTTTAAATTTAATATTGTCTTGTATCAGTTTATGGGTGCCGATGATGATATCGGTTTTAGCATTCTCGAGATTGGCTAGTGATTCAGTCTGTTGTGACGCGGAACGAAAACGAGATAATAAATCGATGGTTACTGCTGAATCGGTAAACCTATCTTGAAAGCTTTCGAAATGCTGTTGAGCTAGTAAGGTTGTTGGTACGAGAATGGCGACTTGTTTGCCATTTTGCACCGCAATGAATGCTGCGCGCATCGCTACTTCAGTTTTACCAAAACCAACATCACCACAGATTAAGCGATCCATCGCGCCGTCACTTTTCATATCGTTAACGACGTGTTCAATGGCTTGTTGTTGATCGGGGGTTTCTTCAAAGGGGAAGGCGTTGGCGAAGTTTTCATAACTTTCGTTAATAGTGAAGCTAAAGCCTGCTTTGCTAGCGCGTTGAGCATGAATTTCGAGTAATTCAGCGGCAACATCATAAGCACGCTTGGCAGCCTTTTCTCGCGCTTTTTGCCAAGTGTCAGTGCCTAAGTGATTCAAAGGTGCATTGTCAGTATCGGCACCAGAATAACGGCTGATTAAATGTAGATTAGCGACGGGGACGTAGAGTTTATTGTTGTCGGCATATTCAATGCATAAATACTCAGCTTCGAGGCCACCGGCATCTAATACTTGCAAACCTTTATAGCGGCCAATCCCGTGTTCGATGTGTACCACAGGCATGTCGATAGCCAATTCGGCCAAATTGCGAATGATGGTTTGTGAATCTTGCTCAGTAGTTTTGCGTAAACGCCGTTGCATGACTTGTTCGCCATACAGTTCGGCTTCGGCGATGATGATGACATCATCTAATTGTGCACCAGCATCCAAAGCGGCCGTGCTTAAGCCTAAGGCTGCTGTACCATCGATGAAACTGTTCCAATCATTGAATAAAGTTGGCTTGATGCCGTGTTTGTTGAGCAAATCAAATAATGCTTCACGACGGCCGGAGGTTTCAGCGGTGATTAATACGCGTTGTTGGTGTTGGTTTAATAAGCTTTGCAAACGATGTAATGGATTTTCAGCTTTGTTATCAAGCGTGACGTCGGTAAGGTTTGAATCAATTTGTTGGGCGCTAATGCCTGTTATCGATAAGCTGTCGGGTGTAAAGAACACATCAGCGGGTGCGAGAATAGGGCGGGACGTATCATAACGTCGTTGCTCATAGCGATTGTTAATTTGTTGCCAATGTTGAGCAGCCGCTGTTTGCACATCATTCAGTTGAATCAATGTCGTGTTGCTTGGCACATAATCCAGTACGCTGGCGGTTTCGTCAAAAAACAGCGGTAGATAATATTCGATGCCGGCAGGGCTTTGCCCATCACTGACATCGCGATAGATAGGGCAGTCAGCAGCTGTGACTTCAAAGTGAGAACGCCACTGCTGGCGAAAATGGGTAATGCCTGAATCATCTAGTGGGAATTCATGCGCAGGTAATATTTCTAATGATTGCAGTTCTTCAACTGAGCGCTGAGTTTCTGGATCAAAACTACGTAAGTTTTCAATTTCATCATCAAATAAATCGATGCGCAGCGGTAAGATGGTGCCCATGGGGTAAATATCAATAATCGAACCCCGCACGGCAAATTCACCATGCTCAAGCACTTGGCTAACTTGCCGATAACCATACTTGACTAATTGCCCACGCATGGTTTCAAACAGAAAAGGCATCCCGACTTCTAACACAAACGTGTTCGCCATGATGTAATCAGCCGGCGCAATACGCTGCATCAGCGTTTGAATAGGTGCAATCACAATACCTTGCTTCAGGTTGGGCAATTGCTGCAAGGTGTGCAAGCGCGCAGAAATAATATCTTGATGTGGGCTGAAGTTATCGTAAGGTAGTGTTTCCCAATCGGGGAATACAAAATGTGGCAAATCAGCCGCAAAAAAATCAAGTTCGCGTTCTAGCCGTAGGGCTGTCGCCATGTCCGGCGTGATGATGAACATGGGTTGTTGTGTTTGTTGCGCAAGCTTGGCGATATTCAGGCTTGCATGTGCGCCGGGCAGATCTGTCCAGGACTGAGCATTAACTGTCTGCTGATATGTTTCTATTTGTTGTGGTACCTGTTGCATGAGCGAAGGCATTCTATCATATTCGGATTTTCAAGTATGGTATGTATAGTTTGCAATATCAACAAATTCCGTCAGTATTAGTAAGACAAGGCAGACAACAGGTCTCGGAACCGTTTACGCCAAACAATACGATCTGAGTTTCCCCCACTTTATTAGAGGCCATGCCTATGTCTGAGAATCCTCCACCTGTTACTCTTCCTCCTACGGTAATTCCATTTTCAATCGCAGCGTTTTCATTTTGGGCGAACCTGCCTTCGTAAATGCGGCATTCGCCACCCATGCTAGCGCTAGCATTTTTGCAACCAATACTCCCACTGCTGCCTGTTGCTATATATGATGTATAGCTAACGCATTGATGGCTGGAAGAGTCTGTTTGTTTCTGGTCTGGTATATGCAGGTATATAGTTGCAGCTGTTTTATACGCGTTAATCTGAACAGGACCATTGTTGCCTGTGGCTGTGATCGTTGCCCCCCCCTCACTGGCACTTGAGTTATGTACCTCGGTTTCACCTGCTTTACAATTCGAGCTGGCAAATACAGGTAAAGCCATAAACAAACATAGTGGAATTAATATTACTTGGATTGCTTTCATTTCTTA
This sequence comes from uncultured Gammaproteobacteria bacterium, assembly GCA_963975985.1. Lineage (GTDB taxonomy): Bacteria > Pseudomonadota > Gammaproteobacteria > JABDGN01 > JABDGN01 > CAXBIY01. The sequence goes on from CAXBIY010000007.1 coordinate 60,368, forward strand.
CTCTTTGGTATAAATTTTATATTCATACTCTAGACATTTATATTGATTTAATAGACAGAACAGTTAATGAAGCTGTTCTGATATTGCCTGTATAAATTATAGTCTGCGTCTATAATTTGGCCAGTTATTTTTTTTGTTGACGTTGGGGACACTAACTAATTGAAAAAACAGAAGTTATTGCTTTTTTCCGAGTGATGTTTTTTTAGTCTTGTTTATTTAGCTTTACTTGAAACTTGTTTTCTAACCAAGCACAGAACTCAGATGCTTTTTTGTGGCTAAACCAAACAGCGATTGCTTGTAGTATTAGGGCAATGGCAAATTGTCCATTAAGCCAATCTTTCCGTCAATATTGCTCAAAATACGTTGGATATCTTGCTCGCTGGCAACAGGGCGTAACAGAAAAAATGCTTTTTGTAGAAGCGTGGCTAAGTAGGTGAGGTTTGGCATGTATATGTATTTTACCGATGTTGGTTTATTATTAAACAGTGCAATATAGCAGCAAGTCTATCATGCGTATATCGTGCCTGCCACCATGATGACTCATTTTCACATTTGCGTAACACTTGCATTTCAAGGTGTTTTGGGTATATTGATAGCTCCTTAATAGCTATGCTGAGAATCTCATGACGCTAACATCTATTGCCATTATTGCTATCATTATTTATTGCGGCGCCGCATTCTTGCAGGCGGTGAGTTTGGCTGGGAAATTGCAGCCCAATAAGCCGGGCTTATTAGTGGGTGGTTTAATCGCTGTATTCATTCATGCTTGGTTATTACACGTGTGGATTGATGTCGCGCATGGGCAGAATTTGAATGTATTTAATATGATGTCGGTGGTGTTGTGGTTGGTGGCGTTGTTGTTGATTATTGCGGCGGTGCGTAAACCCGTTGAGAATTTATGTTTGATTGTTTTTCCATTAGCGGCGTTAAGTATTTTATTGGTTATTTTATTTCCTTCGTCTTATGTGATTAACACCGGGGCTGACCCGAAAAAATTAATTCATATTTTATTAGCCATTTTCACTATGGCGGTGATGTGCATTGCGGCGTTGCAGGCGATTGCTGTGTGGTTGCAGGAGCGAGCACTGCGAGTTAAGCCGTCGAGTAAACTATTAGTGGTGTTGCCTGCCATGCAAACCATGGAAAGTTTATTGTTTCAAACCATTTGGTTAGGGTTTATTTTGTTGACGGTAGTTATTGTTTCAGCGTTTATTAGTTTTGGTAATATATTTAGTGATGTGATGTTGCAAAAGTCTTTGTTTGGCGTGTTTTCTTGGGTCGTATTTGCTGTGTTATTGATTGGCCGTCATGTTAGTGGATGGCGAGGAAAAGTTGCGATTCGCTTTACCTTGATAGGCTTCTTGTTATTAGTCGTTGCTTATTTTAGTAGTCAAATTGCATTGGAGATGCTGGCGTGAGTGATGTGGGTTTGATTATTACGTTAGTGGTTTTAGTGTTGTTGTCGGGATTCTTTTCCAGTTCAGAAACAGCGATGATGGCCTTGAATCGCTATCGTATTCGACATTTAGCCAAAGATGGTAATCGAATCGCTCGTGTTATTGTGAAGTTGTTGGAGCGACCCGATAGGCTATTGAGCGTAATTTTAATTGGTAATACCTTCGCTAATATTCTTGCTTCATCAATTGCCACGGTATTAGCCGTGAAGTGGTTTGGTGATATGGGTGTTGTGCTGGCAACCATTGTATTAACCTTTGTGATTTTGATTTTTGCTGAAATCACCCCTAAAACTTTTGCTGCAACGCACCCGCAAGGTTTAGCTTTTTGCGTGGCTTGGCCATTAATTTGGCTACAAAAAATATTATATCCTTTCGTGTGGTTATCTAACATGATGGCGGTTGGGTTGTTACGCTTGGTGGGCGTAAGAATTAAAAAGCAACATATCGACGCGCTCAGTCGTGAAGAGTTGCAAACGCTTGTGCGCGATGCAGGGCAAAAGCTTTCAGGCCAGCATCAAGAAATGTTGTTGGGTACACTGGAACTCACCGATGTAACAGTTGAAGATATTATGTTACCCAGAGGTGAAATTATCGGTATTGATTTAACCGAAGACATGGATGAAATTCTGGAGCAATTGTCCAGCAGTCAACATACCCGCTTACCTGTATTTGAAGGCAGTTTAGATAATATGAAAGGCATGCTGCACATGCGTAAAGTATTGCATTTGATTGTCGCAAATGAGTTGACGAAAGAGAATATGACTACGCTGTTAAGTGATATTTACTTTGTACCAGAAACCACATCACTGAATGTGCAGTTGTTAAATTTCCAACAGCAAAAACAACGCACGGCATTAGTGGTGGATGAGTACGGTGAAATTCAAGGGTTGATTACGCTGGAAGATATTTTAGAAGAGATCGTTGGTGAGTTTACAACCGATGCTGATGATGCAAGTCCTGATGTACATAAACAAGATGACGGCAGTTATGTGGTTGATGGCACCATCACCATTCGCGAATTAAACCGCAGCCTAAAATTAGACTTACCCACTGATGGTCCAAAAACTTTAAGCGGGGCCATTATTGAATACATGGAAATGATCCCCGAACCCCACACCAGTCTGAAACTTCACGATATTGCGATGGAAATCATGCAAGTCAAAGATAATCTTATCAAGTCTGTGAAGTTTAAGTCGCCATAATTTTTATTTATCGCCCTGGTTAAATTATTTCATTTTTATTACTTCCCGTTTGCACTATGCTTGTTACTAGCGCATTGTTCGAAAACAAGTTTAGCTGTGTTATACGCATAATTGATACTAATAAATAATAAATGGGTGATGAGATGCTAAGACGACGTCGTGGAAATCCCGCAGATCAAGATCGCGTGCTTGAACGTGGTGGTAGTGGTTTCTTGAAAATACGTGGTGGTGTTAAGTATCCTAATCTTGCTGCCGCACTAGAAGTGCTTGCTGCGAATCTATATGGAATGTTGATGCCGGAATGTGTGTCACGTACGAAGCACGTGACACTTGCAGCACTGCGGTCAAAAGGCAAGAGTCAGTTTTGGATAGAAGGCTTTGCTAATTATCATCCGATGACAACCTATCTGGAAGGTACTCCTGGTACATTAATATCAGGCTTAGATACTACACAGCAACGTGAATTAATTGAAATGCTGGTTTATAGTTATATGCTAGAAGAACACGACTTGAACCCAGGTAATTGGGGGATAGCTCAAGTTAATGAAAGCACTCACATCGTCCGTATCGATCCAGGACAGAGTTTGTGGAGTATGGTCTCAGCGTTGGAGTCGAGCGCTTTTCATGGCGTAGGAATAGAAAATGTAGGTGGATTTTCTGCCTTAGCCCCAACGCAAAATGATGTACAGAATTTCCCTTTGCTCAATGATGCTAAGCCCGACATATGGCCGGTTTTTGAATTTGATGCTAATGCTCCAGTAAATAGTAATCAACTATCACAAGCTATTATTAAAATTTTTAGCACGGAAGCAGGGCGATTAAATATGATTTATGCTTATTACAAGGCTTTCATATTATTTCAAACTGGGCTATTTAGATATCTTGTCCGTATACATCTTGTTGAGACTGGTGCGATGAAGTGGGAAGATGCTAATAAAGTGATCGGGCATTTTCAATATCGCTCGATGGAGGTGGTTCGCTTGTTACGCACAAATCCACCTGTTTATTTAACTGTTAATCTCAATCAAAAATTACTACAGCGATTGCAAGATGAATTACCACAAAGTGTGGAAATATATAGAACGCATCATATTGATTCCCGTCTGACCCGAGATGAAACTTCTGCAGTGACGCGTGAGATTAGTCAATGGATAGGTTGGCTAGATCAAACTAATATTAAGCAGCCATGGATAAGTAATGCCAGTATGACTCAAGCGGAAAATGATTATGCAGGGCTTGTTCGTGGGTTGGACAAAACTCCTGAGCAATTAGATGTAATAGCATTAGTGAGTAAAATCAGTCAATTTTTTTTATCAATATTGGGGAGTGTAGGCGTTGACACCAATGAATATTGGTTACTGCATAAAAAGTGTTTTATGGCTTTATCTGAGGTTGGGTCAGAATCTGGGTTAAGACAAATCTTTGCTGACTATAGCTTTTTCCTGTTAAATTATGGTGGATTGGCAACATGGTTGTTATCAAATCATGTTACTTATTACGTTAGGTATGAATCGTTATTCACGGCTGAGATATTTTATACGTTGTTTGCTAATTTCCCTGATTTGATTAAAGGGTTGTATGCCCGCATTAAAAAAATTGACGAAAATTTTTATAATGATCAGATTGGTGACGAGGCATTGATAGTTAAGCGGCCTGTGTTGACAGTTATTAATGCTTGGTTAGAGATGCAGAAGCCAAGAGAAGCGGAGATTATTGCGACTTTAGCACTTGTCTAATAATAAATGGTTAGTGTGTTGTTAAAATAATCGCCACAACAACATTCCGATCTTCACCCGCTAAAATATTATAAGTCCGACACGCGGCAGCATTATCCATAATCTCAACACCAATTCTTGCTGCATGCACAGCAGCTAATATTTCACTATCAGGAAAGGTGAGTGCATCACCCACGCCGAGTAATAAAATTTCAGGCTTCAGTTCAATGATTTGGTTAAAGTGCTCGGCTTGCAAATTCTCGATGTTAGAAACGGGCCAATCCAAATAAACGTTCGTTGGAGAAATGATTAAACTGTGCTGATAGGTTTGTTTATCGACAGTAATACCGCCTGGTTCGTAAGCATTAATTACAATGTTATCTGATTGTTCTTGCTGAAATTTCATAGGAGCAGTATACCTTATTTGCGGTTTATGCAAAAACCCACACAAAATTGCGCATTTGCTCATAGGTAATAGCCATAGAGTAGGCTATGGTTTATGAGAGGGTAGGGAGAATACGATGGTTAAGGACGCTGTATTAGTTGAACAAGCGCAGGCGGGTGAATCGCAGGCATTGAGTGTGTTGATCGATCGTTACCATGGTCGTTTAGTGCAAGCCTTGCATCGTTGGATTTATAATGAAGCCGATATCATTGATGTGTTGCAAGATACTTATATCCGGGCCTATCGTGCCGTGCAAAAATTTCGGGGTGACAGTCAATTCTATACTTGGCTGTATCGTATCGCTATCAATGTAGCGAAAGATTTTTTACTAAAACTGAAAGTCAGTTTTGATGTAGTCGAAATTGAACAAAGTTATCAAGAGCCACAACAAGCCTTATCGCCTTTGCATGATATTAGTGACCCTGAATCTATTTTAATTGGAAGGCAAGCTCAAAGTGAGATGGACGGTTTACTACAGGCGATGCCTGCCGATTTAAGCAAAACGTTTATCCTGCGTGAACATGCCGGTTATAGTTATGATGCTATCGCTAAGGAGATGGATTGCCCCATTGGCACCGTACGCTCACGCCTGTCACGCGCGCGTGAGGCATTAGAACAAAGATTGATGACCTAAAGTAGGGTGGACATATCCACCATCAACCTATCATGCACCACCGCTGGTGGATATATCCACGCTAATGTGCGAATTTTTATCCACCCTACACATCTGAATCCTAGCTCCTAACTGTTATTTCCTGTACAATCACGCGATGTGGCTATTGATATTACAATGATTGTTGTAACATCAATACCCATATAGCAAAAAGGAATACAACAAGTTATATGAGCGAATTATCCCATATCCGCAACTTTTCTATTATTGCCCATATTGACCACGGCAAATCGACGCTGTCTGATCGTTTGATTCAGACTTGTGGTGGTTTAGCTGAGCGTGAAATGGCCGCACAAGTGCTCGATTCAATGGATTTAGAGCGTGAACGTGGTATCACGATTAAAGCGCAAAGCGTCACCTTGCACTACAAAGCCAAAGACGGTGAAACGTACGAGTTAAATTTTATTGATACACCAGGGCATGTCGATTTTGCTTATGAAGTGTCGCGTTCATTGTCAGCCTGTGAAGGCGCGTTGTTACTTGTTGATGCAGGGCAAGGCGTTGAAGCGCAAACGGTGGCTGTGTGTTACATGGCAATTGAGCAAGATTTAGAGGTGGTGCCGGTATTAAATAAAATTGATTTACCACAAGCCGATGCCATTAAAGTCTCGCAGGAGATTGAAGATATTATTGGTTTAGATGCAACCGATGCAGCACAAGTGAGTGCGAAGAGTGGTTTAGGTGTTGATAATTTGTTAGAACGTATTGTCACTGATATTCCTGCGCCTAAAGGCGACCCTAATGCGCCATTACAAGCTTTGATTATTGATTCATGGTTTGACCCTTACTTAGGTGTGGTGTCATTAGTGCGCGTTAAAAATGGTGAGTTGCGTCCTAAGCAAAAGATGCAAGTGATGTCGACAGGGCGTAGCCATGTCGTGGATTTCGTTGGTGTTTATACGCCAAAACGTAGTGACCGCGATTGCTTGAAAACCGGTGAAGTGGGTTATGTTATCGCTGGTATTAAAGATATTCAAGGTGCACCCGTCGGTGACACCATTACTTTAGCACACCAACCTGCCATTGAACCGTTGCCAGGTTTTAAACGTGTGCAACCACAAGTTTATGCAGGTTTATTCCCAACCGATTCCGATGATTATGAAAGTTTTCGTGATGCTTTAGAAAAACTAAGTTTAAATGATGCTTCATTGTTTTATGAGCCAGAAAATTCTGATGCTTTAGGCTTTGGTTTTCGTTGTGGTTTCCTCGGCATGTTGCACATGGAAATTATTCAAGAGCGCTTAGAGCGTGAATATAATTTAGACCTCATCACCACAGCGCCTACTGTGATTTATGAAGTGGTATTAATTAATGGCGACATCATCAGCATTGATAGCCCCTCAAAATTACCTGAAATATCTAAAGTAGCCGAAATGCGTGAACCGATTGTCAAAGCCAATATGATCGTGCCGCAAGAATATTTAGGTAATGTCATTACGTTGTGTATAGAGCGTCGAGGTGTCCAAACATCCATGCATTATGCCGGCAATCAAGTAACCTTGAGTTATGAATTGCCGATGGCTGAAGTGGTATTAGATTTCTTTGACCGGTTAAAGTCGATCAGTCGTGGTTATGCCTCCTTAGATTATCATTTTGTGCGTTTCGAAGCCGCAAACTTAATTAAGCTCGATGTGTTAATTAATGGTGATAAGGTCGATGCTTTAGCCTTAATTGTGCATAAAGAAAATTCACAAGCCCGCGGCCGTGACTTGGCAAGTAAGCTAAAAGAATTAATCCCAAGGCAAATGTTTGATGTGGCGATCCAGTCTGCGATTGGTGCACAAGTGATTGCACGGACGACAGTGAAAGCATTACGTAAGAATGTAACAGCAAAATGTTATGGCGGTGATATATCCCGCAAGAAAAAATTATTGCAAAAGCAGAAAGATGGTAAGAAACGCATGAAGCGAGTTGGCCGAGTAGAAATTCCACAAGAAGCTTTCTTGGCAGTATTGAAAGTCGATAAATAAAGTAGGTGCATGATGGACGATTTAAGATCATTAAGTAAAACAATAGGCTATATCTTCAGTGATGAAGCGTTGCTGTTGCAAGCATTAACACATCGTAGCTTTTCGAACAAAAACAATGAGCGCTTGGAGTTCTTAGGCGATTCAATCATCAATTTTGTGATTGCTGATGTGCTCTATCGGTTATATCCCGATGCGAAAGAAGGTGCTTTAAGCCGCTTGCGAGCCATTTTAGTGAAGGGCGAAACCTTGGCTGAATTAGCAAAAGAATTTGAACTCGGGCAATATTTACGATTAGGCTCAGGTGAGTTGAAAAGTGGCGGTTTCCGTCGACCTTCCATTTTAGCTGACGCTGTTGAAGCCATTATTGGTGGTATGTATTTAGATTCCGATATGGAAACGGTAAAAAGCATTGTCAGTAAATGGTTTGCCAAACGTGTTGAAAATGCAATTGAGTTGCATGATACGAAAGATGCCAAAACGCGTTTGCAAGAATATTTACAAGCTAGAAAATTACCCTTGCCAATTTACACCTTGATTAAAACCGAAGGTGAGCATCATCAGCAAACCTTTTATATTGATTGTTCAGTAGTTGGATTAGAGTTAATCTCGAGTGGTGATGGTGACAGTCGCCGTAGAGCTGAACAGGTCGCTGCCGAAGAATTTTTAACATTAGCGAAGGCGAAAAAGAAATGAGTCAATGTGGTTACATCGCTGTTGTAGGTCGACCTAATGTAGGTAAATCAACATTAATGAATCATATTCTCGGCCAAAAAATTAGCATTACTTCTCGTAAAGCGCAAACGACACGTCATCAAGTGCTAGGCATTAAAACTGAAAATGATATTCAGGCAATTTTTGTTGATACACCCGGTATGCATCAAGGCACCAAAAAACAATTAAACCGAATGATGAATCGAGCCGCCGATAGCGTTTTGCATGAAACTAGCGTCATCATCTTTATCGTTGAAGCCGGTAAGTGGAGAGAGGAAGATGATTGGATTATAGAAAAATTCAGGCACGTCAAAGCGCCGATTATATTAGCCATTAATAAAATTGATAAACTTAAATCAAAAAATGATGTGCTGCCATTTTTAGAAATGGTTCAAAGTAAATATGATTTTTCTGCTGTGATTCCTGTCTCGGCGTTGCAAGCCAAAAATCTTGATACCTTAGAAGCAGAGGCTTACCAATATTTACCTGAAGCACCGCATGTTTATGGTGAAGATGAAATCACTAACCGTAGTGTGCGTTTCTTAGTGTCAGAAATCATTCGTGAAAAACTCTTTCGCTTAACCGGTGATGAAATTCCGCATTCAACGGCGGTTGAAATTGAGCTTTATCAAGATGAAGAAAAAATAACGCGTATTGCTGCTGTTATTTTAGTGGAACGTAAAGGCCAGAAACCTATTGTTATCGGTAGCAAAGGTGAACGTTTGAAGCGTGTTGGTCAACAAGCGCGCTTAGAGATTCAAGAATTGATCGGTCGAAAAGTCTTTTTACAGCTATGGGTGAAGATTAAAGACAATTGGTCGGATGATGCTCGCATGTTGAAGAGTCTAGGCTACGATGATTGAGGAAGTTTTTCAAAGTTGAAAGTTGTTGCCAATAGTTGCTTTCCCTGAGTTAAAAATCAATCATCGCTTCATCAATGAAGCTAGAAGCATAAATTTGTTAGGAAATTAACTGATGGAATTGCAGTTAGCGTATCTTCTCCACTCTCGTCCTTACCGTAATACCAGTTTACTTGCCAATTTCTTTACCTTGGAATTCGGCCGTGTTGATGCTGTCGTGCGTGGCGTGCGTAGTGAAAAATCTAAAATACGACATTTATTACAACCCTTTACACCGTTGCTAGTAAGTTGGGTCGGCAAGGGCGAGCTTGTGACGATGACGCAAGTCGAATCACAATCGTCAATTGCCGGTTTAACTGGCGATAGTATCTTGTATGGTTTCTATATCAATGAATTACTGATGCGTTTGCTACGTGCGCATGACCCCTATGAAGGTTTGTATCATGAGTATGAAGCTTTATTACTGAAATTTCAAAATAAGCAAACCACTGAGGCAGCCTTGCGAATGTTTGAGAAATGTTTGTTGCAAGAAATTGGTTATGGCTTAGAGCTTTGTTATGATTGTGAATCGGGTGATGCGGTTGAGCCTGATCAATGGTATCAATATGTGCCCGATAAAGGCCCGAGTTTAATCGCAGCGAATAGCGCGCATAAACAAAAAGCATTTTCAGGGCGTAACTTACTCGCTTTGCACCATGACGAATTAGATACCGATGATGTATTGCGAGATGCTAAACGCTTAATGCGTCATGCCTTTGCACGGTTGCTAGGGGATAAGCCTCTAAAAAGCCGTGAATTATTTATGAGATGAAGATGCCCCCTTTAGCCGAACATATTATCCACTATACTATTTTTTCTTTGCGACAAGATGAGTCATTGTTTTTGGCTTATTTGTCAGATGATGAAATGCAACGTGCGAATCAATTTAAGTTTGAAAAAGATCGGCAGGCTTTCATTGCTGCTAGAGGGCAATTGCGACAATATTTAGCAAATTATTTGCAGGTTGAGCCAAACAGTCTGGAGTTTAGCTATGGTGAGCATGGCAAGCCAGCATTAATCAATCATGACCTGAAATTTAACTTATCTCATGCCGGCGATTACGCTTTAATTGCCGTGAGTCGAAACTTTACCTTAGGGGTTGATATCGAATGCATGGATAGAACGGTTGAGATGGAGGGTATTGCGGAAAAAGTATTTACCGCTAATGAAATTCAATGCTTGGATGATGCCAAGGATAAAGCCGAACGATTTTTTACTTTATGGACGCGCAAAGAGGCGCTTATTAAAGCTAATGGCAAAGGCTTATTTACTCAGCTAACGCAATTAGATGTTGTGGGTGATGATGTGATTGATGAGCAAGGACAAAGTTGGAAAATAATGAATTTACCTGATGTCGAAAATTATAAATTAGCACTGGCTCATAAGAGTGACAGTGAGATTACACCCAGTATCGAACGATTAATCTTCAATTTCTGATAACAGAACTTCTGCAGCGGCATCCATTTCTTGCATAAGGCTTTCATACAAGGCTTTAATTTTATCGCTTTCACCTTTTTTAAGGGCGGTTTCTAATTGGCAGGCGGCGTGTTTCAAACGCGGCAAACCACAATAGCTCAGGGCACCATGAACTTTATGTGTTGCATCCTGCAAGGCAAGCTCACTATCAGCATAGGCTGTCTCAATATTCTTTTTTTCTGCACTGAGTGATCGTTTAAACATGTGAAAAATTTCGGTAGCCGTCTCACGGTTACCAGCGACCTTCGTGGCAAGGTCCCAGTCAAGAATTTTATCTGTCATTATTACTCCCAAGTGCGTTGGAACACGCATTTGCCTAATTCATAAACGCGCATTTCGTTGCGGTTCATGCGAATCCATGGTTCATTTTTAGTCAATGGCTCCGTGGCAATCACAGTAATTATATCATCCTTGTTATTCGTTTGGGTCAGGTCAATTTCCATTTCAGCATCCGCTAATTTCGCAATGCCGAACGGTGCGCGTCGTGTGAGGCAACTAAGCTTGGTACTGCAAAAGGTATAAAGCTTGCTGGAGTCAGAAAATAAGATATTAAATGTCCCTAATTCCGCAATGGTTAGGCAAAGGTAGTGCACAAAATTCCAAAATTTTTGATTTTCTTTCGGTGTGCTGGTAGGTGGTTTTGGGTATTTTTTTAAGATTTGATCCATCAGCCAGCAAAACGCATATTCGCTATCTGTGGTGCCAACGGGGTGGTAGCGTTTGAGCGGTAATTTTTTTATCCCCTTGAGCTGGCCATTATGAGCGAACACCCATTGACGGCCCCAGCACTCACGCACAAAAGGATGGGTGTTTTCTAAACAGACTTTGCCACGGTTCGCTTTACGAATATGGCTAATAATGGTTTTACTGCGAATAGGGTAGGTTTGTAAAAATTCAGCGACATGTGAATTAATACTAGGTTCCGGATCCACAAACAAGCGGCAACCATGGCCTTCGTAGAACGCGATACCAAAACCATCTTCATGTTTATCGGTGGCGCCACCACGTTGGACTAAGCCTGAAAGGCTAAATCGAATATCGCTGGCAGTATTGGCACTGAGGCCGAGTAATTGACACATGGCTGAGAGTATAGTCGATCTTGCTTAATTTGGGTAAAAAAAGCATAATACCGTCCATGGAAATTAACCCAATTAAAGAACAAATCGCCGACTTGCAATCCCGAGCCACAGTGCTTCGGGGGTATCTTTGACTTTGATGTTAAGCAAGAGCGTTTAACCGAAGTTTCTCGTGAATTAGAAAATCCTGATATTTGGAATGATGCGGATAAAGCGCAGGCCTTTGGACGCGAAAAAAGCCATTTAGAAAATATCGTCAATACGTTAATGGAATTAGATCAGGGGTTGATCGACGCTAAAGAATTATTAGCCTTAGCCGTTGAAGAAGATGATGCTGATACAGTCACCGAAATCACAACAGAATTACAAAGCTTAACAGACAAAATTGAAAAACTTGAATTCCAACGAATGTTCTCTGGCGAAATGGATGCTAACAATGCTTACCTTGATGTGCAGTCAGGTTCTGGTGGAACGGAAGCGCAAGATTGGGCTGAAATGTTGTTGCGTATGTATTTACGTTGGGGTGAACAAAATGGTTTTAAAACTGAATTGATGGAAGCCTCTGCTGGCGAGGTCGCCGGTATTAAAAGTGCGACGATTAAATTCAGCGGTGCATACGCATTTGGTTGGTTACGAACAGAAACCGGTGTGCATCGTTTAGTACGTAAATCACCGTTTGATTCAGGCAATCGTCGACATACGTCTTTTGCTGCTGTATTTGTCTCGCCTGAAGTGGATGACGATGTTGATATTGATATCGATCCTTCAGACCTGCGTATTGATACCTATCGTGCGAGTGGTGCGGGTGGGCAGCATGTCAACCGAACGGACTCAGCTGTTCGCATCACGCATGTACCAACAGGTGCTGTGGTACAATGCCAAAACGATCGGTCGCAGCATAAAAATAAAGCTGAAGCGATGAAACAGTTGAAAGCTAAACTGTATGAATTAGAAATGTTGAAACGCAGTGAAGCGCAGCAAGAATTAGAGGCCAGCAAATCAGAAATTGGTTGGGGCAGTCAAATTCGCTCTTATGTATTAGACCAGTCACGTATTAAAGATTTGCGGACCGGCGTTGAAAACACGAATACCCAAGCCGTGTTGGATGGTGATTTAAATAAATTTATTGAAGCAAGCCTGAAGCAAGGCGTAGATGATTGACGTAATGAGGAATAAGCATGTCTGAACCAGTAGAATTAAGTGAAAATGAACAAATTGCCAATCGCCGTGAAAAATTGGCGACTATTCGTACCGAGCGTAATGCTTATCCTAACGATTTTCGTCGTGAACATTTAATTGAGAATGTTGTTGCCGAGTATGATGGAAAAACCAAAGAAGAATTAGAAGGCACGCGTGTCGCTGTGACTATCGCGGGTCGTATGATGACGCGCCGCATTATGGGTAAAGCTAGCTTCGCGAACATTCAAGACATGTCTGGTCGCATGCAGATTTATATCGCGCGCGATGATTTGCCAGAAGGCGTGTATGCCGATTTTAAAAAATGGGACATTGGCGACATTATTGGTTTTGAAGGTTATTTATTTCGGACTAAAACCGATGAGTTGACCGTGCGCGTGACCGCTATTAGCTTATTAACGAAAGCCTTACGCCCATTGCCGGACAAATGGCATGGTTTGGTCGATCAAGAACAACGTTATCGTCATCGTTATGTTGATTTGATCGTTAACCAAGACACACGCGATACATTTAAAAAACGTTCGGCCATTGTTAATGGTGTACGTCAATATTTAACAACACATACGTTTATGGAAGTCGAAACACCGATGATGCAAGTCATGGCCGGTGGTGCTGCTGCCAAACCTTTCGTGACGCATCATAATGCTTTGGATATGGAATTGTTCTTACGTATTGCACCTGAGCTATATCTAAAACGTTTAGTCGTAGGTGGCTTTGAACGTGTATTTGAAATCAATCGTAACTTCCGTAACGAAGGTTTGTCGACGCGACATAGCCCTGAATTCACCATGGTGGAATGGTATCAAGCCTATGCCGACTATGAAGATGGCATGAATATTACCGAAGGTTTATTTAAATACATTGCAACGGATGTATTGGGTAATGCGAAAGTTGAATGCCAAGGTGAAACCTTTGATTTTTCACAACCGTTCAATCGTATCAGTGTTGTCGATTCTATTCTGCAACATAATTCAGATGTGACAATGGATGATTTAAATGATTTAACCAAAGCGCGCGCCTATGCAGAAAAATTAGGTGTGCACATTAAAGATTCCTATGGCCTCGGTAAAATACAAATCGAAATTTTCGAAAAAACGGTTGAGGAAAAATTAATTCAACCGACGTTTATTACCGCTTACCCAGCAGAGGTGTCACCCTTAGCGCGTCGTAATGATAATGATCCATTTATCACCGATCGCTTTGAACTCTTCATCGGTGGTCGTGAAATTGCTAATGGCTTTTCTGAATTAAATGACCCTGAAGATCAAGCTGAACGTTTTAAAGCACAAATGGATGCGAAAGCCGATGGTGATGATGAAGCAATGCCATTTGATGATGATTATATTAACGCCTTAGAGCACGGTATGCCACCGACTTGCGGCGTAGGTGTGGGGATCGATCGGCTCGTGATGTTATTTACGGATTCATCATCAATTCGTGATGTGATTTTATTCCCGCATATGCGAAAGCAGTAGGATTGAGCGTTTAAGGTGAACAGCTGATACTTGAAGGCTGAGTACTGTCAGATAGTATCACTGTCGCCTCAACGGTGTTGCCAAGTTTAATCGCATCGACGACATCGCCTACTTTTTTATCCTTGGCATAAACATTATCACCTGGCTGTGGGCAAGTCTCACTTTCCATTTTCTGATAGTGCATATGTCGCTTGATATTACCCAAATGTTGCATGCGTGCAATAATTTCTTGCCCGGTGTAACAGCCTTTAGTAAAACTCACACCACCATGTTCAAGTAGATTGACATAATGGGGTAAAAATATTTCTGAAGTTGTAGTGAATACCGTTGGAATATTATGTCGGATGCGTTGTAGCCGCCAGTCATCATAATCATCGATAGACGCTTCGCTGGTATCAATGTCAACTTTTGAAAAAATAGCGTATTTTTTTAAGTTGGCAACAGCAATCAAAAGTAACTCAGAGGGTAGCAAGAGTTGAAAACCATCGTTGTGGTGACTGATATCAAATAAGCTCACAATTCGACCTTTAGCATTGCAATGAGCTGCTGTTATAGGCTTTTGATCAGATATCTTGTTGATATCGCAAGTCAATTGACCTTGTAAGAATTTTACCGCATCTTGCCCCGAAATATGAATGTGTGAAAGATTTGCCATCGCTTATTAAGCCTCATATAATGATCTGACCTTACCAGTCGAGAACGATTGTGAATAATACCACTCCTACCCAACTCCGTCAGCCTTCCAGTTTAAATGTGCTTTCTAAAGCGCTTTGGGATTGGACGACGGATATTGTTTCGGAAGTAGATTCGGCGGGTAATTGTTTATATGTCAATAATGTGCCAGCAGGACGTCAACTTGATGACGTTATCGGCACAAACTACTATGATTATATTATCCCAGAACATCACAATCGTGCAAAAGCAGCAATAGAGCAGGTTTTTTCAACAGGCCAGATGACAACATGTGAAGTCATGGTAAAAGTATTTGGTCATACACAGTGGTGGTCAACACGTCTGCTGCCAATTGTAGTCGATGACAAGATGCAAAGTGTTTTGGGGATTTCACGCAATGTAACAGCACGCAAACAAAAAGCAGCAAAGCTGGCTGAATCAGAGAGAATGTATCGCTACCTTTATGATAATTCGCCTGACATGATGGCGACATTAGAACCTGATACGGGTATTATTTTAAATTGTAACCACAAGTTGATTGAGTTAACGGGATATTCTCGAGAAGAGCTTATTGGCATGCCATTTTTTAAACTTTATCATGAAAGCTCAATAGAAGAGGCAACAAAAATATTCAACGGGCACGCGAATAATTCGCTAGATAATTATTATGGTGAACGTATTATTATTTGTAAAGACAACAGTGTTTTGACCACCAAAGTTAAAGGCGCTGTGTATTTTGATAGCGACGGCAATATTGATTCTATTTTAAGTGTTTGGCATGATTTCACCGAACAAAAACGCTTGCAAACTGAATTAATAAAAACACGTGATGACCTGGCTCACAAGGTTGAACAGCGTGCAAAAGCATTAGCAGATGCCGAGCATCTTCATCATACACTTATCAACGCAGCACCGCATGTTATCTGGTTTAGTGAGCCTGAAGGCGATGTGAGTTATATGAATAAAGCTTGGGAAAAGCTTACTGGTCAGCGCGTAGAAGATGCCTTAGGTAATGGGTGGCTGAAAACGTTTCACCCGGATGATAAACACATAGTGTTAACGAAATACCAGGGTTTTGATGTTGAGAAGTTGGATGATGGCGTGTTATATGAAGAATGGCGAATTATGAATGCTAAAGGTAACTACCGCATCCACTCGAGTGTTTGTTCTCCTGTTTATAATACTGAAGGCGAAGTCACTAAATGGGTGGGTATTAATACGGATATTACAGATTTAAGAGAAGCGCAAAAAAGTATTTACAAAGCAGAGTTAGATAAATTACAACGTGAACATTTATTAGAGTTAGCACATGTATCGCGCATTAGCTCGATGGGTGAAATGGCAACCAGTATGGCGCATGAACTAAACCAACCTTTAGCTGCGATTACGAATTACATTAATGGTACCTTGCGTCGCTTAGGTCAACGAGATGTCGAAGGAAATGAACCGTTGGTGCAGGCCATGAAAAAAGCCGCTAATGAGGCGAAGCGTGCATCCGATATTATTCAACGTATCCGAGATTTTGTTAGGAAAAGTGATAGCCGTAAAGAATCTCATGACGTTAATGAGTTGTTGACAGAGTCGGTGGAATTTTTACGTAGTGAAATCAAACAGTGTGACATTCAACTAGACTTTGAGTTAGCGGAACACCTACCGAATGTCTGGGTCGATAATGTTCAATTAGAACAGGTCTTTGTTAATGTGGTGAAAAATGCGATTGATGTGCTGATTTATTGCAAACGGCAGCGACGCAATATTGCATTGCTGACGCAGTTAGTTGATGAAGGTATCGCTATCTATATTCATGATACGGGGCCTGGTATAGCCGATGATTTTAAAGAAAAAATATTCGAACCTTTTTGTACGACCAAACCAAATGGCATGGGGATTGGTTTGAGTATTTGTTCCTCTATTATGGAATCACATGACGGTAGTTTGAGTTTGCATAAAACCGATAAAATGGGAACAACATTTAAAATTATGTTGCCTGTTAAACGAAAGGATTAAATATGACAGCTATTAATAAAAATAAATTACGGTTTCATTGCCGTCGAGGTATGGGAGAATTGGAAGATATCTTATATCCTTTTTTTGATGAGAAATTTGATTTGTTATCTCACGAACAGCAACAGAATTTTTCTAAGTTAATTGAATGTGAAGATATTGAATTGTGGGATTGGTTAGTCACCAAGGTGAAAACTTCGCCAGAACAACATCGAGCAATAGTGGAGTTGATCAATCAGCATGCTACAGCTTGATATTCATCCTTCACGCTATTTATTAGCCATTATTTTGCTAACACACATTGCGGTGATGTTGCTATTGTTGCATCTGCCTATCCAGTGGTGGGCCATCATTTTGATTGAATGTTGCATAGTGGGCAGTTTTATTCATTCTATCCGCTATTATATTGTTCGACGATTTGATGCGGCAGTCACTAAAGTGTGGTGCGATAGTCATAACCAATGGTTTTTGCTCACTCGGTCAGGCGAAGAAATAAAGGTTAAACTGTTAGGTGATAGTGTGAGTTCAAACTTTTTGATTCTACTCAATGTGAGAATAGTGAAAAACAATAAACGACAATCCATTTTAATTTTTAATGATGCCGTTAAAAAATCCGATTTTAGACGTATGCGTTCATGGTTGACGACACATAAGGGACAGTTATGAGTGCTATGATTAAACGTCGAGCGGTTGAGTCTATCGCTAATATGGATTTGCATCCTATTTTACAACGTATTTATGCTGCTAGAGGTGTAAAGCAGCCAGCTGATTTGGAACGTGATTTAAAAGCATTGCTTTCGTATCAAACATTAATGGGCGTTGACGCTGCAGCCAGCTTGCTAGCGGATAGTTTAACCGCACAGGACCGTATCGTGATCATTGGTGATTTTGATGCTGATGGTGCAACCAGCTCAGCGTTAGCTATGCGAGTATTGAAGTCATTCGGTGTTCAACAGGTCAGTTACTTAGTGCCGAATCGATTTGACTTCGGTTATGGTTTAACACCTGAAATTGTTGATGTGGCTATAAAAGACAGCCCTGATTTAATTATTACGGTTGATAATGGTATTGCCAATATTGCAGGTGTTAAGCATGCTAAATCACGGGGTATAAAGGTGTTGATTACTGACCACCATTTGGCTGCCGATGAATTGCCCGAAGCTGATGCGATTGTTAACCCTAATCAACCCGGTGATAAATTTGAAAGCAAAAACTTAGCGGGTGTTGGCGTGATTTTTTATGTCATGTTGGCATTAAGGCAAATGTTACGTGATAAAGACTGGTTTACTCAACAAAATATACCTGAACCGAATATGGCTGAATATTTAGATTTAGTGGCATTGGGCACAGTTGCTGATGTCGTACCGTTAGATAAAAATAATCGCATCTTGGTGCATCAAGGTTTAAGACGTATTCGAGCAGGTAAGTGTTGCGAAGGTATCAAAGCCATCTTACAGGTGGGAAAACGGAAATTACCACATGTCGCAGCAAGCGACTTAGGCTTTGCTGTCGGCCCGCGTTTGAATGCAGCAGGGCGCTTGGAAGATATGGCCTTAGGGATTGAATGTTTATTAACGGATGATGCTCAACTTGCTATGGGCATGGCAGAAGAATTAGACGCCTTGAATCAAGAACGTAAAGGCATTGAAAATGATATGCGTGATCAAGCGTTTAAAGCGCTGGATAAATTAAAGTTAGATGAAGACTGTCTGCCAGCAGGCATTACCGTTATGGATGAAACCTGGCATCAAGGTGTGATTGGTATTTTAGCCTCGCGAGTGAAAGATAAATATCACCGGCCAGTGATTGCTTTTGCATCGGCAGACAGCACGACCTTAAAAGGTTCCGCGCGTTCGATCCAAGGCCTGCATATTCGAGATGTGTTGGATATGATTGACAAGAAAAATCCTGGCCTTATCGATAAATTCGGTGGTCATGCTATGGCGGCAGGCTTGAGTTTATCCAAGAAAAATTACGCGACATTTCAACAAGCTTTTGCAATGGTAGTAGGTCTACAACTCAACGAAGATGATTTTCAACAAGTGATTCATAGTGATGGTGAATTACCTGTTACAGAGCTGAATTTGCAGTTAGCTGAATTATTACAGCAAGCGGGTCCATGGGGGCAATTATTTCCTGAGCCGTTATTTGATGATGAGTTTGAACTGGTTGATCAGCGTATCGTCGGTCAACGACATTTGAAGTGCACGGTTAAGCTGGGTGATAAGTTATTGGATGCTATAGCTTTTAATGTTGATACTCAGGTTTGGCCCAATCATCGCTGCAATAAGATTCGTGCCGCTTATCGCCTGGATGTTAACGAATTTCGTGACATCCGTACCGTACAATTAATATTTCAGCACATTGAAGCCATTCCTACTTGCAAAAACGTGAAATAGGGCTACAATTATTATGATGATTCGTGGTTATGCCCTGAGCCTTTGTTGCAAGTTTAGAGGTGTTGAGTTGTTCTGCGGTGTGCATGCCGGACCTATATGGAATTCGGAAGCCTTAAGTAGACACAGATACCATAAGTAACTTAAATTATTAGCGGTTCAGAAAGTCGCATGCCTCGATATCATTTATTTATACCGTCCGATCCGGTACAATCCTAGCCAATTCATGACTAGGAAATCTCAATGTCTCAACCGAAAACTCAATATCTCAAAGACTACCAAAAGCCTGCTTATCTTATTGAAACTGTCCACCTTATTGTTGAGCTTGGTGAAGATGTCACACGTATTAAATCGCAAATGCAAATTCGCGCGAATGGCCATGATGGCTGTGAGCAACCCTTAGTACTCAACGGCGATGAAGTGAAATTAATAGCCATTGCAATGAATGGCACAGCCTTGACTGAGCAACAGTATCAGTTAACGGGGAATGATTTAGTGATACCTGCGCCGGGTTCTGAATGCGAACTCGATATTGAAGTTGAAATTAAACCACAAGAAAACACTAAGTTAATGGGATTATACCAATCCAGTGGTAATTTCTGCACCCAGTGTGAACCACAAGGGTTTCGTGGTATTACATATTACATCGATCGCCCCGATAACTTGGCGGTATTCACCACAACCATTATTGGTGACAAAGCTAAATATCCCACTATGTTGTCCAACGGTAACAAAGTTGATGAAGGCGAAACAGAAGATGGTCGCCATTGGGTGAAGTGGCATGACCCACACAAAAAATCACCGCACCTATTTGCATTAGTTGCCGGCACATTTGATGTGCTTGACGATGAGTTCATTACCATGTCGGGCCGAAAAGTTGCCTTACGTTTGTTCGTTGAACCAGGCAACCTCGATAAATGTGCGCACGCAATGCATTCACTAAAACTTTCCATGAAATGGGATGAAGAAGTGTATGGTCGTGAATATGATTTAGATATTTTCATGACAGTCGCCGTCGGTGATTTCAATATGGGTGCGATGGAAAACAAAGGCTTAAATATTTTTAATACTAAATATATTTTAGCTAGCCCCGAAACAGCAACGGATACCGATTTTGAAAATGTGTTGCGCGTAGTAGGTCATGAATATTTCCACAATTGGTCAGGTAACCGAGTCGGTTGTCGTGATTGGTTCCAGTTAAGCTTAAAAGAAGGCTTGACAGTATTTCGTGATCAATCATTCACAACCGATATGACATCCCCTGTGAAGCGCGTGAGTGATGTGAATGTATTGCGTACGGCACAATTTAAAGAAGATGCGGGCCCAATGTCACATCCTATCCGCCCCGCATCCTACATCGAGATTAACAACTTTTATACGCTGACGGTTTATGAAAAAGGCGCTGAAGTGATTCGTATGATGCATACATTACTCGGCCCTAAAAAATTCCGACAAGCAACGGACTTATACTTCTCGCGTTTCGATGAACAATCGGTGACAACAGATGATTTTGTTGATTGTATGCAAGAAGCTAGTGGTGTGAATTTATCGCAATTTCGCTTGTGGTATAGCCAAGCAGGTACGCCAGAGTTAACGGTGTCTGATAGTTACGATGCCGATAAGAAGACCTACACGCTTCACGTTAAACAACATACTCCAGCGACAGCAGGCCAAGCAGACAAACAAGCACTGCATATTCCTTTGCGTGTCGGCTTGTTAGATGCGAAAGGCGATGAGATGCTGACGCAACTGGTGGATGTAAAACTGGCAGAGCAAGACATCGTGTTCGACAACATCACTACGCATCCCGTGCCCTCATTACTACGCGGTTTCTCAGCCCCTGTAAAATTGCATTACGACTATAGCAATGAACAGTTGCAACTATTATTAGCGCATGACACCGATGTCTTCGCTCGATGGGAAGCAGGGCAATTGCTTGCCTTGCGAGAACTGCAGCGAATTATTGCTGAAGCGCAAGCGGATAAACCACTAACGATTGTTCAAGCTTTCATTGATGTGTTTGCTACGGTATTGGCAGATAACGATATCGATCCTTCGTTTAAAGCGCACTTACTGGTGTTGCCAAGCGAAGCTTATTTAGCGGACCAAATGGACAAAATCGATATGGCTGCGATTCATAAGGCGAGAGAGTTTTTGTCTGAAGCTATCGCCCATGGATTGCAAGAGCAATGGTTAGCGGTCTATCATGCTAATTATATAACAGGTGAATACGTACAAAGTCAGGCAGCTAATGGTAAACGTATGTTGGCCAATACCGCATTAGCCTATTTAATGAAACTACATGACAGTACGATGTGGGATGTGTGTGCAACGCATTATCATGATGCCAACAATATGACAGACCAAAGCAGTGCCTTAGCTTGTTTTGCTAGCACCGATTGCCCGCAACGTGAAAAAGCACTTGCCCACTTTTATGAGCAATTTAAAGATGATGCCTTAGTGTTAGATAAATGGTTCACGATTCAATCGAGTTCAAAATTACCGGGTGCATTAGCGCAGACTAAAGCATTAATGCAACACGAAGCCTTCAGTATTAAAAACCCGAATAAAGTCCGTTCGTTAATTGGTGGTTTCTGCATGGGCAATGCCCCACAATTTCATGATGCATCAGGCGAAGGTTATGTGTTCTTAGCCGACATCGTGAAACAGTTAGATAAACTCAATCCACAAGTCGCTTCACGCATGGTGGGCCCCTTAACGCATTGGAAGCGTTACGTTGAACCCAATGCGAGTTTGATGAAAGCACAATTAGACGATATTGTTAAGCAAGTTGATTTGTCGAAAGATACGTTTGAGATCGTGAGTAAGGCTTTGAAGTAGGATTGGTTCGTTATCTCTCTTCTCCCCACGAAGGGTATTGTTGAATAAATCAATTTATTCAGCTTCGTCATCCCGCGGCTTGACCGCGGGATCCAGTCACTCACTGATTTTTCTGGATCCCGCGGTCAAGCCGCGGGATGACGTGCTGTAAAGTTGGATAGAAGCTTATTTATTCAACAATACCCCTCACGGGAAGAAGGATTTAATATCTCTCTTCTCCCCGCGAGGGGAGAAGATGCCCTTGGGCAGATGAGGGGTGATATCTTAAATAAATTCTTCGTTAACTTATCAACCTACAAGAAATCCAAAACTTCACTAGCACTATTCAAATACCCAACCGCTGGCCATTCACTTGCATCTTCATCAGTTGGTGTATAACCATATAGTGCCACCAAAAATTTCGTGCCAGCATTCTGTGAGGATCGCAAATCATAAATACCATCACCTACAAAAAATGTCTCAGCAGGTTTGCTACCTAATGTTTTACAGGCATGCAAGATAGGTTCTGGATGCGGTTTTTTATGCGCTAACGTGTCCGCGCAAACTAACACGCCCACCCGATCGAGTAAATTGAGTTGGCGTAATACGGGTTTCGTTAAGCGCGTGATTTTATTGGTCACGATGCCCCATTTAATATTCTTTTCATCGAGTGTGTCGAGCATGTCCATGACACCAGGGTACAATTGGGTATGGTCGAGAAAATGTCGCTCATATACATCAAAAAATCCTTGACGATGTTTTTCAAAATCAGAGTCGTCTTTATCTAAGTTCATGGCTAGCTTTAGCATGCCGCCACTGCCTAATGGAATGAGGGGTTCTACTTTCTCATAAGGCTGAGCAGGGAAACCTTGTCGTTCAACATAAATATTCAGCGCATGCGCGACATCGATGCCACTATTGAGCAACGTGCCATCGAGATCAAATAATACAGTGGTGGGTTTCATGGTTTCTCACAGCAGATTAGATAATTAACACCGACATCACTTGCCAGCTTATATGTTTTGCTAATGGGATTATAAGTCATGCCTTTGAGCGATTTAAGCGTTAAATCAGCATCGCTGCACCAACCATCCAGCTCAGAAGGGCGAATGAATTTGCTAAAGTCATGAGTGCCACGAGGGACCATATTGAGGATATATTCAGCGCCTAAAATGGCAAATAAGTAAGCTTTTGGGTTACGGTTAATGGTCGAAAAAAATACTTTCCCACCCGGTTTAACTAATTCAGCACAAGCTTTGACCACTTGGCTAGGATCTGGCACATGTTCAAGCAATTCTAAGCAGGTAACAACGTCAAATTTTGCTTGATGTTGCTTTGCCATGTCTTCAGCCGTGATATGTTGGTAGTCAATATCGAGTTTACTTTCATGTAAATGCAACTTGGCTGTTTTGAGTGATGCATCACTCATATCAATGCCTGTGACTTGTGCACCGGCTTGCGCTAGCGCCTCGGATAAAATACCACCACCGCAGCCCACATCAATAACCGCTTTGCCGTTTAATTCGGTATGTTGCTGAATAAAGCTGAGGCGCAACGGATTAATGTCATGCAGG
Source organism: uncultured Gammaproteobacteria bacterium (assembly GCA_963975985.1). Classification (GTDB taxonomy): domain Bacteria; phylum Pseudomonadota; class Gammaproteobacteria; order JABDGN01; family JABDGN01; genus CAXBIY01. Next base: position 84,130 of record CAXBIY010000007.1, read on the forward strand.
GCCTTAAATTCACCTTTTTTGTCCCACCAACGTTGAGCCGAAGCATCAAATTTGGCAACTTCTGCCGTGTCAATATTAGCCATGTTTTTCTCCAATTGCGAGGCTCGAAACTCCAAACGCCATGGGGCGAATTATACCCAAAATAAAGCGGTTTAGCTCGCTATTTTACGCCAAATTAGGTATAATTTTGCGGTTAATTGGAGACACATAATTCATGAGTGAAATGGCCAAAGAAATCCTTCCTGTTACTATTGAAGATGAACTAAAACAATCGTATTTAGACTATGCCATGAGCGTAATTGTCGGCCGTGCTTTGCCCGATGTGCGTGATGGTTTGAAGCCTGTGCATCGTCGCGTATTATATGCGATGCACGAGTTGGGTAATGATTGGAATAAGGCTTATAAAAAATCCGCCCGTATTGTCGGTGACGTGATTGGTAAATATCACCCGCATGGTGATGTCGCCGTGTATGACACGATTGTACGAATGGCACAGCCATTTTCGATGCGTTACATGCTGGTTGATGGTCAAGGTAACTTTGGTTCGGTCGATGGCGATAGCCCAGCTGCTATGCGTTATACGGAAGTACGATTGTCTAAAATTGCGCATCGTTTATTAATCGATTTAGACAAAGAAACGGTCGATTTCGCGCCTAACTATGATGAAACTGAATTTGCCCCCACCGTGTTGCCCGCACGTGTGCCTAATTTACTGGTAAATGGTTCTTCGGGTATTGCCGTGGGTATGGCAACGAATATTCCGCCCCATAATTTGAATGAAGTGGTCGATGGCTGCATGGCGTTAATCGATAACCCTGAATTAACGGTCGATCAGTTGATGGAATACATTCCAGGCCCTGATTTTCCAACTGCTGGTATCATTAATGGCCGTGCAGGTATTGTGAGTGCGTATCGCACTGGTCGTGGCCGTATTTATATGCGTGCGCGCACGGATATCGAAACTAATGAAACGAGTGGCAAACAAACGATTGTCGTTAACGAATTACCTTACCAAGTTAACAAAGCGAAACTACTCGAGAAAATTGCTGAATTAGTCAGAGAAAAACGCATTGAAGGTATTACTGCATTGCGTGATGAGTCAGATAAAGATGGTATGCGCATGGTGGTTGAGTTACGTAAAGGTGAAGTTGCGGAAGTGATTTTAAATAACCTTTATAAGCAAACATCAATGCAATCTGTTTTTGGTATTAACATGGTAGCGTTAGTGGATGGCCAGCCTGGCACACTAAACCTGCATCAAATTTTATCGGAATTTATTAAACACCGTCGCGAAGTGGTCACACGTCGTTGTATTTTTGAATTACGCAAAGCACGTGATCGCGCACATATTTTAGAAGGCTTAGGTATTGCGTTAGCCAATATTGATCCTGTTATTCAATTAATTAAAGCTGCTAAAAATCCACAAGAAGCCAAAGCGGGCTTGTTAGCCAAAAACTGGCCGGCGGGTGTGGTAGCTGACATGTTAGAAAAAGCGGGCAGTGATGCTTGCCGCCCAGAAGGTTTAGCCCTCGAATTTGGCTTTACCGAAGCGGGATATCGCTTAACCGAAGTGCAAGCGCAAGCTATTTTAGATTTACGTTTACATCGTTTAACCGGGTTAGAGCAAGATAAAATCTTGAATGAATACCAAGATGTGATTGACCGCATTAACTATTTACTCGAAATTTTAGGTTCAACCGCTCGTTTGATGGAAGTGATTAAAGGTGAGTTGGTCGAAATAAAAGAACAGTTTGGTGATGAACGTCGCACTGAAATTCTCGCTAGCCAACAAGATTTAACCACTGAAGATTTAATCACCGAAGAAGATGTCGTGGTCACGCTATCGCACGAAGGTTATGCTAAAGCACAATCATTAGAACTTTATCGTGCACAACGTCGTGGTGGTCGCGGTAAAGCTGCAACCTCAGTGAAAGATGAAGATTTCGTTGAGCAATTATTAATTGCCAACACGCATGACACAATTTTATGCTTCTCCAATGCCGGTCAAGTGTATTGGTTGCGTACCTTCCAATTACCACAAGCAGGGCGCACGGCTCGCGGTAAACCGATGGTGAATTTATTACCCCTAGACGCTGATGAAAAGATAACCGCTATTTTACCCGTGCGTGAATACAGTGATGATCGCTTTGTATTCATGTCAACGTCTCACGGTACTGTGAAAAAAGTCGCCTTAAGCCAATTCTCACGCCCACGTGCTAATGGTATTCGTGCCGTCGAGTTGCGCGAAGGCGATAGCTTAATTGGTGTATCTGTCACCGATGGTACACAAGATGTGATGTTGTTTTCTGATGTCGGTAAAGTGATTCGCTTCCACGAAAGTGATGTCCGTGCGACAGGTCGAACCTCTTGTGGTGTGCGCGGTATTAAATTACCGGGTGAACAGCAAATTATTTCAATGATTGTCGTGCAAGGTTGCGGTGCAATCTTAACTGCGACAGAAAATGGTTATGGTAAACGTACTAGTGTCGAAGAATACCGTGTCACTGGTCGTGGTGGTAGCGGTGTGATTTCGATTCAAGTCACTGAACGTAATGGTAAGGTCATTGGTGCCAGCCAAGTTGCCAATGAAGATCACATGATGCTTATTTCTGACCGCGGTACTTTGGTACGTACCCGTGTCGAAGAAGTGTCAATTGTTGGCCGTAACACGCAAGGCGTGCGTTTAATTAATTTATCGAAAGGTGAACACTTAAATGGCTTGCAACGTATTGCTGACTTAGATGATGAGGAAATAGCTGATGCTGAATCATGAGTTTATTTTATGGATTTTACCGTTCGCCTATGCGATCCACGTATTAGAAGAAAAAATTCTTGATTGGAAAACCTGGGCCAGCGCAACGTTTCCATTCCCAGGTTTGGATTGGCCGATGTTTTATGTCGCCAATATGGCCGTATTAGTTGGTGGCTTTGCCGCCGCATTTGTCGGTTGGCAATGTCCGGCTTTTGCCTTGATTATTGCCGCATTAATGCTGATAAATGGTCTGTTCTTTCATATTTTACCAACACTTGTGCAACGCAAATTTTCACCGGGTGTCATTACCTCCGTTGTATTATTTTTGCCGATAGGCATCTGGGCTTATTGCGGTGCTTACTGTGATCAAGTATTAACCTGGCCTGTGTTAATTATTTCATTAGTCTTAGGCGGTTTGTTAATGGCGTCACCATTTATATTTTTCCGTGTTAAAGCAAAACTAGACAAGAAGTAAACTCATGACTCGACCTTTTAACTTTTCGGCAGGACCTGCCACCATACCTGATGATGTACTTCAACAAGCGCAAGCTGAAATGCTCGATTGGCGCGGCCATGGTGTTTCGATTATGGAAATCGGTCATCGTACACCCATCATTCAAGATTTTATTGAAGAAGTGGAAGCGAAACTTCGCACTGCCATGTCGATTCCTGATAATTATAAAGTCTTATTTTTAGCCGGTGGTGCGATAGGGCAATTTGCCGCTGTACCCTTAAATTTATGTGGCGAACGCGATCACGTGGATTATTTAATCACCGGTGTTTGGTCGAAACGTGCCGCCGAAGAAGCCAGCAAATATGCCTATGTGAACCGTGCCGCTAATTGCGAAGTTAAAGGTTTTACGTCCATTTCTGACCCCAGCCAATGGAAGCTTAATCCTGATGCTGCTTATGCGTATTATTGTCCGAATGAAACGATTCACGGTGTAGAATTCAAAAGCGTTCCTGATGTGGGTGACGTACCCTTAGTCGCCGACATGACATCCTATATATTATCCAAACCCATGGATATTTCACGCTACGGTGTCATCTTTGCCTCCGCACAAAAAAACATTGGCGTAGCCGGTGTTACCATAGCCATTGTACGAGACGACTTGCTCGAGCAAGCTATGCCTATTTTACCCAGCATCTGGAACTACCGCGCGCAAGCTGAAGTTAACTCATCTGCCAATACGCCACCGGTTTACGGCATTTGGATAATCGACTTAATGCTCGATTGGTTAGCCAAGCAGGGTGGTGTGAAAGCCATCGGTGAAGCCAATACCAACAAAGCCAAACTACTCTATGATGTGATTGATACTAGTGAGATGTACACCAATTTCGTTGATGAACGATATCGCTCAGACTTAAACGTCACATTTAGCCTGTCTGACGAAAAACTAACGGAAAAATTCCTGCAACAAGCCGAATCCCAAGGCTTAGCTTTCCTAAAAGGCCACAACGTAATCGGTGGTGTACGCGCCAGCATGTACAACGCTATGCCCGAAGCAGGTGCTAAGGCATTAGCTGAATTCATGTTAGCTTTTAAGCATTAAATTTATACTTTTTTATAGGACCTTATGATGAAATTCACAATCAATCCATGCGTCTCTATAGTGGGCAAGATAATCGTTCCTGGTGATAAATCCATCTCTCATCGTGCCATTATGTTAGGTGCATTAGCGGAAGGTGTCACGACCGTGACAGGTTTTTTGCGCGGTGAAGATTGCTTGGCGACGATGCGTGTGTTTCAGCAGATGGGTGTGGTGATTGACGATGATGGCGAACAGTTACGTATTCATGGTGTCGGTTTGCATGGGTTGCGAGCGCCATCAATGGCGCTGGATGTGGGGAATGCAGGAACGTGTATTCGTTTATTGTCCGGTGTGATGGTAGGCCAGACCTTTGCGTCAGAACTCATCGGTGATGAATCAATTATGAAGCGGCCGATGATGCGAGTGGCTAAGCCTTTGCGGCAAATGGGGGCTGATATTCAAGTGGAAGAGGCTGGTACACCGCCCATTCGTATTAAACCTGTGAAACATTTGCAAGGCATTAATTATGATTCACCTATTGCCAGTGCACAAGTGAAATCTTGTGTGTTATTAGCGGGGCTTTATGCAGAAGGTGAAACCTCAGTGACGGAGCCGGGTATTTCGCGTGATCATACCGAGCGTATGTTAGAAAGTTTTGGTTACATATTGGTTGAACAAGCGAATCGTGTGTCGTTACAAGGCGGTGGGCAATTAACCGCAACGGATATTCACGTGCCGGGTGATATTTCGTCAGCCGCTTTCTTTTTAGTGGCCGCGAGCATTGCTAAAGATGGCAATGTGCTAATCAAAAATGTCGGCATTAACCCCACTCGTGATGGTGTGATAACCATTTTAAATTTAATGGGTGCGGATATTACCCTAGAAAACAAGCGTCATGTGGGTGCCGAGCCGGTTGCTGATATTCGGGTACGTTCAGCTAAATTAAAAGGCATTAACATCCCTGAACATTTAGTGCCACTAGCCATTGATGAATTCCCCGCTTTATTTATTGCCGCTGCCTGCGCAGAAGGCGAAACTATTTTGACTGGCGCTAAAGAGTTACGCGTCAAAGAATCCGATCGCATTCAAGCCATGGCCGATGGTTTGCAAACCTTATGTATTGTGGCCGAGCCAAGAGAAGATGGGATCCGTATTGTCGGTGGCCAAATGCAAGGTGGTGAGATTGAAAGCCATGGTGATCATCGAATTGCGATGGCGTTTGCCATTGCTAGTGTTGCCGCACAAGACCAAATCATCATTAATGATGTTGCCAATGTTTCGACCAGTTTCCCTAACTTTGTGGAGTTAGGGAATAGTCTTGGATTTGATGTTACTAGCTGATATGGTGCTATAATTGACAGGTAAAGGAGTGGAGATGCCAACAGTATTAAGAGTGGGTCCGTATAGATTCTATTTTTATAGTCATGAACCAAATGAACCCGCTCATATCCATATTGATAGAGAAAATAGCTCGGCTAAATTTTGGTTAGTTCCACCAACCTTAGCTAGGAATGTGGGTTTTAACGCGAAAGAGTTAAATAAATTATTTAAATTAGTGAAAGAAAACCAAGATATGTTATTGGAGAAATGGAATGGGTATTTTAGCGCTTAGTGCAGATGAAAGAGTCTTGGACATAACGGTGACCGACGAATCATTATCCGTCTCCTTGCAAGATGGGCGTAATATTACGGTGCCGTTAATTTGGTATCCTAAATTGTTCAATGCTACTGATGTGCAACGCCAAGATTGGGAAGTTTGTGGTGGTGGTTATGGCATTCATTGGCCACAAATAGATGAAGACTTAAGTACTGAAGGGTTGCTTCGTGGAGCACCAGCGCCTAGAGCCGTTAACTAGTGTCCATCAGTATCAACCATCTCGATCATCTAGTCTTAACCGTCAAAGACATCAATGCCTCATGCGAGTTTTATCACCGCGTGATGGGAATGGAAGTCATAACCTTTAAAGGCGATCGAAAAGCCTTAAAGTTCGGCAATCAAAAAATCAACCTACATCCACACGGCCATGAGTTCGAACCCAAAGCCGACAAACCCACACCCGGTTCAGCAGATTTATGTTTTATTGCAGATACCCCATTAGATGAAGTCATCGAACATTTGAAAGCAGAGCAGGTTGCTATTATCGAAGGCCCAATAGAAAGAACGGGCGCTAATGGCCCGATCCTTTCTGTCTATTTCAGAGACCCTGATAATAATTTGATTGAAGTATCTAATGAGGGCTTAGGTTTTAGTTGCTCTGTTGCCGCGAGCGCGGCAGTTATTTAAGATATTAGGTTTAACCATCATCTTAAACAGCTTACACTGCTTGCTAAGCCCTAAGCCCTAAGCCCTAAGCCCTAAGCCCTAAGCCCTAAGCCCTAAGC
>CAXBIY010000008.1:0-87468 GCA_963975985.1 uncultured Gammaproteobacteria bacterium
GCGGTCAAGCCGCGGGATGACAATGCCCCTCGTCATTGTACGGCTTGTCTATCCTCTTCATTCTTCATTCCACGGTTTGGCGACTCTCTTCATTCGTCATTCCGCGGTCAAGCCGCGGGATGACAATGCCCCTCGTCATTGTACGGCTTGTCTATCCTCTTCATTCTTCATTCCACGGTTTGGCGACTCTCTTCATTCGTCATTCCGCGGCTTGACCGCGGAATCCAGGCATTACATTTACCCCCCAATCAAGCGCCAGCTTGACCGACATAGGTGTCTTCAAACTGCATAGGTTCAATACCAGCACGTTCGAACAGTTCTTTATCTTCATCGACGGTAAAACCAGGCGTTGTTAATAGATTTTCACCGTAATGAATCGAGTTTGCACCGGCGTAATAACATAGCAATTGATAACCTTCGCCAATTTCTTTTCGTCCAGCGGATAAACGCACGAACGATGCTGGCATTAAAATACGTGCTGTCGCGACCATGCGCAAATGATCCATCGGGTCTAAGACTTTATTTTCGGCCATAGGCGTGCCTTCAATACGCACTAATATATTAATCGGCACGCTAGGCGGATGCTCTGCCATATTGGCCAATTCCATTAATAAACTCGCACGATCATGCTTATTTTCACTCATGCCGATAATGCCACCACAGCAAGCACGGATTTTTGACTGTTGAATACGCGCCACCGTGTCATAACGATGCTGAAAGGTATGTGTACCCACGACTTTTTCGTAATGTTCACGTGAAGTTTCTAAATTATGATTGTAATAATCTAAACCGGCATCTTCTAACTGTTGCACTTGCTTATCATTCACAAAACCTAAAGACATACAGGTTTCCATACCCATGTTGTTCACGGCTTTAATCATCTCGCTGACTTGCTGCATATCGCGGTCGCGCAATTGTCGCCACGCCGCCACCATACAAAAACGCGTGGCACCATTGGCTTTGGCAATTTTGGCTTTTGCCAACACGTCGTCAGGCTGTAAAAATCCTGTATCGTCCGCTAAGGTTTGATAGTGCTTGCTCTGACTGCAGAACTTGCAGTCCTCCGGGCAACCCCCTTCTTTGATGTTGAGTATGGTTGAGAGCTGTACTTTATTAGGATTGAAATACTCACGGTGCACAGTGTGTGCTTTCTCAAGCAACACCATTAACGGTAGCTGCATAAGCTCTAATACTTCCTCAGTCTGCCAGTCATGGCGAATGCTCGTCGGCATATAAACTCCCTTGTTATCTGGTTTAGCCAATGATATCCTCGCGATAACTCCTGTCAACTTATTTTTAATATCAACTTAACGGAAGTTTATTTAATGAGCAATATTGTCGAGCGAGACCGCAAACACATTTGGCATCCCTGCAGCCAAATGAAAGATTTTGAACAATTTGCGCCCGTGCCCGTAGTGGGAGCTAAAGGCAATTACATTCAATTAGCCAATGGTCGTAAAGTTATCGATGCCATTTCAAGTTGGTGGTGCAAGCCGCTCGGCCATGGGCATTCTCGGCTGCGCGCAGCCTTGCTCAAACAAGTCGATCAATTCGAACACGTCATGTTAGGTAACACGACGCATGAAGTGATTGTGGAACTCAGTGAACAATTAGCAGAGCTTACACTCAACTTAAAGAAAGTATTGTTCGCCAGCGATGGTGCGTGCGCAGTTGAAATGGCATTAAAAATGGCCGTACATGCGCAGCAGTTGAAAGGCCAAACGCAACGTACTGAATTAGTGTATTTAGAAAATGCTTACCATGGTGAGACGGCATTAACATTATCCGTTAGTGATAAGGACATTTATAAAAAAGCTTACCATCCATTGTTAACTGATGCACATTGTATTAATGGATTGCCTTATGTCAGTGGATGCGATGATCCTTTATGGAAAGATTGCAGCGACTATTGGCCCAACATCGAAACTCAACTCAATGCGCAGGCTGATACATTGGCAGCGTTAATCATTGAGCCGATTGTGCAAGGCGCAGGTAACATGCGTATTTACAGTGCCGATTTACTCACACGCTTACGTCAATGGTGCGATGAAAACAGTGTGTTATTGATTGCCGATGAAATCATGACAGGCCTAGGCCGCACTGGCTTGCCTCTCGCCTGCAATCACGCAGGCATTGAGCCTGACATGCTATGCCTAGGTAAAAGCTTAACCGGTGGTTGGTTACCGATGAGTGCCATGTTGACGAGCGATCACATATTTAATTTGTTTTATGATGATTATGAACACGGGAAAAACTTCTTACACTCACACACGCATTCTGGTAATGCGCTTGCAGCAGCTGTCGCTAATGAAACATTAAAAGTGATACAAGATGAAAATATTGTGCAAGCGGCGAAATTGCTTGAACCAAAATTACTAAAAGCCATGCAACGTGTCGCAGATGCAACGGGGCAACTAAAAAATGTTCGTTGTATTGGCGGTATCGTCGCGGCTGATCTCAATACGGACAAACCTCGTCAAGGTTACAAAGTTTTTCAAAAAGCGATGCAGCTCGGTGCTTTTTTACGGCCCTTAGGTAATACTATTTATTGGTTCCCACCATTGAATATTGATGACAACACCTTAGGTGAATTAACAAAAATAACTATCGAAGCCATTATCACTTGTCAGATGGATAAAAAATTCGCGCGACTTGTCGAGCCATAGCTACTCCGTAACGAAGGCTGGAGCGCGAATACTTCCACCAGCGGTATTTAACCATTAGGCAAAAATTTGAGTCTAAGCACATTGGTGGATATAACTTCGCTCTGCGAAGTCTTTCATCCACCTACTTTGGTGCTAGCATCACTTTGAGCTCAACAAATTATTTGGTCATTTATTGGGACCTGAGAGCACGAATCCAACTATCTGGCATTATCAAACCGGTGCGTGGATCAAACTCGACATCTGAGTCTGAACCTGAGTCTAAATCTGAATCTGAATCTGAATCTGAATCTGAATATAGATATGGATTAACGGGCTGAGCCAACCATGATGGCTCTAGCTCAAGTTTTTTTAATTCTTTGACTATCACATATAAATAACAAGCATAAACCCCATGTGAATCCTTTAAGAATTGCTTAATGTTTCCAATTGCCGTAAGTCGATCAGTCGCTATCGGCCTATGCTGTACGAACTTAACACTCCTCAAATGTTTTAGTATTCCTTGCTGAATTAAGGGGCATAAGGATGAGACAAGCTGTGACAAACCAAGCAATGCTTCTATTTTTAAAAAATACACATTGTCATGAGTCAATACAGGAAATTTATTACTGCTATTATTGCCGCGACACATAGGACAAAAATACCTACGATTATTTTGACGCGTTAATTCATTGTGTCGATCCAAACATGTTTTATGAAAAGTATGCTGATACTGACCACATGGACCAAAGCTAAAGCCTATCCCTGAAATAGGATGAACGATCGCCTCGAGACAGATCGGACAATCACGAACATACCCTGAAAGTTTTTCCCTAACAATAGGAATAGCCGGTCCTATGTTTGCATCAACTATTTGTTTAATCTCCTGAGCTATAATGTTGTAAGGCCCTGATTCGCTCTTTAGATTGCAAGCTCGCATATAGCCGAACACATAGCGAGCAAGCTGTAACTTCATCACCTCATCTGTAAATACGTCATAAAACTCCAACAGCGCTTCTGCTCTCAAAATATATTCATATCCACTCAATTCACGCGGCTCTAATAACCTCATTTCTTATACCCTTCAAATTATTATTAACTTATTTACTAGACCGCCTAGCGCTGCATCAGCGCTAATGGTGTTCAATTATAGAGCGAACCACACCTATTATCAATAGAGATACTGCCTATGTCGTATTGCCTGTTCACATTCATATGGGACATTCATCATTAAATACTTCAGTTGCATCCCGCATTGGCTATAGACATCAAATTTTCAAATTGACATCGCTGTACTTTTACAGTTTAAAACCATAAGATGCTTGCAATTTAATTTGGTAACACATGATAAAAATATTCAAGTCATTACTTCACAACATTCTTCAATACCCGGGGCACCACTGTCTACTCTGCCATGATAGGTCTTACGCGCAACAGCTTTGCGAAGGATGCATGCAAGACTTGCCCTGGCTAGAGGAAGCTTGTTCACGCTGTGCATTGCCACTGGAAACGCCGCATAACACAGTTTGCGGTAGTTGCCAGCAATACCCTCCTCCATTTGATATGACACATACACTATTTCATTACCATGACCCAATTAATCAGCTTGTCAGTGATTTTAAGTTTCAGAAAAAACTGGTGAATGGCAAACTCTTTAGTGATTTGTTAGGTCTTAAACTGGCATCTCATTATAAAACTGAAAAACCGGATGTCATCATCCCCATTCCGCTGCATAAAACGCGCTTGCGTGAGCGTGGGTTTAATCAAGCGCTAGAATTAGCGAAGCCAATTGCTAAGCAGCTCGCTATTCCCTTGGATTATAAAAGCTGTGTAAGAGTAAAAGCGACTGAGCGACAATCAGATATTCCGGCTAAACAGCGCAAAGGTAATGTGCGTAATGCGTTTGAAGTGAAAGACGGTTTCATGCCACAATACGTAGCAGTTGTGGATGATGTGATTACCACGGGCTCGACGGTTAAAGAGTTTTGTAAAACCTTGAAACAAGCGGGTGTTGAGCGGATTGACGTTTGGTCTGTATGTCGGGTAAGTAAGAATTAATCCTTCTCCCCTCGCGGGGAGAAGAAAAATATAGTGAAAGGAAAAAATGTTAAAAACATTCAGTATTAAAAACACTAACGGCTATGAAGCGACTATCTTAAACTATGGCGCTATTCTGCATTCATTCAAAACACCTGATGGCACTGAGTTGATTGTCGGGCATCCACAACCGGAAGATTATTTAGAAAGCAATACACCCTATTACGGTGCGACTATCGGGCGTGTGGCGAATCGAATTGGTGGGGCTAGCTTTGAGCTTGAGGGTAAAATCTATGCGCTAGTAAAAAATGAAAACAGCAACCATCTACACGGTGGTCATAAAGGTTTTGATAAAGTATTTTGGGATGCGCAAGCTAGCAACAATTCCGTTATTTTGCAATACCGCAGCACCAATGGTGAAGAAGGATATCCTGGCAATGTCGATATCACCACGACCTACACTCTGAGTGACAACAACGAATTGATCATTGACTACTCGGCCACAACGGACCAAGCCACACCACTAATCCTCACCAATCATGCTTATTGGAACTTAGCGGGCACTGGCAACATCCTCGATCACGAATTAAAAGTTTACGCTGATCATTACATTGAATTAGATCACGAAAATATCCCTACTGGCAAAATCCTACCTGTTAGCAACACGCATACTGATTTTCAAAGCTTCAACACGCTAGGTGACTATAAACCCGGGCATGACCAATGTTATGATTTGAAAAATACAGATAAAAAATTAAAGCTTGCCGCAGAAGTTATTGAACCAAAATCTCAACGAAAACTCACTCTCCACACCAATCACCCGGGTTTACAGCTTTATACGGGCATTCATTTACCTGAACCGTTTAAGGGGTTTTGTTTGGAGACGCAGCATTTTCCTGATGCCATGCATCATGAAAATTTTCCGAATTGTATTTTGAAACCTGATGAGCTTTATGCGTATCGAAGTATATATCATTTAAGCTATTCGCATTGATCTTGAGGTAGGTGCAAACACCGTCTTGCTCTAAGCTTACCATGACTTCCGGTAGTAGCTCGCCTAGACGGAGTCTTTGGCCGCCTGGGTGTCTGCAGCACACGAGCTGATATAGGCTCTTTTGGTGAGACCAAACCTTTAGGAGAGAAATAACCAAAGCTTTCCTGACCAATAGCGCTGCGCTCGAGTTGCCATTTTTTCACACAAGAAAAACACAGCGTATTAATCGAGTGCATTAGCATCTGTGCATCAAAGTATTGATCGACTCTTAATGCCAACGCACCAGAGGCTTCAGCCGCCTGGCAGTTCCGCGGATCATCATCGATCAATAACACCCGATTCTCTCTATTCTCACGATCGAATACTGGCAAACAGTTGTCTATGACGCATTGAATATGATTGTTCTTATCTTGATAAGCCTTCAAGCCACCATAGACAATTAAATCAATGGTTTTATTAATGAGTAACTCTGCAGCAACGAGATCATCCTTACCGGCTAATTCTGGATACTCTGCTAACACTTGAAAATAGAAGGCTAAATTCATATTAAACGCCGTAATAAACATGATTTTCAGATATAACAACACAATATCAAGTCTTTCATTGAATGTTACAATCGCAATACGCTGATTAGCTTGTCGATGAAATGAGAACACAGCTTGAGCAAAAACATCTGGGTGGTTTAGATCATGCTGCATACGAGTCACGATATCAGGCGTGATTGATCTTTTATAATCATACGCGAATAAACGAACGTCACGCACCAACACCCCATCAAAATCAATACACACATGATCTTGAAAATAAAAAATAGGCTGGGCTGAATAATGAGTGACAGATCTTCCTTGAAACATGCGTATAGTCCTTTACAATGGCCGCGCATTATACTGATTTCAAAAAATTTTTAAATCTTACATTTGCTATGTTTTGTTTGACGATTAAATTCACGTACAAGGATGTATTCACGCGTGTTTGAAATAAAATGAACCCATGAGGCAGGTAGCTGAAAAGAAACAGCGCCGCGAAATGATGCTTATTATGAGTTTCGTTTAAGCAGCGCTGGTGGATATATCCGCGCATTCGCGCGAATTTTTATCCACCCTACTTTAGTGCCCGACTATTTGTCTAAAAGACTACGTAGCATCCAAGCGGTTTTTTCGTGAAGCTGCATGCGTTGAGTAAGCAAGTCAGCAGTGGGTTCGTCACTGGCTTTTTCAGCTAGAGGGAAAATTTTTCTAGCGGTTTTAGCAACCATTTCGTGTCCTTCTACTAACTCTTTAATCATTTTTTCAGCGGTATATTTGCCTTTGGCTTCTTTAACATTAGCCAGTTTTGCAAATTCGCTGTAACTACCGGGAGCGACTTCACCCAAGGCGCGAATACGCTCGGCAATTTCATCAACGGCTGTAAATAATTCGGTATAATGTGTTTCAAACATTAAATGTAAGCTATTGAACATTGGGCCAGTTACGTTCCAATGAAAGTTGTGTGTTTTTAAAAATAATGTATAACTGTCAGCCAATAACTCTGACAAACCATTAGCAATATTCTTACGCTGCTTCTCTGTTAAGCCAATATTAATTTTCATCGTATTTCTCCATCCTAAAATTCTAAACTCCAAACCCTGAGCCCTAAGAATATGCTATCTATCATAATTTACCAAATTGATTATTTCTAGCACAGTTATAGTCTGGCACTATCACCATTTACTCTATACTAAAACGCATAAATATGGTACTTTAAACGCGCGTTTGAATAAGGAATCATGCATGACTAAGCGTTTGAAAAACATCATTAAATTCTCCATTATCTTTGTAGTTTTTGCCATTATCGGCATCGGTGGTTATTTCTATTGGGATTATGAAGTCCACTACCCTAATACTGATGACTCCTACGTTCAGGCTCATGTCATTAATGTTGCTGCGCAAGTCAGCGGGCCTGTCAACGCGATCTTCGTGCAAGACCATCAAGCCGTGACTAAAGGGCAATTATTATTTACCATTGACCCGGCCCCGTTTCAAATTGCTGTGGCCCAAGCGCAAGCTAAATTAATTTTGGCGCAACAACAGGTAAAAAGTGAAGAAGCCGCTGTCAATGCCGCACAAGGTGATTTAGCACAAGCGGTTGCGCAGCAAGTTGATGCTCAAAAACAAAATAAACGTATTAAAGAGTTAGTCCTTAAAGGCAATGCGTCAAAAAGTGATGGTGATACCGCAAAAGAAAATTTAGATGTCGCAATTGCCGCTATCAAAGCAGGTAAAGGTAAACTAAGACAAGCTACTGCAACCTTAGGTACGCCCGGTGAAAACAATGCTGAAATTCAACAAGCTAAAGCCGATTTAAACAATGCTAAACTTAATTTAACCTATACCAAAATATACGCAACACATGCAGGTATTTTAGATAACTTTAAGGTTCGTGTTGGCACAATGATCACAGCACAGCAAGATCTGTTCGCCTTAATTGAACAAAACCAATGGTGGGTTGATGCTAACTTTAAAGAAACACAATTAGCTCGCATACGCCCCGGCATGGAAGCATCTGTTGTCGTTGATATGTATCCTAATCACACATTCCATGGTTATGTTCAAAGTGTCAGTGGTGGTAGTGGCGCAGCATTTTCATTATTACCACCTGAAAATGCGACAGGCAATTGGGTGAAAGTCACACAACGCTTCCCCGTTAAAGTCATGATAATGGATACAGATACCGGCCACCCATTAAGAGTGGGCGCCAGCGCAGTCGTTACCGTTAACACTGTCGACCCTGCAAGAAAAATCAACTTTAAAGGTTCATTTAACCCATGAGTGAACCTTTCGATTACAAGAGCATCACCAACCTTGAACGCTGGATGATTACCTTCACCGTCATGTTAGTTGCGGTGATTGAAGTATTAGATATGACCGTGGTTAATGTATCGCTCGACCAAATGTCAGGATCGTTTGGTGCCACCACCGAACAAATCACTTGGGTTCTCACCGCTTATATTGTTTCCTCTGCCATTATGATGCCGTTAAGTGGTCGTTTAGTGCAACTATTTGGACGCCGCACCCTACTGCTCATCACTATCACAGGTTTTTTAGCCGCTTCCATTATGTGTGGTGTATCGACAAGCTTGGGCGAAATCGTATTATTCAGAACCTTGCAAGGGCTTTTTGGCGCATCATTAGTGCCTATATCACAATATGTGTTACGTGATATTTTCCCACCTCAGGAGCAAGGCAAAGCCATGGCGATTTGGGGCTTAGGCATTATGGTTGCACCAGTTATGGGGCCGACTCTCGGTGGTTACATCACCCAACATTTTGATTGGCGTTGGATTTTTTATATTAATGTACCGGTTTGTGTTGTCGGTTTAATTCTCACCCTCAGCTTTATCCCTGAAACCAAACGTGAAAAAATTAAAATCGATTGGGTAGGTCTGATATTAATGGCTATTGGTATTGGTTGCTTACAAGTATTTCTTGACCGCGGTAATCAAGACGATTGGCTACAATCCAATTTTATTTTAACCTTAGCCATCACATCATTCGTTGCTTTAACCTTTTTTATTATTCGTGGCATCTACAAACCCGATAACATCGTTAAGCTACAACTATTTAAAGAACGTAATTTTACGGCCAGTACTATTATGCTGGCCTGCTTTGCTATGGGTTTATTTGGCATTATTGCGCTACAACCCATGATGCTAGAACGCTTATTGAACTATCCAACCGAAGTCGCTGGATTAGCCATGGGGCCTCGTGGTATTGCCAGCGCCTGCGCCATGATGGTGATCGGTCCACTCGCGCGCAAAGTCAGCGCACGAAAATTAGTCACCATCGGTATTCTCGCATCACTTTACGGCACATGGGGCATGATGCATTACACTATCGATATGAGTTTTTGGGACGTTGTTAAGCCCACCTTATGGCAAGGTGTTGGCTTAGGTTTTGTGATGATCCCACTATCAACTGTTGCGTTTGATTATCTGGATAAACGCGATACGGCTGAAGCGTCAGGTTTATTTTCATTTGGTCGTTCGCTAGGTATGTCGATTGGTATTTCTATTCTTGGTACGATTGCAACGAACCTAACACAAATCAATTGGAATCGTTTGGGCGGCTTTTTGAATCCATTCAATCCACAATTTGTTGCTTGGGCGCAACAGCAACATATGAATATTCACGACCCCATGGCGATTCAATTAGCGGCACGCACATTAGGCCAGCAAGCCAATATGGTGGCTTATCTTGATGCATTTAAAGCGGTATTTGTGCTGTTGGTCATCATGTTATTTATGGTGCCTTTAATCAAAAAACCGCAGCAATTTGAGGCGCAATAATGTTACCCGTTCGCGCACTACAACCCTCAGGGCTCAACACAACCTTTACACAAGAAGGTATGCCCTTTGATCAATACTTGGCAGATGTGCAATCTAAAATAAAACGCGCACGCATTGATTTAATGCCAGCCAATGAAGAAGAAATTGTTCGCGCCAATTCACCATTTGAATTTAAAGCTGAAAATTTTGATGGCCAACATGGCATCTTATTAGTCCATGGTTTACTCGACAGCCCACTCTTCGTGCGCAAGCTTGCCAAACATTTTTGCCAGCAAGGGTTTCTCTGCCGCTCAGTATTATTACCTGGCCACGGCACAGTGCCAGGGGATTTATTACATGTCGATTACAAAGAATGGATTAAAGCTGTTGAATACGGCATTCATAGCTTTAAAGGTGAAGTCGAGCATTTACATTACATCGGTTTTTCAACCGGCGGTGCATTAGGTATCTATAGTGCCCTCACCCGCGAACCCTTTGAATCCATGATGTTAATTGCTCCCGCCTGTAAGCTCACGCAAAAAGTCTCATACGCTAATTTATTTTTTGGTTTGAAACGTTGGATGACGCATGAAGACAAATGGGTCATGAAAGCAGAATCCTGGGACTACGCAAAATACCAAGCCGTACCCATGAATGCAGCCTGGCAAGTGCAAAAATTAATTGAACGTAATAACCGTTTATTAGATCGCCACTCAATCCCCATTCCTATGGCTATGATCTTGACGAAAGATGATGAAAGCACGGTCGCGGAATCAGCCTATCAATTATTCGAAAAACATGAGAACGCACAAAATCGCATGCTATATTACACGGGTGATGAAATGTGTAGCACCGACAAGCGTATTGATGTCCGTAACAGCAGCTTCCCAGCTGAAAATATTCTCGATTTTTCACACGTCTGCATGACAATACCACCGAACCATAAACATTATGGGATTGATGGCGACTACCTCGAACCACTGCATGAAAATCCGAAAGCTGAAGAATTCACTGTTTATTCAGGTGCTTTAACCAAACAAAATCTCAAACATTATAATTTGCGGCGCCTAACTTACAATCCTGATTATGAGTATACGCTTAGCTTTTTAAATCAATTTATACAATCGATCCTTAAGGAGGACAAAACATGAACAAAGCATTAGCAGTCTTAACATTTTTTGGGAAGTTAGGTGACCTTGATTACAATATCACTCAAGATGAAATTGATGCTGTTTTTGATAAAGATTTTGTTATGATAGCATTTGGCAAAACGATTTGTTCATATTCAAATTTAATCGCACACTTCCATCATATTCAAGAGCAAATTGGTCAAAGCAAAATCGTCATCCATGAGCACATTGAGACAGATGAAAAAGTTGCTGTGCGATATGACATTCATTCCGAAAAAAAAGGCATTGGACATGTTATCGCTATATTTAAATATAAACCTAACAGTGGATTAGTTTATGAAATGAATGAAGTGTTCGGATCTGCTGATAGCGCTCACATCGACATGTCAAAATAGACTAACACTTATTAGTCGAGTAATTTTTTTCAATACGCACCCTGCCCGTTTGACTAACAATTAAGGCTTGAGCAAGTGATTTGTCTGCGGAACAATAAACAAACGTACCATTTTGCTGTTTACTAAAACCGCTAGGGATAAATTGCAAATATTGGCTAGTCGGAAATGCTCGCCATTGTAAATGGCCATGTGTAATGAGATAACTACGTAATAGCTCATTCGACTCCACTAAATAAATGATATAACCTTTTGACCAATCACTTGAGCACGTTTCCCCATCATCCGATCCACATAGGCCAACTATTTCACCCGTTTTCACGGCTTCACTACGTGCGTAATGAATTGCGCTATTGAGTGTATGCATAACACTATTCGCTTGTTGTTTTTGCATGAAACTTTTCATATTAGGTAACGCTATCGCGGCGACAATACCCAGTAACGCAATAACAACTAGCACTTCAATTAATGTTAGGCCCTTTTTATTCTCAACCCTCAATCCTAAATCCTCATCATCAATCAATATCAAATTTCGCTAAGCGATAACGCAATGCACGAAATGTCATGCCTAACGCTTTGGCCGTTGCGGTTTTATTCCAACGATTAGTTTCTAAGGCTTCAACAATGCGTTGTTTTTCTAGTGACTCTAATTGCTCTTCTAATGGCAAAGTGGCTGATACTGGCTCAACGCTTGACGCTGACACAGCATATTGCATTTGTAAGTCTTCAACCTCAACAGTATTATGACTGCATAAGGCTAAAGCACGTTCCAGAATATTTTCTAACTCTCGGACGTTCCCTGGGTATGAATAACCTTGCAACGCTTCCATTGCAGATAACGAAATCGTCGGCTTTTGCAGATGTGAATGGCCTGTTAATTTCTCTAAAATAAAATCAGCTAGCAACGGTACATCATCACGACGCTCATGCAAGCTAGGTACTTTGATTTCAATGACATTCACACGATAATATAAATCTTGACGAAATTTTTCATCTTTGACTAACTGTCCTAAATTTTTATGCGACGCACTTAAGATTCTCACATCAACGGGCAGCTCTTGCTGTGAACCAATGGGACGAATACTGTTTTCTTGAATGACACGCAGCAACTTCACTTGCATATGCAGCGGCAAGTCAGCGATTTCATCCAGAAATAATGTGCCACCATCAGCAGCCTGAAACAAGCCTTGCTTGTCAGTATTCGCGCCGGTAAAGCTACCTTTTAAATAGCCAAAGAATTCACTCTCCATCAACTCTGCTGGAATAGCGCCACAGTTAACTGGCACAAAAGATTTATCTGCTCTATTACTATGGCCATGAATCATGCGTGCCACTAACTCTTTACCCGTACCTGATTCACCTGAAATATGAACCGGTGCCTGGCTGTCAGCGACTTTACCAATAGTCTCACGCAATTTTTTCATGATCACTGAGTTACCAATCAATCCATCATTATCATTAGCAACATCAAGACTACCATCGGACAACTGTAATCCCGTATCGACTAGCTGTTTTAAAATTTTCACTTCAACAGGCTTAGAAACAAAATCATAGGCCCCGGCTTTTAATGCTGACACCGCTGTTTGCATATCACCATGAGCCGTTATCACGGCAACAGGACAATCAGGGCGCTGTGATTTGATATGTTTAACTAGCGCCAAACCATCTCCGTCTGGCAATCGCATATCTGTCAAACAGATGTCAAAATGGTGCTCAGCAAACAATTCTTTTGCACGCGCAATATCATTCGCTTCAAATGCATCAACACCCAAACGACCTAAACTAATACTGATCAATTCACAAATATCTTTTTCATCATCAACAACTAACGCTAGTGGCATATTAATTCTCTCTACTCATAAACATAATCCGAAATCGACTCTTACCTTCATCTGTACGCTGATAGATAAGTTTAGCATTATTAGCTTCGCTCAATTCTCTGGCTACATACAGACCTAAGCCTGTACCTTGTTGCTCGGTTGTAAAGAAAGGTTCAAATATACTTTCTTCTTTGTTCTTTTCAACCCCAGCACCATCATCAATAATATCAACATAAATTTGATTATCGGGCTTCTCGCAGCACAAACGGAGCTGCAAGCTTGCCAAGCCAGTTTTTTCTTCGCTATAACGCATACCGTTTTCACAAAGGTTAGACAAAATTTGATTAAATTGCGACTTATTGAGTTGCACATAAGTCGGCTCATCAGGACATTGGAAATCAATTTGCCAATCGTTAGATTTGATTTCCATTACCTCACTAATGTATTCAGGCAACCATTGACACAAATCGACTCGTTCTGTCGTGGTTTGCTTTCGACGAGATAATTGCAATATATTACTGATGGTATGATCAATGCGCTTACTATTTTTTTGAATCATTGCCAATAATTTTTCATCTTGCGCCGTCAAACTCTCAGCATCTTGTAACAGCTCAGCAGCATGACTAATACTACTTAATGGATTGCGAATTTCATGCGCGATACTTGCCGTCAATCGTCCCAGCGAAGCCAGCTTTAACTGCTGCGCTTGTTGTGCTGCACGAGCTGAATCTTCAAGAAAAATCAGTGTCATTCGATTTTCTTCACTACCGCCACTGGCAAATTGCACATTACATTCAACTCGTTCTGTACCAATTTCAACCGCTGCCGATTCTTGAACATAATAACGTTTCCAGCGTTTAGTCATTGCCGACAATTCCGCATCGACATCTGCAAGTACAACGACAGGGATCTCACCTAGTTTCAACATTTTTTTAGCCGTATTATTAATCAAGCTGATATTTTCATCGTCGTCGACAGCAATAATCCCGACTAACATTCGCTGAATAATATGTTGGTTTAAACGTTCTAACTTTTCAATTTCATCTGCTCTTTCGCTAGCTAATCGATCGCTGAAGCGAAGCTTGCGTGACATCATATGTCCTAATATCGCTGTTGCAAAGAATGTCAGACAAATGGTCGCAACTTGTAAATAATTAAGGTGCTCTACGCCATAAGACCAACCCGCATATACATGCTCAATTAACAGCATAACGGTAGCAAGTGCAGCAACAAATAGTGATGTGCGTCCTGCTGTGATGATACTGGCAGCGACAATAGTAATATCAATAAAAATACCAAGACTCAGCAGCATCAGAGGGTTGAAATGAATAAGCGTGACGAATGCTATAATATCAATCATGACGGCAAACATCACTTGCCACATAAAACTGGGCCAACGTTTCAAGCGAAAAATAAATGCTGCTACACACAGCAACAAATACACAAGAGCCACAACATCCGAACTATACCATGCCGTTGGTTCAACGAATCTAACCTCAGCTGAAAAATGCGTTTGAAAAGCAAATAAAATCAACAGCGAAATCGCTATGATAATACGGTAAACGCAATAAACGAGTAACGACCCCCAATAAGTGTTACTGGTTTTCTCGTTCACGCGGGGTGAGTGGAGGCTTTCTGTATCCATTTTGTCAGCTACTATGGTAAAATTGCCATTAATCTTATAGTGAGTTTACCCATGAAGCAACCTATTACCATTAGCCTGGCCCAATTAAATTTAACGGTTGGCGATTTCAACCAAAATAGTAAAAAAATCTTGCACGCTTACGATGAAGCGGTGAAGAATAATGCCGATATTATTGTGTTACCTGAACTAGCCGTGACGAGCTACCCCCCCGAAGATTTACTATTACGTGATGACTTTATGCTAGCAGCAGAGCAAACACTAGCTACTATTTGCCAACATGTGAGTGAGACTTATCTGATTATCGGACACCCTGCTCGCCAACACAGCCAACTTTTCAATGCTGCATCGGTTATCCATGACGGCAAAATTATCGCGACTTATCATAAACAATGTTTGCCGAATTATGGTGTGTTTGATGAAAAACGTTACTTTAGTGCTGACACTGATACTTGCATCGTTGAAATGAAAAACAAAAAATTTGCCCTCACGATTTGTGAAGACTTGTGGCAACCCGAACCGGCATTGCAAGCAAAAAAACTCGGTGCTGAAGCGATTATCAGTTTAAATGCTTCACCCTTTGATTATGGCAAAGCTTCACAACGCCAAGAATTGTTACGGCAACGTGTCATTGAAACAGGCTTGCCAATTTTCTATGTGAATCTTGTTGGCGGACAAGATGAATTAGTCTTCGACGGTGGGTCAATGGTGTTAAACAACCAGGCTGAAGTGGTTGCCAAAGCGGAATATTTTAGTGAAGCATCGTTAAACATCACCTGGAACAATGAGTTCACCCCACAGTCATTAACTACTGACCCCACGATTGAAAGTTTGCTGTATCAAGCCTTGGTTACTGGCACACGAGATTATATTGAAAAAAATGGCTTTAACGGTGCCCTATTAGGCTTGTCAGGCGGCATTGATTCCGCCTTAGTATTAGCCATCGCGGCTGATGCTATTGGTGCTGATCGTGTTCACGCCATTATGATGCCATCCCAATATACCGCTGACATGAGTCTACAAGATGCTGAGCAAGAGGTTAAAGCGCTAGGTGTTAAGTATTCTATTATTGAAATCAAACCACTTTATGATAGCTTCATGACAGCATTAGCCGATGAATTTCAAGGCAAAGCTGCTGATACCACAGAAGAAAATTTACAAGCACGTTGTCGTGGTGTCATTAATATGGCGGTCTCTAATAAAACCGGCAACATTGTGTTAACCACCGGTAATAAAAGTGAAATGGCTGTCGGTTATGCAACACTTTATGGTGACATGGCCGGTGGTTTTTCTGTCATTAAAGATGTACCTAAAACATTGGTCTATCAACTGGCACGTTACCGCAATAGCATTAGCCCTGTCATTCCCGAACGTGTCATCACACGCCCACCGAGTGCCGAATTAGCACCCGATCAAAAAGATGAAGATAGCTTACCGCCCTACGAAGTGTTAGATCCTATTTTACAGCGCTTTATTGAACAGGATGAAAGTATGGATGACATAGTCGCAGCAGGTTTTGAGCGTGACACGGTTGACCGTATTATACGATTAGTGAAAATCAATGAATATAAACGCCGACAAGCCGCTCCAGGCATTAAAATTACACCGCGGGCATTTGGGCGTGAAAGACGTTATCCTATTACTTCGAAATTTTAGGGCTTAGATATTAGGTGTTAGGTGTTAGGTGTTAGGTGTTAGGGCTTAGTTATCAGCCTAAAATCCAAAACAACACTGACAACCCTTATCTTAAATGAATGTCACGCTCTCGCGGCAATAAAACCGCCTAATACCTAAGCCCTAAAACCTAATCTTTACTTCTTCAGAAACTTCTTCGTCTGAAATGGATAATTCGCAGCCATCACCGTTAATGTACGTTGCGCTTGTGGCATCAAACCTAATTTTTTGTATGAATTCACCATCATCACAAAGGCTGGAAACACAGAGGGCGTTTTCGATAAATTAGTCACCACATATTGTGCGCGTGAAATAGCGGCAATATATGCCTTACGGCTATAGTAATAATTCGCGATACCCATTTCATGCTCGCCTAACATGTTACGCAAATACACCATTCGACGACGCGCATCAGCGGCATAAGGGCTAGAGGGAAAACGCACGGACAACGCCATGAAATCACTAAATGCTAATTGCCACGAACTTAAATCTCGCGGTGAGCGATCGATCGGTAAATATTTTTCAAAGAAACCAATGTTACGGCTGTATTCAGACACACCTTTTAAGTAATAAGCGTAATCGGTATTGGGGCCCATCGGGTATAAATGAATGTAGCGTTCTGCAGACGTGATAGCCGAATCAAATTCGCTATCCATATAATAAGCATAAATAATATTGAGTTGTGTTTGTTGTGCGTATTCGCCATAAGGATACATCGCTTCAATCGCTTCAAAGTGATCGATAGCATCTTGATAATCTTCTTTGACGAGAGACTGCTCCCCTCCATCAAACACTTTCTTCGCCGGCATACCTTTAAAACGCTCAATACCTGTGTCCGTCGCGCAGCTCGTTAACAACGTGATAAGAATAATTAGGGATAGTACACTTAGTCTTTTTAACATAAACAGGATGCCTTTTGCTCACAAGCGTGGCATTATACCTGAGTTAGAGCCTAGGTGTTAGGGCTTATAGACCGAGTAAAATAAAGAGTAATGTCCCATGACAACGACCGAACTACAAGCCACCATTCCCGAAGAAATGGCAGGCCTGCGCCTCGACAAAGCCTTAGCAGATTTGTTTCCTCAGCACTCGCGTGCACGGCTTCAACAATGGCTCAAAGATGGCCAAATATTAGTCGATGATAAAAAACTCAAAGCCAAAGAAAAAGTCACTGGCGGCGAAGTCATACAAATCGATGCGCCCAATGAAGAACAAACCGAACACATTGCACAAGATATTCCACTGGCTATTATTTATGAAGATGATGATATTTTAGTCATCAACAAAGCCATCGACATGGTTGTGCACCCAGCGGCAGGCAATGCAGACGGCACCATTTTAAATGCTGTGCTACATCACCATCCCGCGAGTCGCGACTTGCCACGTGCGGGTATTGTTCACCGTTTAGATAAAGACACATCCGGTTTGATGGTCATTGCTAAAACATTAATAGCTCACACCAACCTTGTAAAACAATTGCAAGCACGTGAAATTAAACGTGAATATCTTGCCATCGTTAATGGCACTGTCACTGCTGGCGGCACCATCGATGAACCCATTGGTCGCCACTCACAACAGCGCATGAAGATGGCCGTGCACCCCATGGGCAAAGAAGCCACCACGCATTACCGAATCGCTGAGCGCTTTCATGATTACACCTTACTGCACATGCAGCTCGAGTCGGGTCGCACGCACCAAATTCGTGTTCACTTAGCGTACATCAATTTCCCTATCGTCGGCGACCAAACCTATGGTGGGCGCTTGAAGCTCCCCAAAAATTGCGATGACAGCTTGCGCACACTCTTACAGCAATTTAAACGTCAAGCCTTGCACGCCTATCGACTCGGATTGGAACATCCCATTACCGGTGAACCTTGCAGCTGGCAAGCCGACATCCCGGATGATATACAATCCATAATCAATGGCTTACGTGAATTTAATCATGCTTAATGTGATAAAACCTGACTGGCCAGCACCGGATAATATTGTGGCGTTTACCACTACCCGCGAAGGCGGTGCCAGCCAAGCACCCTACGCTAGCTTAAACTTAGGCGATCATGTCGGGGATGATACAGAGCATGTGGCGAGCAATCGCGAGCGTTTAATCGCTGAGCTTAATTTACCCAATACACCGGCGTGGCTACAGCAGACTCACAGTACCATTGCTGTTGAAATAAATGACAATTACCAGCTCACCGAAGCCGATGCCAGTTATACACGGGAGCCTAATCAAGTGTGTAGCGTGCTAACCGCTGATTGCCTACCTTTACTCATCACCAATCGAGATGGCACCGAAGTCGCTGCTATTCATGCCGGCTGGCGCGGATTAGCTGATGGTGTGATTGAATCTTGCTTAAATAAACTACAATCCCCTATGGGTGAACTCATGGTTTGGCTCGGACCCGCGATGGGCCCTGCAGTATTTGAAGTGCAAGCTGATGTTTATGATTTATTCACGCAACGAAATGACAATGCCGAACAAGTTTTCACTAAGCTCAACAAAACCAAATGGTTAATGGATATATATAAACTAGCACAGCAACGATTAAAAACCCAAGGCATCAAGGCTGTCTATGGTGGAGAGCACTGTACGTTTTCGGATAAAGACAAGTTCTTCTCTTATCGCCGTGATGGCGTCACGGGTAGAATGGCCAGCTTGATTTACATCACTGATCGCATTTAGTCATCATCACCTTGCCGCCAACCTTCTTCACTAGACACAGACTCAGAACGACGACGCTTCTTTACTCTCTCTCCAGGTAAATGACCAGAGGCAAAGGTTGGCGGTACTGCCTCAGACTGTTCTAGAGCAGATAGAAAACCAAGCAATTGTTGTTCAGGGGAATTTGACGCTGTCAGGGCAGCTACCCTTAACGTAAGCTTAGACACATCAAACGCCGCAACCTTCGTATCAGTCACCGTCACCAGCTGAGTTTTATCTGCTGTAAAACCTAAGCTATAGATATCTTCCCTCAACTCATACACCTTTCTTTGTTGCGCCAATATGTTCAGCTGTTCGAATTCAGAACACGTGCCTTTGGGGATAAAGCGTAGCAATGCTAGCTTGTTATGTGCATTGGTTACCTTTGTGAGCATCGCCAGTAAGATTGAACCATCAGCACAGACAATAGAATCAAATCTATACTCACGGAGCTTCTGCCCCATAGCCACTTCGTAGATTGGCGCGGAATCATGTAATACAGGGGGTAAGTTTGGACACATCGAACCAATTTGAGCATAAGCGAGATTCAACATGAAAAAAGCAGGCGCGGGAACTACGGCGAGTTTAGCAGCACTCAACATATTTGCGAGTATAGCGGCATTTGAATAAAACATCATGCCATCATCAAGCAGCATAAAACAATTATCACCATGTATACGATATGACTTAATTTTAGCCGGGTTAGTAGTATGTTGTACCCACGCAACAATTGTTATCTTTCTCGTCGCCAAGGCCAATTTATATAGGCAATTCCCCAAATTATAAATCAATGCATCACCACTATCAGTAAAGACAAATTGCAAGTAAGGCAGACAATCGCTCAAGGCTTCCGTTAGCCCTGCCTGGTGGTCATTCTCAAAATTAAACGGAATAGTATACTCGAGCTTCTCCCACTCAAGACTCGACGACATTCTAGTATAAATATATATATATTAAAGCTCTCGTCATTTATTACAGAGGCACTGCAAACTAAGCGTTCATGACCGAAGGAATTAGCATATGATGCCATGGCTGAAATACACGGATCAAACTTGCAGAGTGGTTTATCAATCATAGCATTACGTGAAAGATCATATGCCAGCATAAAGGGGGCTCTCTTCCTACTCAAGCAAGTAAAATAAACCGTGCCTGATACAGCAGCATTACAAAAATCTAAACACCGACCAACCCCATTAGCGGTAATGTTATGTTGAGTAAATTGATAAGTGCTACTAGTAGGACTATAGCCCCAATACGTTGTCATCTGCCTGCCTTCAATCTGGCTCTGTATCAACCAACATAACTTGTCACCCACCACCCTCATTGCACTACATGTCTTACCATCAATAGGTGTGAAGCTACCTATCTCTGACACACCGAACCTTTCATTAATTAATACACCGTTATAGTTACTACTTTTGGAGGAAGGTAAATACTGTATTTTAGCTATTGAATTAACAGACCGGAAAGGGAAAAGAGATGAATACATACTGACGCTCGATACATTATTATTAGCTCATTAATTTAGCAACTGCCTAATAGAGAGTCAAGCTATATTGCCCAGGTTAAACATTAATTTTCTTTTCACCTAGGCGTTGTTGAATAATAGAACTGAATGGTGAACATAACTCGCTCTGCGAAGCTTTTATCCACCCTACTTTAGTTTCAAAAAACCATAAAGTAAGCTAAGCTTACCGCCAATACCAATCAGGGAATATCATATGCTTCGCCAACTCACCGCTTCTATTATTTTACTTTTCATCACTAGCGTGGCTTTAGCCACTACACCACCGAATATGCAGCACAGCTTAGCGCCGATGCTAAAAAAAGTGATGCCAACGGTGGTTAATATCCAAGTGGAAGGTGAAATGGCATTACCGGCTGATTTAGCGCGTGAGTTGTATCACAAACAATTAGAAGAAGGCGCGACGATTCCATTGATTCGCAAATTTGCAAAAGCCGGATCTGGCGTTGTGGTTGACGCGAAAAAAGGTTACATTTTAACCAATGCTCATGTAGTAAAAGATGGTAAAACCATTACCGTGCATTTGAATGACGATGTCAATGAACCCGCCAAACTGATCGGCCTTGATGCAGAGTCTGACATTGCAGTTATACAAATTAAACCACATCATTTAAAGCAAGCGGTGTTTGGTAATTCTGATAAGTTAGAAGTCGGCGATTACGTTGTCGCCATTGGTAACCCTTTCGGGTTAAGCCAAACCGTTACCTCAGGCATTGTCAGCGCATTAAAACGTAACGATTTAAATATTGAAGGCTTTGAAAACTTTATTCAAACCGATGCTGCTATTAATCCAGGTAACTCGGGTGGCGCATTAGTTAACACGAAAGGCCAATTGATTGGTATTAACACCGCCATCGTATCCACGGCTGGTGGTAATAATGGCATTGGCTTTGCTATCCCCATCGATATGGCTCGGTCTATCATGGAGCAGCTAATTAAATACGGTAAAGTCGAACGTGGTGTGCTCGGTGTGTTTGGCCAAGCCATGAATCCGAAACTGGCTAAAGCATTTGATATTAAAGATGACAATGGTGTTGTCGTCACCGCTGTCAGCCCAAGTTCTGCGGCGGCTAAAGCGGGCTTAAAAACCGGTGACATTATCCTCACTGTGAACAATGAAAAAGTTAGCAACCCTTATCAGTTGCGCAACGTAATTGGTTTAGTTCGCGCGGGCAATAAAATCAGCATGAAAGTATTGCGTGATGGAAAAACCAAAATCATTAGCACAAAAATCACCGCCGCTCACTTACAAGA
This sequence comes from uncultured Gammaproteobacteria bacterium, assembly GCA_963975985.1. GTDB lineage: Bacteria > Pseudomonadota > Gammaproteobacteria > JABDGN01 > JABDGN01 > CAXBIY01. The sequence continues at coordinate 22,115 of CAXBIY010000008.1, forward strand.
ACATGCTGCTGAAGCACAAGCGCCCTACTTCTTTGGTGTGGCGTTACGTGATGTGAAACAACGCAATGCTAATCAAACCTATGCTAACGGTGTTGAAGTTGTCGATATGCAAGAAGATACTAATGCTTACCGCGCAGGCTTAATGCCAGGTGATATTATTATTTCTGCTAACAAACATTCAGTGAGTGACTTAGCACAATTACACAGTCTCGCTATCGCGGCGAAAAAAGCCAACAGAGCCTTATTGCTAAATGTTGTGCGCGGCCCTGGGGCATTATTTGTGGTGATTGAGCCTTAAGACATCTTTTATTCTTCATACGAAAGGGCTTCATATCGAAGCCCTTTTTTAATATACCTGCATATGCTAGTATCTACACACTTTCTACCCTCATAGAACTCACCATAATTATTAATAACTATGTCCATTAAGTATTTCACACAAAACAATTTAAATGATTTTTCTCAGAGATGTAATGTCGAAAAAGAAAATTTTATTGCAGCTTATCAAACTACATTAGCTGCAAAAACAGCACTCACAAGACAAAATAAATTTAAAAAACACACGAAGGATGAAACGAATCCTTTCTTTGCTTCCTTATTGCGGGTTTATCCTTCTGTCTTAAATGCTGGATCATTTTCAACATTCACTTTTACGAAAAGCAAGCTTATCCTCATTAGCGATATGTATTTGAACAAGACTGACGGGGCATTCGCCAATATAAAAATATGCTTTCTTATTGATGAAACGGACACTTCAGCCACTATCCGCTTCGATTCCCCATTGGCACTAAAAATCATTGGCAAAAAAACACCATCGAAAGGTATTTCATCATTCCAAATTTACAATCACTTCTATGAAAAGTTCAACGAACAAGTGTCTTCACAAACGTTTACTATGGAACGATTTTTACCTACAGTTTACAAACGGGCTATGCATTATGACCCCTTGTTTAGTATTCAAGATAATACTAATGAAGGAAAGCATGTGCTCTATTTCACTATGCCCGTTGCTAGAGGCATACGACTATCAAGTTATCTTGAAAGCAAAAGTAATCTTTCAAAAAGCATACCTCATTATTTGGCCTTTCCTTTAAAACAAAAACTTGAATTATTATTGTCGATTGCCGTTAGCATCAATCAATTTCACACGGATACTCACTGCTCACACAACGACCTTAAACCCGATAATATTTTCACTGACTTAGCTTCAGATGGTAAATTCAACTCGACACTGATTGATTTAGATTTAGCTAAAGCATTTGGCGATAATTTTAAGCTTGAGGGAACACCGGCTTATGGGCCACCTGAAATATATGGGCCTGGAAGACAGTTACCTACGGGAGCACCTCAATTCACATACAGTAGTAAGCAAGATGTGTTTGCGTTTGGTGTTATAACAGCCAGAATACTCGCGAACATACATGAAGAAGCCATTTGCGATCATTTCCAAGGCCCTGCTGGCTTAATAGGACTACATAATCCCGTATACGAAAGCGAATACATCTCGCTTAAACAACCTAGTCATTATGCTGGCTTATATAATTTAGCTTCTCATTCGACTTTCGCAAAATCCTTATCGGCCTTAACTATGAAATGTATAGCTGAGAATCCAAATGATCGTGCTAGTTTTTCTAGTGTTATTGCTGATCTACAACAGCTAGCAGCTGCAGTGCCAGCCTGCTATTACCCGAATATAACGGTTCCAATGCCAACGATGCCATCCCAACATGCACTTAAATTAGATTGGGCTCATCAAGAAATTGGTTCTGAAAATTGAATTCATTAGCTAGGTGCTCACCTAGCGCTTGAATGCCATAGCGCTCTGTCGCATGGTGCCCAGCGGCGATGTAGTGGATGCCAAGTTCTTTGGCTTGATGGTAGGTTCTTTCTGATACTTCGCCGCTTAAATACGCATCGACACCTAATGCAGCTGCTTGTTCGATGCTGTCTTGAGCAGCGCCGGTGCACCAGGAGATGGTTTTGATATCACGGCTGTGACCTGAGATAAAGTGTGGCTCACGCTTAAGTTTTTTCGCGACATGCCCACCAAATTGTTCGAGGGATTGAGGTTTTGTTAACTCACCTACGGCTAGAATATTCTGTTCACCAGTTAGTTCATTTAACGTTAAATCTAACTGTTTTGCTAGCCTCACATTGTTGCCTAACGCTGGGTGGGCATCTAAGGGTAAGTGGTAAGCGAATAAATTAATGTCATGCGCTAATAGGGCTTTGATGCGCTTGTGTTTCATGCCCGTGATACACGCGTCTTCACCTTTCCAGAAATAGCCGTGGTGGACGATTAAAGCGTCAGCTTTTATGGCAATGGCTTGTTCGATGACGTTAAGGCTAGCGGTGACGGCTGTAGCGATGGTGTTGATATCGGTTTTGCCCTGCACTTGTAGGCCATTGGGGCAGTAGTCTTTGAATTGGGTGGGGTTTAGTAATTGGTTGAGGTAATCGTTTAAATCTTTTCGTAACATGCTATCGCTCTCTATGTAGGGTGGATAAAAGTGTGAGCGGCAGCGAATACATATCCACCAGGGTTCTATCGCCAACCACTGCTGGTGGAACTATCCGTACTTCATGCTAACTTTTATCCACCTTACCTATTTATTAAACAACTCTCAAAACGGGAAAAGGGAAATTAGGCTAGTCACTGGTTCGTTGAATATTAGCGCCAAGGCAGGCAAATTTTTCTTCAATACATTCATAACCGCGATCGATGTGATAGATGCGATCGATAACGGTCTCACCATCGGCGACTAAGCCCGCTAATACTAGACTTGCTGAAGCACGTAGGTCTGTTGCCATTACGGGTGCAGCTGTTAATTGTTCGACACCTTTAATGATGGCTGTGTTACCTTTTAATTGAATATTTGCACCCATACGTTCTAATTCTTGCACGTGCATAAAGCGGTTTTCAAAAATGGTTTCTGTCACGGTTGATGTGCCATCCGCGATAGTATTAAGCGCTAAGAATTGCGCTTGCATATCTGTCGGAAAGCCTGGGTATGGCGCCGTGCTAATATCGACGGCTTTAGGACGCTCTTTCATCTCAAGGTGAATCCAATCTTCACCGCATTCGATATTGGCGCCAGCATCTCGCAAACGTTCAATCACGATATCTAATAGACTGGGGTCAATATCTTTTAACTTTACATCACCTTGCGTCATCGCTGCGGCAATTAAGTAGGTGCCGGCTTCAATACGGTCAGGTACCATTTTATGTGTGCCACCATGCAAACGCTCAACACCTTCGATCACGATTTTATCCGTGCCGGCACCTGATACCTTTGCACCTAAGGCATTTAAGAAATTAGCGGTGTCAACGACCTCAGGCTCACGCGCGGCATTTTCTAATATTGTTGTGCCATCGGCTAACGCTGCTGCCATCATTAAATTTTCTGTGCCATTCACGGTGACTTTATCAAACATGATGTTAGCACCTTTCAACCGACCATCGACTTTGGCATTGATGTAGCCTTTATCGATTTCAATTTCAGCACCCATCGCGGTTAAGCCTTTAATATGCATATCAATAGGCCGTGAACCAATCGCACAACCACCAGGCAATGACACATTGGCTTTGCCATAGCGTGCGAGTAACGGACCTAAAACAAGAATCGAAGCACGCATGGTACGGACTAATTCATAAGGCGCGACAAAATTATTAATATTACTATTGTCGACTTCGATATTAAGCTTTTCATCGATCGTTACCATCACGCCCATTTCGCTGAGCAATGACATGGTGGTCGTAATATCTTTTAAATGCGGGACATTGGAAACGACAACCGGTTCATCCGCTAGCAAGCAGCCGGCTAAAATCGGCAATGCTGCATTCTTAGCACCCGACATACGAATGCTACCTTGAAGGCGGCGACCACCCTTTATTAATAATTTATCCATCATATTCCTATTAGCCTCTGGGTTTTAGTGTTTGGTGAAGCGTGCGTTATACTTTTTATTCATCCGGCGTTTTAGCCACAACCGTTGCAGCATGAATACTGCCATTGGCTATTTCATCTTTCAACACAGCCAATACCATTTGTTGGCGTTGGACTTTGCGTTTGCTCGCAAAGCACTCCCCTACGGCTGTGATTTGCAAATTACAACCTTCACCCTCAATCGTGAAATCTGTATCAGGTAAAGCGTCAATTAATTTTTGTTTAATATCATTCATGTTTGTAACGTTAAAACCTTATTATCTAATTCGGATAACTTCGCGACATTGGCTAATTTTGCCGGCAAATGTTCAAAGCATAATGGCGTTTCTGATAATCGCTGAATTTCAATCAATAAAGCTAAAGCTGAGCTATCACAATACTCAACCGCTTTTAAACTCACGTGAGTAATGGTTTGCTTCACCAGTGTTTTTTTCACTTGCGAGAGTAAACCAGTGACGTTATTTAAGGTAATGTCACCGCTAAGTGTTAAACAATGCTGGTCTAAGCTAACTGTGCTCATGATGATTGTTTCATCTGCTGTATATGTTGCTTCAAGGTTTTTAACAAACCTGTCATGCCTTGATTTTTCACGATTTGTTCAAATTGGGTTTTATAACTTTGCAACATGCTAATGCCTTCGATACTCAAGTCATAAACCATCCATTGATTATGGCTATCAGCCATGTGGTAGACGACGTCCACTGAAGGTGCATCTTTGCGTTCAATCGTGCCGCTAACCTGCACAATCATTTTACCTTGATAACCACCACGTATAGGGGCGAAAGTAACATCTTCATTCGTATAAGATGCTAACGCGGCTGAGTAGGTATGGATTAACAGTTGCGTGAATAAACCAACAAACTCTTTCTTTTGAGGCGCTGTTGCTTTGGTCCAAGTTGCACGTCCTAACACGGATGCTGACATTAAATCGGTGTCCACGTGCGGCATCAAGTATCGCTTAATAATGCCGTACACAGCCGTTTTATCTGTTTTAATTGATGACTTATCTTTTTGCAACTCAGCAATCGTTTTCGACGTCATCTGCTTGAGTACAGTTGTCGGGTCAACGGCAGGGTCGGCATACGCCGTGCTACATAACATAAACAAAACACTTAAAATAACTGTTAATCGTCTCATGATTGACTCCCTGATTTTTTATTGCTGGTGCTAAATAAATATTGGCTAATTAAATTCTCTAATACTAACGCTGAGTAAGTGGTTTGGATTTGATCGCCATTTTTGAAATTCTGAGGCATACCGCCAGGTGACAAGCCAATGTAATTTGCCCCTAATAAACCTTGTGTCAAAATACGCGCTGAGGTATCAACCGGTAATTTTGTATTATCACTATTCATGTGAATACTGACTTTGGCTTGGAAGGTCGTTGGGTCCAAGGTGATATCTGTCACCTGCCCTACTTTCACACCACCCACTGACACTGGGGCATTGTTTTTTAAGCCACCAATATTATTAAAATCAGCTGATAAATCATAGCCACCACTGCTAACATAATCGGTTAGCCCGCTGACTTTAAACGTCAGCATAACAAAGGCTAATACCGCCAAAATGACAAATACACCTACTGCAAATTCAATACTTTTACGTCCCACGTTACCATCCTCCCATCATCATCGCCGTTAACACAAAATCCAATCCTAAAATTGCGAGTGATGAATACACCACTGTACGCGTTGTCGCACGGCCAATACCTTCAGCCGTTGGGTAACAATCAAAACCTTGATACACCGCAATCCAACTCACCACAACACCAAATACAACACTTTTAATAATGCCGTTCAATAAATCAGTGTGAAAACTCACTGATGATTGCATGCTTGACCAAAATGTACCGCTATCCACACCCAACCAATCAACCCCAACAACATAGCCACCTAATATAGCAACAGCGATAAAGATAATGGCTAATAACGGCATGCAAATCACGCCAGCCCAAAAACGCGGTGAAATCACGCGCCAAAGTGGGTCGACACCAATCATTTCCATACTGTCGAGTTGCTCAGTCGCTTTCATTAAACCAATTTCAGCTGTTAATGCTGAGCCCGCTCGTCCAGCGAATAATAATCCTGTCACAACTGGCCCTAACTCGCGAACCACACTCAACGCAAGCAACGGACCTAATTCTGATGTCGCACCAAATTGCACTAAGGTATTGTAACCTTGTAATGCCACCACCATACCAATGAAGCCACCGGACACAATAATAATAATCAGAGATAAGACACCAACTGAATAAAGTTGTTGAATCAATAAAGGGAAAGCTTTAACGGGACGCGGCACACGCACGAGCGTGCGAAAAATCATCACGCCAGCGCGGCCAATTTTATGTACGACATCAAGTGTGTTTGCGCCTAGGCTTTGTATACGCTTGATCATTTAGCCCCCAACAAATCTTGCTTCAATTCATTAGCTGGATAATGGAATGGTACAGGACCGTCCGGCAAACCATGCATGAACTGTTTCACTTCGGGTGAGTCTGATGCATCTAATGCTTCCGGTGTGCCTTCGCCAATAACCTTACCATCAGAAATCACATAAATATAATCGGCGATGCTACGCGTTTCTTCAACGTCGTGTGACACGATAATACTCGTTAATTCAAGGGCATCATTAAGCGCTTTGATTAACTTCACAATTACGCCCATCGATATTGGGTCTTGCCCGGTGAAAGGTTCATCATACATAACTAGTTTGGGATCTAACGCAATCGTACGTGCTAAAGCAACACGTCTTGCCATACCACCTGATAATTCACTCGGCATTAAATCACATGCGCCACGCAAACCCACGGCTTCTAATTTCAATAATACTAAATCGTGAATCATCACTTCAGATAAATTGGTATGCACACGTAAAGGAAAAGCGACATTGTCATAAACACTTAAGCTAGTAAATAACGCACCACTTTGAAACAATAAACCCATGTCACGACGCGCAGCAAATAATTCTTTACGCGACAAATCATAAATCTTTTTGCCATCCACATCGACACAACCAGACTGCGGCCTTAATTGTGCGCTGATGAGTTTCAACAACGTTGTTTTACCGGTGCCACTGGGGCCCATGATGGCGGTAATTTTACCACGCGGAATACGCAAATTAATGTCGTCAAAAATACGACGCTCGCCCCGCGTAAAACGTAAGTTTTCAATAATAACGTAGTCTTCAGTCTCCATGGCAAGGATTCTATCACATGGTGGTTGGCGTGTGGAGCTTAGAGTTTACAGGCTACTTAATTGTTCAATGCTTAAGCTAACAAGCGCTGGCTTTAACACTATTCCACCTTGCATTATCATAAAGATAATATACCATTGTACTATGATTGATATTACAAAATTAAAACAACTGGCCCTCGCTGTTATTGACACTGAAACCCAAGCCGTCGCTAATTTACGCGACCGCATTAATGATGATTTTATTCACGCCTGTGAACTGCTATTGCAGGTCGAAGGCCGTATTGTCGTAATTGGTATGGGGAAATCGGGACATATTGCTAACAAATTGGCCGCTACACTGGCCAGCACAGGCAGTCCGGCATTTTTTGTGCACCCAGGTGAAGCCTCGCATGGTGACATGGGGATGATAATGGACCGTGATGTCATTATTACGATATCAAACTCTGGCACAACACCTGAGATTGTGACCATTCTACCGTTGATTAAACGCTTAGGTTGTCCAATTATTAGCCTTACTGGCAATCCGGATTCTGTGATGGCCAAAGCGGCTACTGTTAACCTTGATGTGAGTGTTGATAAAGAAGCTTGCCCGCTGGGTTTAGCCCCTACAGCTAGCACCACGGCAACCTTAGTCATGGGTGATGCTCTCGCCATTGCCTTGCTCCAAGCAAGAGGCTTCACGGAAAATGACTTTGCCCTCTCTCACCCGGGAGGCGCATTGGGCAAACGTTTATTGTTGCATGTCAGTGAGTTGATGCACACTGATGATGACTTACCCCAAGTCAATGCGGGCACCAGTTTGAAAGATAGCCTGTTAGAAATGACGAATAAGCGCTTAGGCATGACAACTGTTTTAGATGACAAACAACAGTTGCTTGGTATCTTCACCGATGGTGATATTCGTCGTGCGCTTGATCATAACGTCAATATTAACGACACTATCATTGATGATGTGATGAGCAAAAATAGTAAAACCATTACGGCTGATCGTTTAGCCGTTGATGCGTTAGAGATGATGGAAAGTAATAAGATTACCAGCCTCGTGGTGCTGGATGATGCCAAGGTGATTGGCGTTGTTCATTTACATGATTTATTAAAAGCTGGTGTTTGATTGGTTCTTTCGCTTCTCCCCAGCGGGGCGTTGTTGAATAAATCAATTTATTCAGCTCCGTCATCCCGCGGCTTGACCGCGGGATGACGTGCTGTAACGTTGTATAAAAGCTGATTTATTCAACAATACCCCCAGCGGGGCGAAGGAAAATATATAAACGGGAGTCACAATTTAAATGACTGATGCAAGCATTATTAAAAAAGCAAAAGACATCAAGCTCGTCATCTTTGACGTTGATGGCGTATTGACGGATGGTACGATTTATATTGGTAACGGTGAGCTCGAGCTGAAAGGCTTTAATGCGCACGATGGCCAAGGCATTGCACTGATGACGAAGTCTGGCATTGAAGTGGCTATTATTACTGCTCGCTCTTCTCATGCGGTGATACAACGCTCACGTGAATTAGGGATTAAGTTTGTTTATCAAGGCCAAAAAAACAAAGTTGAAGCTTATGAGAACGTACAAAAAAAATTAAACCTAGAGCCCAACCAAATTGCTTACATGGGCGATGATTTGCCCGACATCAAACTCATGAAACGTTCAGCTATTGGCGCAACCGTGAATAATGGCGTTAGCATCGTAAAAGAAAATGCCGATTGGATTAGCCAATTTGATGGTGGCCGTGGTGCTGCTCGTGAATTTGCCGAATTATTATTAAAAGCGCAAGACCGCTACGACGATATCATTCAACAATATTTATGAAAAAGAAACGCCTACAATTTTTTATTTTCCCCCTCATTATCCTGGGAGTCTTTTGGCTAATTTTACAGGTTAGTTTTACCAGCACTAATAAACCACCACTGCCACCTCAATACCCAGATTCTTATATGGGCAACGTTGTTGCCGTTCAGATGGATGTGACTGGGCATCCTGAAAGTCGTTATTTCTCACCTACAATGGTGCATTTCAAAAAAGACAATGCCAGTGATTTAACCAAACCGGATATGTATGTTTACAGCGTTGATCAGCCTGCTTGGCATATCACTGCCGATCAAGGTCGTGCTGAACAAGGTTTGCAATTAGTCCATTTATGGGGCCATGTGCATGCTCATCAACCAGCAGGTAAAACGTCTCCTCCCATGACCATTTTAACGACGCAAGCCACAGTCTATCCACATACAAAAATCATCATTTCTCATGCTCCGGTCACCTTGATTCAACCCGGCACAAAAGTGCATTCTATTGGCGCTCGTGCTAATATGCGTAAAGGTGAGGTGGATTTGTTTTCCAATGCCAACGCAACCTACAACCAAAAGTTAGCCAACCAAGGGCAAGGTAAAAAACAGCATGAGTCAAAGTCAACTACGCGCTGAAAAGCTAGAAAAATCCTATAAAAATCGTAAGGTCGTAAAAGGCGTTTCGTTTAATGTTGGCAGCGGTGAGATCGTCGGTTTACTCGGGCCTAATGGTGCCGGTAAAACCACAAGTTTTTATATGGTTGTCGGCTTAGTACCTGCCGATGCGGGTAATGTAACCCTGGACGATGAAGATATTACTAAGCTACCCATGCACGAACGTGCCAAACGTGGGATTGGTTATTTACCACAAGAAGCCTCTATCTTTCGCAAACTCAGTGTCGCCGATAACATCATGGCCATTTTAGAATTACGTACCGAACTCAATAAAGAGCAGCGCATCGAGAAAATGGAACACTTATTAAAAGAGTTTCACATCACCCATATTCGTAATGGACTTGGTATGAGCTTATCTGGCGGTGAACGTCGACGCGTAGAAATTGCACGCGCACTTGCTCGCGAACCCAAATTTATTTTGCTTGATGAACCCTTTGCCGGTATCGACCCTATTTCCGTTATCGATATTAAACAAATGATCCGTCAACTGAAAGCTAAAGGCATTGGTGTATTAATTACTGATCATAATGTACGTGAAACGCTTGATATTTGTGAGCGTGGTTACATTGTTAACGATGGCCACATTCTTTGCATGGGTACACCGGATGAAATTTTGGCGAATGAACAAGTGAAAGAAGTTTATTTAGGCCATGAATTTAAAGTCTAGATCAGGAAAATGGGATATAGCGAAATGTGCTGCTTGATTTGATCTATGAAACAAAACCTAACACTCACCACCAAACACACACTCAAACTAACGCCGCAATTACAGCAAGCATTGAAGGTATTGCAGCAATCAAATCAAAGCTTACAAACTGACATTCAAGAATTACTCGACACCAATCCTCTTCTCGAACAAGAACAACCCGAAGCCAGCGCTGCTGAAGAAGATGCAGCGGTTGATGATTTACCATTGGATGTTGAATGGCAAGCAATATACCCGAATCATGCCTCAAGCCATAGTGAATTACCTGCCTGGGAAGAAATGACAGCTAGCGAAACATCTTTACAGGATCACTTACGCTGGCAATTAGAGATGGCAAACTTAACTGATATCGATCGCGTGATTGGTCTCTCTATTATCGATGCGATTAATGAAGAAGGCTTCTTAACACAAAACTTAACCGAACTACATGCTCAGTTTGAAGAAGAAGAGCTGGATGTTGACGAATTTAAAACTGTATTACATACCATACAATTATTTGACCCTACCGGGGTTGGTGCTGCAGATATTAAGGAATGTATGCTCATTCAGCTGCAACAATTTGCGACTGACACACCCGGTTTAACCACTGCAAAAAAAATTATAACGAAGCATTTAAGCCTGCTTGGGCAGCAACAAAATGATGCATTACAAAAGGCCTGTGCAATTACTCCTTCGCAATTGCAAGAAGCCAAACAACTCATTCACACACTGCAACCAAGACCTTGCAGTGGATTCAGCCAACAACGTATTGAATATGTTGTGCCAGAACTCGTCGTGTATAAAAAGCAACAGAATTGGAAAGTTGAACTTAATGAGGATGCCCTGCCGAAGCTTCGCATCAATCAAGCCTATCATAATTTAATTGCGGGCATGCGCGCGAGTGAAAAAACTTATATGAATGATAACTTACAACAAGCCAAATGGTTTTTGCAAAATATTCAACAACGCCAACAAACTATTTTAAAAGTAGCCACTGAAATTATGCAACAACAGCGGAATTTTCTTGAATACGGTGGTACCGGCATGAAGCCTCTCATTTTACGCGACATTGCTGAACGTCTTGAAATCCACGAATCGACTGTTTCTCGCGCCACTACCCAAAAATATATTTTAACCCCATATGGCATTTATGAATTAAAACACTTCTTCTCTAGCCATGTTAAAGCTGATGATGGTCAGAACATTGCTGCTACTGCCATACAGGCTGAAATTAAGTCATTGATTGATAAGGAAAATCCTTCAAAACCACTCAGTGACAGCAAAATTGTGCAGCTATTAGCTGAACGTGAAATTGATGTAGCGAGGCGAACCGTTAGCAAATACCGTGAAGCATTAAAGATTGCCCCATCACATGAACGAAAAATTTTGGTTTAATGCCACAAATTTGCTGATTTTGTGCTAAATTTATTAGTTACGAAGATAGATAAAAGGACAACACTATGGAAATCAATATCAGTGGCCACCACTTAGAAGTGACGGATCCCATTCGCGAATATGCACAAGACAAAATTGGTGGTTTAGAAAAATTTGACCACGACATCGTCGACATTGAAATTATTTTAAGTGTCGATAAAACTCGCCAGAAAGCAGAAGCGAAAGTGAATGTACCGCACACAACCCTCTTTGCTGAAGCTGTTACCGAAGACATCTACAGTGCTATTGATGAGTTACGTAATAAATTGGCAGAACAAATTAAAAAACATAAATCAAAACATCAGAATCCTCGTGATAAGCGCAATGAAAAATTGCAGCATGAAATCAAAGAAAATTTTGATGACGAACTTGATGATTAACGTATAACATGTCACTCACAACTTACCATATAAAAGATTTACTTTCGCTGGAACGTACCTGTTGCAACGTGAAGCTCGATAGCAAAAAACGAGTGTTACAATTAGCTAGTGAATTAATTTGCGAGCAAGATCCTGAGCTCAATGACAAAACACTATTTGATGCCTTGATTGCTCGCGAAAAATTGGGCAGCACTTGTGTTGGCCACGGTGTTGCCATCCCCCATGCTCGCATGGCCAATGTTGACTATATTATCGGCTCACTGATTCATTTAAAAAGCCCCATCAACTTTGACAATTTCGACGAAGTCACCGTTGATATTATTTTCACATTGATTGTGCCAGAACAAGCTACGGACGAACATTTACAAGTGTTAAGCATGTTGGCGAAAACGTTTAGCGATAAAGGTTTCCGTAATTGCTTACGACACGCTAAAAATCCTGCTGAACTTTACCAAAAAGCGATCGATTACCATGACGAATATGATCACTAAACATGGCGAATTTCTTAACGTCGCTGATACCGGTGTGCTTATCACGGGTGATAGCGGTATTGGTAAGAGTGAACTAGCCTTAGAACTCATCAAACGTGGGCATCAACTTGTGGCAGATGATATTGTCGAACTAACCAAAAAAGATGACAAGATTGTTGGTCATTGTCCAGAATTATTACAAGACTTTCTCGAAGTGCGTGGTATTGGTATTTTAAATATCCGTAAAATGTATGGTAGCAAAGTTATCACCCCTACAAAAAACGTCGAGTTAATCATCCATTTTGAACGTTACGATTCAGCCATTGTCATGGGTGTAGACCGTATTGATGGCGACCACAGTGTTGAAACGATTCATGGCATTGATATAGCAAAAGTTACAATTCCAGTCGCAATTGGCCGTAACTTAGCTATAATACTCGAAGCTGCTGTACGCAACCATCAATTACTGCAGCAAGGTTACGATGCCAAAGAAGATTTTGTTGGCAAACAAAGACGGATGCTAGAAAGCAAATCATGAAATTAGTTATCATCAGTGGCCGTTCTGGCTCAGGCAAAACCATTTGCTTAAACGTATTAGAAGACATGGGCTATTACTGTGTGAACAATTTACCCATGGGTTTACTTGTCCACCTGCCTAGTGAATTAAAAACCAATCATGATCAAGTCGCCGTCTCTATTGACGCAAGAAATCTGCAAGGTGAAGCCACTGAATATAACGACATCATCAAAGGCTTGGATGAACAAAACATTGAGCATGAAACTATTTTCTTAGACGCTGATGACACCAAATTATTAGAACGCTTTAGTGAGACGCGTCGCAAGCACCCTCTCAGCAATAAAAATCTTTCACTAAAAGAAGCCTTAAATAAAGAAAATAGCATTCTTCTCCCTATCAAAGAACATGCGGACTTAGTGTTCGACACAACCGACCTCACAATTTATCAGCTACGTGATTTACTGCGTGAGCGTGTTGCCAAACGCAAACAAACGTTATCATTACTGTTTCAATCATTTGGTTTTAAACGTGGTTTACCCCGCGACAGCGATTTTGAATTTGATGTTCGCATCTTACCTAACCCTTATTGGGAACCAAGCTTACGTAAATACACCGGCAAAGATAAACCTGTTGCAGAATGGCTGTCTGCACAAGCGCCGGTCAAAGAAATGATGGCTGATATCACCCACTTTTTAGAAAAATGGCTACCTGAACTCAAAAAGCAAGATCGCAACTACTTAACTGTTTCCATTGGCTGTACAGGCGGGCAACATCGCTCCGTTTATATTGCTGAACAACTCGCTACCCATTTTGCCGAACAAGGTGAACACGTACAACTCAGACATGGTGAATTAACATGAGCTTAAAATTAATCCTCGTCAGTCATGATGACGTTGGCTTGTCTATGCTAAAAGCGGCTAAAATTGCCTTACATCAATTACCCTTTCCGGTGCAAGCGGTCAGTGTGTCACCTGAGGCAGAACCTAAAACAGTAACAGCTCAACTTCAAGCAGAAATTGATAACATCCCTGCAGAAGATGGTGTGCTCATCTTAACTGACATATTTGGTGCTACACCTTGCAACATTGCACAAGGTTTGCAGTGTAATAATGACATTCGCGTTGTAGCGGGGTTAAATTTACCTATGTTATTACGCGTGTTCAATTACACTGATTTACCACTAGAAGAACTTGTACAAAAAGCCATCGAAGGCGGCCAAAATGGCATTCGCGCCTGCGCAGGATAAGAGATTATGCTTAGACAGAAAGTCACCATTTGTAACAAGCTAGGGCTTCACGCTCGCGCCTCATCAAAACTCGTCAACTGTGCAGGCCATTACGGCAGTAGCATTAAAATGAAATTGCATGAGCAAGAAGTGAATGCTAAAAGTATCATGGGCGTGATGGTATTAGGTGCAAGCAAGGGCACTGAGATCGAATTAATCGTCGATGGCGAAGATGAACTGGAAGCGATGACAACACTCGTTGAATTAATTGAACATAAGTTTGATGAAGGTGAGTAGACCACCTACACACCCACTATCATGTCCCTGCTATCATCATATTATCAATCAACCAGGAACCTGTACGTAGATTGCCTCTGGTATCGGTATCACTACCGACAGCCATTAAGCCTTTATACATATCAGCTAAATTGCTGGCGATGGTAATTTCTTGCACGGGAAATTGTATTTCACCATTTTCGACCCAAAAACCACTCGCGCCACGCGAATAATTACCGGTGGTGGTATTCACACCTTGCCCCATGACATCGGTCACTAACAGGCCGGTATGAAGCTGTTTCAGCAGGTCATCAAAGGATTGTCCCGTATGCCCTATCGATAAATTATGTACGCCATTAGCATTACCGGTGGTTTTCATACCCAATTGACGAGCGCTGTAACAACCTAAGGCATAACTTTTCAATACCCCGGCTTCAACAAAATCTTTATCCCAAGTTTTCACACAATCACTGTCAAACGGTGCACTGCCCAAGGCATTAATAATGTGAGGATGTTCTTGCACATTCACCCAATCAGGAAAAACGGATTCACCTAACTTATCTAATAAGAAAGACGACTTACGATATAACGATCCACCACGAATAGCACCAACGAAATGGCCTAACAGACCACGCGCAACTTCTGGTGTAAACAATACGGGCGATTGTTGTGTGTTGATCGCTTTCGCACCCAACCGACTCAACGTACGCTTAGCGGCTTGTTCACCAATTTGTTTAAACGATTGTAAGGTATCGGCATCACGTGAAATAGTATAAGCAGATTCACGTTGCATCCCATTCGCGTCTTTTGCAATCATCGAACAATTGAGAAAATGCTTAGTGCTGCTGTATTCACCAACAAACCCGTGGCTATTGGCATAAATATGATTGGCTGAATGCGTGCTTAAATGCACACCGTCTGAATTGCAGATACGTTTATCATAAGCAAACGCGGCCGCTTCGCAGGCTTTCGCTTCTTCAATGGCTTGTTCAGGTGTAATACCCCACGGATGATTCAATTCACAGTCGGGATAATCAAAGGCTAATTCATCTTTTTCTGCTAAACCATTACATGGGTCAGCCTGAGTATGCTTGGCAATATTCACTGCCGCTTGTACAGTTTGCTGCAATGCGGCTTCACTTAAATCCGACGTGCTAGCACTACCCTGCGCGCCGTCGATATAAACTGTCACATCAACGGATTTATCGCGATGATGTTCTAATACATCAACATCGCCATTACGGACATCGACAGAAAAGCCTTCGGAATCGGAGATGGTGATTTCGGATTCGGGCATTTCTGTAACTTTTTTCAAATAATCTAAAACAAAAGCTAATTGTTGCTTACCCAAGTAACCTCCAACATCTAATGACCATATTGTATTTCTTTAAAAAAAATAGCAGCAAGCATTTTAGCATTGTTAAAAATCATCATTACCGATTGAAGAGCCATGTAATGCACCCCTTCTAGATGTTGCATCTGCATATTAACAGAGTCTCTTCGTGCTCTTAATTGCTCGCGATTCTTCTTTCTATACCACCAACTACCATTGTCTACATAAACTGTATTTTCATCAACGGCAGGATGCCCTTCACCATAATAATATTCTAGTTGCGTTCCGACCGGGTGAGAACGTAAATCAAGCCCTGGTTGTAGCGCAGTAAGCATAACTGTAATAAACAAGTCTATTCTAGATCTAACATGATTCAATAAACTGAAGAATTCAGCAAATTTTTCATCATCATGCTCGATAGTACTAATTGAAGGAATATAAGCTCTTATCACATCAACATCATAATTCGTAACATCATTCGCCAACAATGCAGCTATATCTTTCACCTCGTTTTGGCATAACAAAGAATAAAAGTTTGCTATTCTGTCTGAAGAATAATTTAATCTAATGAAAGTTGTAATAATACTTAACTCTAAGGCATAAAAAGTCTCTTTACCTACACTTTTTTCTAAATGTACAGAGTATTTTCTAACTTCAGCTGAAACAAGAATTGTGAAATCACATAATGCCATTAAAAATGGTGGGATTGCTAACTTTACTCCACTTGTTCGCCCAGAAAAAGGCTGCCATATTTTATCAAAAACAGACGAGTGCTGTCTTAAGTTTTGTGCCATACTCTGAATAAATTGTTCTTGTGTCATAAGTTTCAACAGGTTTCTAATGTTAACCTAAGCCTAGTACAAACCCATAGAACTGCAAACGATTGTTGTGTTCATTTGTTAAAAAGTGTCATCATTTATTTAACTATAGGAAACTCTGGTTAGAAAAAAAACAGAAGCCATCATTTTTGGTAAGCACAACATTCTTTTCTGCGTGCCGTCGCGCATGGCGAGTAGTGTTATTAAATATTAAGCAATATTAAGTAGGGTGCGTGAAAATTCACACGAAGTGCGGATAGTTCCACCAGCAGTAGTTAGTGATAGAGCCCTGGTGGATATGTATTCGCTCCCGCTCACACTTTTATCCACCCTACAGGGAAATTATTCTGTGCCACCGACGGTGAGCTCATCCACTTTTAAGGTCGGTTGGCCGACGCCAACGGGGACGCTTTGACCATCTTTACCACAGACACCGATGCCTTGATCGAGGGCTAAGTCATTACCGACCATTGAAACCTTCGTTAACACATCAGGACCACTACCAATTAAGGTTGCACCTTTAACCGGCTTAGTGATTTTTCCATTTTCAATTAAATAGGCTTCGTTGGCTGAAAACACAAACTGACCGGACGTAATGTCCACTTGGCCACCGGCAAAATTTACGGCGTAAATACCTTTTTTAACAGAAGCAATAATTTCTTGAGGATCATGCGGACCTGCTAACATATAGGTGTTGGTCATACGCGGCATGGGCACACTTGCGTATGATTCACGACGGCCGTTACCCGTTGATTCAACCCCCATTAAACGCGCATTGAGGTTGTCTTGCATATAAGCTTTCAAGATACCGTTTTCTATCAACGTCGTGCACTGAGTTTGTGTACCTTCATCATCAATGCCAAGTGAACCACGGCGACCCGCTAACGTGCCATCATCGACGATAGTACATAAAGGTGATGCCACACGCTCACCGATGCGACCAGTAAAAGCGGATGTACCTTTGCGGTTGAAGTCCCCTTCT
Organism: uncultured Gammaproteobacteria bacterium; assembly: GCA_963975985.1. Taxonomy (GTDB): domain Bacteria; phylum Pseudomonadota; class Gammaproteobacteria; order JABDGN01; family JABDGN01; genus CAXBIY01. The sequence continues at coordinate 39,840 of CAXBIY010000008.1, forward strand.
AAGCCGTGACCAATTGCTTCATGCAATAACACACCCGGCCAACCTGGGCCCAACACAACGGGCATAATACCGGCTGGTGCAGCGATAGATGCCAAATTCACTAAGGCTTGACGCACAGCTTCATGCGCTAACGTTTCCGGCAGGTTGTCTTGTAGTAAGGTTTGATAATCGTAACGACCACCGGCACCCGACGTGCCTCGTTCACGACGGCCTTTCCCATCGTCAGCCAAGACGGTTACGCTACAGCGCACTAAGGGGCGAACATCGGCGGCCATGTGACCATTCGCATCCATCACTAAAATCGTTTCATGTACAGCGGTTAAACTCGCCATCACCTGATCAACTCGCGGATCAATTGCGCGTGCGATTCGATCGATATCTTGTAAAATCGCAATTTTATCCGCATCGAGCAAACTCGGTAACGGATTAACGGGCGCATAAAGCGCATGCGCATTCATTTTCTTCCAAGCTTGTAATGTCTTAGCTTCACCATGGCTAGCGATGCTGCGTGCAGCATTCACGGCAATATCTAATGCTGGCAGTATGATTTCATCAGAGTAAGCAAAGCCTGTTTTCTCACCGCTGATGGCACGCACTCCCACACCTCGTTCAATATCATGGCTACCAGATTTCACAATGCCATCTTCCAAACTCCATGATTCCGATTGGCATGACTGAAAATATAAATCAGCACTATCAATTTGGCGGCTTAACAATTGATCGAAGGCTAGATCAATATGTTTTTGTTGAATATTGTTCGGCTGTAGTAGATTTTTTTCAGCAATTGTGATGAGGTTTGACATAAGCACTCTTTTGATGTTTAACAGATAAATTATAACATGAGTCAATTGGTGAATGTATCTATATCATGAGTTTGTCTGTCTGGTAATATCCCGCCATGAAAAAAGCAATCATTAGTTTGTTATGCGCCTGTTTACTATGCAGTCACGCTTTCGCCAAGGCACCCACATCAGAAAAAAGCAAACTACACGCATTCTATATCGATGCGCAAGGTGGTATGTTTGCGGCGGCATGGAGAGCACCAACGATCATTCAACGTTTTCTTGACTTTCCCGATGGCACACCTGAAGGTGCAGTGGGTCGGTTTTCTGCGGGTTATCAAGCTAACGAGTACCTTGCTATCGAAGCCGGTATTTTTGTTTTTCAAGGTGCATCACGTCCTAATGATAGTGGGCAAAATTACAATATTGAACAACAGGCTTATGACGGTTTAGTGGTGTTACGCACACCAGAATTATTTTGGCATATTCGCTTAATGGGGAAGTTTGGATTCGCTCATATGCAAGGTGAGCTAAGTGGTGGGCCATTACCCAGTGAAACTGCACAAGCATGGTTACCTGAGTTTGGCTTTGGTTATCAGCAACAACTCACACCTTACCTATCGGCAAATATGGGTTGGTACAGAATAACAGGCAAAGCAAATATAGCGAGCACTAGAGAAATTGCTGGCATTATTGCTCCTACCCAAAACATTCCCAATATAGATTTATTCATGGGGGGAATCAATTATCGATTTAATCTTTTTTAATTTTTGACTGCTGATCCACTGCACTTTCCAATGCTTGATTATTTAAATCTGATAATTTATTGGTTGTATGCCTATCATTCTTGCCTTGCTGAGCGGCATCCTTAAGTGTTTTGACTTGAGGATTGCTCCATGGGCCTGATAGCGTGATAGTTGAACCAATGGCTTTATCTAAACCTGGGCTAATAATTTCATTAGCTAGCCATGTCGCAGCACCCACAAGAGGACCACCAAAAATAGTGGCAATGATGGGAATGCTGGAAGTCACATGGGGAGCAACTTGTAATAGCAGATCTAAACGTTTATTGGGCAAATCAATATTACCGGTGATATTCAATTTAGCCACTGAACCCGCTATTTGCGTATTGTCTGTGGTTATCACACCATCATCCATTTTGTATTTGCCTTGAAACGTATCGTAACTAAAACCATTACTGGTGACATCGTCAAAATTAAAGGTTAAATGTTTCGCAATAGATTGAACACTTAAAATATTAATGATTTTTCCCAGGCCAATTTTAGCATCAGTACCTGCACCTAAGTTAACAATCAAGCCATCTTTCATATCAACGTTAGCAAAACCATTCAATCCTTTTACTGTAAAATTATAAGGTGTATCAGGCCACGATAAAGCTAAATTAATATTCCCACTGCCTTTAGCAAAGTTATCATTCAAATTCCAATCTTTGAGCGCACTACCCAAATCAGAAAATTTTGCGTTCCCTTCAATATTCGTGTGGTTATGGCCATTTTTATCGGTCCATTCACCGGTCACACCAAAATCAATCAACTTTGATTTTATTTTCAAATACTGAATCTTCAAACCGTTATCAATGGGTATCACATCAAGCTGAACAGAACCAAATTTACTTTTACCATAGCGAAAATCAGCGACATTCATATCCATTGGAGGTACATCACTGGGGTGAAGTTCAATCGCATGTTGTGTTTTTTGACTGGATTTATCCGTCAACGGAATCTTAGCCATATACAGTTTACTAAATTGCCCGCCTAGGGGTTGACGAGGAAATGCATCGGGGTACACGAAGGTACCTGCAATCGTTGAGCTATCGACACCGACATGCCAAGCCTTATTTTTATGATAAATCTGTAACATGGGGTCATATAAGGTTTGATGAAAACCTTGCAGCTTACCCACAACTATCTTGATTAATCGTAAGTTTTGTTCAGTTGATTGCGAGGAAGATGTGTTGCCTTTGTTTTTCGCCCAATAATTACGCCAATATTCCCAGTCAACATTAGGGATATAACCACTGACTAACAAACCCGGCTTCACTTGATAATTAGCACTGCGTCCACCCAAGCTCACTTCACCACTTTGCATTTTCGTGCCCGTTTTATCATTCGCTAAAATCAAAGCGGCATCAATTAACTTATTATAGTTAAAACGCATCCAGGTTTTATCATTAGTGAATTCCGCAACCAAACGTGTTGGCGCTTTCACACTGGCTAATTTAGCATAAGGCTTAGGCAAATCAAGCGTCACGCCTTGGAAGTTAGTATTAAGCTCTAACTGATTATCACCTCCATCATTTGGCATACGAATAATGGCATCATAAGCAAATGACCCTTTGATGTAAGGCGGAATGGGAATGCCAAAATGTTCAGACAGATGCTTAAAATCAACACGGCTGTTTACATCAACTTGCAAAAAACTCTTCTTGTTTTTAGTCTGCTTGGTTGACAAAACTAACGTAGCCGGTTGCTGGAAAAATCTGGCGTGTAACGTATTGCTCGAAACACCATCAGCCGTAAAATGTAACTGGCCATTTAAATTATTTATTTGCAAATTCCGTTCAGGAATTTTCAACTGGTTATTGATCAACTGCAATTGTCCATCTACCGCCACGGGATCTTTTTGTTTCCCTAGTGGTATATTCAGCTGTAATGCTAGCTTTGTTGCACCCTGCATATCTAAACTTTTCAAACCCGACAAGGTTTTTTGCAGCGGACTTTCCTGCACAAAAGCGAGAGCCGCATTAGCATCCAAATCAAGCTTGGACTTAACGATTAACGCACTATCCTGGCCACTCAGGTCAGCAATACTGGCGGTGGTGCTGATAATAGGTTGCCCAAAGATATTGCCTGATTGTGCAACCACATTCATCTTGTTATTGTGAAACAATAGTCTCGCATTGAGATTATCAATGTACGGCCAGTCTGGGGCATAATTCAAAGTCACATCATTTAGCTGTGCATCAACCAAGAAAATACCTTTATTGTTGGTGAATGGAAAATCAGCAGTGCTGCCTCTCATCACCATTAAACCGGTTTCATCTTTGCCGGCAATAAATGCATGCGTTAACCAGTCGGCTAATTTTGCACTCATGATTTTGGCGGGGAACAAATTATTAATACGATGTGTATTTTCCTGGTGAAATGCCGTTTGCCAATTAATATAAGCCGGCTTATTTATTTCGCTACTGATGCGAGCTTGAGTTTGACTTTGCACATAGTGATTCGCAAAATTCAATTGCTTAAATTGTAATAACCATGTATCAGCATGATACTGTAATGTCGCATCGGCATTTAATTGAGTAAACTGCAAACGATGATTAAATAAGCTAGGGATATTGACAGCGCCATTTTGGCTGGCAATCGTTAAATGTGTTTCGCCTGGCCGCCATAACAATTGCCCACTCAAATTTTTAACGCCCGGCAAATATTTCCATGTAGACGTTGAGAGATGGCTAAACGATACATTAGCGAACAAACGTGGCAATGCATCTAATTGAGACGTTACACAAGATTGCGGCATGACTAATACACTATTCGTCGCTAATGGCACCCAACTCGGCAGCCAATTCATACGCGCAGGACCTAAAAGACAAGTCGTTGAGGATGGCTTTTCCCATAATTTCTTTAATTCACCACTATGAACAAAATTAGCATTTTCAAAATCACCCTGCGGCTGCAAACGTTGCCACCATTGACTTAATTTCTGTGGCAACCATTTATTTTGCCCGATAAAGATACCGACATCCGATAAATTCACATGCCCCAAATGAAAATATTGCGCAGCATGGTCAGTATTAGGCGCTTCCATCTTAATACCCAAATTATTCACTGGCCACTGATTTTTATCGGTTTGAATTTGCAAATGATTACCCGTTAACTGCCAACCTTTATCAGCCAATGCTTGCCATTCCATATCACCGGAAAACTGTTTGAATAATATGTGATGCGACTTCTCTTTTGCTGAAACTAATGTGTTATGTACTGAAAATTCGGTTTGAACATCGCTCAATTTGCCATTACCAAAGTCACTCCAAACCTTAATGTCCCCATGACCTTTATCAACCCGCAAACCCGCGATGTATTTATTTTTCAACCAATGGGCAAAAGGTAAATTAGCGGCACTCACATAGGCTGTACCACTCATCTCTTTGAGATGTCCAACATTACCTTTCACATTAACAGCCAGATTGAATTGTGTCCGAGTCCGCAAACCCAATACCGCATCACCACGCAAATAATGTCTGTCACCATTATTGGCTAACTTCACATTGATGTTCGGCAAAATAACATCGCCTTTATGAGGACGCTCCCAATGTAGCGAGAAATTTTCTAACACGATATGGCGCTGTGCCAACAACCAAGCAATCACTGGTCGAGTACGGTCAGATAATATTTGACCTTTACTTGCTGTGGAATGTTTCATCTTGTCAATTTGCCGGCGAGGAATGGTTTGATCATTCAATCGCCATAAACCATCTGATTCTTGTTTGAGATCGACTTTGATCCCACCAATTAAAATGGTGCTGGCAATAAATTGTCGCTTGAGTAAGCTATGTAAAATATCGACACTGATACTTAAACGTTGCAATTGAAATAAACGATGATGCCCATGCGGTGATTCAATAGTGACATTCTTAAAATTAAAAGTGGGGGCAAAACCTTGAAATGACGCTTGTACACTTTCTACACGTACTGGCGCCTGCACAAATTGACTCGCCCATTTTTCAAATACATCCTTATGCTGATTAAGCAAAGGCGTTAACGAACGAGCCAACGTAACTAATACAGCTATAATTAGAATAACAATTGCCAAGTATGCAGCAACAGAATGTGTGATTCGAGAGAGTCGGGTCATGATGTAATTATGATACCATATTTAGGGCTTAGGGCTTAGGGCTTACGACTTAGTCATCAACGTAAAATCTTAACAACCACAGGGGCAACCTGTATTTTAAATAAACGCCGCATTCTCGCGGCTACAAAACTTTCTAATATCTAAGCCCTTATCAAACTCCCACCTTAAAATAACGTCGGCAGTGACGGAGTAAAGCAAACATCCATGGCCAGATTAGACCATTGATAAATGGGGCTAACCAAAATAGCCATTCAGTCGGTGCATTGCCCACGACACTTTGTGCCCAGTAAATTATCAGCTGATAAATGACACTTAATATAAACACAATAAAAGCTTGTTGAACTAAAGGAAATACACGTAGTTGCTTTTGTAGTTTCAACACAATATAAACAACGATCACTAAGGCTAAGGCATGAACACCTAGCAAACTACCACTTAATAAATCTAATACAATACCTAACACCCATGCCAGCATAATACCCGCTCGGTTTAGGGCTAACACCCAATAAAGCAAAACAAGCAAGGCCCAACTGGGACGTAACCAAACTGCCCATTGAGGTAATTCCACCACGGTTAACATGCAAGCCACGAGTAAGCTTAACCACACAAACCAACCGCCGCGCGCAAAACTCATGATGTCACCGCCTGTTTTTTCACTTGTTTACTGGCTTGACGAATCTCGTGCAGCTGCTTCTCTACTGCATTACGCATATTCTCCTGGCCATACCAAAGCAACAATACTAATCGACTGCGATTTACGCTAGCACTGGGTTTTACTAAAATAGTCGAGAATGAATCGCCTGGTTGACGCTTGATACTGGCAACGCTACCCACAGGATAGCCAATGGGGAAACGTTGCCCTAAACCTGAGCTCACTAAGCGATCACCCACTTTTACATTTGTTGTTTCAGGTACATATTTCATTGCTAAATAGTCAGGTGAACCTGTTCCCACGACTAAACTACGCACACCATTCCGTGCAACTTCAACAGGAATCGCACTACGAGGATCTGTTAATAGCATCACTCGACTCGTTAACAATCCAACGCCAACAATTTGTCCCATTATGCCATTAGCATCAACAACGGGTTGGCCAACATACAAACCTGATTGACTACCTTGATCAATCACTAATTCATGAGCATAAGGTTCAGAGTCAACGGCTAATACGCGTGCAGCTAACATTTTAGTGTCGGTATGAATTGTTGGGTTTAATAATTTTCGTAACTGGGCATTTTCTTTTTCTAGCGTAATCAATTTTTGTAATTGAGCACGTAATAATAATTCTTGGACTTTGAGACTAGCATTTTCTTTAATTAACGATTGCTGTCGGGTGAAGTTATCAATCACGCGATCAAATAATTCGATAGGCCAGTCGACAACATATTGAATCGGTGCAACAGCCGTTGATAACGCATAACGTACCGGCTTAAGATAAGCTGTACGATGCTCCATGGCAATTAATGCGATTGAGATAACAACCATAACAAAGGTACGAAAACCCAGTAATGAACGTTGAACAAAAATGCTGCGGTTAATAGCGAGCTCCCCAGCGCAATAAGCCAAGATACATCACGCAGTCAAGCGAATGCTTTTGCCTATAGAAAGAAGGAGTGAGAAGTGAGGAGTGAAGATCGAGAAGTATAAAGAATCGCTTTGCGATAGTATTTAGTACTAATAATGTTGTATGAACGTTTTTCACCATCCAAATCCTATGTGAAGGACACCGTAGAATGAAGAAAAGGAATGAGTGTTTAGTTCGCGTCATACACAACTCTCACTCCTCAATCTTCAATCTTCAATCCTAATACTATTCTGTCGACAAAAAATCACCTTGGTGCTTATCTAACATTTCTAAAGCAATACCGCCGCCACGTGCAACGCAGGTGAGTGGGTCTTCAGCAAGAATTACTGGCAAGCCCGTTTCATCCATCAACAAGCGATCTAAATCGCGTAACAATGAACTACCACCGGTTAACACTAAACCACGCTCAGCGATATCAGCCGCTAGTTCTGGCGGTGCTTGCTCTAAAGCAGTACGTACAGCGCCAACAATGCCGGATAACGGTTCTTGTAACGCTTCTAAAATTTCACCGCTATTAAGTGTAAATGCACGTGGCACACCCTCTGCTAAATTACGACCACGCACTTCCATTTCTTTCACATCTGTATTCGGGAATGCCGTGCCAATTTCATGCTTAATACGTTCAGCCGTTGCTTCACCAATCAGCGTACCGTAATTACGACGCACATAATTCACAATCGATTCATCAAAACGATCACCACCGATACGAACCGAAGCGGAGTAAACAATACCGCTCAATGAGATAATCGCGACTTCAGTGGTACCACCACCGATATCAACGACCATTGAACCACTCGCCTCTTCCACCGGCATGCCTGCACCAATCGCAGCGGCCATTGGCTCTTCAACCAAATACACTTCACTAGCACCAGCACCCATGGCTGATTCACGAATCGCACGACGCTCAACTTGTGTTGAACCGCAAGGTACGCACACCAACACGCGTGGACTTGGGCGTAAGAATTTGTTCTCATGCACACGGTTAATAAAGTACTGCAACATTTTTTCTGTTACATAGAAATCGGCAATCACACCATCTTTTAAGGGGCGAATGGCAGTAATGTTACCAGGTGTACGGCCTAACATGCGTTTAGCATCTGTACCCACAGCCGCCACTTTTTTATGCCCACCGGGACTATCTTGACGAATGGCCACGACAGATGGCTCGTTCAGAACGATGCCTTCACCGCGCACATAAATTAATGTGTTGGCTGTACCTAAATCGATGGAAATATCTTTTGAGAAAAATTTACGAATGAACTTGAACATTGCAGTGGTTATCCTTGCTGTAGCACTATTATCGAGAGCGCACATATTAACTGATTCGGTAGCATTCGTCGAGATGTGCGCGTATAATATCCAACCTTCGAAACCGGAGCAAAAAATGTCCAAGTTTGACACAAAAGATGTAGAAAAAGTCGCCCACTTAGCGCGATTGCAATTAGATGATGCTGACGTACCTGGCTATGCTCAGTCTATGACCAGCATATTAGATTTGATTGAACAGATGCAAGCCGTTGACACTAAAGCAGTCGAGCCTATGGCCCATCCATTGGATGCTACGCAACGATTACGCGCAGACATTGTCACCGAAACTAACGAACGTGAAAAATTACAAACACTTGCGCCAGCGACTGAGGCAGGTTTGTATCTCGTGCCACAAGTGATTGAATAAGGCTTAAGGCTTAGGGCTTAGGGCTTAGGGCTTAGGGCTTAGGGCTTAGGGCTTAGAAATAGTATAAAGTATTTTATCGGAGCAAAGATGCATACCAAAACAATAGCTGAATTATCCAGCATGCTACATAGTAAAAAAATCACGAGTGTTGAACTCACAGAACATTTTTTACAACGCATAAAACAACATGACGGTGAATTAAACTCATTTGTGACTGTCACTGATGAACTTGCAATGCAACAAGCGAAAGCGGCTGATGCCCAATTCGCTGATGGCTCGGCAGGCCCATTAACCGGCATTCCTTTTGCGCACAAAGATATTTTTTGCACTGACGGCGTAAAAACCACTTGTGGTTCTAAAATGCTAGACAACTTCATCGCACCTTACGATGCAACCGTCACTGAAAAATTAAAAGCCGCTGGCATGGTCATGTTGGGTAAAACCAATATGGATGAATTTGCTATGGGTTCATCGAACGAAACCAGTTACTACGGCCCGGTGAAAAACCCCTGGGACACCAAGAAAGTGCCAGGCGGTTCATCGGGTGGAGCAGTAGCCAGTGTGGCTGCTGGCTTAGCGCCCTGCTCAACCGGCACAGACACAGGTGGTTCAATTCGCCAACCTGCAGCTTATACTGCGTTAACGGGTATTAAACCCACCTATGGTCGTGTCTCACGCTGGGGCATGATTGCCTTTGCTTCGAGTTTAGATCAAGCAGGCCCGATTGCTCACACCGCAGAAGATGCAGCGATGCTATTAAATGCCATGTCTGGCTTTGATGAAAAAGATTCAACCTCTGTTGAAGAACCGGTTCCCGATTTTACCGCGGCCCTTAATGATAGTTTAGAAGGCGTTAAAATTGGTTTACCGAAAGAATATTTTTCTGACCAATTAAATCCTGACATTGCAGCGTTAGTTAAAACCGCAGCAACCGAATTAGAAAAATTGGGCGCTACACTACACGAAATTAGCTTACCCAATTGCGAACTCGCCATTCCCGCTTATTACGTGGTTGCGCCAACAGAATGTTCAGCCAACTTGTCACGTTATGATGGCGTACGTTATGGTTATCGTTGTGACGACCCAAAAGATTTAACTGATTTATACAAACGTTCACGCGGTGAAGGTTTTGGTAAAGAAGTGAAACGCCGTTTAATGATTGGCACATACGTATCATCAGCAGGTTATTACGATGCTTATTATTTACAAGCCCAAAAACTCCGTCGTTTAATCCGCAACGATTTTGTTGAAGCATTTAAAAAAGTTGATATTATCCTCGGCCCAACAGCGCCCGACACAGCATTTAACATTGGTGAAAAAAATGATGATCCTATCAGCATGTATCTTTCAGATGTTTACACCGCGGCAACCAACTTAGCCGGCTTGCCAGGCATGTCATCACCGTGTGGATTTATCGAAGGCATGCCGGTAGGCTTGCAATTAACCGGAAATTATTTTGATGAAAGCCGCATGTTGAATGTGGCCCATCAGTATCAGAAAGTGACTGATTTTCACCAACAATGTCCAAAAGAATTTAAATAGGAGCTGTCCATGCAATGGGAAACAGTCATCGGGCTTGAAGTCCACGCACAATTACAAACTAAAACCAAAATCTTTTCCGGTGCATCTACCGCATACGGTGCAGAACCTAACACACAAGCCTGCGTTGTTGATTTAGCCATGCCCGGCGTATTGCCCGTGCTTAACCAAGACACCATGCGCATGGCCGTCAAATTTGGTGTTGCCATTGGCGCTGAACTTGGCATGACATCGGTATTCTCTCGCAAAAATTATTTCTACCCAGATTTACCTAAAGGTTATCAAATCAGTCAATTCGAATTGCCTGTCGTGGGCAAAGGCCACATGGATGTTGTTTTGGAAGATGGAACAACGAAACGCATTGGCGTAACCCGCGCGCATTTAGAAGAAGATGCCGGCAAATCATTACATGAAGATTTTCAAGGCCAAACCGGTATCGATTTAAATCGTGCAGGCACCCCCTTATTAGAAATCGTGTCCGAACCGGATATGTGTAATGCTAAAGAAGCAGTCGCTTATTTAAAAGCCTTGCATGCACTCGTTACCTATTTAGAAATTTGCGATGGCAACATGCAAGAAGGTTCATTTCGCTGTGATGCGAACATATCTGTTCGCCCTGTTGGTCAAAAAGAATTGGGCACGCGTGCCGAAATTAAAAACGTTAACTCATTCCGTTTTGTCGAACGCGCTATTAACTACGAAGTTGAACGCCAAATCGATTTAATCGAATCGGGTGGAAAAGTCGTGCAAGAAACACGTCTTTATGATGCCGACAAAGATGAAACACGCTCCATGCGCGCAAAAGAAGAAGCTAACGATTACCGCTACTTCCCCGACCCTGATTTATTGCCATTAGTATTAGATCAAAACGTCATCGATGAAATTAAAGCATCACTCCCCGAACTACCCTGGGAAAAACAAGCACGCCTAGAAAACAAATTAGGCTTAAGTGAATACGATGCCAGCGTACTTGTCGCCAACCGCGATATGGCTAATTACTTTGAAACGGTTGTCGCCAACACTCAAGCCAAAGCCAAACAAGCCGCTAACTGGGTCACCGGTGAATTAGCCGGCAGCTTAAATAAAGCTAGCTTAGATATCACCGAATCACCTGTCAGCGCTGAACACTTAGCCGGTTTATTAAACCGCATTGCCGACAACACCATTTCTGGCAAAATCGCTAAAACGGTATTCGAAGCCATGTTCGAAGGTCAAGGCGATGCCGATAGCATCATTGAAGCTAAAGGCTTAAAACAAGTCACTGACACAGGCGCTATTGAAGCCATCGTCGATGAAGTGATCGCTAATAACCCGGGGCAACTAGAACAATACCGCGGTGGCAAAGAACAACTATTCGGTTTCTTCGTCGGCCAAGTGATGAAAGTCTCGAAAGGCAAAGCTAACCCACAACAAGTAAATGAGCTACTAAAGAAAAAACTATAAACAATATACGCAACCCAACAATAATAATAAAACATGCGCTTTATACAAAATTTTTTCCGTTATGGTGATCCAACCAAACTGCGTCTAACAGCGCAGCGGATTCATGCACAGCATAATTCCTGCGAAGGCATCGTAGCACGCTCAGTCACTGACCATCCCAGCGAAATGCGCCAGCTACGCCCCCGAGCATTACGCCCAGTCAAAGGTTTCACTAATCGCTGTGCTTCTTTACTCGTTGGAGGCGTACAGCAACACTTACTAACTCGTCACAGCTGTCATGCCAGTTTTTATCTTTATAATCATGACCATCGATTACTCCGTGTCTACGATAGAGATATGTTCACCATGGGAGGCTCCACCGACAAAGATAAGTCACCCGTACTCAACCAAGAAGCAGCATACGCCGAACGCTTGCAATTAGTGCAAGATATTAAATATCGAGATGGTGATATTGAAGTATTTAAATCTGGCTGGTTATTGCATAGTCATACGCAGTTCAACGAATTAATCATCCATTATCTGCCCTGTGCTGTCGCGGGTGTGGCTGTTAACTTGGAAATCCCTCAAGCAATGCAACAGTTGCCCTCATCTATCAACCAATTGAATTCCACTCAATTTTGGCATTTAACAAGCACACTCAAAACGCTATTCGATGTCATTTACAGTAAAATTGAACTTGAACATATCAATCATTGCGCGATCCCCATCATGTATTATCACGAAAAACAGTTACATGAGTATGATTTTTCAGAAGTGCAATTAGTACAGCTATACCAAATACGCACCATGATATTAGACGATGCCAAATTCCATGCCATGCTTGCTGACACTAGCAATGGCATGTGGGCACTTGCCGATGCATTTCGTAACATTGCCGAACAGCTTCCAACCGCTGGTAGCTTAACGCTGGATAAAGCAGCTGAATGGGTTGCTGGCAGACCTGCTGCCTACACTTCCGGCTTAGTTGCAAGAGTCGCTGGCTTCGCACCACCTTCACGTTGCCGATAAGAAAACCTGTTAGCATTCCCAGTTGCTGTTTAAATATCACCCTATATAATCAGCTTAATCACAATAAGCAAGGATAATAATTATGCACCGATTCAAACTGATTTTCTTAACATTACTTGGCCTTACAACCTTTGCGCAAATTGGCTTTTCTGCTAACTACTTCCCCCTTCAATTGGTGAACAAATCTAAGATTGCTGATGATGCGCATGTCTATCTTTTTATTAAAGCGCAAATTGATGGCAAAACCTGCGCCATGCATTTTGATAAAGAAGGGGTTGGTAGCTGTGAGGTTGTGAGTGCGGATACTAACCTTGATTCATTTAATTATACGCTTTCACAATTACCGTCAACCATTAAAGTACCTCAGGTAGCTTCAGGTCGTGCTTATTTTTCTATTGGCAAACCCATGCAGTTAGCTGTTAATGCCGATAATCCTGCTGTGCTCACCATACCTGACCCTGATGGTTTTAAAATGCGTGATCCGAATTACTATACGTTATACGATAAAATCGAATTTTCTTACACCGACCATGGCACATGGATAAACCCTACAGCTGTCGATTTCTTTTCACTGCCTATTGCAATCAACCAACCTAGCTCGACATCAGCGACGACGATTGCCGGTTTCACCAGTAGCCGTGCCGCCGTGCTTGAAGCTGCCGATAAGGTAATGCAGATTGCTAAAACGACAGCACCCAGTACATACGCTACCTGGGAACATTTATGGATTAACTACAACGGTGAACGCTCAGACAAAACCACTGGTGATACATTGTTGCGTTTCATGGCCCCCGGTAAGGCAATGGAAGCTAAGCCCTATCCAGAAGCGGCTGCGAATGATCCCTTTGATTTGAATTATCTACAAGATGCCAGTTTAGGCTTCGAATATATTAATGCTCTATGGCAGTACTATCAATCACATACATTAGTGATTGACGCCAGTGAATTGCAAAACAACCCTGCGGCGCCCAGCTTAAAAAGCTATACATTCAACGGCAAAGTGAACGCAAAAAATGAATTCGTTTTTGATAATGGGCAAGGTTACAGTGTTGCCATCAAACAACCTCAAAGTATTTCGTTTTTTGCCGGTGCTATTGGTGAGTTTAATGCCGAGAACAATACACCTAAAGCCATCATTGTCCGTCAAATCACATCCGCATTTGAAGTCGGTCTATTACCCGCCCCCGATAACACCGTACTCGATTACAGTTATTTCATGAAAAACAAATCTAAATACTATACCGAAAATCCATTGCTCGCCGCTGGCAACACAGGCCCTTGGTATGACCTATATTCACAAGCATTACATGTATTAGGTGACGAAGAACCTATCTATACTTTCGCCTACGATGATGCGCTTGGTCAAGACGGTACCTTGCATGATCCGAACGTTGCCAACATTGGTGTGGCGACGATTACTGTGGGTGACATGACAGGCACAAAAATCCCAGAGCCCAGCATTGATCATAACCATTACACGCTTAACGTCATATTAGGTGAAACAGCATCACATGAATATCTGCCTTTAACCGTGTTAGGTAAAACAATAACACCAGGCCCAGCCACGCAATTCACCGATGTCAGTGCACCATTATCGGTTGAGTTTAATGGCCAAGCGTATCAAATTGACCTTGCTCATCCAATGGTTAGCCCTAATAACAAGCTCAGCGAAGGTATCAGAATTGATACGGCAGATGATCATACGTTTAATTTAGTCTTTCCTGCCCCCTAACTGGCAACGTTGCCAGTTGCGGGGTAATCGCTATCCACTACACTCATAACAACATTAACTAAGGGAATCCTCATCATGAAAATAACAACGCTATTAACGGGTTTAGCCATCACCTCTACGAGCCTAACAGCCATCGCCAATCAAGCTGAACCGACTTACGAAACCGTTGTCGGCAAATCGCTTACGCAAGCACAGATTATTGAGATGGAAGCTAACTGGTTAGCTGGCAACACTTACCAGCTCGGTATGTATGGTGCGATGCCTAAAAGTTATGATGATACAGAAGCGGGCATTGGTGAAGGCACGGGTTTAGGCTATTGGCAATACCTCAACACCTATAATCAAGCCTATCAAGAGCAGCAACAAGCGGACCCACAAGGCACTAAAATTGAAAGAGCCATGCTTCATAATGGCTTAGATATATACGATGGTGCCGTTTGGCAAATCGCGTTATCCGTTGCAGCCAATGCTAACCCTGAGAAAAAACAAGCCTACAGTCAACTGATTGATAATTATTACAAACTACTTGATGGTGGACAAACAGCAGAATTTTCTAATTTTTATGCGAATGCTAATCCTAATGGCCAAGCCTTTCAGTATGGCTGGGATACCCCCATCACGATGCAAGGTCATAGTGCTTATTTATTTAAATTTATTTCCCCTACATGGGGGCACAATGTTGACCCACTAACATCAGAAAATGTCCAATGGCCCGAATACAGTGCCATCACGGGTGAACAAGCATGGGCTGCATTCATTGGCCCTATCCAATCGGCCTATGTATTAAACGATGGACAACATAATCCTAACTGGGCATCGGCATCAAACTTCCTCAAACTCGCTGTGCAATCACTCCCTGCGATTGTAGCCATGCAGTCTGATGTGGGCGGTATTTATTATTCAGTCGGTATGCCTGCGCCTGACACGGCTAACACGGCAGGGAAATTGAGTATTTCACTGGAAAACAATTTCTCTATTTATGCTGGCTTACACATGTTGCAACAAGCGCTGGAAAGTCAAATACAAACTCACCAAACGTTACTGGCGAAAGACGATAATAATACGACAGTAAAAGCTCAACTCTCAGAAGAAGAAAGTCAACTCGAACAGGTCAATACTATTTTAGCTAAGCTAACGAAATTTTTAGAAAATGGTTATGATAATGCTAAGCCGTTCGACACCAAAACTGGCCTTTACTACACGAACCTCACCGAAACGGCTGCAGGCAGTACTGAGTGGACACCTAATGACGCCAAAGATTTTGCTGTCGATGTGCAAACTTGGGGAGCCACAACATTCGGCAAAGAAATCGATACGACATTTGGCGCTGGCACAGCATACAACATGTGGCAAAAAACCAAAGAAATTGGCGGTTATTATGATAACAAAGATCATTTACTAGGCGTTGGTTACACGGAACAAAAGCCCGGCGACGATCACTACGAACTGTCAGGCGAATGGACTTTCGGTGCCATCAATATGGCGGTTGTATTAGCGGCACAATATACAGCCAGTGGTGACGAAGCAAAAGCAAAAAGCCTATTAGCCGATGCAAGCGCGATGAAAGCCGGAACAGAACAGGAAGTATCGAACATGGATAAAGCGGCAGAGGGTAAGCTCTCTTACCTTTATGCGAATCAACGCACGCTAATCCCTTTTGGCTGGTATTCCAATAAAGTACCTGCCACAGCATCAACATCATGGGCATTGTTCACACAAGATTGCTTCAACCCTCTCGAGTTAGGTGGCGGTGACGACTTGGTCTGCCCTTGGAAAAAATAAAACGACGCTAAACATCAAAGGCCTTTAAGCGGTAATGCCGGTCAGTTAAGTTCTGACCGGCATTTTTTATGTGCCGCGTGTAGCACCGTCATTGTGCGGCTTGATCGCGCAATCTAGCGATGGATAGGGCTTACGCAAAACGCCTAAAAATCAGCAAAATGATCACACAAGTCGATAGCCAGGGAAGCAAACTCGAAATTGACTTGAGGACACGCTATGCTTTCCACCAACCGACTCAGGAAGTACATAATGGGCCTCTGAATTTAGCCATAAAGACTTGTGGCTTCACTTCGGTACTCACTAATAACGAACTGAAGATTACACTCCCCGCTCATCTAGAGCGTTGTCACCCATGGTTAGAGGCAAATCAAACTCAGGACGTCAAGATAGATAAAAAGTATGTCAGCAATTCCGAGCATTATACTATCACCATCACTCACCCTTCAGGCGTCGCCGACTACCGAGTGGAAACCGACACAACTGAAACCAAGGTCACTCGCATTGCCATCCGCCCTAACACTGAGGGTGTAATTTGGCTGCGACAAGGCTAGGATGACTCCCCTTAAGGTTGAGCCGGCAATGACGCCACAGGCGAATAAAATAGCTTGATGTTTGTGGCGTTGTTGTTTTTGTTGCTTATACACAAGCAGCGGGATGACATGGGAGATTTTTCATAAAAGCCCTTTCACCTGCGCCATTCTCACTGCAGAAAAACGATTTTTAGTGCCTAGTTTTTTATTAATATTTTCAAAATGAAAGTTAACGGTGCGAGGTTGTATACCAAGCTGTTCGGCGACTTGTTTATTATCATAATTTTCTGCGACTAAACGTAAACATTGTAATTCGCGTTTGCTTAACTCAACACTCTCTTGTGTTTCAATAGCGTTTAATAGCAATTGGCGTAAATAGTGCTGATAATATATCGCATACCGTTGCAACTCACTCGGCAAATCAGCATCGGCTTGTACACGCTCTTTAATGTCATTAGCTTGAATAACCAATATCGCAAAACTTTGATGCGGCCCAAATATAGGAATGGATAAGCCACATTGCAAACCTCGCGCATTGGCATCGCGTTGTAATTGTTTTCCCAAACCTTTCATTTCATAATTGTTTAAATCCCACAGCAATGGCAATTCACTTTGCCGCACTTGCTTACCAATCACATCAACATGCTCATATTCACACTCATGAAAATACCTATGCCAATCCGACAAGTTACTCGTCGCATACTGATGATGCAATTTAACCTTACTAGCGAAATCATTCCCATAAAACGTATAAGCAAACATCGAAAACCCAAAGGCCTTTAACGCTTGTGTCAAACAAGCATCCAAGGCTTTTAATGATGTAACCTGTTGTAAGCGTTCACTGTAATTTCTAAAACATGGTTTAGCGGACATGAATCCATTATAAACTCATACTGTTACCAATGTCAGGTAGTCTTGACCATCCGCTCTGTATAAAATGCAAGCATTCAAAACAACGAGAGAAAGCTATGTTATTGAAAAATAAGCTAATTACACTGCTAACAGGCATTGGATTGATCACGAGTGCACTCGCTAGCGAAGCGCCAGTAGATTATCAGCAGTATATGCAACAGGCCCAAGCGATTTACGCGAAGATGTCACAGCAACAAAAAGTGGGACAAATGCTGTTGCCCGCCTATAAATTACTGGCTAATGGGGTTGAGCAACCACATGGCAAACCCGCAATGTACTTATGCCAACAACTTTTTAGTAACGGTAACTCGCCAACACAAGAACAAGTTGATACACAGTGTGGCTTTAACCAAATTCAAACCTATGACATTGGTGCAGTGTTGCAAGATGGCGGCCCATTCTTTGATGCCCCAACATTATCAAACTGGCGGCGTTTGAATCATTATGCTGATATAGCACATGCCACTAACATGCTTGACCCTGTTTTATTAAAAGGTAGTGATGTCATTCACGGTAATAACCATGTTCAAGGTGCGGTTATTTTTCCCCACAATATGGGGTTAGGTGCTACACATAACCCTGAGTTACTTCGTAAACTTGGCCAACTTGCTGGTGAAGATACATTGGCCAGTGGCTTTAACTGGGCTTACAGCCCAACCGTAGCTGTGGCTCAACATATTCATTGGGGGCGTTCATACGAGTCTTACTCAATTAATCCTGAACAAGTGAAAGATTATGCTTATGAATACATTAGCGGTTTGCAAGATGCGAAAAATGGTTATATCACCGGTCCCTTAGGTAGTGTAAAACACTTTATCGGTGATGGTGCTACCCAATATGGTTACGATGAAGGTAACGATGTAACGGATTTAACACCACATGAATTTTGGATGGAAAATGGTTTAGGTTATGAAGGCGCTATTAATGCGGGCATTGGTAATATGATGTTATCGTACACAGCTATTAACGGCCAACGCATGCACATGGGAAATGACACCCCAGGATGGGACTTTGTTAGTCAGATTATGCATCAAGGCGTGACAGGTTCAGATAAAACCTATCATTTTGATGGCTTTACTGTCACTGATTATAACGGCACCACACGTGCATCATATTTTTATAATCAAACACATCCTGATCACCCATTAACTAGCCTTGCTAGCATATTAGCCAAAGGTGTTAATGCAGGGACTGATATGTTCATGTTGGGTTTGGGTGATGCTCACAATCCATTCGACCCTAAGAGTAAGCCTTATTATACTTCTGTTAAAGATGCATCTGATGCCTTGAATCAAGCTATCAATGAAGGTTTTATTACACCCGAACGTTTACAACAAGCTATCACGCACATTTTAGCGGTGAAATTAGCAATAAAAGCTCAACAACCAATTGATTACAAGGCCTTGCAAGCCAAAGAACGTAATGTTGCATTAACGGCGGCTGAGCAATCATTAGTATTGTTAAAAAATGCTAATAACACGTTACCGTTACCCACAGAAAACATTCACCATGTATTAGTGGTGACCAATGGTAAAAACGATGCTGATGATATTGGTTTACAAAATGGTGGCTGGACTATCAACTGGCAAGGCCAAGAAGGTAACCAATACTTTGAAGGTGCTGACAAGGTGTCATCAGGTAGCGAAACCTTAGCTGACGCATTAAAAGCTCGCTTAGGTGACACCGCCATTACGTATTTAAATAATAGCAATGTGACGGATTACAAGAACATTATCAACGCTCATCACTACGATGCGGTAATCGTGTTATTGGCTGAGTTCCCTTACGCAGAATACATGGGCGACATTGCAACACCTGAGCATCCTGATGCTTGGTATGAAAAAGGCGTAGCTGACCCCGACGCTCAAAAACATGAAAACCTTTATGCACCAAAAGTACAAAAAGCTAATCTTGATTTAATTTTGAATCCAAACTTGCGTAAAGCCATATTGATCCTTAAAGATCAAGATACAAAGATTATTACCGTCGTCTACTCGGGTCGCCCTGTTAACGTGACGCAAAGTTTGCATGATAGCCAAACGGTTATCGCAGCATTCTTGCCTGGCTCACTAGGTGGCACTGCCATTGTCAATGCTATCTTTGGTGACTATCACTTCTGTCATGGTGATTGCAGTAACAACACTAGCCCAAACCGCTTAAGCTTTCCTTGGGCAGATAAAGCTGAAGGTTGGGATTACCAGCCCGCAGGCTTTGGTTTAGCAAACTAAGCATTACTAAGTGATAGACATATGTTTGACACATCAAAAAAGGCGCCAACTGGCGCCTTTGTCTGATAAGCATGTGATATTACTGTGCAGCTTGCAATGCAGCAAATGCTTGTGGTGTTGCGTAACCAGGATACATCACGGTTACACCCGCACTATCCCACTGGCTACCCGGTGCAAGCAATTGATCATAGGTATAACCAACTAAACTATATGGCACATTCATATTAACATCAAAGCTAGCAATCTCTTGCTTCATGGCTGATAGTATTTGCCCGTAGTTTTGACCATTCACTTGCGCGTTGTTACCCCAGCGTTGTTCCGCTAAACTCACAGCCCACGCAATTTGGATATCCGCATCACTGGCCGAACCACTCGTGTAATAGCCTCCGCCAATCGTATAGAAGAATGGTTTGCCATCAGCGCCATCGACAATCCATGGCATTAGGTAATTAGTTTTCACTTTACATTCCGTTGTGGTTTTACCATCACCATTTAAGGCGGCACAACCAAAACCTTTTGCTTCATTTAGCGTATAAGTTAAAAACTTATTAAACGTTGCTTGATCATTAGCCGCATAAGCGATTAATAAGCCATAGCCCATACCCTCTGAAACCGTTGGGCTTGGATGTGTAGCTTGTACACCAGGTGCATTTTCAGCTGAAAAAACTACGCGCGAGGTATTAGCACCGCCACTGACAACAAAACCATTGGTGGCAGATAACCACTCTTGGTAGTCGGCAGTGAATTTCGCTTTCACATCTTGCTTAACCGTTGAGCCTGTCAAATCCAAGCTACCATTGCCGGCAATCAACGCTAAACTAATTAACTTTATTGCGGCATTGAAATAAGGTGCTGATGAATTACCAAATGGTTGACCCGCGGCCGAAGCTGGTGTGTTGCTCCCTAAATCATAACTGTATAAGTTATTGAGTAACTGAGTCGCAAAATCATATTGTGCTGTGGCATATGCTGCGACTGCCGTTGGCCCAGCCAAGGCAGGATGTGATGCGGCACAGGTTGCTGGTGCAACTTGATCACCAACATTATGCCCTGAAACACTCTGTGCCCACCATCCATTATCAGGCAATACACCATTACCGCACGTGTGAGTTTTTGCGAAAACAACATATTTTTTCAATAAAGTTAAGCTATTCACACATTCAGCACTGGAAGCATTTGTCATGCAATATGCACCCAACCATAATGGGAAACGTGTCGCATCGTAACCAAACTGTAGTGCCCACTGTGCACCGGAGACATCAGCTTGCTCTTGTGCGCTAGTGAAGGGGATTTGATTGGCTAGCAGTCCAGGACTAGAGGCATGACTAACGTAAGCATTGGCTACATCAATCATGTTATTACTAATTTTACTAAAATCAACTTGTGGTTTTGGTGCAGATTTAAAAATAATAGCTTGTGGCTGACCCGCGGTAAATGGCCCAACAGTCGCACTGGCGCCAGCTGACACATTAGAAATTGTCACGGATTGATGTGTAATAGAAACACCAACATGGCCAACGCTTTGTCCACTTGCTAAGTTAACATCATACTCAAGATCGATCGTCGAATTGTCACCGTCAAGGTTGGTCCACTGCTGCCCTTTGGGCCCCAATGAAGCTGTACATGGAGCCCCTTTACCATCAGCTGCACAATAACCATTAGGCGTACCGCCTGCATTAACCTTAGTTAATTGGAAGGTATAACCATTTGAGTTTTCAATACCTAAACTGGTGGTTGCAAATGAAACCACACTTATTGACATAAGTGCAGCTAACGCGAATGCTTTCATAAGAATATCTCCTGTTATTAATTGTTACAGTACGATATTAGACACTAAGGCAACGAACAGTAGCTGTGAACGATAACAGGTTTAACTATTAATTAACGATTTTGTGCTAGCAATACGGACAGATTCGTATTTATTTTTTGTGCCCAATTTTTTATTAACATTCTCGATATGAAAATCAACGGTACGTTTTTTGATACCCAGCTCATCAGCCACTTGTTGCGCCGATTTATTTTTCGCAGTTAGTGCCAAACATTGCAATTCACGTTTGGTTAAATTGCTAGCACTATTAGCTCGTACTTCGCAGATTAATAATTTAGTCAACGCATGGTGGTAATAAATCACGAACTCATAAATACGGCCATAGATTTCTGGATGTTCATCGAGATACTCACGAATAAATTCATCTTTATGCTGCAACGATAAAATAGAGAACTGATTATCCGGACCATGCACAGGCACAGACAAACCACTTTTCATACCAAACTTAAGCGCATCTTCAAACATTTCAATGGCTCGCCCTTTGGCTTTGGCCAATTGCTCTTTAACCACCCAAACGACAGGAATAACACTCTTACGTGCATGACGACTTTCTTCATCCACTCCTTCATAACCCATGTCATGAAAATACGTATGCCAACGCTTTAAGTTTGACGTGCAAAAATCGTAACTGAGCTTAGTCGACGTATGGAAGTCATCGCCATAATAAGTGTAAGCCAATTTATCAAACCCTAAAGCTGCCATCGCCTTAATTAAACATTGATCGGCCGCTCGTGTGGTTTTAGCTTGCTGTAAGTCTTGGTGAAACTGTTTGAAATTATAAACGTTCATGGCAGTATTATACGCACTGAATAAAAAAAAGCGCTCTTTGAGCGCTTTTTTTAGCTGCAATTGAACTTTATTTCAATGGTGCAACGGTACAAGCATGATCACTAGGGTTCCAATAAGCCATCACATGTAAATCACTCGTGAAGTCAAAACTACCTGGACATAAAAATGCATTCTGACCAGGTGTAGCTGAACCTGTAGGGGTTATTTGAAATTGCACACCAGACTTACCTTGAATAGCTTGAATACCTGCACTTGAATCTGGGCCTTCTTGCTTATTCTGTACGTTAGGAGCAACGTAATTATCAATTACATAGTATTGACCTTGGTATATAGCCGTAACAATAATACCTGAGGTGGTTGTTTTAGTATTATTATTGTAATTGTCGATTGAAATACTGTGCCCAGGTGCTGGACATGCATAAGGCTGACTTGGTAAACCTAAGGCTTCACTCATTTGATAAACCAATGAATTCTTTTCACATGAATCATTATCAAGCGCCCAATACATAACACCTTTCAAACCTTTCGATTGAATATATTTCGCTTTAGCCGCTAAACTTTGTGGTTCGTCAAAGCTAATCATTTGTTTACCGTCGAAGTACACTGCAGATTCGCTCGTTGGGTTCCAATGAAGGTTAGTGTTTGCACTCGATGCATCACCATTTAAATACTGCGTGAAAATAGTTTTGTAAGGAATAGCTTGGCCATTATTAAGACCAGTACCATTCGTGAATAAACCATCACCATCAGGGCCTGCAGTTGAAGTCTTCCAACCATAACCATATAAAGGGAAACCTAATACTAGTTTATCAGCTGTTGCACCATGACCTAAGTAATAGTCCACACCATTTTCAACGTTGAAATATTTCGCATTAGCACTTGGGTCGTTAGGAGCTTGTGCTAATGGGGCGTTGTTATTAGTCATTGCTTCACTTCCAACATGATAGTCATAAGCCATGACATTAATGTAATCTACATAAGGCATCATGCCACTTAAATCATAGTTGGAGATGCTTGAATTATTTTTATCATCTGGATTGTAGGCTTGTGGGCCAGCAATACTTAATATATGGTGGCCTGTTCCCAAATCATCTAAATCAGCGCGTGTATCTTTCAACAAGGCAACGTAATTAGCTCTGTCATCAGGTGAGTGTTGTTGTGCGCCGTTACTACAACTCGCACCAGCACAACCACCAGCAACCGGGAATTCCCAATCGTAATCAACGCCGTCAAAAACAGGATTATTTTTAATGAAATTGGCTGCTGATTGCGCTAACTCAGCTGTTTTACCTTCGCTAGTACATTTGTAAAAACCATTAGAATTATTCCAACCACCAACACTTAATACCATTTTTAAATTGGGATTAGATTTCTTTAACTGTTCAAGTGCAGGAATATTTTTATCATCAATATTGGGATCAGAAAAAACGATTTGGCAATTATCATTAATATTGGCAAAAGCGTAATTAATCACGTCTACATTTTTAGCTGGAATTTTATCCGGCGTATAACCCGAATAAGCGCTCCAATTAGCGTAATAGCCAATGCGCATATTATCATTACTAGCAAAGGCACAACCAGTGACTAATACTAACAATAAGCTTAGTGTTAATTTCTTCATTTCTATACTCCATAAGTTTTATTATATGACTGTGGTCATAATAGCTCCGTTGTATTAAACAACAACTGACATTCTCTACAGTGCTACATCTTCATAATAGCATTAGATCATTTTTTGTACAGCCCTAATAAGAAATTATAGTGATTCAAGCGCAAAAAACAACTATTATTGTTCGCAGGGTTCTTAGCTTAGATTTCATGTTAACATTCACTCCACATGAAACCTATTTCACTAACATCTATGTCTGTCTACTGGGACCGCCGCATGCTGGCGATTTTCTTATGGGCATTTGCCTCTGGCGTACCGCTGCTGATGATTCTATCAACGCTAGCCGCCCGCTTATTTGAAGCGGGTTTCACCTTAAAAGACATTGGTTTTTTTGGCTTAGCGGCTCTACCCTATTCCTTAAAATTATTATTTTCACCTTTTGTTGAGCAATTACGTTTACCCGGTATCTCGCGCTTATTTGGTCGTGCGCGTAGCTGGATGATTGTTGCGATGCTAGGTGTCATGCTCAGTTTGTGGTCAATGGGCAGTATTGACTTAGCCAAACCTGATACGTTAATGCTCATATTTTGGGCGACTCTAGCCACCTGCTTTTGTTCCTCGGTCAGCGATATTGCTGAAGCTGAAATTCGTATTGAGCTACTGAACACCGATGAACTCGGCCCAGGCAATGCTTGTTATAATGCGGGCTATCAAATAGGTATGTTAACAGGCAGCGCGGGAACACTCATTTTGGCACAACATGTTGGTTGGAATACGGCTTACCATATTGTTGCTTCATTCATGCTGATTGGCATTATCACGGTGATACTCAAAAAACATCGTGCTCGCCCTAACACGCAAACAATTGAGGCAAAAGAAACTGCACAGTGGTTGCAAAGATTTAATCATTCTCCTCGTTTTTTAAAGATAATTTTAGAAAAAATCTACTTACCTATCATCGCACCAATGCGACATTTAACTCAACATAGAGGTTGGGTGCTATTGTTTCTCATTGTCGGCTTTTACCTTTTTAGTCAAGAGTTTATGCTGAATATGTTAAACCCATTTCTACTCAGCATTGGCTATACTAAAACGCAAATTGGTCTCATTAGTGGTGGTTTTGGCACCACAGTATTGGTGATATGTGGTTTTGCCAGCGGTTTACTCATTCAGCGCTTTGGCCACAACAAAATTCTACTCATATCAGGTTTCTTTCAAATCTTAACCTGCCTGATGCTCTATGCATTAGCTACACATTGCGCCAATCCTGCGCATAATGCACAACATCATGGTTTATTTATCGCCTATATTGTCTTGCAAAACATGGCATTAGGCATAGGAAGTAGTGCTTTTGCGACGCTGATGTCTTATTACTGCCGCATGCCCTACACGGCTAGTCAGAATGCCATATTAACCTCGGTAATGGCGGCAGCTAAAGCGAGTGTTATCTTGCTCAGTGGCTATATCGCAACCTGGTTAAATTGGCCGACCTTCTTCATTATTGCAGCCCTCTGCATGCTTCCGGCTTTTATCTTCATTTTGCGCCTACAACGCGTTAACAATGTTGTGTGATTATTTAACACCTGGCGAATACAACTGATAACAATAATAGGTGACATAGGCATACCAAATAAGATAGAATTCAATCACTTAATTTATGATGAGTGGCATGCGGAAACTATCGATTTTATTAGCTTTATTACTTTGTGCTCACAGTTATGCAGCACCAGTCAGCACTGACAATAAAAGCGCGACCCCGGCGAAGCAAACAATAGCCCGCGCCATCAGCCAACCCGTTACAACAAACAAGCCAGCAACCATCATTGCCGCATCACCCTCGCAACCCACAGCAAGGCCTGTTACAAAACCGGCTGAAGAAAAACATCTGTGGAATTTGCAAGATGTCGACATCATGAAAGTGATTGCGCAAGTGTCACGCGAAACCGGCAAAAATTTTGTGGTGAGCCCACAAGTCAATGGTCATGTCACGATTGTCTCTAGCACACCATTAACCGCTAATGAAGTTTACCCCGTATTTTTATCTGCCTTACAAACTTTAGGTTATTCAGCAGTACCCAGTGGCAAGCTCATTAAAATCTTACCCGTTCGTGATGGTAATCAATTAGCTCACCATGTCACGTCAGGCAAAACCGGTAGTGGCGATAACATGGTGGTGCGCGTGATGCGTTTGAGTTATGTTTCAGCTACTCAATTGGTGCCTATATTAAACCCTCTCATACCCACCTGGGCAAATGTATCTGCTTATGCGCCAGCTAACTCTGTCATTGTGTCAGGCACCGCAGATGTCGTCAGCCGTATCGCAGGCATTGTCAATCGTGTTGATACACCGTCCGCTAATGGTATTGATGTACTTCACTTACAATATGCAACTGCTGAAGATGTCGCGAAAGAAATTGAAAAAATTGAGCAAGCTAACCGTTCTACTAGTGGTGATACCGGTGCAGCTGTCAGTTCGGATGACCGCAGTAACTCAATATTAATCAGTGGTAATGCTGGTACACGTTTACGCATGAAAGTCATGGTGTCGCAATTGGATACGCCAACAACGGAAAGTGGCAGTGATACACAAGTCGTTTACTTACATTACAACACCGTTGAATCTATTATACCCGTATTGCGTAGTGTCGCCAATCAGAGCTCGAGTTCGAGCCCAACAACATCAACCAATTCATCCAGCAGTGGTGACAACAGCGCCACGATAGGCGGCGGTAGTTCATCCTCTGACTCCAGTAGTGGGTCCTATGGTTCGGGGTCGTCCGGTTCAGGCTTTGGTTCAAATACTCAGCTAGAAAAGCAAACTAACAACTCCGATATCAACAGTGGCGGTAGTAGTAAAGGCGGCATCGTGATTGCCGGCGATATACCGAGTAATGCTATTGTGCTCACAGCACCACCGAATATTATGCGCACCTTAAAACAAGTAATCTATCAATTAGATGTGCGGCCTAAACAAATTTTAGTGCAAGGTATTATTGCCGAAGTCGATGCCAACAAGTTGAAAAATTTTGGTATTGAATGGGGCACAAGCACGGCCCTACCTAGCGGAATTGGCGGAACCGCCACACCATTCACTTTAAATGGTGGCATGGGCGCAGGTGTCTTAAAAGCCGGAAGTTTTGATGCCGTGATCTCAGCCTTGCAAACTGATTCAACCGCTAATATTTTATCGACTCCTTCAGTGATGGTGATGAACAATACAGCAGCCGATATTAAAGTCGGAAAAACCATTCCAGAAACCGGTGGTCAATACCAGCCCGGTAGTGATACACAAAATGATAACCCTTACGTCACCTACCAAGACAAACCTGTTGGCTTAGTGCTAAGCGTCGTACCGCAAATTACAGATGATGATTCAGTCCGCATGAAAATCGTACAAACCAACTCATCAGTCATTAGTAATAATGCTTCAAGCGGCAGTGAATCCGCGCAAGCGAATCCTAACCCGACAACCAGCGATGAAGAAATTAAAACTACTGTGCTAGTGAAAAACGCGCAAGTCTTAGTGCTGGGTGGCTTAACTAATTCGCAAGAAGAAGATGATGTGACGAGCATTCCTATTTTGGGTTCTATCCCCCTGCTTGGACAATTGTTTAAACACACGGATACCACAGTTGTGAAAAAAGATTTATTAGTTTTCTTGCGCCCGATTATCATCAATGGTCCCGGGCAAGCTAAAAAAGTGAGTGATGCGAAATATTCTTGGATGCGAGATTACGCCAAGATGAGCCTTAGCAACAAAAATAAACTAGTCGGTTCAAGTGTGCCCACAAGCTTGAAGCCTCAGCCTTTACCCGTTCCTTTCAGCAACAGTGGTGACTGATTATGCATGAGAAGGACTTTTCCCCCGAAGCAATCGCAGCTCAAATTCCCTACGGGTTTGCCAAACAATATGGCGTGGTTGCCATCCCTGGCGGCAAAGATAGCATTACCATTTTGCACCGCCCTGGCCTTAGCAGTCAAACGTTATTAGAAATTCGTCGGCACTTGGCGCATCCTTTTGGTTTACATGAAGTCAGCCAAGATACATTCCAAAACCAACTGGCGAAAGCTTACGAAACTGATTCTGACACAGCCATGCAAATGGCCGTCGACATGGAAGGCAATACTGATCTTGCCAAGCTCATGCAAGAAATGCCACGCGCAGAAGATCTATTAGAAAGTGAAGATGATGCACCGATTATTCGCTTGCTGAATGCGATGTTCACGGAAGCCTTGAAACGCCATGCATCAGATATTCATGTCGAAAGTTTTGAAGACCGTTTAACCGTGCGTTACCGTGTTGATGGTGTATTGCATGAGGTATTGTCCCCTCCTCGCATGCTTGCCCCAATGTTAATTTCTCGTATTAAAGTCATGGCAAAACTTGATATTGCAGAGAAGCGTTTACCGCAAGATGGTCGCATCAGTTTGCACGTCGCAGGCCGTAGTGTCGACATGCGGGTTTCAACTATGCCCACCAGTCATGGTGAGCGTATTGTGATGCGTATTCTTGATAAGCAACAAGCGAAGCTAGATTTAACCAGCCTAGGTATGCCACAAAATGCCTTAGACAATATGGATTATTTGATCCACCAACCTAATGGTATTATTTTAGTAACAGGCCCGACAGGTTCGGGTAAAACGACATCGCTTTATGCAGCTTTGAGCAAACTCAACACAGAAGATCGCAATATTCTAACGGTTGAAGATCCGATAGAGTATGACATATCTGGCATTGGGCAAACACAGGTTAACATGAAAGCTGATATGACCTTCGCCCGCAGTTTACGAGCGATGTTACGACAAGATCCCGATATTGTAATGATTGGTGAGATTCGTGATTTAGAAACCGCTGAAACGGCCGTCCAAGCCAGTTTAACCGGTCACTTAGTATTATCAACATTACACACCAACACAGCTGTTGGTGCTATTACGCGCCTAATCGACATGGGGGTTGAACCCTTCTTAATTTCATCCAGCTTAATTGGTGTCGTCGCACAACGTTTAGTACGGGTTCTGTGCCCCGAGTGCAAAGAAGCTATCACGCCAACTGAAGCACAATGTCAAATTATGGCGGTTGATGCCCACAAACCACCCGCTATTTATATTAACAAAGGCTGTGATGCCTGTAGTGGAACAGGCTTTACGGGACGAACCGGTATCTATGAAGTAATTCCCTTAAACGACGAAATGCGCACCATGATTCATGATGAAGTATCCGAACAAGCACTTGCTGAAGCCGCCCATCGAAAATATGAAAGTATTCAACAAGACGGCGTACGCCGTGTACTAGCCGGTGAAACCTCATTGGATGAAGTGCTACGCGTCGCAACCATCGAACGTCAAACTGATAACTAAACACTGAGAACTGACCATGCCCGCATTTAACTACTCAGCATTAGATAATAAAGGTCGTGAAAAACGCGGTGTGCTTGAAGCCGATAGTGCAAAACAAGTGCGACAACAATTGCGTGCTCGTGGTATGGCCCCTACTGACATAACTGAAGTCACCGGAAAAATTAAACCCGGTCAATCATCTTCATTCATGAGTAGCTTTGGTAAACGCATTTCGATTAACGAATTAGCTTTATTCACTCGCCAACTGGCAACGATGTTAGGTTCAGGCATTCCCCTAGAAGAATCGGTACAGAGTGTTGCCGAGCAAGCAGAAAAACGAAATGTTAAAAGTGTACTCACTGCCGTACGCTCAAAGATATTAGAAGGTTATACATTAGCCGCCAGTATGGCTGAATTCCCACACATCTTTTCTTCGCTCTACTGTGCAACTGTCGCTGCTGGAGAAAAAACAGGACGTTTGGATATTGTATTAGAACGCTTAGCTGAATTTACTGAGCGTCAGCAATACATACGCCAAAAGATTGTTCAAGCAGCTGTTTACCCTGCCATTATCGTGGTCGCATCTTTAAGTATCGTGGGCTTCTTATTAGCTTATGTTGTGCCTAAAATGATCGCTGTTTTTCAACAACAAGGTGCTATGTTACCTTTGATGACACGTATATTAATTCACATTAGTGACTTTATTAAAGCCGATGGCATCTATGTCTTCATGGGGCTAATCGTATTTTTTATTATTTGGATGCAATTACTCAAGCGTCAACACATACGTTACGGATGGCATGCCGTTGTACTACGACTACCCATTATCGGCCGCTCAACGAAGTTGATCAATACGGCTCGTTTTTCTCACACCCTTTCTATTTTAACGAGTGCGGGTGTCGAAGTATTAGAAGCCATGAAAGTCGCAGCAGAAACCACTGTGAATCTACCCATTAAAGCGAGCTTAGAAACAGCTATTCGCCAAGTACGCGAAGGTGTCGCTATTCATCGTGCATTAAAAGAAACCAACTATTTCCCACCGATGAGCATCCACTTAATTGCCAGTGGTGAAAACAGTGGTAACCTTGAACCGATGCTAGAGCGCACCGCTAAAACACAAGAAAATGCTGTGGAAAGTACTATCAGTTTATCTTTATCGTTATTTGAGCCATTTGTTATCCTTATTATGGGTGGTGTGGTATTATTTATTGTATTGGCAATTTTACTGCCAGTATTTGACTTAAATCAGTTGGTACATTGATTTAGGGCTTAGGCACAGCGTAAGCTATTTAGGGTAACTGTTAAGGTGTGATAAAATATCTTAAATGATTACCGCGCTAAGTGCGGCCATAAGACCGCCTAAAACCTAAACCCTAATACCTGACTCAAGAGGAGCACATGATGAAAAAAATACTCAAACCTAATATTAGCCATCAACTCAACAAAGGTTTCACCTTGATTGAAATTATGGTCGTCGTGGTGATTTTGGGAATTTTAGCCGCTATCGTTATTCCTAAAGTGGTAAACCGTCCAGAACAAGCGCGTATTGTGGCAGCGAAACAAGATATTTCTGCCATTCAAAATGCCATGGATTTATATAAGCTAGATAATGGTATTTATCCCACGACCGATCAAGGCATTAAAGCCTTAGCGGTTAAACCGACTACACCACCTATTCCACGTGATTGGCACCAGTATTTGAAAAAAACACCGCTCGATCCATGGGGCAATAGTTATCAATACTTAAACCCAGGCCAACATGGTGACATCGATATCTTTAGTTATGGCCCAACAGGTAAACCTGGTGGCACCGGTGAGAATGCTGAAATTGGTAACTGGCAACTCTAAGATAGGATTGAAGATTGAGGATTGAGGATTGAGTTGTTTCTTGCTGAACTAAGCACTCAATCCTTTTCTTCATTCTAATCAATCCTAACCATAGGATTTGAGTAGTAATGTGTTTTTTAGCTTCATTAATTGAAATCACTACCAAGCCATGCTTTCGATCCCTCAATCCTAAATCCTCAGTCCTCAATCATCAAAAAGGCTTTACGCTTATTGAAATTCTTATTGTTGTCGTCATCATTGGTATTATGGCGACAGTCTCCGTACTATCTGTTGTGAATGCGGGTGAGGCACAAAAATTACGTAGCAGCGTCAATGCATTTGAAAATCGTGTGAACTTCGCCCAACAACAGGCGCTATTGCGCAATGATTTGTTTGGCTTAAACATCAGCCAAAAAGGCTATGAGTTTGAAATTTTCATCAAGATTAAAAACCATTGGCAATGGCAAATCTTAAAACAACCCAAAGCTATTCTACCTCAAGCATGGCCGAAAAAAGTTAGCATACAACTCGCTGTTGATAACAGCCAAATGCAATTAGTCGGCGATAACTTTGCTGACGCACCACAAATCAAATTCTTCCCAAGTGGCCAAATGACAAATTTTCATGTCATTATCAATAATAAATTTTATGTCAAAACTACTAATAATGGCGTCGTGAAGACAGGCTTTAAAAATGATTAAAACTCCAACTAAACAACTCAATCCTCAATCCTCAATCCTCAATCCTATTTCTCCAGGCTTTACACTCATCGAAGTATTAATCGCTGTCGCAATTCTTTCAATTGGTTTACTTGCTGTTTCATTAACCACCGGTGAAGCCATCCGTAATACGAATTACTTACAAGGTAAAACGATTGCCCATATCGTTGCGCAAAACACGATAGCAGCCGCTTTAAGTAAACAAATTTCCACACCGATGATAGGAGCTACGCAAACAGGCAGTGCAGAAATGTTAAACCAAAATTGGAATTATAAAATCACGTTAAGTGATTCCACGCTGAATGGCGTTAAAATGTTACAAGTTAAAGCTAGCTTAAGTGGTCAACCTGACGTATCTGACACAGTAACCGATTTTGTTTATCAAAATGCTAAAGGTGAGGTGGTCTTGTGGCGCTAAAACAACGTGGCTTTACATTGATTGAAATTCTAATCGCGACATTGATATTAGCTATTATTGGGGTCATCGTTGTGAAAGGATTACAAAGCGCGATTACAACTAAAGATAATTTAAATAAAGTGAGCCAACGCTTAGATCAATTGCAAATTGGCCTCACTATTCTCAATAAAGATTTTCAACAATTGGTTAATCGCCCAGTTACTGATACCAAAGGCCATAAAGAACCGTCCCTTCTATTTAAAAACAATAATGATGGCATATTAAAATTAACTCGTGGTGGATACCTTAACCCTTTGTCCCAAGAAAAACGTAGCACCTTACAGCGAGTCAATTTTATTCTAGATGGCCATAATTTTATTCGTGAGACATGGCCTAATTTAACTAGCAAGCCCAATGCCAAGCCCTATCGTCAATTGCTTTTCACGCATGTCAATTCTATTAGCTGGCGTTTTTTAGGTAATGATAATCAATTTTATCCTATCTGGCCAACAGGGAATACAAATGCCAACAAAGGTAGCGTGTTTCCCAAAGCGGTCGAACTGACCATAACCTTAAGCAACTGGGGCACCGTAAAACGTTTATTTGCCATTAAAAGTTATGGCGAAGTCGCCGTTGAAAAAAAGCCGAATAGCACTAGCACCACCACCAAGCCAAAGAAAAAAAATGCACAGAAATAATAGACATACACACCGAGGGGCGGCACTGATTACAGCGATGTTAGTATTAGCCATTGTTGCTGCAATCGCTGCTAGCATTATGTTGCAGCAACAAATTGGCATCAGTCGTAGCGAACTCGTTTTCAATGCTAACCAGGCTTATTATTATACTGACATGGTAAATGCTTGGGCCGAAAATCATTATGCCAATTTAAATAAAAGTAAAAATTCACCCGCGCCTAAATGGCCCGCTATTATGCCGCGTCAAAAACTCAAGTATTATAATGGTAATGTTCAAGGTATATTAACCAGCGCACAAGGCCGGTTTAACGTTAACAACTTAAACGACAAAACGTATATTCCCCTATTCGCTAATTTGATTCGTCAAGTTAATCAGAATATTGATACCGATGCCAGCCTCGCTATCGCTAACCAAATAGCTATCTGGCTCAATCCGGCCAATAAAAACCAAAAGAACAAACGTAACCAGCAACAAAATAATAAGAAAATGATTCGCTTACTTATTAGCCCTAGCGAACTCTTAGTCTTACCGCTGGTTAAACCGGCACTATATCGACAATTAGCCCCCTATCTTATTGCTCTGCCACAAGAAACGACCTTAAATCCTAATACTGCCAGCAAGCCATTATTAATGGCTTATGGCTTATCTAGCAATGCAGCGGGGAATGTCATCGGTCAGCGTGAAAATAGCGGTGGTTTTAGTACCATGAAAGCTTTTCAACAAGTGGCTAAATATAAAGCAGCAAAGGGCCAACAAGCTGTTACCCTCTTCGCCCTAAAAAGTGATTATTTCTTAGTGCAAGCGAATATAAAATTAGATAAGATAACCTTGACCAATTATGCCATTATGGCACCTAACAAAGATAAAACTGCACTGAAAATATTGCAACAAACACAGAACACATTATGAAACAGGCTATTATTTACATCTTCGACCGTTTTCATTGCGATTATGCCGTCATTGACGAAGAGCAAATCGAGACCCATTATCGAGTACCATTAGAAGAATTGTCGATTTTAAGCCACACCATCCGCTCAACTATTTTATTACCTGGCGGTGATATTTTGTTGGCTGACGTTAAAGTGCCAAAAACTTCACGCAGTAAATTATTGAAGGCGGTTCCCTTCGCACTGGAAGATAAACTCATCGACGATGTCGAAGCATTACACTTTGTGTTAGGCCGACATGATGCTAAAGGCATCTTATCAACGGCCGTTATTCAACGCAGTGTTATGCAAGATTGGGTACAATTTTTAAAATCCCATAATATTTATTCAGATACCATGCTGCCAATTGAATTGGCGTTACCCTATACCGATAATCAATGGCATATACTAATTGCGAATGAACAAGCCCAGGTTCGCACGGGAAAAAATGCCGGCTTTTCTGTTGAGCTATCACATTTTTCAACCTTCATTCACTTGCAAGCTGCAGAAGGTTTAAAACCTGAAAAAATCTTCATCGATTACACGGAAGATCACAAAGACTATCACAACCAACACTTAGATGACTTAGACATTGAAATAGAATATGCCGAACAAGCATGTGACCCGTTACAACTGTTCGCGGCGGGCATACAACAAAAATCAGATATCAATTTATTACAGCCACCCTATAGTTTAAATATAAAACGTCAACGCACAGGTAAACTTTGGCATTGGGCAGCTTATGTCGTCATTGCCATGTGTGCGGTTTGGTTGGCCACACAAATTACACAATGGAGTATTTTGGATAAACGTGTCAACAAAACCACGGCTCAAATTAACAAGCTTTATTACGATGTATTTCCAGGTAATGAAGGCGTTGTTAGCCCTAAATTTCGGATTAAAAAAGCGCTGGAATCGAATCAAAACTTAGCTTCTGGCGGTAAATTTCTTGGTGATCTCACCATCGTTGGCCAACAATTAAAATTGCGAGATGGTCGTGTCACAATAGATGCCATTGAATATCAAAATGGTGGTTTTACTATTAGCGTAACAGGCCCTAGCTTTAATGACCTCAATAAGTTTGTAACGGGATTAGCTCAACAGCAGCTCAATGCCAGCTTAACTAATGCACGCACTGAGGGCAAGGTAGTGAAAGCGCAAGTGAAAATTGGAGTCATGCAATGAAGTTAATACTGCCCGCTCAACTCCAAAACCTCTGGCTACGTTGGAAAAGTATTTCACCCCGTGAACGCCTATATTTAAGTGTTTGTGCTGGTTTTATTGTGCTTGTCTTGATGTATACATTGATATACGAGCCTATTACTAAGAAAGTGAACACGCTAAGCACTGAGCAACTTACACAAACCGCCTTGCTACAATGGATGAAACCACGCATCACCATTTTGAAGTATCAAACGCATTCAAGCTCTAGCCCGATTAGTGCAAGTGAATTATTATCAACAATTGACACGAAAATAAAAAGTTCGCGCTTTGCATCTAATGTTGAAGAAGTCAGCCAATCGGGAACTGATGGTGTGCAAATAAAATTAAAAGGTGTTCCTTTCGATAACTTTTTAGCTTGGCTTGGTAAAATGTGGACGCAAAATGGCATTGAAGTCAAACGCATCAGTGCTCAGCGTGATGCGACGATTGGTACTAGTGACGTGACTGTAACCTTAGGTATAAGGTCTTAACCTCAACTCAACATCAACTATCACCCGGCATTGCCTGACTGTCTTTCACTGTCGTAAATGACATTTGCTGCGAGATCATGCCCCAGGCATTTTTCGCAGGTGCATAATTTTGCATTGCTGATTTTTGAATCCACTTCACACCTTGATCACGATCTTTCGTGCCATCTAAACCGTAAAAAAGTATATAACCGACAGCATACTGTGCCTCGGCATTACCTTCCATTGCTAAAGGATATAAATGCTCGAAAGCAGCACGATAATTTTTAGTTTTAAAATATTGTTGCCCTTGATCCAAAGGCCCACTGGTACAAGCCATTAACCCCATACTTAAGCATGCAATAGCCACCCACTTTATTAATTTACTCATCAATATCATCCTCAATCAATCAAACAATCCTTCATTCGTCATCTGTGTTGGAAACACAAATGGTTGAATAGGTAACTCTAATTTTTTTAAACTACCAGAATCAGAAATAATAACGCTATCGGGCATGATCTTATAAACCAATGAACCATTTGGCAGGTGATCACCCGCTTTGTAACTTTTTGCTTGCTGCCCTGTTAACGCAATTAACGCCCGTGATTTACGCGTATCAGAATTCACAAATACACCATGTAATTTAATGCCTAAATTTGCAATAGGCAAATTTTTCAAGCTTTCCTGGAAGTCACCAAACAAATGCAAACTACCCATGTCTTGAATGAAATTTGATGATGCAGGTGCGCCGCCCGAGTCAGACGTTAATAATTTTTGACCGATAGATTCATGTGGCATAATGGTCTGCACCGTGATGGTGACTTGCCAAATCATGATTGCCACGACGGTTAAAATAACCAACCAAGGTAGTACCGACATTTCCCAAAATTTAGCACCATGATGTCGTAAGTTTTGACCGCTCAAACTGCGCATACGCGGCAAATGAAATTTGGGCAATTTCATTTTTGGCAATTTAAACTTAGGAAACTTGAATTTCATAGCAGAATTATAGCCCTATTATGGTAATATTGTCATATGACCAAACGATTTTACCAGTATTTCAGCTTATTTTTACTCGTGTTAAGTATCGGCTTAGGCTTAGGCTTAATTATCACCCAATTTGATAATAAATCGACCGTTGCTAACACAACAACACGTACTGCGGTCCTTCGTGACCATAATAACGATCATTACATCATTCGCGGCAGTATTAATGGTATCCCCGTGCAATTCTTAGTCGATACGGGTGCGACATTAGTCACCCTACCCTCACAATTTTTTCAATATGTAGATAGCAGCAAAACTAGCTCTCAATATGCTTACACGGCTAATGGCCGAGTGAAACTCAAAACAGCCACGGTAAAATCACTAACACTTGGCCGCATTGAGCTACGTAATATACGAGTGGCTATCAACCCCCTCGCTCATACCGATATGGCAATTTTGGGCATGAGTGCACTAAAAAAGCTCAATTTTTGTCAGCATGGAAATGCGCTAACGCTTGAGAAACGCCGGCATATTTAACATTGGTGAAATACATCGTTAACATATATCATATACTCTTATGCGCTTAATCACTATCACATTACTGTTTAGCCTCATTACCTGCAATCTCACTGCCAATGCTGAATATCCTGCTCGCTGTCGTATAGCCATGCCCGTCATGCCGCCAATTACTCAGGGGGGTTGCCCTGCTCTACCATCACCTGGTAATGAAATCATTATTTATGCAGCTGATGACTCTGTTGGCCAAGTACAGGCTGTGGTGCCTTCGCAACATTGTCAGACACAGCAAATCCATCAACCCGCTTGTAACGTGGGTAAAATTATTGCGGCAACAGCTAAAGGTCTTATTGGCGGTTTAGTTGGCCATTTTTTAGTGCCCGGCCTTGGTGATCTTGGTGACGCGATTGGCATAGGCGCCTCTGCAGCCAGTACTGCCTCGGGGGTAGTCTATGCAAAATCCGACTGCAAACAAGTTGATGATGCCGCTAAAGGATTAGGTGGTGCGCTCGCAGCTTTACTGCTCTTACTGCCTCAAACGTCCTATCACATCGGTAGCGCCCAATGCTTACAACGCATCAATTGGTTTTTACCCACACGTTATGAATATGTTTTCGCCGTGAAAAAACCAGTATTTTTAACCCAAAGTTTTTCTGCCGCTGCTAACGTTTGTGTCGGCAACATGATGATGAATGGCGCCTTACCTGATCAACAGAATGGCTATTACCTTTATGCACCGAGTAACTCACGATTCAAATACAGCGTTGCCTATAACCAGAACTGCCTAAATTCACGAAGCCCTCTCAGCACTATCCAATGCTACACTAACCGTGAAAATGGCCAATTAAGCAATCCCGTTAACTGTAGTGATTATGTTGATTTAGTTGCCGAATGGGATGGGTCATCAAATGCTGAAGGCATTGTTAATGCATCTGAATCTAATTACCCACAAACCATGCGCATGCAAAGCCCGTATGAAAACAGCCTGCAAATTGCTAAAAGCTATGCAGCTTTAGGTAATAACGATGAACAACCTGCAGCCACCGTATTTCCAGAAGAAGAATACGGCATCGACAGTTGGCCCTTCACTTTTGATCTTGCCGCTTGTAATGCCACAATAACAGGTGGCAGCTCCAGCAATTATTACACTATTGCAGCACAAAACTTATTATCGCCAGAAGAGTCTAGTCAACAAACTAACCCCGCACTACTTCAAAGCTGCCAATTTGTTGCAAGCAAACCTGTTTACATTGTCACTAACGCTGAAAATAATACGCAAACAGAAAATTATTTACCGAATGGCGGTCAAACCCAGTTTAACTATCAACTGTCAACCGTTGCAAAAACGATTAACGGTACTCACTATGTCGGCCAGCAAGTCATGGACTATAACCTTGAGTATGCCTACAACGGTAGTGATGAAACGTTAGCATCTGTGAAATGCTACAGCGACGCGGCACACAGTCAAGCAGTAAATTGCTCTGATTATCTCACCGTCAGGCCTGGTGGCAACACACACTATACACCCTATGTACCAACCACAAAGCCCTACTTGCTGAATCAGTGCGAGTATGAAAACAGTGCTTTTCAAGTGACGTTGTCGGGCACAGATAGCAACCCCGTCGTCAACATGACCACCTATACAATGACCGATCCTAATGGCCCATTCTTAACGCAGCGTAATTTCACTATTGCTCAACAATGCTTTTTGCAAAACACCACGGGCAACACAATTTATGCCAGCGCGACACCGACACCCGCAGCTAATGATTGGAATGGTAATTACACGCAAACTGCTAGCACCAACAAAATAAAAATCCCAGCTAACGCAACCATTGGCTATAACGTCGCTTATGATATCGATAACCCAGCATCACAACCTATTTCAGTATTAACCGACGGCGGCACCGTTGGTGGTAAACCACTAGCCAGTTTGACGTGTTATGACGCCAGCGGAAATACTCTCGGAAGTTGCGCAGGCTTAACTAATGTGACACAACAACATCTACAAGATTTATACGACAGTAAAACCTTAACCAGTCCTTTCATGCCATCATCACTACGACAACAAACTTTACTTTACACACCTTATTTAGTCCCCACTCTCTCAACCCCAACCTGCCATATTGTTAGCACCAGCAATGGTTTTCAAATCCAAGCTGACAATACAAGCGCCGGAACATTTGGGCAAATGTGTGAAATCACGTATCAACCCAAAACACCTATCGCCTCTGTTGGTACATCAGCTAACACTGGCGCCGTAAGCCCCAAAGTTTATATAGCCTTCACACCGGCTTCGAACACACAAACCGCAAGTTACATTGGCACCACATTAACCGGTACCGGTGTGCCCCAAGCATCAATGGCTAGCTTTACTAGCGCCGGCCAAAGCATTGGTTACAACGTTGCATATGATCTAACAAGCAGCACAGAATCTGGCACGCCTGTTGCCGACATCAGTTGCTATCAATTAAAATCACAAGTAAATAATAGCGGCTCACTAACACCTAGTAGTGAAAAAGTCGCGGTTAACTGTGCCAACTTCTTCACCGTTAACCCTGGCCAACCGTTAACACATATATTCACACCGACTCCCTTGCCAGCAACGAGCTAATAACAACGAGCCTATCCTTCTCGACTACTCCACCACTGGACAGGATTAAATGTGGTTCTTTACAAAGAGTTAAAGCATTAATACCAGTTCCATATTTAGTAACGAAAGAGTCTTGCAGTATTTGTATCAATTTATTAAGCGTAATACTCTCTGCTTAATCTGTTCAATATTTGACAGCAATCAAATGTTGAACTATATTAGGGTAGAACCTGTCTAGTTATTGCCCTATCAGCTATCACATCGGAGTAAAAACTATTCAAAACCATGAGACATAAGAAAAAGGAACCAAACATGAACACAAAGCTAGCATTATTATTAACAGCAGCACTATCCTCAATTGTTGCAACCACGGCTGTGGCCGGACAAGCACCCAGCTGTGTTGGCGACTCTAGTCAAATTGCAGTCATAAATCAGGCTGGACAGAAGCTCGACATGGAAAATCATGGTGTTGTACCTAAGGGTAGTGGCGGATGCTATTCTGTCAACACAGGCACAATGCTCATCTACCCTATCAAGGGTGGAATTGACTCGTGTATAGTTAACACTAGCGCTGTTTCCGGAGGATCTCAGTGCGATATTATTGTAATCAACCATGGTAGTGATGGGAAAAGCCTACAGGGTACTCTCAAGAGCAATAGTGAAATTTGTTGCACATCAACAAATAATTACGAACACAGACAGTAATCAAAAATTTGCTTCTATACAAAAGCTAGCAAAGAAACCACCTTCTTACAGAAGGTGGTTTGGCTAAACTAACAGTAATTTCACAGATCATTGCTGCCTCAATCAAAACGATTGAATTATTCATTGTTTTAAAAACATATTCCCTGCTGCTCCCCATTTAGCCCAAAGCAAGCACCTGCCGTGCTGGCTAGATTTTTGCCAATTTTAACGATAGAATAGCGCACCAAATGAGGTGCATATGACCACGGCTATTAAAAAACTCTACGTTAAAACCCAAGGCTGCCAGATGAATGAATATGATTCATCACAAATGGCGAATTTGCTTACCAGCACTAAAGGCATAGAAACGACAGATAATATTGAAGATGCAGATATCGCATTACTCAACACCTGTTCGATTCGCGAAAAAGCCGCTGAAAAAGTTTTTTCAGAGCTCGGCCGTTGGCGTGCGTTCAAAAAGAAAAACCCAAACTTAATGATTGGTGTCGGGGGTTGCGTTGCTAGCCAAGAAGGTAAAACGATTTTAAAGCGTGCACCGTATGTCGACATGGTGTTCGGTCCGCAAACTTTGCATCGCTTACCGCAAATGATTGAGTCTGTTCTCGCAACAGGCAAGCCTGCGCTTGACATTGAATTCCCTGCTATTGAAAAATTTGATTTACTGCCTGAACCCAAAGCCAATGGTCCCGTGGCTCTGGTTTCCATTATGGAAGGTTGCAGTAAATATTGTAGCTATTGTGTTGTGCCCTACACACGTGGTGTTGAACTCAGCCGTCCATTTGATGATGTGATTGCCGAAACTGTCGGTTATGCCGAACAAGGCGTGAAAGAAATCACGTTCTTAGGACAAAATGTGAATGATTACCAAG
Source organism: uncultured Gammaproteobacteria bacterium (assembly GCA_963975985.1). Taxonomy (GTDB): domain Bacteria; phylum Pseudomonadota; class Gammaproteobacteria; order JABDGN01; family JABDGN01; genus CAXBIY01. Next base: position 81,406 of record CAXBIY010000008.1, read on the forward strand.
GTGAAATGGCCGATGGTCAAATGGCTGACTTAGCTTTACTCATTCACTATACAGGTGCTATCGAAGGCATTGAACGCATTCGTTACAGCACATCGCACCCCACTGCATTTTCTGATAATTTAATTGAAGCATATGCACAGGTGCCACAACTGGCGAACCATTTACACCTACCCGTGCAAAGTGGTTCAAATAAAATTTTAACTGAAATGAAACGCGGCTATACGCGTGAACGATTCATCGAACGCATCGCAAAAATTCGTGAAGTGCGACCAGACATTAGTATCAGCACCGATATCATTGTGGGCTTTCCGAATGAAACCGAGCAAGATTTCCAAGACACTATGGATTTAGTGCATGAAATTAATTTCGATCACAGTTACAGTTTTATCTTCAGCCCTCGGCCGGGAACGCCAGCAGCCGGCATGTTGGACAACACACCAATGGATGTTAAAAAGAAACGTTTGAAAATATTACAAAATCGTTTATTGTTGCAAGAACATCGCATCAGCCAAGCCATGGTCGGCACCACTCAACGCATTTTAGTCGAAGGTACTTCTAAAAAACACCCCGACTCACAATTAAAAGGCAAAACAGAGAACGTCCGCACTGTCAACTTTGCTTGCACCGATAAAAGTTTAATCGGGCAAATGATCGACATTTATATTATTGATGCGCAACCTAATTCACTCACAGGAGAAATTAGGGCTTAGGGCTTAGCAAGTAACTTCAGCTGCTTAAGTTGATGATCAAGCCCTTATCTTCAATAACTGCCGCGCTCACGCGGCTACAATACTGACTAACACCTAAGCCCTAAAACCTAAGACCTTACATTCACAATAGGACCAAAAAATTTGACTACCATAAAATTTCACCTAACCCCCGAAAACAATGACCATTTATCCAATCTCTGCGGCAATTGTAACGAGCACATTAAACAAATCGAAAATCATTTTGATGTCACTATTAACAACCGTGGCCACGAATTTCAAATCGAAGGTGACAAGCAGAATACCAAAGATGCCAGCAAGGCTGTTAAACGTTTATATCAAGAAGCTAAAATCAATCCGCAATTAATGCCCACGAATGTTAACTTAGTGCTTCGCACATCTGAAGACGTAGGCGACCATTCTGACATCGTCATTAATGCAAAAAATTGTAAAGTTAAGCCCCGCTCAGCTAATCAACGTCGCTACGTTGAACGCATACTCAATCACGATGTTAATTTCGGCATTGGCCCTGCTGGCACTGGTAAAACGCATTTAGCTGTGGCTTGCGCTGTACAAGCACTGGTTCAAAATCAAGTACAACGTATTTTGCTCGTCCGCCCTGCCGTCGAAGCTGGCGAAAAACTTGGGTTTCTACCCGGTGATTTAAGTCAAAAAGTCGACCCTTACTTACGCCCTTTATACGATGCGTTATATGAAATGTTCGGTTTTGATGAAGTTGAAAAAATGTTAGAGCGCAATGTTATCGAAGTTGCCCCATTAGCTTACATGCGTGGCCGCACGTTAAATGAAGCCTTCATCATCCTCGATGAAAGCCAAAACACCACCGTCGAGCAAATGAAAATGTTCTTAACCCGAATCGGCTTTGGTTCTACTGCTGTCATTACCGGTGACATTACACAAATCGATTTACCTAAAAACATGCGCTCTGGTTTGCAAGATGCGATTGATGTGTTAAAAGATGTCGATACCATTAGCTTCACTCACTTCACCGCCAAAGATGTTGTTCGTCACCCCGTTGTGCAACGTATTATCGAAGCCTACGAACGCTTTGAAGAAGGGAAACAGTCATGAGTTATATCGTCGATTTACAACTTGCCACAGAAAGTGACTCGCTACCCGCGCAAACGCAATTTGATTTATGGGTTACCACAGCACTAACCGAGCACATCGAGCAAGGTGAATTAACCATTCGCATTGTCGATGCTGCTGAAAGCCAACAACTTAATCACGACTATCGTCAAAAAGACAAACCCACCAATGTACTATCATTCCCATTTGACAGCACGAATGTCGAACTTGATGTGCCTTTGCTAGGTGACTTGGTTATTTGCGCCCCCGTGGTTGTCACTGAAGCACAACAACAAAATAAAGATCTCACCGCGCATTGGGCTCACTTAACTATTCATGGCTGCCTACATTTATTAGGCTTTGATCATCAAGCGGATGACCAAGCTGAAGCCATGGAAGCGATCGAAGTCAGCTTATTAGCACAATTAGGCTACGACAGCCCCTACGAAGCTTGAATATCCCAACGATCCCCTCTATCCTATTAATATATTAATCATACGAGATAATTAACCCCTATGGACGATTCCACCCCCAAACGCTCTTGGTTTGAACGCCTCAGCTCTGCCCTACTACGCGAACCACAAGATCGCGAACAACTCATTACACTATTACGCGATGCCGAGCAAAAACAACTGCTCGATGCTGAAGCCTTAAGTATGATAGAAGGTGCGCTGCAAGTCTCTGAAATGCAAGCGCGTGACATCATGATCCCACGCCCGCAAATGGTCACCATCACGAAAGATGATAATTTAGAACAAGTGCTAGCTGTCTTAACTGAGTCAGACCACTCACGTTACCCGGTGATGGATAACGATGAAGTCGATGGTATTTTACTCGCAAAAGACTTACTGCCTTTCGCGCTGAATGGGCAAGATGATTTCGAAATTAGAAACGTGTTACGTCCCGCCATGTTCATTCCCGAAAGCAAACGCTTAAACAGTTTGCTAAAAGAATTTCGTGCCACGAAAAATCATATGGCTATTGTGATTGATGAATATGGCAAAGTCGCTGGCGTGGTAACACTCGAAGATGTGTTAGAACAAATTGTCGGGGAAATCGAAGATGAAACTGACATTGATGATGAAGCGTATATTAAAGCACATGACGATGGTCATTACATCATTAAAGCCACAACACCGATTGAAGAGTTCAACGAATATTTTGAAACACCGCTAAATGACGAAGGTTGCGACACCATCGCGGGCTTAATCGCAAAACACGTGGGCCATGTACCACAGCGTGATGAAACGATCATTATCGACGGTTACCACTTCAAAGTCATTCATGCCGATAATCGACGAGTTAGAGTATTAGAAGTGACAATGTAATCCTCGCTGCGCGGGATTTTTAGAACATCGCGAAGCGATACCACTTCTATCTCTTGCGCCCATGTCGTGCCACAGCCAAATCAATCAGCTTATCCAACAACTCAGGATACTCAACACCACTGGCTTGCCAAGCTAAAGGATACATACTCACCGACGTAAAACCGGGAATCGTATTCGCTTCATTAAACATAATATCATCGCTATCTTTATCAAGAAAGAAATCGACACGCAACATACCTTCCGCTTCCAACACATTAAATACATCGGCCGCCATGGCTTGCATTTCTTCAGCTACGTGCTCAGGAATATCAGCCGGTGCCGTTAACACCAACTCGTCATCATTATATTTGGCATCGTAAGAATAAAACTCATGTAATGTCGTGATTTCACCAGGCACAGACGTTAAAGGATCTTTTCCATATTCAGGATTCTCCAACACAGCAACTTCAACTTCGCGAATATCAAAACCTTGTTCAACCACCACTTTCACATGATGGCTCAGCGCCACTTCAACCGCTTTGATTAACTCATCCATCGTTTTGGCTTTACTCACGCCAACACTTGAACCGGTATTAGCTGGCTTGACGAACACGGGGTATTCCAATTCATCTTCAATGTCTTCCACAATACCTTCGGCATCCAACTGCCAATCACCTAAGTTAAATGCGACATAAGGCACAACCGGAATATCGGCTTCTAACGCTAAACGTTTGGTCACATCTTTATCTAAGCAAATAGCAGAACCCAACACACCGGAACCGACATAAGCAACGTTAATTAATTCGAGCAAGCCTTGCACCGCACCATCTTCACCATGAACACCATGCAGCACAGGAAACGCGACATCGAAAGGTGCTTTAACATCACTCGCCATAAACTGCATAGGATTAAATGGCTTAGAGGCTTCGGTTTGCACTTGCAACGTTTTGCCCGCAGTCGGGTCAACATCAGCCAAAGGCGTGGCATACCAATGTCCTTCTCGCGTGATGCCGATCGGCGTAATATCATACTTATCGCGGTCTAATTGTGAAATAACTGCACTAGCAGACGTAATGGAAATATCGTGTTCACCACTTTTACCACCGTAAATAACCGCAAGTTGGACTTTATTTGTCATGTTGATTCCTGTTTTCTGGACTTTATTAATGAAAAAGGGTAAAACATGCACCTATGCAATACAAGCAATTTTTGACAAAAAACGTATTATTTAATTTCATCAGCCTTATCGCCGGTGCTGGCATGGTGTTCGCTTTTGCACCATTTTATCAATTCTATCTCGCCATCATTAGCCCAGCGATTTTGCTTTATATCTGGATGAAGTCGTCACGCGCGCAAGCCTTTTGGCAAGGTTTATTTTTTGGCATCGGTTTTTATGGTGTTGGCGTTTACTGGGTCTTCATTAGCGTTCACGTATTTGGCAACACATCAAGCTTAATTGCCGGTCTTATCAACGGTGGCTTTGTTCTCATTCTTTCTTGCTTTATTGCCATCAATGGCTATCTGTTACGCCGCTGGTTCCATCAACATAGCAATACCTTATTATTGGCCTTCCCGACATTATGGGTCATATCCGAGTGGGTTCTCAGTTGGTTCATGACGGGTTTTCCTTGGTTAACCTTAGGCTACAGTCAAATCACTTCACCATTGGCAGGCTACGCGCCCCTATTTGGCGTTTACGGTGCATCCTTTGCCTGTACGCTCAGCGCAGGACTCATTATTAACGCTTTAAAATCACGCCGTAAATGTTTATATAGCTTGCTTGGATTAAGTATCGTTTGGGGATTAGGCTATGGCCTAGCTCAAATCAGTTGGACAACCCCTACCAACAAACCACTGAGTGTTTCCCTTATTCAAGGCAACGTACCACAAACCTTAAAATGGCAGCCTGCTCGCTTACAAAACACCTTAAACCGCTATAAAACGCTAACTGAGCAACATTGGCAAAGTGATTTAATCGTATGGCCTGAAGCAGCTATCCCCGTGTGGTTAAATGACGCTAGTGGCTTTATCAATCCGCTAGCCAAACAAGCAAAACGACACAACACGACCATCATGACGGGTATCCCTATTGCGGATGTCGACAATAAAGTTTATTACAATGGCTTAATTGCCATCGGTCAGAACAATGGTCAATACTTAAAGCAGCATTTAGTGCCGTTTGGTGAATACTTGCCTTTCGCTCGATTGATCCGAGGTATCATCAACTTTTTTGACTTACCGATGTCGAGCTTTACGGCTGGCCCTGAACAACAAAAATTAATTAACGTAAACGGCATTCCCGTCGCCAATTTCATTTGTTATGAAATTGCCTATCTAGATGAAATTTTAGATTACGTGCCAGAAGCACAGTTACTCATTAACATCAGTGATGATTCATGGTTCGGCCATTCATGGGCAGCGGACCAACAGTTTGGTATTGCCCGTATGCGTGCATTAGAAACGGGACGTTACGTGTTAACCGCAGGTAACAGCGGTATCACAGGCATCATCGGGCCTAAAGGCAAAGTACTGCAACGTATTCCTGAATATAAAACCATGACCTTAACCGGCACTGTCCGCGCGATGAAAGGCGAGACACCTATTGCTTGGCTAGGCCTCACACCCATTGTCATTTTAATGGGCTTATTGTTATTCATGGCATTTATCTATCGCCCTGAGGCGTTAAAAGCTAACCACGGGTTACCCCATTAATTTTTTGTGGCGAGCTACGCTCGTTAATCAATATTTCCCCTCATCCGCCACGATTAGCTTACCTGCGAATTCTTTCCAATACTGTTCAGTACAACCCATCCCTGGTACGCCTCCCTGCTCGGCTTCCTGCCTCGCGTTCATCAGGAAAACGCAGTACGTTTTCTTTTCTGGCTCACCCTCACGGGCGTTGTTAAATAAATCAGCTTTTATACAACGTTACAGCACGTCATCCCGCGGCTTGACCGCGG
>CAXBIY010000009.1:0-81490 GCA_963975985.1 uncultured Gammaproteobacteria bacterium
GTGGTGTGAATGCGACAGCAAACAATACAACAACCAGCACCGGTATCAGCATCACACAAACTGGCGTGGCTAACATCAGTGGTTTTAATACCGATGGTATTACATTAACAGGCAGCAGTAATGCTGACTTAAGTGCGATATTTGGTAACACGACCTTAATAGGCAGTAGCGCGACTAACGGTATTAACGTGACATCAGGCGGTGCGTCGAGTGTGACGAGTACGGTGGGTAATTTGACAGTGAGCGGTAGTGATCGAGGCATTAAACTTGACGCCAGTAATACTACAGCTGATACAGGTATTACCTTCACACAAACAGGTTCGGGCACATTAAGTGATTACGATAGCGAAGCGATTAAAATCGATTCCAGTAATAATGCGACACTCACAAGTTCATTCGGTGCATTAACAATAAATGGTAATGATACATCGAACAACGGTTTTGATATCGATGCCGCTGATAATTCTAACATGACGGTCAACATGGATGGTGTCAACATCACAGGGCATGCATCCAACGCTGTGGCCGCCGATGTGACTAATGATGCAGAATTAAATCTTACCGTAGATAATGCAAATATAACGGGGAACCGAATAGGTATTAACAGTTATGGCGATGGCGGCAACACGACTCTTAACCTCACCGTGAATGACTCGACAATCAGTCAAAATACACTCGGCGATGCTGGTGGTTACGACGGTGTGTACATGGGGTCAAGCGGTACAGCTAATTTAACCATTACCAACAGCCACATTGATGGCAATGGACGTTACGGGGTATTTGTCCAATCATTCGGTAATAATAACGGCACAACAACGGTTAACATTGCCGGCACAGCGAACAACCATACAACGGTATCGGATAATGGCAATGCCGGTATCGGACTGGAAACCTTCGGCAACGCACAATTGGATGCAGAGAATATTAACTATGTCACGGCTGACAACAATCAATACGGCATCCGTGGGTTTAATAACTCATCTGCCGCTAACGGATTGAATGTAACAGTCACCAACAGCACATTAACCAATAATACAGGTGATAGCCCAAGTGTAGATTTTAATGCAGGCATTCTCATTGATGGCCGTGCCACATCTAATAGCACTGCTACACTCGCTGATACGACTATTACGGGTAATGATTATGGCGTGTATGCAAATTCACGCACCACTGCCTCTGTTAATATCACCGTCAATGGCGGCGCTATGTCTGGCAATACCACGCAATTAATGGCTAATGGTCAAGCGGGTGGTGGATCAACCAGCCAAATTACCGCCAATAACCCAACCTTACTCACAGGCGATGTGACGGCTCAACAAAATGGTTCTATCAACATCACGCATGATGGCGCCGATATTGATGTAGTGAATAATGATGATGACAATCCAACAACACAGTCCGTCAACTGTACCAACGGTAGCTGTTCATAAATTCATGGTGCAACGTTCCCACGTAGCAAAAAAAACAACTATAACAACTGTCCCACACTGTGCGCTCGAAAGAGCGCATTTTTTTACATGCGGCATAAGCAACAATGGTTATTTATCTAAGGCGGTCGTCCACCGCCGCTGCCAGGTCCATCATTATCGATGATCGACGTTTGCGCACCCACACCGGCTACCTGCGTCGTTTGCATCGGCGGAATAACCGTCGTCTCCGGCATGCCCGGTAACTCGGTGGTTTGCTCCACCACAATCCGGGTCGTTTGCACCGCGACCTCACGGGCCGTCGTTTTCGGTACACCGCTTGACATTAACTGACTGATAATCGTGGAGCGCATATCATTCAATACTTGCGTGGTAGCCGCTGGGTTGTGGGCAATGCTGGTGACGGCACGCTCGGCGGCGCTGGTAATAATCGCGTCTATACCTAATGTGCTGTAAGGATTGCTTAACAACGATGAACTCACACCTGCTGCCGAAGTCGGCGCTTGTCGCTGTGAAGTCAGTGGTATCGGCGCACTCGTGGGGGCTGCCACACCCACCGCCGATGTCATCGGCTGGCTAGTGAAAGGCGCCATTGTGGACGCTTGCCCACCAAAAATTGTCGATATCCCTTGGGAGGTAGCCAGTTGCGTCACTCTCGTTGAGACTGAGCTAACGACATGTGCTAATGCACTCGAGGCAGCAACACCGCTTTGATGGGCAGCAATCGTCACCGTATCGGCTAATGCGCTAGCCGTATATTCCACGCTCGCTTCTGCACTTGTCGCATCCAACACGCTCGCGGCAATCGTAGATGATTCCACAATTGCTTGCTGGGTTGAAACAGGCAAGTTCAATTGAGAGGTGAATGCTCTAACAACGTTTGCTGTTGTTTGCAAAATATCACTCGTAGGGACAGGCGCTGCAAACAAGGTCGTAAATGCTGTTGTTAACTCGGCATGTAAAGCCTGGGTGGTAGCCGGAGATAAAGGTGACGATACCGGCGCACCACTGGTCACGGCTTTAAGCAGCGCGGTCGTGACATCCGCCACTTGACTCGTGGCAGCACCACCGGTTGGCGACGCGGATGAAAACAAGGAGGACAAATACCCCCCACTTGATGTCGGCGCAGCACCGGGCTGTGTCGATAACATGGCAACCACCACTTTGGATAAAGGCGCTAACGGCGTACCGGCCAACTCCGATGTCACAACGGCTTGCAATTGACTGGGCGTGCCGGTTTGTGAGAACTGAATCGTCGTCATTAATCGCGCTATCGTGCTTTGCGCATCAAAACCCGCGACTGTCGTCGGCAATAATTGTGATGCCGCTAAGCTTTCAAGCACGGCGGTTGTCACGGCGCTAGTTTGCGCCGCTGCCAGCAGTGTCTCGACTGGAGCGCTGGGTAAAACACCTAGCGACAAGGTAGCCGTCGGTATCGACAGCAAGCCGGTCGGCATGACAGTAGGGGCTGTCATACCCATAGACCCCACCTGTTGCTCCACCGCATTGATATCGAAGATTGTCGCATTGGATGGGCTGTTGCCTGCGTTGCCACCTTTGGGTATCAATCCATTCAATGACCAACCCAATAATCCTAACGCGCCCACCAAGCCGAACCCTAACGACAACTTAGCGCAGAGCGACATGCTGTTGTCTTCGTACTTAGTATAAAATTTATAGTAAGGCGATTTTTGCAGCTCAATACACCGTTGATTAACCCGATACGCATAATGCGTGGGTATCTCCAGCCGACCTCTTGGCCCCGCTAGTTCTTTGGCGACACTCGCCCAATAACTATCTGGCAATCGTTCAACGCAACCTGTTTTAGCGAGACAACACCATTGGTTAGGTTGTTTAGCATGGGCATTTTTTTGTCGCACCGCATCCACGGTGTCGAGCAAGCAAGCGGCATGCCACCAATGGGTTTGACAGGCCGGCGCAATCGGCATCATGGCCAATTCGGGTGTTTGACGAATCTCATGACTGTATTTAATGTAAGGCTTGATGATGCCTTGCAACTCTTCATCCCAGACCAACACCTCATGCACCATCTTGCGCTTAACCAATGCTTCGCCCACCGTTAATTCGCACCATGCTGTGAGCTGTTTATCGGTCATTAAGGTCGTCATAATCCGGTTAATCACACGAATACTTTCATCTACCGTGAGTGTTTCGGTTAGATGGATAGGCTTTAAAGGTATCGAACAAGCTTGGCACACAAAGCCTTCGACGGGCACATCTAACGCGGCATGGGCCGGCGTGAGGTATTCAACCGCAGTCTGTGGTTGCGCCGCCACTTCGATGGCAACATCACCGCCAGAGGTTGTTGACGGTGGGCTAGGTGGCGCTCTGTCATCAACAGGGTCAACGCCAGGTAACGCGGCAAGCGGTGGCGGAGAATCGCCCGATGAAATACTAGGGCGACCGACTGATGCCGGTGGTGTATGCGGCGGAACGGCACCCATTTCCATATAGTCTTTGTGCTGCCCTCTTCCACCACCCAGTGGGTTTTTAAAATAAGTTTGGAGGGGCTTCTTTGTGTGCCCCTTGATACCCACGCCCACCAAGTTGCCGGCACTATCGTATTCAGACTGCACTAATGCAGCACCGCTGCCCTCGCGTGCAACTCTACGCCCTTCGATGATGGCTTTATCTTTTTTACCCCGTGAAAACATGCACTGCTCCCCAATAAATAGACGTTGACGAAGTTAAATCGATGAAACAATGTGACATAAGCAAACTCCTCAACACGTTAGGACATTAAAGGATAGTTTTTTGCTTATTATATGACTATAAATATCGCTACATTGTAACGCGCGTCGCGAACAATGAGTAGTCTGTTTTTCCCTAGTTATACGCCCTAACTCCGCGTATTTGTGACAACTGGGTTTGTTTGGGTATATTTTGGACGTGGTTACGATGAGGGATACACGACAACAGTGCTGACAGCCTCTCGTACAACTTCCCGGACATCACTTTGACTTACAAAACTCATCAAATGACATTATATTGCTTAGCAGCGATTGTTCATGTGACGTTACATAAGCTACAAACTTATCTGCAACCAGAGGATTTTTTAATCCTGACTGCACAAACATGCCATACAAAACTGTTCCACTTATAAATTTATCAAATTTATTTACTGTTTTTTCTTTCTCTTTTCCCGGTAGCGCATCATATACCTTCACAAGCGTGGATGATAAATAACGATGATATTCATTCATCATTTTTTCATTATCGTAGACGTTGCTCATTTTTTGTTTTGCCTGTTGGCTTGATTTAATTACTTTGTCTTTGCTTGACTTAGGCCGTTGAAAATCTTCAGCTAGGGCTTTTTCTAAATATTTTGCCAAGCATTTTATTTTACCCATCTGGTAAGATGGTGAGCTTTCAATAATTGACATCTTATCGAGTATATAATTTTCGCCGTATCGTTCGATAAAATCTTTTATTTTATTGGCCGTCACCCCATAATCATTTACAAGTCTATTTCCCAACCCATCTGAAGTCGAATTAATATTCTCAATTTTAGACTTAGCGCTCTCAATAATAAATCTAACGTTGGTGACCGCCCTCCCCCTCCGTCTATACTCAGGCTCAATATTTATAGGGGAATGATCATTCACTTCTTTTACTGCTGGCTTTATTACCCGTTTGTTTAAATCCCCAAAACCTTCATATTTACCCTCAGCAACCCCCATCAATTTTCGATAAGTTACAATATCAAGCCATGGCGTTTGAGATATATTCTGGTATCTAATACAGTTTTCATATAGAGCGATCCCATATGTTGACTTAAACATAGATAACACGCTCATATTTAGTCGCCCATAAAACTCAGGGTAATAACACAGCTCTTTCATTCTGTTGCTATAGGAATAAGTACATATTGGGCCTTCAATTTTCGCATCTGACAACATTGAGCTTGCCATCCAAATACTTTTATTTTCATTACCATTTTTGTCAACCAAGTTCCATTCCAAAACTGTTGATATAAGCGCCCTTAAAGCATCTTTAATTTTTATAGTGTCTTTACTGTTATATCCTATAACCGCACACAAGGTAGGTATGTCAATTTCATGCTCTGCTTTCGTTAATAAATTTTCATACGCATGATAGAGCAACCCATTAGCGATCTTCCTTTCAAGCAAGCTCAGCATATTTGTTGAGTGAATAAGCCCAACGTGCTTTTTTAGTTCTAGAGATTTATTCTGTAAACTCAAACCCATCTTCTTCCCCGCAAACGCCATGTATACAGGTGAGCTATATCCCCCGTAAATGCCATATATAAGCAAATCATTAGCTATACTAGCCCACTATAGCATTTATTACAAGCATATGTTATTCTTGTTCATAAGTTATGGCGAAACATCAGTAAGGAACAGTAATCATGGCAAAAGTCATTGCAAACGCAACAAACAAAGGTGGGGAAGGAAAAACAACCATGAGCATCATGCTCGCTGAATATGCTGCTTTAATTATGAACAAGAGGGTATTAGCTATTGATTTAGATCCCCAAGCTAATTTCTCAAAATATTATATTAACATTGAATATGATACTGCTTATAAAGGTGGGAAGATCCCCCCTATTCATCCTGAATATGATCCTAACGTTGATATGGGCTGGGATGGTAGAAGCAGTATTGCTAATATATTTTATGGGGAGGAGGTCTTTCCCTATAAAACCAATTTTGATTTAATAGATATACTACCTTCTCACTCACACCGCTTACAAGAAGCAGAAGCCGTCACTAAAGACGAGGTGCTTAAAAAAGTCCATCTTAGATTAAAAGAATTTCTTGATATTCCTGAGCTTCAGGACAGCTATGATGTAGTTATTATTGATACGCCTCCTTCTAAAGGCCCATTAACTATAGCGGGTATTAAAGCTTGTACTGACATCGTCATCCCATCACAAATGGAAGAAGATTCAGTTGATGGTATTTACGGCATGTTGCAACTCTGGAAACAAGAGACTTACTCTCGGCCTGCTGATAATCCCATAAAAATTGCAGGTATTCTAGCCAACCGTGTACGTAATGTATCTCTACATAAAAGCTTATATGACCAACTAAAGTCGTTGGAATCAACAAAAGACTTAGTGCTTAATGAAATAATTAAAGAACGTGTTATTTATGGTGAGCTGAGGGTAAAGGAAGATAGACCTAAAAGTGTATTTGACTTGCCCGCATCCCATCCGGCGAGGAAAGAATGTGAAGCAGTTTGCTCCACAATTATGAAAAGGATATATGAAAATGGCTAAATCGTTTAAAATTAAACAAACTCTTGCTAATGCTCTTGATGACACAGTTTCATCTGCAAAAAACAATGCAGGAGAGTTACACGTTGAAATTATTCCGTTAAGAAAGATTTCTTTAGACCCTGATAACCCTCGCGACCTGATACTTAATTTCAATGATTTACAACAAGGAATCAAAGCGGATACAGCTGAATTAACTGTACGAAAAACTCGAGAAAAAGATTCTCTTGCAAGCATTGCTAAATCAATAGCAGCAAAGGGGGTTATTCAACCTATCACTGTTTATAAAAATGCTGATCAGTATATATTAGTAACTGGTGAGCGCCGAACATTGGGGTCAATTCTCGCAAACAAGGTTGATATTCCAGCGAGAATTCTAACTGCCAAACCAAATGAGCTGGACCTAAGCCTACTTCAATGGATTGAAAATATTGAAAGGGAAGACTTAAGTTTATGGGAGAGGCTAAGAAATCTAGACAAGATAGTAGGGGCGTATGCCAAAACAAACAATAAAGATGTTAATACTGTTACCGCTTCCGAGATCACAAAACTTTTAGGTTGTTCTCCTCAACAAGCATCTAACTATCATGCCATCTTAAACACTTCAGATGATATTAGAGAATATATTAAAACTGGCGATTTAAAAAATATAGAAAAAATTGCGGTTATATTTAAAGCTCCAGCATCTATGCGTGATGCATTAATTAAAGCAGCAATTGACGGACAAACACTTGCTCAATTGAAAAAATTGGTAAAAGAAGCTGAAGCTAGCCTTAAAAATCGAACTATACCTAAAGAATCAAAAGCTGGTAGGCCAACTAACAAAATTAATTTTGGGGCTACTACTAATAGAAAAATTGCAGGGCTTTTTCTTAGGGCTATTTTAGAACATGAAGACCTGAAAAAATATCAAGAAACCATTGGTAAGATTGATTGGGATGATGCTAAAGCTATTGGTAACTCATTTCGCATACTAACAAAACTTGTTGAACAAGATATTTCAAATTAAGGGGTGACATGGCTACCAAGACTAAAATTTCTTTTGTGTTACCAAAATCGTTGAAGGAAGAGTTTTTTGAATCAATGATTAGATCTAAGTACACATTACGTGAAAAGAGCAAATGGATCGCAGAGGCAATAGAAGGTTTGCTACAGATATCCCATTATCCTGAATTAGTTAGCTACAACGATGTAATGAGAGGGTTTGATGCTAATGAAACTATTGTTATTGATTATGCTTTAAAACTTAAACTAGAAAAAGCTATTTTAACTATAAGAAAAGAGTTTCCAACTCTAGATGGCGTGAAAAGTGGTATTGTCAGAACAGCTATTATGCAACGAATTTTAAGAAGTTGAATTCCAATCAAGTGACTTGAATTACATGTAACCTTTTGATTTGTATACATATAATATTAAGATAAATAAATAACAACCAACTAAACTGTTTGTTTTGTTTATTAAGTAGTTAAGTTAGTATGTTTAGTGATAGTAACCTTTTGAATTATATAGTGTTATCTTTCTTAGTATGGCGTTTGCGGGGCTTTAAGGACATTTGCAGGGCTTAATATGGCGTTTGCGGGTACTTTAAGGACGGATGCGGGGTAAATAGGTCTTTATTTATGGCGTTTGCGGGGAAGCGGTGGCATTTGCAGGGGATTATAAATTTAAGTGCCTTGGTAATGCCAGGCTTGTTGAATGACTATATTGTTGGTTTACAGTTTGGGATCAAGCAAGATATCACTTACTTCCCATATTAGAGTGTTAATATTTGGCATGTGCCACGTGGCACAATGTATAGAAAAGCATTATTTATGTAACGCGGCAAACAATGGCTGCCTATTAAAACGAGCAATTATCCTTCTTTTTATTCTCTGTGTATAGATTGACCTAGGTGAGATGCTCGCAAATGGTCCTCCTGTGTTTTTAGTCGTATGGTTATTAGTTTGCTTGGTGTGTTGAATAGTGCTATTGTGCCACGGATTATAATCCGTGGCACAAGGAGCACGAAAAGAATATTATGGGGTTATGTCTAATTTATCGATAACAAATATTATTGCCTCAAACATACGTAGCATGCGGGAAGAGGCTGGATATACACAAGAAGATTTTGCCGCAAAAGTGAAATTTGATCGTTCCTATTATGGTAGGATAGAGCGCGGCAACGTGAATTTGACGGTTGAGCGGCTATTGCGAATTGCTAAACTACAACAGTGTGAACCTGGGGATTTATTGCCTACACTCGAAAAATTGAACGAGTATGAATTGGATGTGGGGTTAAATGCAGATGAGTAAAAAATTAACAGCTGGGTTTTTCTATTATGGGTCATAATAGTTTTGGAATTTTCGTTACGGTATACTTTATTGTAGGAACCGTCGCCAATATAGGTTTGTTTATAAATCAAGCTATCAAGCTCCATAAAGTGAAAGATGCGACAAGCCTATCTTTCGGTACTTTCTTGGGGTTTAATTTAATACAATTATCAACCATCTTATATGGCGTACTCAAGCAGGACAATTTATTGATCTATGGTTACATCTGCACATTTATAGCTTGTGGATTTATCACTATAATGATTCCTGTATATAATAAAAAAAATCGTACCGGCTGAATATATGAAAGCAATATCTAGTAAATGTTCGTATTATGATTTAATTCCACAAAGTCGTTTAACTTTGCTACATGAGCCAAGTTTGCGGTATCAGCATATAAAATTATTATGCGGGATATTAACGGGTGTGTATAACGCGCTCACTGCCTTATTTGTTGATACTAGATATGTAGATTTTGATCCTCACGTCGGGGATACATTATGTCAAATTAGGGCATTACAAGTAATTGAAATTGCAAATGACCCAAGCTTTGACGTGACGGAGTGGTTAGAAAACATTGAGAAAAAATTACTTAAGGCAAAGTTGCTGTTGCCCATAATTGAGAGCTCCATTACGGTACGCCGTGCTCCTGAGATCCGTCGTAAAGAAGATCGTCAAACCTTAGCAGGGTTCCTAGCAGAATATGATATTGATTTTATAGTGCCTTCACAAGTTGACTACCTTACAAAATCTTATATGTTGACCACCTATAAATACTTACCAGCAATAGGGCCTGTAAAAATTAATTATCAACAATTATGTTCAGATCTTGGGGTGAGCCGAAATCAAGCGGCGCGTATTGTGCACGCATGGCAGAAAAGTATCGCATCATATTCATGTGAGTACATAAAATTAATTGATCCAACTAATGCTGAGCTAACAGATTTGATGACGCTAATAGATGATAATAAGAGAGAGATTTTGCCATGTTTTTTTGTGATGAAAAAAATTATTGAACAGATAAAGAAAAATAGGGTCGGTATTCAGTTGGTTGTAAATAATCCTTCTGATAAAACTGCACTGCCTCTTATTATGCTATTTCAAGTTTCCAAGGATAAGTTTGTTTTAGCGGAAAAACCAAATAAAACAGAAGGCTATTTTACAGCATATGCTGTGTCGACTGGCATTGTTGGAAACAGTAAAGCATTAAAAAATAATTTAGTTGCCCGTATTTTATCTGTTGGAATAGAAACCATTTTATTGGCGAGTGTCGTTAGCCATTCTCAATATAGCGGTGAAAAATTTAAGAAAACACAAGCAGGGAATGTCTATCAGCAATATTGGGTTACAGCGAAGAAAGAAGAGCTGTTATCTAAGCCTTTGAATCAGTTGGCATCTGAATACACAGAGCTATCAACATTTGCTTTACAGCAGGGCTGCAATCGTGAAAGGCCATCATTTATATATATTGAGCATATATTTGCTGAGTTACCATATTATCAGAACGTGTTATTTGATGAAGCCAGTTTTCAAGCACAGCTACGCGAACGACATCATATCTATTTGAATGATGACCAATATGAATTACCTAAGGCCGTTATTGTGGCCCAGTGAGATATAAACGGTTTTAATAGGACTGTGAAAAAGGAAAAAGAGCCATGGAAAAGAAACCTATCAGTAAAGAAAAACAATTAGCCTCCAAAATTAAAGTATTAGAGAAGCGAATAGCTGAACTGGAAGAAGAGAATAATTCGCTTGATGAGATTATTTCCGTTTTGCCGGGGCACGTTTATTGGAAAGATAAAAATGGTGTGTTATTGGGTTGTAATAACGAGCAAGCTCATGCCGCTGGTCTAAAGAAACGAGAAGCCATTGTGGGGTTGACCCCTCTTGATTTAATTAGCAAAGACCAGCCGAAAGCAGAGCGAGAAAAACAAGCAAGGGCTATCGCTAAAGTTGATAAAGATGTCATCAAGTCAAATCAGACCTTAATTGTTGAGGAACAAGCGGTTTTAGATGATGGTAATGTAGGCTATTTTTTATCTAATAAAACACCGCTGCATGATAAGTTTGGAAAAATCAAAGGGTTGGTTGGTGTAACCTTAGATATTACAGAGCAAAAATCATTACAACAGAGGTTAAATCGGGCCAACCAGAGCAAGTCGCGCTTCATTACTAATGTTGCTACTTTAATGCGAGATATGTTAAGCGCGTCTTTACTGATGACGGATGTATTATTTAAAACGTCGCTAACACGCAAACAAGATCGTTGTGTAAAAGTATTAAACGAAAGTCTTAATAGTCTGTTACCGTGTCTGGATAGGCTGTATAACTATGTGGATTTGATTGATCATAATTTGCCGGTTTCTAGTACGGTATTTAATTTAAAGGGTTTTTTAAAGGACTTTGTTGATGAATATAAAGTATTGGCTCAAAATAAGTCGATAGAAATACAGTTTCACTACGACAATAAGCTATCAAACTGGGTTGAGGGTGGTCGTTATTATCTATCTCAAGTTATTCAGAACCTACTACACAATGCTATTAAGCATACTGCTGATGGTCGCATTAAGGTCACCGCACAAAAAACATCCCCCATTAGTAACGGGCAATTTACAGCAACTATTACAATCGAAGATACGGGTTGTGGTATAAACACCTCAAGTCTTAATGACCTATTTAATTTGTTTGATGGTGCTCACGATCAACAGGAGCTTTTTGTTAAAACTGGCTTGGACCTCTCTATTTCAGCAAAAATGCTAGAATTGATTAATGCCAAAATAGAAGTTAGAAGCAAACAAGGTAAAGGTTCATCATTTGTTATCACAGTCCCATTAAAAAAAGCTCAGCCTCAATTGCTTGCACAAGATAATGATAATTCATATGCTATCGACTCATTGCAATCAATGCCATACAACAGAGAGGTTGATACACCGCTAAGCATCTTGGTGTTAGATGGCGATAGTTTATGGCAGAAAGGTTTGCAGTTAGCACTACAAGAAGCATATCATTGTCATATTGATCAAGCATTTAATTTAAGAGATGCTAAAGTAATGATAAAAAAACGTTATGATATTATTTTTATGGATGTTGGTTCACCTGATGGAGATTTCTTACAATGTATCGCGGCACACCAGAAGCAGTCCAAAAATAAAATGCCCCCTATTATAGTGGTAACTGCCTGCACTTCGGATGACCAGCGTGAACAGATAAATAAAATTTTGGACGTTACGGATATTGTTACAAAACCTGTGGGCTATGAAGATTTGATCTCAATGATAGATTATTGTGTGTTAAAAAGTTAGGAAACAGCTAGCTCATTATTGCTTTTGTTGGGTTGTATCAATGGTGGCATCCAAATTCGCGTGATTGGAGCTAAAGATAATATATCAACATTCTCGGCTACCGCGTATTTTTTTTCTTGTTGATTTGTTGGGTATAAATCAATTTGATGCTTATTACATTTGATCTTTCTTATTAAAATACCATTGTTTTTCAACGTTACAATACACATTGCGCCATTGAGTTCTTGAATATCACGGCCAAAGTATTGATTGCCACCCACATAAGTACCAAGAGAATAGTAAGGCAGCATGGCCTCATCATTGAGTCTAGCGATAATAGGTTTGTCTGTTAAATCACAGAATAAATGAATTTCTTTCTGTACTAAATAATCTGGGAAATCTGTTGAGTCTTCATAAACGGTAGTTGGTGCGGTTGTTCCATCATTATGAAATGCCGGAGGTTTTCCTTTGCCATTAAGTAACCAATCAATGTCGCAGTCTAAGCTATGTTTTCTAAATCCATTTGCTAATTTATGAGCGCTTTTTATGGTAATGCCGCTGTTACTTCTGGATGTTTCCCATTGTCGTAATGTCGATTCACCAATTTCACTCAATTGAGCTAATTTTTTTAATGTTAGACCAGCCTTTTGCCTGGTTGCTCGTAATCTTTTGCCCTGTTCAATGTTTGAATTGGTCAAAATTTAACCTCTAAACTAATATAAACACAAATATATCGCTTTTTACCGCTCTACATGTTGCAAATGCGGTAAAAAGCGGTAGAATTGTGCCTAATTATGTTAACTACCGCTAATTAAGCGGTGATTGTATCACTAAAGGTAACACAATCAAATGAACAAAACATAAATAAACGATAATACGTTTGTCAATAATAAGAAGAATAGCATCCGTAAGTTGGGCATGAATAGGTCATGTTAGAAACTTTGGAGAAGTGCTATGCATTTACGAACAGTTTGCGAGACAAGCAAGGAGCTTGTTGATGCATTATACAATCGAGATCTTGTCTCCCTTAATCATGCTCTGTTGCATGATATTTCTGTCAATTCATGCCTTAAGAATACCTCAATCACCCCTTTGCATTTTGCAACAATACTACAATTCGGATCTGCTATTGACTTGCTGATTGAAGCAGGTGCCGATGTGGCGGCCACAACCCAAGTTGGTAGTAGCTCATTAAATTCTATTCAAATTGCTAAATTGTTTGGCTATAAAGCAATTGAAGACAGGCTTATTTACTGGATGTCGGTATTTAATAGGCAATCAAGTAATACAGGTAGTTTTTTACCGCAGCGTAAAATTTTATTTGGAACAACATGGAAGGTTTTAAAAGCATCGATATATAGATTGCGTTGTGACAGACAGGCTAAATTTAAGGAGAAAAAATTATTATGAAGATTTTGATTGTTGATGACACCCCGCTAATTTTAATGGCGGAACAAACGATGCTTGCATCTATGGGTTGCAATATCTCGATTGCATCGAATGCCCAAGACGCATTAGGTTGCATGGATGATACGATTGATGTTGTGTTAACGGATATGCAAATGCCAGAAGTTAATGGCGATGTGTTGGCAAAACGAATTCATCAAAAATTTCCTGATGTTCTGATCATTGGGATTACCACATTAATTAAAAAAAATAATAGGGTGTTAGATGGAGACTTTGACCTATCTGATTTTGTCGACTTATTCCCAAAGCCTTTAAATAGAAAGTTATGTCAGACCATTATAAAAATGGCAGCAGCAAAGAATGCGGCACATATATCAGGTGAGAGTAGAAAAAAGCAACCTGCACATGTTTTTTCGTGTGCGGGTAGTTTTTGATCTTGGAGCATAAAAAATGAGACAGTTGATTAATGTTATTCCTGATTACCGGACCGATAAAAAATTGTTAAATAGCTTGAGGATTGATGAGCTAAATGAGGAAATCAAGCAAGTTATAAATAATCTAGACGTGATGGAAGGTGCAGTTAATAAGTTAAATAGAAAGCTAGCAGTAAAAATTAGAATAAGACAAGAACTACAGCAGCCATAATATTGTTGTGAATGTAGTCTGAATAATAACACTACTATAAAAAAGTGGGGAAGATCAGAGCCGCCATGATTTTGGTTTTTAATTGAAAATCGCCAGTTCTGAGTTTTTTCGGCAGTGATATTGAAAATATCACTGCCGGATTTTTTACAAAAAAATAGGAGTTGAATGTGACAGAGTGTAAAAAAACTGACAGTGGCAGCCCGCCTTCGTATAAAGGTGGAGAGTTGGCTATTTCAAGTATTAAGATGGAATTGAGTGAGTCGTTGGCACACACACATAGGTTGCGTGAACAGCTGCACGCATTTGCAAAGGCTAATGGTTGCCTTATCAATACATTAGCGTACAAAGATATAAAAAATAAAGATTAAGGAGACGTTGTGGGGGATTTTAAGTGTCAAGTACTTGCCAAGGAAATAATGTTTTTCTATCAGTATGGTGGTTCATCTGAATTTTGTAATGCTGTCTCGGGAGAAAATTTAGAGGATTTATATCAGATTGCAAAAGGTAACTTACGTAACAAAGCTGATTCGTGCGAACTTAAGATCAAATTAGGCCGGTTAATTTCGAAAGCCAGAAAATATATTGATACAAGCGAAATAAAAGAAACATATAAAACTATATGTTTAAACTAGTGAATGGAGGTTGATTATTATGAGAGGTGTTAAATGTATTTAAGTGAAAAACATGAAGGTGTGTCTCTAAAAAGAATATCGAACCCAAGTAAGTTGCAGCGATCTTTTCAATCGTTATGTATATTACCTTGGGCTTTTTTAATGGCATATTTACATAAAAATCCATGGTATTTGTTAAATGATAGAGCTGATTATAGGTCTGCAAGTATTCATCAATACAATTTATTAAAGTCAGTTTCTCTTAAGTCGCCATCAGCATATTGGTGGGACTCGTTATCACAGAGGTTTGCGCGATTGTTTTTTCTTCATTTCTCTGATGTTAGTATCAATGCTTCGCAGTGGATAACGCTGTTGCCCCTCGAAAGTGAAGATCTTCATCAAATGCTGTTAAAACATTTGATGACCAAATTTTCCCAAGATATAAAACGACCAGAAAACAGAAAAATCAAAGAGGTCGTTCTAATATTAGAAGAGACCTTGTCATTCATTGAGACAATTTTTGGTTGTCACAATGAAACTATGAGCAAAGATGAACTGGGTGAGATCCATTATCAGTTTAAACAAATAGTAGGTCGTCTGATGGGGTTGCCTGGCGCACAAGATGCGATGATAGGTCGGCATTTTCATGAGTATTGGTCGCGTTATTTTCAGCCGGTAAGACATAGCGCGTTTATTGTAGAACATGCTGAAACAGTTACACCACTGTGGGTTAGCATTTCATTAACTTAGAAGATAAATGTTTAGGGATAATTAGGCAAAGGCATGCAGTTAGTGTTGGTTCATTAGCATAATAGCAAGTGTATAAATAAAAAAGGAAAGAGAATGACGAGGATTAACAACTTAAAAGATTTTATCTTGCTGATGGTCGGTACATACCATGTGATTGTCCGTGATTCTGTATGCCCGCTCTGTGAAAACAAGCCAGTAGAGGTGGTTAATGTTGTGTTAAGACGAGAGCATTTGATTGTTGATTGGCACTGTTATGTGGATGAAGGTGTGGTGATAGGTACTACGCGGTATTATAAATCCTTAAACATCTATAATTTCCAAGATTGTGAAATAACACAACCCTGTGAAGGCGAAGAGAGAATACAGCTAGCCAAAAAAGAGAAAGATTGTTTGGCGCTGAAACTGTTTACACAAAAATCTCGCGATCAAATCGCTGATATTATTAATAATAAACCTAGTACGATTGATACTTATTTGAGACGTGCACGTGAAAAATTCCAAGTTTGTTCGGTCCGTAATATTAAACCACTGCTCGAAAAAAGTTATCCAGATATGTGTCGTGATTTAAAACGCCACGCTGAGTCGTTATTGCCATAATTATTTTTGAATTTCACATGTACCGTATCGGTACATGACCTCTGTACCGCATCGTGTCATGAATATCCAGGACATACAATCTAGCTTTTTTCCTCTAAAATTCTTTTTATTCCTGTTGGGAAAAATTCTCCAACAGAAAAAATTCGCTAATGTGAAAAAGAGGAATACATGTTTACGGGAAAAGTCAGAAAAACGCTTAAGTTAGTGCTACCAGATAATTTGTGCTTACGTCTAGAACTGTATGCAGCAATGAAACGACATAAAACCATGAGCGGCGCTATTGTTGAAATTTTAGAGGATGTGATGAAAGAGTATCACCCAACACTAGAAGCCAGTATTAAACAGTTAGAGCCGGAAGTAAGCGTTAAGACAGAACAAAAAAACAATAAAGGAGATGCAAGATGACAACAAAATACAGGCTATCGGCTACCGAAGCTTTAGTGATTAACAGCACCATTGTGGTGGCTAGTGAAACAGATGAAGCTGTTACGTTATTGATGAAAGTCCCCGATGGTGTTTACTGTCAAGTCGTGTCAAAGCGCGATTGTTTAGAGGGTTAAGTTTGGCTGGGGTAGCAAATAGATAAACCTTGTGGGCAAACGAGGTGGGGAGGCTACCCTGGTTTTTTTAATTTAAGAGATTGATTATGTTTAAACACTATGTACTTACAATTTTAGTCTTATCGATGAGTAGCTATTCGTTAGCATTTGCTGGTAACACAGATTACACGCAGGTGGGGCGTTATAGCACCGAACAAAATGGAGCGTTGCTTTCACAACAAGATCCATTGCAGACCCCATTTCAAGTGACCTTTCCCAGTACTGTGCAAACCATTGGGGATGCGATGACGTACTTGCTGAGCAATACCGGTTATAACTTAGTCGATACATCCTATCGTACTGCGACAGCAAAGGCTTTGTTTGGGCAGTCGTTACCGCTGGCGGATAGACATTTCGGCCCAATGACAGTGATGCAAGGCCTGTCGGCCTTGTCAGGCAGCACTTATCAGTTGCTGATTGATCCTGCACATCGTGACATCTCATTTCAATTAAAAAAACCTTATCAACAATTATATGCTGAGAAAAAACAGCAATGGGAATGGCAATGAAACAAACTAACGACACAGCAATGAAAGCATCGGAAGATGAGAGGGATGTGATTATAACAAATAAACGTGAGTCTATCGGCAGACGCTTGGTTAACTTATCTAGACGCGTGATTAAGTTTCTCGGCAATTTGGTGAAAACAATCGTGCGTAAAATAAGAAATATAGTGGGGTCTGGTTGTCATGGGATTAAACGATGCTATCAGAAATTATCAAAGAAAATAAAAATACTGTTATCAATAGCAATAAGCGCGATAGTTATTGTTGTGGTGATGATTTTGATGATATTGCATCATACGCCTGGCGCGAAGCATTACGCCACGGTTGATGATTCAGATAATGGTGAAGTAGCTGCACAAATGCAAATAGCCTCTGTTAAAGATAAGCAAGCTAATCAATTGCAACAGCAATTAAATAGCCTCAAGCAATCAATTAAACAATCGACATTATCCGATCAACACTTAAATCAACTCACGTCACAAATGCAGGCTTTGCAAGAGAACGTAACATCCTTAAGGCAGAGTGCTGATGGGGCGAAACAAGCGGCATTAAAAAGTGCAGAGCAATCAGCGCGAATACAAGCCGTCGCTAAGCAACAGTCTGTTCATATTGAGAAACAGTTGTCAGGTATTTCAAAAGCGGTGATACCTCAACATTATTTACCGCCTTCAGCGTTACCGTTTCGTGTTGCTGGTATTGACTACTGGGGTAATCGTTTGATGGCAAGTGTGGCCATGCGAGATATGAGTGGCGGTGTTCATTATCGCTTGATGAGCAAGGGGATGAGTTTTGATTGTCAGGTGCAGTCGATGAAAGTCGCTTCTTGTACTAATTGGACATTACAAAAAATAAGCAACTCACCTAATGAAGTCGTCTTTATCAATACTCAAGGGCAAAAAGTAAAGGTGCAATTATGATGGGATTTATACGGGCATTGCTGAAAGGGTTTGTTGTCTTGTTGATTTTAAGTGAAATCACGGGTTGCACAACATTTTATTCAGAAAAAGCCAGTGATGATCAGTGTTTAACAGCGCCAGTGCTTTACACCGATTTAACCAAGGCTAATCAAGATAGACAGTACACATTGCCGAATGGAAAAGTGTGTACGATATTTGATGAGACCAATTAATATGAAATATATCATGACAGCCATCGTTGTTGTATTAGGGTTGGGTTGCTCATTAGCTTCTGCCGCTCAATCAGCGAGTACACAATCGCAAGATACAACGTTATCTCAACAACCTGTTACGTATAGTCATGCGCTAACGAGTGGTGTGACATCACCCGTGATCTCACCTCTCTTGTTTGACACGCTATCAAAAGAAAAACAAACTTCTCTTGCCAGTGTGTTTGGATTGCAGACTAAAGAGTATCAAACGTATCTGTATTATATGAATCAAACGATTGATGGGTATGAATATCAGCACAAGACAAACCCCAACATTATTTTAGCGATGCATGCCAAAAATGAAGCTGATTACAAGCACTATTTAACGAATGCGATTAAAGAAGATCATGATTCTATCGCTCGGCTTGTTAAAGTTAGCGCAGATTTTACACGTTTAGCTAAGCAATTATATCCACATGAGTTGCCTGTCATGATGCCAAATGCAGCAATGAATGTGAAAAATGGTTTGCGAGCAGGCGATGTTATTCAATTGTTTTGTGATGTGAGTGATTCCACGTGCTCAAATTTATTGGGCGTAATATTACCTCACATCAAACAAGTTAATGATACGAAGCTGGATGTGTTTGCTGTTGGAAATGCGGGTAAACAAGGACTCATAAGTTTTGCGAAACATAACAATGTATCGCCTGCCTTGGTGAACTCTGGCAAGGTAACACTCAACTATGGCGATGGTATGTTTCATCAGTTAGAGCTGTCTGCACATAAAACATTACCTTTGCCTTTTGTGACGGTAAGACGAGCAGGTAAAGAAATGCCGGTTAATATGGCAGGTGTCTCATGAGATTATTACGTCTGACGATTGTTTTATTATTATCTGGACAAAGCTACGCATCACCACAGTTGGTTGCCACTCTAGGGCAAACGGTTAGTGCCGCGCCTTATTTGACAGGCGTGGTATCGCCTAAGCCCATTACCCTAGATGCGTTACCGAGCGATAAGCCCGCGACGATATCCTATGCCATAAAAACACCGGGATTAACGCCGGGTCTTGTTTCAAGCAGAGCGGTACATCTACCAAGTCTGATGCACCCCATATACATCATCGGTGATGATGCTTTATCAAAACAATGGCTTTCCCGTTATCACGCCACGCTTGAAAAGCAACAAGCATTAGGGCTGATTGTGAATGTGAAAAATAAAGAAAGTTACGACACGCTGGTGAAGCAATACGGTATTCATCCTTTACCGGTGAATGGCGGCGTGTTAGCAAAACACTTCAAGATTACCCATTACCCCGTATTAATTAGTCAACATGCCATTGAGCAATAGAGGATAGTGATGAGAAAAATAACATATAAGTTGATGGTGATGCTATTGGTGCTGTTAGGTTTTAATTCAGTGAGTTATGCCGATACATTGCAAGAGAATCAAGATTTGGCGAGGGTGAGCAATATACTGAATGCTGTTTATCCCTTAATTGATAAGGCGCAGGCACAAGCTGAGCCGAATCAGCGTGTTTCATTTCGTTATGATTGGCTTAAAAAAGATGTGCAAGCTATCCAAGCGGGGATAGCACAAAAAATTAATGCAGCACCCATTCAGCCGCGCGTTGTTAAGTCGTTAAAGACTGAATATATCGCAAAGCCGACAACCGAACGGTAAGCAAGGAATAGGCGATGTCTGCATTTGCTTCGGGTTCAGGTTTTTCAGCATCATGGATACATTTTTTTGTGTTGATGGTGACGGGTGTCATGATTTTAGGTGTCGCGTCTGCATTAGTGGTATGCGTGATACATAAGCTGAATGAAAAACCGTTAGAGAACAGCGGTTACTTGATTTTAACCATACTATTTATCGTGGTGATAGTCGCCATTTTACTTGGTGTATTTCAAACAATGTGAGGAGACATAATATGTTAACAAGAATAAAAACAGCCATCAGGAAAACAAAAATACGGTGCTATTGCCTATATATTACAGGGATAACAGCGCTGGCACTGTTGCCCGGTAGATTATTAGCCGATACGAGTAATCCATGGGGTGGCGACACGAGTGGTGTCGATCCAAGTAACTTGCAAACGACCGTTGCAACAGATACGACTAACGGATTAAAAACCGGGTTAATCGTGATTGGGACTAGCTTGTTTATAGCCGGTGTGACTGTGCTAGCAAGAACACTCACGCGTGATGCTGATGAACGAAAGGAACATGGTAGTACGGTTCTCACCTTAATTATTGCCATCATTGTGATTGTTGTTGGCTTATTGTTGTTGGGTATTGCCTGGAAAGGGCTCAATGCACCACAACCATCCTAGAGGAAACGCGCATGTTGCGAGATGAATTTGATTTTTTACCTAACCGCTTAAACTACGACCCGGTTGTGTTTAAAGGGTGTAGTGCGAAAGAGATTGTTTATATAGCACTCTTTTGGTTGGCATTGTCATTGCCATTATTAATGGTGACAGTACAAATATTATTTGGTGCAGCTATTTTTGGTGCAGCAGCGGGTATTGTCGTCATGGCAGCCTTAACCTATTTGACTTGTACGGTGTTTGAGAAATTAAAACGTGGGCAAGAAAAAGGGTATTTGCAGCAACTATTTGTGTTGAAGATGGAGCGTAAGCGCTTGTTACCTAATACAGGTCTTATTCGACGAACGGGCGCATGGTTTCCTGGGAGGTATTTACGATGAGCGTTTTTAAACATGCGTTGGCTAATGCCAAATTGTTAATTATCGTGTTGATGCTGTGTTTCATGTGTTCAATGCTGTTGAACAGTATATTGGGTTATTTCCTTTATGCTGTGCCTAATAAAATAACGGTTTATGTGCCACCTCGGATCCCTGCCAGTGGTATTGATTTAAAGGGTGGCTTACCGTCAGATGCTGAAGTATTTTCTTTCACGTATTGGACATGGCAGTCATTACAAACGTGGCCAACGGATGGTTATGTTGACTATAAAAAGAACTTAAATACATTCGCGCCTTATGTGACACCGGCTTTTCAGTTGATGTTAAAAAAAGAAGGGAAGACAGAATATGACGCTGGATTTTTACATGGTCACCAACAAGCTACATTTGGTGCGAGTGGCAGCATGTACGATCCTAAGAACGTGAAATATATTGGTCATGGCACGTGGCTTGTCCATCTGAACATGCGAACAATCAATCGGGTTACGCCAGCGAATGGTTCTGGGGCATTTGAGGGTTCGCATGTGGACCGTGATGCCGAAACCAGTTATGTATTTGAGGTGGTGCAAACGAATTATGCACCGAATGAAAATTATTGGCATTTGCAGTTAGCGGGTTATGCAACTCAGCCAAAAGTTATTCATATTTACAAATAAGGGCGCAAGTATGATGAAAAAAATAAAAATAAGCTTATGGTTCATTGGTTTTTGTTGGGCTGCTAGTTCTGTTGCGGCATCGCAACATTATTCGCAATACATAGTATGGAAGAATCATCCGATTGCTATTATGTTACCTGTTGGGCAATCGTGGAATATCTCATTCCCGAACAGTGTGGAAGTTGGCATTCCACCCGGATTGCAAGATGCGTTGACGGTAATAAATAACGCTGGTGTGTTGACGTTTTCGGCGACAAAACGGTTTAGTAGCCAGCGAGTTGAAATCATGGATACCGCAACCCATCATAAAATATTGCTGGATTTAACGGCTGCAAAGCACGAGACCACCATTCCACTAGCGATATTTTATAAAAAGCCTGCCGCCCAATCAGACAGTCAGCCAGGCTGGACAAAAAAACCGGCGCGATTATCCGGCGAAATGGCCTACATTACATTAACACGTTTTGCTGAACAGCAATTATATGCACCTAAGCGTTTGCTACATAACCCCTATGGGCTGCATTTGATTAATAGTTTTGTCGATAGCAGTGGAAATGTGCCTCAATCGAATTGGTTTTACGGTTTGTTTATTGATAACTCAACCGTTGGTATGCCATGGGCTGAATGGTATGGCGCTGGGTATTATGTCACAGCGGTAGTTGTACGTAATCAACTCAGTATGCCTATCAATTTACGTAATAATTTAACGAATCTATGCGGTCGGCAGGATAGTTTGTGGAAGTCTGTCGCTTTTTTCCCGGCCTGGCGAGTGGAAAAAGCAGGCAATACACATGATACAACCGTCGCTTTTTTAGTATCCAAGCAACCCTTTGATCAAGCAGTTAACGCATGTAAGGGGCAGTCATGAAAAAATTGAAAGCCTTTATTAAAAAACCGATGGGGTTGTTTATTGCACTATTTGTCGGGACATTAATTGTATTGTTGCTGATAACCAAGCTCATGGGTGATAGTCCCTCAACGACTAAGACTGCAAAACAATTATCTGGGCAGAAAGCAACACTTGTTGATGGTGATGTGCGCTATACGACACAAGAAACATTAAATACGTTAACGGGTGAAACGGAAAATTTGCGACAAAATGTAGGCGACCTGCATAAACAATTCAAAAAATTGGAAGATACAAGTGGTCAACAAGCGGCACACAATTCAAAAGCAGTACAAGCAGCTATTGTAACACTACAAAAGCAAAATCTAGCTCTGACAAAAAAAATGAATGAAACCTTAGGCCAATTGAAGAAAGTTAAGCCTGCGACTAGTGAACCTAATCAATATCAGATTGGTGGGGCAGTTGGGCCGGTGGATCCAGCATTGCCCGCTGTGTCATCAGGGATGCTGTGGGTAAAAGATGGTAGTGCGAACATAAAGGATAATACCGGAACGGGATCGGGAAACCAGTATGATGTCCCTGGTGCTGAAAAACAGCAAGCGAGTGGATCTTTATTAAATCCAACGACAAATACGGCCAGTACACAAAGTAGTTTAGCTACGCCCGATGGTAAGGCCGCGGCGATTCCTATGTACACCATCCCACAAAATACGTGGTTAATCAGTGTGACACCAGAACAACCGTTAATTGGTGTCATACCTAATAGTGAACAAAAAGTAATAAATCCTGAAACGGTTAGTTTTGTGGTCGGCAAGACCAATTTGGCCGCTAACAATTGGCACTTACCTGAAGCCTTGAAAGGTATACAAGGAAACAGTATTTGCCAAGGGGTGTTTGTCCAGTTCTCTAATAGTTACGTGCAATGCAATATTACTAGCCTGACGTTTATTTTTGAGGATGGTACGATTGTGACGAACAATGCACCATCAGGTGGGTCATTTGGTCAGTTAACTACCTCATATGGTAGCCCTTATATTCCAGGATCCTATAACGGTAATGCCATGTCTGCTGCATTTGGTACAGGTTTTTTTAGTGCAGTACAAGGATTTGGTAATGCAATGGCGAGCGGCCAACAACAAGTAACAGGAAGCAATAATTTCAGCATGTACTCTGTTAAAAATGGCCTAACTTATGGTCTAGGCAATGGGTTGGGACAAGCTGGTCAATCTCTGAATCAATACTGGATGAATTTATTAAAATCTACTACGAGCTTTGTCTTCGTTCCTAACTTTGACATCAAGACAAAAAAATTACTTCAGTTGCATGCCAAAATTACCTCAGCAATTGATATTGACTATAACAAAAATGGAAGGAAGGTGGTGTATGACAATAGTATCTCGTCAACTGATAATGACAATCTTGATTAGCGCATCCGCGATAATTTTGACAGGTTGTTCCAGTAATATTTCGGCGGTAGAAGACGGTAGCCCCAATGTTGAGCAAGCATATGCTGCTGCTATGCAGGGTAAAGATACTTTTGCCGCTTCATCCTCGGATGACGTGGGTGGTAGTGCTGATGTGACATCGATTGCGAATCGGTCGCAGTTACCGTCAGTAGCCATGCCAGAGACTGCGCAACAAGGCATGGTCAATACGATTAATGCTCAATTTCCGACTTTGCCAAATCCTCAAAGCTTGATGTATATCTTTGGTCATTATGCCGATGGTGGGCAAATCCCTGTGCCCGGTCATTTTGTTGCTTTTCCGTTATATACCCATACGTATTATGCGCTACCCAATGAGGTTATGTCACCGTATAACGATGGTCAATTTACCGTGCAGGAGCCATCTTAATGTTTAAAACGCTAAAAGACTGGTTACGATTTGATGAGTATGAATCGGCAAAATCAGAGGCGCAAAGCTATTGCTTATCGCCGAGTATTGCCCAGAAATTTAATATCGAAAATTTCAATTCTGAAACCGGCTGTTTTGAATTTAATAATGGTCGGTCTGTGGCGATGATGTATGAATTATTTCCTATTTCAACCGAAGGTCAACCACAAGAATATTTAAAAGAATTACGCCAAGGTATTGAGCGTATTTTTCGGGATGTGTTTGAGCAGTATTATGATCAGGAATCGCCCTGGGTGATACAAACGTATCTCGAGGATGATTACCGGCTCGATCAGTTTTATGATGATATGGAAGCGTATATCGCACCGGATATACGTGAAACAGCGTATAGCCAAGTGTACTTAGGTTTTATGAAGCGGCATTATCGCTATGTATCAAAAAAAGGGGGGTTGTTTATCGATCCTTTATCAAACAATCAATTCCAGGGTCGTTTGCGTCGATTGCGCATGGTGATTTATCGCAATTTAACCAGCAAATCAGCAATGTCACGTCGCGCGACACCGGAAAGTGATTTGTTGGGTGCGTGTGCATCGCTCGAAAATACGTTGGAAGAAGCACATGTCGTTTTTAAGCGATATACCGATGCAGATTTCTACCAGTGGTTTAAACCAAAATTTAGCCCTAAGCCAAAAGGTTTTGACACGATTCATGATTACATGGAGCAAGTGCCTTATCCCACCGATGCCAAAAAGCCGGCAGGATTTGATTTAGTGCAAACCTTATTTGACTCGTCACCCACTTCAGATAATCAAGAAGGTGTTTGGTATTTTGATGGCTTACCGCATAAATTTATTCCTATTTTAGGGTTTACACGCTTACCGGAAGATGGTCACTTATCCGCAGAAAGAAAAATGACGAAGAGTGATGACCCTTCGGCTATTAAATATTATGCGCCGTTCGACCGATTCCCGGAAGGCTCGATGTTTATGATGACTATCGTCATTCAGAGTCAAGAATATCGCGCGAAAGAATTAGACAGTATTGAGCGAAAAGCAAAAAAAACACTGGATACTGATGCGCAATTAGCCCGTGAAGAAGCGGAAGTAGCGAAGCTTATGATAGCGGATAAAAACTTTCTTTTCCCTGTCACCATGGGTGTGTATATTAAAGGTGATGACATTGAAGACTTACATAATAAAGAAGAAAAGAGCTTAGCGATTTTAAAAACTCAAGGGTTTCAGCCCTTAACAACAGATAAAGATTTGGTCAAGCTTGATACGTATATCCGTTTTTTGCCCATGAATTACAGTTATCGTTACGATCAAAAATACTTGTTTCGCTCTCGCCTATGTACTACTCGCCAAATTGCTGCGGTCATGCCTGTTTACGGTCGTGCAAGGGGCACGGGGCATCCCGGGTTTTCAGGTTTTAACCGTTTGGTAGAACCCTTCAATGTCGATCCTTTTAAAGATTATCAGAATAATGCGCATGGATTGATTTTAGGGACAACCGGTTCGGGAAAATCAAACCAAAGCGCAGGTTTCTTGATGCAAACGATGGCCGTCCATCGTCCACGCATGGTGATTATTGATGCGGGCGCTTCCTTTCGAAATGTAATCGATCTGTGGGAACGCACAGGTATTAGCGTGAATAAAATTGAAATAAAAATGGAGAAGCCTGCCTATACTTTGAACCCATTTGGTCAGACGAAAAAAATGTTATGGCAAGTGGAGCAAATTGAAGAGCTGAATCGTTCGCTTGCAGACTACGATGAGCTATTGGAAAAACGGGTTGAAGATTTATCAACCGATGCAACCGATAATGAAAAAAAAGGCGAAGTATTAGAGAACCGTGATTATTTAATGGAATTTGTGACAGCCGCGATCATTATGATTACGGGTGGTGAGCAGAAAGAAATTGATGCTTTGAATCGACAAGATCGTTATTTAGTATTAGAGGCGATTAAACAAGCAGGTCGTAATGCGATAGCCAAGGGATTTGATGAGATGATCCCTGAAGATTTAGCAAACACGTTTGATGCGATGGCGACTGAATTAGCAACGAACAACACTGAGGCTGATAAAGCCAAGTCTCGTCGATTTTCTAATATGGCCGATGGGTTAAAAGCCTTTATTAATATGCCGCTGAATGCCATGTATTTTAATAAGCGCGGTAAGCCATTGCCAGAGGTTGATGTTACTTGGTTTGAGATGGGGTTATTCAAAGACGATCGCGAAGAAAATGAAGCTCCGCGTGCGCTTGCCTTTATTACCATGATGAATAACACCATGACAATGGCAGAAAAAAATAAAGCCAGTGGTCGTTTCACGCTGTTTTTTGGTGATGAGGTGCATATTGTGACAAACAAACCGATTACCGCTGCCAGTTTTGTGCAATGCACGAAAATGAGTCGAAAAGTCGGCTTGTGGATTTGGTCAGCGACACAAAATGTGGCTGATTTCCCTGACCATGCAAAAAAAGCGGTATCAATGATGGAGTATGTTATTTGTTTATGGAGTAAACGCCAGGAACGTAAAAAAATTGCAGAGTTTATCGAGTTAACGCCTGAGCAAAGCAACATGATTCATTCGCTTCGCAAAGAAAAGCGAAAATATGTGGAAGGTTTATTTTTATCGAACAGTGGTGCTTACTTATATCGTAATGTACCGCCACGCGAGTCATTAGCACTTGCCATGACAGACCCTGATGAAAATGCTGAACGTGAACGATTAGTGAGAAAGTATCAATGTGATGGGGTAGAGGCTTCATTGTTAATGGCACAACAGTTGCGCGGTGAAGATTATGATTTGGCGGCTATTCGGGAGTTATGGCATGCGTAACTTACTTATATCGTTAGTGTTAATGCTAAGTGCATCCTCAATTGTCGCTGCACCCATCAGCGTGGATGTGTTTACCTTAAGTCAGTGGCCTATACGTCAATCAGCGGTGTACCATGCCCTGCCTGACACCGCCACCGTGACGATTTATCAGCTTGATAGTTTAACAGTACTGCATCATGCGCTTAATGATTATGTGAAATCGCACTATATGACTTTATCAAAAGAGGCTGTGGCACAGTCAGCTAAGCAATGGCTTGTCCAACATCAATCGCAGTATCAGCATGCAGCCGTTGGGTTGGCCAATGCGCAACGGTATCACATCACTCAATTACCGGCGATGGTGTTTAATCAACAAGCATTGGTGGTGGGCACAACAGATATCAGCGCCGCTTATTCGGCTTATCTCGATCATCAGAGGGCTTCAACATGAGGGTTAAATTACTATTGTGTTGCCTTTTGTGCACGCTATTTGTCAATGTAGGGGTAGCAAAAACAAAAGCGCCGGTTAACACCGCCGTTCTTGATAAAGATGTTATGACGGCAGCGATAGACAATCCGTTTGGTAATTATTTGAATTATCGCATTATCGGTATGTGTTTTTGGTTACATTGGACACCGATTGGTCCTTATACCACCACGACATACAAGGTTAACCAGTTTTTACCGGACGCAGTTGTTTCAGTTTACAACGGTTATAAACAAAATCCATGGTTGTTTGCTAAGACCTTTGTCGATCCGGTGATGCATGCTCTTGGGAATGCTGAGGAAAAAAGTTTCAATGGGAATAAATTAGGGCACGGTACATCTTCATCAGGTGATGACAATGACATGATGAGCAAGTTTAAAGAGGTCAGCATTGTTGGCGACCCGGCGTTATCAGTGCTGTTTTCTGAAATGAGCTTTGCCTTTATTCGTTCAGAAGCATCACCCTACAAACCGTATTATTCGTCTTTAGCGGATGCCTATTTATGGCGAAATCCTATCTTAGATGATGTCTTACATCCTGAATATTTAATCCCTGGTATTCGTACAGAAGGCAGTCTCATCGATCAATGGGGGCCTATTTTCCCGCGTATTGGATATGTGACACAGTTAGGTGACTATAAAGCTGCTGGCGTATTGGCGTTGCGTGCTGCTGATATTGCGACACACCATGTGGCAACACATGTCTATACACCATTGCGCTCAGGCAGTTGTGGTTATGACTGTCATGTTTGGCCAAGCCACGAGAATGATTTTGCCAATGTGAAATATCAAGAAATTTATCCTACATTACAAACGCATGCCAAACGCTCGTTTGGTATTGATGATATTCCATTGCTGCACAGTTATGACCAATCACAGTATTTAAAAAGCCACGGTAATTATGTTTGGGTGATGTGGCGACATTATAAAGGGTGCATTCAAGGCACCGGACAATTCATTGGGAGCGTATGATGAAAATAAGAAAAACAGTAATAGCCACTACTCTGTCGTTATTAATCTCGTCGGCCATGGCGGATAGCCCTGTTATTCATGGTGGCTTAGTGCCTGGTGATACGAACGGACTTTATTATGATATCGGTGGTGGTGATGTGACGGCATTGCCTTACGCTCCAGACAATACGGATCTCAACCTTAATGTGATTGGCAATGCGGGGCTTCATTACAACTGTGGTGTGTTTGATCCTAGTGCCAGTATCGTTAATTCTTTAAATGGAGCCAAATCGTCTTTCGAGCAAATGACGACACAAGTCTTTGAGAATGGGCGTGGTGCGTTATTGGAATTGCCGGCTTATGAAATAGCACAGTCATTACCTGATCTTTATAAGTTAGCGCAGGATGGTATTACCAATGGTCGTTTTGATTTCGATTTGGGAACAAAAAACTGCCAAGAAATGGGTTCGGAAATTATGCAAGGGCGTAATCCTTATAATGATTGGGCAACGGCTTCGATTGGTGATGATTGGAAATACCACATGTCGTTGGCTGATACGCAAGCTGCTAGTAGTGGATTATTAGGCAGTACAGCCGGTGATATTAATAGCGTAAAACACCAGGTGGATCAGGATAACGGTAAGAATGGTGTGCAGTGGGTGAATGGTGTGAGTAAAAACGGCCAACTCTATGCTGGGGGCCAAGGGCAACCGTTAATTAACCTGACCTCTGATACGGTCATAGCAGGATATAACGTCTTGATCGGCAGTAATCGTAGTTATAACGACAAAGGTGCGCCAGCGAGCACGCCATCGGATAAGCGTTTAGTGTCTGCGTTTGCAACGCCTGTTGATGCAGCTAAATGGGTCGCGAAAGTTGTCGGTGAGCAACAAATTACAACTTATTCAGGTGGTCAAAAGCAATCGACACCCGGTATTGGTTTGTTAAATGATGTGTCGCAAGAAGCACAAACCATTAAACAGCAATTGGTGGACATGGTAAGAGGGAATAAGCCTGTTAATCTTAAAAATTTACAGGCAGTGTCGCCGCCTAAAGTTATTATCAATAGCGCAACGATTACGATGTTACGCAAACAATCGTCGGCAGGCAGTAATTTGATGCAAACCATTTATATTAATAAATTGGCGCAAGAAATTGCGGTCGCTCGTGTAATCGACAAGGCAAAACTAGGATTGCAATTATTAGAAGTGGGGTCGCAAGTACCATCAGTTTATGCTAATCATGCTGCACAAGTGGGTATACAGGCTGATGAGTCACGGATGCAGCAATGGATCGGACACTTGCGTAACAGCCCGAAAGACAATGAGGAGTTTGTTGGTCAAACTATTTCACGCTTGATGGGTGCAAGCCATGCGAGTGAAAACGCAGGTGTTTCAATACGACCTTCACAACAAACACCGCCATTGATGCAAGATGGCGCAATAAAAGCAGAGTCATAGTTTATGGGTGTACAAGGATTTCTATCGCTTTATACCATGCTAATCGGTTGGCAGGTATATGATTCGCTGTGGGATATTATGGCGAAAACAGGGTTTATTGCGCTGCCATTTGCCATTGTTGCATGGCGATCGTTCATGGAACCGTTCATGTCAATGGGCGCGAAAGATGCCGGTATTATCGGGTCACGCCGCTTTATTATGCAGACGTTAACCGCGTTGTTTGTTTTGCTATTTGCCGGTGTTCCCACGGTTTATTTATCGGCGGATGTGTTGCATTACAAGCCGACCTGTAGTCAATCAGGACAAGATTATAAGCCTGGTAATACAGGTACAACGTATGATCAAACACTGCCTATTCCCAAAGACATTAAAGTCCCCATTTTTTGGTATGTTGTGTTGGCAATATCGAATGGGATTACCGATCAAGCTGAGCAAGCCATTAGTTGTCCTGATGTCAATCTGCGAGCGTTACAAAGTGAATTAAACTTAACAACAATACAAGATCCAACCTTAAAGACACAAGTCAGGCGTTTCTATAAAGCCTGTTATATGCCTGCCTACAATCGTTTTGTGCGAAAAAATGATGATGACCAACAGCAGGCTGAAATTAAACATGCCGCCACACTCTATGGTAATGATGATACCAGTTGGATAGGCAGTGAAACCTTCCAGACAGTTCCCGGTTTTTATGACACCTTGTCTGCTGATGGCCCGGTTGTGGGGTTCCCCTATTTGTCCGGTGATCCGCAAGATCAAATTCAAGGGCAAACCGGCGACCCTGAATGGGGCGCACCCTCGTGTCAGCAATGGTGGCAAGCCCCTGATCATGGATTAAGAATTCTCTTGTATAATCAATTTAGCAGTAAATTTAAGGCGATACTTGCCACGTTAGGTGATGGGGGTAACAAGAATTTAGCGGAAGATGCCGCTATCCGTGCCGTGCTAATGAAAAGTAGTACGAGTGGACGGGGTTACGCTTCCGAGGAAGATGGTAAATCCGGTATTGATAATGGATTGGCGAATGTTGCTGGCAAAGTTTTTACTGATGTCGCTGCCGTAGAAGAGTATCCTAAAATTCACATGATTGAAAATTCACTGCCGATTATACAAGCGGTATTGCTCGCCAGCGTTATTATGTTACTGGCATTTGTGCTGCCGTTATCTTGCTATAACGTGGGGTTTTTGATGATGGGTGCTTTGTATTTATTCAGTATTACGTTCTGTAGTTTTTTGTGGCATTGGATTTCATGGCTTGACCAAACCTTGATGTACGCATTTTATGGGGCGGGGAGCACACCCGGTTCACACCATGTGTTTCGCTTGGTGTTGAATATGGCTGAAACCGCCGTCAACCCTGAGAAGAATTTGCTCGACATTACAATCTCCGGTTTTTATCTGTTTATCCCTTTTATTTGGATGGCGATGACAGGGTGGGCCGGTTTAAACATCGCTACAGGCATGATGGGTATTCGCGAAAGTGAAGGCATGGGCGGTAAAGTCGGTGGCCATGCCTTAAATGGTGGCTCACATGGATTAAAAGGCAGTGCAAGAATGTTGGGCAAAGGTATTGCCAAAATTATTAAATAGAGGAGTTAGTGATGTTATTACTATCGCTGAGCATAAACATCAGACGAATTTTTATCAACCAAATGGGCTTGGCCTTGGCTGTCGCTTACATAGATGTATTTGCCATCGGTCGAGCGATTGTTTGGCTTGGTGGAAGGGGCCACCACAAACATTTCCCATATCAGTTTAATCAAGAACACAAAAATCCACAAAGTGAATTTAAAGCTGTACTTCAATGTATTGAACAGAAATTTTTTCATCAGGAGATTATGCCATGAAACGTCGAGTTTTGAAATTCATGTTGTTTATTTTGTTATTTATAGCCGGTTTTGTTGTCTTAATTGGGGTGGGTGGTGTGTTAGTGCGCCATTCGCATGGGATTAATACCACAGCAGTAGTATTACAGCAGCACAGTCACATATTACTACTATGGCGATTAGGCCTCTACGCGGGGTTGATTGGTTTTTATCCCCACATCATGCGTCGTGTGCTGGCAAAACGTGAAGATATTTCTTTAGAAAAACAACAGCAATACTGTCGCCGTCGTTACGCGATTGCATTATGTCTATTTTATGAATTGGTCGTGGTTCAAAATGTATTAGGATTGTTAATCAATGGAGTGTTACAGCTATGAAATCACATAAGCCTATCCCTATTTTATTGATGATTTTAGTTGTGGCTGTTTTGTTTAATTGTCATACCAGTACGGCACAAGCTGAGGTGAGTTTTGGTAACCCCAATGGTCAGATCGTGCTGGTGGAATATTTCGATTATAACTGCCCCGTTTGCCGTGGTTACGCGCCTTATATTAATGCTTTAGCCAAACAACACCCTAATTTGAAAGTGATTCAGCGCGTAGTGCCTGTGTTATCACCCACCTCTCAATTTGTTGACCGTGCGGTGTTGGCCAGTTATTTTCAACATAAGTTTTCAGCGATGCAATCGGGGATTATCCATGCGCCGGATCGTGAAACAGTGTCGCCGACGGAAGTCATGGCATTAGCGCACCATTTAGGCTTAAATACGGAGCAGTTGTTTCACGATATGCATGATAAACAGATCACGCAGCAACTGATAAAAAATGTATCGGACTATCGAAAAACCCAACAACATAGTGTCCCGGTTCTTGTGTTGTATAACACTGTTGCACCTAATCAAAAAATTCAATTAAATGGGACGCAATCTAGCGCGACATTACAAACAGCCATGCAAGAACTTGCTGCTGTGCCACCACCTTCGCGAAAATAATATGAGAATCTTATGTCTGAAGCGTTAAAAAACTATAATCGAGCGAATCAAACACAGCAGCGCTCAACACATCTCATCAAGAAAAGCGTGAATAAGATGTTAGTCATTTTACTGTTGTGTGTGGTGAGCAGTAACGTGTTAGGGTTTTTGTTAATCAATGCCCCACGAGAACGGTATTTTTTAACAGAATCGGGACTGGCTGAATTTGATACATTAGAACACCGGGCCATGCCATCATTTGCTGCCGCACAAGGGGCACGAGAAGATATTATCACCTACCACGAAGGTGATGGTGAAACAGTTGATGTGGATGCCAATGCTTTGTTGCGCTATGGACACAAAAACCAGGTATATCGTCACATCCTCAAACAATGTTTGTGGACGAGTATGTTCGGTGTGTTGTTGGCGCTGATCATTAATGCTGTTTTGTGGGTTTGGTTGGTGAGTAAAGGCAAAAAACTCAGCCGTCAAAAACATTTGCGTGGCGGTAAATTTGAATCGTCTAAACATGTCAGCGAAGCCTTAAAAAAAACAAAACGCGCATCTGATTTTATGATTGCGAATGTGCCACTGGTCATTGGTTCAGAGGTTCAACACACCATGATTACGGGTTCGACAGGGACAGGTAAAACCGTCTGTATGAGCAGCTTATTATCGCAAATACGGGCCAAAAAACAACGTGCTGTCGTTTACGATAAAATGGGCACCTATACGCAATGGTTTGCTCGTGAAGGTAAAGATATTATTTTAAATCCTTTGGACGAACGTTTTCCCGGTTGGCATACTTGGGGAGAATGTCGCATGGCCTCTGATTATGACCGGATGGCAGAGTCAATGATTTCCATGCAGGGTTCAGGTCACGATCCTTTTTGGATTCAAGCTGCCCGTATTATGTTTTCAGTCGCTAATCGAAAATTAAAAGGTCAGTGTAAAACATCTCAATTATTAAGCTATTTATTGAAAGCAGATTTAAGTCATATTAAAGATATTTTTGCGAACACGGAAGCTGAATCATTGGTGAGTGAAGATGCGGCTAAAATGGCCTTGTCGGTGAAAGCCGTATTGTCTGTGAGTCTGCGTTCCATGCTGTATTTAGATGATGTCAAGAATCCTTTTTCTATTCGCCAATGGGTAGAAGAGGATAAGGATGACAGTTGGATATTTATTACCTCTCGTGAAGATCAACATGCAACCCTAGCACCGCTAATTGCTTCTTGGATAGATGTTGCATCTAATGCGATGCTTAGTTTGCCCCCAGATGACAAACGACGTATCCATCTGGTTTTAGATGAAGTTGGTAGCTTGCCTCGCCTGCCGTCATTACCGGGTTTTATGGCACAAGCTCGGCAATTTGGTGGTTGTACTTGGTTGGGGCTTCAAACGCTATCACAATTTCATAAAAATTTTGGGCGAGAAGGAACGGAAGAAATTTTAGGGGTTTGTAATACCGGTATTCACCTGCGTTCACCGGATGAAATGACAGCAAAATATATATCGGAATCATTGGGTGTTGAAGAAATTGAAGAAACCTCGGAAAGTGTATCATATGGGGCAAGAGACGCTATTTCTGTGAATGAGCATAAGCGAGAAAGGCGGATTATTTTACCTACGGAGATACAACGATTAGAAGATTTACAGGCTTATGTGCGGTTAAAAGGCGCAATGCCGATTACTAAAGTCAAGTTTAAGTATAAAAACCACCCTAAGATAGCATCACGTTATATCCCTCGTGAGATCAATGTGGATCGTAAAATAGCGGATGTGATTAAACCTTTTCCTGATGCGAAGCCTGTCACCGAAAAAGACAACGCTGAAATCAAGAAGAGCGCTTTATTCAATCTGGATATCTAACGTGCGTTGTTAAGGTGTTATTTCTCTGTCGGTGATTGTCATCTCTTTTTTAACATGAGCATTTAACATGTGAACCAATGCGTTCTTTTGTGGTTCACGTGCAACACGCGTCGTTTTTTCAAGTTGGTGTTGTAATGCATGTTTACCTTCTGCTTTTAATAGATCATTAAAATCGCTTTTTATTTTATCTGGCATCGTGGTATTCACTGTATAACCCTTTTCTATCAACAAGGCAGCCGCCTTATTGACGGTTTTATTGGCTGGTGCATCAACTCCGTCATTATCTAAGCAAAGCGTAATGGTTGTGACATGATCGGGAAGTGCTATTTTTGAAAAATTTGAGACAGATAAAACAGCAGCTACATGCGCATCGGGTTTCGCTGACAATATACTGAGTGCCGTCTCTGGCCCTTCAGCAATATAAATATGGGGCGATTTTGGGTTGCCTGCACTCACGCTCGCGCCAAATCGCATGCGCCCAAAGGTTCGTTTGTTAATGCTCACATCGGCTTTGTTTCCGGTAGTCGCATCTAAATAAATGGCTTGCACTGCCTGTATTTCGCCTTTGTTTGACCTAGCTACCGCGATGAGTGCGGGGAGTTTTTGTTTCGTTTGTGATTCATACAGTCCCGGGTGATAACGATATTGTGTGCCAGGTGATATGTCGATATGGCGATGAGATTGTAAGTATCGTTCGGCGACTGTACCCTGAATGTCGGTGCTTTCCAGTACGATTTTTTCAGCCTTACTGATGGCTTTTTTATCATCAATGTTCGGCTCATCACGGGTAGTGACACGGATGACATTGTTCAATGTGGTGGGTGGTTTGGGTTGAGTATCAGGGCTGATACCTAATACGCTGCCCGCATAATCTAACGCTTCTTTAAAGTTATACCCCTGCGCTTCAATGAGTTGAATAAGATTGCCGCTTTCTTGTGTCTCAAAATTATGCCATGTGCCAGCATGTTGACCGGCTAGCTGAATCGATAGGCTCCCTTTATTGCCGTATCGTAATTTTTCACCTGATGTTAAATGCGCATTCGGTTCGCCAAGTAAGCGTTTAACAACGGACTCAGCATGCTGTGTTAACCGTGCTTGTATGTCATTTGCGTCCCAATAATGCTGTAGAGTCGGCTTGGTTAGATGCTGTGTTTGCGTAAAGATCGCTTCTGTTTTCGGTACGGTTAGTGTGGGCAAATCGACATCCGCTATTGTCGGTGCATTGACTAACGCTTCACGCCAATCAGGTAACTCACCCAGTGCTTCTAATACACTGATTTTTTGGCCTGAATGCTTTTCTAATGTTTTGACACACAATTCACGGTCATCAACAATTAAACTCACATCAAATTGTGCGCGGCTAATGATGGTATAAAATGCACTGCGATGGGTAAGTTTGGGTTGATACGACTCCATATGGGCAATCACATGATGCTTATCTTTGCCTTGCGCCGCATAAACAGTATGCGCAAAAGCATAATCCCAATGTCGATGTTGAGTATTTTTCAAGGGTAAATCAAATAACTGACCATTGGCTAATCTTACTTGTGCTGCTGTCTCATTGACACTGACAACATCAGCCGTGTGACCATTGGTTAATTGGGCATGCTCGACAGATGTTGCTTGGTTCTTTGTCCATCGAATGACATCACCTGCCATGAGCTGGCGTTGCTCTTGTGTATACGTGTTGAAGCTATTCGGTTTGAATGCTTTAGCCTGTGTTAAATTGAATGTGACACGTTTGCCTTCAGGTGTTTTGATGATAAGACAATTCTTGGCTACCTGACGCTCCATCACCTCGCAGATATCATGTGCTGCCACATGTAACCGCTTATAAGGGCGATTGAACTCAATCATATCTCCGGTCGTATAATTGATGGCTTGTAATGATTTTTCTTGCGATAAATGCTTTGCGATGAGAATATCGGAGGATACCTCATCACCTTGTAGTTCTTGTTTTTTCTTTAATCCTTCACGAATGAGATGGTTAACGCACAAACGATCCTTATTGGCTGGAATTAATACTAAGGTATTTTTTCGGCTTTCAGCGGATGTATCTAGGTATTCATTGGCAACTTTTTCTAACCGTTTGTTTTTATCATCTTCTTCGCGTACTCGTACATAACGCAAGGCTTCCTCTAGCTTGCCATCGATTGCGGCATCCACTGCCTTTCGTACAGAACTATCCGGTTTTTGCCTTAAATTTTCTCGCATGCGCACATATTTCATACCGGATTTTTGCAGTACATAAAAAGGATTGCCGGCCTGTGTGCTCGCTAATTGTTTGATGTCTCCCACAAATGCTACCCGAATATTTTGGCTTTTGGCTATTTTTAATAGCTCATTCATTTGCCGTGAACCGATCATGGACGATTCATCAACAATCAATAATAGTGGTGCGCTTGGGTCATATGAACGGGGATTTTTATGTTGGCTTTCGAGCAAGAATTTATGAATGGTAATGCTGTCAATTCCTGCTTTTGCGGTCATCTCCAGTGCGGCACTTTTAGTCGCAGACAAGCCTAATAATGTGTAATTGGCTTCTTCGGCAAGCGCTTTAACACCCTTGAGCATCGTTGTTTTGCCTGTCCCCGCATCACCTTGGACACCCACAAATCGATCGGGTGTTGTCAGGATTAAATTGATGGCGCTTATTTGACCTTCGGTATACGCGATACTTGATTCATGCTGAAAAAGTGAAATCACATGCGGGGTTGTGATGGCATCAATGGTGCCTTGTTCTGCCTGCATTTGGGCGACATTACTTTCTTCTAATTGCTTTGCCGCTTTAGTTGTCCAGCGGTCATCACCTAATGCAATGAGCGTACCTTTTTGGTGCGTTTGTTTTATCATCTGTGTTGCATCAGACAACACAATGTTACCCATGCCATAGGCTAAGGCTTCGCGTACAATGTCGTACTCATCAAAGATGGATTCTTGTTCACTCAAATGATTAATAGCATGCATTACTGCTGCTTTTGCTTGGTGTGTTCTTTCGGATTCATTGAGCTGATGGCTGTTGCCTTTGGCGGATTGTTTTGCTTTTTCAATGAGGTTTTCAGGTGAAAATTCGAGGGTATTAATCTCATCTTGCCATTTTTCACGCAGCGTTGTGCGATCCATTTCTTGTTTTTTTTTGCGACTATTTTGTGTCACTGTCTCAGCAGCTTTACTGCTTTCCCATCCTTTTTCTTGAAGGATAGAGACGATTTCTTGACGGCGTTTTGAAAAGGTTTCTAGGACATTTTCCGGTACACCGCTGA
Source organism: uncultured Gammaproteobacteria bacterium (assembly GCA_963975985.1). Classification (GTDB taxonomy): domain Bacteria; phylum Pseudomonadota; class Gammaproteobacteria; order JABDGN01; family JABDGN01; genus CAXBIY01. Next base: position 38,215 of record CAXBIY010000009.1, read on the forward strand.
GTTCAAAACGGCCATCAGCGTGCGTCACATCAATACGATATCCCAATGACTTTGCTGAGGCCGCAAGTGCTGAACGATATACCACACCGGCTGTCATTTTTGTGTCAAATAATGCTTCGCTCGACAGTGAACGCCATTTACCATCTTTGCGTAATACCGCGTTCATGACGACGCAATGCGTGTGTGTTTGGGGGTCGAACTCACGCGATGTATCATGGCGAAATAGGGCAGCAATAAAATTATCGACCTTCTCAAATACCACCTCACCTTCTCGAAATGCACGGGTACGTAATGCGCTTGTTTTTAGATAGGCTAATGCTGCTTTGACGGCATTGTCATGAGCCGTTTGTAAGCGTTTGTCGCCGCCAATTTCTTGTAAAATCGACCATGATTTTGGTGCGGAAAAGGTTAAATCATAGCCTGGGCGATGTTTGGTTTCCCCATTCTCAACCCGGCCTAACTGTTCGCCGTTGGGGAGTTTTCCTTGTAATATTTTTTCAAATTCAGCCAGCTCTACATAGCCGGATAGCCCAAGCAATTCAGCACCATTACCGTGCCAATGTGAGGCTTCAATAGCTTCGTTTGAACCTTGTATATAATAGTTATCTTTCTCATAATAACTTGACGCCGCTTGAGCATTTTTTAATGGGACAATTGATAACATAGCCACTCCTTAGTGTTTGATAATTTCCATTAAATCTTCTTGTTGTAAGCGCTCTTTTGCTTCCGATGTTGCCGCTTCGACCAGCTCTGGCGAGGTTGTTTTTGCAATCTTACGCAATAAAATTAACGTTTCGATACTGGCGGATGTTGCTAAAATTTCATATTTAGGCACACCTTTTTCTTGAGAAGAAGAGGGCGATTGATGTGTTTTTGTTTGCAAGCCTAATGTGATGGCATCACGCAAAATTTTACTGATTTTTGCATTATCATTGTCTGCTAGTAATTTAGCATTTTGGTATTGAGTATCAGTGATACGTAGATTGAACACGCGCATAGCCCGGCTCCTTATAATGTGCTGCCGCTATGCGTAGTGTTTTGTGGTGTGTTCAACTTACTGAAACCATTGACGTATCGAGAGACACGTTACAATGTAGTGTGTGAACGTATGACAAAACGCTACAATAGTGCAGCAATAAGGTGGGCAAATAAAATAGGGAAATAGCTTCTAAGTCCTTATTCTACGGGGTTTTCTGTCTTTTGTAAACCCGGCCAACGTAGTTGCGTCGGGTGTGTTGCTTACATTTTTAGAAATGTCGTGTTGTTATACCAGATATGCAATTAGCTTATTTATCCTAAATAGTGGATTGCGTTAGATAGGAAAGAAAAAATAATAGATTGTTTTGACTTAATATTTAAGTGCTTTTTTAGTATACTGTCTTTCTCCTTCCTTGTTTGCCCACATCGAAAAATGAGGAATTTATCATGGCACTTATTCAGCCGAAACAAAAAATAGAAAAACGTCAAATCAAAGTTACGTTGGACTCAATGATACTTGATCAAATGAATGCTTATTGCGAATGGCAAGGTATCGAAAAAGTTGATGATTTTATTGAGCAGGCCGCCCTATTTGTATTTAGCAAAGATAGAGAGTGGAAAGCCAAACAGCACGCAGTTTGATCAGCTAGGCGAGTTGGTGCATATCATTTACACGGGTCGCCAACTCGTATCTTTTCTTGTTCATTAGTACAGGTAGTTACCGTGTGCTAGCTAGTTATCAGGGTACTGCTGAAAGTACTCTTCGATTGCCGTTTCACCATCTTCCGTCACAGAGAAATAGGTTGGGGCTGGGCCGGTGGTATTAGAGCGCGGTAACTTTTTTGCCGTTATATAGTTAGCATCAAACAATTCATTAAGAGCGTTTGTTCGTAATTCAATCGCATACGGTTTAAATCGCTGCGTAATATCCCGTTTATTGAGTTTTTGATCGTGGCATTTTAATAAAATTTTGATCGCCAGTTCAGAGAAATCCGCTAACTGCATGGTTAAATTATTCCGATATAAGTTGTAATACTGACCACATTTTACTGAATTATAAGAGTTTAGTAAAGATACCAAACGAGATTCTTAATTAGAGCGTAAAAAAGAGTTGACAAGAGTCTTAACTAGAGTATAATTAAGAGCATTAAAGGGAGGTATTAAGATGAGAAATTATGACATAACACTAGCCACTGAAAGCAACCAATACACTGGCACATTTGATTGGCATGCGCATTGGCTGAACATCCGATTGACTGATGGAGTGGTGTGGCTTAGGCAACAACTATCGTGTTCTTGGTTGATTGATGAAATAGCAATGCATATTAAAAAGCATCGCCAAGCATTCATGGTTGCGAAGTTTCGTGCGCCCAAGCAAGGCTCGGGCGTAATGGTGTTGGAGGATGGTAATACAAACGTATTGGAGACAATCAATTATTGTGAAACAGATTTATGTATCGATAACGTCAGCTTTGATGAGAGTCGCAACAAGCAACCGGAAATAACCATTTTTCTTGCTTACGACAATTATTTTAAAACACATGTCGCTATGTTACCGACAGAATATTAACCCCAAATTTATCAATAGGAGACAAACACATGGCAACACATCGTACGAAACTCATGCTAATAACAAGGCAATATATCCGCAGAAATACGACAACAAGATCGCAACCTAGCGACTACCTACATCCCAGCAAAGAGGTTGTGAGATTATGAAAAAAACAAAAAGGAAAGTGGCGAAAGCCTAAATACCATCAGCTAACCCTAGCCTCCTGCGTTCAACATCAGGCTAGGGTATTAAACACTAACTGTCGGCTTCCACCGCGCCTATGATATCGCATCTGCGATAACAATAAAACCGGCGGTAGGCAGGCATTTTGAAAGGAAATAATCATGTCTGAATACAGTAATTCCATCTATTGCCAGGGCAATTTGATGGGGCGTAGCAACGCCAGCGGATCGCTTATTCAAGTGCATCCATTTAAAACCAATATGGTTGATATTACCAAGGCTATCTATTTAACGGGCGATGTTTGGCAAACATTTATTAGTCAGAGTACGGAACTCAGTAATGATGATAAGGCTGTCAAATCTTATGAAGCGATATGGTTATTATTAGAAACGATAGCCCTTTATCAAAAGATATACCCTTATGCCGTCCATGACTGTTGTTTTACCATACCCGGAAAATCACAACCCACAATTTCTGCCTGGATAGTCATTGCCCATGAAGATGTTTTGCTATCTGAAGGGGCGGTTACTGTCGAGCTAGCAACGGAGTATTACAGCAAGTCCCAATTAGCCAATCGTATAGCAAGTGACACCGTACCATTGCGCCATCTAATGGATGTTTTACCAGCCTATCGATGTAAGAAAAAGTTATCACAACGCAATGTTGCAACCAAACTGCATACAACATCCTCGGCCATTTCGAGAATGGAAAGTGGCGGCGGGAAAAAACAGCATTCACCAAGTTTACGGAATATAGCGAGCTATGCAAATGCATTAGACTGTGAGATTACCTGTCATATTCATAATCGTCAGTATCGGAAAGCACCGACTGCCAGTGACATATAAGTGGGGAAGGGTGATGAATAAATACAAAGTTTCCAATAAAAAAGTTGGCTGGCAGCGTGTGCTGCTTTTTATATTGCAAGACTTTGGCATGTTAGCTATTTCTGTTATGATATTGCTATACTTAGGCAGCTTATAAAGCGAAAAAAAACGGAAGCTTAAGAATTGGCTGGTTAGTTCTATCTGTTCTCCTCGGTAAGCATCCTAATTAGTACATACCCCCGTCTGTCTGGGTGCTTGCCATTTTATTTGCTTAAAGTAAAATAGATTGTGTCAAATTAAGGTAGCGTAGACCGTGAGAAATTTTCTAATTTTCAATTATTGTATCTGGATACTGCTAGTATTATTTTTTAACTGTGCTTGGTTGCTTGGAATAGCCTTCCCTCAGCATTTTGAAGCATTTCATAGCTATTGGGTATTACCACTGCTGTTTGTGCTGTGTGTTGCTTACATAAGGTCTTTTACTTATTTCATGGTTCGAGTTTTTCTTATCAATCGAGATAACAGGACGGTTGATGAGCTAAGGAATATTGTATTACCTCTATCATCCAGATTCAAAATTAACCTTATGTTAATATTTTCAGTGGGCATTGTTATCTGTATTTTGCAATATTATTTCCTTTACTTCGGGCCAAGCTGCCAGCTTCGTAGTTTTTGGCTACAGATAGCAGTTTACTTTTATGTTCTTTTGTTTCTCCGGGTTATCTATAATTTGTCAGTTTCTCAATTAAAAATTTATTACAAATTAAACAGCTAATGCTGATAATAATATTTATCAGATGTAACGTCTAAGTTTATAGCATGAGGCTTATATACCGTAATATAATAGCGGCGAGTACGGTGCAGGTCACGGTGGTGATGGCGGGAATCAACCAATCTTTTAATCCTCCGCCTTTCCCCTTTTTTTTATTAATTATCTTATGACAGTTCATATCAAGGACACTAACACAAAGTATGAGCAGGAAGGTAACTATATAGGAATAAATAAGCAGCGGTGAAAAATTAATAATGTTTATAGGTGGTGTCATTTTAAAAATCACTAATCGTGAGCCATGGGGGATAAAAAAGCAAATAATACTTAATATAAATTGCGGGTAAAGAATATGATTTATGTTTTTACGTAAAAAATCCACCCATTTTATCGAACATTTTTCTAGAATATTGTTCGATATCTTATAACACAAACCTTCAATAAAAATATCACCATTACTCGAACAAGAAAGATATGAATCGGCAATACTAAGGTTCAAGCAAAGCCTATAGTGACGCTCCTTAACCTTAAAGCATAATGTAAGAGTCTTCAATGATGGAAGGCTAGCTTCTGATAGTTCATCAATGCTGCTGTATTCAATTTCAGGGGTTTCTAACGTAAAACCTTTGATATCAGCATAGTCTTTGATTAGATTTTCGATTTTTTGCAAATCGTCCAAATAAACCCGAGCATTTTTTAAGGGTATTTTAATAAAGCTTTTTTCGTTTATTCGCATAAGTTTGTTGCCTTTTATTCATTATGTTAATGCTATATTCTGTTGTTTGTCATATGGCGTCAACGCATTATACTAGAGTATTTAGTTATAGGTAACGTTTCTTGGCTGTATCACAGGGCAATAATAAGAATCGAGTAATGCATTGCTTTTTACCGGCATGACCGTGCAAAAAATAAGGCGGTAAAAAAATTGAGAAATAGCCTTGCCATGGATAAATTAGCCCGAAGAGGGAACAAGAAGTTTTATTGATTAATTAATCCTCGACGTAGCGAGGCATTTTGCCTCGCTACGGTTTTTACTAGCCACACGCTAATGCACGTCTTTCCTTCTTCACCGTTTTACTACCATATTTTTGGCGAATATCGGTTAATGATAATTTACCACGTGAAAAAGAGCGTTGGCTTGCAGGCCGGTAATACCATACTTGTTTTTTGGATGCCCATTTAAAGCCTGCTGCTTTTAAAACATCTCGGTGTTGTTTGGTCTCACCACTGACCCATACCCACGCACCACAGATTTCGATACTCAACCCTGCTAAACCGATAATGTGGTTAAGTGCTTCTGCAATCGCTTCACCGTAGTTTGCTTCGTCAGCCGATACGTCCGCTTCCCCCGTGAAATCTTTAACCACTTCATAAGCGGCGTTCACAAGCTGCATCATTTCTAAACCTGCTGGGTTGCGATCAGGGTGGTAAGCTTTACAAGCCCGTCGATAAGCAAGCTTGATATCATCGTTTGTGAGTTGGCCGGACAGCCCTAGAATTTTAAAGGCATCATATTGATTCATATATTAGTACTCCTGTTAGGTTCTATTTAACCGTGTATCACTTGATACACCCTTACTATACTAAACCGCCCCGCGAATGTCAACTATATTTATTAACTTTATTTATCTATTTAGTTTGCTTTTTAAGCGTGCCTTGTTATAATGCTGTCGCAATATTGCATTTAATTGGTTAATAGAACCTAACAGGAGATAAAGATGATAAATCCACAACGACCCCCACCTTGTGTAGTTAATCAATGGATAGAAAAACTCACCGGATATGATATCGTTTACAATGGGCGCTATGCACGAAAACATTCGCTGGATGATGAGTGCCAGCAGACGAAATACCTCAGTTATCGCGTTGGCTTTCAAAGCTTATCAGCAATCGATCTATTACATCGTCCAGCACTCGCCAGCGCCTTGAGAAACCTCCCTTATCCTATCTTTGGTCGCTCCATTGCTTTGCCTGAACAGTTATTCGGTTACAATCAGTGTGGCGAGGGTCTGGATGATCTCATAGAATGTTTAAATTGGTTGAAGGCTGAACGTAATCAGTTGTTGACTGACAAACTACCCTTTGACAAAGCAGCTAATCACCTCCTTCACCTGTATGAAAATGAGTTATCCTCGCCATTTATTCAGTCCCATGAAGTGATCACCAATGCCTACCAACAAACGGTTGCTACCACGCTGATAATCGCAACGATGCCGTATACGATATACAACAGTGCCTATACTCGGGAAGGTTATGAACTTGATGAGAACCACAAAATAATGGCGACGTTGTGCCTTCGTGATTTATTGCCGGATGGTGTCTATAAAAAAATGGATGGCTTAAGAATCTCAGGTTATATCGAACATACACCGCTCTTACGCGTTCATGCTAAACAAACGTATAAACACAAAGGGCATCATATCTGGTGTGACATCAGCAATGGTAATGTCATGCGTAAGATGAGCGATGTTAATCGTTATGCGAAACGCTATTCAGGGGATGACTATCCATTATTGCTGAATATAGGCGAAATGGGCTAGCCATATAAGTGGGCGGCGAAGGCCGTCCACTTATGCTATCATCTGCCTATTAATAAGGAGCAAAACATTGGCTACCCGAACATTAAAATTTGCGATAAAACTTAATAAAAATAAACAACCTCGTATCAATGTAGTGGATACATTGCATGACAATAAGGCAGTAGGGTCGTTTGATCGAACATTGAAGCGTGCGTGTGACTTTGATGCGTGGGAGACGTTAACACTTGCACAGCAATTAGAACTCTCGCTTTACTGGCAAAACATTAAAGGCTTGTTCGAGTATTTTGATACCGAATGTGATGCAACCAGCCAATACCGTTTGCTTATTCCTGAAGCAGTTGAAGACTATCTGGCAACATTGAGTCAAGCTTGCGATGAGCATGATATTGATTTTCAGCCCACAACAGTATTATTGCAATCCCTTATTCGTGCGATCACTTATGCAGAAAAAGCATTAGCCGAAAAAGGCGTGAACATGACATCGCCTAATTGTATTAAATCGTTACCCCAACCTGTCCAGGGACAAAAACAATTAAAGCAACAATATAGCCAGCACATTAAGGCTATTTTTACAGCATTGAATGATACGTTTGATAAACACGACAAATTTATTGACGCATCGCATGATTACGGTAAAGATCAGACATTATCTGATAAAGTGATAAGCTTGGTAGCAGCAGGTAAAAGCAAAGTGAGCGCGTGGCAAATCTCCTGTGCCTTAACGGTGCTAGGCCGTGACAACAATGCGAAAGTTCATTCAATACCCTTGCCCGTGTTGATTGACTTATGGCTAGTACCGCTGATAAAACAAGCAAAAATAACAAATGAAAAAGAAGCCATCGACTTATTTAAACAAACATTCACATCTGTGACTGATTTATCAACGGCCCAATGTGAAATAACGCAACATCTTAACAATGCGACAACGCAATAGGTGATATATGATAATAGAAGAGGCAAAACAACTCATTAATGGCGGCGAATCCCATGTTGTTGAATTGAAAAAAACAACAGCCAACTTAAAAGCAGCAGCACAAACCCTTTGCGCCTTTTTAAATGGTGCGGGTGGTACAGTGTTTGTTGGTGTTGATGATAAGCTTTCCATTATTGGGCAGCACGTAACAGATAAAACACGACTTGATATTTCCAGTGTATTAAAAAAGTTTGAACCTACCGCTAATATCGAAGTTGAATATCTGAGCATCAGTAAAGACCGACACTTAATTGCCTTTACTGCTCGCCCTGATAGTCGATGTATCCCCTACACGTTTGATGGCCGCGCTTATGAGCGTCAACAAGCCGATACGCACACGATGCCACAAAATCGTTATCAGCAACTGTTGCTAGCTAGGCATGTGCAGCCCCAATCATGGGAAGTGCAGCCCGCTGTTGAGATGTCACTAGATGACTTGGATATTGATGAAATCAACAAGACGGTAGCAAACGGTATCGAAAAGGGAACACTTGACCCTGCACTTGGAAAAGAAAATGTTGAACATATCCTAACAAAATTTGGGCTGTATAAAGTGGGACAACTGAATAATGCAGCAGTGGTACTTTTTGCTGAAAACCCTGGCAGTCATTACGCGCAGTGTGTATTGCGAATGGCACGTTTCAAAGGATTAGCCAAAGGTGAATTCATTGACAGCAAGCAAGTGGCAGGGAATGCGTTTGATCTGTTACAAGAAGCTGAAAGTTTTATTCATCGCAACACTGCTGTTTCAGGGAAGGTTATGAGTGATCAAATGATACGAACCGATACAGCAGAGTATCCGTTTAAAGCTATTCGTGAAGCCTTGATTAATGCCCTTTGTCACCGTGACTACGCCTCACCTGGCGGTGCGATTACGCTCACCATTTACGATGATAGATTAGAGATCATAAACACTGGATTGTTGCCAGAAGGCATTACGTTAGTAGATTTAAAGACACTACATACCTCCCACCCTCGCAATCCTAACATTGTGAATGTGTTTTACCGCTGTGGATTAATTGAAGCGATGGGCATGGGAATACAAGAAATCATCAATATTTACTCGAATGCCAACATTAGACCCCCTGAATTTTTAGAACAAGCAGGCACATTTGTTATTCGGTTGTGGTCTCGTATCCACAGTAGCCATATAGACGACCCTTCCCTAACTGAACGTCAACAGCACATTTTACATATGTTACAAGGCAACCGCTTATCACCAAGCCAATTGTTGATAGCATTAGAAAATGTCATAACAGACAGAACGCTACGAAGTGATTTGCTTATATTAAAAATGAAAGGATATGTTGACTCAACTGGCGAAGGGAAACAAAAACGTTGGTTCGTTGTGGCAAACCCGGAAACCCGGAAATAAACCCGGAAATAAGGCGGAAACCCGGAAATCAGGTGGAAAGCGCATGAATACACATGCGCTACGCAGCACCGCTTCAAACAAATCACACCCTATCACATGGCTTCGCATCACGCTAGTCGTGTGGCTCTTAGATCATATCGTAACCACGTTTTTCAACTCGATAAATTGACAGTACATTAATCCGTTTCTGAGCCTCCTTTAAGTCCATATAAATTTCATGCAGCATATGGGCATTCTTTCTACCAATACCACCATAGATACGGGTTAATTGCCATTCGTTAAATAGATTACGCTGCAATCGTAATTCGTAATAACGATTATTTTTCTCAAATCGACAGCAATGCATGTGTTTTATCTCAATGAGTTCACATTAACCCCACTATTTAGTATTTTGGTGATTTAATTTTAATTGGCGGCAAATCTTTCTGCTGTTCCCCAATTTTCTTTATATAGGAGTGACACAAAAACAATATGGTAGCGGTCGTCATATGCAGGGCATAGGCGACCAAATGCTCATCCACTATTCGTTCTTCCACACCTTGTCCATGTGCCGCATATTTATTTCTCACACTGGAAGGTCCATTCGTTAGCAAGCTGTACAGAGCATTCATACGATCTTGATGATCAGGCTTAAATAGCGCCGCCTCTTTACAATATTCAATCAAGTGGGATGCATTTTTTTTGTGAGCTGAAATGGGGTAATTTAAGCGTGTCAATATAGTTATCATCGTGCTTTCAAATGCCTTTGATGCTTCTTGCAGAACTGTTTGAGAGCAAGGATGGCTTTTATATGCATCATAAGCTTTGTATAATTCGTCTTCGACGCCAGCGAACCCCAACTCCTTTACTAAAAACAGACAAGGCTTCACTGCTTCTTGATGAAGAAAACTATTGTCTACACGGATGATATGATCGTTTATCCATTGGTAACCGACACTATGCTGCTTAAATCGCGCATTCAACTCCTCTATTAAATTATCAATAGTTTGCATCAGCGCCACGTCAGACTCTTCTTCCACATCAAAAATTGGTAGCACTGATTTTTTTTGTTTCCCCAATGCAGTGATTTCCCTAAAGACCAATTCAATAATATCAAGAAGTATAGAAATGTCTCTATCGCCCAAGAAATATGCCTGAACATCCATATAGGCACTGGCAGAATGTTCAGACAGCCTTAACAAACCATGCTCTTTTGCCAGCACATCATGTATATGTGCATACTGATGGTCATAATGCCAGCTATCCAAGTGCTCAAACCCTTCCCCCCAAAGATGAATAATTTGATTCCTCAGTGCTTGAGGGATTGTGTTATACACAAAAACCTCTGGTGCACCCGTTTTCTCTTTTTCTCTCATTGAGTACAGTTCTGTTATTGCCATTCGCTCGTTTCCTTATTTAATCATTTTTCAAAATAATGCTAACACACCGTTACGCCCTTTATTCTTTTCCCACGTTTCCAACAAATACAGTGTTGCGGTGTGGGCAGCATGCACCGCAAGTCGTGCATGACGTGCATCAACACGATAGCCGTGTTTTCCAGCCGCATGTGCGCTGCTAACATGTGTTCGCAACGCTGCTACGCCTGACACCAAGCTAAATAATCCCGTTAATATTTTCTTTAGGTCATTATCCATATCATCACCAGGTTTAAACCCCATATGCCCTCGAACCGTCTTCCAGAGTGTGGTTAAATCTTTCTTTGCTGGATAGTCTATCCCTTCGTCTTCAATATATATTTTACAGGTGGCTTCCAAAATATTTCCTGCCGCTGATACTGCCTCTTTTGGCTCTGATTCGATTTTTTTGGCCGCGCGATCAAACTCATCATTTATAGAAGAATAATCGAGAGTTTTAATCATATTTTCCAGTGTTTTGGTAACTGAAGATTGGTTATTGCTCGACACAACATGTCCTCCTTCCTGATAACGTAAATGATTATCGGCAAGGGCGTCTATCAATCTTTCTTTCAATGCGAGAGACCCACCATACAATTGATAATTACATCGTTCCATCGCTGTTTGCAGTAATTTTCCTAACACGACCAACGGATTTTCAATCGCCTTATTTTCATTAATACATCGTAACCAGATCAGAGCCTTTTTCAGTTTTGGTGGAGGTGCCGCTTCAATAGAGACATCAGCCGAGAGAAATAAACTTTCTAATTCTGTGTGCGTATTAATTGCGGCTAATAAGTCGGCGGTTGCTGCTAATACAGGGTTAGGTATAGTGGTTCTCATCAATGTTCCTTTAATTATTGGTTAATAAAGCGTAAATGTGTCTTGGGTTACTCATCAGTTAATGAAAGTTGTTCGACATGCTCCCATAATTCACTATCATCAAGATGATCGTAAATCATCGTGGTTTCAGTTTTATCATGCCGCATTAATTGGCGGCGAATATCAATCGGAATGTTATGTTGACGATGCCGACTACCGGCAATATGTCGGATCCAGTGTGATGAAAACTGTGTTAATTTTTCTTTATCAAATCCCGTTAGCGCAAAATGTTCAATGGTAAATTGTGCATGGTCTTTTAAAATTTTACTTAACTGTCTCACCTGTAATGCTCCCTTTCCACGTAATGCGGGAATAATGGGGCTATCATCATCTTCCACTGGCAAGGGGGGTAACAAGAACTGTCGGCGCACCTGTTGAATCGTGTCTAACAAAGCATTAGAGACAGGCAATAATGCAGCTTTTTTGCCTTTCCCCACCGTAGCGAACCACCAACGCTGTTCAATACGTTGTAGTGAAGACCAAGACTTTCCTGCTAAATCCCCCACACGTAAACTTAGATAAAACATCAACTCAATTGCCAACCGCAGGCGGGCCTTTGTTGATAACGCGTGTTGGGTGTTGTCTGGCAATACAGACAAGGCATCGATGTAATATTGCCATTGTTGCGATGTCAGATAACGTTCACGCCGTTTCTGCTGCAATACTTCATGGGTATCACTGGTACGCGATTGCCGACGCACCAACGGAACAGGATTAAATTGCAGATACCGCACATCAACTAAATATTGCATGAGTGAACTGATAGCAGAAAAAGCAAGCTGGCAAGAAGTTGCACTGAGTGGCCCACGACAAGGCCGCCAATGCTCACTACCACGCAATGTTTTTGCACTATAGTCCTGCATGCACCAATCAGCAGGTGGATTCCGTAAAAACACATCATAGGTGGCAATATCTTCGACGGTTAAGCTGGATAATGCTTTCTGCTTGAGCAATACGGCCCACATCAATAATCGCTGTGCTTCACGTGCGTATTGTCGATGCGTCTTTGGGCTGTCAACAAATAGGGTTAACCATGCCGCAATGGCTTCCCTATCATCGTTCGCTGTGATTTGGCAATCTAACTGTCGCTCTCGATTACTCCCCTGCGCACCATTGAGTGCCTTGGTATCAATTGCCTGGCGTAATGTGGGTAATGTTGGAATCGATTCAAGCGATGTGGTCATGCCCCACCCCTAATCGCTCAGCAACGCCTTCTAATGCTTCCAGTGAGCCATAATGAATACGCAGCTCACCACGCTGGGGATGTTTCGCATCCGGCGTAATAATGACTTCAGCCCCAATGCTTTCCCCGATTTGCTGCGCAAAACGCGTAATATTAGGGTCGGTGGGGGTTTGTCGTGGTGATCCATTTATTGTGTGTAACCCTCGGCACAGGCGTTCCAATGCACGCACACTAAGCTGGCGTGTCATGCACTGTTCAGCAAGCTTTTGTTGTTGTTCACTGGGTAGTGTCGTGAGGCAAATCGCATGTCCTGCGGATAAGCGCCCTTCTCTCACCCAATCTTGCACAATCGGGCGAAGGTTTAATAATTTTAAATATTTTGTTACATAGGTGCGTTCTTTCCCGATACGCTGTGCTATTTGTTCTTGGGTAAACCCTAACTCACGGTATTGAGCATAACTATCGGCTTCCTCGATGGGATTTAAGTCCTGGCGATGCAAGTTTTCCATCACAATAATATCGATGGCTTCCTCATCGCTAAGTGTACGAATCTCACACGGAATTTCATGCAAACAAGCCAACCCTGCTGCACGCCAGCGGCGTTCACCACAGACAATTTCATAGCCTCCCGCTGCCCGTGGCCGCACCACAATAGACTGAATAACACCGCGCAATAAAATACTGGCTTTTAACTCATCCAATGATTGCTCGGCAAAATGCCGTCGAGGTTGATAGGGAGAAGGATACAGCATGTCAATTGGCAGAACATTGCGTTGACTCATGATGAACGTCCTTTTGGTTGAGATGCTTCCAATGCTTTTAACCGTATTTTTAACGTGGGCACGTCACTATTTAATGCCCTGACTTTCTGTTTTAGTTGACTCAGCTCGCCTTTTGAGAATAACGCGGCAACCTGATCACGTAATTTACGGTATTGTTCGCTTTCTTTTGTTGAGTATTGATTGATAATGTCTTTTATCGCTGAATATTGTTTTGTGTCTTTTTCCAAACAGCTATAGATGTTTTTCAAGGATTTGTTGCACTCAGAAAAATCATATTTTTTAGTTAAGGAATGAAGAATGTTTTTTTCTTGCTGCCCGTTAACATCGTGTAGAGTTTTCTTGAACTTTTGATAAAAATCACCCATTGCTTTCTTTTCTTCTTTCTTTTGGCTATCCAGTTGCGCCTGCAACTTTTTATTCATATGTAAAAACTCATCGAGCCGCACCAGATAGTGTTCACGCTCACGCTGTGTCACCTGTTTATGTTGTTCCAAGTCAGTCGTTAACTGCTTGTTCGCTTTCTCCAGGTCATACACCTGTTTTTCCAACACCGATTTTGTGCTGCTTAATACTTTCACTTCCTCTTGAGCGCGTAACAGCTCCCCAAACAAGCCTTTCATTTCGTCCATTTCGTGGCGATATTGCTCAATGAACCTCTTTTGCTCACCAAGCAAAGCGTCGTAACGTGCATCGGCTAACTCGGCACGCCGCTTTGCTTCATCCACGTCTTTTTTGGCTTGCTCTAACCCGTGCGTCAATCGCTTTTCATAGACTGCTTTAATATTACCAGCCTCTTCCTCGACCATCTTATCGAGCATATGGTGCAGGTTGCTCTGATAATCAGGCTTGTCACTGATGTTAAACCACTTCATCCATTGCTGTTTTGCTTCATTAATTGTGCTATTGCTACCAGGTGTTCCATATACTGATTCACGGTATTGTTTAATTTTATCTTGCGTTAAGGAACGTGCTGACTCATTACGCTCAACATATAAATAATGACACAAGCTGACAACTTGTCGAATGGTTGTCGTGAGCCTAGCGAGGAGGTGCTGCTCCTCTGCCGACAATGTTTCGCAAAATGCAATGATATCTTTGGTGGTAACCATCTGTGTATTCGTTTTTGTCATGATGCTATCCTCTTAACGTGTCAGTTTCAGTGCCTGTAAAATATCAGCAAGGGGTAGGCCGTCATTACTGATAATGCCTGTGCTGTTTGGTCGAAATAATGACGTTAAAATAATTTCACGCTCTTGTTTCGTCGTTTCTTTATTATCTTGCAACAAAGCCAAAAATGTCTCCACCATCACGACTCGCTCACCTGCATCCGTTTTTAAATGCGCGTTGCTCAACAATAAGCGTACAAAAATGCGCTCGATCCAAATATAAATAGTGACCGCGATAAGTAGTGCTGGTATATGCCATAAGTGAATTTGCAGTATTGTATCAACAGCGAAAAAATGACTAATGCAACCAATAATAGTAAGTGCCCCCAAAACACCCCACCCTAACGTCCACTTAAAATATTTTTTGACACTTTCGCCATACTCCTCTGCTTTATCGCTCCAATATTTTCTTGGTTTGCTTAAGCGTACATTTTCATTGTACGTATCTTCAAACGCTTTAAAATCTTCCTTCGTTTTTTCTAGGGCTGCCTCAAACTCAGCTTTCTGTTTGGCTATTAAATCATCATGTTCAACTTGATTAGCCTTCGCCTGTTCCTCGAGTAACTCACGCTCGCCCATAAGTGTTGCTCGTAAATTTTCTGTCTCTTTACGACTATGGTCTAACTGCTTGGTAAAATCGTGTGAGAGTGCATCGAGTGCGGCATTCACCACATCCACTTTCTTATCATCCAGATTGTGGTCATAGCA
Source organism: uncultured Gammaproteobacteria bacterium (assembly GCA_963975985.1). GTDB lineage: Bacteria > Pseudomonadota > Gammaproteobacteria > JABDGN01 > JABDGN01 > CAXBIY01. The sequence continues at coordinate 53,524 of CAXBIY010000009.1, forward strand.
GTAAGCCGCGAGATAACCTTTTAATGCCCAATGTTGTGACAGTGCTTTTTGCGATGCATGTTGATAAGAGGTTGCTCTCGGCAGTGCCACACAGCGAATAAAATAACCCAGTGCATAAGCCCCCATAATGGCATTTTTATCTTTTAACGCTAAAACCCATTGCCCTTGGGGAGAGGTTGAACACAGTGCTTTTTTTTCTGTTTGGTAGGTTGTCTCGAAACCCGTCTTAATTCTTTTTATGCTATGCTCATTAGGCGCTATTTTATAGGCTTTGATGGCATCTGTAATACCTTGCTGTATACGCTGCTGGCCATTAATGACTCCCATATCGCCTTCTTTCTTGTGTTTCACGTCTTCTAGCCAAAACCAAGCACTTGATTCTTGGTTACACCAAGCTTCTACCTCTTGAATGCTGTCAAACGAGACAATCCCGCCATTATCAGCGCCTAAATCAACGGTCATAAAATCTTGCTGTTCTTCTGCCATGCTATTTCCTACATATTAGTTAATATGTCCGTAGTATAGATGAAAAGCCAAATCATATGTACTATTTTTTGTAGTACAGTACATCTAATTAACCTCTTATAACCGCTAATACCCATTAGCGGTTATAACACCACAGCTGGCTTCTCTCATGCTGGCTCAGTCAATTTGCACAATAAGTACGCATACAGAATGCACCCAACAACCCATCCTACCAATATCCACCACTACTATTTCACTCGCGTGCTTGTATACTGTAAGGATGCCTCACCCCTCGTTATACCCAACAGCCAACGACTTCATTTCGGCGTATGAAAACGCCCCAGTTTCACAACGCCATCGTATGCAGGAGGATGCCTTTCGCCTCATCAAGGGCGTGAACTTGAATGCACTCAATGCCATTGACCAACTCTATGCTGTCTTACCGCTAGTCGCTTGCCATCAAGATGATAATAGTATCGTTCAACAATTGGTGGAGGTATTTATTGAAGCCATCAATAAGCCTAACCTACAAAACCCAAGCTACCTGCTCGCCCTCTTGACCGTTTGCCGACTCGGTAACAGCCGCAGCTTAACTCACACCCAATGGCACCAAATGCTTACCAAGATTTTTCCTCATATCATGGACTTACTGCCCACCGACCCCGATGATACGCACAAACTGCATTATCTTGCTGGCTTAGCGGGTGTATTAGACAACATGGTGGAGCTCGCGGTAGAGGGTATTGATAAAACACACAAAACCGCTTTGCTCAATCAATTACAAACCTTGCAAGCTAACCAAGCTGACAGCGTAACCTTCATGGCCTGGTATGCCGAGCAAGCGCTACTGCATATCAAAAGCGGACAATCCCGTCATGCGCGTAACGCCGAGCGTGTCAGACGCTTGGCCAATATTGCCAGTAATCTTGCTCTCACGGCCAACTTTGTTCTCTCTGCTGTCGAAGCCCCACCACTGATGGCTATTCAAGCCGGGCGCATGGCGAAAACCACGCGCGACATCTATGAGGATTTACACAACGTCGTCCACATTAAACCAGCTGCCAGTGGTGCCTACGTACACGTCAAACATTTCCTCGTATTATTACTCACGTTAGCGCATGGACACTCAACTGACGATGCTGCTGATGTTTGGCAAACGTTGAGCGACACCTTGTTTCAACTACAAGCCCAAGCCGATAGCTACTTACCCCACTTACTTGAACAATTGGGCGATAACTTACTCACACGCGAACAGCCATTGGGACAGCATCCCCACGCGCAGCCGTTCTTAGATAAGTGCAAAGACTATTACAATTGCAACTGCAACAAACCCATCAGACAAATCGCTATTTTACGGTTACTGTATCGATTACGCAGCGCCTACCCACCAGAAGATAGGTGGTGCCTTGCCATCACTGAAACGCTCAATGCGTGTCACACGACACAGACACTTGCCACCGATGAACGCACCACCGTTCGCAACATCGCTCAAGCTGATGTCCGGGTGATGCGCTGGCGACGACACGGTGGCATGACTGACGATACACTCAACGTGTGGTGGTATAACTGGACAGCGGATTATCAACAGGCCCACGCGCGTTATCATACGGCCTTGTTTCACAGTGTCAGTCGGTGGTTGGTGTATGTAGCCCCCTCCACTGTTATCGTATCGGAGACAGAAGTGCGCAATGCCATTGCGATGCGTGAAAGGCCGTTATATGACCGTATACTTCAATCATATCGCTACGCTAAACAAACCCAGTGGCAATTCCCGACGACTGAAGCCACGCAAATGGCGTGGGATGACTTGCAGTTATCCCATTTACGGCTAGGCAAGCTCTATGCCGCCTTTCAACAACAGCAGGCACAACAGGCATTAACGGTTTTCATTGAGCCGAACGTTCAACTCGGCACCCAGGCCAATGGTGAACCCGCTAGTCTCACACAACGCTTACAACAATGGGTAGCAGCATTACCATCCCGACATCATGCTACCCCACCGACGGATGATGACGCTGCTGGCCCGGCGCAACCCGTTACTCGGCAACCGCCTCATCGCGTGCATCTACTCTTTGGGGAATCCGGGGCCGGTAAAACCAGCAGTCTATTGTGGTTACGCCAACAATGTTGGGAACACCATCGTGATACTGTCATTCCGGTTTTCATTCCCTTAACCACTATCCCCAAGGCTGACCTAAACGCTGACTTTATCAGTGTGCATTTTTCACGCATGGGGTACACCGTTGACCAAATTGCCCAACTGCGTGCGCATTACACCTTCGCTTTTTTTCTCGATGGCTATGATGAATTAATCTTTCGCGATGGGGTGCGAAACATTGTGCAACAAGGGCAATTACGCCAATGGCAGGGCTTCACGCTTATCACCTGTCGTACCCTATTGGAAAATGATTGCTTCACCTTAGCGGCTGATAAGCATTATACTATTTCCCCTTTTGATGATAACCAAATCGAAACGTATGTAGACAAACAATGCCAGCAAAATCTCACCATTGCTAGCACCGTTGATTTACGTGAATCCAGTCTCTGGCCCTTAATGCATAATCCGTTGTTGCTTTACCTTATTATCGACAGCTTCTCGATACTGCAACCAACATTACAAACGGGTGCATCCATCACCCATTATCAGGTTTATGCGGCCTTTACCGAAAAATGGTTTCATCGAGAATTTGTTCGAATCATTGATAACGGTGCGTTACCCTCGGTTCGTGGCCCCACTCGTCAACGTTGGCAAATCCAATTATTGCGCTATGCCGAATGTATTGCATGGCATATGCACCGTACCCGCGATATGACCGTTTCCGCAGCGGTACTGGATGACACAGAAGCCGAACAGCTTCGCAACATTTTGCACGACCCTAACCCTGACAAACATGTGTGGTTACTCCGCAATACTTGCCCATTAAAATCGGTTGGTGATGACCGCTACCAATTTATTCACCCATCCTTTCACGAGTTCTTAGTGGCCAAGCAACTGAATGAACACCTGTGCTTAGTGGAGTATTACACACTCGTTGATAATACGTTACGCTACCAAGCTTACACCAACGAACAATTTCAACAGCAATTGGGGCTATTGCCCACCAGTCCGTGGAATCACACCATACTGAAAGATTCACCGGCTGTGTTGGATTTTCTTCGTGACCTTGCGCCGTGTCAATACCGTTTATTGCCCCTTATCACGGCCAGTAATGGACAAGCGTTTCAGGCGTTTCAAACCGATGACAGCGGACAACTCCAATGGGCCGATAACACAAAAGGCATCCCCGATTATCAAACGGTGCAGTATGCACATAATGAACATGGCCACAGTCCCATTGCACAAGTGGCGGGGAATGCACTCACGTTATTGGTGCATTGCGGTTATTCGGCGGATGGCTTGAATCTGAGTCATACACGTATCGTCAATGCCGATATCAGTCAAGGACGTTTCAATCATGTCATGGCTCAGCAAGTCAACTGGCAACAGATTTTGGCTATGGAAACACAGTTATGTCATGCCAATTTCCTCGGTAGTTATATCGGTTTGCAGTTTGGAGAACTGCCCTACCTACAACCACCTGAGGATTATGGTTGGCTTTACCGCATAGCTATATGCCCCAGCGAGCCAAATAAAATCGCTGCGGGTTATGCAAGGGGTAATATCGTCATTTGGCACCTCACCACAAACACTATTGACTGCCAATGGCAAGCCGGCAAGACTGGCATGATTCACTTAGCCTATACCCCTAATGGTGATAAGCTATGTTCACATACTTGGCGTGATGATTCCATCAAGCTATGGGATGTGACGACAGGTCAGAAATTACAACAGTTTGAATTACCTGATCCCCAGGCTGAAATTTCTTGTTTAGTGACGACAAAAAATAGCCTCATCGCTGGTAGCGCTAACGGTACATTGCACCGCTGGGATGTAGCAACTGGCCAACACTTATCCGCATGGATTGGTCACACAGGTAGAATTTGGTGTCTGTGTATTATCAACGATACACTAATATCAGGCGGTAAGGATTCCTTATTACGCCAGTGGGACTTAGCAAGCAATCATTGTATTCGCATATTTGCTGGACACTCTGCCGATGTACGTTGCGTTACTTATACCGATACACATTTAATTTCTGGTAGCGAAGATAAGACCTTACGTATATGGGATCTTGCTTCTGGTGCATGTATCAATACACTAAAGGATCACCGTGATCGTGTGGTTTCCGTTGCGAAGATAAATAATATTCTGATATCACTTGGTTTCGATAACGTATTGCGCTTGTGGGAATTACCAACTTATCACTGTATTCGAACCTGGAAAGGAAATTTCTTGATAGGTGCTATTTCGGTAACTAATGACGTTATATATGCTGCTAGCATAGGGCAAATACGACGATGGAAATTGCACCTTCCCCATCAGAGCCATTACATAGCAAACTACCGTGCAAAAATAAAAAACACTGCATTATTAAGAACGATCCCATGTTCAATTGACTCTGATGGTAACGTGCACCTATGGGTAGGCAACAAATCACCTGGATACTCAAACAAAAAACCACCTAATCTTCGCAAAGAAGTAATTTTTACAACAAGTTGTATGGCCGTTATGAGCGATTGGTTAATAACTGGATATGATAATTACTTGATAGCACGCAATCTATTCACTCAGCAAACCCGCACTTACTCGACAACACTTCATGAAAAAATTAGAAGCATTGTAACCTTCACTGAAAGACCTGAAAAATTCATCACAATCAGCGAAATCAATACAATACGATTGTGGGACATAACAACTAATGAGTGCCAACAACTTTTTTATTCCTTCAACAAAGAATCACTATTCTATCGTTTGCATAGGGTGCAGTTAGATAATTTCATGACGATGCACAACAAAAATGACTTTGAGTTACCTCACATCGGGCATGAAGACGAGTATTCCGCAAAACTAATCTATGAAGACGTTACGTGTGTAACCTTAACCGCCTCATTCCTGATTTCTAGCCATCGCGAAGGTAAACTCCGTCAATGGGATCTTAATACTAGCCAATGCATTCGTGAGTGGAATGATCACACTGACGATATCATTTATCTGTTATCCCATGAGGGGCGATTGATTACTGGTGGTAGCAAAGGAAATATTCATATTTGGGAACTTACAAACAATAGCTACCAACTCACGCGCAGATTAACAGACCCATCGAAAGTTAGAATAAGCTATCTATGTATTCATCCTGGTTGTCAACACTGGTTATGGTCTGTTAACTATTGGGGGCATTTAATTGCGTGGGATTTGTGTATAGGTGAACGTTTAGATTACCGTTATCTACCTGCGCATTTGAGCGTTGGTATCAGTAAAGATGGTACCCAAATCGCAGTATCCGATTCAGATACAATTTATCACGGTAAACTCATCGCACCTTATACACAACAAGCTTTATTACCTATCCCACCTTGGCAGTGGCAACACCAATGGGGGCCAGGTGATGGGTTAGCTGTTCGTGGAATAACAATTAGCGACTGTACATTCACAGACCCCAACACCCAAAATGTACTCGAACAACGTCGTGGCATGAACTAATCTTCCCCCGATTTCACGGACACCCATCTCTCAGACATCATTCGTGGGTTTCAAGCTGTGAGGGCGTACTATTGGAAAGGATTATTTTTTTTAACTGGTACATATCCAATCAATATAACGAAGCTACTGAGACCTGTTATATGGGAAAAAGCGGGGATGCGACAAAACTCTCTAACATATTATACAGTTCATCAAAAGCAGATCCTTACGCAACTAAACAATTGGCTATTGATATTTATAACTTCATCATAAAACATCCAGCTTTTGCTAAAGAACAAGATGGATTCATAACATTTACTAAAATAATGTTTCGTCTCTTCTCATTCCCAACATCCTGTAAACAGAGCCATTAGCATTAACTCACACTTAGCATTTCAAAGTATTTATTTGAGTACCGTGAACTCATCCTCTGGTAGTATAATATTATGTAATACTTGGGCGACACTTAATACAGTCATAAAAACTACTAACCACAACAGTGATAAATAAAAGCCTAACCATACACCAACAATACCCATACCGACCGCTATTAAGCGTGCACAAATCAAATATCGACAAGCCACCGTTGGCACATTTTCATAACGATAACAAAGGTAGTTAAACAAACCTAATATAGCATAAATCACAACCAACAAACTGGGCAACAGCACATGTTCCATCGTCAACTCAGCTGCTGTCACCTCAAAAATATGACGAATCGTCACGCTCAACATCATAATACATATCAGCAACACAAAATGTAGATACTCCCAACATAAGACAGCAGAGAAAGGTCGCTTCATGGCCGCGTCATCGACATTATCATAATATAACCACCAAATCGAAAAACTGATTAACAAGACCATCAATGCCATTAATAAACTTGTGAAAGTCGTACCTATATCAAGTAGTCCATGTACAATACTCGCCAATGACTCACCTAAAACAATCATCGTAAATAAACCAAAACGCTCTGGTAGATGGTCATGCGATAATGGTAGCGTCGTTGCACTCAAGCGATGACGCAGCACAAGCGGTAGTGCAATATCGATGGCTATAGCTAGCAGCCAGACAGCGTAACGCCAAGGTGGTGCGACCAACAACGAAATACACCATAAACCTAGAATCACAAGCATCAATAGGATAATCGGCAGAATTGCTGAACGCCGTGTACGTAACTGCCTGGCAACACGAACATATAACAATACGATACTGCTGCGTAAAGCGACATAAAAAACAATAAACAAATAGCTGTGCAAATGGAAAGCTGTGTGAATATTGACGGCAATTCCAACAACGCACAACATTTGAAAAACGTTCATCACGCGATGCCACGCATCATCCGTATCAAACCGATCGGCATAAAATGTTGCACTTAACCAGGCATACCACATCGTTGCAAATAACATAATCGTTTGCACAAGCCCCGTGAGTGAAAAGTGAGTAAAAAAGTATTCGGCTAATGCGGCAATGGCAGTAACAAACACCAGGTCATAAAACAATTCAGCCCATGTCACCTTGCGAGAGCTGTCAGGATCTTGATTCCGAAATTGTGCCGGTTGAATAAAGAGAGCTAATAGTTTCATATTAATGATGTGTTTTAGGTGGCTCGTATAGTTTATTAGGATCAACCAATTGCACATATTGACTGTCCCAACCCTTTTTAAAAATTTCCGTCAATTGTCGGGCAATGCGTTTGTGTTTAGCAATGATAGCGATATTACGTGTGTTATTAAAATAACTCCACTCCCAATTGCCCGTGCCCACCCAACTGGTATCCTCATCAATCACCAAATACTTACAATGCTCGACACGCGCAAATTCTAAAAAACCACCACTGTAGGCTGGCACCGTACTAAACTTAATCGTAATGTTAGGTATGATGGCCAAACTTTTCACATAATCCACACTCGGACTTGCCATTGACCAATCGGACATAATCATCTCAATCTTCACGCCACGTCCCGCTGCTTCACGCAACGCATTATCCAGCGCCGCCCAATAACCTTTACGATGAAAGCCGGCATCAGCAGAATACTGTAACACTTGTGCATGCACATGGTGACGCGCCTTTTTTAATAATCGGATTAATTCGTCTTGTTCCCAGTCAACACCCATGGGCAATAAACCTTGTGGGCTAAATGCCGGATGAACCGTAAAATATTGCTCACCTTCTTGAAAAATAACCGGCATATCAGACGACACGAGGCCATCATCCGGTTCGAATAATAACTGTTGGTGCGTCGTCACATTTTTGGTTTCGGCTAATTGCCAATCCAACTCAAACACCTTATCAATAGTGTGTGCGATAGCGTCACTTTTGATTCGCACTCCGATTTCATGGATATGGTCTAACGCTTTCCAATCAAAATTTTGACTACCGACAAAACAGTCATGCTTATCGACAATCATGTACTTGGCATGCATCACACCACCGGTTAGCTGCCCCATGGGAATATAACGAATAACTAAGTGTTCACCTTGTGTCAGCAAAGCCACTGTAGCAGCACTTTGATCGCGAAAGGCTTCATCCAGCACAAGCCGGACATTGACACCCCGCGCTGCCGCCGCATTAATAGCTTCGAGAATGGGATCAAGTGCTTCCCCTGGCTCACCGGAAAAATAAAAAGCCCCAATATCAATAGACGTTGTGGCAGACTGTATCATGTCTAACCACGCCGCCTGTGTTCGCAGGGTTTCTGGATGCCCATAATCCGTTTCAACAGGGACACTTTCTACAATTTCAAACAAGGCATGATGACTAATATCTTGCACGACTAGCTCTCCTCTTCGTTGGATTCAAACAGTGGACGACGGCGATGTTGTTGTTGGTGTTCAGGGAACATTGCCACAAAAAATTCACTCCATCCCCCCATCCTGGCACGTACCAATTCATACTTTTCAGGGTATTGCGCTGCATTCTCAAACGTCTCAGGATTAGCTGTCGTAATGGTTAATAAGTTGGTACCAATCTCACTATTGGCAAAGGCTTGAATAACATTTTCTAAATCGTGCAAGGGAAAATCTTCACGAATATTAATGTCTGTCGGACTACCGTTGGATAACCCTTCACCTGCTGATAAAAAGTTCCAATCGGCTAAGCTTTTCATAATGGGACGAGGATGATGGACAACCGGCTTATCTTGCGCAGACGGTGCCGGACTAAAGTCGCTCGCCAATGGCGCACCATTGTGACGGCCATCCGCTGAAGCACCAAACATTTGCCCTTCCCCTACATACCCTTCAAACGTACCCACGCCAGGCGTCACCTGAAATTCAAAGGGAAACGCATCCGTTCCATAGATTGTCTTGATGTGTGCTAACTTGTCTCGTAACACCGGAATAGGCTCGCGAATAGTCTCTTGTACAATATCACACAACCGCGTGACCACCGTTTGAGCAATGTCAGCCATGCCGTTATGACCACTACCAAATTTAGGTAATGCCAATGCATACTCACGCAATTCACGATAGCGTTTTGCACGATTACCCGCGCGTAATTCACCCGCGCGAATGTCGTGTTCAGGCTCGTGCATACTGTTGCCCCAATCACAAATCAAACATTCCACCAATTCACCTAACGTGGTGACACAGGTATCAGCATCAAATACCAATCGTTTAATCGCATACAATGAATCAATGGTATTGCTTAATCCAATCATCATGGGCGCTAAAATATGGTATTTCGCACCACCATCATACAAATCACGTCCCTTTTCTAAACACCCGGCAACCAAAGATGATAACAATGGCGTTGGACAAATCGCAGACACATCGCCATAACGTGACAATGTATCGTTGAAAAATGCAATCGCACGCCAACGAAAATGTTCAAAGTACAGGTCGAGTAGTTCATGAAAACTCGTAATCGCGGTCGCTGGTTTTGAGCGAAAGCTAGTTTTCATTCCACGGATATGCACAGGACCGGCGGCTGCATACATCACGCCTTGGTTTAAGGCCAACTCAAGCGATTCTAATGCCGGTAAGTTCGAAAACGCAAACTCATTTTCCCCGGCCAACATCGCTTCATAACAACCATCGCATGCGTAATTACGTGCACTTGTCCACGTCACTAATTTACCGCTTTGTTTTAAGCCCTGACACAGCTTGTCATCATTAATTAAAATAGGCATCGCCCCACCGGATAAAATCGCGCGAGCCGCTTCATCAATAATCAACTTAGGGGTTTGTGTATTCACACGTAACGATAAACACGGTGCATTCAACGGTAAACGTCGCGTTGCTCGTAAACAAAGCATGGTCACCGCATTACATCCATCCGTGGGGGTTTCATCTTCATTCGGCAAATACCCTCCCACCGTTACTTGTTGAATCCATTGATTCACCGCACCGCCTTGAGGGAAATTACCTGCCACATAATCCACAGCTGTCGTACCATACGTTAAGGTGTCATCAAAATGATGTCGGTTAAGTAAGGCTTTTTCCCCTATTTTAATCCATAGGCTATCAATCACCTCTTGCGCCGCCGCTTCTGTTAGATTGTCGCGCTCATAAAAAGGGATGAGTAGTTGATCTAAACGACCAACGGATATCGGTTCACCGGTTAAATGTAAGCAACAATGTAAGGTGAAAATTAATTGCGCGGCATCGGCAAAGCCCACCGGAGGTAAGGTCGCTAAATGTCGCATTCGGCATTCAATGGCTACTAAGTTATCACGTTTGTCCACTTCCGTATTCGCTAACTGTGCGTAACGTTTTTTCGCTAAGTCGGCATAAGCAACACAGTATGCTGCAACACCTTCAAACGTATAAACAATGGCTTGGTAAAAATCTTGCTTCTCAGGTTCAGTGGCAGCATCGCGTAGCGCACTTGCCTCCTCGATATAACCATTGACACCAATAGTCAGCAACTTCTCGTAGCCCGGCACAATATGCCCCATCCCTGAAAATTCATTTAAGCCTTTTAAATAAGCGGGTATGCGTTCATCTTCGCGCAAATAGCGTAACACTTCTTTGCCCATACCCAACGACAAATTTGGCATCGCACCCACAATAACATCTTCATCATCGAGCCGGAACACATCAGCTTGTTGCCCATATTCACCGGGCACTAGATCTGATAATGTTTTTTTAATCGCCATACCTTTGCGTAATACGATAGAACCCTGCAAAATTGATTCTTCACCTGCTGCAAGGTAATCGGCTAAGTGCCCCATCGGTGGTGTATGACGTCTCACATACCAATTTGAACGCCAGCGCGAAAAAGTATAATCCAATAATGTCAAAATACGGTTACTGGGTGCATCTTTGGACTTGTATTTCCCCATGGCCATCACGTTGAGATATTCTTTCGTGTTATAAAACATGAAACCGTTTTTACTTTGCACATCTAAAAAAGAATTTTCCAACACATCCTGCGTATCTAATTTTTCTTGGTTCAGTAATTCTTGTGCTGAGGGGATGTACCAATAATTACCTTCCACACCCCGCGTATGATTCAGCAATTTATCACGAGTAAACCCTTTTTGGTCACCAAACATATGACGAAGCAATTGATCAAACGTGTTGGAGTCAGGTCCATAACCAACAAAATACACCCCTTCTTCTTTGTCATGGCCCAATGCTGAATGACCATAGGTAAACCCTTGACGCAATATTTGAATATTCAGTGCCCCATGATGCATCACACGCGCGGAACGAATATGGCTACGTTTATCATCCACCGGTAAGATGGTATTGTCGTGAGTACGGCCTATCATGTTTTCCATCTCAACTGATGACATGTCGCGTAACTTTTCCCAATCGTGCTGAAACTTTTGTACGAACGCGAAGGTGGCGCCACGATGAGGTGAATCATCTAATCCCACGATGATGCGGTTAGATAAACTAAGCGAATCGACCGGATTGATCAGAGTATCTGTAAATTGTTGACTAAATACCTTGCCACCTTGTCGCTTATTGCCAACAGTAATCCACTTGTGTTGAATGATATCTTGCAATGCGACTAACACTTGCTCGATGACGGCATCCGTCGCGGCTTTGGTTTCTCCTTTAATGTGAAACCAAATATCCCCTTCGCTGCGTGTGATCGTTGGTGAATCAGAAAAAACGTCATGGTTACCCATGCCTTTTGGCAGTTGTGCGTGCCAAGCGTGCCAAAGTGCAAAGTCAAACCCAAGGACCACACCACTTTTCGGAGTAGCCGTTTGACAATATGCATCCAATTGTTTCGCGAGTTGCTGAATACGCACCAAAGTGTCAGTATCGTGCTGAGTTAACGATATGGTGACATACTGCGCCCAAGTGGGTAAAAAAGAAATATATCGTTGGCTATATTCAATATTATAATCCGTCATACTATTTCACTCCTGTATAAAAGTTAAGGTTCTTGCGTCGTTGTAGCTAACACAATTTCACGCACGCATACGCACTGCGGTTGGCTATAGGCAAATAAAATGGCCGCTGCTACGTCATCTGGACTCAGCACTGAATCCAGTGTAGCTTTCCATGCTTCATAATCTTGTTTAATGTCATCTGACGTCGTGTGACTTAATAATGCGGTATCGACAATGCCGGGCGCGATGGTCACAACCCGTACTTTATCCTTGGCCACCTCCTCACGTATATTTTCTGATAATGCATGCACGGCAAATTTAGATGCACAATAGGCTGCATGATTGGGAAAGGTCTTCCGGCCTGCGATCGAACTGATGTTAATGATAGTACCTTGCTGCTTTTCCATCATGCGTGCTAAGACACAGTGGATACCGTTTAACACCCCTAACACATTTACATCCAGCATGGTTTTCCATTCTGATGGCTGTTGGCTCGCGACATGTCCGAGCAACATCGTGCCTGCGTTGTTGATTAAGCAATCAACATCACCATATTGTGAAACTGCTTTATCAATCGCAGCTTGAAACGATGTAACGTTTGTGACATCAACAGGTTCGCACAGCGTGTGGGGTAATTGTAATGCGTTTAATGGCTCAACGTTTCGTGCTAATAGTAATAACGGATGCCCTGCAGCTGACAACGCCCTGGCTGTTGCAGCCCCTATCCCTGAACTGGCCCCGGTAATCACAACTAATGGTTTTGACATTTAATTTCTCCTTATTGTTTAACATGAATGATGCGTCACAACCATCGGATACATGGCTTGATGCAATGCTTGGGACTTAATACAGACCGTCCCACCTGCTCGGTGACGTTGTGAACGCATGCGATTTAAATCACCCACACAAACTAACGAACCACCCGCCTTATTGCTCACGGCCCATTTGGAGTGGTCTTGTGTCTCTTTCCAGGCATAACGCGGTGTGGTATGTGAGGGATAAGCCAATGTTTCCACATCATTGACCACATACGGTTGACATACTGAGCCTTCCTGCTGACCACGTAACCACGTTTCAGCTAACAAGGGCTGCTTGAAATAACTCGCTACGTACTCATAAAATAAATGTGTGTTTTCGGGGTAACTTTTGACAATACTCACAAACGGCTGCTGGGCTTGCGAATAAAACGTCTGCTCACTGTAGCGGGGTTTCTCTTGCATCCCTTGATATTGCATCACTTGCCACAATCGAGAAAAAGTGGAACGCAGCTGCCATGTGCTAGGCATATGAGCACTATAAATATGTGGATAGCTATATTGCAATTGCTTGGCAATAACGGGTAATTGATCGGTATTAATTGAGACACACAATAGACTCTGTCCATATGTTGTCGCCGTATCAGGATAACTGTATTGCTGTGTCGCGACAGAAGGAAATTTGGGGACACTATCAATTAACCAAAACCCGGTTTTTTGATTGAATCCAATAACACCTTTTGTATGACCAAAGTCACCGCCAGTCGGTTTGTGATCCCGAGTACTAACAGGGGGTTCATCGTTATACATCAACCACCCCAATGAATGCGAGGTGTTGGCATGGTTATACAATTGGTTAAGTGTATAACCAACAGGTTCATTTACGCGATCAATACCCACCGTTTGTTTAAGCAATGTAAATTGTTTCGCCTTCGCATCAAAGTAGACAAAGCTATCCCCTGTTTTTGTCGGATCAGCAGACTTTGGCAATTTAATCACAACCCACCAATCCACGGCTTGCCCTTGTATATTTAAACAACTCATAGCCATGGCCTGGTGTTGCCAAACACAAAACAAGAAACCAGTTATCAACATAACCCATACAAAAAAATGCTGTATTCGCATACCGTCTTCTCACTTAACTATAAATATGCCGGCACATGGCTGCCCAACGTTGCTGATAACGCGGTTCAGCCGGCGCCCATTGGCAGACTTGTTTCACCGAACAACCTGGTAAATAGTAAAATGGATTCGGTAACTTTACTGTTTGCTGGGCATTGCCACCACATAAGTCACTATATTGATCGCCAACGTTTAACACGATGTGATAGCCACGTTGGGTGATGGCCTGTCGGATATGACTTTTATATTCGGTAACACTTTCTTGTTGTCGATCGCCATCAGGTCGTAAATATAATCCGGCCCAATTGTGATACCCACCTTTATGTAAGTTTTTAATGGTTGCTGCGCGTAAATGTTCAGCTCGACCTGTAATAAAGAAAACGGCCACATGCTGTTCCTGTGCATATCGATATAACGCTAATGCGGGTTTAATCGTTGTGGCACTGGCTTCATTAATCCATTTGTCCATGGTCGCAGGCTCATTATGAAATTGGGTTTTGATCATCATTGGCCAATCGGATAATGTAGTTTCATCAATATCGAACACAATAGCAGGACGTTTTTTGGAATCATGTAAATGCTTCGCAAGGTAGGTTGTTGCCTGAGTGTAAACTGTCGTTAAATCACGGTCATATTGACCGCTGTCGTGATAATAGATAAGAGCATTAATGGTTTGTTGATAACCTGTGACATTGGGAGGTGATTGTAATGGCGTGTTGGCTAAACTTGCTGGAAGGTTCAAAAAGCATAATGCCCCTAACAACAAACACTGAATGTAACGTAGCATGGGTCAGTTCCTTACTGTATGAATACTGGGTAATGACAATTCGCAACAGCCAGTTGTTGAGGTGTTGTAAGTACGCTAACAGGCAATGCGAAAATTCATTTAATTAACATAATGAAATTCTATTCTAACAGAATGTTCAAGCTGAGCAAGCAATTATGTTAGATAGTTTGCAAAAATACGCTGTTGAATTCGTTTGTTAATTACAAGAAAATATACATGGCATAGTTATATGTAGCTCATACATTGTAGCTACTAATCCCCATTAGCGGTTATAAGATACAAAGAATAGCGACCGAAGCCCACCTTAAGATTTGTTCAAATATAACACGCAAATTGGCTCCCCCTGAAAATCATATCAAACTTTCTAACTCACCAAACAGCTCACGAAAATCTCTTTTTTCAACACCCAGGCCAATGCTGTTTATGTACCCCGATCTCTATATAAAAAACGTATCTGCACATAGCCTTGAATCACCATATGCTTCTTAGCTAAGTCCAGAAACCCGCAAGCATGATATGCAAACATCAGCATCACGAAAATCTCGAAATAATTATTCCCCGTTATGCTTTTTCGCAAAGCCTTAATATTTTTCACCCATATCTTTCCTACCCACGGAATAAGTTTTTGTATTTTTTTCATCGAAATATCCTCTTTATCAATGGCATCAGTATTAATGCTGGCAAAGAGTAAATACCATCACACCCTCGAGCGCAATGACATACAAGTCATCATTTGAGTAATAATGCTGATATCCAACCCAACCACTAACGCTCATGATGATGCTAAGAGGCACAAACGAGATGAATGAACAAAATGAAGATTTTCCTCGTTGATTAAAACCATTATATTGACGGCATTCAGAAAAAAGCAGAAAAAACCACAATAAATGGCTTTATGGACAGCTTGGTCTGCAACTAGAACAGACTTAAGGGGTATATGAAAAAACAACACCTGAATTATTTTGACAGGTAAAAAATCCTCTCCCGCCTATCACAGTAGGAATTTTTTATGAATGTAACTGATTAAGCATGGGCCAATAAACCATTCACGATGATGCGACCGCTTGCTCAACGAAGGGCACATCCTCCACACAGTACGTAGCTTGTGAACGCTGGGGGTCTATGTGCGCTTCAATTAATGGTACATCAACCGATTGCCACAAATCTTCAGCATGTGCTTCAATGGCTTCTCTGCTCATCTTTAACAAAGGAATAAAATACAGCGGGGGTTCAACACTGCATTTTGCTTGTTCATAAGCTGAAAAAAATCGGGCAAGTGCGCGTTGTTTGGTAATGCTCTCATCCGTATCTAAAAAAATTGTCGATTGCATTTGGTCACCAAATATAAATGGCTGATCTTGTTGTTGCGCCAGCTCGTAAAACAAGCTTACACCTTCAAATATATAAACATCACTTCGTGAAAGCGTTTGCTGTTGGTGAGGATGAATGTCTTTAATGTCATGCGAATACCAAGGCATCTTAATCAGCCCTTGCTTATTTTCATGAATGGTTCGTATCACTTCAGCGCCGGCCTCTCCATTGAAACTACACGGAAATCCTTTTTTTGACATCAAATCATTCGCTCGTAAATATTGATTATTATGAATAAAATTATCCAACGGCACGGTACTTATCGTTATATCAGGTTGCGAAATCTGAAGCTGCTCTTTCAATAACGCGGCTAACGTGGATTTTCCTGATGCAGGCGCACCGACAATCCCGATACAATAAGGGCTATGTGTTGAGCTGTCATGATTCAACTGTTGAACGATATCTTCAAACGAAATAGTTGTCATATTTTCCTACCTTTGTGTCGCTGTTGATAAATGCTGAGGATAAATGCCCAGTGTGTACAGGTGTACGAATCAGAGGGATGCTGCTCTTGATCGCCAATCAGCAAATATAGCCGATGCAAATTGGAGGACGGAACCGTAGGGTATTCATGATGTTCTGCATGATAATTAAACTGCCAGAATAAAAAACGAAACAAAGGACCGGCATGTACACTGCGAGCATTTTTCATCGCATTTTTCGACATATCACAACCCGTATGTTCGGCGGTCGTTAAAAAAAATGTCAGCATAAGGTAACACACAACAGGCAACCAATAACCCCATAGCATCACTTTGGGAAACGCAATAGTGAACCCTATCATCATGAAGAGTGTTAACCATAAGACTATACCGTCGAGCAAGACTGCTTGACGTTGCTTGTGGGTTTTCACTGAATCAGGATACCTGCCAATGAAAGCAAACAAAGAAAATTGAAAAAAACGAAAAGGGAATTTCCAATGTAATACGGCCAGCAAATAATGTCCAACGCTTGTATAGGTACGCGGACGCTGTGTATCACCCGGAAAATTCGCCAAACGATGGTGCGTAAAATGTAAGTAACGGTATAGTGAAAAATTCACTAATAATGGCGCACTTATCACTGCGCCCAGTATACGACAAACCTGCCGCTGTTTAACAAAAGTATCGTGCGCACAATCATGAGCGGCCACCAAGCAACAGACCATTAAAAATCCTTGGCACCAGGCTAAAAATATAGAAGCCACAATATAGGAAGTTGTATAACTTAACCAACCCAAACCCCAACATAACACTATCAGCAGACCCAAACGCGCATACTGCCGCCATGCGGGATAATCACACAAATCCTGAAGTACTCTAGGGTGTAGTGTTACGTTGTGCATCAAGTATTTTCGTCCGCTGGCGCTTGGCTGATAGAAGTGAAAACGTCATTCAGTGCGGCCTTCAACCCCCACGTTTCACGATAAGGTGGTGCTGACGGCGGCAACTGCGCAATGATACGTTCGCGTGCATAAGCCGCTTCACGCCAGTCAAATGCATTTTGCGCACGATGGTGTAAATCATGTGCGCACAAAGGACCGGGCAATACGGTTAAGCGTATGATGAAATGGCCGACCATGCGTATCCCCCATACACCATATGCACTGATTTTTTTAACGCGACTGAGTGACAATGCCGGCAATGGCGCACCACAAAAAATAGCACGGCATTTTTGTGCATACACCGTAGCATCCACAGTGGGTTCTTGATGCGTGGGACTCCACGGATGTTCGCTGATAATTTCCAACAAGAATGTCATATTGGTTAAGACAAAAACAGGGATGACAAAGCCTAGCGTCACTAATAACGCAGCAACGGGTGTCAATACTACTAACGTCACCCAGCTTAGTAGGTACAACGTACAAGCGATCTTACGCCACAAATGCGGGCCATCATAATTCGTTTTAGCTCGCAAAGCGATGTGACGAACATGGAATAAAGGTGAAAAAAGTGTTTTCCACAATTGTCGCCATAACGCCGTGCGTGACATACCCGCGCGAAAGCCGTACAAACCTAACACCATCACATGTGGATCATGATGTGTGCTTAAGTAAGATTGTCGGTGATGATGTTTAACGTGTACATCACGGTACCCTTCCCCGTTGCGAATAAAGAGAATAATGGTAATAAATTCCATAATGAAGGTATCAACCCGGCGATGCCCGGTAAATTGGGCATGCTCGCATTCATGACGCACCGTTAATTCAAGCCCCATCGCCCCAGCCACCGTTAACACCCAAATGAATGGTAATAGAGCATATGCCCCAACATAACCCGACATCACTAACAATACTGCGCAATACACGCTACCACAAAACATGCTGAGCAACGTTGCAAAAATTATCCAAGGACTTAGTCGCCAAAAGGGGCGCTGACCGGGCAAGGCTTTTCCTGTTAGCCAGGTTAACAAATGCTGGCTAAAAGCTGGAAAGCGTTGCTCATAAGCTTTACGTAGATTCGTTTTATTATTATCACACATGCGACAGAGTATACACCAAATGAGCTTTAATATGAATTAAAAAAAAATTTAAACACTTCTTTGGGCATCAAAAAAGCCGCCACAAAGAAATTTACCATTCATGCTTCACTTCCACTAATTTTTTCGCGCTAGCACCAGGAAGTAAAGATACCTTATTGGTAACTGCTGGCTTAACAGAGCCAGAATGTAAAATGGGAGACCACACCAAATAAAGTATCTGGGTTTTGGGGTTATATTGATAAACATTGATGCCATCGGAGACAGCCTGGCCTGTTACTAAAATATGGGCTGAAGGTGAAGTGTCAATGCTCTGATCGGCAGCATAATCAACAACGCTTGGTGCTGGATTTAGACCTAAGCGCAAGTACTTTGTGGGTTTTGGATCGGTCCCCGTGTAGAGTACAGCGTAAGGTATCCATGTTGTGAAGCGTAGGTATTGATCTTGCGTGATATATTTTAAAGAAAAAATTTCACCATGCATACTACCATTACCATCACGAAAATCCGTTGGTATTGCTGGGAAACCTTTCTTATCCCATGCAAACTTTTCCTTGCCAACTTTAACTAACTTACCTTGAAAAGACATATTGCGATAAATCATTTTGTTCTGGGGGATACTCCATAACCCACCACCGCCATTAATGTCACCGGCCAGCACATAATGGCCATTAGGTGAAATGGTTGCATAAGTTTGTGAGGCCATATGGTTGCCACCGTATTTTTTGATGGGTTTACCTGTATCAACATTCCAGAGGGTAACACAATTTAAATTGAGCTTAGCATTCGGTTGACCTATTTGTATTGCCTGAAATTTCTCATCGCAAAAACCTGATGTAAGCAAGTGCTTCTCATTATTCGAAAAACTCATATTGATGGGTTTTCCTGCAAAGATATAAGAGGCGTACGCCTCGTGCGTGAGTACTTTAGAGTGGTGCTCTTGAGTATCATAGCGATAAACATTCCAGTATTTATCACTATAAAAGAAGTAACGTAAATTTTTCGTTATGATGCCGTAATAGGATGTTTGTTTTGTTTTAAAAGAAAGTAGTCGCTTTCCAGAAATAGTTTGCACATGAACAGTATTATCTTCCCCTTGCCAAAGAAAATTATGCGTACCCCGAATAAAATAGGCATTATAACCATTAGCATGGCTTGAAATTAATTGATAGCTACGGCGAGGAATATTCCATAGCAAAACCTCATCATTCTCATTAGCAGTTACCGCGTATTGACCATCAGATGAGACACTCAATGTCATGGCGCGTCCAGGGTGGGGAGCACACGATGTTAGCAATCCTATTAAGAACATTGCTAGCGCAATTTTAACGACTCGTAGTAACATCAACTTCCTTGATTTTGTAATGGTATTAGATCATATTGCCCAAATTGCATGCTAGGCGAACCTATTATTGCACCTTTGTACAAATACTTAAACACATCCGGGCTAGGATAATGCATTGCGCTGTGCGTAAACAACCATTTTGTGCCATTCACGATATTTAATTTACCTTGCTCATGCAAATGATTAAAAAAAGTATTGTTAATGATATCAACACCATCATAGCCCATCGCCGCCACCGGCACGGCATCCGTCGCACTCAACACCGTCACCATCAACACCGCCATCTGCTCGCCAGCTTGAATAGCATCTTGCACTTGCTTACGCAGGGTTTGCTGATACTGGCCCTTTAACTCGCTCAGTTCAGCTTTGTTGCTATCATCGCCTGCTTCAACTTGGATAGTGAAAATGGTGATTTTATCATGCCATTCAGTCAATTTCTTTTCACGCTCTTTGCGCTGTCCCCATTCGGGTGTGTTGAGCACGTGCTCTAACCGAGGTTTGGAAGCGGCACCGATGCGGTCGAATAACGTTTGTAATAATGCGGGCACCTGGCCAGTGTCAAACATGTCGCCGAGATGGGCTAATTGTGCGACCGCCTCTTGCATCGTGTGCAATACACGACGAAATAACCAACGGCCATCAGTGGCATCCCAATCGGCATCCCCTTTGCTGGCCGCACTGTCTAACAGGGTGGCTAAAGTGACCCATAGTGGGCTGCTAATCATCACTTCGGTATGGTGTTCGGCTTCGGCAAATAAATCATCGGTTAGCAAGCCATCGGCCAACACGGAGATGACATCACGCAAGAAACGACTGGGTAGCACGACTTGTAAACGTGCGGCGAGTTTATCGACCAGGCTGTCCGTTTGCTCGCCAATGGCGGTGGCAAGCTGGCGCAATCGTGCTTGCACGGTTTTATCAGCCAGGTAATCGCGCTCGCAGCCTTGCGCGATGGCGTGAATACACCCAACAATCACGGCAGCGTGTTCAACGGCGTGCTTAACTTTATCGTCATAGTGGGTGAGTAAGCGTTGTGTTTGTTCGACCAACGTTTCACCATAGGCGACACGACCAAGAAAGGCGTTGTTAGCGGAGGTATCTTGATACAGGCGCATCCAATCACGATAAGCGTGGTCGCGTGCTATGTCGTTAAACAGCAACCCATCCAGTGGGTAGCCGAATTGTTGCGCCGCGTGGTAAGGACTTTGTAATGGATTGGGGATGCCTAAGCTATCGATAGCATCAATGAGGTAGGCTTGTGCTGCCATGGTTTCACCACTGCTTGGCGTATTAAATTTAGCTGGCAGTTGACTCACCACTGAACCGCCCATCGTGGGAAACGGACCTAAAATATTATCGTGCTCGCTGTAGAGAACATGAAAAGTTTGTGCCGCTTGATAGGCATGCGTGGTGGGCCAATGTTGGCGTAAACTGGTGTCGGCTTTTGGATTATTCGAGAGCGCTGTGTTGGGGATGGCCGCTTCCCACATAAAAGCGTTATTGACGATACCCGTTTGCCCTTCTCGACCTAACAGCTCTAAGGCATACAGCAACAGACAGTTGCCTGCACTATGGGCTATTACGTTGATAGCAATACCAGCAGCGTGCAATTGCTTGAGCACATTCGCCACCAAGGGTGCTGTCGCCATAGCCATGTGTTCGACGGCGGCATAATCCAATGCGCTGACAGGATTACCTTGCCAGGCGATGGCAATAATACGGGTGTAATCGATTCCGTGACCGGGTTTATCCAGCACTTTTTCGGGTAAGCCGGTGAAGCCAGCAGCGACATTGAGTTGGTATTCTATGTTCAAAAACCAATTGTGCATGCCGTTACCGTTAAGAAAATCCAAATCGCTGGCCGCACTAAAGGTGGATGCTGATGTAAAGGTTTGCGTTAGCGGTTCACTCAGCGTGGCACCTGCCCAAGGGGATAAGGCGGCGTACGCGATGCGCCAGGCTAACCAGGAGGGAGGTGTGTTTGCTGCCGTTTCATCGGTGTACACGTGAAGGATTTTATGGCTACCCTGCCACGACAGTACATCGTTTACTGCTTGGGGAAATTGATAAACTAACGTCGCTAGGTCGCGATAAATCTTGGCGGGTTTGTCGGTGAGATAGAGCCGTACGCGGTCGATAGTGTTCGGTGCGGTGTAAGTTTCATTAGCATCATCCACGTGCTTGATATGACGGTTGATTTCTTCAGGGTACGGGTAACCGGCGGTGAACGACTGCTTATCAACGGTGAATTGAAGCGCCGCTTTCAATGTGGCTTGGTTGAAGTCAACCACTTTATAGGTATACGGTGCCCACGGTTGTTTCACTGGCACACCGTTCGTGGCCATATGGTTATAACGCGGTTGTTCGGGTTTATCATAATCGGCATCGATTTGTTTGCCGTATTCACCATATGGCACGTTGTAGCCGTGAATAAACAGCGTGGCATTGTTGCCGTTCTGTTTAAAATACTTGATTTCTTCTTCGCTTAATAACCCATGGTTATCAATGCGTCGATTGGCATCGCGCATGACGGTCATCATCGTTTCAACTGAAAAGTATTGCATCAACCGTGACAAGGAGGTGAGCTGTGGATCACGATGCAGTTCAGCTTGTTCAGCTAACAGCGGTGAGCGGTGATTTTTGAATAAAGGATTTATATCATTATCGAGTCGATAATTCAGCAATACGGGTGGTTGGACGAATAAGCAACCAACATAACGTGTTGTTGTCGTACGACCGGATACAGGCTGCTGCGATAATTCATCAGCCTCGCACGTGGCTGATATACGTAAATCATCAAAAGGCGCGACGAAAGCGTATTTGGCTTGGCTCATGCATTTCTCTATTTCATAAGTCTATCAATTCATTCAATAGTGAGATAGTAGCAGAAAAGTGAGCCGGTGCAAACGAACAATTTATCTATAAATGCAAATATGGTTTTCTGGCTAGCTAAGCCTCCAGCCGGATGCAAAGAACATTCTTAACGTTAATTCTTGGCTTTATCGTTCGGAAACAGCTTAATTACATTAGGCGGTAAGGGTTCGTATGACTTATATGAGGTTTTACGACACAACCACCAAACCTACTCAATCTGATATTGTGACTATTTATTATTTGTCTAAAACCTCAGTTGCCCAATCAGATGATTCACTGGATCTCAAATCCAAAATATCGCATCCAGTGTCAGTGACTGCTACTGCATGCTCCCAATAGCATGCATAGGCATTGTCTTTAGTGACAGCGGAGGTCAAGTCGTTATTTAATATTTCAGCTTCACCACTGCCTGCACTCATAAAGGTTTCAATAGTGATGACCATCCCTGTTTTTAGCACCCTGCCTTTATTTACTTCTGTATTATAAAGTGGGATTAGCCAACCATCCATATGACGCTGACCAAGTGAATGCCCCAGCGTGATAGGAAGCTTTAACATAGAGACGTTGTGCTTATTTGCATAAGCTTCAACAGCATTAGCAATCGTTTCAACTGAAACGCCATTATGAACCATACCAATAGCAAGCCACATAGCATTCTGACTAACAGAAAATAGGTTAAGTGTGCTTGGGGAAGCTTCATCACCAATAATCCAAGATTTTCGGGTATCACCACACCAACCATTTTTTTTAATACTGACATCGATTCCAAAAATATCACCCGCCTGTAGCGGGGCATCATCCGGTTCAGCATTAACAATCACATTATTGTGGCCAAAACATGCCGATATTCTATCTGAAGCACTAGTTTCTGCATCCGTTTCTAGACGATCAACTTCCGCATTGTACTTATTGCATATCAATTCTTGAATCATGGCATTAAGCTTTCGCTTGGTCGCACCAGGTTTAACGAAAGGGGATATTTCATCTAGTATTTTTGCACAAATACCACCAGCGATTTTCATTTGATTAATTTCATCTGGTGTTTTAATTGGAATTTGTTGATAATGATTTTTAGCTAATACAGTACGTATCCTTTCCAGTTCATTTTCAGGTTTGAATGCCATCCCGTCGTATTTAATAATATTTTTAGTCATGTCATCTCCAAAATAAAGAAAACCTACGTTTAATTGGCCATTGTTAATCACACTGAATTAAGAACGAGTTACCTTGCCTTACATAGTAAATAAATACTGGCAAACAATCAATGGCTTCATTAAAAGATGTACCTTGTATGCCTGACATTCATTACCTCAACTTTCAACTAAGCTTGACGAACTTGCAAATCAAATTGTCGAGTAAAAAACTTCTGCCCAATAGCTTCCATCACACCACATTTTAAAGCTGACTTTACTGTTGTTAGTAATCGTTGTTGTGCCTCAACACCATCTAATCTTTCGAAGGCACGATTAATTAAAATACTCGCGACGGTGGTTTTTTTATCATTAACATCATTAATTTGTGCCTGAATATTTTGGTAACCCTCCATCGGATCTTGAGAATCGATACGTATAGATCCATGTCTCACAATCGTACCACGACCTCGCCATAAACTTGCATAAGTCAACAGGTTAGCTGTATTTTCTGCATCTGTTACATCCGATCTTTTGGTGTGCTTATAACCAATATAAGTATGAATCTTTGTAATCAAAATCACATCATTAGGCCGCTCAGATACAACGGCATTGGGAGCAACACTAATCGTTGATGCTTCAAGATATAAATATTGTTCATCAACGATATCTATAAGCCGCAAGATAGTATTGGCTAACCCTTTTTTACTTTTTATCACTAAGTCCTTTAATGCGATGATAATATCATTGATATACAAACCCTCTCGTGACCCCTGATGAATTGCATGTACAGCTTTAGCCCGTAATGAATAGCGCGCGGCACCACTATGGCCAGAAAAGGTTTGTATAGAGGCAACATCAGAACGATCAGCAAAGCCCCCGGCGTGTTGAGATTCATAATCCTCATAATAAATATTTTTATTTTCTTCTTTGATATAAATATGACGATTAGTACCGATTGCACGACAAACACTTAAGGGGGCATATGCAGTGTGACGATAGCCGCGCAAATTAATTTGTAAAATACAAAAATCTAACACATCAGTGAAATCTTGCACACCACTGATAATGACTACAACCGGTATAACTCGTCCATTAACTTTTACATAACCATGCTCTCCTAACATACAATGTGCTGATGTCAGTATCAACATGGGGCTAATAAAAAAACCATTCCCTAAAAACATATCACCCACACTATCAGTGAGATAACACATCGCATTAACGACACGTTGGCAATCAGCATCTATCATGGCATGGCATTCCTGTGTTGAGTTGTTTTCATAAATACTGATGGCGCTGACCATCTTACCAGCAAGATACTTTATCAAAGTTCGAATCACAACTAATATTTTGCTATCATATCAGGGAAGCTATACCCCTAGCTAAAATACTCAATTGAGACAGACATATGACTGATAGCACCCATGCATGGAAAAAACACTGCGCTGAACTACGGGCATTTAAACGGAAATATGGCCACACCAATGTACCTCGAAAATACCCTACCAATAAAGCTCTAAGGGGGTTCGTACAATATTATAGAAACTGCTACAAAAATAACACATTACCACAAGCAAAAATTAATGAACTGAATGCTGTTGGCTTTATTTGGGATCCGATTCAATATTTATGGTCGATACAATTTAACGAATTACAGGCATACCAACAGAAGTATGGCCACACCAATGTGCCAGCTAAATCCACCGAGTACCCAACCTTATCTAATTGGGTGCATAATACCCGATCCCGTTATAAAGAAAAATTATTATCCCAATGCTGGATTAATAAACTTAACACCATTGGTTTCACCTGGCACTTTACCAGTCCTAATGCATGGGAAAAACAATATGCTGAGCTACAAGCCTTTAAACAAAAATTCGGTCATACCCAAATCCCTTGGCAACCAAAAGAAAGCCTCAAATTAGCTCGGTGGGTAGCAAAAAACCGATATAATTACAAACATGACAAGCTGTCTCAAGAACGCATCGATAAACTTAATGCGATCGGATTTGTATGGGAAATTGTTAAACTTAATACCACTTAAACCATTTTGTTCTTGGTATTTATTAATTAAATATTCCTACGCTAACATCATTGTCAATAATATAAAAAATCAGTAGTATGGGTGCAAGAGATACAAACTAATTTTTTTGTTCGAGATAACCCATGACAAAAGCAAAGCCACCAAATAATGAATCGCTTCCTACCTCATCAAAGTGGATGAAAAAATATTCTACGTTGAAAGAATCCTATCAGCAAAGCTATGTCACTCCGCCGCTGTTGGGATCTTGGGTAACATCACAACGAACCGATTTTAAGAAAGGCACACTGTTAGAAACACGTATTGATCTGCTAAATGCTATTGGCTTTGATTGGGACCCCATGGAATCAAATTGGATGAACCAATACAACATCCTTAAACAGCACTATCAAACCTATGGGCATTGCCATCTTCCATTTGAATGCCCAGTTAATCACGAAACAATCATTTGGATGCGAAAACAAAGAACGTATAAAAACACAAAGGCGTTACCCCAAAAGCGTGTCGACTTATTAAATGCTATTAACTTTGATTGGGATCCAATTAGATCAGCCTGGATCAAACAATATCATGCGCTCAAATCTTTTTATCAAGAGTATGGTCACTGCCAGGTGTCATCTGAAGAAGTCGATAACAAACAATTATCTACCTGGGTACAAAGACAAAAGCTCAATTACCATCAAAAACAACTATCACAAGAATATATTGATTTGTTAAACGCCATCGAATTCAGCTGGGCACCCACCGAATCAAGATGGATGAAACAGTACCAAGTGTTGAAAGCACTATTAACAAATAAGACGGAACAGCCCACACCAGGTCTTATCCCCAGTAATTTACATAGCTGGTGTGTAAAACAACGTCAATATTACAAGCACGGCACATTGGATGAAAAGCGTATCGACTTATTAAATACCATAGGCTTTGATTGGGACCCACTCAAGTCAAATTGGATGAAACAATATACGCAGGTAAAAAACTTCTATCAACAAGCGAAGCAATCCAAGGTTGAAATCACGGACTATCCCCCAGAAATATTAAGCTGGGTGGAAAGGCAACGTATTAAATTCAATGAACAAACCTTATCACAGGATCATGTGGATTTATTAAATGCGATTAATTTTAACTGGAATGCAATCAAACCAACCAAAGTTTCCAACAAAAAAATCCCTTGGCAAAAACAATATGATGCGCTCAAACAATTTCACCACAAACATGCTCATTGTCACATCCCATACAATTACCCACCACAACCATCACTACCAAGGTGGATAGAAAAGCAACGCTTTGACTATAGTAAGGGTACGCTTGAACCCACACATCTTGCGTTATTAAATGCTTTAAATTTTAGCTGGCATCCCATTAAAATGGTTTGGTTGCAAAAATACCAAGCGCTTGCAAGCTTTTATGAACAACACCGACATACCATTGTTTCTTTGACAGATTCAAATAAACTAGCACTCGGCATATGGACTGCAAGACAAAGAGAAGCGTATAAAAAAGCAAAATTAAATCCAAGCCAAATTAAATTACTCGAAGATATTCACTTCGATTGGCACACCATTGGTGTTAAATGGACAGTATAATCAAGTCCATTAATGTTCTCATCATCAGGTAATACGGGCATCTATCCTGGCTTGCTCTACAAATGGTCAATATCTCAAGCCAAATTCGCCGATCTCGTAATGCACGATTATAATCGCCTGCTATCTTTACCTTGTACTTAATGATTAAGTACGACAACACCTGAGCTGATAAGGA
>CAXBIY010000010.1:0-80386 GCA_963975985.1 uncultured Gammaproteobacteria bacterium
TGAAGGTGTCCGCGGGGAATCCGCTGACGGTGAAGGTGTAGGCGAGGCTAAAGGGTGTTGTCATATCTCACTCCTGAAAATGATATGGGTGGGGAGATTTGTTTAAGGCCTCATCCAGCTTACGCTCGGCAGGCTACCTGCTGAGTATCTTCCCCCTGATGGTGTTGTTGAATAATTCCTCTGTAGGGTGGATAAAAGTGTGAGCGACAGCGAATACATATCCACCAGCGCTCCATGGTTAACCACTGCTGGTGGATATATCCGCACTTCGTGCGAATTTTTATCCACCCTACTTAATATTCAACAACGCATCCCCGAAGGAGAAGAGTAAGAATGAAGGCATATTCTCGTTATGAGGCAAGATTAGCAGATACGAAGCGAAATGCAACAAGAAGATTTAAAGCTGATTCATATTTGCATTAAATGTTAGCGGTGATGAAGTGTGCGCTGCCTTGATTGACGAATTCTTGGATGAGAAAGTAGGTTTCGATGAGATGTGAATCAGGTGCGACATCAGGGTTGGCTAAACGTTGTTGGATTTGCGCCCAGATAGAGTCGGTTAAATTAGGATTCATGCTAATGGTTAAATCGTTTAATGTTTTACGGAACTGTTCAATGATGATGGCGCAGACGGCGATCATCTTATCGTCGTTTGTGCTTAGGTTTACATTGAAGTCGTGTTTTAACATTGCGCCAATGTCACTGGCTGTAACCGCGTATTCAGTTTGCCCATGTTGTTCGAGGTAAGCATTGATATCTAACGCGTCTTGCGTAGGCAAATGATTCACGCATTGATGCATGTGCCAGCAGTGTTGCAAGAGGCGGGGAAGTTTTTCGGTTTCGTGTTCGCAAGCGACTTGGTCGTACAAGCGTTGTAATACAAATGTTTTGGGGGCGACGCTATCTAGCGAGGCGATGGGCTGGTTAGTCGCTAAGGTTTGCAATAATAATTTAGCATCGTTGGCTTTTAAATCGACGTAATGATGGGTTAATTGTGGGTATTCTGCCACTATGCTCTGCCAACTCCGTTCGGGATAAAAGGTTTGTTTGGCTTGTTGTGATAATTTTTTCTCTGTGTTTGAATCGATGATATTATTAGCCACAGCCATTTGTAATGATTTTCGAATACTGACCATGGCATCGCTAAGGGTTTGATAGCCTACCTCGGCATCACGGTGCAACACGGCGACTTCATCGTCATCTTCTAACGCTTGCGTGTAAAATAATTCAAATATTTCACCGACACCACGCATGCCGTAATCAGCTAATTCCGCAGCGCGTAATGCGCCCATGCTTGACGAGCCATACACTTCCACGCCCTGCTCTAGCGCGAATAAAATTTCTTTATGCCACACAGCAGCACGATGCGCGAAGTACCCATCAATGATAGCAATACGTTTTACACCTTGTTTTACTGTTCGCAACACGTCACCACACTCTACGGGTGGCGCATATGCAGCATCGGGATATATTGACTTTGCCACATCGACATTTAATGATGGGCCTAAGAACACAAGTGTTTGATTCATGATCCTTGGCTCCTTAATTGTGGAGCGATGACGTGCACAACAGCGATGTCATCATCGGCATGTGTGTAACAATACACTTGGTCAACTTTATAAGTTTGCAAACATTGCAAAAGCGTTGCAATGTTTTGTGTGAAATCATGACTGAAATCAGGCTGCACGATGTCGACATACATCAGCTCACCATTTTGTTCAGGCAATTCGATTTGCTGTTGTTGTTGATAATACGATGGGAAAACATCGTCACGCGAACCGGTGATGTAAGTCACACGTGCTTGCACGGCTTCGGTAATAGCGCGACATAAGGCGACATCTTTATCTAAATGCGCTCCCGTGCCTGAAAACACGTTCATTCCCGCTTCAACTTGCGCTTCACCGACAGCACAATGAAAGGCTGGAATGTTATTTTCACTCGCCATATTCCAAATACGCACTTGCAGATCGGCTTGTTGAATTGTCGTGATTAATTGTTTGGCAATGTCATACTCGATGCTGTCGAGGGCCACTAAGGTTTGCTGTTGATCACTATCATGCTGCCAATGAAAAAAACTATCGCGCTCAATCACTTCATACAAGGCATGGCAAACCGCTTCATGCCAACCATTACCCGAAGCCAATCCGTTAGAGCTAGTCGAGAACACTAAACTACTGGCTTGCAATTGCGTGGTGTCGAGCGATAAGACATCGCGAGGTAAATAAATTAATGCCTGCGTATTTAAATCAACGGCTTGATTCCAACCCAGCATTTGATTGGCGACATCATCATAAACATATTCCGCTTGCATAAATTGCGTTGGATTAGCCAAACAATAATCATGACTTAAGGCTTCATAACTGCCTTGCAAATCAGCCACTGGCACGCGCTCGGCATACCAATTTTCAATTGCTTCCATCATCGCGGACACTTTGGCGAGAGCTAACGAAATACCTTTGCCTTGTGACACTGATAAATTTTTACCCATCGGCCGAATCGCGGTCGCGACAGGAATGCCAATACAATCGAGACCTGTGACATTTGCTACACGCGTAATGCCAAATTTTTTAGCAAGCGGTGCAATATCTTGCAAGGTTTGCTCAGCCGTGCGGCTCCGAATCGTTCCACCGAGATTTAAATAGGTATTCATGGTGATATTATAGCAGAGGGCTAAGGGCTAAGGGCTTAGCAAACAGCCTAAGCTGTTTCAGTTAACCACCAAACTCAACCTCTTAAATCAATGCCGCACTCACGCCGCTACAAAATCGCCTAATACCTAAGATCTAACGCCTCATCTCAATAAGCGCCGCGCGCTCGCGGCCTGCCCCCCTAAACTCCAAACTCTGCCAGCCAACACCATAGACTTTACGCTATAATTTGCGTAAAATCTGGGCTATGTTGAAGCGCTTACTCACTATCCTTATTATTATCTGTATGTTCCCGTGCGGGTTGCTTTATGCTAAGCCGGTGGCAGCCAGTGCCAGCACGCAAACCAAAGCTGCCACTAAAAAGTTAACGGAAGAAATTGATAGCTTACAACCCGGTGCTAAGCTAACGCTAACCTTGCCCGAAGCCATTGCGATTGCTTTGCGAAAAAATCCAGCGATTAGAAGTGACTACCTGAATCAGATTAATTCCAAGCTAACGTTGCAAGTCGCGAAGCAACAATTTATTCCTCAGGCAAGCTTAGGGATGACAGCAAGCGCCCAAGATAATGATTTGTTTGGCTCCTCACAAAATTATGCGACCGTTAGTCCCGGCATGACATGGAACACGCCACTGGGCACTAGCTTTACCGCAACGTGGAATAATACCTTTCAATCACATAATTTACAGAATGATTTAAACGTCACCATGACACAACCGTTGTGGCAAGGTTTAGGAGTTGATGTCAACGAAGTTGCGTTGAAGAATGCAAAAGACACAGCTGAGTTAGCTAAATTAACCTTGAAATCCTCCATCATTTCAACCGTTACTACGGTTATCTCTGATTACTTTGCAACCCAATCCGACGAACTGAGTTTAATCAGCAGCGTTGTACAAATGAAAACTGACCAGACGGATGTGCTGGACACGCAACGTAAAATTAAAGCCGGCACTCAGGCGCCGGCCGAAATTTATTCGGTGCAATCGCAATATGCACAACAACAAGGTGCCGTACAATCAGCACATAACACCTTACAACAAGGTCAAATTACGTTGGCAAATGAATTAGGGTTGCGTCAAGGTGTTATTATTGAAGTGCCGACCAAAGTTGTGATTCCTAAAATTGTCCCGAACATGGCGCTCTGTCAAAAACTAGCACTAGTGAACAGCAACACTTATGCGAGCGATATCATTACCCTGCGTACGGATCAACGCGACCTATTAACAGCCATGGATGCAGAACGCTGGAAAATCAACCTCACTGCAAACGCGCAAGTCGGCGATAATACGCAGCCAACACCCATAGGTGGTGGCAGTAATACACTCAATACCGAAGGCGATACGGTAGGTTTAAATGTCACCATTCCACTAGGTGCTGCTCGCGCGACATTACACAATGCCGTAGCCGCTGCAAAAATCACAGAGATGCAAAGTGTGATCACACTCAACAATGAGAAACGTACGCTCTACAACACCATTCAAACCGACATTCAAAATATTCAAAGTGATTTGCAAACCATCAGCATCAACGAGCGTTCACTAAAATATCAAAAGCTTGTTGTTAAAGCGACGCGTGAAAAATTAATTCATGGTTTGGCAAGTAATTTTCAATTAACAACTGAACAAACCACATTAAATACCGATATCCAAAGTGTCATTACTGCAAAATCTACGTATTTAACCGCCCTATCACAACTAGATAGTGACATTGGTACGACATTAGAAACTTGGCACGTGAAAGTGAATTATTAAGGAAGCGATATGCGCAGAGTCTTCATTGTTTTATTAGCAGTACTTCTATTAACGTCCTGTGGCGATCATAAAACGAAAGCACCACAAGCAAAAAAAGTCGCGCCCAAACAACCTTCCGTATTAACAATTCACAGCAAAACATCGGCACAAGCCTTATATTTTGCTGGTAATGTGTCGCCACTAAAAGTTTATAGCGTAACAAGCCCCGTCGATGGTTTGGTATCAACAATGGGATTTAGCTTTGGACAAGAAGTCAAAAAAGACCAATTTTTATTAGAGATTAATTCCGATAAAATTGAAAAAACCTTTCGCGATGCGGTTACCGGTTATTTAAAAGCTAAAAACACCTACATAGATTCTAAAGCTAAATTAATTGGCCAAACAGCATTACACAAAGATGGATTAGTCGCTGAAAATGAATACCGTACAGATGTTGGCACAGCAGCAAGTGATGAACTAGCGTATCGCCAAGCATTATACACCTTGGCTAACACCATTAAGCAGCTCAATATTCCTGGAAATAATAATGCTCAATTATTAAAAAATCTCGAGAACTTAAGCTTAGGTGACAAAAATATTAATAAATATCTCACCATGCAAATCAGCCATATCCGCTTAAAATCACCACGTGAGGGTATTGCGTTATTTCCCTCGAAGCAAACAGGAAGCAATGGCAATGGAACGACTGTCACTATCGGTAGTCAAGCAAAACAAGGCCAAGTGCTTGTCGCTATCGGTGATATGCGCGGCATTAAAATTTCGATCAACGTTAATGAAATTGATATTAATAAAATTAAAGTTGGTCAAGCAGTTATTGTGAACGGCGTAGCTTTTCCGAATGAAATGTTAAAAGGCTCCGTGACAGCAGTTGATTCGCAAGCTAAATCAGATGCATCTGGCCAAGGTTTGCCTATGTTTCCAGTGACCATTACCGTTCCAACATTAACGCCAGCGCAAGCAAAGGTTATTCATGTCGGCATGTCGGTCAAAGTCCAATTAACGATTAAATCTTCAGGCGAGATTATGGTCCCTATTGCTTTTGTTGTACAAAAAGATGGAAGTCCATACGTGTATTTACAATTACCCAACGGCAAGAAAAAATTGCAAGCGATTGAAGCAGGTGACACCACAATCGATTCAGTTATTGTAACGAAAGGCTTAAAAGCTGGAGATAAGATTGTCTTCCCTGATTTCACTAAAGCAAATTAAAAAGAACTACCGTATTGGTGATGAGTTAACACCTGTACTGAAAGGTATTGATCTTGATATTCAACAAGGTCAACTGCTGGCAATTATGGGCGCTTCGGGTTCTGGCAAATCCACGTTGATGAATATTATTGGCATGTTAGATCGTCCGTCAAGCGGCGAATATATTTTATCGGGCGAAAATGTTGCGAATATAAAAGATAACGCCCGCTCTGAGCTTCGCAATCGTTCCATTGGTTTTGTGTTTCAATCTTTCTTTTTATTACCACGCTTATCGGCCATGCAAAATGTGATGCTACCGTTAACCTACCGTAACACCCCACACAATGAAGCGCATGAACGGGCCGAAGCCTTATTAGAGCAGGTCGGCATGATCGATCGAGCGAAACATCGTCCCTCTGAACTATCAGGTGGACAGCAACAGCGTGTGGCGATCGCCCGGGCCTTAGTAGGCGATCCTAGTATTATTCTTGCCGATGAACCCACGGGGGCATTAGATTCTAAAACCAGTGAAGATGTGATGGAATTGTTTAAACATTTGAATCAAGAAAAAAAAGTCACCACCATCATCGTCACGCATGATCCTGATGTTGCTGAAGATTGTGGCCACGTGGTGCATATTAAAGATGGCTTATTGGTAGATAAACTATGAAGTTAAGCTATAACATCAAAGAAGCATTTGCGAATTTATTCACTGCGAAGTTGCGATCATTCTTGGCTATTTTAGGTATTTTAATTGGTACAGGTTCTGTCGTGGCGCTTGTATCCAGTGGTCAACTTGCCACTGAAAATGCACTCGCACAGTTTAAAGCTTTAGGTACTAACTTATTAGCTGTCTCTATTTATGACCAACAAGGCGGTGCCAATCCATCAGCCGACGCTAATACCGCTAATTTAAGCTATCAAGATGCATTAGGCTTAAGCAAATTGCCGAATGTTGATAAATCCGCACCCTACACATCCAGTTTTTTTAACGTGTCTTACAATGGCCAACAACTGAATGCCTCGACGATCGGTATTACCTTAGGCTTAACAGATGTAATTAAATTGAAGGTGTTAAAAGGCCGATTTGTTTCCGAGCTAGACCATTATTCCATGTTCTGTGACATTGGTTATGGGCTATATCAAAAAATTCAGCAAATGGGCGTTCATAATCCCGTCGGCACGCAAATTCGTCTGGGCAACAATGTCTTCACCATTGTCGGTGTATTAGCTCATTGGCCTGAAAACTCTTTCTTTGATCAGGATGTCAATAACTCTATATTAATCCCTATCCAAACATCGATGCTGTTAAGCAAATATACTGACATTAATAACGTTGCCTTTCGCTTAGCACCGGACAGTGATATTGATAAAGTTAAAAAAGAAATCACTGACTACATCAACACAAAAGTACCAGGCAAAAGCTTGTTTATTCGCAGTGCAAAACAAATTATTCAGAAAATGCAGGCGCAAGAAAATACCTTCACCATTTTACTAGGTGTCATCGGTGGCATTTCATTACTCGTCGGCGGTATTGGTGTCATGAACATCATGTTAGTTTCGGTTGTAGAACGACGACGTGAAATTGGTATCCGTCGTGCGATTGGTGCTAAAAAACGTGATATCGAAACCTTGTTTTTAATGGAAGCCATCGCGCTCTCATTATTCGGTGGTGTATTAGGTGTTGTTTTTGGTGTAGGCACTTCATACATCATTGCTGATTTCTCCCATTGGGAATTTTCACTCTTCATGACGCCTCCCCTCATCGGCTTTGGTGTATCCGTCGCCATCGGTGTATTCTTTGGCTTCTACCCTGCCCGTCGCGCATCGAAGCTTGATCCGATTGAAACCTTACGGTCCG
Organism: uncultured Gammaproteobacteria bacterium; assembly: GCA_963975985.1. Classification (GTDB taxonomy): domain Bacteria; phylum Pseudomonadota; class Gammaproteobacteria; order JABDGN01; family JABDGN01; genus CAXBIY01. The sequence goes on from CAXBIY010000010.1 coordinate 7,448, forward strand.
ATTAATTATTAAGCTAGCGCTAATAAGGATGTCACCTCTAGCGACTTTGCTTGCCAGACATTTTCATCAGGATGCTCCTCCTGCCATTCGGCAATCACTTCGTCACGCAACTCCAGCAATTCAATCAATTGTGGCTGAAACAATTGTATCATTGCGGTTACCCACTGACTGGTCACATCATATTGCACATGTTCGATATGAAAATTATCTAAATGCGGCACAATGTCTTTCGCATGAAACCATTTTCCTTGCACAACCCAATGGTTCAGCGTAAACAGCGCCGTGGGATAGCCATATTCATTCATCGCTATAGCAGCAATATGACATAAATTATCTTTACTAGGGTCATCAATATGCTTTTTCGAAACGACTATAGGCGCAAGTTCGGAAAATGAATGCGTACGTAAAAAAACATGAAAATGCCCATGTTCAACAAGTCTTTCAGAATCATGTGAGATATGGGTATGATAAAAATATTGACTATGGTGGATCTTATCGATGACATCACCCTTCGGATAATGCTGCCACTCAAACAACGTTTCATTTTGTGGTAACACTGCAGCTACCATATTAGAATCTTTAGCAACAATAGTTTGATAACATTGTTGAATATTTTCTGCAGCCTGTTGCTGCTTAGTACTTAACATATGGGATGTTGATAGAACCAAGGGATATTAAGCAATATCCCTTGACGCTCCAACACATTATTCGTCGCCAGCACAACCGCTGCAACCACTACAACCGCCACAGCAACCGCTGCAACCACTGCAACCACTGCAACCACTGCAACCACTGCAACTACCCGCGCAACAACCACCGGCACAGCAACCACTGCATGCAGCAACCGCTTGAGTTTTCACTGTTGGTGTCGCATTAGTTTTACCGCTCACTACATGATTTGCCATCGCAAGATTACAAGCCATTACAGCCGCAACACTTGTTGCTAACATAACTTTCTTACTCATCATGAACTCCTTTATAAAAAACAGTTAATTGACTTAAAACCTATACCCAAACCGTATCTTTAAAAATACGATGGCATATTTACGCTCTTTTTCGATTAAAAGTCAAAGCAATTTTAGTGCTTGTGATGCGTTTTATCATCTTGACATTTTTCACCCTGTTCGACCTGAATGGTCGCATGATGAATATGATATTCCTTTTCCAACGCCAAATGAACGTTATGCAATTCTTGGTCAGACAGACCTTGTGGCGCAATCAAATGAACGGTTAAAGCCACCTCTTGTGTACTCAAGCCCCAAATGTGTAAGTGATGCATATCACTGACACCTGAGATATTTTTCAAATAGTTTTCAACAGCTTGGCGATCAACATTATGTGGCACCGCATCAAGAATTAAATCCGTCGCATTGCGTAACAAACTCCAGGTACCCCATAAAATCATCGCCGCGATGATTAAACCCACCAACGGATCTAACCATGTTTTCTGAGTCCACAACACTAATGCTCCCGTGATGACGACCCCTAATGAAATGACAGCGTCATAGGCTAGATGTAAAAAGGCACCTTTCACATTTAAATCATCATGTTGGCCTTTCATGAATAACAAGGCTGTGCCGCCGTTAATAGCGATACCTACCGCGGCAACAATCATGACAGTGGCTTCATGCACAGCGACAGGATGTAATAGACGGTGAATCGATTCAACAACAATGAGCACTGTTGCAGCAACCAAGATAATGGCATTCATCAACGCCGCTAAAATAGTCGTACGTTTAAAACCATAGCTGTATTTCTGTGTGGCCTGACGTTTGAGCAATAGCATCGCGCCCCATGACATGGCTAAACCTAATACGTCACCTAAGTTATGACCGGCATCGGCCAATAAACTTGCTGAATTAGCGTGCAGGGCATAAAACGCTTCAATAATAACGAAAGCTAAGTTTAAACCAACAGCTAAGCCATAAGCGAAATTGAATTGGTCGGCATGATGATGGTGATGATGCCCCATTAGCTAAGCTCCGCGTGTCGAAAGCAATCTACCGCATGGTCATTGACCATCCCTACCGCTTGCATGAAGGCATAACATATCGTTGATCCCACAAATGTAAACCCGCGTTTTTTTAAATCTTTTGCCATTGCGTTTGAAATAGCCGTTGTCGCTGGCGCGTCTTCTGACTGCTTGTAATCATTTTGTTGTGGCTCGCCATCCACAAACTGCCAAATGTAATCATTAAAACTACCAAATTTTTCTTGCACCTTCAAAAATGCTTGTGCGTTTTTTCTCGCACCGAATATTTTCAAACGATTGCGGATGAATGCCGGATTATGCAGCATACTTTCCAATGTTCGGTCACTAAATTGTGCGACTTTTTCAGGGTCAAAATTGGCGAAATGTTCACGATAAGCTTCACGTTTTTTCAGCACAGTAATCCAACTCAAACCAGCTTGCGCACCTTCCAAAATCAAGAATTCAAACAAAACATTATCATCGTGTACAGGCACGCCCCATTCTGTATCGTGGTAGTCCTGATAAAGGGGTAAATCGGAAACCCAACTACATCGTTTTTTTTCTACATGTTGCATTCTACATCCCAAGGGTTAGTCTTGATTTCAGTCAGGCATTATCATACCATAGCGATAACAAATTAAGGAATGACTCATGCGCCGTATTATTATGTTACTCACAAGCTTAGTGATCGCAAGTTCAGCCATGGCTGCTGAAAAAGCGACACCCTTTGACGGCTTTTATGTGGGCGCCAGTGGTGGTGTTAACATCACACAATTTGATAACTTAGGTTACAGCACAACAGGTAATCGATTTGTCACAACAGGCACCGCGCACACGCCAACATCAGCTTCTGCTCATAATGAGAAAAGCTTTACTAACACCGGCGGTGTCGGGCTAATTGATTTGGGTATCGGCCAAACATTCGATTGGTTTTATTTAGGCGCTGAACTTTATACAAGCTTTGGCAACAGGACAACCGAATCCGTTAGTGCAAGCGCGACAGCTGAAGGTATTCACGCCCAGGGAACAGGCACCGCAGCACTCAATAGTTTTAATTACGGTCTCGATTTTAAACCCGGTGTTGTTATCGGAAAAAACACATTAGCGTACTTACGCATCGGTGCAGCTTTCGCGAATTACACATTGAGTGCCGCCAGCACTAGCAGTAATGCGGCAACCGGCCAAACCTATATATCAACATCAGGTTCGCATTCAAACACCGTATTAGGCTGGCGAATTGGTCTCGGCGTTGAAGAAATGCTCACAGCTCATATCGGCATCAATTTTGACTATATATACACAATGTATAATGGTAACAATGCCACCACGTTTGTCACCACCAATGTTAATACGGAAGGGACCAACACCCAAAATGAAGTGGCAGGTAATACATCTCTACGTTTTCAAGACCAACAAGTGTTATTAGGCATTAATTATCATTTTTAATTTCAACTTTAGACAAAGGAACTGTTCATGTAATAAGGGCAGTATTTCTGCTTTGAGCACAACCAATGGTGTAAAGCTTAATTCCACGGGTTCAGCATCAATTAATAATGTCATGTTTGGTTTTGATCTGAAACCCGGTTACGCAATCACCGATCATATCTTAGTCTATCTACGCGGTGGTCTAGGCTTTGGCTCAATGAAATTATTTGCTGACAATGATATTGCCGGTCACAACTTACCTAGTTATAGTGATACACAAAATGTCATGACCTACCGGTTGGGCGTCGGTGCTGAGTATAAATTCACTCAACATTTCAGCGTTCACGTTGACTATATCATTAACTTCTTTAGTCAAAGCAATTACAGCATCGAAGGTGCCGGTGTCAATATTCCTACTTTACCAAGCGGAAATATAACGTCTAACTCTATTTTTGCTAACCCACAATCACAGTCTGTATTAGCGGGTGTAAGCTACTACTTCTAAACGGCGAAAAAGCATTTGTATAGCAATAATGCCGGTCAGTTAAGCACTGACCGGCATTTTTTATGTGTGGTCTTCGTTAACTTCATATGTTAACTCCGTCATTGTGCGGCTTGACCGCGCAATCTAGAGAATATCGACGCGTTAAGGGATGCGCTGGATCCCGCGGTCAAGCCGCGGGATGACGATACGGCATTACTACATTGCGAGCTATTTTCTTTAAAATTTACTTAGCAATTTAACAATATGTTTAGCACGCTGGCTAAATAGCTTTGGAGCGTAATAGGTGTTCACCACACGTCGGTTAATTTGTGCAAGTGTGGGGTAAGCATGAATGGTCGCTGAAATTTTATCAATCCCGAGATTAGCTTGCATGGCTAAAGCGATTTCGGCAATCAACTCACCCGCATGTAACCCTAAAATACTAGCACCTAATATTTTACCTTTATAGATGACTAGCTTTACCATCCCTTCAGGCGCGATTTCGGCTAGCGCGCGGTCGACATCTTTAAAGGGGAAACGTAACACTTGGGCTTTTAAATTCCATTGTTTCGTTTGCGCTTCCGTCACACCTACCATCGCAAATTCAGGGTCAGTGAAAACAACAGCTGGAATAACTTTATGATCCGCTTTTTTAGGAAATTTGAATATCGCATTGCTAATGACAATACCGGCTTCGTACTCAGCCATATGAGTAAACTTGTATGGATTATCGATGACATCACCCACCGCATAGATTTTCTTATTGGTAGTTTGGCATTTAGCGTTGGCTTTAACACCCCGCGGTGAATATTCAACTTTGGCTGCTTCTAAATTCAAATCATCAACATTGGCTTTGCGGCCGGCAGCAATCATCAACCGTTCGCCGTGAATGGTAATATCGCCACCGGTTTTAGTTTCACAATAAAAAACAATATCGTCTTGCTGCTCAACCTTATTTATTTTGCTAACGAAATGAAAATTAATACCTTCATTTATCAGGTGTTGCTGTAGTAAGTTTGCCACCTCTTCATCTGCCATTGGCATAATACGATCAACAATATCGATCACTGACACTTTGCAGCCGAACCGATTAAATGCTTGTGCCATTTCCAACCCAATCACACCCGCGCCTAAAATTAACAAATGCTTAGGCAGCTGTTGTTGCTGAAAAAGGGTTTCGTTAGTTAAATAATCAATGCTATCTAGGCCTGGAATAGGTGGTGCACTGGGTCGCGAGCCGGTTGCTAGCACAAAACGTTTTGCTGTTAATTGCTCGCCATTTAATTCAATCGTTTTTTTGTTGATAAACTTCGCTTCACCAAATAACACTTCACAACCATAACCACGGAAACGTTCTGGGTCATCATGCGGTTGAATCTGATCAATCACTGATTGCACATGTTGATTAATTTTGGCTAAATCAATTTTGGGTTCGTGCGCGGTTAAACCATACTTATCGGCGTGTCGCATTTCATGTGCGATAGTCGCGGCTTTAATTAAGGTTTTACTGGGCACGCAACCAAAATGCAGACAGTCACCACCGAGTTTTTCTTGCTTTTCGATTAGGGCCGTTTTTAAACCCAGTTGTGATGCAACACTGGCAACTGTTAAGCCACCGGCTCCGCCACCGATAATAATCAGGTCATATTTCATGGTTCATTCCTATAAATTTAGGGCTTAGAAACAGCATAAGCTGTTTAAGACAATTGTCGCCCTCACGCGACAACAAGAAACATCTAAGCCCTAATACCTAAGCTCTTCTCATATATTTTTTCACAAAATAGGGAATCAAACCCACAATCACTAATAACCCAACACCAATAGCGATTTTCGTCACTAACTGTGTGCCGCCGCCTTGAATAAAGGCTTCGCCTAAAGAGCCAACATAAGTGTAAGCAATGGTGCCAGGCAACATAAACACGGCACTAGCGATGATGTATTCCCAAGCAGGGATTCGCGTTAAACCCAAGGCGTAATTAAGCAAATTAAATGGCAATACTGGTACTAAACGCACGATAGCGACGAATCGCCAACCTTCGTTGTTGACACCATCAATTAATTTTTTCAAACGCCCGCCGGTTTTATTCGCCACCCAGTCAGAGGCTAGGTAACGCGAAATGAGAAAAGCGATACTTGCACCAATCACAGCACCAATTAAGTTATACACAACACCCCAAATTGGGCCGAATAATAAACCGCCGGCTAGCGTAACAATTAACCCAGGCAAGAATGCAACGGTCGCGACGATATAGATTAAAATAAAAATGACCGGCGCCCACATGCCAAACCCTTGAACGGTGGTTTGAATATTTTGTAAATTAAGTTGATCACGGTACGAAATACCCACCCAAACAATAACGGCGATAATAATAATAGCCAGTAAGATACGAAGTAAAGTTTTACGTTCCATGAAATCCTCCTTGGCCATCGTCATCCCGCGACTTGACCGCGGTATGACGGCATTCTAGTCACGGGATGGCGACATTGCACTTGAGTATAAATTATCACATATAATAGAAACTGCCTACTTGTAATTGCCAGGATTTGCCCCATAATAATAGTATATTTAAAGCGAAAAATGGAGAATCCAAAACATGTCTACTGCTGAACATATCACGAACGTTACCGACGCTAACTTTGAAACCGAAGTTCTCAATGCTGACACGCATGTCATTGTCGATTTATGGGCAGAATGGTGCGGCCCTTGTAAATCATTTGGTCCAACCTTTGAAGAGGTTGCCGGTGAATACGTTGGCACAGTGAAATTTGTTAAAATCGATGTTGATGCCAATAAAGAAACGCCCACTAAATATGGCGTACGTGGTATTCCAACTATTTTATTCTTTAAAAAAGGCGATGCTGACCCTATTACTAAAGTCGGCGCTCTAAGTAGCTCACAGTTAAAAGCCTTTATTGTAGAAAACTGTCAATAGGCCCTAAATGACGGGTGTTCAACCCTTTGAGCGCCCGCACAAAAAGCTTGCAACTTATTATAAACACTGGCAGAATGGCTTTGTTGTTCATACAACAGCCCAGAATTCCTAGCTAATATCGGCGAATTCCTCTTACGAAACAAACACATACATAAAATCAGTGATTATAAATTTCATTAACAAAAGGTAAATTAATATGAATTTGAGCGATCTCAAACTCAATCCTGTATCCGAACTCGCCAAAATGGTCGAAGAGATGGGTATAGAAAACTTAGGCCGTACGCGCAAGCAAGACATGATTTTTGCGATTCTCAAGGCGCATGCCCAAAAAGGCGAAGATATCTACGGCAATGGCGTATTAGAAATTTTGCAAGATGGCTTTGGCTTCTTGCGTTCAGCATCAGGTTCATACTTAGCGGGGCCAGATGACATTTACGTTTCACCAAGCCAAATTCGTCGTTTTAATTTACGTACGGGTGATAGCATCGCCGGTAAAATTCGCCCACCTAAAGATGGCGAACGTTATTTCGCGATGTTGAAAGTCGACACGATTAACGAAGAAGAGCCTAACGTCACTCGTAACAAAATTTTATTTGAAAACTTAACGCCACTCTTCCCTGAAGAACGTTTACGCATGGAACGTGGTAACGGCAGTAAAGAAGATATTACTGCACGTATCATTGATTTAGTTGCACCGATTGGTAAAGGCCAACGTGGCTTAATCGTTGCGCCGCCTAAGGCCGGTAAAACGGTGATGATGCAAAACATTGCGCAGTCTATTGCAGCCAATCATCCTGATGCACATCTTATCGTACTATTAATTGATGAGCGTCCTGAGGAAGTCACTGAAATGGAACGTTCGGTACGCGGCGAAGTGATCGCCAGTACATTCGATGAGCCTGCAACTCGTCATGTACAAGTGGCTGAAATGGTGATTGAAAAAGCTAAACGTTTAGTTGAACACAAACGTGATGTGATTATTTTACTCGATTCTATCACGCGTTTAGCGCGTGCTTATAACACTGTCATACCGTCATCAGGTAAAGTGTTATCCGGTGGTATCGAAGCGAATGCATTACAACGTCCAAAACGTTTCTTCGGTGCAGCACGTAAAGCTGAAGAAGGTGGCAGCTTAACTATTATTGCTACTACCTTAGTTGATACTGGCTCTAAAATGGATGAAGTCATCTATGAAGAGTTCAAAGGTACCGGTAACATGGAATTGCATTTAGATCGCCATATTGCTGAAAAACGCGTATACCCGGCTATTAACGTTGCTCGCTGTGGTACGCGTCGTGAAGAAAAAATCACAACGGCTGATGAATTACAAAAAATATGGATTTTGCGTAAAATTCTTCACCCGATGGATACCATTGCCGCCACTGAATTCCTCATTGAACGTTTATCTCAAACCAAAACCAATGATGAATTCTTTGAGTCTATGAAACGGAAATAATGATGTAGAGTGGGTGAGCCCAAGTCTAGCTTGGACTCACTCACCATTAGCCAGTATGAAGATAGTCCAAATAAAACCTAGTAATTACTTAGTGTTTGTCAACGAAGGCGAAACTGTCCTCGATGCTGCCATTCGTCAAGGCTTCGACTTTCCTTATAGTTGCCGCAGTGCAACTTGTGCAACTTGTATGGGTAAAGTCTTATCAGGCTCAATTAATTACGGTGACATTGAACCTTATGCTTTAGATGACGATGAACAAAAAGACGGTTTAGCTCTATTTTGTTCGGTGCATCCTGAAACCGATTTAGTGATCGAAATTGAAGATGTGTATGGGCCTGAGTACCAGCCTATTCGTTCTTGCGACTATCAAGTTGATTCACAGCAGTTGCTGGCTGATAATTTACATCAAGTCATACTATCCCCTGTTACTGATAAAAAAATTCGTTTTACTGCTGGGCAATACCTCAATGTCATCACCGATGAAAACATTCCTGTGCCATTTTCCATTGCGAACGCACCGAATGACGAAGGTAAAATCGAATTACACATTCATGACGCCGATGATTTTCAATACACCAAAGAAATTATTGGAAAAATCACATCTAAAAGCCATTTAAAATTGCGTGGCCCCTATGGCAAAATGGTGTTACAGCCACAACCTGATTTACCTATTATTTTCATTGCTGGCGGCACCGGCTTTGTGCCCTTTAAAGCGATGGTTGAAGATATGATAGCTAAAGGCTTTGAGCGTGAAATTCATATTTATTGGCGTGCAAAAAGCACCGAACGTTTATACTTGAAAACAATGTGTGAACAATGGGCGCAACAAGATAAAATCACCTTTCACGGTTTAACCGATGGTGCCGTGTATGATGCTGTGCTCAACGATTTTTCTGACTTAGCTAACTACCAAGTATTCGCTAGTGGTCCACCAGAAATGGTTTATGCGGCCAAGAAAGTGCTCGTCGCTAATGGGCTAAATCCTTTCTTTATTTATTCAGACGCGTTTGAGTGTTTTCCTGAATAGAAAAGATACCCAAAGCGCTTGAATTTTAGGTATGATAGCGAACACGTATTTCAAATATAACAATAACAACACTTACATGAGCACATAGCGATGAAGATGAAAATAATCCCTATTGGTTTGTTGCTACTGCTGCACATCACAACAAGCCTTGCGGCTGTCGATTATTTCGTCGGCGCTAATCAAGTCATCGGCACACTAAAAAGCCCCTCCGAATCAAGCACGGCAACCCTAACGAATACAGCCAATTCCGGTCAGCTCAATACTATTAACTTATCCAATAATAAAACGGGGATAGATTTTCACGGTGGCGCTACTTTTTTCCCAGAAGGGAAATTCCATGTAAGCACGAGCGCACAATTTCTTTGGCTGTTTGATTCGTCACAACAATTCGATACACCCATTCATTACGCGATCCCATCGAGCCTAACCAGCAACAGCCTGAACACTCAATTAGAGACTTATAGTTTGTTTTTTAATGTGCAACCTGAATATGAGTTTGTTCAGGGTTGGAAATTATTCGCCAAAGTTGGCTTAGGCTTAGCGGATAACAGTACGGACACAAATTTCACATTAAACCAAATAACTGAACACCAATCTGTTAACAACATTAATTTTGCTTGGCAAGCAGGTATTGGCATGGCCGTTGCTATCACCCCACATTGGCAATTTTCCGTTTCAGAGAACTACATGAACTTTGGTCAAAGTCATTATGGCGATCATTACTTTGCTGGCACCAATGCACCATCAGGCTTTAATCTGCAATCGAAGAATACCTACGCTTATATGTTTACCATAGGGTTTGATTACCTTTTCAAAAGTGAGCCATCCTCCACAAGTCAAACAACTACCTTGCACGCGGGATCAACAACTGCCAGCAAAGTCACTGTAAACCCCGTATTACCACCATCGACACCCGCGAAGCCACCCACTTCGCCCATAAAAGCCTCTGCTACCACTGCGATAACCACGCCAGCTAGCGTCATCACACCTCAAACAACGACAATAGGCAAACATGATTACCACAAAAAACACATAGCCGAAACAGGCTGTGGCTTAAGCCTAAAACCTCGAAAACTCAACGGCGACAAGACCAATCCACCGTGTGTGAAAAGTCACAAACCACGGACGCTCGGCAAAAAAACCACACCACCACAACACTAGAAGTTCATACCCAACACAACGTTGTAACCGTCAAAATGCGGGGCAAATTGATAATCAACACCGAGCGTTAAGAAATCATAACGTGTGCCATTGTGTTTGGCCGTGTTAATAAAATTAAAGCCAACTTCATTGTAATCAGGGATATACCATTTGTCGCCAAACATAACCGCGTACGAATAACTTAGGCCTAAAGCAATGGGGACATTTTTAAAATGGTATTGGCCATCTAAACCATTTTTAAAACCCCAGTTAGTTAAGTCATAATTAATGTTGTACGCACCGGTTTGAACATTTTGTGTTTTCAACCAATCAAATGTATTCGTCATACCAACTTCAAATTGCCCAATGGGTATCTCCGTGCGACTGCTCAAGGAAGCATCGTAAACCACTGTACCGCTACCTAAATCAACCGAGCCCACTGCACCAACATGGAAAGCAGGAATCAAAGACCAAAATTTATTAATCGCTTGTGCAAATGCCAAGCCTAACTGTGCAGAATACGTTGAAGTACCATCTTCATCGATATACGTAATCGGCATATCAAAAATAAAGGCTGATTTACCACCATTAAAATAGAGGCTATCTTTAATAGGTATATTGTACTGATGAACATTTGTGCCACCGACTGTATAATCAGAATATGTGGGAGCAAATGAAAATAAATTATAACCGTGTGTAATACCGGCATAACGACGCAAATGTGCCTGTGTCGCGATGTCAAAATCATTATCTAACATGCGCGCCATTAAACTAGTCGGGTTACCTGCAACGGGATCGTAAGCCGTATTGCTGACAAAGCCTTTGAATAATTTCGTAACTTGCGCGTCGCCCTCGCCTTTTAGCCAGTTATTGAATTGATTCTCTGCCGCATCACGATTATCGCCCGTAAACACTTCATGAATACCCAAAGATGGAATATCAATATTTAACGTTGTACCCACATAATCAAAACTAATGGGAATACCGCGTACGTTTAAATCTCCATTCACATTGGAGTTATCGTTATAGCCTGGAAATTCTTGAGCCAGCTGACCATCACTCAAGCTATCCACCGCCTCTTGAATCGTTTTAAAGGAATAAGTTTTTTGCTGACCATCGACAGTCACCGTACCACCAAACAAATTGGCATAAGCGGAAGTCATGAGACTGAGGCAGGCAAAACTAATGATGAATAAACGCGAAATCCAACGCATGGGTATCTCCTTGAGCAACATGAATGTGAGGATTGTACCAAATGTCAGTCACGAATAAAGTAAGCGATTCACCTTATTGACCGTCAACAATAGGCCTTTTTTACAATGTCCCCATCGCACATCAAGATGCATATGACTCAATGGCGAATTCTTTTCAATAAAGAGAGAACCATCAATGCGCCCCGCATAATAAAAAAAGCATAAAAAGCGAACCACAAGCCATTATTCCCCCAACCGCGAGTCGCATACCAGACAAGGAAATAAAATAAAACACTCAACACCATCACATTTCGCATCGCTTTGCCCCAGGTGGCACCAATAAAAACACCATCAGCCCAAAAACTCAACACTGATACTAGAGGCACGAAAATTGCCCATAAAAAATAGTGTTTAACTGTCTCACGTACGGACTCAATGCTCGTCAGCAAATGTACTAAGGGTATACCTATCACGAAGTACACCACACAAATAGCCGCAGCAATTAGCACTGACCAATACAGTGTATATCGAATTGATGCGAAAAAATCTGAGCGAGATTGCTTGCCTAATGCCTTGCCTACTAATATTTCGGCTGCATTAGCAAAGCCATCCAATGCATACGCCGATAAAATCGAAAAGTTCATCAAGACAACGTTTGCCGCCAAAGTTAAATGACCTAATCGCGATCCGAATGCTGTAAAAGAAAAAAACACAGACATCAAACAAATCGTGCGGATCATAATGTTTTTATTTAAATGTAATAGCGCCTTAATCCTAGTGAAATCCGTAAAAATATCGCGGACATATTGGTATAGACTAGGATGAACACGCGCCGCTTGCCATACGGCATAAGTGAGTGCCATATACTGCGCTACTACTATTGCTGCTGCAACGCCGCCAACATTCAGCTGCAAGCCATACACGAATAAAAGACTTAAAGCTGTCGCAATAACATTAGTAATGAGCATCAAATAGAGTGCATAGCGTGGCCGATGAATACCAATAAACCAACCCACAAATGCATAAACACACAACGTTGCTGGTGCGACATAAATACGAATTAAAAAATAGCGTTTTAATAATTCAGCGACGGTATTATTTGGATGCATAATCGTAATGCTTAACTGCAATAATGGTTTTTGCAGTACGATTAACAGCACACCAATCAACAGCGCTAGAAAAATCCCGCGCAACAAATACAGCGCCACCTCACGCTCTTCACCACGTCCATGCGCCTGTGCCACAACACCCGTCGTTGCCATACGCAAAAAATTAAAAACATTAAAGATAGTATCAAAAATAATAGCGCCAATCCCAACTGCCGCCAAATAGTTTGCACTCGATAAATGCCCCATCACAGCTGTTGTCACTAAACCCAATAACGGCACCGTTAAATTGGAAAGGATTAACGGTAGTGCAATAACAGGAATTTGTTTAAATAAATATTTATCTTTCATCAGTTGAACACTACACCCAAAGCGATTGAGTTAGTTTGCCGTGAATAACAGGCCTTTTTTATAATATTGATTGGCTTTATCCGTATCACCGAGCGATTCCAATAGCTGTGCCAATGCAGAATAGACATGGGCCGCTGGCTTAATGGCTAGGCATTTTTCAAAATAATCGCGAGACTGGCCCCATAGCTGCTGCCTTTCAGTTAACTGACCAAGGGTAAATAACAATGCGGCATCATCGGGGCGACGCTGCAACCAAGTTTGGGCTGTAGCAAGTTGCGCTTTTGCGTCAATATCTAGCTGTCCGTACATCACTACCAAAGCTTCACACCAATCACGTTTTAATTGATGATGAATGAAAGCTTCAGCATCAGACAGTGCGGTGAAACTGATAAGTTGTCGCGCATAAACCTCAACCATGTCGGTTGATTTTTTTAAGCTTTGCGGTACTTGCTGCCATTGCAATTGTAATGACTCAAGCGATGTCGATTTTTGGATTAAACCCAAATAAACGGTTTCTGTTAATGATTGTAATTGCTCCGCCATACAAACATAATGTCTTTTTAATTCTGGCAACAAAGTTGATAGGTTATGCCAATCTTCAAGCTTAAGATAAATACGCATTAATAATTTGAGTACGAAAGTATGTTGCGGTGCGATCGATCGCAAATGGCTTAAAGTTGCCAAGGCTTGCTCATATTGTTTATGCCGAAACTGTAATTGCGCTTGTGTTAAGCCAACAGCAACTTCTGCATCAGGCTCAATATCATGAGCTTTATGAAGGTATTCATCACGACGGTCATAAGCATGTTGTGCTTGAGCCGCTTCAGCCAAAGCCAAGTAATTAACCAAAGGTTCCGACACATGCTCCAAACTTTTTAATAATAATTTTTCAGATCGCGCCCAATTGCCTTCGGCTAAATCAATTAGCCCTCGGCTGGTTTGCTTGGCTGCTTTTTTCTTCGTGCGCTTATTTGACCAACGGTGTAAACGACCACCAACACTGCCACCAAAATACAAAACATTTGCCACTAAATATAGCGCTAAAAGTGCTACCACAACGACGACAACAGCAAACCACAGAGGTGTCTGAAGTGTCCATTGTTTCAAAACGATAATCACATAAGCGGGATCTTGCTTGATGACAAGCCCTAACCACACAGCAAAAATTAAAACAATCAAATAAAATATTGCGCGTTTCATTATTGGCCTATTCCCTGTTGTGCGTTTTCAATTGCAACTAATGCCGGCTTAATACTTGGCAAGTTTGGCGCAATCGTAGCGGCTTGCAATTGAGCTAAGCTCGTTAACATCGCTTGCGTACGAGGATTAGGCACGGAATAATAACGTTTTAATAAGAATTGAATTTGCTTCAGACTTGCATGGTAAACCTGTTTCTGACGATGCAACACTGCCCACTGTGCCTGCGAATAGAGCTGCATGATTTGCACTTGTAAGCTTGCACGCTGTGATTTCTTCAAATAAATGGGCATGCCCGCCGTATTACGTTCAATCAATACCACATTTTTTAATTGCTCTACAGTTTTTTGCCAACCAGTTTGCTGAGAGTTACGATCAGCTAAATGCTTCATATTTGGTGCTAACATCGGTAAGCCCACGGTTTGCTGACTCAAGGCTGATAACTTCAACACTAAACCTTCTCTATCGACATGTGGTACAGCATCTAACTGTGTCATGCTAGTGATAATGGCTTTGCGAGCAGAAACATACATCGGTGTTTTTAACGAGGCAATTTGTTTATCAGCTGTTTTTAACAAGCTGATGGCGACAGGCACATTATGTTCGAACTGCAATTGGTAAATAGCAAGGCGAGTCAGATACGCGGCATCCGCTAACATCCAACGTGCATCGCTACTTTTAACAATGCCTTGATGAGCCGTTAAATGCTCCACTTGTTGTTGCAGGCTTTGCAGCTGTTGTTGTAATTGCTGAACTGAAGCAGCAACGATCGCATGTGATTGCTGATGCTGTTGCTTTGCCACATTCATAGAACCGAGAGCTTTCGTCACTTGGTGTGCGAGCTTATGTCGTGGTGATGCATGAAAGTCATTGTTTTGAATAAAATACATCACAGAAAATGCGGCGAGGACAATCAGTAATACTCCCCATAAAAATAACCGGCGTTTAGGTGAAGTTTTTTTTGGCTGACTTGATTCGGTTGTCTCTTGCTCTTCAGTCATATGATTCTTTCCATTGATTTAACGCATGAATAATATCATCATCATGCGCTGTTGCGGCTTGTATAATGGTATGAAAACCCAAATGCTCCGCTAAGTTTAGCATATTCTTACTGATCACGAGCAATGCCTTATCAAACAGCTCTTCACCCAATTGTGGATGTAACAAATCTATTAGGTTGTTCAAACTTTCGCCGCTGGTACAAACGATGGTGCTGATATTTGACCATTGCGTTTTTAATTCACGCGTATCAATTTGTGGTTTGCTACGTTGATACACTGCCAATTTTTCAACCCTGGCTCCACGCTGCGTGAGTTCTGTTTGCAAAGTCTCCTTACCACCAAGCCCTGCAACAATGAGAATATTTTGTTGCTGTATCACTTGCAACTCATGCAATGTCAACACTCCTTCACTGTTTTGCTCAGCAGGTACAATGACATTGTTTACGCCATGTAGCGTCAACAATGCCGCTGTTGCACGCCCAACAGCAATAACATCCCCCGTGTAACCAGACAAACGGGTATGCTGGAAAAAATGTTCCACTGCCGATTGGCTAATAAAAATAAGTTTTTTGAATAAAGCCAGATCAGGCGTCACAACAGGCATAATAGGTTCTATAGTAATAGTTGGGAATAAAAACGTTTGATAATTGGCTTTCAATAACTGGCTGGCTAATTTTTTGGCGAATTGCTTGGGACGTGTGATTAGGATCAAATTATTCATGTTTATCCACTGTTAATGCCTACCTACAATAAATCTCGTGCGCCCTGGGCGATTAGTTGTTCGGCTAATTGTGAGCCTAAGGTTATATCAATCTCGCCGATCAACTCTCCACTGAGAACTTCACTGCCATCTATGTTAGCAACACAACCTTTAATTAGCATTTTTTCTGCTTCAATCACAGCATGTACACCGATGGGTGAATGACAATCACCATCTAGTACTTCGGTAAACTTGCGTTCAGCTAACACGCATTGCTGGGTTACAAGATGATTCAGTGGCCCAATTAATTGTTTAATATTTTCATCGGCACTGCGACATTCAATGCCAATCACACCTTGTCCAACTGACGGTAACATTTCATCATCAGAAAAAGAATGCTGAATGCGATCTTGCCAACCTAAACGGATTAAGCCAGCAGCGGAAACAATAATAGCATCGTACAACCCATCATCTAATTTTTGTAACCGCGTATTTAAATTGCCACGCAGAAATTTCACTTCAACATCGTCTCGCATCGCTTTTAACAATGCCGTACGTCGCACACTAGAGGTACCAACCACACTGCCTGCTGGCATTTCTTCGATAGTTTTATATTGCTGACTCACCAAGGCATCGCGCGCATCATCTCGTTCACATATGACAGAAATCTCTAAACCGGGAATCACATCATTGGGCACATCTTTCATCGAGTGTACGGCAATATCAGCTTCACCAGCCAGTAAGACTTGCTGCAGTTCTTTTAAGAACACACCCTTCCCACCTAATGATTGCAAAGGTTTATCTTTAAATCGATCGCCAACCGTCGACACCCCCAGCAACTTAACTGTTAAATCTGGATATAATGCTTGAAGCTTATCTTTCACAAAATTAGCTTGCCATAAGGCTAAAATGCTTTCGCGTGTGGCTATCGTCAGTGTTTTCATGGGTAAGATGATACATGAAAAGACTATCGTAATAAACGCCAGTTCATCTATAATGATAACTATACTCTGCTAGTAAGGAAACTATTATGTGTCGTTTTGTCAGCTATATCGGTAAACCCCTGCAGTTAAGCGAAGTCATTGCGAAACCGAAGGATTCATTAATTAAGCAAAGCCAAGCCGCTCGCGAATCACTTTACGAACTCAATGGTGATGGTTTTGGTGTGGCTTGGTATAAGCCAAAACTCACTGAACAACCCGGCTTATATAAATCCATTGAACCCGCATGGAATGATGAAAACTTAAATAGCCTGGCTCATCACATGTCATCCTCTTGTTTTTTAGCACACGTTCGCGCCGCTACAGCTGGGTCATTAAGCCGTTACAATTGCCACCCCTACACGTACAAACAATACAGCTTTATGCACAATGGTAGCATCGAAGGTTTTCGTCATTTAAAACGTGACATGATCAATATGATGCCTGAAGAATTATTTTTAAATATTAAAGGCCAAACTGATTCAGAACATTTTTTTCATTTACTGCTAACGACATTACTACAAACAAAAAAACCCGATTTTATCAAGGCAATTAAAACGACCTTAGATATCGTCGCAGAACTACAAGCTAAATATAAAGTCAAAAAAGCCAATGCCATCAACCTAGTGCTCAGCGATGGCAAACGTTTAATTGCCATGCGTTACTCTAGCAACCCTAAACAACACAAATGTCCAACGCTCTATTATTCCGCCGGTAGTGTATTCACACACACCCAAAAAGGTTGCCATATGCTGCCGCCTAAACACGGAAAAAATGAAGCCATTATTATCACCTCAGAAAAACTCACTGATTTTGCAGAAGAGTGGCAAATGGTCGAGCCGAATACCATTGTGATGGTGGATGCGAAAAAGCAGTTAACCTTTAAAGCTATCTAATTGTCCCAGGGATTTAAAATAACCAGATTATTCAACATAGAAAAATCTTTCACATTACGCGTCACTAGCATTAAATTATTTGATAATGCCGTTGCGGCAATCATACTATCGATTAAGGCAATGTTTTTTCCACTGGCTTCAGTGTCAGCTTTTATTTCGCCCCACAATTTAGCTGCTACTTTATCGAAGCTCAACACATGATCACGTTGCCAAGAATAGACTTCTTCAAACCAAACCTCTAATTCTACTCGTCGCTTTGATATAGCTAAACGCTCGATACCTTTGCGTAGCTCCCCTATTGTTAATACACTAATAAACATTGATGATTCTTTAGTGTTAAGCAACCAATCAACAACTTGCTGATTCGGCTCAGGTTTCATTGCTTCAGATAACACGCAGGTATCAATCAAATAACTCATAAATCAACATCACGCATATTCGTTGTTTTGTCACGCGTGACATCCAGAGCAAAATCACCAGGATAACTCGCCAAAATAGCGTACAAGGATTTATGTGGTTGAGTTTCTTGTTGGTACTGTTTCATGGACACGACGACCACCGTATCCTCACCATGGCGCGTCACAATTTGCGGCCCATGTAGCACAGCTTCATTAACCACGTGACTAAAACGATTTTTTGCTTCTTGTAATTGCCAACGATTGCTCATCACTCACCTCCTACAATCTAGACAGACTAGACTTAATTATAGCCGGTAAATAGGATAAGTCAATGAACAAGAAACAACAGTAAGAGTTATCTAGCAACACACAAATGGCATCTATGTGTTGCTAGAAATAGACAATAATCTAGTTCACTCGCGGATCTAAATCACCACTAGCATAACGTTGATCCATGGCTTCTAATGAAAGGACTTTGATTTTGTCAGCATTGCCGGCAGTGCCAAAGGCTTCGTAGCGGGCGATACAGATATCTTTCATCGCATCGATGGTTTTCTTGAAGTATTTACGCGGGTCGAACTCAGCGGGATTTTCTGCTAAGAATTTGCGGATGGCACCGGTTGAGGCCAAGCGTAAGTCAGTGTCAATATTGACTTTGCGGACACCATTCTTAATGCCTTCACAAATTTCTTCAACAGGCACACCATAGGTTTCAGGAATTTCGCCACCGAAGTCATTGATGACTTTCAACCATTCTTGCGGCACAGAAGACGAACCGTGCATCACTAAATGCGTGTCAGGGATTCGTTTGTGGATAGCTTTAATACGATCGATAGCTAAAATGTCGCCAGTAGGTGGGCGTGTGAATTTGTATGCACCATGGCTTGTGCCAATCGCGATCGCGAGGGCATCGACTTTGGTTGCTTTCACAAAACTAGCCGCTTCTTCAGGATCAGTTAATAGTTGGTCGTGCGACAATACACCGGCAGCACCTGAACCATCTTCTTCACCGGCTTCGCCCGTTTCTAGCGAACCTAAACAACCTAACTCACCTTCAACCGATACACCACACGCGTGTGCCATTTGCACTGTGCGTAATGTCACATCAACATTGTATTCATAACTTGATGGCGTTTTCATATCACTCATCAATGAGCCGTCCATCATCACTGATGAAAAACCTAACTGAATCGAACGTTGGCAAACATCCGGCGACGAACCGTGATCTTGATGCATACACACGGGAATATGCGGGAACTCCTCTGTCGCTGCTAAAATTAAATGTCTTAAAAATGGTGCACCGGCATATTTACGAGCACCGGCTGACGCTTGCACAATCACAGGACTATTCGTGGCATCTGCGGCTTCCATAATCGCGCGCATTTGCTCAAGATTGTTAACATTGTACGCCGGAACACCATAACTGTGTTCTGCTGCATGGTCGAGTAATTGTCGAAGTGAAATAAGTGCCATTTTTACGTTCCTTGCGGTTGCTGTGAGAATTGCTCCATATTATACTTGCTTCGCATCTGTTTTAACAGCAGACATGGATGTGGCTAAAAAATTACAATTAATTAAAGAGGAGCCTCAATAATGCTTAAAACCGTTTTAACCTGCCTATTCGGCCTTTGTCTAATCAGCACAGCCATGGCAGACACACAATGTCCCAGCCCCACCTTAATCCAATATAATTCAACCACACAAAAATGGAGTTTTAGCGGTGACCATGGTAAATGGGAGCTTTCTAAAGATTTGCCCCCACCAAGTGGTACGCCTTCAGCTCACCCATTTTTTCTCGGTGCAGTGTGGAATGAATATCATAACAAGCAAGTAATTTGCTATTATGTTGACAAGTGGACTGAGGGTAGTTTTCAACCGATGGTATTAACATCAACACACGCCATCACACAAAAACCTGTGACAGCTAGCTGGCTAACTAACTCTGACTACATGCAATGTGGCTTCCCCGACACCATGGAACCATTTCCTATCAACGCTTGTCCATTCAATTATTAAGTATGCTAAATGGGGTAGACGTCTCGCCTACCCCGCGCTTAAATTATTCAACTTCTAAAATCTTCAACACATTCGTTTGCCCACCGACACCGACTTCATCACCACCGGTCACCAAAATGCGATCGCCTTTGGCGATTAAACCTTTGGCTAATACAGTTTTCATGGCTGCTTGATAGGCTTCAGGTGCCTTCATACCTCTGGGATCAAAGGCTAAAGGATACACACCACGATACATGCACATTTTGCGACGCGCTTGTTGGCTGCGGCTTAAGGCATAAACGGGGATACCGGAACGAATACGTGACATGAGTAATGGCGTATGGCCTGATTCAGTTAACGCAATAATCGCTTTAATATTTAAATGATTGGCGGCATACATGGCGGACATCGCAATAGTTTCATCAATGCGATCAAAATGACATTCGACACGATGACCTGACATTTTAGCTAAAGGTTGTTGCTCAGTACCATGACAGACGCGATCCATTGCAGCGACAACTTCAAGTGGATGTTTGCCGGTTGCGGTTTCAGCTGAGGTCATCACGGCATCGGTACCATCTAACACAGCGTTAGCTACGTCAAAGACTTCTGCACGAGTCGGAATATTATTTTCGATCATCGATTCCATCATTTGTGTTGCGGTAATAACCGCTTTATCTAGAGCACGTGCGCGTTGAATAATATATTTTTGTGCGGCTGGTAATTCAGCATCACCAATTTCTACACCTAAATCACCACGCGCGACCATAACAGCATCTGACGCTTTGATAATCTCATCAATCACGCCTTCTTCTACCGCTTCAGCACGTTCAATTTTAGCGACTAAACCACAGGTACCATTGGCTTCATGCAATAATTTACGGGCATAATTCATATCCGCCGCGCTGCGTGGGAATGAAATAGCGATATAATCAGACCCCATGTCGACAGCGGTAATTAAATCTTCTTTATCTTTATCGGTTAAGGCTTCAGCCGCTAAACCGCCACCTTGTTTATTAATGCCTTTGTTATTAGACAAAGCGCCGCCGACATCCACGGTGCAAATAATTTTATTGCCTTGAACTTTATCGACTGTCATTTCAACACGGCCATCATCTAACAATAAACGATCGCCCTTGCCGACTTCTTGTGGCAGTGTTTTGTAATCAATACCGACTTGGGTTTCATCACCGGCTTCACTATCTAAATCAGAATCGAACGTAAAGGTTTGACCCACAGCCAACATCACTTTGTCATTTTTAAATCGCGAGATGCGAATTTTAGGGCCTTGTAAATCAGCCATGATAGCCACTTCCGTTTGCAAGCTTTCAGCCGCCTCGCGGATATACACCGCACGTTGACGATGGTCATCAGCTTTACCATGCGAAAAGTTCAAACGAAATACGTTTACACCGGTTTCGATCAATTTTTTGATCGTGGCTAAGTCACTGGTGGAGGGGCCTAAGGTTGAAATGATTTTAGTGCGTCTGGGTGATGACATAGTGGTTCCTTATATGAAGGACCGTATTGTAACGGTTGGCGTAAGAATTCACGAGTAACTTGAAAAACAAATAAAATCACCCGTGAAAAAGCATTTAATAATACCGTTCGGGATTAAAAATTACGCTCTGTAGATGATACTTACCATTAGATCTCTGAGATACGGGCGGTGGGTACTGTTGATGTTCGACAAAAATACCAAGTATAAAAAAGCAAAAAGAGAAGCACTTCCAACCCTTGAGTGATAAGAAAGGTGACCATCCCGGCGATATTACCATTAGCAACAGCATCACCATCAACATGCGGGCCTCGTACCACAACCCATTTAGCCGCCTGCTGCGTAATCAAGGCACCAGACAATAAAAAACCGGAGACAAAAACAAAAGCTATCCGTAGTAAAGCATTATTGTGAAGTTTAGCTGCCGCTACTCTCGCCAGGGAACCTAGTGACCGAGCATTAGCATCAACCTCATCAAGGCTAGCATAATCATCATGGTTCTCTCTTACAGAAAGCGCCGCTATAAACGGCACGGCGCTGGCCCCGGTTGCCGATACAAGTGCCTCTAATGGTATTGAATGCAAATAGTTTGTCGCGACTGTGAACGCTCCGCCAAAAGATAAAATACCAAGACCGCTGATCAGTGCATGACTCAAGCAGTGACGATCCGCTGGAGCACCTGCACGTCGTAAAAATCCATATCGGTTATGCAATTGATCAAACATATAAACAATCAAACTATAAATGGGCGCAGTCGTTGCTGTTGCCACATAGCCTGTATAACGACCAGTGATGCCAGCCAAATAGAGACTATTCGCGGGCCACAGAAAAACACTAAGCAATAGAATAAGCTTAATAATTTCTTCATATACATGTTTAGCTGTATCACAAGTTAAGAAAAGGCGTATGCATTCTGTCAATCGCTGACAATTCGCACAAGCGGTTGCATCACTACCATTATCTCTTACAGCCTTTGCGATATCAGGCATGAGGCCATTGAGATATTCAACGAAAGTTCTTTCAGGGGTTGCTGTGGCACCAGCGGGTACCTGAACTCCAGGACTAGCTACAGCTAACGGGGTATCCTGACCAGGCTGACCAGGAGTAAAGGGTACAATAGAACTTTCATCAACACCTGCTGTATTCATAACATCACCTATCTTATTATCTTGTTTACTACTGTACGTATTTTACGCTATTTACTTCAACACTGCTACGCCTGGCAAAGTTTTACCTTCGAGAAATTCTAAAAACGCACCACCGGCGGTGGAAATATAACTAATCTGATCGTTTACGTTATATTGTTCGATGGCAGCGATGGTATCACCCCCACCGGCGATTGAGAAGGCAGGGCTTTCGGCTATAGCCTTGGCTAAGCTGTGTGTGCCTTCGCCGAATTGCGGGAATTCGAACACACCAACAGGGCCATTCCAGACGATGGTTTTGGCTTGGGCTAGCATGTCGGCGTATCGTTTGGCTGTGTCGGGGCCGATATCAAAAATCATGTCGTCGTCAGCGACTTGGTCGACGGGTTTGACTACAGCTTCGGTGTCAGCAGAAAAGGCTTTGCCAACCACAACATCAGTTGGCACAGGGATGTCGGCGCCGCGCGCTTTCGCTTGTTGCATTAACGTTTTGGCTTGTTCGATTAAGTCGGGTTCGTAAAGTGATTTGCCGACGTTGTAGCCGCAAGCGGCGATGAAGGTGTTGGCGATGCCACCGCCTACGATGAGTTGATCGACTTTTTCAGCTAAGTGTTCGAGCACCGTGAGTTTAGTTGAGACTTTAGAACCACCGACAATGGCTAATAATGGATGAGCAGGATTTTCTAATGCGCTGCCTAAAGCGTTTAATTCTTTTTGCAACAAGGGGCCCGCACATTTTTGTTTGGCGAATTTAGCAACACCGTGCGTTGACGCTTGAGCGCGATGCGAGGTGGCGAAGGCATCCATGACGAAGATATCGCCTAATGCAGCGTATTGTTTGGCTAAAGCGTCGTCGTCTTTTTCTTCGCCTTTGTTGAAGCGGACGTTTTCGCAGAGGATGACATCGCCGGGTTGTGCGTCAATGCCATTCAAGTAATCTTTTACAAATGTAACATCATGACCTAATAATTCTTGTAAGCGTTTGGCGACGGGGGCTAGTGAATATTTTTTGTCGTATTCGCCTTCGGAGGGTCGGCCTAAGTGTGAGAGTAAGATCACGGCGGCACCTTGTTCCAAAGCGTATTGAATGGTGGGTAATGCGGCTTGGATGCGCAAATCGCTGGTGATGTCGCCGTTGTCGTCTAGCGGGACGTTTAAGTCTTCGCGGATAATGAGGCGTTGGTTTTTTAAGGTTAGGTCGGATAGGGTTTTCATGAAATTTCCTTTTTAGTCTGATATTGCACAGCCAAGCTGCACAATGACGGCATGTCGTCATCCCACGGCTTGACCGCGGGATCCAGAGAACAGCCTTTCACTCATCATAATCTTCTCCCAGAACGGGAGAAGAAAAAGAATGGAAGAAGGATATAGACTTATGCGTTTTTCATCGCAATCGCAGTGTCTAGCATACGGTTACTGAAGCCCCACTCGTTGTCGTACCATGACAAGACTTTAACCGTGTTACCAATGATTTTTGTTTGCGTAGAATCAAAGGTTGATGATGCCGGGTTGTGATTGAAATCGATCGAGACTAACGGTAATTCGTTATAGCCTAGCACATTTTTCAATTCACCGTTGGCCGCTTCGCTCATCAGTTTGTTGATTTCCTCAACGCTGGTTTCGCGACTGGCAACAAAGGTTAAATCGACGACTGAGACATTAATAGTTGGCACGCGAATCGCGAAGCCATCTAACTTACCTTTTAATTCAGGTAGAACTAAACTCACTGCGGCAGCTGCACCAGTTTTAGTCGGGATCATAGAATGCGTGGCTGAACGAGCGCGGCGAATGTCGGTGTGTGACACATCAGTCAATACTTGATCGTTAGTATAAGCATGCACTGTGGTCATCAAACCATTTTCAATACCGATATTTTCATGCAACACTTTTGCGACAGGCGCTAAGCAGTTAGTCGTGCATGATGCGTTGGAAACAATGGTGTCATCGGCTGTTAAGGTCTTATGATTAACGCCATAAACAATCGTTTTCACATCGCTACCGGCTGGTGCTGAGATTAAGACTTTTTTAGCGCCTGCTTCTAAATGGGCTTTAGCTTTATCTTTCGAGGCGAACATGCCGGTGCATTCGAACACCACATCGATGTCTAAATCACCCCAAGGTAATTCAGCAGGGTTACGGTTAGACACCATTTTGATTTCGTCGCCATCAATCACTAAGTTACCATCACGGATTTCAACACTGCCATGGAAAGGACCATGTGTGGTATCAAAACGCGTTAAATGTGCAGCGATTTCTAAATTGCCTAAGTCATTGATAGCAACAATTTGAATATCACCTTGACGTTTCGCTTCATAAATCGCTCGCAAACAATTGCGACCAATACGACCATAACCATTAATTGCTACACGGACTGACATACTTCTTCTCCTAATAATTCTTTGGCTTGTTCCACAATGTTATCGACGGTGAAACCAAACTCGTTAAATAAAATATTTGCTGGCGCTGACTCACCGTAATGATCAATCCCCACCACTTTACCTTCTAAGCCGACAAAGCGATACCAATAATCCGTGACACCCGCTTCGATGGCAATTCGATTCGTCACTTGGCAAGGGAAAACGCTTTCACGATAATCGGCATCTTGCAGCAAGAATAATTCCGCACAAGGCATGGAAACCACACGAACCTTTGCATCTAACTGTTCAGCGGCTTGCATCGCTAACTGCACTTCTGAACCGGTGGCAATCAAAATCATATCAGGCTCGCCATCGCAATCTTTTAAGATATAACCACCGCGTTTAATATTTTCAACCGTTGCAGTATCGCGCATTTGGTGCGGCAAACTTTGGCGCGTTAATAATAATGCGCTCGGTGTGGCCTTCTCTTCGATAGCTGACTGCCACATCACAGCCGTTTCGACTTCATCACAAGGACGCCATACATGCAGGTTAGGGATTAATCGTAATGATGATGTATGTTCAATCGGTTGATGCGTGGGGCCATCTTCACCTAAGCCAATTGAATCATGACTTAAGACATAGATCACACGTTGCTTCATAATCGCCGCCATGCGAATCGCGTTACGCGCGTAGTCGCTGAACACGAGGAAGGTGCCACCAAAAGGAATATAACCGCCGTGCAAAGCTAAGCCATTCATAATGGCACACATACCAAATTCACGCACTCCGTAGTGAATATAATCAGCATCGGTCACTTGCTCAGTCAATACACGAGCATTAGCGAATTTCGTGCAGTTGGAACCACTTAAATCAGCAGAACCGCCTAATAATTCGGGTAATGCTGGTGCGAGCACATTCAAACAATTCAATGACCCTTTGCGGGTAGCAGGGTTGTCAGCACGTGTATTCGTTGCTGCAATCATCGCGGCCACTTGCTTTTGCCAATCGGCAGGTAACTCACCGCTCATGCGACGTGTGAATTCAAGCGCTAATTCAGGGTGTGCAGCCTGATAAGCCGCAAACAATTGTTGCCATTCTGATTCATAGCTTGCACCTTCGTCAACCGCAGACCAAGAATCACAAATCGCTTGAGGAATTTCAAAGGGTTTATGATCCCATTGTAATTGCTTTCGCACTTGTGCAATCTCATCATCACCTAGCGGAGCACCATGGGCACTGGCTGTGCCGGCGACTTTAGGTGAACCATAACCAATTTGGGTTTTACAACAAATTAAACTGGGGCGCTTGTGTTCTTTTTTCGCTTTAATAATAGCGGCGTTAACAGCATCAGCATCATGCCCATCGATATCACGAATCACATGCCAACCGTAAGCTTCAAAACGTTTCGCAGTATCGTCAGTAAACCAACCCGTGGTTTTACCGTCGATAGAAATACCATTGTCATCCCAGAAACAAATCAATTTACCTAATTCCCACGTACCAGCTAATGCACAGGTTTCGTGCGAAATGCCTTCCATTAAGCAGCCATCACCGAGGAAGGTATAAGTAAAGTGATCGACAATAGTCAAATCATCACGATTAAAATGTTCGGCTAGCATTTTTTCAGCTAACGCCATACCAACAGCATTACTCACGCCTTGGCCTAATGGGCCGGTCGTGGTTTCAATACCCGGCGCATAACCCAGCTCAGGATGCCCTGGTGTTTTTGAATGCCATTGGCGGAAATTCTTCAAATCATCCATCGATAAATCATAACCGCTGAGGTGCAACAAGGAATAAAGCAACATCGAACCATGACCATTCGACAACACGAATCTGTCACGATTTAACCAATTAGGATTTTTAGGATTATGACGTAAATGATCATGCCACAACACTTCTGCCATATCCGCCATACCCATCGGCATGCCAGGATGACCTGAATTGGCTTGTTGAACAGCATCGATACTTAAAAAACGAATAGCATTTGCGCGGTCTTGACGTGAAGGCATGTGGGCTCCAGTTGGGATTATTTTTTGCAGAGCGAATTATATCTCATTTAGGGCTTAGGTGTTAGGGCTTAGGGCTTAGGCAGCCAATTGCGCAATCACCACCAATATCGATAACACCATCACCAACACCAATGCTATTTTGCCGCCAATCGTTTGGTAGCCAAATGCGATTTGTTTTCGGTAACGTCCCCACCACACCATGCACGCGGGTAATGCGCCGAGCAAAACAGCAATCCAAATGCCCGCATAACTTAATGCCATGATAAAACCTTTGGGATAGAAAATGGCAAAAACAAAGGGCGGAATAAAAGTAATCAACGCCGTGGCTAACTTACCGAAATGGGTTTTCTCAATATCAAATCCATCGGCTAAGAAATCGAACAAACTAAACGCAACGCCCAATAATGATGTACCCATCGCGAAGAATGCGAACCAGGTAAACCCTTTGCCAATCCATAAGGTGTGCGTCATACTCGCAAACGCTTGCGCCAAATAGATTTGTGGCTGACCGGTTTTGCCAATGGCCATCAAACCATTAGCACCGTGCAGCGGAATCACACCAATGACGATCAATTCCCATAAGATATAAACGAGTAATGGCACCGTACTGCCGACAAAAATCGCTAAACGTAATTGCTTAACATCACTATTTAAGTAGCTACGCAAACCGGGGATTACCACATGAAATCCAAATGATGTCACCACAACCGGCACTGCCAACCATAGATGGCTCACCGCTTGATATTTCAAATGTTCAATAGCGACATGAGGCGCTAAAATAAATAGTAACGTCACATAAGTAATGATTAAGCCAATCACAAAAATTCGATTCAAACCATCGACAAACTTCACACCGAGATAAATCACAAAACCGAATACACCAATAAAAATTAACGCACCAAACCAAACCGGCAACACTGTGTGACAATATTGATTAATCACCGCCACCGTCAAGCCACCGAGGCCCGTCATATACGCAGCTAATAACGAGTACATCAACAATAAATAGCTAAACCACGCAACCGCTAAACCGGGTTTACCCAAGGTTAACTTGGCCATGGAAATCATATTGGTTTCTTTGGGTAGCCATAACGTGGTTTCTAAAATCAAAAATGCGGTATATGTCAGATACGCCCATGTCGCAACAAACAAAACCGTTGCCCACATAAAACCATAAGCGGCAGTCACCACAGACAGTGCCAACATACCAGCACCAATTGATGTGCCGGAAATAAGGAAAATCGCGCCGAGGGTTTTCATATTCATTGGCGCATGATACGGGAATCATGCGCAAAAAGGAATCATTTTAGGCTTCTAATGGCAAGGTCAAACGTGATTGCTTGAACATACCATAATCAATTTTCACGCTGAAGTCAGTTTGTGGAACACCGCTGTAAAGCACATCGTGCGTTGCAAGGGCTAATTCGATTTGATGACCGGCTGGCACGTTGTACGCAACGCTGCGCAATGGGAACGTCACTTTAATGGCCTTGCCAACCGTGTCATTATAATGTGCAACAGGTGCTTGGCTAATTAGTGCCGCTTTGCCGCGCGGACCAACATCATATAAATAAGCAACCAATTGCCATTGTGGATTTTTAGGCGTAACCCAAACAGTCACTTGCGGATTACCACGAATAGCTTCAGCTTGCTTTAATACCGGTGTGCGATAACCAATAGCGACATCTGGGCGAATTAAATCAACATTCGTCGTGATCGGGATACCTTTGGTGGTTTGCTTACGCATCGAAATAATGGGGATGCCTGAACTCACACCGGCAAACTTACCGAACTTAATCGTATTGCTAGCAGGAATCACTTCAGGTCGTGTTTGCAAACTACCGCGTTTAATCAGTACTCGCGGGCTTAAGTAATATTGTTGTTGATGCACATTAGTGCTCGGCCAGTTAGCAAAACTTTCATATTGCTTCGTGTTACGCACTTGCATCATCAAGCTTGGCAATTGCGTTGCGCCACTTTTTTGACCTTTTAAATAATGGTCAAACCACATGTGGGCGTGTTGCCAAATCAAACTATTAGGCTGTGTCATACCTTGGAAATCTGGCGCTGCATGCATGCCTTGATTTAGGTCCATATGTTTAGGACCTTTTAAATTTTCATAAAAAGACAACATATAATTCGAACGGAAAATACGGTCTTCAAAGTTATTGCTTAAGTCAATCGCTAAACCTTTACGATTCAAACCAGCCATGTGAGTATTAGCCGAACGCATTTGTGCCCATTGCACAGCCGTATCAACGTTTTCATGATGTTCAAAATCTTTTACCATTTGTGGCAAACTACCATCCAAGTTACCTTTTAATTTACCATCAGTAATTAATAAGTTACCCCAAATTGTTGAAAAGCTTTGTTCACCATACAACGAATCATTTAAATTCGCCCAACCACTCATCGCGGCAACGGCTTTGATACGTGGGTCTTGCGCGGCAGTTAATAAGGTAATACCTGCGCCATAAGAAATACCGGCCATACCAATTTTATTCATATCGGCATTTGGCACGTGTTGGCCAACCCAGTCGATGGCGTTTTCAACATCCGCCACATCTTGCGGACCAGCAACATCAACAACACCACCTGATTTACCCCAACCGCGAGCACTAATACTTAATACTATGTAACCGTCGGCCGCGAATATCTTTGCTTGAGGAGTATATTCCTCTTTATTAAACCCCCAACTATTAACAAAAATAATGACTGGGTGCTTAGCGGCTTTACCGCGATCGATAGGTTGGAATAAGTTAGCATCTAACTGCACACCATCATTAGCTGTTAAGTTAATCGTATTATCTTCTGTGAAATTGTTAATAGGTGTAGGCGCGACGGGATCGGCAACAGCCATTGTCGTTAACGCCAATAAAATAATTGTCAGTGTTGTCTTCATCAAGCTTTTCATTTTTTGTTTTCCCTTCTTGTTATACAGCGCTTGCTGTGTAACGGTTGCGAATAACTATACGCAGAAACTATTACACGGCAAAATATTGCATACATGCTAATGCAATAATGTTAACTCAAGCTTAAATATGGGGAAATAATGCTTAGCTTGTATTCAAACGTTTGTTTTAATCGAATGATTGAAAGAAAGCATACTGAAGCAATTTTATGAATCAAGCATGCTTCAGCTAACCCGCTGAAACCCCGCCACTAGCCCAAAAGCTCTGCCAATTTTATTTAAAGTTTCAATAGTCGGGTTGGCGACACCACGTTCAATGTCGGTAATAATACGTGGGGCTACATCTACAAACTTGGCAAACTCAGGTTGTGTTTTACCCGCAATCTTTCGCATGCGCTTGAGGGCTTGACCTAAGCTCAGCTCATCATTTTCAATCGCCTCATAAAATGCCTGGCGCAGTAAAAAATTAGGCGTTGGCATTAGTTCACCTTATTTATGTTATTAAAATAGCATTAAAACAGGATACACCAATCAAATCATGCCACCTTAATGGCAAGTTTGGCTAAAACACCTTCGAGACTATCCACCACTAAATCCGCATGCTGGAGTTGCGAGGCATTATGGGTGTTAGTGACAGCGATGGTGTGCATGCCGGCAGCTTTGGCGGCGGTGACACCAGCGGGAGAATCTTCAATCGCAATGCAATCGGCAGGGTCAAGTTGCAAGCGAGCGGCGGCGAGTAAAAAACCTTCAGGATCAGGCTTGGGTTGTTGCACATCTTCACGCAACACGATGTGATTGAAATGCGTATGCAGCTCACCTTTATCAATATGTTCAAACGACGCATAAAAATCTTTTCGTGGGCTGCCGCTGCAAATAGCGATTTGAATATCGTTGTCGAGTGCTTGTTTGATTAAATCAATGACGCCAGGGTAAGAACACATATTGACGAAATCCAACTTACCATACGACTCCGTTTTTTTGTCATGCATGGCTTCTACTTCGTCCCATGTGATGGGCTTACCGTGCTCTTCAAACAATTGCATTACCCTTTCAGACCGGAATTGACCCGCGAAGTGATCGAGATAATGTTGGTAATCGATTTCGACACCTTTTTCACGGAAACTCTCAATATGAGCGGCACCGTGTAATGGCTCGGTATCCACAACCGTTCCGTCGAAATCAAATATGATAGCTTTGTGATATTTCATGACGACCAGTCTACCATGGTTTAACTCTGTTAGAATAGCCGCCATGGCATATACAAAACTACCGACAATAAAAAACAGTGCTTATCGCCCATTACTCGATATTACACAACTAACAAAAATACGTGATCGACTGGCTAATACCCCGATTTTACAGCAACGCTTAGCGAAAGCTTTATCTACCTTTACTACTAGTGATGCCGTCAAGCTTCGGCGCAAAGACCCTCATTATAGAACTGAACCACCACCTTATTCCGTGATAAAAACCCAGCGCGACGGCAAAACCTTTATGTTTATGATCGCACCGCTACGCCTTGGCCCTGCTGGTATGTTTGGTGTAGCTAAGGTTGGCTTATTAATAACTAAAATTGATGACGTGCACTTCAATATTAATTTTTCAACACCATATGCTTTGAAAATCATTCGCCGAGTCACTCCACATATACCGCAAGATTTTGCAGCATCATCTGCCTTTGAATGCATAAAAACCTATTACGCACCCAGAGATCCCGAGGCATCGATTGTATCAGTGGCTGAACGAACAGGAAGCGGTGTCAGTTTAGGCTTTCGTAAAATCTATATCGCCACCCCTATTGCTACAGGGATTCCATTAAGCACATTCATTAATGAAAACCCTAAACTATCACTCTACAAACGTTTACAAATTGCACTTGCCATCGCCAACAATATTGAACGCTTGCATACACATCGATTTGTCCACCGCGATTTAAGAACTAATCATGTCATAATTTATTGTGAAGGCAAAGCCATGCAAGTCAGTTTCGTTGACTTTGATGGTGCTAAACACCACGAAGAAAAAGACAGCTTTCAGGGTGGTAGTTATGGTTATTTTTCAACTCGTCGATTACAGAAACCTTACTCTGCTCATACTGATGATGATATCCATGCCTTCGGCATTATATTTATTGATATATTAGGGTGCTTACATCCAACATTCTGCAATCCTAAAGTTACCCATGTGAACATTTATGAGTACTTCAAAGAACAGTTGCTCATACTGGTGCCTCTAACATCTGATTTCAGAAAAGGCTTAGTCGGGCATATTAAACAACTTGTGCGTTATATCATAACGCGAACTTATGGTCATAAACACCATATTTGTGACATCACTGCTGTGATAACTAAACTAGGTGACATTATTCGGCTGCTCGATTCATTCCCCTCTCAACTAAGTGAATATATCAGACCGGATCAAACCTGGCCCAGTGTAGAAAAAACACCAAGCCTAGATAATCTCATCATTTGAAATCAAACATGTCGCTATGACTATTTGCAGCATGATGCAAAGCACGATTTGTGATAAAGTCTCGCGCTATGATAACAACAAATATTCACACTGCCAGCTATCGGCAACTGTTCAATATTCATGACAATATTCAACGTCATCATTTAGTCACTTTATCTGAGGCATTAGAAGCCTTTTGGGATGGCGCAGACATTAAACATTGCCGAAAATCTCCGTCATCACCTATTCCCTATTCTTTCGTGAAAACTAAATGCGGCGATAGGTGGTCAGTTTTGTTGATCACGAATGTACACGTAGGTTCAAAAGGGAAATTTGGTGTCGTTAAAATTGCGTTACCCATTTTGCGATTCACGGATGCATTTATTATTGATTTTCCGGCGGCCTGCGCTTTGAAAATCATCCGTGAACAAAGCTCAGCTTTGCCAGCAAACTATGAACAGTCATCAGCTTTCCATGCCATGCAACACTATTACCCTGATACAGCGATTCTTACCACCTCTGAGCGCATTAAACATAATGGCCATCGGCTGATTTATATCGCAATGCCGCTTCTTCTGGGAATGGATTTGCAGCGATATTTAGTAACTTATCCGCACCAGCATACATTACTGCAGTATCTTGAGATTAGCTTAGCTATTGCTCGAGAAGTTGAAAACCTTCATGACAAAAATTTTGTGCAT
Organism: uncultured Gammaproteobacteria bacterium; assembly: GCA_963975985.1. Taxonomy (GTDB): domain Bacteria; phylum Pseudomonadota; class Gammaproteobacteria; order JABDGN01; family JABDGN01; genus CAXBIY01. The sequence goes on from CAXBIY010000010.1 coordinate 40,783, forward strand.
GGCGATATTAAACCCGAAAATATTATCATAAACACGGCAAACAATACCATGTCCGTTCAGTTAATTGATTTTGATGGCACACTACAATTTAATGACGAAAAACTGAAGAAAATTAAAACCAAGGGCTTTTATCCGACCTGGCTAAATGAAAACTATGCTAACGCGGAAACTGATATTTATGCCGTCGCCATTTGTATAGTCAATATGTTAGGTGGATTGCCCCCCAACTTCCCGAACGCAACAGCTCAAACGATCTATGACCAACTCGGCATTGCTCTTGCTCAGTTTTGGCCAGCTGGGGTTAACTCAACAATGTTGAGTGCTCAAGTGAAAATCAGAACATTAATTTATGCTATTTTTTTCGACTCCAGTAAAGAGGTGTCAGCTATTCATTCGATTGGCGAAGTCGTTGCATGCTTAGATTCACTGATTACAAATATGAAGCACGCACGCTCTCAATTTAGAGCTTACGCAAACCAAACACCATGGCCATGCCTCCCTGCATCACCCGTTATAGGACAAATAGAACTACCTCGTAAAGCTAGACCAGCTGCAAATAAGACAGCCCATACAAACTGGATCGAGGATGCATGCTGTTCGATACAGTGAACGACTAAACCAAAAGCTAAACTCATATGACTCTACCAATCAACACCAGTGACAAATTACCTATTCTTAATGCTCGAACATTAAATACCTTTCGTTCGATTGTTGAAAGCAAAAACACATCAACTCTCATTTCAACGTTTGATGCTTTCCTCAACAGCACCAGCGAAAAATTGCGTCGTAAAATCAATCACTACGGCCTAGAATTTTCATTAATCAAGACCTATGCTTCTGATTCAGCACTCGAGCCTCCAGAGCTTTTCATTATCGCCCCCATTCGTGTTGCCGAAGCAGGATCGACAGCTGTGGTGAAAGTTGGCATACATGTAGAGCAAACAGATGCCGAGTACACGCTTAACTTTAAGCAACCCTACGCACTCAAAATCATACGCGGCAGAGCCAAAGCTATTCCTACTGATTATTTAACTTCCTCAGCTTTTGCTGCAACAAAAGCTTATTTCCACCCCACCCCCATTACTTTTTTAGCGAGGCGTGACCCGCCATATAAAAAATATTTAACATTACCTCTGTTGCCTGGCGAAGAATTGTATGCTTTCTTAAACAAGAAAAAACAAACGCTATCCTTCATTCAACGCCTTGAAATCGCGCATGCAATAGCGCTGGAACTAGGTAAATTTCATCAGTTGCATTACTGTCATATGGACTTAAAACCTGAAAATATCATTATTCATTTATCGAGGGATATTCAAGGCATCATGATTCGACTTATTGATTTTGACCATGCGCTAATACCCGGTAATTCACTTAATAAAACACCTTATGGTACTGCCGGGTTTTCAATGACATCTGCTGCACGGGGACAAGGTGTCGCTAAATTCCAACATGACACTTATGCATTTGCCATTCTTCTAATTGATTTATTAAAATGCTCTCACGGCCAAACAGCTTCCATTAATTTTGATACCGCAAGTTTCAAACAACGTATGGTGTTCCTCCGCCAACATTTACCTCTACAATTTAAATCTGACAGCCATGATTTCTCTGAACACGAAAGCGCGATGCTGGTGACGATAAGCAATTATATTGAGCGAATTGTCACTAACAGTACTTCTACACTTTCACAGATAACAACTGAACTTAAAACCTACATTGAGATCATGCAGCGCAACGCAGCCGTATATCAAATATTAGGGAGTTATCGGTCAGTCTTATTAAAGGATCCGATTGAGTTCCCAGAAAATATTGTTATCCCTAAACACCACTCTAGGCCTCCATCAAGGAGCGCAGAGGAACATCGCCCATTACTTCCACCATCACGGAAATCGGGCTGCGATAGCTGCGTCATTCTGTAACACTTTACTCACAAACGTAAACAACTTATGATGTTTGAATGAAATTTTATCGTTATAGCATTGTGTTTTTTGTTTTACTTTTAAGCGCTTGCAGTTCACACGAGCAGCCTAAATTAGCACCACTTGTACCCAGCGCCACCATCTTAGCCTTTGGTGATAGTTTAACGGCTGGTGTTGGAGTTCATAAAGAACAAGCTTATCCTGCTATATTAAGCCAACTGATTGGGCATAAGGTAATGAATGCCGGTGTGTCGGGTGAAAAAACGACTGGCGGCTTAGCGCGTTTAGCGAAACTATTAAAACAAGTCCACCCTCAAGTGCTAATTCTTTGTGAAGGTGGCAATGACATGTTACGTAAGCAAAGCTTAGTACAATTAAAACAAAACTTAGCCAACATGATTGTATTGGCACAGCAAGAGGGTATTGAGGTTATATTAATTGGCGTGCCTAAACCAGGTATACGCTTGCAAGTACCGAAGTTATATCCTGAATTAGCGCAACAATATCACTTAGCTTATGATGGCAATACATTGCCTGAATTACTCAGTAACAATCAATATAAAAGCGACTTGATTCACTTGAATGCGAAAGGCTATAACGCTTGGGCCTTGGCCATTGCTGAATTGATGCGAAAAACGGGGTTGATTGGAGACTGATTCTGCGGCCCGCGCCCCATGAATGGTAATCAATAGTTAAAAAGCCTTGATTCAAAACTCTCTAAATGGTAAGTTACTATTTGGTAAGTTACTAAATGGTGAGTTAAATGCCACAATATTTCCCTCTTGGGTTGGCAAAAGGCCAAGCATTCTGCAACCGCATAGCAGAGCGTAAGCGACTTAAACATAATATAAACAAAGGCCAACATAGCCTTGTCATTGCTACTCGTCGATACGGAAAATCCAGCTTAGTGCTTTATGTGCTAAATGATATGGAAGTTCCTTATGCAAGCGCTGATTTGTTTATTGCGGTTAGTGATAGCGACATTGAAGCTGAGATTTTATTAGCTGTAAAAGCATTATTAAATCAGCTCACATCAAAATTAACGCAATCTGTCGATTATATTAAAAATTTTATTAAACAATTGAAATTAAAGTTGGTCATTGGTTCCGACGGTATTAATCTAGAACTTATTCCTGAAAATGGTGCTAATGCTGCGCAAAACATTAAATCCGTTCTACTCTTAGTAGAAAGCATCCTAAAAAAACAAAAGCAACGTGCGGTGTTGTTTATTGATGAGTTCCAGGAGATCAGTAAAGTGGCATCCGCAAAAAGTATTGAAGGTGCTATCCGACATATTGCGCAACAGTCTGAATATTTGAGCTTGGTCTTCTCAGGCAGTAATCGCCACTTATTAAGCAATATGTTTGAGGACAAATCTCGACCTTTGTATCGGCTCTGTGATCGCATACCCATTACGCGCATTCATGAAGAAGACTATGTGAACTTTATTCAGAACATTGCAACAAAAACTTGGAAAAAATCATTGACGCCTGCAGTATTGAGCAGCCTTTTTCAATTAACTGAGCGTCACCCGTATTACATAAATGTCTTATGTGGCCGCATATGGGCCCACTTTACTAAATCACCGCCAACCAAGGCCAAACAAATAGAACTGCTTTGGCGTGAGTATGTGCAAGAACAAAAATCTGAGATTATCCGTGAGCTGTCATTTATTTCAGAATTACAGAAAAAAATATTGGTGTACATTGCCTCAGGAAACAACCAAAAATTGACATCCAAGCTGTCCATCCAAACCCTCGACACAACTAGCGGTGCTATCGTTAAAGCATTATCTATTTTGCAAGAAAAAGATTACATCACAAGAACTGAAAATAACGAATATTATTTAATTGATCCATTATTAAAATCAGCAATTAGTTAACCTCACCAAAAAGCTTTTGTCGCTGGCGTTGCCAGCCCATTTAAAGCACCCTCATCCAGCCTACGCTAAAGCTTCGGCTCGGCAAGCTGCCCTTCGGGCATCTTCTCCCGCAAGCGGGAGAAGAAAAATCAGACATCGACTTCCATGGCGCTGACGCGTTGGTAGCCACGTGGTAATTTGTTGCCGCGCTGGCCGCGTTGGCCGTGGTAGTGTTCTAAGTCTTTAAATTTCAAGGTCATGTGGCGCTGGCCTGAGTGGATGATGAGGTCTTGTTTATCGTGTAACACGGCGACATCGACCACGAACTCTTCGCGCGTTTTGTATTTCGCGGTGGGGATATTCATGATTTTGTTGCCTTTGCCTTTGGCAAGCTCAGGCAGCTCTTTGACCGGGAACACTAATAAACGACCGATGTTACTGACGGCAACAATGACATCTTTTTTCAGATTTTCAACAGGGCAAATAGTTAAGGCGTGACCTTCGTCTGGCACTTTGAGTGCTGACTTACCGCTTTTGTTTTTCGTGTACAGATCTTCAATCTTCGCGATGAAGCCATAACCTAAGTCAGAGGCGACTAATACTTTATTTTCCATTGGGCCGATGATTAAGCCATCGAATTGGCCAGTGGTAGATTTCACTTTACTGCTTAACGGATCGCCTAGACTACGTGCTGATGGCAAGGTATTGGCAAGCAATGAAAATGCACGGCCGGAGGAATCCATAAAGATCGCGGGCATATTGCTTTTGCCTTTGCAGGCGGCTTTAAATCCATCGCCGGATTTGTAATTTAAGGTTTTGGGGTCAAGCTCATGACCTTTGGCAGAACGAACCCAACCTTTTTGCGATAATACAACTGTGACAGGTTCGGCAGGTGTTAATTCTGACACATCAATAGCGGCTGATTCTTCACGTTTGACTAAGGGTGAGCGACGTTTGTCACCAAATTCATCAACCGCTTCTTTGATTTCTTTTTTGATCAAAGTTTTCATACGCGCTTTTGAGGAAAGTGTTTTTTCAATGTCAGCTTTTTCTTTTTCTAGCTCATCTTGCTCGCCTTTGATTTTAAATTCTTCAAGTTTCGCTAAGTGACGTAATTTTAATTCTAAAATCGCTTCAGCTTGTTCATCGCTGAGCTTGAATTTCTTCATCAACTTTTCTTTAGGCTTTTCTTCTGTGCGGATGATGTGAATAATTTCATCGATATTCAGATAAGCGATCATCAAGCCATCTAAAATATGTAAGCGCTTGGTGACTTTATCTAAGCGGAATTCTAAACGCTTTGTCACGGTAATGGTTCTGAATTCCAACCATTCTTTTAATAATGGCAGCAAACCTTTGACTTGCGGACGACCGTCTAAGCCAATAATATTCATATTCACGCGATAACTGCGCTCTAAATCAGTGGTGGCGAATAAATGCAACATCATCGCTTCAACGTCGACACGATTGGAACGTGGCACAATCACTAAGCGCGTGGGGTTTTCATGATCTGATTCATCGCGTAAATCTTCAACCATCGGTAATTTTTTCGCATTCATTTGTGCGGCGATTTGTTCGATGATTTTATTGCCCGACACTTGATAAGGTAATGCCGTGATAACGATATCGCCTTTTTCTTTTTGATATAGCGCGCGCATTTTCACTGAACCGTTACCAGTTTTATACACTTCCGTTAAATCGGCTTTAGGCGTAATGATTTCGGCTTCGGTTGGAAAATCGGGTGCAGGCACAATTTTATTGATGTCGGCTAACGTCGCTTTCGGGTTTTCTAATAAATGAATGCAGGCGTTACCGACTTCGGTTAAGTTATGCGGCAATAAATCGGTCGCCATACCGACTGCAATACCGGTTGAACCGTTCAATAATACATTCGGCAAGCGTGCAGGCAAGACTTTCGGCTCATCCATGGTGCCATCAAAGTTAGGCTGCCATTCGACAGTGCCCAAGCCTAATTCAGACAATAACACTTGCGCATAATGCCCTAATCGCGCTTCGGTATAACGCATAGCGGCAAACGATTTCGGGTCATCCGCCGAACCCCAGTTACCTTGACCATCCACCAACGGATAGCGATACGAAAAATTCTGTGCCATTAACACCATGGCTTCATAACAAGCAACATCACCATGCGGATGATATTTACCCAACACGTCACCAATCGTACGCGCCGATTTTTTATGCTTAGCCGTCCAACGCAAACCTAACTCAGACATCGCATACACGATACGACGTTGCACAGGCTTCAAGCCATCACCAATATGCGGCAAAGCTCTGTCCAAAATCACATACATGGAATAATTCAAATACGCTTGTTCAGTAAACGCGTTTAACGATTGCTTTTCTACGTTATCAATATAGGCAAGATCGGCCATCAAAAATTTCCTTAACTGTTCATGGGCGGTAATATATCATATTAATTTTGCTTCGGATAATATTTGATATTTAGCTTCATAAACATCCATGCTACGATCTAATGAAACCTAGCAACTGAGCATAATCACCTTTATCTGCTGACCGAAGACTAGCAATATATAATTCTCGTGTTTGGGAAGCATTAACCAAGCTTTCTCGCCCCCAGGAAAACCTTGGTAGCGCGAGTACCTTTATTAATAACATATCGGTCGCTAATCGTGAATGCCGACCATTACCATTTACGAAAGGATGAATAGCCACGAACCGATGATGAAATCTAGCTGCAATTTCATCGAGCTCAAAACTTTCATGTTTAATTTGAAACCTGACATCATCTAATAATAGCTTTAATTGCGTTGGTATTTGTTGCCACTCAACACCTATGTTTTTATTGCTTTTTCTAAACTGGCCTGCCCATTTCCAAGTGTCAGAAAACATTTTTTTATGTAATGTCTTCATGAATTTTTCTGTTAACAACAGTTCAAGCCGAATGATTCGCGATATCAACCATTGTTCAGCTTGTAATATATTGTCTTGCTCCCATTCATTTAACTGTGCTTGGATTGTCATATGCTGAGGAATTAAGCCTTCAACCTCATCAGGATCAAGAGGGGTTGCACCGTCAGCATATTCAAAATTAATGTTCGCTACCATAAATGTTTCCACGGTTTATTCAACAGTTCGTGCTGCAGTGTTTCAATTTGTTCGTGCTGCCAATGAGTGCTCACACCTTGTTGCTCTAATGTCATCGAGTGACTGACTGTTGTCACTTGTTGTTTCGCTAACTGCTGCGCACGCTGTGTAATCGTTGTTTGTAATGACTGACGTGGTACGAAAGCATAGACCACATGACAATCTAGAGCATCTGCCACTTTTCGCAATGACTTCAATGTCACACCACCATCCATTTCTGATGTTTCGAGTTTAACCACCCGCGAAGGATCAACGGCAAGATGTTTTGCTAATTGCTTTATTGTCATACCCAGCGCTTTGCGCAATGTCCTGATCCAACCTTGCTTGGGCATACTAAAGCCCTGCAAATCACCTAACTGCTGATCAAGTTGTTTTAATGCCATCCATTCTTTACGCATCTAACTATCCTTTCATAGGTAAAACTGTAATATATTGATTATATATAAATAGGTAATATTTTCAAGCTTTACCTATATAAACATAGTTGAATTTTAAATGATTAGCATTATGGCACCATTTTAATCCCTTTCAGGAATAAATTTGACAATTTGATCAATGATAGTTTTAACAGGGAGAACGGCATCAATATGCTTGACTGCGTTACCGGCAAAAAATCACCTGCAGCCGTGGTTAAGTGGCACCTTTATTTCCCTTTCAGAAGTAAAGTGGCCCAATAGTCGTTAACTCGCTAGCTGCTAACTCACTAGAGCCCATACAATTTAATGATGCCATGGTTAAATTGCATGATATACCCAAAGCGTTAACTTAATCCTTTCATGAATGTTTCTTGTTATCTTTTGGTGCTTCAAAAGGAACGAAGGTGCTATCACCCATATAAACTTGATCGCCACCTTTGCGATTAACCCCAATGCTAGATAACCACCACGTCTTAAGCTTATGATGATGGATGTAACCTAAATAACTAACCGTGTTGGTTGTGAAACTAATAACATTATTATGCACAAAACCAATGGTGGGAATCACTTTATTTTGTCGCGTGATAAGTGTTGCTTTAAACTCACCACTTTGTTGATTAATATTCGTAATTTGCATATGAGTGCCATACTGATTAACTAGTGCTGTTTTTAATAATGTTAGATTTTTAATATTGATACTTTTGGGATGAGTGTTTTTCTCAAACGTATGATTTTGCAACTGATAAATAATTAAGTTGCGCATGTATTGTATGTAAGCTTTAGCTTGTGCTTTAAGGCTTTTATCCTGCGCTAACTTAGCAAGCGCTTCTATCGCCATGATACGCGTATCATCATCCGCATGATTTATTCCAAGCAAGAGCGCATAAGTATAGCGAACCATCACCGTGTTATTCGGGTCCATTGCCATCGCCAATAAATGTTCATGATGCTTCTCGAGCGCATCCTTATTATCAAATTTTTCGACTGACAATTGCAATGGACCTAAACTAGCAGCTGACATTTTTGCAAAAGTTGCAGCTTGAGTACTTAGAATAAAAGAGAATAGGATGACGCTGGCGATGAGTTGTAAAAATTTCATGGTAAGTTTCCTTTTGTAATTTGTGCTTGCAGCATAGCATGTTGTCAAAAATAGCATGATAGGGTAAAGTGCAACGTCAAGTTGCAATAAATGCAACACAAGGCAGGCATGAATAAACAACTACAGATATTTCTCACCGTGGCACGTTTGCTTAACTTAAGTAAGGCTGCTGAATCATTAAAGATATCGACGTCACAAGTCAGTCGTAACTTGAGCCAGTTAGAAAAGCAGTTTAAACATACTTTGGTCCAGCGTAGCCCTCAAAAAGTGAGTTTAACGGAGTCAGGCAAAACGTTTTATGTTTACGCCTCTCAGATTGAAGAAACCTGGCTAGCCGCACAAGAGGAATTTCATGAAGAGTCTAGCGACATCACAGGATTAATCAAACTGAGCTGTCCTCAAACGTTTGGCATGAAGCACGTTTTACCCAAAATCCAGGCGTTTGCAAAATCGAACCCACAGATTGATTTCAATGTTGATATGAGCAGCTCTTTGCGTAATGTTGTGCTTGATGACTATGACATCATCATCCGAAGCGCCACCCAATTACCTGATTCAGACTTAAAAATGCGTAAAATGCTCTCTTATAAAATGGTGACTTGTGCTGCTCCCAGTTATTTAAAAAACCACAAAACACCCCAAATACCCGATGATTTAGCACAACATGACAACATCAGCAATATGGCTTATACCGAAGCCAACAATAAAAGCGTGTGGCAATTTTATGATAAAAATAACGCCTTACAAAAACTTAAGCTAACATCACGCTTTTGTGTAAGCAACTATGAGGCACAACTACAACTGGCCTTAGATGGCCTTGGGATTGCGCAATTGCCTAATCAGCTTATTGAGCAAGAGATAAAAAAAGGGACTTTAGTGTCTATTCTTAATGCTTATCGAACGCCAGAATATGCTTTGTGGTTGCTGCACCCTTATCCCTATTCTGTACCTAAAAGAATACGCCTATTAATCGAGTATTTATGCGATAACCCTAGCCAATAGAATGACCAGAATTTTTGACTATATTATTCTCCTCAGGAATATAATTAACAATTTGATCTATGATCGTTTTGGCAGGAAGAATGGTTTCAATTTTCTCTACAGACTCGCCAGCAAAAACAGCCGTAATATCATAATCTTTGGTTTGCGCTGCTGCTTGGTAGGCTTCACGATCTTGCTCGGTGATTATCGTGGAAGCTAAAAATTGCTCGAGGAAATTGTTTTTAATGGCATGGCCGGTGTAAGCGTTAGGCCAAACTGTGTTACGTAGTTTATCGATGGTGTCAGTGTAGGTTAAATCACTCGCCTTGGCATCAACGATTTTTTGTTTGGCAGCATCAACGCCTAATGCTTCCGTGCTGGCGTAAAAACGTGTGCCCATCATGATGCCGCTTGCGCCAGCCGCCAATGCGATTTGATAGCCTTGTGCGTCGGCGATGCCGCCAGCAGCGACAACGGGAACGGTGACTTGTTCAACCACGGCCTTCACTAATGTCATAGTCGATTCTGCTTGCGCTGCGCAATGGCCTCCCGCTTCACGACCTTGTGCAACGATGGCATCCGCACCTAATTTTTCTACTGCTATGGCTTCTTGCACATTTGTTATTTGGCAAATCACTTTGCTGCCAGCAGCTTTTACTTGTTTGATAAACGGTCCGGCATCACCAAACGATAACATTACAGCTTTAGGATTCACCGCTAAGGCACAATCGAGTAGTTCAGGATGCTCCGCTAAATACCAATTAATAAAACCTACGCCAAATTCCGTATTCTCAACCAGGGCTAATTGCTGTTCTAACCATTCGGCAGAGCTATAACCCACACCAATAAAACCTAAACCACCTGCCTCGGTTACCGCTTTAGCTAACTCACCGCCCGATACATTCGCCATGGGTGCTGAAAAAATGGGATATTGAATATCGAGCAATTGGCAAATGGGGTTATTATGAAACATGATTATTTATTCCTGTAAATACTTAGCAATATCGGGATGAACCATATGGCCATCAAAAGCAATAATCTCATATTTAATGCTACCCGTTTTATAGAAAGGATCGCCTTGGATAATGTCCTCAAATGCTTCTTTAGAATCAGCGCTAGCAATGTAGACGCCGCCTTCATGTGTATCTCTACGTCCACCATAAAATAAAACATCTTCGTCAATCAACTTTTGTAGGTAATCGACATGTTCATCCAAACATTCAGCATGAATTTCTTCAACCGGTCGCAAATACGTTGAATACATAATAAATAGTGACATATCTTATCCCTATATTAATCAGTGTTTATGCTAGAATAACACATAAATCTGGAGAGTCATCATGTCATTAACTGAAAAAAAATGTGTGCCTTGCGAAGGCGGTGTGGGAAAGTTTGATGCGGCAAAAGTAAAAGAATTATTACAACAGTTGCATAGCGATTGGCAAGTTAATGCTGACAGCACTATCATTACCCGAAAATTTGAATTCAAAGGTTTTTATAAAACCATGGCATTCGTCAATGCCTTGGCGTGGATTGCCAACCAAGAAATGCATCACCCCGATTTTTCTGTCACTTATAACTCTTGCACCATCAACTTCACGACCCACGCCATTAATGGCTTAAGTGAAAATGATTTTATTTGTGCCGCGAAAGTGGATGCACTATTAGCCAATTAACAAAAAAGTGAGTTCTTCGTTTCTTCTCTGCGTGCCGTTGGCATGCTCTGGTTTCAAACTCTCAGCCGCAGGGATGCGGCTGCGAAGCGCACATGGACGTATTCACAGCGGGTTTGAAACCAGAGCATGCCATAAGAGCACATAAGCAGAAAAGAAACAGCGCTGCAACGCAGCGCCCATTGCAACATTAAACTTCAGCTAAATCGCCTTTGCTTTCTAACCATTTCTTACGATCGCTGGCGCGTTTTTTGGCTAGCATCATGTCCATGACGGATTGAGCTTCACCTTTATCGTCTAATGTTAGTTGCACTAAACGGCGGGTGTTGGGGTCCATGGTGGTTTCGCGTAATTGCATAGGGTTCATTTCACCCAAGCCTTTGAAACGTTGGATGTTAGGTTTGGCGGTTTTCTTTTCGGCTTTGATACGTTTTAAAATGCCTTCGAGTTCATCGTCATCTAAGGCGTAGTAAATATCTTTCGCCACGTCGATACGGAATAATGGAGGCATTGCAACAAACACGTGGCCTTCTTCAACTAAGGTGCGGAAGTGCTGCAAAAACAATGCGCATAATAATGTAGCAATGTGTAAACCATCGGAATCGGCATCGGCTAGGATGCAAACTTTACCGTAGCGTAAGCCTTTAATATTAGGCACACCAGGGTCAACACCCAAGGCAACAGCAATATCATGAATTTCTTGCGAACCTAGTACTTGGCTGGAATCGACTTCCCAAGTATTTAAAATTTTACCGCGCAGTGGCATGATAGCTTGGAAAATTCTATCGCGTGCTTGCTTAGCTGAACCACCCGCAGAGTCACCCTCAACTAAAAATAATTCGGTTTCGCGGGGTTCTTGTGATGTGCAGTCGGCCAACTTACCGGGCAATGCAGGGCCGCCAGATACTTTTTTACGCTTCACAGCTTTAGCTTGTTTCATGCGTGATTGCGCGTTACTCACAATAAATTCAGCCAATTTTTCACTGAAAGCTTTGTTTTGGTTGAGATACATGCTGAAAGCATCTTTCACGATGCCTGACACGAAAGCGACGCAATCGCGCGAAGTTAAACGCTCTTTGGTTTGACCTGAGAACTGTGGGTCTTCTAATTTAACCGAAATCACATAGTTACAATTGCGCCACACATCTTCTGGCGACAGTTTTAAACCGCGAGGTAATAAATTATGAAGTTCACAGTATTCACGCAACGCATCTAATAAGCCTGCACGCAAACCATTTACATGTGTGCCGCCCATGGCAGTAGGAATTAAATTAACGTAACTTTCGGTGATGTCTTCGCCACCTTCTGGCAACCACGTCACGGCCCAATCAACAGCTTCGTGGTCGGTTTTTAATGCACCGTCGAAGGGTTCTTCGGGCAAACGTTCCGCATCGGTTAAAGCTTCATTTAAATAATCGCTTAAACCACCGGCATACTTCCAAGTTTCACGGTCGCCTGATTTTTCATCATGAAAATCGATTTGCACACCGGGGCATAATACCGCTTTGGCGCGTAGCACGTGTTTTAATGAAGTAATCGAGAATTTGGGGGAATCAAAATATTTTGGATCGGGCCAGAAATGTACGCTAGTACCCGTGTTACGTTTAGTGACCTCACCAGTTTTCTTTAAGTCTTTTTTCTTTTTTCCATCGGCAAAGCTCATGCCATAGACATGGCCATCGCGTTTAATTTCAACATCGAGTTTTTTCGACAAGGCATTCACAACTGAAATACCAACGCCATGCAGCCCACCTGAGAACTGATAATTCTTATTAGAGAATTTACCACCAGCATGTAAGCGTGTCATGATCAACTCAACACCCGGCACTTTATATTTGGGATGCTTATCGACTGGCATACCACGGCCATCATCAATCACTTGAATCGAACCATCTTTAAATAAGTTCACCTCAATTTGTGAAGCATGCCCTGCCAAGGCTTCATCGATGGAATTATCAATCGCTTCTTGGGCCAAATGATTGGGACGTGATGTATCAGTATACATACCCGGACGACGCTGAACCGGCTCTAATCCACTGAGTACTTCAATATCTTGTGCTTGGTATTGGTTAGCCAAAGCATTCTCCTCTTTTGCAGGGCGCTATTGTGCCTCTAATAGCCACATGAAATCAACTACAGAAAGCTAACCATTTGATTTTTATACCCTATTAGCCATACAGTTTTTTGGCAGAATACTGTACATAAACTATACTTATAGAGTATGAACAAGGAAGTGTCATGAACAGCTTAAAACAACAACAGGGAGTCGCGGTCATTATTGTCGTTCTGGCATTGTTGATTATGATTTCTGCGACAATTACCGCATTTGTCCATACCAACCTCTTAGCACAGCGCAGCTATGTAAGTGAGCAACGTCACCAACAAGCTTTTTATGCCGCAACAGCCGGCATTAATTTTTCGAATCAATGGGCGCGAGATAATTACAGCGACGTAGGTGATGTTTTTTTAATTAGCGATATCTCGGCTGCTGATTTGGCAGCACTCAATACACAATTTCAAGCCGATGGTAATTTTGGCAGCATTATTTCGATTACTTACACCCCACTCACTGCGCAAGAAGATCCGACTTCACAATTATATCGCACCACTGTTGTAGGCGAAAGTGCCGACACAATTACACAACATACTGCTAGCGTATTAATCAATCGCAATCGCGCCAATGCCATTGCTATACCCAAACCTGTTCGATATAGCCGGAGTAATTTCTAATGTTACGCAAACAACGTGGATTTAACATCATTGAAGTCATGGTCGCTATTTTTATTATTAGCGTTAGTTACGTGGCGTTTATGTCATTGCGTATTTATGTGATGAAATCTGCTGAATTAGTTGAACAAAAACATCATGCCTTACTTTATGCGGCTGACAAATTGGATGAATACATCATTATGTCAGCTGAACCAACACAATACGGCAATATTGTTGATAACAGCAGCTGGTATTTAACCAGCACGCGCACGACGAATGGCATGACTTATACCGCGACATCCACTATCGATAATAACGTGACAGTAGGATCTGCTTACAAGCGTGCTATTGCCAACATTAGCTGGACCGATAGTGATGGCAATAATCATCAAGTTGGCTTATCAACCATCGTGGCAGATATCTCCACTGAACATGGCGTCGATAATCGATAAAGGTGAGGACAATGAATAAACAACGCGGTATTAGCTTAGTTGAATTAATGGTAGCCATGTTATTGGGCCTATTAGTTATTCTTGTTGCTAGCAACATTTACATTAGCTTGAACGGCACCAATTTAAAGCTGAAGCAACAAACCTTTTTGCGTCAGCAGTTAAATAATTCGCTGTTCTTAATGGCACGTGACATGCGTCGAATATTTTATTGGGGAAAAGCATATGTTTTTCCATATCAAGGTGGTGAGATGGTAGCGACTTACAATGGTGGCAACAACTACACGCTGTCCATTACCAATGGCCGGAATTTCTTTGATGTTACCAGCGGCCAACCCAGCTTTTATTTACACATGCGTAAAGCAGATAGCTCTGACATGTTGACGTATATTGACTCAGCTAGTGGTGCCACTGCTCAGGCTGATGTGATCTGGACAAACACATCACTAACAACATTTAACGTAAAACGCTATCTGGTTTACAACCCTTTCCAACAGTTATATTTAAATGAAAACACTAATTGGTGGCGCTTATACATGACTTTTCCCTATGACCGCCAAACCAACACTAGTTTTACCTGGGATAATGGCACATGGCCGTTATATGCTAACGATAGCGACTGCATGTTATTTACGTATGATAAAGATGCTGATGGTTTCTTAGATATTGAATCCGCTGCCAGCAATAATGATGAACGTATGGGTTATCGTTGGAACCAAACCACAGATGCTATCGACATGCGTGTTGGCGGAAATGATTTTAATTGCACACCGAGTGCTAGTAATTTTTGGGAGCCCGTTACTGACGATGCGATTGAAATTACGGATGTAAAATTTGATTTTACTGAATTGTCCCGTCGTGCAGGCATCATCTTTTCGGTACCGTATCACACGGTCACAGTGACCATTAGCGGTCGAATGGTGAAAGATCCCAGTGTGTCTTTGACGGTAACGCGGACAGTGCCGTTGTTACAATAAATTAGAACACCTTCTCTCGACAATCGGGAGAAGGTGAATAAATCTTAATCGAAGAGCTGACGATTCTCATCCATCATATGCCATTCCATACCGGTCAAGTCTTGCTTACCGAGACCCACTGTCCAGCGAATACCACCGTACCAAGAAAAGTCATTAGGCTTATCATAGCTAGTACCGACTTCAAAGGCGACATTACGCGCCAAGAAAGCCATGATACCACTGAAACCAAAGGGATTTTGTAGGCTAAAAACAATATGTGCTTGTGGGCCTGTCACTGTTTGTGCGCCGTGGGCACTAAAATAATAACCGCCAAGATACGTTTCTAATGCGACATTGCGGCCGATGCGATAACCCACTTGCGCATCAAAACCCGGCATGATTTGTTCTAGGCCATCACGCAATTGTACGTTCTGAAAACTTTGCATGCTCGGCCCACCGACTACCTGCACATGCGTATCGACCACAGGTTGATACACATGTGCCTGGTAAACCCAATGCGTGGTTTGCGCTTGCGCACCGACAATGACTTGACTGAATAGTTTGCTATCAAAACTTCTTAGACGATCATAAAACGCATTCACACCAAAAATCGCTTGGCGACCTTGAGTTAAATGATTCCACCCCACGCCGAAGCCGATTGTTTGTCGGGGCCCTTCACGCATGTAGTTTTGTAACTTAGCGTATGTCACGTTACGTTCATCTTCCCAAAATGGCACCATCATGTTGGATTCAATAAATGAACTCTTGCGATTTTGATACATGATATGAGCATAGGTGGTTGGCGTGTAAATCCAGCCCGATTTTTTCAGCTTGCCATCATCATCAGTATCGGCAAATGCCGCTGATGTAATAAGCGTTAAAAGCAGAATGATACAAATTTTGCGCATATTTATTCCTCAAACAGTTGCGCGCATTATACATGATGGGGGACTCTTGACCAGCTTGTGCGGCGTATATGGCCATGTCGCATGGGTTTCGCATAGAAAGTTTGCCTTAGACGAGGCAAAGGTAAAATCTCAAAACAAAAAAAAGCCGCGGATAAACCGCGGCTCAACGTTACATAGTAGGGCGTCTACTACTTACTTGGGTTAAGCATTGAAAGTGATGTGTGTATCAGTCGGCACATCGACATTATCCGTTGTCACACCATTAGCGGCGGCTAAAGCGGCGGCGTTGGCACTGCCGTTAACGGTAATGCTAGGGCCGATCAACGCATCGGTTTTAAAGCTAAAGGCAGTCGCGGTGGTATCGCCAGCAAAATCAAATTTATTATCCTTGATATTGTTCAACGTCATCACCACACCTCTTCCTTCTATTCCCTCAAATTTGAAACCACGGTTTTTATCGTCAGCCGTTTGGAAGGTAACATCGTTATTAGTCACATCAGTGATATTCACTTCTACCTTAGGCTTAATGAGGAGATCAGGGTTAAACGCGACAGCATCCACATCCATCACATGGCCTTCTCGATTAAAATCAAAAGTATTGCCATTGAAACTATCAATGTCTACTTTCGCTTCATCCACTACTGTACGACCAGAATGGTAGACATCACCAGAAGCATTCAGTACTTCCACACCTTTATCTACCGTTTTACCGGATAACACGCTCACATCATGAAACTTGAAGTGATTACCGTTAACTTCTTTCAACTGAATAGTGCTTGTTGCGCCAGAATGATGTTCCTCGGTCAAGACAGCGTTATCAATACTCATACCAATACTTGGCCCGGTTGAAATATACGGCACATTAAGCGCGGTAAACGTAAAGTCGTTACCTGTCACACTATTCACTACAACATTAGCATCGCCACCCTCTGATAAACCAGAGAAATGGAAACCAACTGCTCGACCTTTAATAGGCAGATCAACATCTGGCACATTAGCCGTTGTGAAATTAACGGTATTACTATTAATGTTAGTCGCAGCGACTGTCGCTTTACTGTTATCATCTTGAGAATGTGCGCCAACGTGTAAACCGGTTATATGATGGAAGACACCGAGTGCTTTAAAGTGGTTATCATTAAAATTAGTGATATTAACCGAAGCTTGCCCACCATTTTCAGCCACTGCATCGACATAAACCAAATTCATTTCTTTACCGACTAATGTTTCATCAACATCGGTGCTCATATTAAAATGGTTACCTGTCACCGTTGATAAAGTTAAGGTTGAAGTGACATCAGTACCATCAGGATTCAAACCATCGGCATGGGCAATAAAACGTACCAAATCACCATCATCAGGATTAACTTCATAGCTACGTGTGAAGGTATTGCCTGTCATATTGTTAACGGTGAAAGCACCATTTTGCACTTCAACTTGCATGCCATAAGCATATTGGTCAACCGCGATAGTACTATTAGTTAAATTTAAGACAGAGTTAGTGGAACCATCGCTGGTTAACAAGTCGATACCACCATTGGTCGTATTAACTGTATCAATCGTTAACGTGCCCACTGAAGCACCTGTTTCACCTGCGCCAAGCTCAAGTGGTGGTGTCGCTACTCTATTGGTAATCACGGAAGTGCCACCGGCTCCACCGCCACCATTTAGTGTAATATTAGTGATAGTATTGTTAGCACCGAGCTGTAACATTGATGTGCCAGCCGGTCCATTCAACACACCACTGCTACCTACTTGCACATTGTAACTATGGCCATCACCCGGATTAAAGTTTAAATCACCACCGGTGAGGTATTGATCGTTAAGGAGCTGTTTTGTTGCAGTTAAACCAACCGTACCGTTCACACCAATCACATCGGCATTGGCCAATCCATAATCGAGCTGCGCTTCATTGCTCACTTCCGCAATAGTGTAAGCAGAGCCATCGGCTTTGTTCCAACGCTTGTAATCCGTCTGCATTTTACGGCCTGATACAATGCCTTCACCACGGTAAATGTAGTCAAGCATACGTTGCTCAACACCTTCAAGATGGCTGTTGTCGCCAAAGCCAACTCGCAAACGCAAACCGACGTACCAGTTGGTGCCGCGAGGTTTGTCATATTGCACTTGACCTTCTAAACTGATGCGTTGGAAAATGGTTTGCCATAGTTTATCTTGGAAATAAAATGGGTTGTCGAAATCAAATACGACGCGACCACGTGGGCCAGCAATCGATTCAACGCCAGGCGCATTAAACCAGTAACCACCGGCATAAAACGTGACACTGTGTTGACCGGGAATACGGTAACCGATTTCACTATCCCAACCCGGCATCGCGGTTTCTTCACCCGCAATATAATAAGCATTATAGATACTGTTAGCGGGATCAACGGCTTGTGTCTTGGTTAAATCCCAACCGTTAACGCGCTTAGTGGTTTTACCAATAGGGATATAACCATTACCGGTAATTGACCAATGGTTAGTTTTCCACTCACCACCAATTGTTGTTTGTTGAAAACTATTGCTCTGTGCTGAATTAGCTAAATCATAAAAACCGTAAAGCCCCCACAACCATGATTTTTCAGCATTCATACCACGATAACCTAAACCGAAGTTACCTTCGACAGCTGGGCCGGATTGTTTCACACCGCGAATGTCGGTAAAGAATAAGTTATGTGTGTTTTGGTAAAGCGGCATGAAGATATCGCCTTGACCATAACCATTGGTGCCTACGTTATCACCGCTAAAGCCACCACCAATATCCACGTAACCATTATAATAGGCGTTAGAGTCGGCTTTGGCCTGTGCGACCGTTTGCTTAATCGTTGCTGTTGCTGACGTTTTGGCTTTCTTTGATTCAACGGCATCATCATTTTCGGCGGCAAATCCTGCAAAAGGTGTTAGGCCCAATGCCAAGGATGTGGCAACTGCTAGTCGCTTGAAAGTATGTGTCGTTTTCGCCATGTGTTAACCCCTAGGTGTTTTTCGTTGTAAGGAAGTTATAGGCCATACTGTAGAAAATGCCAGTCGGTTTGAACTGTTTGCTTATTTAGCTATCAACCTGTTAGGTTATTTATCAACTCATTGTGTAAATAGCTTAAAAAACAGACAAATACGGATTCACTAATGGGCTTAATACACTTATAATGGTCCTCTTTATATTAAGGCTTGGCAAAGATGAATCTGACAGTAGCAAAAACGAATATGATGAAACAGCAGCTCCGCACAGCAGGTGCAACTGATCATGATTTATTGCAAGCTGTTGAAACCATCGCGCGCGAAGATTTTATGCCGCAAGCCTATCGCGAAGTCGCTTACTCTGATTTACGCATTCGTTTGGAGCACGATCAAATGATGTTGCCGCCCGAACAGCAAGCGATGTTGTTGCAACACTTAGCGTTGCAAGCAAGCGACCGTGTGCTAGAAATTGGCACCGGCACTGGCTACTTAACTGCATTGTTAGCCCGCCTAACGCAACAGGTCACTAGCGTTGAACAATTTAGCGATTTTACTGATGCTGCGAAACAACGTTTAGCCAAGTACAATATTGATAACGTGACCTTGCTCACGCGTGATGCGTTTCATGATTGGGACAATTTAACGAACCATGAAACATTTGATATAATCTTATGTACTGCAGCGCTTTACCAATACCCTGGTGAACTATTGCAAAGCTTGGCCGTTAATGGCCGTGCGATTGTCATTGTGGGCAAAGCCCCTGTTATGTGTGCTTATTTATATGTGCGCACTGGCACGGATGAATGGCAAGAAACTAATTTATTTGACACTGCTGTGCCTTATGCAGCAGGTATCACTCAACCCGAAACTTTTAGCTTTGAAGGATAACACTATGCGTTTAAAAAAATGGATGACTATATTAATTGCCGGTATCGGTATCACGGCCACTGCATCAGCGGCTGATTTAATGCAAGCGTATCAAGATGCGTTACAAAACGATCAACAATATAAAGAAGCGCAAGCGCAATATTTAAGTGATAAAGAAATTCTCGCGCAAGCACGCTCACTCGTCTTACCGGATGTTGTCGCCAGCGGTAACGCAGGGGTTAATTGGAATAATCAACACAGTTCCGGTGCTTATACGGCACAAGCTGAGCAGCGCTTCCAAGGTTATGGCTATAACTTACAATTAACCCAAGCCGTTTTCGATTGGTCAGCATTTGCCGGTTTACGCTCAGCCAAAGCTTCTGTACGCCAAGCCGCTGCTAGCTTTGCTTCGGCACAAGAAGATTTAGTTGCTCGTGTAGCCAATGCTTATTTCAATGTATTAGAAGCCGAAGAAGTCATGCGCGCCAATGAAGCACGCCAAGAAGCGACATTAGGTCAGTTAAATGTCGCACGCCAACGTTACCGTGTCGGCTTAGATGCTATTACCACGGTTTACCAAGCGCAAGCCGGTTACGATACCGCGCATGCTAGTTACATCAGCAGTCAAAACCAAGTGTCTGTGCAACAGGAAAATTTACGCGTTATTACCGGTAAACTTTATCCTGAACTAGCGCCCTTAAAATATGATTTCCCATTGGTTAAACCAACGCCTGCCAACATTGATACATGGACGAAAGTGGCTGTTGAACAAAACCTTTCATTAAAATCAGCACGCTTTAACTCGATTGCCGCGCAAGAACAAATCAGTGTGAATTCAGGTCAACGCATGCCTTCTTTAAATTTAGTTGGTTCATTTGGACAAAATCAAAACACTTTAAAACAAGGTGGTCCAGGCACAGAAGTGGATACTTCCGGTCAAGTCGGCTTAGATTTAAACTTCAACCCTTATAAAGGTGGCTTAATTACGTCACAAGTCCGTCAAGCGCAAGCTAACTATGAATTAGCGGTTGCACAAATGGATCAAAGCTATCGTCAAACGGTCGCTAACACACGTCAAAATTATTTAACGGTCATTTCGGACATTAGCTTATTAGAAGCTGATCGCCAAAGTATTAAATCAGCACAGTCTGCATTAGAAAGTACGGAAGCGGGTTATAAAGTGGGTACGCAAACCATTATCGATGTCTTGAATGAACAACAAGTGTTATTCGAAAACCAAACCACTTACGCGCAAGATCGCTTTAGCTACCTCAATACGACATTGTCATTAAAACAAAATACTGGCATGTTGAAACCACAAGATTTACAGGAAATTAATCAGTGGTTAGTGATGGGTAAAAACGCATCGAAGAAAATGTATCAATCGCTTATTAAACGTTCTAAATCGCCCGCTGCGAAAAAAGCCATGGCGAAACGTGCAACGACGATTACTAAGCCAACGGCTAAAAAGACTGCAGTTGCAAAAAAAGCTGCTGTGAAAAAAGCTCCGGTTAAAGCTAAAACAGCTGTAACGAAGAAAGCGAAACCTGCTGCAGCTAAGGCAGCGACTAAAACTAAGCCTGCTGCAGTTAAAAAAACGGTGGCAAAAAAAGCAACGCATAAAGCTACTGCACCTGCCAAACAAACCGTAACTGCGAAGCCACCTGTAGCTACAGCGCCTGCTGTCACGGCGGTGGCTCCTACAATCACTAGCGCTAAATCTTAATCTATATTTAATCAGTGGCGAGTGCTCTGCTCGCTAATAAACAAACTACTTTCATTATATTCGACACAAAAAAAAGGGCTGCAAACTGCAGCCCTTCTTCACGCTTTGGACACTCAATACTAAGAAGTCCTGTACAAACATTCTCAGTGGAACGTAACTATAGACGACCCTTTTTATTTTGCAAATGTTTTTAAGGTTGGGAAAGAATCAAACGGATTTTGGCTCTATACTGACCGGCATCTAAATGTTGATTCTGATATTGTTGATGTTAATGAATAGTCGAATGCCTATTACACGTAGCGGCCATGACATTTAAATTTCTACTTTTTGGCTAACACTCAATTGATTAGCTGCCAGCTTAATATCGCTGATATTATTTACCGCTTGCAATTGATAACTCACCATCGAATCAGCAGCTGGCAATGTGACCTCCCAAACATTACCCGCATAAACACGCTTAACCGGTAATTCACTGCATTTATCTTTCACGCAAGCTTGGCCATTAAACATCAGCGCATTACTATTACCGGTGTTTTTAATCGTTAAGGTTTTACCATCGCGCTTCATGCTAATGTTTGCAACAGGATCTTTGGGTAACTGAATGAGCAACACCTTATATGCCAACAAAATTTGTACACCAACTTGCCTATCATCGCCGTTTAATTTATCCGTCACAGGCTCAACTAAAACACGAAACACACGATCAGTTTTTGCCGGTGGCTGTGTTAACAACACACGTACTTTTCGAAACTGAGAACCTGGGATAATGAGTTTGGCGGGTGAGGTGACGACACCTCTTTTTTGACTCCCCGTCATAGGGATCTCTTTTTGTTGTTTCATCCCAGGCTCAACCACCTTCGAGGGGGTAACTTGCACATAAGCTTTTAACTTGGCATCATCATTCACCACCTTAATATCGACTGGTATTCGCGTTTGCGTGGCGCGCACATCAATGGTCATGGGGGTGACTTTAATGCCTGCGACAGTAAAAGAACTGCTCAACAATAAGCTCAAGAATAATAGACAACTTTTCATAACAACGGCCCAATTAAATATTGAGGCATTATACCCTCCACCTCTCAAGACACACAAATATGGCAACTAGAAACTCATGGCTTATTAAGGGTAGGGGGGATACCCTATGAAGCAAAAAAAACATCCGAGCTTTCACCCGAATGTTCTGTGCGTGTTTCATCATTAAGAAAGAATTAAACAGGTGATACTGTAAATTTCATATCACTACTATAATAGGCATCTGATTCCACTGCATCAACTGCTGCCTGATCCGTATCCACACTTTCATCACCAGCGAGACAATTTTGACTGACGGCTGCTGATTGAATAGCACTTGATTCAGCAAGATGCGTTAATGCTGTCGCTACTGTTGTTAATAGCTTCATACATTATGCTCTCATTTTCTTGTTTTTTTACCCATAAAAAAGCACCTGAAGATTAGAGATTCCCGCGTGTCGGATCATCCATAATCTTCAAGTGCTTTCAAATTCAGTATAGCCAAGGTTTTCAATTGCGCAAACACAAATGATGAATTATTAGACAGAGCAAGAGATAATCCTTATTTTTCAAAGGGTTACTATTTGCAAGAATCGCGTATAATAAGCGCCTATGACGCATATCCTTGAAATTGCCATCCCCACACCACTGCGCCGACGCTTTGATTATCTCAGTGAATGGCCGGTTAAACCCGGTTGTCGTGTGCATGTGCCTTTTGGCCGACGGCAAATGGTGGGCGTGGTGCTGGGTGAGCGCACAGAATCGAATATTGATCCCGATAAATTAAAAACGGTATTAGATGTGATCGATACCGAACCTTTATTTCCCGATGTATTATTTAAATTGATTAACTGGGCGGCTGATTATTATCATTACCCTATCGGTGAAACATTTTATTTGGCCATGCCTGCATTGTTGCGCCAAGGCAAAGCGAAACAATTATTAACGGAAACATTTTGGCAGTTAAGCGACACTAATGTGAAGCCTGATGCATTCAAGCGCGCGCCCAAACAATTGCTTGCGCTACAACAATTACAACAAGGTGAGCAAAGCGCACAAATATTAAAATCACACGACATCACTCCTGCAACATTGAAAAGTTTAGCTGATAAGCAGTTAATCAAAAAATCCGAACGCATTTTACTGCCTGAAATACAGTATAAATCTACCGATTTAACGCTAAACACGCATCAAGAGCAAGCCATTGAAACCCTCAATGCAAGCAAGCAATTTTCCTGCTTTCTCTTAGATGGCGTAACAGGCAGTGGTAAAACCGAAGTCTATTTACGTGCCATCGAACACGTGCTTGAACAAAATTTACAAGCTTTAGTGCTGGTGCCTGAAATTGGTTTAACCCCACAA
Source organism: uncultured Gammaproteobacteria bacterium (assembly GCA_963975985.1). Taxonomy (GTDB): domain Bacteria; phylum Pseudomonadota; class Gammaproteobacteria; order JABDGN01; family JABDGN01; genus CAXBIY01. Next base: position 64,801 of record CAXBIY010000010.1, read on the forward strand.
ACTGTGAAACGTTTTCAACAACGACTCAATGCTCGCGTCGCAAGTTTTCATTCTGGGCTAACCGATTCTGAGCGATTGCAAACATGGCTACTGGCTCGTTCCGGACAAGTGGATGTTGTCATCGGCACACGCTCGGCCGTCTTCATGCCGTTTAAACAGCTCGGCATAATTGTCATCGATGAAGAGCACGATATGTCATTCAAACAACAAGAAGGCTTTCGTTATCACGCACGAGATGTGGCGGTTCGCCGTGCACATTTAGAGAATATCCCGGTTATTTTGGGCTCAGCGACACCTTCGTTGGAAAGTTTGCATAATGTTAAGCTCGAGCGCTATCAGTCATTATTACTGCCTGAGCGCGCAGGTAATGCCGTACATCCTGGTTTTTCGCTGATCGATTTGCGACAAGATTCATCCTATAACGGTATTTCTGATCACTTAACGCGACAGATTGAAGCCACGGTTAAAAAAGGCGAGCAAGTCTTATTATTTTTAAACCGCCGAGGCTTTGCGCCGGTGTTCATGTGTCACGATTGCGGTTGGATGGCACAGTGTCATCGCTGTGATGCGTATTTAACCCTGCATCACAAACCGCATTACTTACACTGCCATCATTGCGACAAACATTATTCCGTGTTTACGGCCTGTATTGAATGCCATAGTGAAAACTTACATCCGGTTGGTGTCGGTACCGAAAAATTGGAACATGCGATTGAAGAGCTCTTTCCTAACTATAATGTCGTGCGAGTGGATCGCGACACCACGAAAAACAAAGGCCAACTGGATGCCCAGCTCGAAAAAATCAATTCCGGTAAAGCCGATATATTAATTGGCACGCAGATGCTAGCCAAAGGCCACCACTTTCCCAACGTCACGTTAGTGGGCGTGTTAAATGCCGACAACGGATTTTTCAGTGTCGACTTCCGCACGCTAGAACGCATCGGGCAGCTACTCATTCAAGTGGCTGGCCGCGCTGGACGCGCCGAAAAACCTGGCACAGTGTTCATTCAAACCTATCACCCTGATCACCCATTGTTGCAACAGCTCACCCAACACGGCTACCCCGCCTTTGCACAAAGCTTGCTAGAAGAACGTCAAGCCGCACAATTGCCGCCCTTTAGTCATTACGTATTATTACGCGCCGAAGCACACCAAGCCAATCACGCGATGGCATTATTACAACAAGCCAAACAATTAGCACACAACAGTGGTGTTGATGCCGTCAACGTCTTTGGCCCTGCAACCGCGCCAATGGAAAAACGTGCCGGACGTTTCCGATCACAATTACTGTTACAAAGTTCACAACGTAATAACTTACATCAACTGCTACACTATCTTATTGAACAATTGGATAAACACCGAGATGTGCGGAAAGTTCGTTGGTCCGTTGACGTTGATCCCATGGATATGAATTAAGGACCAACATAATGAAAATCACACCCGTATTAGCTCTTAGCTTCTGTCTATTAATGGCATCCACAGCCATGGCGGATAGAACGGCCTATATGCAATTTTTTAATTCGTCTGATCAAACAGCAACGTTTGCTTTTCCACCAGCCTACCTCAAACAATTGACAAAAACCCTCCCTCCGCATAGCCACTCAGACACGATTGACTACCAAGCGGTTTCTGTTGCCATCGGTATACAAGTCATCGATACAACAACACAAAAGCGGCTATGCAATATACAAATAAACACGAATTTACCCGGCTCTGATTCTATTGAATTGAAACAAAATGGCACTTGCTGTCTTAACTGTATATAGCGTAATTTATCTTACTATACTTAAAGCGATTGAGTATTAGATCTATAAATAAATCATCTTAGCATCGTCATCCCGTGGCTTGACCACGGGATCTAGGAAAATATTATAGCTTGATGATATTCTGGATCCCGTGGTCAAGCCACGGGATAACGATACACAAGACATGTTTTTGAATACCTAATACTCAATCGCTTTAAGTATAACAAGAAAAATATGACAATTATTTGAGCATTCACAACGCAAAAAACTCCATCGCGGCTACACTATATAGTAGAACAACTCGATAAACATGAGGATTCACGCAGGGTGCGCTAGTCCATCGATGTTGGTCACATGGATATGACTCAACCTAAAGCACGGAGCGCTTACAATGAAATATATACTATTGTTATTACTGTCTTTTGCAACAGCCAATGCTGTCGCATCGTCTGTCACCTACACCAATCGAACCGATATTCCACTCAAGTTTGAAATCAGCAATGGTAAATCCATTGAGGCCATTACCGTTCCCCCTTGGAGCCCCACATCAGTCCCGCTTGCCTCTGTTACAGCAGAAAAAATAACGGTTATTGTGACGGCTGAGAATAACAGCAAAAATGTGCTGGCAACTTGCAGTTTTAATACTATTGACTACAAGGGTCAACAAATTAATTTCTTGCTCAACCTTGATCATACCTGCGCAATTAGTTAGGGGATAAAAAAATACTTGCTACACCTCGCACAGGAAGCAGAAGGTCCTATAGGCGGCTGACATATTTATAGCGCTTGTGGACATGGGCTAAACTTTATAGCTTTGCTATACTGCCAAATCTAATTATAAAAAGGCAACCCAAATGAAAAGAATCGCTTGGCTCATCATTATGACAGCGCTCACAGTAACAACCACCGCCAATACCAATCCCTCCATTGAATATTTTAATCTGACGGATAATATGGCAACATTTTCTTATAATCTGCCACACCAAGAGCAGCCTAAAAATGTAGCCGCACACACAAATATGTCATTCCCCTTTTATGATGGTCCATTTTCATTTAACATACTTGTTATGGATACAAACAATAAAATGTTATATTGCACGGTCCCTATCAGTGCACCTTCACACACGAATCTATCGTACTCAGTTACATTAAGGGCCAATCACACTTGCTGTTTAAATTGTATGTAGCGCTCAGGAGATCAAAGGATGAATAAATTAGCCGTTATTGGTAACCCCGTTAAACACAGTCTATCCCCTCAAATCTTCACCTTATTTGCCAAACAAATGGGCGTTGAAATTCAATACGACAAAGTCTTCTCTGAGCTAAAGGATTTTTCCCATACGGTAACAAACTTACGAGAACAAGATTACATGGGCGCCAATGTCACGGTTCCATTCAAACAAGAAGCCTTTGAATTCGCCGATGAACACGCTCCATCAGCTCAAGCAGTAGGTGTTGCCAATGTGTTAATATTCCAAGAAGATGGCAGCACAATCGCGCATAATACCGACGGAATAGGCATAGTTAATGATGTTTCACGACAAATAGGCGAGATTAAAGACAAGTCGATACTGCTGCTTGGCGCAGGCGGCGCGGCTAAAGGTGCTTTATACAGTTTGTTGCAGCAACAACCCAGCAAAGTCACACTCGTCAACCGCACAGCTTCACGAGCCGTGGAATTGCGGGAACAATTTGAACAGCTAGGCAACATCCAAACCAGTAGCTTTGAGGCACTTAGCCAGCCTTGCGACATCATCATCAATGCCACCTCAAGCGGACTACACAACACTAAATTACCCATCCCGATTCACGTGCTCACCCAGCAAACCCTTTGCTACGATATGGTCTACGGCAAAAGTACGCCGTTTTTACAATGGGCAGAAGAAAATGGCGCACAAACTAGTGATGGCCTAGGCATGCTAGTCGAGCAAGCGGCTGAGGGTTGTAAGATTTGGTTTGGTGAGCGACCCGAGACGGCTACGGTATTGGCAGCTCTGGCTCAATTGGTGTCAAAGTAATCATATCCCCCACCTTCTCTACACGAACCTCATCAGCATGGATGTGAAAAGCCTCTGGCAGCAGCACCACCTGATGCTCACCATCGTCATATAATTTTGCAGTTTCCATTAGAATTCCTTAACTTTAAAATGAATATATTATTATAGCGAATAAAATAAATTTTATTTGAATTCAATAAATTTATATGTTATTCTTCTTTTGTTTCTACTTTGTAGATACATTGTGCTATAATTGTCCTATTCAAAGGAGAATTCAATGCATGCAAAAATCCAAAAATGGGGCAACAGTTTGGCTGTAAGACTACCTGCAAATGTTGCTAATGAATGCCAGCTTGAAAATGGTAGCGAGGTTGATCTCATGATTGAAAATAATAACATTGTCATTATGCCGCAAATAGAAGAACCAAGCTTAACATCACTGCTTGCACAAGTGACCAATGACAATTTACATAGCCCAATTGATATGGGCGGTGATATTGGCCTGGAAAATATTGATGACTGATTATGTTCCCCGACTTGGCGATATTGTATGGCTAGATATGCACCCACAAAAGGGCAAAGAAATCACTAAACGCCGCCCTTTTTTGGTGCTCACACCTGCAGAATATAATCAAAAGATCAAACTGCTTGTTGGTTGCCCAATCACAAGCAAGGTTAAGAAATATCCTTTTGAGATAACCTTACCAGAAAATCTCATCACGAATGGTGCTGTGTTATGTGACCAAATTAAAAATGTTGATTGGCGAGGTAGAAATGCTGTATTTATTGAACAGGCGAGTAAATTAACGATTCACAAAACAAAATTGCGCATAAGTACATTACTCGGGATAAAAATCAGTTCACACTAAATAATCATCCTTCAACTTCGCATAATGCTTAGCGCTATATTCAAAGTGAGCGATTTCTTTTTCAGTGAGGGGGCGGATTTGTTTGACGGGGCTGCCTAAATATAAATAACCACTTTCGAGTACTTTGCCCGGCGGCACTAAGCTGTTGGCGCCAATCATCACATGCTCTTCTAACACGGCACCATCTAACACCACGGCACCCATGCCAATTAAGCAACGATTGTTGATCGTGCAGGCATGCAACACAACATTATGGCCAACGGTGACATCATCACCAATAGTTAGAGCAAAACCATCAGGGAATTCTTCGTTTTTATGCGTAACGTGTAGCATGGAATTATCTTGAATATTCGTGCGGCTGCCGATACGAATGGTATTCACATCGCCACGCACGACAGCGCAGGGCCACACGGAGCTATCATCACCCAACGTTACATCACCAATCACGCAAGCTTGTTCATCAACATAAACGTCTTCGCCTAATGTCGGCATGATTTTTTTATACGGGCGAATACTCATTTGGCTTCTCCTACTGCGTAGTCTTTAATGGGTGGAATGGTTTTAATTAATTTCTGTTGCTGCATAAATTTCGCAAAGTGGTTATACGAAGCGGGATTATAAACAAAAGGATTATCAGCGAAGTAATGATACGTCCCTAGCCAGGCTTCATGGTTAAACTTATTATTGAGCTCTGGGTGGTTTTTCGCAAATGCACGCCAAGTTGATTCGGGATGCGCTTTTAAATATTTTGTGCCTTGCTGAATGGCGGTTAAAAACTTTTTCACCCAGGGTGCATTCACATTTTTACTGTTCACTACCCAAAGCTCCGAAGCCGAATCAGGCACACCATTATTTTGCGGCAAAAACAAACGCGCGGGCTGGCCTGCTAGCCGCATTTCAACCGGCTCGATGTTACGCATAATACCACTGATGGCATCAACACGATGAGCTAATAGCGCTTGCACTAAATTATATTGCACGCTAACCATCTTCACATCTTTTATGCTTAAGCCATTGTGCGCCAACATGGCACCCACCATCGCCTGGTCAACACTGCTGGCCGAGGTACCAATGGTTTTACCTTTTAAATCTTTAATGGTTTTAATCGGTCCATTTTTTAAGACAGCCATGGCGTTTAGGTTGGTACTAAACAACGTGCCCACGCGTATTAATGGCAAACCATTTTCAACGAATTGGATTAAACCGGCTAAATAAGTGATGGTGATATCAGCTTTACCCGCCGCTACCATTTTCGGCCCATCGTTAGGATTGGCCGGAGCAATTACATGCACATCTAAGCCTTGTTGTTTGAAATAACCTTTTTGTTCAGCGACAGCGATGGGGGCATGGTCGGGGTTTAAGTACCAGTCGAGAATAAGTGTGAGGTGCTTAGGTGGCGTGGCGAAACTGATGCTGGCCCATAACAAACCTAATAATAGGCAAACGTATTTTTTCATGTGTGGTCCTGTTTCTTTAATGTGAATATTATGACACATCGTGTTTTAATGCTCATATTGACCTCCATAATCTCACAACTTTGTTTGCTAGACAACAGAGCACTATCATGGCTATCTATAATGCAGGTAATACACAACTTAAAGCTAAGCATAAATTGCCCGCTCTGATTTTATGGTGAAAAACGTATAACCCCTTCTGGCTGCTTCCCTGAAGCAGCTAAAAAGCTATAATCGCTTAGTAGGATTTTAGCTATTGTCTCAGTTAGATTTTTTTCATACACATAAATTGAACGGTTAACAAATTCACACCGTGTATTATGAGCCAATGGCAACTCAACCAAGAGATGACACTCCAGCAAAGGTGCTTCTTTATCAGGCACATCAAGTGATGTAGTTCTGTTTGCTCCAAATCGCATACGCGTATATACCTCACCTGTTCGAATCTTCGTAACTTGTCTCACTTGCAATTTAGCTTCCAGATAAACAGCGCCATTTTTTTCATAAAGTGAATATTTTCTTTCTCCTGCAAAAGCAATCTCATCTAACTGATAAAATTGAATAGAAAAAATTTTCTTAAGCAACTCCCAAGTATAATGAATGGGATTATAAAAGCCCTCTGTTGTGTATAACATTAAGCGCTTCAACTGCTCCTCATTCAATGTCGATAAATTTAGTGCTAGTCGCAGTTTACTTTTAATAGTACTGTGATTATCTTGAGGAGCGATACTCACAGCATTGGCGAGTAAGACCTGTTTTGAAAATTCAGTTGTTACTGCTGCAACCAGAGCTGTATTATTCACCTTGGAAAACTGATCAGTAGTCAATGCCTTTTTAAGATAGCCACCTAGCAACCAATCTGGCATGGCAATGGTCTCAGCAGGAACTGATGCCTTTTTCAATTCAGACTGAAAGTTAGCCACCACTACATTAAATGTGACATTTACATTATCACGATTAAGTTTTTCAGGAAAGCTACATAACGCTCTTTTAATTTCTACCGCATTACTTAAGACCCAAAATCGCAAGAGCTCAATTGGCTGACCAAACACCAAGGGTATTCTACAGTCAATAATGATTTTCATTACCCACTCGCTGTCGCGCAAACCATAAGCACTGGCTCGCTGACTATCGCCGCGAATCATGACTTTTTTTACTCTCACTTCGTGTCGAACAATAAATTTTGATTTATCTTGTTCGAAAGTAGAGATGACATACTGCTTTGCCTCGCTGTCTGCTGGAAAGTATTCTTCAATATAAATACCAGTCAATTCCTCAAGCATACTTTCAAACGTTTTTCTTACCAAAAAACAAGTGTTGTTTAAGCTCTCAATCGCGGTGCTAATCACCCAATTAATTTTAGCAGGATCTGCGCCTTGAATACCTAACGTCCTCGCCAATGCAGGCCCTATCATAGAATGCGTACGTGCACGAGCAAACTGTCGCGCGATGATAACTCGCCGCTCCTCATCAGATAAGCGCTTAATCGGTGATTGTACTGCTGTATTGGCCGTATAGGCTTCATGCTCTTGACGCAAACCACCATTAGTAATTTGTGCCATTACATCACTCACGCTACTAAATGATGTTTCGGCAGTTGATGCTAGAGTGGCAAATGCTTCCAGCTGTGTTGCTTGCATTTCAACAGGCTGCCTTTCAGGTGTATATTGCTGCTCACCAACCTTTTGACTGAAATATGCTGTTAAATTAATAAAACCTGTAACATTTTTATTTTCCTTATAAAATTCTAACTGATTTGAAAGTCTAGTTGAGAAAAGGTCTATGAGCTCAATAAAAGCAACATCACTTAGATAATGTGTAGGCAACCATTCTGGACTTGGCCACGCTTGGCTGATAGCTGTAAGTTTTTTGTGTTGCAATGCTCCACTATATGAATATGTGCGACTGCTATGTAACACAGCTAGGCCGCCATAATATTCATTGACTTTTGCAAGTTCTGGCTCATCAACAGACAACGCTTGGCATAAATTGATTTCTAAATTTGCGCGATAAAGATGTGCATTTTCAGCTTTTTGTTGCTGTTTATAAAGCACAATATATTGCTCGTTAACTTTTGCGTATAATCGTTGGTACAAAGCCATGTGATTGCGCAACATAGCGAGCGTTGATTTTAACTGCTCAAGTTGCACACATAACTGCTGCATTAACAAATAATCAACGAAGATATAATTCGACCAAAGAGACAACATAATAGATTGGTGAAAGGCTCGCAACAGCTCTTCTTGATGCGCATCTCGGCCTTGCAGACCATACTGCTCTCCAACACCTGCATCCATTGAATTCATAAGACATCACTAATAGGTTATGCTTTATCATCGCAATATTATTCTTGTTAATATTACTCTCACGATGTAAAACGATGGTTATTATTATATCGGCTAATTTGCCGAACAGTTGATATCGCAGCAGCAACTTAATGATGCTCAATATAGTTACGATCTTAACGACTCAAGCGGCAGATAGCAAGATGATAACACTACTAACTACATACCCTCGTCCATGGCGCTAAAATCCAGTGCCCCCCGCACTAAATCAGGTGCTTTACAGGGTGTTGGTTCTTCTATCTTGCCACTAATAATCAATTGTTTAGCTTCATTCACCCATGAAAGCAATTCTGGCACATAAACGATAACGTCGCTCTTTAAGTGCTGGAAACTTTCATCGTAAGTGGTGGGGATTACACAACGAAAGTGAATACCCAGTAATGGAGAATTTTCTTCTGCTTCGGGTTGATAATGCTGTTTTGTCATTTCAATATAATTATTATCTTTAGTTAACTTATTTAATTGCAAATAATTTATTTTTGTATCAAGCACTAGCTGATTTTTCTCATTACGAAACAACTGGCTATTTTTTCTCTGTACTACATTACCATATTGACCCTGGGGAGATGCAATAAATAATCGCATGCGGTTAAAGACCACTTTAAGGTAGTTAATCGCAAAATTACAAGGATTATAATGATTCTGCCCCGTGGCTAAAAACACTATTTTCACATTGTGATCACCTAGCATTAGTTCGCCCTTTAATTTTTCAACAATAGCGCTGATATCATCATCTTTCGCCAGCTGTATCTCACCTGGGAACATCATAGAACGATAATAATCCTCTACTATATCGCTCGTTAATTTTTCATCGTCACATTGGTTGACAAAATGAGGCCTGAACATAAAATCATTATAACCAGCAAATAGTCTCTCTCCTAGGCTAATAACAGATGCTTCACCAACACCTCCTCCGCTACTTGTGTTAAGTTTTTTTCTTGCCTCATGACCAGCATATGCAATCCAATCTAATCGTGTTCGGCAATGCGTTCGAATGGTTGTTAATGAATAGGCTAACGCGTGTATACCTTCCACCATGAATTTTTTTGGCTGCCATCGACCGCCTATGACCAAAGGAATTTCACATTCAATTAATACTGTTATAAATGCCCCATGCTCTCTTGGATCAACTTGCTCAACAGCAAAAACCGTATCGTCTTGCTTAACATAATTAAATTTCACCATTAATTTTTGCTTTAGCATTCCATTTAAAACCACAAGATAATAGCGTTTCATTTCAACCGACAAGGGCATAGCTTCCATGAGTTCAAATCGACTCGTTTGAAAAAATAATTGCCTAAATGTTTCTAAGGCTACAAGACATGGATTCATCTCATTAGTACCACACGTATGTATAATCCAATTAACCATCTCATCAGTTACTGAGCGCGGTTCAGAAAATAACGAACGAACACAGGCCGCATTACGCTGCCAAGTTTCATCCTGAATAAACATTTCGTATTTTTTAGCTTTGCGTGAATTCGGGGTTGTTTGCTTTAGCTGTGGTGAATAAGTCTCCCATTGCTGCTGTACGGTTTGCTGAGGAGTTGTAGGCATTGTGCTATCCATCGCATGGGCAATTTCAGTGGCTTTAACAAAAGAAATATCGCCAGCACCTACATTACTAGCAAAATCTTCCAACTCCTTCAAACCAATCAGCATGGGTAAATTGACATCAGCTAACACTTGCTGATTAAAATCTAAAAAAATAGTCATGGGCAACTGAATACAACGGCTCAACTTACTGGCTTCATATTCGCACGATAACGTATCAAACAAACCCATAACTAAATTAATCACAACTTTCAATGGCATAGTTTTTAACCGGTCAACTTCCCCTCTTGATATCGATTGTTTGTGAGCAAGATACTTACCTATCATGACCTGCTTTAACCACGTATCTAACTCTTGCCTTGCTCTTAAATTATGTGATTCAGGAGGGCAGAGATCGGCCAAACGCTGAATTAACAGATTTAATTTTTGACAGTCATTAAGTAAATCAGCTTCATTTAACGAAATAACTATCGCTTGGATCGCCGCACGATAAGTATCGGGGGCTGAATCAACCGGTATAGTAGAAGTAAACATTGATAGCTTAAAAACTACATCACCACACAATTATTCTTTTTAAAACTTGTGTAACAATGAAGTAAAGTAGTAGTGTTATTATTATTACCACTAACAGTGCTGCAAACATCATATTGATTTGCATGCGAGCGTTAGCGTTTAGCATTAGGTAACCCAATCCTTGGCTTGAACCCACCCATTCCCCGACGATAGCGCCGACGGGAGCGAAGACGGCCGCTATCTTAACGCCTGATGCAAAGTTTGGCAAGGCAGCGGGAATGCGAACATGCCATAGGGTTTTCCAGTGTGAGGCATTCATGGTTTTGGCGAGGTCTAACCAAATTTGTGGCGTGCGGGTTAAGCCATCGTAAAAATTACTGGTGACGGGGAAGAAGATCACGATAGCCGCGACGGCAACTTTGGATGCGATGCCGTAGCCTAGCCATACGACTAGGATGGGGGCGATCGCAAAAGTGGGGATGGCTTGGCTGACGATTAAGATGGGTAATAACCATAGGCTTAAAGATTTAAAATAGGCGATAATTAATGCCGCTAATGCACCAAAGCCTACACCGATGAGGAAGCCTAATACGGTTTCGATTGCGGTTGCTTTGGCTTGTGACATGATGATGCCGAAGTCTTGGAATAGTGTTTGGAAAACAAACCAGGGAGAAGGCAAGATATATGGCGCGATGTGACCCGCCCAGACGATGAACTGCCAGATGAGTAATAAGCCGATGGTGATAATGATGCCACGTATAACTAACATGTCGTTCCTTTTTACTCTTCTCCTCTGGCGAGGAGAAGGGATTGTTCGTTTTTCCCTTCTCCCCTTACGGGAGAAGGGATAGATCCACCCGACTTAATTCTTTCAACAACTGTCCCTGCAGTGCTAGCAATTTTTCGTCACTCGCATCCCTTGGCGCAGTGCCTTCAGGGATTATGGCTTCGCTAAAGGTTGCGGGTTGGCCTTGCATGACGTAAACCATATCGCTCATGCGTAGGGCTTCTAATGGGTCATGTGTAATCATGAGTACGGTTTTACCCTTTAACAGTTCCACGGCTAAATCTTGCAAACGCAGACGCGTAATCACATCTAATGCTGAAAAAGGTTCATCCATTAACACAATACCTTTATCTTCCATCAATGTACGCACTAATGCGACACGTTGTCGCATACCGCCGGATAATTGTTTGGGTTTTTTGTTAAGGGCGCCAGTCAAGCCGACTTGTTCAAGTAAAATTTTGGCTTTAGCGATATCTTTTTTTTCACCGCGCAATTTTGCACCCAGCATGACATTATTCAAAACGGTTGACCATGGCATTAATCCATCTTCTTGTGCCATATACGCGACATCAAGATCAATCGCAACACCATCAGCGCCAATAATATCCGCATGCAGTTCATCATGCTTTCCAACACTAGTGAGCTTAGCTAACAATTTTAATAACGTCGTTTTCCCCACGCCACTAGGGCCAAGCAAACAGGTGATTTTTCCCGGTGCCAATTGAAAACTTAAGTTCTCAAATAACACTTGGTCGCCATAGCGTAAATAAGCATTGTTGATATTGGGCATAATAGGCCTAGTTTAATGTACTCATATCAATCACAAAACGATAACGCACGTCGGCTTTCAAAATGCGCTCATAGGCTTCGTCGATTTGATTGATGTTAACCATTTCCACATCTGACACAAGATTATGTTCAGCACAAAAATCTAACATTTCTTGTGTTTCTTTAATGCCACCGATTAATGATGACGTAATAATGCGACGACGATTGATGAAGGGACCCGCTTGAAATGCGACAGCTTTTTCTGGCACACCAATGAGGACATACACACCATCAACCTTCAATGTATCGAGGTGAGGTTGGATGTCATGATTTGCTGAGACGGTATCTAACATCACATCATATGTGCCTGCCAATGTTTCCATCACATCAGTATCTTTACTGATAACAAATTTATCGGCACCCAGACGCTTGGCTTCAGCTTCTTTTGCTGGTGAATGACTAAACACAGTCACTTCAGCACCCATGGCATGGGCAATTTTCACAGCCATATGGCCTAAACCACCCAAGCCCATGATACCCACTTTCTTACCTGGGCCAGCACCATGGCGTTTTAGCGGTGAATACGTTGTGATGCCTGCACACAATAATGGTGCAACGCCTTTGATATCTAATTTGTCTGAAACACTTAATACAAAATTTTCATCAACCACAATTTGATTAGCGTAACCGCCATACGTAATGGTTTTGCCGTCACGCTCGGTGTCGTTATACGTGTAAACACGCTCAGGACAAAACTGTTCTTCGTGGCATTCACACATGCCACACTCGCGACACGAATCGACCATGCAACCAATACCGACAAGGTCACCCACTTGATGCTTCGTCGCAGCATCACCCACTGCTGTCACACGCCCAACAATTTCATGCCCTGGCACCATAGGATAAATAGCATTATTCCATTCGTTGCGTGCTTGATGAATATCGGAGTGGCAAATACCGCTGTATAGAATGTCGATGACGACATCATGAGGCTTGGGATCGCGGTGATTAAATTCAAAGGGTTCGAATGAACCGGTAGCGTTTTTTATGGCGTAAGCTTTGGTTGCTAACATAATAGTCTCCTAAATTAATTGCTGGCGATCGTATCAATGCCGATCAGGTAAGCGTTTCTATTCCCACTGTCATTCCGTGGCTTGACCACGGAATCCAGTGAACAACGTCGCACTATACCCACAAACTGGATCCCGCGGTCAAGCCGCGGGATGACGGTATCTCATGGTTTCACCCATACGGTGGACTGTCAGTTTAAACCTTCTATTCCCACTGTCATTCCGTGGCTTGACCACGGAATCCAGTGAACAACGTCGCACTATACCCACAAACTGGATCCCGCGGTCAAGCCGCGGGATGACGGTATCTCATGGTTTCACTGATCCATGTTTGGCTATATTATACGTGCTTTCACTAAAGTATTCACGACTTGAGGCTCAGCCAGTGTTGAAATATCACCAAAATTTTCACTTTCACCCGCCGCTATTTTGCGCAAAATACGGCGCATGATTTTTCCGGAACGGGTTTTGGGTAGTGACGGCGCCCATTGAATAACATCTGGTGTCGCGATAGGACCAATTTGTTTTCGTACTAATTGGATAAGTTGTTGTTTTAATTCATCACTGGGCTGCACATTATCTTTGACTGTAACAAAAGCATAAACACCTTGGCCTTTAATGTCGTGCGGGTAGCCGACGACGGCGGCTTCGGCGATGTCGTGATCTAACACCAGTGCGCTTTCGATTTCGGCAGTACCGAGTAAATGGCCGGAGACATTGATGGCATCGTCGACACGGCCAGTGATCCAATAGTCACCGTCTGCGTCGCGGCGGGCACCGTCGCCGGTGAAGTAATAACCAGGAATAACGTTTAAATACGTATCCATATAGCGTTGGTGATCACCGTAAACCGTTCGTGCGATGGCGGGCCAGGGTTGTGTCATGACTAGGCGGCCTTCACCCGCTCCCTCTATTAATTGGTTTTTCTCGTCGATTAATGCGGCTTGGATGCCGTAGAAAGGTTGAGTGGCAGCCCCTGGTTTTTGTGCGCCATCAGAGGGAATGGGAGCAATCATTTGCCCGCCCGTTTCGGTTTGCCACCAGGTATCAACGATAAAACAATTTTTATTGCCGACGACATCGTGATACCACTGCCAGACTTCTGGGTTAATCGGTTCTCCGACAGAACCTAAAATACGTAAACTTTTTCTTGAAGTGTTTGTTACCCATTCATCACCTGCTCCCATTAAACTACGAATGGCAGTTGGTGCGGTATAAAATTGGTTAACTTGAAATTTATCGACGATTTGCCAAAAACGAGATGCATCGGGGTAAGTCGGTATGCCTTCAAACATCACCGTTGTTGCACCATTGGCGAGTGGACCATAAACAATATAGCTATGTCCTGTCACCCAACCGACATCGGCTGTGCACCAATAGATATCACCCTCCTGATAATCAAATACGGTTTTATGCGTGACAGCGACATAAAGTAAATAACCCGCTGTTGTATGCACGATACCTTTGGGCTTTCCGGTTGAACCCGAGGTGTAAAGAATAAATAACGGATCTTCTGCTGCCATTATTACAGGTTGGCATTGGTCAGATTGTTTGTCGACGATGTCGTGATACCAAACGTCGCGATCAGCTTGCCATTCAATTTTTCCAGCTGTGCGCTCAACCACTAAAACATTTTTCACACTGTCGCAATCCACTAACGCGGCATCGACATTGTTTTTTAATGGAATAAATTTACCGCCACGCACACCTTCATCGGCGGTGATAACGATATTACATTGTGCGTCATCAATACGACCACGCAAGGCTTCCGGTGAAAACCCACCGAACACCACCGAGTGAATTGCACCAATGCGTGAACAAGCTAACATAGCATACGTTGCTTCGGGAATCATCGGCATATAAATACAAACGCGATCGCCTTTTTGCACGCCGAGCGACAATAATGCATTGGATAATTTGCAAACGTGTTGGTGTAGTTGACGATAACTAATATGTTTCACATCATCGTCATCATCGCCTTGCCAAATGATGGCGGTTTGTTCTGCGCGTGTCGGTAAATGTCGATCGATACAATTGAAACTGACGTTGAGCTCAGCGCCATCAAACCATTTGATATCGCCTTTCACCAAAGAACCGGTTTGCACTGAATCCCATGATGAAAACCAATCGAGATACTCTTCGGCCATTGCTGCCCAAAAGGCTTTTGGATCTTCTTGAGCTTGTTGATAGAGCTGTGTTGCCATCTGCCTGCTTCCTTTCTTGCTTACTGCCATCATTTATAGCCTATACCCAGCGAAAAGTGCATAAAAAAATGGAGTTTCGCTGGGTATAGACTATAAACCGCAAAAAATGAACACTTACGCTATTTTTTGAACAGTAAAATATTGCTGAGATGGTAGACCTTCATTCGTCATTGCGCGGCTTGACCGCGCAATCCAGTGCTCGATGTTGAGTCAAACGATATTCTAGATCCCGCGGTCAAGCCGCGGGATGACGAGGCACCGTTGAGTGAAACGAGCCACT
>CAXBIY010000011.1:0-72555 GCA_963975985.1 uncultured Gammaproteobacteria bacterium
GACAGTCACGGCTGGATAAATCGGGAACTGTCAGATTAAGTCTGAGCTACTACAAATAAACTTTAGTGTCGAGTATTTTTTTTATATCTAGCGAATTAGATAAAGAAAGTTCAACTTGTCTCATAGCTTCTTTTAAGGCTTCAATGTCAAACTCTTTTAATAATTTTATTCTCTCTTCGTAAGAGCGGGTATCGAATTCTTGAGGTTGAGAATATTTTTTTCCTAACATGTTTTCTCGCTGATTTGATTCGTAGCATATTGTTACATTATATCATGAATTAAGCTTATTTTGATTTTTAACAGTGTTGATTCTATTGCCCCAATCCCTCGACATATCCCGCTGCTTCTTCGCATGATGCTGTATCGATTTGAGCAGTGGAGAAGACGATTGTTCGAGTGTTTGCGTGAGGGATTTGTTTCTCAGTATCGTTACTGCTAACGCTCGACACTGTTTTTCGTATTGATAAGTTCGTTGTGGTGTTATGGCTTTGGCTTTTTGTGTGAGTGAGTGTTGATACTCACACAGCAATGGCGTTACGGTGGTGGGTTGATATGTTTGTTGTTGTGTTGCGTGATGCCGTTGTTTTTGTTGATAGGCTTTGTGATTGGCAATGGCTAAGCAACCGTCTTGAATGGCTGTTTTAAATTTGCCGATGGTCTCTAGCTCTTTGTTAATGAGACTGTCGGGGCAAAGCCGCATCGTAATAGAAATCACTCATAAAGACGTTTTTTTAAAAAAGTGTCCCATGGAGGTGTTTTGCGAAAAATGTTGTTAGGTTATAGAAAGATAACTAATTGATTTTATTTGGTACCGAGGGTCGGAATCGAACCGACACGGTGTTGCCACCACCGGATTTTGAATCCGGCGCGTCTACCAGTTCCGCCACCCCGGCATTTCATTGGAACGGGCGGGGAGTATATACCTAAGCTTTATTAAAATGCAAGTTTCTAGCCGCCGTATCTCTTGTTTCTCGTGCTATTTTCGATTAGGCTGGCGGCCATGAAATTAAGCGATTTTCACTACGATTTACCCCAAGAATTAATTGCCCAGCGGCCAGCTGAACGGCGTGATGCTAGCCGTATGCTGGTGTTAGGGCGGGATTCGGGCGCAATAGCGCATAAATGCTTTACTGATTTGCCGGATTATCTTGAGGCAGGGGATTTGTTGGTGTTTAACAACAGTAAGGTTATTCCTGCGCGTTTGTATGGCACCAAAGCTACAGGTGGCAAGGTCGAAATTTTAGTTGAGCGGTTGCTGGATGAGCATCGGGTGTTAGCGCATGTTGGTGCGAGTAAATCACCCAAAGCGGGCATGATGATTGCGCTGGAGCAGGGTGAGCAAGTCGAAACGCTTGGGCGGGATGGCGATTTGTTTGAATTGTGTTTTGCTTCACGTGCAATTGATGTGTTGGAGCAGCAAGGCCATATGCCATTGCCACCTTATATAGAACGTAGTGATGATGCGGCCGATCAAGATCGTTATCAAACCGTTTATGCTGATCCTAAAGGTTCAGTGGCGGCACCGACGGCCGGGTTACATTATGATGATGCGATGTTGCAACGGTTAAAAGACAAAGGTGTGGAAACGGCTTTTGTGACCTTGCATGTGGGGGCAGGGACTTTTCAACCGGTACGCACGGATAATATTGAAGACCATCACATGCACAGTGAGTATGTGGAGGTGTCGCAAGCCGTGTGTGATAAAGTCAAAGCGGTAAAAGCCAATGGCAAGCGCGTGTTTGCTGCGGGTACGACAAGTGTGCGTTGCCTGGAAACGGCTAGTCAGGGTGATGAAATTAAACCGTATTTTGGTGATACGGATATCTTTATCTACCCAGGTTATCAATTTCGCTGTGTTGATGGGTTACAGACCAATTTTCATTTGCCTGAATCGACATTAGTTATGTTGGTGTCGGCGTTGGCAGGGTATGAGTCTACGATGCAGGCTTATGCAGAAGCTGTTGCTGAACAGTATCGGTTTTTTAGTTATGGCGATACGATGTTGATTGTTTAGTTCTGCTTTGCAAGCGGCGCTATTTTACCCTCATCCGTCCTTCGGCTATCTTCTCCTGATAATTGGGCATGGTTGAATAAATCAGCTTTTATAAAGCGTCCAGTCCGTCATCCCGCGGCTTGACCGCGGGATCCAGAAAAATCAGTCAGTGACTGGATCCTGCGGTCAAGCCGCGGGATGACGGAACTGAAAAAATTGATTTATTCAACCATGCCCAATTATTAGGAGAAGGGAGTTTTGTACATTTTTTGCCAATGGCGTAGTGGCAAGGCTCTTGCTATAATCCCGCCCTAACTAATATATAGGGGTAGTCCATGAGTTTCTTTTCCACTGCATACGCCGCAGCAGCACCAGCCGCAGGTCAACACCCACAAGGTAGTATTTGGAGCACCGTCATTATGTTGGCCGTGTTTTTCGCTATCTTTTATTTCTTATTGATTCGTCCGCAACAAAAACGTGCCAAAGCGCAACGTGAATTGTTAGCCGCTTTAGGTCAAGGTGACGAAGTTGTGACAAACAGTGGTATTGTAGGTCAAGTGAAAACCATTGAAGATACATTTGTACATTTAGAAATTGCTGAGAATGTTATCATTAAAATTCAAAAGCAAGCCGTTACAACTGTTTTGCCTAAAGGCTCATTAGTAGAAAAAGCTTAATGTCTAATATATTAAATCGCTATCCTGCTTGGAAATATATTTTATTGATCGCCATTGTGGTGTTCGGTTTAATTTATGCTGCCCCAAATTTATATCCGCAAGATCCCGCTGTGCAAGTCAGTGGTCAAAGTGTTTATGAAGTGTCAGCAACACAAGTGACGCAAATCAAGCAAGCGTTAACGCAATCGAAGGTCGCCTATAAATCTATTTCGATGAATGAAGGCAAAATCTTGGTGCGATTAACGACAGCGGATAGCGAATTAAAAGCGAAAGAAGTGGTGCAAATCGCAGTCGGCGAGCATTACACAGCAGCGGTTAACTTAGTGCCATCAACACCTAAGTGGTTAGCTGAAGCCGGCGGCGAGCCAATGAAATTAGGTTTGGATTTGCGTGGTGGCGTGCACTTCTTATTAGAAGTCGATGTTGCTTCCGTGATTCAAAAACGCGAAATGTCAGATGTGCGAACAATCGCCACGACTTTGCGTGAAGCCGATGTTCGTTATGCGGGTATTCAACCGCAAAAGCCTAGTGGCTTATTATTGAAGTTTCGTGATAAATCAACGTTAGATAAAGCTAAAAATTTATTACGTCAAAAATTCCCAACTTATACATTGAACGACATCACCCGTAATGGTGTGTTGTATTTGCAAGCCAATTTAACTGAGCAAGCGTTATCAGAATTACGTGACAGTGTTATGTCACAAACCATTCAAGTGTTAAACAAACGTGTGGATGCTTTAGGTGTCGGTGAAGCGGTTGTTGCACGTCAAGGTTTGAATCGTATTGCTGTTGATTTGCCCGGCGTGCAAGACACGGCGCAAGCGAGTCAGATATTAGGTGGTAATGCCACATTGGAAGCGCATTTGGTTAACGAAAATGCTGACGTGCAAAATGCCGTGCAAGGTATCGTACCTCCGGGTTCCAAGCTTTATCATATGCTGCAAGGTAACCAACCGATAGTGCTATTCAACAAGGTCATCTTAACGGGTAGTGCGGTGAATAACGCTTCTTCTGGTATGGATCAAAATGGTCAACCATCTGTGACAATCAACGCAACAGGCCCTGAAGTACCAGCGTTCCATCGTATTACGGGTGATAATGTTGGGCACCGTATGGCTTTCGTGTTAATCAACGTGAAAACCACACCGAAAAAAGTTAACGGTAAAATTGTTAATGTCTCGAAAAAAGAAGCCGTGGTGATTAACGATGCGACCATTCAAAGTGCATTGCCGGGTACGTTTGTTGTTACTGGTTTAGCGAGCCCGCAAATGGCGAAAAATTTAGCCATTCAATTACGCTCCGGTACAACACCTGCTAATTTAATTCCGTTGCAAGAGTTGTTGGTTGGCCCAAGCATGGGTAAAACTAACATTCAGCACGGTGTTGTGTCTGTGGTTGCCGGCTTTTTAATGATTGTCGTGTTCATGATGCTTTACTATCGTTTGTTCGGCTTAATCGCTAACGTCGCATTATTCATGAACTTAGTGATTACAATCGCCATCATGTCGATTCTGCACTTTACATTAAGCTTGGCCGGTATTGCCGGTATGGTGTTAGCCGTCGGTATGGCAGTTGATGCTAACGTACTTATTTTCGAGCGTATTCGCGAAGAGCTACGTAATGGTAATACGCCGCAAGCGGCGATTCATGCCGGTTACGAGCGTGCCTTTTCAACCATTGTCGATGCGAATGTGACGACCTTGATTGTTGCTGTGGTATTGTTTGCTATTGCTAGTAGTAATATTAAAGGTTTTGCGATTACATTAATTATTGGTTTGTTAACCTCGATGCTAACCGCCATTATGGGCACACGCTCATTGGTTAACTTAGTTTACGGTGGGCGTATCGTGAAAAAATTATCAATTGGCATTAAGGTGAAAAAATAATGGAATTTTTTAAAGCCAACACCAAAATCCCGTTCATGCGCTTATCAAAATATGCGGCTGTGTTTTCAGCGGTATTATTTATTGCGTCGATTACGTCATTATGTGTAAATGGTTTAAACTTTGGTTTAGATTTTACCGGCGGTATGCAAATTGAAGTGTCATATCAGCAAGAGGCTAATTTGCCACAAATTCGTGACGAATTAACCAAAATTGGTTACGCCGAAAAAGAAGTCAAAAGCTTTGGTTCAGTGCATGATGTGATGATTACTTTACCTGTTAAAGATCAAAAGCAACAAACGGCCGTGCGTACGAAAGTATTGCAAGCCTTGCCTAATGCTAAGCTTGAACAAGTCAGCTTCATTGGTCCACAAGTCGGTAAAGAGTTGGCGAACAAAGGTGCATTAGCGATGATTATCGCTTTCTTGGTGACCTTGATTTATGTTGCCATGCGCTTTGAATACCGTTTTGCGTTAAGTGCGATTCTTGCGTTGATTCATGACCCGATTTTAATTCTCGGTATTTTCTCATTCTTTCATATTGAGTTTGATTTGGTTTCACTGGCTGCAGTATTAACCGTGATTGGTTATTCCATCAATGACACTATCGTTGTGTTTGACCGAGTGCGTGAAAACTTCCGCAAAGTGCGCCGTGGTTCACCCAAAGACATCATGGATTTATCCATTAACCAAACCCTATCACGTACGGTGATTACCTCAGGTTTGACGTTGTTAGCAGTCATTGCCTTATTGGTTTATGGTGGCCCTAGCTTATTTGGTTTTTCTTTAGCCTTGTTCATCGGTATTCTTATTGGTACTTACTCATCGATTTATGTCGCCGGAGCATTGGCTGTCGCGATGGGTTTAAAACGTGCTGACTTTCTACCCAAGCCTAAAACTGAATTAGACGCTCGCCCATAAAGTCTGCCATAATGGTGTTATGAAATTTCCTGAATATGACATTTATGATGGCCTTGGCTTAGCCGATCTCATTGCTAAGAAACAACTTTCTTCACAAGAATTACTCGATGCGGCGTTCGAACGCATCGATACACTCAACCCTTATCTCAATGCCGTCGTCAACAAAATGGTCGATGAAGCACAAGCACAATTAAAAACGGGCTTAGCAGCAGGACCATTCCATGGCGTGCCATTACTACTGAAAGATTTAATCACCTCTTATGCTGGTGTGCCGACAACAGGGGCGAGTAAATGGACACAACATTACACGCGTGATTATGACAGTGAATTGGTTGCACGTTATAAGAAAGCGGGCTTTGTTATTCTTGGTAAAACCAATTGCCCAGAGTGGGGTTTGGGAGCGACAACCGAGCCCAAATTATTTGGCGCTACACATAACCCTTGGAATTTAAATCATACCGTCGGTGGTTCAAGCGGTGGTTCAGCAGCTGCTGTTGCATCACGTATGGTACCTATCGCGCATGGTGGTGATGGTGGTGGTTCATTGCGTATTCCAGCCTCTTGTTGCGGTGTATTCGGTTTGAAGCCGACACGTGGACGTACACCCAGTGGTCCTGACCGTGGTCGTATGTGGCAAGGTTGGGTCGGTGAGCATGTGATAACGCGCACGGTGCGAGACAGTGCTGCGGTGCTCGATATTTCCTGTGGTGATGACATCGGTACGCCGTTGCCTTTACCAAAACCGGATGTGAACTATCTGCAATGTTTAGAGCAAGATGTTGGCAAGCTTAAAATCGCTGTAATGAAAATGCCATTTTATCCTGCCGAACTTCATCAAGATTGTTTAGATGCGGTGAATAAAACTGCCAAACTTTGTGAATCATTAGGTCACGAAATCGAAGAAATTGAATTTGATGTGGATGTAGAGGCGATGTCTCGTAACACAGCAATTATGATGGCGGGTGATATAGCCAGTTTAGTTGATATGGTTAAAGCTAATGTTAAAATGAGTCCACGAGATTTAGAACTCGCCACTCGTGCCATTGCTAAAGTCGGCAATCGGATGAGCGCAAAAGCTTTTGCAGGCACATCAGTGTTTTTTGATGAAGTCACACGCAAGTTAGGCGATGTATTTGAAAAATATGATGTCATCCTCACCCCAACTTTAGCTCAACCACCGAAAAAACTCGGTGAACTCACACCAAGCGGCCCAGAAAAATTCGCGCTTTGGACATTGATGAATGTATTGGGGGGAGTCGGTTTAACACCCGCTTTCTTTAAAGCATTTAAAAAAGGCATGAGCTTCACACCGTTCACCGCATTATTCAATGCCACAGGTAATCCTGCTATGTCAGTACCGTTATATTGGAATAAAGATGGATTGCCGATAGGTGTACAATTCGCTGGACGCTTTGCCGATGAACAAACTTTATTTCAATTAGCCCATCAATTAGAACAAGCTCAGCCTTGGCGAGCAAAAAAAACTAGTTAACGATATTCTGGATCCCGCGGTCAAGCCGCGGGACGACGATACACAATGTCGTCATTCCGCGAGGCGAAGAGAGAGATTTATTCCTTCTCCCCGGGAGGGGAGAAGGTGGCGCGTAGCGACGGATGAGGGGTGATATCAATTAGTGAGAGTAGCTCATCCAATATTAAAGTTGCTTTAACAGCTCTTTAAACAACTGTGGATTCGACGCTAGCATTTCACCATTCGGAAATTTCTCACTGCCTGAAAAATCACTGTATAAACCACCCGCAGCTTTAATCATTAATCCTGTCGCATCGATTTCAATTTCGGTTAAACCATTGCCAACAAAAGCATCATATCGACCGGCAGCAGCATAGGCTAGCATCAACGCATTGCAACCGGTTTGTTGAACATCGTCAGCAAATTTTTCGGCAGCATTGCCGGAGAGGAGTAAGCGTTCTACAGCTTCTTGTTTGTTGATGCGAAGGCGATGATTTTTCATTTGGAAGTTTCGACCGCGTGAAGCAGTGAAGGTTTCATCGAGCATGGGGTCGTGAATGAGGACGTGTTCGTTTTTACCATTTTCTTTAACTAAGGCAACAATAGCAAAATGTGGGATACCCCGTCGAAAATTGGCAAAGCCATTAATGGCTTCGACATGCCAAACCGTTTCAGCATCGGTTTGATACGCTAAGTCATGGCTGATAATGCCATGATCGCGATACGCTTTTTGAATCGCATCAACCACGATAAATTGTGATTGCTCACGCACGGATGCGATGTGAGCGGCTCGGTTGCTTTCTTCGTGTAATCGGTCGAATTCACGTGCTTGCATGTGGCCAGCCAGGCGCGCCGCCTTGGTGACGATGTTGAGATAGGGGTGCATATTGCTTTACCTTGTTAAAGAACTGCGCAAATTTTAGCAAGAAATGACGCATACAGCAAGAATTAACGGATAACAATAAGCCGTGGACCATTAATGGGTGCCGCGGCGATGGGAGCCGTGAAATTTTTATCATTAATGTTTGCTATATGCTGTGCCGCACTCACCATGCCCATATTAGTATGCCATGTATAAAGCGTATCACGTTGTAACGAAGAAAGTTGTTGATCGGTTGCTTCGCTGATTGTGTTGACGAGCTGTAAGGTTAAGTTAACAAAACTTGGATTCTTGACTTGTTGCGCGCGCATGGTCGGTATAAATTGATTGTTCAAGTAAGCGGTAAGACGTTTGACCGTGATGTTAATTTCACGCACACAATACGCAGCGTTAATGACTGTTACATCACGTGGCATTGTGAAGTTTTTTATTGCGGCATCACTACGCTGTCTTAAATTGATGATAGTGTCTTTAGGCAGATGTTGGGTTGGAGATTTAGATGACTCAGGTGTTAATGTGTAATATGCACCTAGACTGTGTTTGAAATATTGCTCTACTTCAACGTCGGATGTCGTTGCATGTTGTGCGTATGATAATGTGCAGCAACGCAAATATCGCGCTAACATATTTAGTTTGTTGGCATAAAATATGACTGCAAAATTATGCTCATCCATATTGTTAAGTTCACTGCCGCTGAGCGGTGTTAGTGGCTTTTCGATGTGATTGTGGAACACATGTTCATGACTTGCCTTTTCTTCATATTGATAATATTGGGCAATATAGTTATCAAGACGATTCATATATTGGCCAGATTTTAAATCTTGCTCATAATGTTGGCGAGCTGATTTTAAGATAGTATGTTGAACACCCACATGCTTGCTTCGGTTCATCAGGTAAACTGCATTCACTAGCATCTCAGGTAAACTATGAGAGTTTACTTTTTCGATATGTGATGAAGACATTTGACTAAGCAGTCGAATGAGTTCAGGCGAAAGGTCCATCGTTTGTTGTGAGACATCAAGTACAGATCGACTTGATTCGCTAATTAAATGATTATAGTTTTCAACACAGCGATGTTGGATATGTTTGGGATTACTAACATTATGCATACTATTGTCTTGGCATAAGCGCAGTAGGCGTTGGTTCGCTGTGTCAGTAAATGTATCACTTGCATGGGCCATTTTTTGTTCTTCATTCAACATGCGTTGGCAGGTGCGTAGTGATTGTTGTTGTAAGTAAGTAACCGTTTTTATTTCACTCGCTGAAAACCCCAATTTATGTAATGTTTGTGGCAACTTAGTACACTGAGCCTCTAATAATTCCATCGCCGGCTGTATCTCAGCGCCTATTTGCGTGAGCGAGAAAGCTTCACTGTGCACACCCATAGACTTTAAATAATGCTGGTAAAAATCAAATGAAGAGTATGAGGTCAATACGGTTAATTGATTCGCTAATTCGATATTGGTTTGTTTTAATTTTGGTATAGCATTTTGAGGTTGTAGCTCTAATATTTTTGTTTTTAAGTTATTATGTTCACTGACAATGCTAGCCTCGTAACGCTGTTGTAATTGTTGGTAATTATGAAAGCTTGTCACAACATGATAGACATTGGACAAAGTGTCTTTTAATAATTGCACAGTTTCTAAATCATCATTGCTTGAGATGCGATTAAACTGAGTTTCAAGTTGAATGTAGTCTTGAATAACCGCCTCACTAGGTTGTTCCGTCGTAACAAGATCACTTAATCGATTTAACCAAAGATTTTTTCGGAGCAACCACGACGCGTTTGTTTGTGGTTTATTAAAGAATTTTCGTTGAGCAGGTGGTGAGCTTAAAGCCTGCTTCATAAGGTTGCCCGCGTGTTCTGAGTAAACGTTAATTGTGTTGTTAGCTAATTCAGGCATTGCGTGTATTGAAGGCTGACGTAAATCAATACCAACTTGTTGACGTGTTTGATCAATTAATGGCTTTGATAATGGCGAATTATTGCCAGTACGTTTATAATCCAACCATAGATACGGCATTAACGCAGTGTGTACCCAACTCGCGAAAAACCGCGTAACATGCTGATGTGATTGCGCACATCCAAGAAGATGATGGATTAACATGATTGCTCTACCTTTTATTATTATTGTTCTTTAATAGAACTACTTGGTTTAAAAATAGACTATAATTATTAAGAGAAGATGAGCAGATTATTAACAAAACCTTAAATATCAAACATTTGTAATATTTTTATGCATAACATCAAAATTGTACTAATTCAAACCACTCATCCCGGCAATATCGGCGCTACCGCACGGGCTATGAAAACCATGGGTTTGAGTGAATTAGTGTTAGTGAACCCCTATACAGCATTTCCATCGGCGGAAATTACAGCCAGAGCGGCAAGCGCGGATAGCGTGCTAGAAACGGCGCAAGTGGTCGAAACCTTGGCTGAAGCGGTGGCAGATTGTGGGTTGGTGATCGGCTCTAGCGCAGAAGAGCGAGGTTTGCCATTAGAGCGAGTTGATGCGCGTGAATGTGCGGTGATGGCTCTTGACTATGCAGCCGACAATAAAGTCGCATTAGTGTTTGGAACCGAGCGCTCTGGTATGAGTAACGAAGAGCTTGCACTATGTCATAAGCAAATTGTGATTCCGACAAATTCGGAATATACCTCATTAAATTTATCACAAGCCGTGCAGGTGATTTGTTACGAAATACACATGGCAGCATTGCAAGCGGGTAAAGCAACAATTGAATATCGAAAGCCTTATGATGAATTCGCGACAGCTGAAGAGATGCAAGGTTTTCATGAGCACCTAGAACAAATGTTAATTGACGTTAAATACTTAAAACCCGGTGTGGAAAAGAAACTGATGCCGCGATTAAAACGTTTATTTAATCGAGCGCATTTAGAGAAAAATGAAATCAATATTTTGCGTGGCATTTGGAATGCGGCGCAAAACAATAGAAAGAAAGATAAGGGTGACGATGATTTATCTTGATTATGCTGCAACAACGCCGGTTGATCCCCGTGTGGCAAAAAAAATGGCGCAATACTTAACGATGGATGGCACATTTGGTAATCCCGCATCAAGCGCACATAAATATGGTTGGCAAGCACGTGAAGCGGTCGATACGGCACGTCAGCAAGTGGCGGATGCCATTGGGGCTGATGCAAAAGAAATCGTGTTTACCTCTGGCGCGACCGAAGCCAATAATTTGGCGATAAAAGGTATTGCAGAGTTTCATCAGCGCAATGGTAAACATATTATTACTTGCAAAACGGAACATAAAGCGGTGCTAGATACTTGCCAGCATTTAGAAAAACAAGGTTTTAACATCACCTATTTAACACCGCGACCCAATGGCTTGGTGGATTTAGATGAGTTGCGTGATGCGATTCAACATGACACGATTTTAATTTCAATTATGTTGGTGAATAACGAGACGGGCGTGATTCAAGATCTTAAAGCCATTGCCGCATTAGCACATGAAAAAGGTATCTATGTTCACACCGATGCTGTACAAGCCATGGGTAAAATCCCGGTTGACGTGAAGGCCTTAGATGTGGATTTATTATCAATGTCTGCGCATAAAGTGTATGGCCCCAAAGGCGTTGGCGCTTTGTATGTGAAACACAAGCCACGTGTGCGGATTGCTGAGCAAATCCACGGTGGTGGTCATGAAAATGGTATGCGATCAGGCACTTTAGCTACGCACCAAATTGTCGGAATGGCGCAAGCATTCACGTTGGCAATGGCTGAA
Organism: uncultured Gammaproteobacteria bacterium; assembly: GCA_963975985.1. Taxonomy (GTDB): domain Bacteria; phylum Pseudomonadota; class Gammaproteobacteria; order JABDGN01; family JABDGN01; genus CAXBIY01. The sequence continues at coordinate 11,578 of CAXBIY010000011.1, forward strand.
ATGAGAGAGGATGTTGCACACATTGCTAAATGGCGAGAGATGTTTTGGCAGCAGCTGGTAAGTTTAGATGACATTCATATTAACGGTGCAGGCGCACCTCACGTCGCGTCTATTCTCAATGTGAGCTTTGCGTATATCGATAACAGCGCATTATTAACAATTTTGCCTGAGCTTGCCGTATCCACTGGTTCAGCTTGTATGTCAGGTAGCATTGAACCTTCCTATGTCTTGCAAGCCATGGGTGTGAAAAATGAACTGTCACAAGGGGCAGTACGCTTTTCATTCGGCCGCTTCACGACAGAAGAGGATGTGAATCAAGCGGCTCAACAAGTGGTAATCGCTGTTAAGCGTTTGCGACACATGTCACCTGCTTACAAAGGTGGTGCATAATGTCGAATGAAAAATTATTTAATTACATTACTAACTCACCGTATGTCGGTATGTTAGATGATACTGACGATGACGTGTGTTTCGGCAGCGCTGGCCAGTTAGGTATGAGTGATGTGGTACATGTATATTTGCAAATTCAAGAGGGTAAAATTGTTACGGTGCGTTTTAAAGCACATGGCAGTGCAGAAACATTAGCTGCTGCAGCCTATGTTGCGGAACAAGTGCAAGATCAATCTGTTACGATTGTGAATACAATAGCCCTTGAGTCCATTGTTGACGTGTTATCATTAAGCCCTGCTAATAAAAGCAGTGCATTATTAGCTATCGATGCATTAACCGATGCCGTGAGGAATTACCATGACCACAGTTGAAACACAAAATACTCCCGCTATCACGATGACAGATACAGCCGTGAAGCATATAAAAAAATACGTAGCCAAACATGATCAAGGCAAAGCCATGCGCCTAGGTGTCAACAAATCTGGCTGTTCTGGTTTGAAATATGAAATTGGCATTGCTACAGACATTGCTGCTGATGATAAAGTTTATGACAACAATGGTGCTTGCGTTATCGTAGCGAAAGATGATTTAATTTATGTGGTAGGCACGGAGTTAGATTATATTCAAGAGGGCTTGAACTGGAAGTTAGTTTTTAATAACCCGAACGCTCAAAATTCTTGTGGCTGTGGCGAAAGCTTCAATTTGAATTCATAGTCCTGGTGGATATATCCGAACTTCGCTAGTGGGTGAAAGCTATAGTGCTTTATTTTAGACTGCTACATTAAAGCATGAACAAAGCCATAAATCGCAAAACCAAACAGAATCACCCCACCGATCATATTCAACCAGTGTACCACTTTGTCATTAAGTCGATGGCGCGTAAAGTGAATGATGCAATTTAACGTCGTTAACCAGAGCAAGGCACCACATACGACACCTAAACCAGCAAAGAAAAGACCAAAATGCGAACCTTCCGTAATATTCGCGACTTGCGTCGTTAACGATGCCCAAAACAATAAATTAAATGGACTGAGGAGGGCGACGGCATAACCACTACTGACACAGCGCCAAAGGCTTAAGGGTTTGTTCGTGTCAGCGGCTTGGATCGTTTTGGTTGTGAATGCCTTATAAGCAAACCAACATAAAATAATTGATCCAACAATACCCACCACCCGTAAGACGGTATCATTCTGCAAGAAAGCTAATACACCAGACACCAGTAGTAAGATATAGGTTAAATCAGCACTAGTGGCACCAACACCGACAGCAAAGCCATAGCGAAACCCATCATGTAAATTGCGGCGCATTATTTCAATATTGATGGGCCCAAGCGGCATAGCGACACCTAAGCCAATGAATATACAGAGTAAAAAGGTATGCATATGCCCGAGCCTCACAGGTAAAATGGTTGAATAGTGCTATAATATACTTAAAGCTCAGTTGTGTTAAGTATATGAAGAATTAATTGAGGAAAATCAAGTATGAAAACGCTTATTTGTTTATTATCATTATTTAGTGTTATGACCGTGCAGGCAGATACCACGACGGTATATAAGAGTGTTAACAGTAAAGGCGATGTCGTGTTTTCTGATACTCCAATTGCTGGAGCGCAAAACGATAAACAAATTCAAATAAAAACACAAGATACGACTACATATAATCAGCAGCAAGCGGATGACCGATTAAAATCATTACAAAACTCAGATGCCAGTGCACAAGGTGCCGCTGAGTCTTTAATGGAATATAAGCAGAAGCGTGAAAGTTTGTTATTGCAAATTAAAAACTTACAAGCTGAAGTGACACAAGCGCAAACAGCTTATAATATTGCTCAGAAGCAACAGAAAGAGCAGGCACAATATTATCAGCAAGATACGATACCGAATTCTGATAGTCAAAATCAAATGGTGATGTTGTCACAAAATGCTTTGCAAACCAAAGAGCAATTGGCTGGTTTGCAGGAACAATTAAATACCTCACGCCAACAATTGCGTGACCTTGAATTAAAAAACAATCCCTAATGCTGAAACACTGGTTTGAACAATTATTTTTTCGTATGAGTAATGCCATTACGGCAGCGATACCGCGTGCGAAACCTTCTGCCAGCATGTTAGCAAAATGTCGCGTGATTTCGCATCGTGGTGAACGTGACGATAAAACCGTATTTGAAAATACTTTTGCCGCTTTTGATTCATTAGTTGAGACTGGCGTGTGGGCCATCGAGTTAGATATTCGTTGGACCCAAGATTTACAGCCTGTGGTATTCCACGACGTAGACTGTCAGCGCTTATTTAATGATCAAACCCGTATTGATGGGATAACCTTAGCTGAGCTACAAGCTAAGTATCCCATGATTCCGAGTTTGAGTGAGTTGCTCGCCCGCTATCAAGGTAAGCTCCATTTTATGATTGAGCTAAAGCAAGAAGACTATCGTGATGTGACTTTGCAAATGCAACGCTTAAAAGATGTGCTAGTGCCGTTAACGCCGGTGAAAGAATATCATCTGATTTCCATTTTTCCAGAACAAATGTTTAGTCCTATCGATTTCGTACCTAGTCAAACTTTTTTAACGATTATGCGAGTCAAATCAAAATCTGCCAGTCGTTTCGCGTTAGAAAAACAACACGGTGGTTTCTTAGGCCACTATGTGTTTGTGCGCAACAGCTTAGTCAAAAAACATTTAAACGCAGGCCAGCAAGTCGGCGTCGGTTTTGTCGATTCCAAAAACAGTTTATTACGCGAGTTGAATCGTGGCGTTGAATGGATTTACACGAACCATGCGCTAAACATGCAAGAAATTTTAGAACAATTAAGAGGTGATTAACATGAACATTGAACAAGCCAAACAATTTATTAATAAAGCCTGGGATGACTCGATTGTCTCAACCTTAGAAGATTATATTCGCATTCCTAACAAATCACCGGCGTTTGACCCTGATTGGAAAGCCAATGGTTATATGGATCAAGCGATGGATTTATTAAAAAATTGGGCCGAACAACATGCCCCCAAAGGCATGACAATGGAATTAATCGAAACCGATGGCCGTACACCCTTATTGTTTATGGAAGTCGAAGGCCAAACCGATGAAACTGTTTTGCTTTATGGTCACATGGACAAACAACCTGAAATGACCGGTTGGGATGAAGGTAAAGATCCGTGGACACCCGTGCGAGACGGCGACAAACTCTATGGCCGTGGTGGCGCAGATGATGGTTACTCCATGTTCGCTGCATTAACCGCGATTAACGCATTGCAAGAGCAGGGCATTGCACATCCCCGTTGTGTGATTTTAATCGAAGCCTGTGAAGAAAGCGGCAGCTACGATTTGCCCCTGTATGTCGATGAGTTAAAAGATCGCATCGGCGTGCCGAAGCTCGTCGTTGCATTAGATTCAGGTTGCGCCAACTACAAACAACTCTGGGTCACCACAAATCTACGAGGCGTGGTCACCGGCACATTAAAAGTCGACATTTTAAAAGAAGGTGTGCATTCCGGTTATGCCAGTGGCATCGTGCCATCAAGTTTTCGTATCATCAGACAATTATTATCACGCGTTGAAAACGAAATGACCGGTGAAATTACGGTTAAAGAAATGAACGTCGATATTCCACAACAACGTATCGATCAAGCCAAAGCCACAGCCGATGTTGTTGGTGATGGCGTTAAGCGCTCACAACCCTTTGTCGACGGTGCAAAACCGACATTAGATGACAATGCTGAATTAATATTAAATCGCACCTGGCGACCTACACTTTCAGTAACGGGTGTTGCAGGCATTCCCGATGTTGCCAGCGCCGGTAACGTATTACGCCCCAATACCTCATTAGCTCTATCATTCCGCGCACCACCGACAGCTGATGTGCATGCCGCCGGCCTAGCCATCAAAAAAATCTTGGAAACCAACCCACCCTATAACGCCAAAGTCGAATTCGAACTTGACGAAGCCGGCCCAGGTTGGAATGCACCCTTGCTAGCCGATTGGTTAGAAAAAGCCAACAACGAAGCCTCCGAAGCATTCTACGGCAAACCCGCTATGTACTTCGGTGAAGGTGGCTCAATACCCTTCATGGGTATGCTAGGTGAAAAATTCCCTGAAGCACAATTTTTAATTACTGGTGTGCTAGGTCCGAAATCCAATGCCCATGGCCCGAATGAGTTTTTACACATTCCGATGGGTAAATGTATCACCGGTTGCGTGGCTTATGTGTTGAGCCAAGTGTGATCTTATTATTCACCATTGGCAATACCATGCTGCACCATAAATCCCCAGATAAAATACCACAGCAAGAGTCCCAACAGGCCGTATAACGGCTTGGCATTTTTGACTAAAGTTAAAGAGTGGAGCTATTTTAAATCCGTTTTCTGGTATAAATATTTGCATCTCAGGTTGGTAAGTTGCTTCAACTACATTATTGAAGCACTTATCAAACTTTATTTTGTTTCTGTCGATGTAAGTTCTGGCCTTGGTTTCATCTAGCTTCGCTAGTGGTAGAGCAAGTTCGGTTAATTGCATATGAAATGTTTCTAATGCTTGATTCATAGCCGCATATCGTTTTTTGAAATCCGTTATTGCCGTATGATCGTGTGTAAAGTTCGGGAGGCAGGTAGCATGCTGAATAATGTCAAGCCGGCTGTCATCTTGGCAGCCGGGATAGGGCAGTTGGTAGACATCAAAATTAGGTGAAAATCTGTAGTTTAGGTGTAAGAGCGATGGCATCACGCCATTAATAAAAAATACTGATTTGGCATCCTGATAGAGCAAGTGGTAAAGAACAGTTGCATGTGCTAACCCAACAATTAATACAATGTCTTGATCGGGATGTTGCTTTTGAATCCGTAGAATGTTCTCTGCCATGGTTTTGTTTCGTATGAACATAATAAGCCGCATTTTATATGCATACTGGCCTTTGTCGTTACAAGCAACGTCAGTTTCGTCAATGTAGTCGACTATGGTTTGTATGGCATTGGCAGTTTGAAAGGCGGTATCAACTAAATAATGGCCATTGTCTGATCTTGTCTGATGTTGGCATAATATTTGAAAATATTCTTGGTAGTAGTCGTCGCCGGGTGTCGCGTAGCGTTTTAGTTCAGCTAGACTAGGCTTCAAGTTCTTAAGCTGACTAGTATCCTTAGCGAGTCGAGGTGCGTGCTCATGACAAAATACAATTTTTGGATGACCAACATATTTTTTAATGAAATTTAAGGTCGATGGCGAGCGATGTTCTTCTAAATAGAGAATAATTGCCATTGGATGGGCTCTCGCTAATATTATGTTGATTGTGTGTAAAATTTTATCATACAGCTGTTTGGTTTCCTAGCATAATCAATCACCTATGTTATAATGGCCACTTGAGTTGATTAAAAATATAATTTATGGAGTATGAATATGTCAGTTGAACGTACCTTATCTATCATCAAGCCTGATGCCGTTGCCAAAAATGTTATTGGTAAAATTTTAACGCGTTTTGAAGATGCGGGTTTGAGCGTGATTGCGGCGAAAATGAAGCAGTTAACACAGGCCGAAGCCGAAGGATTTTATGCAGCGCATAAAGAGCGTCCTTTCTTTGCTGCGCTAGTTGAATTCATGATTTCGGGTCCTGTGATGATTCAAGCGTTGGAAGGTGAAAACGCAATTATGACTAATCGTGATTTAATGGGTGCGACTAATCCTAAAGAAGCAGCGCAAGGTACTATTCGTGCCGACTTTGCTGACAGCATTGATGCTAATGCAGTGCATGGTTCTGATGCGCCTGAAGCGGCAGCTGAAGAAATTGCTTATTTCTTTTCTGATGCTGAAGTTTGCTCACGTTAAATGAGTGATGCATCTCTTCAACAAGCTGACAACGCGACCACGGTTAATCTTCTTGATTATGACCGTGACGCGTTGCAGCAATTTTTTACGGATTTGGATGAGCCCAAGTATCGTGCGACGCAAGTGTTGCAATGGATACATCAACACGGCGCAACCAACTTTGATGAAATGACGAATTTAAGTAAAGCGTCTCGTGCTAAGTTACAAACGCTTGCAACCATTAAACTCCCTGAAATTGCTTTAGATCAAGCCTCAACGGATGGTACACGCAAGTGGCTATTACGTTTGGATGATGGTAATTGTATTGAAACGGTTTATATCCCTGAAGATGATCGCGGCACATTGTGTGTGTCATCGCAAATCGGGTGCGCATTGAATTGCAGTTTTTGTTCGACCGGCGCGATGGGCTTTAATCGCAACTTAACTGTTGCTGAAATTATTGGCCAAGTGCGTTTAGCGGTGCAACTGCTGTCAGCCGATAATAAAACACATGACAAAAGAGTGACGAACGTTGTGATGATGGGCATGGGCGAACCTTTATTAAATTACGATAAAGTATTACCCGCGATGAATATCATGATGGATGATTTTGGTTATGGCTTGTCAAAATATCGCGTGACCTTAAGTACCTCGGGTGTCGTGCCAACGATGCATGAGTTAGCCAAAGACAGCGAGTGTTCGTTAGCGGTGTCATTGCACGCAGCGAACGACGAGTTGCGTAACGAGTTAGTGCCGATTAATAAAAAGTATCCACTCGAAAAATTGATGGGAGCTTGTCGCGCATTTTTTACAACGCAAGCGCGTCGCAAGGTCACATTTGAATACACCATGCTCAACGGCATAAACGACCAAACCAAGCATGCCAAACAATTGATTAATTTATTAGCAGGGATGCCCTGTAAAATCAATTTGATTCCGTTCAATCCTTTCCCTAATACGGACTATATTTGTTCAGATCGGGATGTGATTGTAAAATTTAGAGACAAGTTAATTGCAGCAGGATTTAATGCTATTATACGCAAAACCCGCGGTGAAGATATCGATGCCGCCTGCGGACAATTGGCTGGCGATTTTACCGATCGCACCAGCCGTTCTAAACGCATTATCGCCATGCGTAAAGCAGCCTAAAGGAAGAACATGAAATTAGTTAAGTTGATCAGTGCCTTTTTATTGTTGAGCCTGTTGGTGAGTTGTACCACTAACGATGATGAAGAACAAAACACAGCCAACATTCAACGTGCGGCAAAAATTAATGTGCAGTTGGCATTGAATTATATGCAAGAGAATAATTTGGTGCGGGCAAAACAAAAACTGATGTTAGCTAACAAACAAGCACCTGATTCTGCCCTGGTCAATGGTGCGATGGCTTATTATTCTGAGCGTACCGGCGATAACAAAAGAGCTGAAACTTATTACAAACAAGCTATCGATGTCGCAGATGTGAAAGGTGGACCTGAAAATAATTATGGTACTTTTCTTTGTCGACAGGGTCATTATGAACAAGCCGAAAAATATTTTAACGAAGCTGCAACTGACCCTGAATACTTAAATACAGGCAAAGCTTATGTGAATGCCGGTTTATGTGCATTGTTAGTGCCAAAACCCGATGTCGCAAAACAATATTTTGAAAAAGCATTACAGCAAAATCCTGATTCTAGTAGCGCCTTGTTAGAGTTAGCGAAATTGGAATTTGATCAAGCTGATTACAAGCAAGCGAATACGTATTTACAAACTTATATGAAGAAAGTGACAACGCCGAATGCAGAAGCCCTTTGGTTAGCGATTCGTGTGGCACAACGCGCAGGTGATATTAACTCAGTGAAAACGTATGGTAGTTTGTTGCGTGCAGATTTTCCTAACTCAAAACAGTATCAACAATTTCAACAGTTACAAGCGAGTTTAACTTAGGCTAATTTATGAGTGATAATCACGAGCAAATTAAAATGTTTCCTGGTGCCATGTTGCAGCATGCTCGCGAGGCAAAAAAACTAAGCATTGATGATGTTTCAGCTACCTTGCATTTGGGTAAGAAAATTCTTCAAGAATTAGAGAGTGATACTTATCGAGCGGAACGTGGCCTTACGTTCATGAAAGGTTATTTGCGCACGTATGCGAAATTTCTTGGAATCAATGAAGCTGAAATTATGCAAGCTTTTCAAACGCTCGGTGTTGAAGCTGAAGTGCCAGAGAAAAAGCGTAAATTACTGCATGATAATGCACAACAAAAAGCATTGCTTGATCACAAATTCGGTAAATTAATTTATCCCATCGTTATTATCGTTATTATATTGTTGTTGCTTTGGTGGTATGGACATCGTGCGTCACCAGACTCTATTGTTAAACCGATGTTGCCCGCGACTGTTTCTCAACCTGTTGTCGCACCTACGTTAGCGCCAGCGGTATCAAGTGCTCAGATGATTGCGCCACAACTGGCGTCGAGAGAATCTGTTGCGCCACAACTGGCGCCAAGCGAATCTGTTGCGCCACAAGCAACACCACCTGCACAAAATGATGCGGTGACTTCACAATTACAAATGGATCTTTAAGTGGCACAAGTAATTCAAGCAGTCCGAGGAATGAATGATATTGTACCCAGCGATGTCAATGTTTGGCAGCATGTAGAATCTATTATTCAGCAGTTAATGCAGCGTTATGGCTATAGCGAAATCCGTTTACCTATTGTCGAAAGCACAGCGCTATTTAAGCGCTCAGTGGGTGAATCCACTGATATCGTTGAAAAAGAAACCTACACGTTTGATGATCGCAATGGCGATTCACTGACTTTGCGTCCTGAAGGCACAGCTGTCTGCGTGCGCGCTGGCATCCAAAATGGTTTACTTGCCAATCAACAACAACGTCTTTGGTATATGGGGCCTATGTTCCGTCATGAGCGTCCGCAAAAAGGACGTTACCGTCAGTTTTATCAATTAGGTGTTGAAACATTTGGTATGCCAGGCCCTGATATTGATGCAGAATTATTATTGTTAACAGCTCGCCTTTGGCGCGAGTTAGGCTTGAGCGACATTATTCGTTTGCAACTAAATTCACTCGGTACACCTGCAGCAAGGGCAGACTATCGTCAGGCGTTAGTTGATTATTTCACTGCACACGAAACTGAACTGGATGAAGATAGCCAGCGTCGTTTAGCTAAAAATCCGTTACGGATATTGGATAGCAAAAATTCTGATATGCAGACAGTTATTGCCGCTGCACCAAGCATTCAAGATTACCTCGATGATGCATCACGCGAGCATTTTTCTGGGCTGTGCCAGCATCTGGATAATGCCGGTATCGACTATGAGATTAATTCACGTTTAGTGCGTGGTTTAGATTATTACACGGGAACAGTGTTTGAATGGGTGACTGAAGAACTGGGTGCTCAAGGCACAGTGTGTGCGGGTGGTCGTTATGATGGCTTGGTTGAACAGTTAGGTGGCAAAGCAACGCCCGCTATTGGTTTTGCGATGGGAATGGAGCGCTTGATTTTATTGTTGCAACAACGCATGCCAGAGCTAGAAAAAAATGTGGATGTTTATGTTGTGAATGTTGGTGAACAAGCAGAAAAACAGGTACTGCTATTAGCTGAGCAATTGCGTGATGCATTGCCAAGCTTAGGTTTGCAAATGCATTGTGGTGGTGGTAGTTTTAAAAGTCAAATGAAAAAAGCCGATAAAAGTGGCGCGAATATTGCTTTAATATTAGGCGATGATGAAGTCGCTAATAATCAGGTAACAATAAAATATTTACGAGAAGAAAAGCCACAACAAACCGTGGCAGTGGATGAGCTAATTAACTATTTGAAGTAGGGTGGAGCAATCTACCAAGCTATGTGTGAGGAGAAATCATGGATCCGGTACTAAACGATGACGAAAAAGTAGAACTCCTAAAAAAATGGTGGGGAAACTACGGCAACTGGATAACGACAGCGATTATTATCGTGTTGGTCATCATTGTGAGTATGCAATTTTGGCATCGTCACGAAGCGAAAGTGGCTGGACAAGCATCGTTGGCTTATGAGCTAATGTTAAATGGTGTCGCTAAACATGATTCAGCCACTGTTGCGGCACAAGCGAATACCTTAATGAGTACCTATAGTGGCACAGCTTATGCTGACGTGGCCAGTTTGTTACTTGCCAAGCAAAGTGTTGAGGCAAACAAGCTCGAACAAGCGAAACAAAAATTACAGTGGGTGATTGATCATTCAAACAGTGCTGTATTCACCGAGCTAGCGAAAATTCGTTTAGCAAGAATTTTAGTTTCGCAGAAACAGCCAGTGCAAGCATTAGCACTATTGAAGGGTACGGGTAAAATTTTCCCTGCATCCAGTTTGTCTGTTAAGGCTTCTGCTTTAGTGGCGCAAGGTAAAACACAGCAAGCACGCAAAAATTATCAAGCTGCTATCGCAGCGTTACCCAAACAATCAGCAGTGCAACCTTTGCTCGAAATGCAAATGAACGACTTGTAGATAGGAAACTCTATGAAAGCTTTATGTAGAATTTTTAGTGTTATTATTTTAGTGATTATTATGGCGGCTTGTAGCCCGTTTGGTACGGATAATTTGCCAGCACCATCTCCGCTTGCTAAATTTACGCCTAGCTTACAAGTGAAACGTCTGTGGTTAGATGATGTTGGTGGGATTGGTGAGCAATATTTTAATTACACGATTGCGCCGAATAACGATGTTATTTACACCGCCAATAAAAAAGGTTTATTGATTGCTACACGACGTACGGACGATGCGCGTTTATGGCGTGTGTTCATGGATAAAACGATTATTGGTGGCCCAAGCTATGGTAATGGTTTGATTGTCGTAAGTACGGACGAGGGCATCGTCTATGCCTTTGATGCGAAAAAAGGTGTGGAGCTTTGGCAACAGCAATTGGATAATCAAGTGCTAGGTGCCGCAACAATTACTAAAACTTCTGTGCTAGTGAAAACAGTTGATGATGGGGTTTATGCATTGGATGTTAAAACCGGAAAAACACAGTGGTCTTATGTAACTGACGCTCCCGAAATGGTGTTGCGTGGTGGCAGCACACCTGTCGTTGCTGGGGATAAAGTGCTGGTCGGTTTAGCTAACGGTAAATTAATTGCCTTGGGTTTAAGCGATGGCGTAATGTTATGGCAGCAACAAGTGACACAGCCTCAAGGTGCGACTGACGTTCAGCGCATGGTTGATATTACTATCTCACCTGTTGTGAGTGGTCATGTCGCTTATGTGGCAAGTTACCAAGGTTTTATCGCGGCTTATAATTTAGATACCGGTGCAGCCTTATGGCATCATAAAATTTCAGCTTATGCCGGTATTGCGATTGCTAATAACTTATTGTTTATCACTGATGCTAAAGGCGATGTCTGGGCATTCGACAAAAAGACTGGCACAGTTGTTTGGCGGCAAGAAAAATTAGAACATCGTGGTTTAACAGCACCAGTGGTGATGGGCCGTGATATTGTCATTGCAGATGCTGAAGGCTATTTACATTGGCTGAATCAGAAAACAGGCAAGTTTGTCGCACGTGTTCAGGTCGCTAAAGAAAGCGCTATTGCTAGTACACCTTTGGTGGTAGGCAATACGGTTTATGCCTTAGCAAAGAATGGTACTATTGCAGCTTATCAGGCCCCAGCTTAGTTGTATTAAGCTCGGGCATTGGTTATAATTTGAACTCACTTACTGAGCGTTAATCTTCTATTATGAATATACTCCCCGTCATTGCCATTGTTGGCCAACCCAATGTGGGTAAATCGACCCTGTTTAATCGTTTAACCAAGTCTCGCGACGCTATTGTCGTGGATATGCCAGGCGTGACGCGTGATCGCCAATATGGTCAAGGTAAGTTGGGTGAAAAACCTTATATTGTCATCGACACCGGTGGTATTGGTGGTGATGAGCAAGGGATTGATGCCGAAATGGTGAATCAATCAGAGCTGGCCATTGCAGAAGCTGACATTATTATTTTCCTGGTTGATGGTCGACATGGTTTGTCTGCTGCTGACCAAGCAATAGCACAAAATTTACGTCAAACTGAAAAGCCTGTTTTTCTCGTCGTGAACAAAACTGATGGTATCGATGAACACGTTGCAATGGCAGATTTTTATAGTTTAGGTTTAGGCAATCCAACACCGATTGCAGCTTCGCATGGTCGAGGTGTCACCAGTTTAATCGATGTCATTTGTGAAATGTTACCCGATGTTGATGAAGATGCTAACGAACAAACCGCTAAAGGCATTACCATGGCTTTAATTGGTCGTCCAAATGTCGGTAAATCTACCTTAACCAATCGTATTTTGGGTGATGAGCGAGTGATTGTTTTCGATCAACCTGGCACCACGCGCGATAGTATCTTTTTACCGTTTGAGCGTCACGGTAAAGCTTACACCATTGTCGATACAGCCGGTGTGCGTCGACGTGGTAAGGTGAGAGAAACAGTCGAAAAATTTTCTGTCATTAAAACATTGCAAGCGATTGAAGCGGCAAATGTTGTCATTCCCGTCTTAGATGCGAGTGAAACCGTGTCGGAACAAGATTTACACTTAATTGGTTTTGCCTTAGATGCGGGTAAAGCCATTGTCGTGGCCATTAATAAATGGGATGGCTTAGACACTGACCAACGCGACCATATTAAAAGCGAGCTAGATAGACGTTTAAACTTCTTATCATTTGCCAACGTGCACTTTATTTCCGCCCTGCATGGTACAGGTGTGGGTGATTTGTTTGGTTCGGTTGAAGCGGCCTATGCGTCGGCGACAAAAGAAATGTCAACGCCACTATTAACCAATATATTACAACAAGCTTTAATTGATGCACCACCGCCATTAGCTAATGGTCGTCGGATTAAATTACGTTACGCGCATCCGGGTGGTCATAATCCACCAACAGTTGTGATTCATGGTAATCTAACAAAAAAAATTCCTGGTCATTATAAACGTTACTTAAGTAACTATTTCCGTAAAGCATTAAAGCTGACTGGTACGCCATTAAAACTCGTCTTTAAAACGGGAGATAACCCTTATGCCTAATACACTGTATGAAATATTAACAGGTACACCCATCTGGATTTATGTGGTGTTTTTATATTTGTTGTTGATTGGTGTCATGTCACTAAGAGCGCGTGTCGTAAAATTTTATCAAATCTGCATTATGCCCATCGTATTTGCCACTTTGTCGATGCATACATTAGCTGTCGCATTTGGCTTCACTTATTTAGCCTCCGGTTCCTGGTTGGGTAGTGTGATTATTATTACTATTTTAAGCTGGCGCTTAATTATGAAGTTGCCCATAAAAGTGGATAGAGAACATTTATTAATTGAAAATCCTGGCAACAAAATAACCTTAATTGTGGTGATGATTGTGTTCGTTGCGAAATATTATTTAGGCTATCGCATGAAAGCCGATCCGACATTAGTGGATGATGTTGTCTTTAAATGGGTTGTGTTAGTAGTGTCAGGTGCTTGTACAGGCTTAATCTTCGGTTATCTCAAAGCTTACTACAAAATGTTAGAAACCTTTCCAAGCGAAGATTTAACTAAGGTTCAGCCGGCAACCGCATCTGGTAAATAACACTAAAGCGTTTGAGTAAATCACTCAGTTCTAATTCGAACACGCCTGGTGCGTATTGTATGTTTTGATGGTACTCGTCAAAGTCACGCGCAGGTTCGTCACGAGGTAAGAAACTATCGGGGCATTGTGCCACTTGTTTAAACCCCTTCGCGCCCCATGCGCCATTTGCTTTTTCAACATACCCGCGTTTATACCAAGCCCAAGGGTTGCGTATTTGAATATAGCAATGGCCTGCGCGTTGGTAGCAGTTAATCACATGGTAGACATGGCGACCGACCAACCCTTTTACGGGGTTTAATCGTGTGCTAAATAGCATTTTCTCAGCACCGATGTGTGTATCAGTACTTAAGCATAATATGTGATTAGCTTGTAGTGCGCGTTCGATGACTTGGTAGTAATTAAATTGATGTTCAGTGTAAGCTGTTGTACCGCGTTTTAATGGGAAATAACCTGAGTTAATAATATAGTCGTGCAAACGAACGAGGGTTTGTTCGCTTAATATGTCCTGTGTATGATAATGTAAGGTTTGCCATAGCGTATCAGATCGTAAGGTTTTGCCCGTTTGTTTTTGTTGATTGTATAAAGCGAAGTAAAGATTGTGTGCTATTTCTATCGTTAAATTAGCTTGAATAGTATGCTGCGTTTCTTGGTATTCAGGCAGTGGAAAAATGCGATTTAGTGAGGTTGTAAAATGCGGGTTGCTAGGATCGGGTGCGTGACAAAATAAATTGTAAATATCTAAGTAAGGAGTTGTTGCCCGTTGTGTCAGTGGAGCCATTAATTCATGACGATTTTTAGGGTTAGGTATTGCTTCAGGGAACCGTTCTTTATCAATATGATGTCGTCCCACAACCGCATCAGCCCCCAATAATATCTTTAAGCTATCTTCAGGTCGCCCACTATCAAGCGCTTCGACAATATCATTGGCAGGCCGATGAAATTTTGTTATGGGCTCTCTATACTGAGTTCGTTCAATACAACGACGCAACACCGCATAAGCTTTTTCAATCATGTGAACCCAGGGTGCGTCATGTTTTATGGGATCTGCAAAGGGATTTAGGCTAGCCAGCCGTGTTTTTTGTATACGAATATAAATGGGTGTACCTGCAGGTTGGCCGTTAAGTTGAGAGCGAAACAATCGTACCACTACCGTGCCATCTCTTAAATCTCGTAGCATATTAAGAATTGTGTCGGGTTGTCGCTCAACAATAGCTTGTAGGGCTGCTAATAAATAGCAATTACCAATGGCAGCTTGATGAATGTCCAAGACATTAGGGGCATGAGGAAAGAGGGCATGTTTAATGCCAAACCAATTAATAGGGTAATACAACCGACCTCGGCCTGCGGGAATATCCACACTATCGGTATAAAGTTGGCCGTTGTATTCAGGTGGCAGTTGAAGTTGACCATCGTTAGACATAAACATATATTGATTCTTATTTTGAGCAATTTTGTAATAATATGGTCAAATAATAGCAATACAGTTAATTTTTGTCAATTTAAACTTTAATGCATAAAGTCATAATAGGCAGGCGGGCCAGCTGGGTCCTTTCCAGGTGTGAGCTTGCTGTATGCCAATGACTTCTTGCGTATACTGGGGGTAACCTACAAGTAAACTACCACCTATGTAGGCGTGAGTAACATCCATACCACGAATATAGTCAGGATATTGCACTGGAAAAATTGCGCCGCGTAAGTCAGCAAATTGAAAATTTGTGTTAGTCAATTTAGCCGCATAAACTTCATCTTCCCCGAGTGCAGTATTACCCCAGCGAATAAACTTGGTATTTACCGCCTTATAACCCCTGGCATCAACGCCGGTGAAGTCACATGTGATTTCTAATCCTGACCCGTCTCCACAAAAGCGCAGATAGGTGCTATGTACATCAATATCAAATATTGATACCGCACCCAGTCCAAGTGTAACGGCCATACTAGCAATCATAGGCGCTTGATAGGATTGATACGTTACAAGATGAACATATTTATTAGGGTTATAAGCGACATTTACAGCAGCATATTTGATGTGGTTTTGAAGAACAAAAAGTCTTCTCGGTTGTGCGGTTTGTATATAACTGAGATACTGAAAAAACGCGGGATAGGTTTGAATCATACTGAAGAAATAACGTCGCAAATGATCGATGGCAGTATGTGGCTGATGGATATGATCGGTTGTGAATAAGCATTGTTTACAAGGGGCAGTGAGAACATTGATTTCTAAACAAACATAAAGGAATTTTAGTTGGTTGACGAGTCTAATGGTATCAGAGTCAATCATTTGCTGACCAATGGTTTCAGATGCAAGTGGTACCATAGGTAATAGGTTAATTAATTCCATGATACGTTTTTGCGGATAGTCATAACCTGTGTCACGACGATGATAAAAATCGTCGAGAAACGTAGCTGCAAGCTGCTCAAGCTGCTCTAAATGAGTCATGATAGGATTTCCATTTTTTTATTGAATCAATATACAATACTTATGCTGAATCCACAATTGGGATAGTGACGTAGTTTCATAATAGGGTAGAATGCATACCTTAGTTTCGTTTGCGTAAAGAAGGTAGGTGGAATACAACGAAAGGTTATTTGCTGTTAGTCGTTGCGAGTCAATCTATTTTCTGCCAAGCTGAGTTTTCCAGCTGGACAGTATTGGTATGCGGCGGGTATAAAAATCAAGTGAAGATTTAACTAAGGTTCAGCCGGCAACCGCATCTGGTAAATGATAGTAAAACGTTTGAGTAAATCGCTCAGCTCTAATTCAAACACGCCTGGTGCGTATTGTATGTTCTGATGGTACTCGTCAAAGTCACGCGCGGCTTGTTCGCGAGGTAAAAAGCTATCAGGATATTGAGCCACGTGTTTAAAGCCTTTTGCCCCCCAAGCCCCATTCGCTTTTTCAACATACCCACGTTTATACCAAGCCCATGGGTTGCGTATTTGAATATAGCAATGGCCTGCGCGTTGGTAGCAGTTAATCACATGGTAGACATGGCGACCGACCAACCCTTTTACGGGGTTTAATCGTGTGCTAAATAGCATTTTCTCAGCACCGATGTGTGTATCAGTACTTAAGCATAATATGTGATTAGCTTGTAGTGCGCGTTCGATGACTTGGTAGTAATTAAATTGATGTTCAGTGTAAGCTGTTGTACCGCGTTTTAATGGGAAATAACCTGAGTTAATAATATAGTCGTGCAAACGAACGAGGGTTTGTTCGCTTAATATGTCCTGTGTATGATAATGTAAGGTTTGCCATAGCGTATCAGATCGTAAGGTTTTGCCCGTTTGTTTTTGTTGATTGTATAAAGCGAAGTAAAGATTGTGTGCTATTTCTATCGTTAAATTAGCTTGAATAGTATGCTGCGTTTCTTGGTATTCAGGCAGTGGAAAAATGCGATTTAGTGAGGTTGTAAAATGCGGGTTGCTAGGATCGGGTGCGTGACAAAATAAATTGTAAATATCTAAGTAAGGAGTTGTTGCCCGTTGTGTCAGTGGAGCCATTAATTCATGACGATTTTTAGGGTTAGGTATTGCTTCAGGGAACCGTTCTTTATCAATATGATGTCGTCCCACAACCGCATCAGCCCCCAATAATATCTTTAAGCTATCTTCAGGTCGCCCACTATCAAGCGCTTCGACAATATCATTGGCAGGCCGATGAAATTTTGTTATGGGCTCTCTATACTGAGTTCGTTCAATACAACGACGCAACACCGCATAAGCTTTTTCAATCATGTGAACCCAGGGTGCGTCATGTTTTATGGGATCTGCAAAGGGATTTAGGCTAGCCAGCCGTGTTTTTTGTATACGAATATAAATGGGTGTACCTGCAGGTTGGCCGTTAAGTTGAGAGCGAAACAATCGTACCACTACCGTGCCATCTCTTAAATCTCGTAGCATATTAAGAATTGTGTCGGGTTGTCGCTCAACAATAGCTTGTAGGGCTGCTAATAAATAGCAATTACCAATGGCAGCTTGATGAATGTCCAAGACATTAGGGGCATGAGGAAAGAGGGCATGTTTAATGCCAAACCAATTAATAGGGTAATACAACCGACCTCGGCCTGCGGGAATATCCACACTATCGGTATAAAGTTGGCCGTTGTATTCAGGTGGCAGTTGAAGTTGACCATCGTTAGACATAAACATATATTGATTCTTATTTTGAGCAATTTTGTAATAATATGGTCAAATAATAGCAATACAGTTAATTTTTGTCAATTTAAACTTTAATGCATAAAGTCATAATAGCCAGGCGGGCCAGCTGGGTCCTTTCCATGTGTGGGCTTTATCTAAGCCAATAACAGCTAGTCTTTGGCTGGGATTTGTAGGTAAAGTGCTGCCACCGAGTTGGGCACCGGCAACCCTCATGCCTTGCATGTACTCAGCGCTAGGAAAGGCAGTGCCCCGGAAATCAGCATAACGAAAATCAGTATTGGTTAAATTGGCGCGAGTCGTGGGGGGCTCACCAAGCTCCGTTCGCCCATGATGAAAAAATTTAGCACACACCGCCTTATAACCCCTGGCATCAACCCCAGTAAAATCACATGTGATTTCTAATCCTGACCCGTCTCCACAAAAGCGCAGATAGGTATTATGTACATCAATATCAAATATTGATACCGCAGCACCTAGCCCAAGTGTAACTGCCATACTAGCAATCATAGGCACTTGATAAGATTGATACGTTACAAGATGAACATATTCATTAGGATTATAAGCGACATTTACAGCAGCATACTTGATGTGGTTTTGAAGAACAAAAAGTCTTCTCGGTTGTGTGGTTTGTATATAACTGAGGTATTGAAAAAACGCCGGATAGGATTGAATCATACTCAAGAAATAACGTCGCAAATGATCGATGGCAGTATGTGGATGATGGATACGATCGGTTGTGAATAAGCATTGTTTACAGGAGTCAGTGAGAACATTGATTTCTAAACAAACATAAAGGAATTTTAGTTGGTTGACGAGTCTAATGGCATCAGAGTAAATCAGTTGCTGACCAATGGTTTCAGATGCAAGTGGTACCATAGGTAACAGCTTGATTAATTCCATTATACGTTTTTGCGGATACTCATAGCCCGTATCTTGACGACGATAAAAGGTATCGAGAAACTCAGCAGCCTGTTGCTCTACGGTAAGCATGATAGGATTTCCATTTTTTTATTGAATCAATATACAATACTTATGCTGAATCCACAATTGGGATAGTGACGTAGTTTCGTAATAGGGTAGAATGCGTAGCTTGGTTTCGTTTGCGTGAATAAGGCAGGTGGAATACAACGAAAGAGGTTTCAATGACAGCAGTATTAGATAAACACAGTTTCCGCCAACATTGCAGCAATTGTTCGATGGCGAGCTTGTGTTTTCCTGTCGGCTTGTCAGATGAAGATATCACTAAGATTGACGAGCTAGTAGGTCGTCAAAAGGTCTTACATAAAAATGATTGTTTATTTGATCGTGGTGATAAATTTAAAGAAATTTATGCCATTCGTTCTGGCACTTTTAAGCTTTGTGCGCCGGGTAATAATGATATTGAAGTTATCGAAGGATTTTATTTGGCTGGTGAATTGATAGGGTTTAATGCGATTGCATCAGAAATTTATCCCGCGACGGCCATTGCTCTGGAAACAAGTTCGGTGTGTGTTATTCCATTTGATGATTTATTTACACTAGCTGGTCAGCTACCGGCACTACGCCGACAGTTAGTTAATTTGATGAGCGAAAAGCTACAGCCTGAATTTAAAGTCAGCTTTAACAGTGGTGCAGAAGAGCGTATCGCCACCTTTTTATTAAGCATATCGTCACGCTTGCAGAAACGCGGTTATGCTGTGGAAACCTTTCATTTGTCGATGTCTCGTCAAGATATAGGCACTTACCTTGGTTTGGCAACAGAAACCGTGAGTCGGATTTTGACGAAACTGCAAGATAAAGACATTATCGACGTGCAGCGACGAGAAATTAAAATCAACGATTTTCGTCAGCTGCAAATCATGAGTTGCGCTAATTAACGCTTGATAGTGACTTTCCAGCCCCCAATCCTGATCTATATCAACGCTATTTTCGTTAGGCTTCTTTACAATACTGATGAAACAGGAGGGATTATTATGTATAAACATATCTTATATGCTGCCGATTTAAGTGGTGATCATGACAAAATTGCGGATAAAGCTGCCGAGTTGGCGACTTTGTTCGGTGCTAAACTGAGCTTAGTGCATGCGGTAGAATATGTACCTGTCGTTGCAAATGCTTATATTCCTGATATGGAAATTGTTGAGGAACTAAAAAAATCTGCAGAGCAACAGCTACTTCAACTAGCAAAGCATTTAGAAGTTCCGGAACAAGATCAAGCCGTTGTGCTAGGTAAGGCTCGAGCTGCTGTGTTGGAACAAGCTGATAATATACACGCGGATTTAATCGTGGTGGGCAAACGTTCACATCACGGCTTAGAAAAACTGTTAGGATCAACCGCTAATGGTGTATTGCATGGCGCACATTGTGATGTGTTAACACTAATGGTTGATGAGAAAACTAAATAGAATCAACGATACCCAAAGCAATTGAGTTTTAGGTATATATTAATAAAATAAAGGCCGCATTTAGCGGCCTTTGTTGTGATGTGTGATCACATATGTTTTTTAAAATTGCCTAGCATCCATAATGCGCTTAAGCCCACTAATACATAAACAATCTTGGCCAGAATAGTTGCACCAAAAATAGCATGGACTAAATTGAAATCGAAAGCAAACAACAACCAGTTTAAGCCCCCTACAATTACCAAAATTAAAGCAATTAAATTAATAATCTTCATCGTTTCGACTCCTATATAATTAACATTGATGAGTTTAGCCTATATTTAAAACCACTCAAAGATATACTAAAACGCTTGATTTGCTATTTTGTATAACTTATTATGGCTTGTATATCAGTTTTGTCAAACGTTAAAGGAGAGCCGTGGTGAAATATAAACCAACCTATGTTGTTATCGGGGCCAGTGGCGCGATTGGCAGCAATTTAGTTGAACGTTTAAACCGGCAAACCGCCAATGTTGTTGCAGTGGATAGGGATGTTGCAATGCTTGAACACAGTGACGATGAGAGCTTGCGTGTGGTCGCTGATTGCAATAGCTATCAAGAACTTGAACAAACATTTACACTTATTCAAAACAAATTCGCTCACATCGACGGTGTCGCTTTATGTGTAGGTTCGATTTTATTGAAACCTGCGCACCTGATTACCGATACAGAGTGGGCGGATACCTTGCAAGTTAATTTAACAACAGCATTTAATGTGTTGCGCGCTGTCACCAAAGTGGCGAAGACAAACTGTTCTGTTGTGTTTTTTTCATCAGCTGCCGCAGCAATTGGCTTGCCTAACCATGAAGCTATTGCAGCTGCAAAAGCAGGTGTTGAAGGCTTGATGCGATCTGCCGCTGCTAGTTATGCCGATAAAAATTTACGTTTTAATTGTATTGCTCCGGGCTTGGTTAACAGTAATATGTCTGAAAAAATATTTAAGAGCCCACGCAGCTTAGCGCTATCACTTTCAATGCATGCATTGAAGCGCACAGGCACTGCTGACAAAATAGCAAGCTTAGCTGAGTGGCTGATTAATCCAAACAATGATTGGATAACAGGTGAAACGATACGAGTGGATGGTGGATTATCAACTGTGAAAACTATTCCAAAAGTTGAGCAAGTGAATTAAGAGCGCTTAAGCACTTCATTGATTTGTTTCATCATTAAATTATGTTCATCAGATAACAAGGTGACATTAGCTTGTGTAAGTGATTTATCGGGTTTCTGTTGCTGGTTAGACGCAATAAAAATTTGTGTTGGTGTCTTTTCTGCAATATGACGAATAGCTTTTAGGCTGCTGCCTTTCAGGTTGCTAAACAGGATTAATGCTTGGCTTTGAGTTTGTGATAACACATCAGACATTTCAGTTTGGTCAACATGGTTGCCCAGATAAACAATTTGATATTGATGCAAGCTCAGTGATGCAGATAAAAACAACAAAGCGATTTCACTGTTGGCTTCGTTGAGAGCAGCGATTGTAATTTTAGGCGCTTGTTTACTGGTTTTGTTAAGAAGCAAATTAGCAGCAAGACGATTTTTTAAATAGCTAAAGAAAAATTGTTCTTCTGAAAAGGCGGTATCACTGATTGCCCACTGTTGGTTGAGTGTGGTGAGAATTTGAGGGTAAATTTTTCTCGCAAAAATATCCACAGGGTAGAGTGAAAAGTATTCGTCGAAACATTGTGCTAGCGTATTTTGGTTGAACTGTGAAACTGCACGGCAAACAGTTGATGTGTCAACAGGATGTTGCGTAGCCTCATAGCTCGAAGAGCCATTTTTTGATAAGTAGGGTTTAACTTTGCTGACAGCTATGCCTTTTTCCATCCAAAATAAAATTTGGCGGATGGTGTCAATGTCAGTTTCGGAATATAGCCGATGTCCGCTAGGTGTGCGTTGTGGTTTTAATAAACCGTAGCGTCGTTGCCAAGCGCGTAGTGTCATACTATTGACACCTGTGATAGTTGAAATAGCACCAATGGGGAGTAATTTATCTTCAGGCATTTGCAATTTCCGGTTAATAGCGTAGATTTGTATAATTATTGCATAAGATTTGATGTGTGCCAAGGAGGAGATGATGAGGTTATTAATTGCGGGGGCAACTGGGTTTGTAGGCCAAGCTCTGGTGCCGTTTTTATGTTGCAAGGGTTATGAGGTTACAGTGCTCGGACGAGATAAAAAAAAGATAGTCGATTGCTTCGATGAAACAGTCACGGCATTATCGTGGGATGAGTTGAAAACGGTGGAAGGTTATCAGGCTGTTATTAATCTAGCTGGGCATAATATTGGTCAAGGTCGTTGGTCTGAATCGGTCAAACACAAGATTCTTACCAGCCGTGTTGAAGCCACACAACGGCTTGCGCGTTTATGTGCCGCTTGCCAAACACACAAACCTCGATTACTAAACGCAAGCGCTATTGGTATTTATGGCACTCAAGCAGGTGCCGATGCATTACCACTTGCGCAGAATGAAGATTCAGTTTTGCCTGCAGCAAGCGAGTTTTTATCACAGGTTGGCCAATGTTGGGAAGCTGCTGTTCAGCCAGCAGTAGCTACAGATGTTGATGTCGTGCTAATGCGCTTTGGTGTGGTGTTAGCGGCCAATGGCGGTGTATTAAAAAAAATGGCAACGCCTGTTAAATTGGGTTTGGGCGGCAGAATCGGTTCTGGTAAACAAGTATTGTCATGGATAGCGTTGCCTGATTTGGTGCGAGCGATTTATTTTGTGTTAGTGCACACAACGCTCACCGGACCAATCAACATGGTGTCACCTAGTGCTGTGACACAGCAACAGTTTATTAAAACCTTAGCAGGTGTCTTAAAACGGCCCGCTTTATTACCGCTACCAAGCTGGTTAGTGATATTACTGTTTGGCCATATGGGTAAAGAGTTATTGCTGCGTGGGCAACATGTGTATCCATCCCGTTTACGCAAAGCAGGCTTTCGTTTTGAAATGCCCCAATTAACTCAATGCCTAAAGTATGAGTATTGTGTGTGAGGCACCGTCAGATCAAAACGATTAACTAGAGAGATAAGTGAAGTATGCTATTCTTTTAACAGGTGAATTAACTTGGGAGCAAGGATGTTATCGACGACTATTCAAATTGGTGTAAGCCAATGTTTATTGGGTGATAAGGTACGATTTGATGGTGGCCATAAACTGGATAAGTATATCGCTAATCAACTCTCTAGCTATTTTGATTTTGTGCCTCATTGTCCTGAAGTTGCAATCGGCATGGGTGTGCCGCGTCCTGCTATTCGTCTCATGGGTGACATTGACAAGCCTCGTGTTATTGGCGCGACGGATAATTCAATTGACGTGACAGATGAGTTGGTCAGTCACAGCAAAGCATTTGTCAAAACCTTACCGTCAGTCAGTGGGTATATTTTGAAGAGCAAGTCACCCACCTGTGGTATGTCAAGAGTAAAAGTGTATCAAGGTAAAGGTATAGCACCATTAGGTAATGGTGTCGGTGTTTATGCTCGTGAATTACTCGCCCAACATTCTAATTTGCCAGTTGAAGAAGAAGGGCGTTTAAATGATCCAGCTTTGCGAGAAAACTTTATTGAACGGGTGTTTGCCATGCGCCGCTGGCAAGAAATTTGCGACGATGGAATAACAGCAGAAAAGTTAGTGTTGTTTCACAGCCAGCATAAATTAAGTTTAATGGCGCATCATGCAGGTAAGTTAAAAGCGCTTGGTTCTATTGTTGCCAAGATAGATAAAAAACATTTCAATGAAATTGCACAACAGTATTTTTCATTGTTCATGCAAACGATGAGGTTTATCGCGACACGTCGCAAGCATACGAATGTGTTACAACATTTGATGGGGTATTTAAAAGATCAATTAGACAAAGATGACAAGCAAGAATTGTTACAGTTGATCATGGATTATCATAAAGGCCATGTGCCATTGATTGCACCTGTGACGTTGTTACAGCATTATTTTCGGAAGTTTCCTGACGCTTATATTGAGAGACAAACGTATTTAGCACCTTACCCTGGCGAATTTATGTTGCGCAACCTAATTTAACTATGTTGAATCAGCATAACTGTTTATTACGCGTTGATTATTAATTATTAAGCATTGATTGTTTTGTTTGACGAAACAATTTTTATGTATAGATAGTGTAAGTTTTATATTTTTTTCTTTTATTATTCAGTTAGTTAGATTTTTTCTTGGTTGCTCGTTGAGATATATCGCACAAAGAGTTGCGATATAAGCCTTCAATTGCTATACTTTCTCATGTAGGGAATGCGCGGTGGAACAAAGGAATGTACACATAAGGATATCATTCGGAGTGGTCAAAGGATTGGCCTATTTTTACGCCCACCGACTAATCAAAAGCATTTATGCTAATTTCCATGTCCGATGGAAGTTGACATAAGTATCTCCTCAGCCTCTCATAACATGATGCGCTTAGGCCGACTTTTTAGTCGGCTTTTTTTTATTTTATCCTTAAATAATAGACTGAAATACAAGGTGCATAGCCTATTACCACACTAAATTTTGTTGCTCTTAATAATTCCTGTTACAAATATCAGGTCATAATTTGAACAGAGTGTTCTAAGCTTATAGACAGTGGGAACAAAAAAAGGACGCAATAATGAATATTCAACAACTTAAACGTTGGTGCTTAGGTGCAGCCATGGCACCTATCGTTGCAATCGCAGCACCAGAAGCAAAAGTCGAATTTGAACCGAGCAATCCTTGGTGGGGTGGTGGATTCGGTGCAAATGTTAAAGTCACAAATGTGGGTGATGAACCCATGCAAGATTGGCAATTAAAATTTGTTTTGCCACATGACATCACCAGTCATTGGAGTTCTGATATCACCAGTCAAAATGGTGTGCATACAGTGACCCCCATGTCGTGGAATAAAACGTTAATGCCTGGGCAGAGTATGAGTTTTGGTTTTAATGGTCAAGCGTCAGATGCGAATGCAAGCAAAGCTGATTTATTCAATTCTTTTGATGTTGTGAATGTGAATTTTAGCAGCAGTGATCCTGTTGTCGAACAACCAGTAGTGATTGAAACGCCTGTCGTAGAACCGCCACCCGTGGTTGAGCCAGCCCCGGTTAATGAGCAACCTGCGGCGAATGTAGATTACAGTAAAGTTGCTGTCAGTTATGCCGTCACTAGTGATTGGGGTAGCGGCTTTAATGGTGCTATCACAATTAAGAATAATTCCGCTGCACCTATTAATGGTTGGCAATTAGCGTTTAATGGGGCAGGTAATATCACATCAATGTGGAATCAGGAAAGTTTCGCGAATTCAGGTAATGCTTATAATGCTTCTGCTTCAGCAGCGCATTGGAATGGTGTTATCCAACCGGGTAAAAGTAAAACCCTCGGTTTCGGTGCGAATGGTAGCCCATCAGCATTGACAGCTTGTACTATCAATGGGCATGCTTGTGTTATTACCCGAAACTATGTAGCGACTGAAACGCCTGAGGAAGCAACACCGACAGAAGTGCCGGTTGAAGAGCCTGCGGTCGAACCCACACCAGATCCTGTTGATGATACGGTCGTGGAAGAAATACCTGTGGATGAAGAACCTGTCGTCGACGAACCTAACGCAACTGAAACGGCTAATGATGTAGAGGGTGTGAGCGCGGGTTATCCAACCCAACCATCCGCTAAACGCATCATCGCGTATTATGCAGGTTGGGCGACGTATGGTCGTGATCACCAAGTGGCAGATATTCCTGGTAGTTTAATTACGCATGTAAACTACGCATTTATTAACATTGCTAATAACCGCTGTGTGTTAGGTGATAGTTATGCGGATGTCGAAAAACGTCATGGTGCAGAAACAGCACCAGATGGAAAAACCTATCCTGCGCACAAGTGGTACTACGCGCCAGGTGAGGAGCAGCCTGAGTTTTACGGTAACTTGCAACGCTTAGTCGAAATGAAAGAGCGAAATCCACACATTAAAACATTAATGTCAGTAGGTGGTTGGACATGGTCGAAAGACTTTTCTGAGGCTTCAAACGATGCAAATCGAGCAGCTTTTGTGAAATCTTGTGTTGATTTAATGAAGCAGTATAAGTTTGATGGTGTCGATATTGATTGGGAGTATCCTACTGGTAACGAAACACACAAAGGTGAGGGCAGTAACCGTATTAATGCCGATGATCCACAACGTTTCTTGAAACTGTTAACAGAGTTCCGCCAACAATTGGGTAGCGATCATTTGTTAACGATCGCCGCACCCGCAGGTTACGAAAAAATGGAATTGATTGACCAGCAAGCGGATTGGAAAGCCATTGCCGATCAACTCGACTGGATTAATCTCATGACCTACGATCTAGATGGTGGTTGGGATCCTGATACGGGTCATAATGCTGCACTCTATGCTAGTACTGGTGCCGATAGTGAGCGATACAATGCGAATGCGGCAGTGGATTACTACTTACAGCAAGGCATTCCAGCCGATAAATTAGTCCTCGGTGTTGGTTTTTACGGCCGTGGCTGGGCTAATGTGCAAGACAATGGTGATGGTGGTTTGCATGACCCAGCAGGGCCAATGAACTTTGGTACTTGGGAAGATGGTATGTTTGATTACTCTGATTTAGCGGAAAACTATATTAATAAAAATGGTTACCTACGCTATTGGGATGCGCAAGCACAAGTGCCATACATCTATAACCCTGAGAAAAAAGTGTTTATCAGCTATGAAGACAAACAATCCATGCAAGTGAAAGCACAATATACCAATTCAAAAAACTTAGGTGGAATGATGTTTTGGGAATCTTCCAGTGATGCTAATGATGACCCTGCAACACAAGATAAAGATGAAAACTATGAGTTGCTAAAAGAAGTCTACTATGGTTTGAATCCTGATCAACAAGGATAGTTCGTTTCGTCATCCCGCGGCTTGACCGCGGGATCCAGAATACTATGCTCTTAGCATACGTTCCTAGATTGCGCGGTCAAGCCGCGCAATGACGACGTAGACAATGGCTAGTTTTTTCCTGCTTTTTGTCTGTCCTACGTGACCGTGCTCGTGATTTCACCATCACTCAAGCTTGTCGTAATCACATCCCCGGCTTTGGCTTGTTTGACTGACTGAATGACTTGTTTGTCTTTCATGGTAATGGAATAGCCACGGTCTAACGTCGCAAGTGGGCTATAGGCATCTAATGTACGAGCTAAGCCTGCCAGTTGCTGTCTGTTATTTTTTATTTTATTCAGCGTGGTTTTAATCAGTGTTGATGTTAAAAAATCCAAGCGTTGCATGTGTTGTTGCAAACGATGATCGGGGCGTTGGAGGCGTGATTGTAATAATTTTATTTGTTGCAGCTTGGTTTGCAATAATTGTTGGATTGAACCGACTAAATCTTCTTGCATGCTAACAAGATAATTTCGCCATTCACTAATATCGGGGCTTACAAATTCTGCAGCAGCAGATGGTGTCGGAGCTCGATGATCGGCAACAAAATCGGCAATGGTGACATCCACTTCATGACCAACACCTGAAACAATTGGGATTTCACTGTCAAAAATGGCACGAGCAACCACTTCTTCATTAAATGACCACAAATCTTCAAGTGAGCCACCACCACGTGCGACAATTAATACATCACATTCTTGTCGTTCATTAGCCAGTTCAATCATCGAGGCAATATTACCTGCTGCCGGATCGCCTTGGACCATGCAGGGATAGATGATGACAGGAATAGCAGGGAAGCGGCGTTTTAATACGGTTAAAATATCATGAATAGCAGCACCAGTGCTTGATGTGACGACACCCACACAGCTTGGCAATTCGGGAAATTCTTGTTTATGCTCTTCAGCAAACAAACCTTCGGTTTGGAGTTTCTTCTTCAGCTGTTCGAACGCACGACGCAATGCACCATCGCCGGCGGGCTCCATTTGCTCAGCAATCAATTGGTAATCACCACGCGGTTCATAAATGCTAACGCGTGCTTTCACTAATACTTGGTCGCCATCTTTGGGTTTAAAACTCAAACGTGAATTATTACCACGAAACATTGCACAGCGCACTTGTGCACGTGAATCTTTCAACGAAAAATACCAGTGCCCAGAGGCCGGCATGGCGAGGTTAGAGATTTCTGCTTCCACCCAAATACTGCCCAAGCCCGTTTCAATTAAGGCACGAACCTCTTGGTTTAAACGGGAGACAGTAAAGATATCGGGTTTTGATGACATTTGTGTATCATATCATAGAAAAAAGGCTGACAAAATGTAGTCAAATCCGTATAATACGCCGGCAAGATACAACAATCTTGCGAGGCCCCCATTGAACATTATTCAACAAGCTCTTACCTTCGACGATGTCTTACTTGTGCCTGCCAAATCTTCTGTTTTGCCAAAAGACGTCAATTTATCAACACAATTTACTCGTGATATTCGCCTGAATATTCCTTTAGTGGCTGCTGCCATGGATACCGTGACAGAAGCGCGTTTAGCGATTGCATTAGCGCAGGAAGGCGGCATCGGTATTATTCATAAGAATATGTCAGTCGAACAGCAAGCGGATGAAGTACGCAAAGTCAAAAAGTACGAGAGTGGTGTGGTGAAAAATCCATTAACCGTTGCGCCGGGTATTACCATTGGTGAATTACGTGCGTTAACGAAAGCCAATCATATATCTGGCATGCCCGTAGTCGATGGTGATGACTTGGTCGGTATCGTGACTAGCCGTGATGTGTTATTCGAAACGGATATGAATAAAAAAGTTGCCGAGGTGATGACGCCGAAAGCGCGACTGGTGACGGTGAAAAAAGGTGCGCCTCGCGAAGAAGTGACTGCCTTAATGCAGCAACATCGCATTGAAAAAGTATTAGTCGTTGATAATGATTTTCGCTTGAAAGGTATGATTACCGCGACCGACATTCGTAAAGCAAAAGACAAGCCCACTGCCAGCAAAGACAGCCATGAACAATTGCGCGTCGGTGCAGCGATTGGTACGGATAAGCAAAGTCGGGAACGTGCACAAGCGTTAGATGAACGTTATGTCGATGTGATTGTGGTCGATACCGCCCACGGTCATTCACAAGGTGTGATTGAGCAAGTTAAATGGGTGAAAGATAATTTTCCTCGTGTGCAAGTTATCGCTGGTAATATCGCCACAGGTGATGCCGCAACAGCATTAATGAAAGCCGGTGCAGATGCCGTTAAAGTGGGGATTGGCCCGGGTTCAATTTGCACCACACGTATTGTCGCCGGTGTAGGTGTGCCGCAAATTACAGCCATTTCAAATGTCGCTAAAGCTTTAGCAAAAACGGGTGTGCCATTAATTGCTGATGGCGGTATTCGCTTTTCTGGTGATGTTGTTAAAGCCTTAGCTGCAGGCGCACATACGGTGATGATCGGTAGCATGTTCGGTGGCACCGAAGAAGCACCAGGCGAAGTTGAATTATATAAAGGCCGTTCATATAAATCTTATCGTGGCATGGGCTCTTTAGGCGCTATGGCAAAAGGCTCAAGCGATCGCTATTTCCAAGACGCATCAGAAGGCACTGAAAAATTAGTCCCCGAAGGTATCGAAGGTCGAGTGCCTTATAAAGGTTCGATGTTAGGTATTGTGCATCAATTAATGGGTGGCTTGCGATCAGGCATGGGCTACACGGGCAGCGCTGATATTGAAGCATTGCGCACGCAAGCTGAATTTGTGCAAATTACCGGAGCAGGCATGCGTGAAAGCCATGTGCATGATGTAGCGATCACAAAAGAAGCGCCGAATTACCGCGTCGATTAATTAATTTTAAAGTAGGGTGGATAAAAGTTCGCACGAAGTGCGGACATATCCACCAAGAAAAGAACTGAAACATCAGATGGTGAATCAACTTGCTTAGCACCAGAGTGCCATTATGTTTTTCTCAAACACGCTGCGCTTCATCCCTGTAGCGCAGAGTTTGAAAAAAATATAATAGTACTAGCGGACACCAAGTTGATGGCTTATTTTAATTTTCAAGAAACCAACTGGAATACTCAAATGAACAACATCCATTCTCAAAAAATCCTAATCCTAGACTTCGGTTCTCAATACACTCAACTCATTGCTAGACGCGTTCGCGAAGCCGGTGTGTACTCTGAAATTTATCCTTGGGACATCGATGCCGAAGCGATTAAGGCTTATAACGCTACGGGTATTATCTTATCGGGTGGACCCGAAACGGTTACGTCCAATGAAACGCCTCGTGCTAAAGATGTGGTGTTTGAACTCGGCGTACCTGTATTAGGCATTTGCTACGGCATGCAAACCATGGCAGCACAAATGGGCGGGGCGGTTGAATCATCTGAACATAAAGAATTTGGTTACGCACAAGTGAAAGTCGTGGGTGACTCCGCATTATTAAAAGACATCGGCGATATGCAAGATGGCTTTGACCATGCGTATTTAGAAGTCTGGATGAGTCACGGTGATAAAGTCACACAAATTCCTGAAGGGTTTAATGTTATTGCTGCCAGCGATAATGCTCCCGTTGCTGCCATGAGCCACGAAGAAAAACGTTTCTATGCGTTGCAATTTCACCCTGAAGTCACGCATACCAAACAAGGCCAAGCCATCCTGTCTCGCTTTGTGCATGATATTTGCGGTTGTGAATCATTATGGACTGCGAGCAATATTATTGATGATGCCATCGCCCAAGTGAAAACAAAAGTGGGTGATGAGCATGTGATTTTAGGTTTGTCGGGTGGTGTGGATTCATCCGTTGTGGCCGCTTTGTTGCATAAAGCCATCGGTAAGCAACTAACTTGCGTGTTTGTGGATACGGGTTTGTTGCGCCTTCATGAAGGCGATCAAGTGATGAAGATGTTCGCTGATAACATGGGTGTTAAAGTCATCCGCGTCGATGCCGAACAGCGATTTTTAGATAAGCTGAAAGGTGAAAGTGATCCTGAGAAAAAACGCAAAATTATTGGCGCTGAATTCATCGCTATTTTTGATGAAGAATCATCAAAAATAAAAGATGCTAAATGGCTAGCGCAAGGCACGATTTACCCAGATGTGATTGAATCGGCTGGCAGTAAAACCGGTAAAGCTAAAGTGATTAAATCTCATCACAATGTTGGCGGCTTACCTGAGCATATGAAATTACAACTCGTCGAACCGCTGCGTGAATTATTTAAAGATGAAGTGCGTAGAATCGGTGTGGCATTAGGCTTGCCTGAAAGTATGGTCTATCGTCACCCTTTCCCAGGCCCTGGTTTAGGCGTGCGGATTCTAGGTGAAGTGAAGAAAGAATATGCTGATATTTTACGTCAGGCCGATTATATCTTTATCGAAGAACTACATAATGCCGATTTATACGATAAAACCTCACAAGCCTTCGCCGTATTTTTACCGGTTAAATCAGTAGGTGTTGTTGGTGATGCCCGTCAGTATGAATATGTGATTGCCTTGCGTGCAGTCGAAACCATCGATTTCATGACAGCACACTGGGCGCATTTGCCGTATGATTTTTTAGGCAAAGTCTCGAACCGTATTATCAACGAAGTACGCGGCATTTCTCGTGTGACTTATGATATTTCAGGCAAGCCACCTGCTACGATTGAGTGGGAATAATGCAACAGCAATTCTTACAACGTGCATTAGAGCTAGCTAAACAAGCAGAAGTTTGTGGTGAAGTGCCCGTGGGAGCTGTTGTGGTGTTGAATGATGACATTATTGGCGAAGGGTATAACCAGCTGATTTCAGGTGTTGACCCAACCGCGCATGCGGAAATTATAGCTATACGAGGAGCCGCAAAACAATTGGATAATTACCGTTTAGTGGACTGTGACTTATACGTCACATTAGAGCCATGTGCGATGTGTGCCGGCGCCATGATCCATGCGCGAATTAATCATTGTTACTTTGGAGCCTATGATCCAAAATCATCAGCAGCCACTGTGTTCGAAAGTAATTTATCAGACAAGCTCAACCACCGCGTGCAATGTCAAGGTGGCATTTTAGAACATGAGTGTTCGAGTCTATTAAAACAATTTTTTAAAGCAAAACGCGAAGGAGTGTTAAAATGAGTAAGCAAAATAAAGTCGCTATTATTACTGGTTCAGCCAGTGGTATTGGTAAAGCAACCGCATTGGAATTCGCCAAGCAGTCGATTCATGTAGTGATTGCCGACATTAATTTAGCCAATGCACAACAAGCTGCAGCAGATATTGAAGCTGAAACAAGCATGAAAACCATAGCAGTAAAAATGGATGTCACCAATGAGGATGAGGTGATTGCAGCATTTGAAACAGCAAGTGATACTTTCGGTCATATCGACATGGTGATCAGTAACGCTGGCATTCAAACAATCTGTGAATTTGTGAATTTTGATTATACCAAATGGCAACAAATGATTGATATTCACCTGAATGGTAGTTTCTTAGTTGCTCGAGAAGGTATGCGCCATATGATTAAGCAGGGTACGGGTGGATCAATTGTATTGGTCGGTTCAGTTCATTCATATGAAGCATCAAAAAATAAAGCAGCTTATGTAACCGCTAAGCATGCCTTACGTGGTATGAATAGAGCCATTGCTAAAGAAGGTGCAGAGCATAACATTCGTTGTAACTTGGTTGCACCTGGTTTTGTATTAACACCTTTAGTGAAAAAACAAATTCCTGAACAAGCGCAAGCATTAGGTATTAGTGAAGAAGACGTAATAAAAAATGTCATGCTAGGTAATACGGTCGATGGTGAGTTTACTACTGAAAAAGATATTGCCGATGCCATTTTGTTTTTTGCAAACTTTGAAACCAATGCACTAACAGGACAATCAATGATCGCTTCACATGGTTGGCATATGGCCTAACTGAATGGATGAAAAGTAGGGTGGATAAAAATTCGAGCGGCTTGTCGTGCCACTCAATCTTTTATCCCCCTGCAGTATCACTTAAAACATCTGCTGCAATATCTGCCAGCAACCCCATTCCACAACAAAATCACGATTATGTTTACCACGATAAATCATTTCTTTCACTGTTAATTCCCCATTGATTTCAATGGTGACAGAAGTTTGTGAACCGATATCTTCTTGTAACCAATAAGCATCTAGTCCTGTTATATTGATATCGGTAGCTTGGCTAGAGAAATTTAAGCAATGCTTGGTCTTCGGTGACAGCAGGGTAGCTTTAAGTAAACCACCAGTTGCCGCATCATAAATATTCAGTGTTTTATCTGATGCCAATAACTGTTGTTTGAGTTGTTCAGAGGCCATCAGATGTTCTTTATTAACAATATTAGGCTGTAATAACGGTTCAATAATGTTGGCGCATTGCTTTAATGTGGCATCATCATCCGCCCAGACTTTGCATTCTAAATACGGATAAGCCGCACGATAGCCTGTTCGGCAGGGCATATCCGCCAAGGCTTTATCCATTCTTTCGGCCACATCACCTTCACCCACGCCCATTAGCATCCAATGCAGTTTATGCTGTTGACCTAAAGGCAGCTGTGGAATGATATATTCGTGAAACATAGGCAGGCATTCATGTGGTGGACCAGGCAACATAAAAATATGTTTGCCATTGTGTTCGACGTGACAACCAGCTGCTGTGCCATGGATGTTAGTTAATACTGTTGCGCCTTCAGGAAATAATGCTTGTTGGCGATTGCCTTCGGGAATCGCCAGATTAAAAGAAGTGAGTCGTTCAACAATGGCATCCCAATTGCTTTCATCAAACATTAATTCTTTTTTTAACGCCTTAGCTAAGGCAAAGCGTGTTCGATCATCAGACGTCGGGCCGAGTCCACCCGTGATAAATAAATAATCATTATTCGCTAGTAAAGCTTCAATCGTATGCTGAATCGCAGCTTCATCATCTGGCACCATACGATGCTCAGTAATCTGCAATCCATGCTCGACTAATTCCCGTGCAATCGCAGGCCCTGTGGTGTTTTGTACATCACCGTCAGTAATTTCATCGCCAGTGGCGATTAATGCGGCTTTAGTTTTCATTAATTTAGCTACCTTTATGTTTTAGCTGCTATTGCCTCTAAATGTTTAGTCGTCGTTCCACAACATCCAGCAATGATGGTTAAATTGAGTGATTGTTTCAATGCTAACAATTCACTGGAAAATATTTCAGGTGTGTCACAGGCTGGTTTATCCATTGCGGCTAATGCTTGCATGGTTAGATTTGAACCGTTAAGTACTATACCGATTAATCGCTCGTATTTACTTGCTGAATGCATTAGCTTTTCGATCACGGATGCATGTGTACACGTGATGAGGTAGCCAAGTGGTTGGTTGTTCGTCGTCTGTGAGTCAATAGTTTGAATAGCATGCTCAAGCGTATTGCCGTCAAGCAGTGTTCCTTTATTATTTAAAATAAATCCTATGGTGTAATCTACGTTTGCACTTGCAGCAGCTAGTGAAATGCCTAACGCTTCATCTAGGCTAGGGTGTGTTACGGCGTTAACGAAGTCGACTTTTAGTTCACGTAAAATATCAATTTGCTCGGCATGATAACGTTGAGCATCCGCTATGCTGGGGATTACATCAGCACTGTAGGCATCGTTCATGGGGCCTAATGGCGCACCTATAAATATGGGGGTAGATAGGTTTGAGTAGCTATTGCGTATGGTTTTGATGAAATTAACACAGTTGGTATTAATTGTTCTTAAATCATCCTTTTCATCTAAGCCTGCATGTTGCAAATGATGTTTGCTAGCCCTAAAAGTGGCAGCGTTTAGAATGATGGGTAAGCTGTGCATCTGAGCGATGGCGATATCATCTTGATAAAGCTTCATCAGTATCTGCTTGCCTTTGTCTTCACTCATTACGTTAAATGACGCTTCATAGCCATGGTCGTATTTTAATCGGGTCCCTAACGGGCCGTTAGCGAGGATGGTGTGATAGGTTTGTAGTGCCGTTTCAAATTTCATGTCAGCGTCGCTGTCGTTTTATCAGCCCCATTAGGGCCTGAAATAAAGAAATTTATGACATATTCAGCTTTCCTGAAAATGCGATTTTTGTTAGTATAGCACATTCAAATCGAGGTCAAAGATGCCTAAATCCACCGCTAAAAAACACCCTGTATCGATGAAGCTGACTTGGCAAATTCTTGCCGGTTTGGTTACGGGTATCGGCGCGGGTTTATTGCTGCGTCATTTGCTTCAGTCTGATTTTACCGATGCCTATATTGTCGATGGTATGTTGGATGTGGTGGGCAAGTGGTTTATCGTCGCGATGAAAATGCTAGTGGTGCCGATTGTGTTTGTGTCACTGATTTGTGGTGTGACGAATTTAAAAAATTTACGCCAGCTAGGCCGCATGGGTGCTAAAACATTTGTTTTGTATATTATGACAACGGCAGTGGCGATCAGCTTAGCGTTAATTATTGCTAATCTCATCGGTGTCGGTCATGGTGATTATGATATGTCCGTTGCGCAACATATTGTACCCAAAGCGCCATCCTTAAAAGAAACCTTGATTGACCTTGTGCCATCTAACCCTTTTTCAGCGTTTGTTGATGGCAAAATGATTCAAGTCATTATCTTTGCTATTTTGCTTGGTATCGCGATTATTAAATCAGGTAAGTCTGGCGAAAAAATCGCTGAATTCTTCAATGATTTTAACGTGGTGATTATGCATATGATCACGATGGTAATTAAATTGGCGCCTTATGGTGTGTTTGCACTTATGGCTGGGTTGTTTGCAAAATCAAGCTTTGGCCTGATTAAAGAAATGGGCCTGTATTTTGTCACCGTATTATTAGTCCTGTTTGTGCACTGGGCTGTGACCTATTCATTATTGATCAAAGTGTTTGCACGTTTAAACCCATTGGTTTTTTTCAAGAAAATGCTTTCATTGATGTTGTTTGCGTTTAGCACCTCGAGCAGTAATGCAACCTTGCCGGTAACCTTAGGCACGGTTGAGAAAAAACTCGGCGTAAAAAATACGGTAGCATCATTTGTGATTCCGCTGGGTGCAACCATCAATATGGACGGCACCGCCATTATGCAAGGTGTGGCGACAGTATTTATCGCTAACGTGTATCACGTCGACATCAGCATTGCCGGATACTTAATGGTGATAGCCATGGCAACGTTAGCGTCAATTGGAACAGCTGGCGTCCCCGGTGTTGGTTTAATTACCTTGATGATGGTGCTGCGACAAGTCGGAATTCCGGCTGAAGGTATTGCGTTAATTATCGGTGTAGACCGCTTGCTTGATATGGTGCGTACTGCCGTGAATGTATCGGGTGATGCCGCGGTTGCTGTTGTTGTGGGCAGGACAGAAGGTGAATTTAACGAACGCGTGTTTAAGAATACAGACATAAGATAACGAAGAGGTATTAATGTTACAGCTCAAAGGTGCTCCGGCTTTTTCTGATTTTCGATTGCAAAAATTATTAACCGATATTCAAGCCGTCGTGCCAAGTGTGCAAGCTCTAGATGTGCGATATCAATATTTTGTGGATATTGCTGAACGTTTAGCAGATGCGGAAGTTCAACAGTTGAATAGCATACTCAAAGCGCAAACTAATGCCGATATTGACGGGCAGTTCTTATTAGTGACACCACGACCCGGTACGATTTCACCTTGGTCTTCTAAAGCCACGGACATTTTACATATTTCAGGTTTAACGCAAGTGCGTCGCGTTGAGCGTGGCATGGCTTTTTATGTGCAGGCACCATCGGCATTGTCTGATGATGAGCTGAAACTAGTTAAGCCAATTATTCATGACCGCATGGTTGAAGTTGTATTCACTTCTATGGCGGATGCCGCTGCATTGTTTCAACACGCTGAACCACAGCCGATGCAATCGATTGATGTCATCCAGCAGGGTCGACAAGCCTTAGTTGATGCTAATCAAAGCATGGGGTTAGCGCTTAGTGATGATGAAATCGATTATTTGCTTGAACGCTTTACCCAATTAAAACGTAACCCCAACGATATTGAATTGATGATGTTCGCGCAAGCCAACTCTGAGCATTGCCGTCATAAAATATTCGGTGCTTCATGGACACTTGATGGTAAAGACCAACCTTATTCTTTATTTGGCATGATTAAAAATACTTATGCCAACCATAGTGAAGGCGTATTGTCGGCTTATTCCGATAATTCAGCGGTCATTCAAGGTTACACAGGTAAACGTTTTTTCCCTGAAGTGAATAATCATCAATACGGTTATGTCGATGAAGATATCGATATTATGATTAAAGTCGAAACGCATAATCATCCCACCGCCATCGCGCCATTATCAGGCGCTGCGACAGGATCGGGCGGTGAAATTCGTGATGAAGGTGCGACGGGTCGTGGTGCAAAACCAAAAGCAGGCTTATGTGGCTTTAGTGTCTCGAATTTGCGTTTAACCGATTTACCACAGCCATGGGAAATTGATTATGGCAAGCCCGAACGCATTGTCTCAGCGCAAACGATTATGTTGGAAGGCCCCATTGGCGCTGCAGCGTTTAACAATGAATTTGGCCGCCCGAATTTATGCGGTTATTTCAGAACCTATGAGCAAATGGTTGATGGCCAAGTGCGTGGTTACCACAAACCGATTATGATTGCCGGTGGTATGGGTAATATCCGTGCGCAGCATGTCGATAAGCATGCCATTCCTGAAGGTGCGTATATTATTGTATTAGGTGGCCCTGCTATGTTGATTGGCATGGGTGGCGGAGCGGCTTCATCGGTCGCGAGTGGCGAGGGCGATAGTGAGTTAGATTTTGCCTCAGTTCAACGTCATAACCCTGAAATGGAACGTCGCTGCCAAGAAGTCATTGATGCATGTTGGGCTTTAGGTGAAAACAATCCGATTGTGTCTATTCATGATGTCGGTGCCGGTGGCTTATCCAATGCCGTGCCCGAGATTATTCACGACTGTGAACGTGGCGGTAAGTTTGAGTTGCGAAGCATTCCTAATGATGAATCACACATGTCACCGATGGAAATTTGGTGTAATGAATCGCAAGAGCGGTATGTTATTGCCATTAATCAAAACCAGCTTGAGCAATTTAAAACAATTGCTGAGCGTGAACGCGCTATTTATGCTGTTGTCGGTGAGGCCAAAACTGAGCAACTACTCGCCTTGCACGATGAACACTTTAACAATAACCCGATTGATTTACCGATGGATGTCTTGTTTGGCAAAGCGCCAAAAATGCATCGTGAAGATAAAACCCTTGCAGCAAAGCCGACAGCATTGAATGCGACATTTGAATTGGCTGATGCCATCAAGCGCGTGCTGCAGCATCCAACCGTTGCGGATAAAAGCTTTTTAATTACCATTGGCGACCGATCCATTAGCGGCATGGTTAATCGTGATCAAATGGTCGGACCTTGGCAGATTCCTGTGAGTGATGTCGCCGTCACCACCAATAGCTTCAATGGCTACCATGGTGAAGCCATGGCGATGGGTGAACGCACACCCATGGCGGTATTAAATTCACCTGCAGCGGCTCGTATGGCCGTTGCTGAAGCCATTACGAACATTGCAGCTGCTAATATTGCCAAATTAAGCGACATTAAATTATCCGCCAATTGGATGGCCGCTGCCGGCCAGCCCGGTGAAGAAGTTAAATTATACGAAGCCGTGAAAGCTGTCGGCATGGAATTATGTCCCGATTTGGATATCACCATTCCTGTGGGCAAAGATTCAATGTCGATGCGCACGGTTTGGCAAGAGAAGGGCGAAGAAAAATCCGTGACCTCACCGTTGTCACTCATTATTTCTGCATTCGCACCTGTGGCCGATGTGCGTAAAACCCTAACCCCTGAATTAAATACCGATGTGGATAGTGTCTTACTCTTGTTAGACCTAGGGGAAGGGAAACACCGTTTAGGTTGTTCTATTCTATCCGAAGTTTATAACAGCACGGGTGATGAAACACCGGACTGCGCTAGCCCATCCTTACTGCAAAATTTCTTTAATGCGATGCAAGCATTACACCAAGACGATTTGTTACTGGCCTACCATGATCGCTCGGATGGCGGTTTGTTAGCCAGCGTAACCGAAATGGCGTTCGCCGGACATTGTGGCGTGAGCTTAGAAATCGATGCTGATGATTTAACGGCAGCTTTATTTGCTGAAGAACTCGGCGCTGTGATTCAAATTAAAAAATCTGAGCATGAAGCGGTTGCAGCATTGCTACAGCAGCATGATGTGGCGCACCAAATCATTGGTCAGCTCAATCAAAATGACACAGTTGATATTTATCATTGCGATGAATTGGTTTATTCAGAATCACGTCAACAATTGCAAAGTTGGTGGTCAGAAACTAGCTATCGTATGCAAGCATTGCGCGATAATCCTATTTGTGCCGAACAAGCCTTTGATAATATTCAACAGCCCAATAACGGTTTATTTGCGAAACTAAGCTTTGATCATAATGAAGATATCACTGCACCTTATGTTAACACTGCAGTTAAGCCAAAAATGGCTATTTTGCGTGAGCAAGGTGTCAACGGCCAAGTCGAAATGGCGGCAGCATTTGATCGCGCTGGCTTCACCGCTATCGATGTACATATGAGTGATATTTTAGAACAGCGTATCGATTTAGCGGAGTTTAAAGGCTTAGTCGCTTGCGGTGGGTTTTCCTACGGCGATGTCTTAGGTGCCGGTTCAGGCTGGGCGAATTCTATTTTATTCCATAATCAAGCGCGTGACATGTTTGCTGAGTTCTTTTCTCGTCAAGACAGTTTTGCATTGGGTGTGTGTAATGGTTGCCAAATGTTATCGCAACTGACAAGCATTATCCCTGGCAGTGAGGCCTGGCCACAGTTTTTGCGCAATCAATCCGAACAGTTCGAAGCGCGCGTTTGTATGGTGCAAGTTGAACAGTCATCCTCAATATTTTTCCAAGGCATGGAAGGTTCACAATTCCCTATGGTCGTCGCGCATGGAGAAGGACGGGTGAAATTTGAGCAAGCGGTGCCGAATGATTTAGTCACATTACGCTATTTAAATAATCAAGGTGATGTAACGGAACGTTATCCTTTTAATCCCAACGGCAGTGCTGAGGGAATCACCAGTTTAACAACACCAGATGGCCGTGTTACTATTATGATGCCGCATCCCGAGCGAACGTTTAGAGCGGTGACTAATTCATGGCATCCCGCGGATTGGCAAGAAGATGCGCCAACATTACGGATGTTTCGAAACGCAAGAAAATGGGTAGGTTGATGCAAGCATATTATTCCAAAGAGAAGTTCAGTGAATCGCAAGACCTGGTTATGCCAAATGCAGGTATTGTTTGGTTTAATGCAGGTGCAGATGAGCCAGAGAATATTATTGAGTTTTTAAAAAACACCTGTGGCACGGCACTTTATGAGCGCCATCAGCAAGACTTACAATCTCCTCATCATTCTAGTTTTTACGACAGTACAGAAAATTATGATACCTTGATTATTCAATCATTAGATGCCAATTTGATGGTGACAGCCTGTTATTTTATTATTGGAAAAAATTATGTGTTGAGCATTAATTATCCCGATAAATTGCGAGACAGAATTGTTGCGCAAATGCAGAAGCGAAAAAAGCTTATGAATTTTACAGCCGATATCCTTGCTATCTTGCTAGTGAATGAATTAATTGAAGCTGGCAGCAGTGTTCGTAAAGAGCTGAGCCGACAAAATGCCAGTTGGCAGCAACGGATGCTAAAAGAACAGCAGTTTTTCAAGCGGTCAGCCGACTTTTTAGCCTACAAAAGTCAAATGCGTGATTTCCATATGATGGGAGAAGATCAAGAAGATGTCATTGTTGAATGGCAACAATCCTGCTTAGAGTTAAATGAGAATGAACTATTGTCGGTACGTTTTAGCGACTTGATTGACCATGCGCATCGTTCTTTGAGAGCATTTGAAAAATTGAATCAAGAGTTAGATTCGTTGATACAAATTTATTCCTCTTTGATAAGCAACAGAACGAATCAAATTATGAAAGTACTGGCTATTGTGTCGGTGATATTTTTACCTTTAAATTTAATTACAGGCATATTTGGTATGAACTTTAAATACATGCCAACACTGGATTTGCAACTCGGTTATTATGGTACATTAGGCTGTATGTCAGCTATTGTGTTAACAATGCTAGTCATATTTAAATGGCGAAAATGGTTTTAAGGACGATGTATGAATATGAATTTTAATCAACTGTTAACAAGTTTCACCCAAGATCACTTGCATAATTATATTTATGCCGCGTTATATCTAATAGCCGGCTGGATACTAGCTAAGTTTGCTTCACATGTATTAAAGAAGCTATTAAACAAACGTGTGCATGTTAATCAATTACAGTTTTTGCGTCGCACCGTGTTTTTCTTAATCTTCTTTATGTTTTTAATGGCGGGTTTACAGCAAATAGGCTTTAAAATTTCAGCATTATTAGCAACAGCGGGTATATTTAGCATCGCTATCACTTATGCTTCTCAATCCTCAATCAGCAATATTGTCAGCGGATTATTTTTGTTTGTCGAGCGTTCGTTCCGAATCGGTGATGCAATTACCGTTAATAGTGTGACCGGTACTGTTTTAT
Organism: uncultured Gammaproteobacteria bacterium; assembly: GCA_963975985.1. GTDB lineage: Bacteria > Pseudomonadota > Gammaproteobacteria > JABDGN01 > JABDGN01 > CAXBIY01. The sequence continues at coordinate 53,371 of CAXBIY010000011.1, forward strand.
CTATTGACCTAATGTCAGTAAAACTCAAAACCTTTGACAACAAATTCGTACGCGTCCCCAACGAAAGTATCATTAAATCAGTGGTGGTGAATTTAACAAAATATGATACGCGCCGTTTTGATATTGATGTTGGAGTAGCTTACGATGCCGATTTAAACCAAATCACTAAAGCGCTATTACAAGCTGCAAAAGACAGTGATTTATGTTTAGCGGATCCTGAACCTGTTGTGTTGGTGAATGAGTTTGATGATTCATCCATCAGTACAACCTTACGTGTCTGGTGCAACCGCCCTGATATCCTCGATTGCCGTACGCAAGTGCAAAGTCACATTAAAATTATTTTTGCTGAGCAATCACTTGATATTCCATTTCCTCAGCGGGTTATTCATCAAGGGTGATTAATTTTAGGCTAGTATTCTAATGTAGCGTAGGCAAGCATGTTACTGCTACTCGCCGTGCGTCCATTCCGATCATTGTAATACTGTCCCCATAAGTTCCAAAAACGAGAGTCTCTTCCAAATAATTCGTTCTCGAACAAATGTTTTTTCCCTTCTAGTGTCGCAGGCACAATCACAGCATGTGCATTGCCAAATTTTATTCTGTCATTTTCATGTCGGCTGTTGAAGTAAACAAAATGTTTGTTATTCCCTTGTTTAGCCCAGGAGAGCAATGTGGCATGGCCATTGCAACCAAAAATCATGCCACGCCGGAAGTTTGTATTAATCACTTCTTGATCGTTAGTCTCAATGCCAAAGAATCGTTTTTTTTTTATGTTAATATTAGATTGATTATATTGATCAAGCTGTCCTGTTCCATAATCTATTCCTTTAAGGGTTGTCTCTAATATAGAAATGTTAGACTCCGCATTAGGTGCTATTCCAGCAATTCCACGTTGTTGAAAAACACCATAACCACTTGCTTGATGAAATCGACTGCCTAACTGCAACCAGGCATCAAGTGTTAGTTGATGGATAGGCTGATTTTCTCCCCATCGCTTACCCAGAAGTTCAGCCATTGCAACCAAACAAATATTGACACAAGCATTGCTAGCAGTCGCGTCTAAACGCCAAAGATTGTGTTGCTCATAGTTGCCTTGAATGCGTGTAATTTCGGTCATTTTTATGTTTTTCCGTTATTAGTAACTTTCAGTTTAGTCGATGATAGGCTTGAGTGCTAAGATTCTTCATCTTAACTAGCAGTATTGTCAGTTAAAATGATCATATGTGTATAATGTGAGGTTTCAGAGAGGGAGACTAAGATGAAAGACCAAGATACAATTACCACTAATCAGTTCCAACTACTGAAGCAACGTCGGTTTGCCCCCTTGTTTTGGACGCAATTTTTTGGCGGCTTTAACGATAATATTTTTCGTAATACGTTAGTTGTGTTGGTGGTGTTTAAATCCGTGCAGCTAGGATTGTCGCCCGCGCAAGTGAAAATTCTGCCGAACTTGTTTGCCGCATTATTTATTTTTCCTTATTTTTTATTTTCAGCTTTCGCCGGGCAGTTGGCCGATAAATATGAAAAGTCACATTTGATTCGCTATTTAAAAGCTTGGGAAATTGGAATAGCGATTATTGCTTCAGTCGGTGTGTGTACCGATAACTTGGTATTGCTTTGTGTCACCTTGTTCTTTTTAGGTTTGCAGGCAACTGCCTTTGGGCCGGTGAAATACAGCATTTTACCGCAAGCACTTGCTGAAAAAGAACTAATAGGTGGCAATGCTTTAGTTGAAATGGGAACGTTTGTTGCCATCTTAGTGGGTACGATTGCCGGTGGTTTGTTAATCATGATCGATCCAGCGGGTAAAGTGTATGCCTCTGGTGCCATGATAGCCGTTGCTTTATGTGGCTTTGCTAGTTGTTGGTTTATTCCTAAAACACGCCGTGATGATCCTGATATGAAACTCAACTGGAATATATTCACAGGTACTTGGGATTTAATGAAATATGCAGCGAAAGACCGCAGTGTGTTTTGGTGTGTGATTGCCTTATCCTGGTTTTGGTTTTATGGTGTGTTGTTTCTCACACAAATAGCTGCTTACACGAAAGATTATATTGGCGGCAACGATAGCGTTAACGTGCTTATATTGTCGTTGTTTTCTATCGGTGTTGGCATAGGGTCTATGCTTTGTGAACGTTTGTCGAAACACCGTATTGAATTAGGCCTAGTCCCTTTAGGTGCCTTCGGTATCACCCTGTTTGTGTGCATTTGGTATTTCGTTTCACCCGGCGAACATCATGGCGCACTAATTGGAATAGGGCAGTTTTTATCAGAGCCTCGCTCATGGTTTGTCATGATGTGTTTGTTAGGCATGACAATCTGCGCCGGTATTTTCACCGTGCCGATGTATGCCTACATCCAACACAAAACGCATGAAAAATATCGCTCACGTATTATTGCCGCCAATAATATTTTCAATGCCATTTATATGGTGCTAGCCTCTGGTTTTGCCATGTTAGTTTTCAAATTAGGGTTTAGCATCCCACAGTTGTTTTTTATTGTGGGCATTATGAATCTAATTTATTGTGTGTGGATATTTAAGAAGGTCCCAGAGTTCATGCAACGGTTTAAAATATTATTCCTTCGCCCCGAAGGGAAGAGGGTGCCGTGAAGCGATGGATGAGGGGGGGTAATATAATGCTGGCGTAGCCTGTTGATCAATCTTCATAAGCGGAAGGATGATGGGATTGAAATATTTTCAAAAAAGTTTACCCCAATTCTAGCGACGTTATACCATAAACTTTATCTAGACCAATTTTAGGCGTAGCGCCTTTATACATCCTGGCCGTTTCAAATATTGGTGTCATACTAAAAGTGTCAACTAAGCCTAAAGCTTCAGAATTATTTTCTGGGACATCAATATATATGCTACTGCTTTCATCGACAGTGTTCACCAATGAGGTGAAGATGTTTTCTGCTGCTAGTGGATTATCAGCGAATAACGGACCAATTTTATAGCCTTCAAGGCATGCTCGAATGACACCATAACCTATTAATTGGCTTCCATTTTTGGCTAAAATCACCGTTGCTGTACTTTGGGCTAACCAGTAACTGAGGAAGTTTTCCCTGGGCGCATGAAAAAAATTACTATCGTACTGGTATACGCTTGAGAAATCACTGGCTTTGTAATGGTGTGTGTTAGTACTTGGAGTGTAAAATTGTGCTTTTGTATGATGGCGTATATTGAGATTTGAAAATTTGAAACCAGAATTTTCATATGTGTTTTTTTGTTCAAGTACTGCATCTAAGGCAATTGTTGCCGAATGACATTGGCTTATGGCTGCTTGCCAAGTCTTAAGGCCATAGCCTTGGCCTTGGTACTCTGGATTGACAATATAAAGCCCTAGAAATGCGAAAGTATCATCATAACTTATGATTGAGATGGAAGAAATTGGATCATTATCAAGCAGTCCAAGATAGATGCCATTTGGGTTCACTTGGTAGAAACAAGCGGCATCATTTAAGCCGGGATTCCAACCTTCATTAGTGGCCCACTTAATTGCAGTTTCTTGAATTTCATCTGTTGAGGCCACAGGTCTAACTGAAAACACTATGTGAATCCTTGATTATTTAGGTGTCTATTTTGATTAATTCTGAAAGGATCATTACACACAATTTAAAGAGCATCAAGTTATCACCTATTTTATTATCATTCATGGTGCTGCTTCTGGTTTTGCCATGTTAGTTTTCAAATTAGGGTTTAGCATCCCACAGTTGTTTTTTATTGTGGGTATTATGAATCTAATTTATTGTGTGTGGATATTTAAGAAGGTCCCAGGGTTCATGCAACGATTTAAAGTATTATTCCTTCGAACTTAATAGGCGTTGTTGAATAAATCAACTTCTATGCAATTTTACAGCATGTCGTCCCTCGACTTGATCGCGGGATCCAGAAAAATCAATGAGTTACTGGATCCCGCGATCAAGTCGAGGGATGACGGAGCTAAAAAGTTGATTTATTCAACAACGTCTATCAAGTGAGAAGGAAACATCCATAAAAAAACGGATGCTTGAAAGCATCCGTTTTGAATAAAAAACACCATCCGTAGTGAGTGTCCATCCATGTAAGGCGCGTGGTTCAAAAAACCATGCTTAGCCAGGCGCGTGGCGTTAGGGGGTAAATCGATGGATGGATAATAGCAATGTTATGGAATCACAGCTATTGGACAATGTGCATGCTGACTGTGCGATATCTCTCAAGTTGCTTATTTAACGGAGCATATGGCGGTCTTTAGCATCTTCAAACCATATTAAATCAAATATATTATCAACGGGACGGTTGCGGCGTGCTTTAAGCCAACAAAAGAATGTAGCAAGAGCGATAGCTCCAAGACAGTAAACAGTAATAGCGATTAACATGACAACACTCCTTATCGATGCTAAATAGTGATGGGAGCAGTAATAATAGTCCTTGTAGCAGGTTTTACAATTCGTGCGTACCCTATGTTCAATAGCCTTTTATTAAGGGTTAACCCAGAGTTATGTGTGAAGTCAGCGTGATTAAGCCTAGCGGGACTCGCGTAATAGTATTTTAATAGCCGTTTTCTGTGCCATCACTTCTTTCTTGTCATACCATTTTTGGGCACCGAGTATTTTCGCGATAGTCCGGTCAGCAACCGTAAGATTAAAGATTTTCAGCCAACTGTACAGCCGACGAGATAAGCGTTCTGGCCGTGAACGCAAGCTCAATGAAAAGCCACTGGTTTCATAATAAACGTAATGCCAATAGCCAGTGGGGATGAAGAGGGTGTCACCATGTTCTAACGTACATTCATAACCTTTCACATGATTGAGCAAAGGGTAGCGCTCAAAATCAGGATCACGAAAATCAACATTACAAGAAACGGTTAATGGGTGTTGATACAAATGCTGTGAATACTCAGGTGCAAATAATATAATTTTCTTTTTACCCGTAAACTGGGTTAAAAACACGTGCGATAAATCCAAATCATAGTGCACATCCACATAAGACGTTTCACCACCAAAAAACATAAAGGGATATTTGTTTAAAAATCGCTTCGATAAGTCAGGATAGCTAAAATCATCACAAAGCTGTGGCATATGCTCAAAAATATTAAACAAGAACATCCGTTTTTTACTGGGGCCTTGTTGAATTAAATCCAAGTAATCGCCAAACCGCATTTTGTCTTGTGCCGTCAGATAATTATCATCACTCGTTGCCATTGCTTCAGAATAGAGTGGCACTTCAACATCACCACAATGTTGCTTAAAATAATCATAAGTCCATTTATCTTTGGCTGCCCAGTTTTCACTGAACGATCGCATCACAACAGGTGTATTCGATTTAACAAAGGTGTTTTGAAAATCATCACGAGAAATACTGTCAATCCGAGCGACAGATTGTAGATTTAAATCAGTCATATAAAACCCTAATCAGCGTCGATAATCCAACGTTGCAATAAATGTTGAATCTCTTCTTTGATAAGAGGTTTAGTCATCACATCATCCATGCCCGCGTTTAAGCAATTTTGTTTGTCTTCATCGAGCACGTGGGCGGTGAGGGCGATAATGGGCGTGTGAGGACCTTTTTCTATCTTTAGTAACTCTCTTGTCACATCTAGGCCATCAGTGTCTGGTAAACTTAAATCCATGAATATAAGGTCGTATTTATGCTTTTTGACAAATCTTATCGCCTCTTTGCCAGTGCCAGCAATATCGATCGTGCAACCGACATCAGTCAGTATTAGCTCAGCGACTTTTTGATTCATTAGGTTGTCTTCAACAAGTAAAATATTTGCATGTATAGGTTCGCTAGATACTTCAGAGTAGTCTGTTTTATATTGTTTTGACAATGCTTTCTCATCAGCCACTTTACAAGCTAAAGTGAACCAAAATTTGGCGCCTTTATTAATACGGCTAGTTACTCCAATTTTTCCATGCATTAAGTCAACGAGATTCTGACTGATAGCTAAGCCTAAACCGGCACCTTTGAAACGCCGGTTATAATTGGACTCTACTTGAGTAAAGCGCTCGAAAATAGCTTCTAGTTTATCTTTGGCTATTCCTATGCCTGTATCTTCAACTGTGATTTTAATATTGCAATAGCCAGCTTTTGATTTGGCTGTGTCATCACTGCGAACAAGCACATGTATGTGACCATGCTGAGTGAACTTAATCGCGTTACCAATAAGGTTAACGAGCACTTGTCGTATACGTAATTTATCACCCCATATGATTTCAGGAATTTTTCGACCATATGAGAATGACATTTCAATATGCTTGTCGTCGACTAAGTGACGCATGCTAATAATGGTCTCGTTGATTAGTTTGGCTAGCGAGAAGGGGGCACTTTCAATCTCGACTTTACCTGCCTCTAATTTAGAGAAGTCAATAATATCATTGACCAATGCAAGAAGATGTTTACCTGATTCTTCAATAGCACTAATGTATTGTTCGTTGTTTGCACTATTGGTCGCGCTTTTTAGGATCTGTGTCATTCCCAAAATACCATTTAGCGGCGTTCTCAGTTCATGACTCATGGTAGCAAGAAAAGCAGATTTAGCCTGGTTCGCTTGCTCAGCTTTTGCCTTAGCAATGTTTAACTCAGCTTCAGTTTCTTTTAATTCTGTCATATCGACTGATATGCCGACAATGCCCATTATTTCATTTTTAGAATTTCTTAAAGGTACTTTACTGGAAACATAATGTTTGGTAGCCCCGTCAACATTGATGGGTGGCTCTTCTATATTATACTTAGGTATACCGCTGCGCATAACTTCTAGCTCTACATTTCTAAATGCATCACCTTGGCCTTCTGTCCAATTTGCGAGATTGGCCATTTCAGAGTAAGTTAGGCCAACTAAGTCATTTCGCGATTTTAAGCCGAACATCTTAGCAAGATTTTCATTGCCACCTAGTAACTCACCATCTTCATTTAACCAATAAACGTTGTAAGGCATGCAAGCAACAATATTTTCAAGATAATCTTTCACATCATTTGATGTATCTGTGCTCATTTTTTTATCCACCCTATGACGTTAAGTCATTGTTAGTTTGCTTTAATTAGCAAATTTTTCAAAATGTTTTGACCCAAAAGGGTATTGATTGTGTATATTTTGTGAGTTTTGCTATAATCCGCTCAGTTTGTAAGTGTAAAAGTATAATTTTAAGCTAAAATAATAAGAGTAAGAAGTTATTTCTATTCTTCTCTTCCAATCTTCCAAAATTAATTACTTAGATTACTTAGAGACAATAGCACATTGCGAAACACTATACCAAGGTAAGCATACTATGTTAAGTCACGTTATTTCGTCAGAATTAAAAACCACATTCATTTCAGTCATTCAACAAATTAATGAGGTTATGGCCAGAGAAGCTGGCAAGCCCGCGGTTAGATTTAATAATAGCTATTTGACCTACCAAGAATTAAGCCAGCAATCAGATAAACTTTGTAACCATTTGATTTCACAAGGTGTTGGCAGAGGAGATGCGGTTACAGTCTGCATGGAGAAATCCATTTATACGGTGCTAAGTATATTGGCTATATGGAAAATTGGCGCGGTCTACGCACCAATTGATAGTCAATTTCCTTCACAGAGGATCGCTCATATATTGACTGACACTAAAGCAAACTATATGATCACCACAACTGCTAAAGCCAGCAAAATGCGTAATATTGTTGATGGTTTAGATTGCATTAACATTGATTCACCTGTTTGGCAAAATAATGATGGGTTATATACCAAAGCAAACCTTGCTTCAGAACATCTTGCTTATATCCTTTATACCTCTGGTTCAACGGGCAAACCCAAAGGTGTGATGGTCACCCATGGTAACTTAATTAGTATTACTAATTCTTGGAAGCAACAATATAATCTTACTAGCAAAGATGTTCATTTGCAGATGGCAAATTTCACCTTTGATGTGTTTATTGGTGATGTTGTTCGTTCATTATGTGTTGGCTCAACACTCGTGCTATGTCCTAAAAACGTGCTGATTGAACCTAAGCAGTTGTATGAACTGATGTATAAAGAATCTATTACAATTGCAGAATTTGTTCCAACGATTGTTAGAGGGCTTGTTGAGTATGTGACGAAAAATCACAAGCAGTTAGATTTTATGAGGTTGATGATATGTGGATCTGATAATTGGTCTATGGGTGAATATCGTAATTTTAAAAAGTTACTCGGTGCTCATACTCAATTAATTAGTTCATATGGTTTAACTGAGGCGACTATTGATAGCACTTATTATGAAGAAAATAGGAGGAGTGACGTCGTGTTGACGGATGAACAAGCCGTGCCAATTGGTAAACCCTTCTCGAATACAACAGTCTATATTTTAAATAAAGAATTGCAACCCGTTGCCACAGGTGAAATGGGCGAAATATATCTCGCCGGTAGTGGCATTTCCAAAGGCTATCTAAATTTACCTAAACTTACCAATCAGCGGTTTATTCTTCATGAAATCGACCATAAAGAATTAAGGTTGTATAAAACTGGTGATTTAGGTCGATATCTTCACGATGGGAATATAGAGTTTCTTGGTCGGGTTGATAACCAAGTGAAAATACATGGCGTGAGGATTGAATTAAGCGGTATTGAAAATATGTTGAATACACATCCATCAGTTAGAGAAAGCATGGTGATTGTACATAATTTTTCTGAAGATAATCAGCGTTTAATTGCTTTAGTTGTCACTGAAAAAAATATACATATAGCCAGTGACGATTTAAAAAATTTCATGCGAGAAAAATTACCCAGCTATATGATCCCATCAATATTTATTTTGCAATCTAAAATACCGACAACGTTAAGCGGAAAGTTGGACCGAAAATTCCTTGAAAATATACCAGCTCAATCGCTGCACGTGGCTCCACGTAATCATTTAGAGGAAGAGTTAGTGAAAATGTGGGAAACTGTTTTATGTATTACGCATATTGGTGTTTTGGACAGCTTCGATGCTATTGGTGGCGATTCCATGTTGTTTACTAAGTTAATTCACGCTGTTGAGATTAAGTATGAAATAGATTTCCCTGCTGTGGCGTTAAAGCATTGTGTTACTATCGCTGATATTGCTGAGGTTATCAGCAGTTTTTCTAATCAGTAAGAACTATTAATTCGTTGAAAGATTTATGAATATTACTGGCCATAATGTTGTATTTAATGTCAGTTTTTATGTTTAATTTAGCTATGAAAATTGTGTGAAATTAGCTTGAACTGGTTATGTACTTAAAATCGGTATATGCACTGAATAGGGCTTCGGCACGATCTTCAACCCCAATTTTTCACATTGAGTTCTAATCATTTCATCTTCGTAACGACTGGTGACTAAGTAACTTTGTTGTATGAGTCCGTGTTGTTCAATGAGTTCAATACCATTTTCTTCGCTTCCGATCAATTCATAGTCAACTAGGTAAATCGAGTGCTTATCATTTTTTGATTTTACATATTCAATAAACTTATCTGCATAATAAAAATGTTGGATAGTGTGGTCGTTTAAGCGACTGTCCCAGACTTGGTGAATGGATGAATCATCGTCTAGCACTATGACGGTGACCTCTTGCGGAATATCAATGGCGTCAGCAAACCATTTGGCGGTATTCGCTTTAGGTAAGGTGATGCTGATCGTTGAGCCATCATTTTCTTTAGAGGAAATGTTATAGCTGCCGTGCCATTCCTGAATTTTATTCATGGCAAAAGTGAGTCCCAAGCCTGTGCCATTGGATTTACCATAGCTGTAACCGGCTTCAACAATTTTATGAATGATAGCGTCAGGAATACCTTTGCCATTGTCGTGTATATTAATCATAACGTTGTTCTGAACAAGGCTAACCGTTATATTAATTTGTCCGTGTTTGTGTTCCTCAATGGCCTCTACAGCATTGTTAATGAGGTTTGATAGTACACGTTTGAAAGCAACAGGATTTACCTCAACAAATACGGAATAAGTATCATGCTGGATGTTTAAATCGAAATCAATGTCTCGGCGAGTGAATTGCGCGCGTTTTTCAGACAATATGCTATCGAGTAATCCATAAAGTGATTCTGTTTGGGGTTGTGTGTCATTATTTTTTTTGTGTTGCTGTGACGATAATAATAGGTTGTTTGCGATATCATTAATTCGACGTGTCGCATTGCGGATTAAGTTGCGTTGTTGCTCAGGGAACTGTTCAAGTTGTTGCAGCACAACATTAAAGGCAGCTAATGGTGAACGGATATCATGCGCGGCTTGCTGAGCAATTTGTTTCGCTTTTTCTAAGTCGGCCTGTAGTTTTTTTATGTGAGTAATGTCGGTTGAAATGCCGATTACGCCAATGCAGTCATTATTGCCATCAACTAGCCGTACTTTGCTGACAAGCATGTTAATGACAGTGCCATCTGGTCGATGTAATTCTTCTTCACCATTCACTTTGTTTTCACCATTCATGGTGGCGCGATCATCCGCTCTGAATATGGCAGCTTCGCCCGGTCCCCAAGCTAAATCATAATCGGTTAAACCAATCACATCATCAGGTTTGTCAAGGCCCACAAGTTTAGTAAAGTTTGTATTACCTCCAAGGTAAACTGAATTGCAATCTTTCCAAAATATATAATAGGGTATGCCTTCGATTATGGCGTCAGTTAATGCATTTTTATTAGTTTGTTGTATATTTAGCACGATAGTTCCTTGTGGATAGGTATATGTACAGAATATGGCTTCGGCACAATTTTCAAACCCAAAGTCTGACATCGTTCTCTAATCGCCTCATCTTCATATTGACTAGTAACCAAATAACTTTGTGACGATAGTGCATATTTTTCAATGAATTCAAGCCCATTGTTTTCACTGCCTAGCAATTCATAGTCAACTAAATAGACGGTGTCTCTTGGTTTGTGATTCGGCAAATCGTGGATAAGTTTTTCTGCGTGATGAAAATGTTTAACCGTATGTTCGGGTAGTCTATTATCCCAAACTTGATGAATGAACGGATCGTCGTCGAGCACAATGATAGTTGAATTTTTTGGGATTATAATTTCTTCAGCAAACCATGTTGCGGGTTTCGCTCGTGGAAAACAGAGGATGATGCAAGTTCCTTTATTCATTTCTGAGCTAATGTGAAAAGTGCCTTGCCATTCTCGTGTTTTTTGAATGGCATAAGTGAGGCCTAATCCAGCGCCTGATGGTTTCCCATCGCTGAAACCCGTTTCCGTTATTTTATTAATAATATTTTTTGGAATGCCCTGGCCATTATCTTGCACGTTAATACAGATGTTGTTATCAACGTCAGAAACAGTGATGTTCACTTCGCCCAGTATGTCTTTAGCTATGGCTTCTACGGCATTATTAAGGAGGTTTGATAATGAGCGCTTGAATTCGACAGGGTTAACCTTTATGAATGCGCAGTAAAGGTCATTCGCTAGTATCAAGTTAAAAGTAATGTGCTCGTTGGCAAACTGTGTTCTTTTTTCTGATACGATGTTATCAAGCAATCCATAAAGTGATTCCGTTCTCAGTTCACCAGCCTTCGTGCCGCTTGATTGTTTGGCCAGCGATAATAGATTATTAGCGATATCATTAATGCGTTGTGTTGCATCGCGCAGCATATTACGTTGTTGTTCAGGCAGTAGTTCTAATTGTTTCAATACCATGTTAAATGCCGCGAGGGGGGAGCGAATGTCATGAGCGGCCTGTTCTGCAACATGCTTGGATTGAATAATATCAGTAATATCATCAAACATACCCAGAATACCAATCACCTTATCATTATCATATAGTGGTGTTTTAGTCGTTTTCACGGTTAGCTCACCTTCAGGTAGCATAATTTTTTCAATGACACTGATCGTTTGTTCCGTATCTATGACATGTCGGTCATCTCGACGATACTTGTCCGCACAATTTGCCCAAGGGAGTTCAGCATCTATTTTTCCAATAATTTCAGCATCATCAGTTAAGCCAACATATGTTAGAAAAAGTTGGTTGCAACCTAAAAATGCGCCTCTGGTATCTTTCCAAAAAATGGCACAGGGAGCGTGTATTAAAATTTGGTCTAATAGCATTGAATCACCAATTCGGCTCCTTACCCACAATCGCTTTAATCCAAGGCATACTTGGGTATCGGTCAGGATCGTGCCCTGTGGCTAGGTAGATAGTTTTAAATCCTAAATCATAAATATCTTTAGCAATCTGTTCACCTTTAACCCCATTGCCGAGTTGTGAATCAATATAAATCGTTGTGGTTTTATCAATGGTATCAGCTTGTTGTAAAAAGCTATCCGCATCAGCGAAGGTTAACAATTGCTTTTCATCCATGCTAGCGGCGAGTTCCCAGGTACTGCGTAGTAAAGCGTCGTCGTCGATGAGAATGGCATCGTATTTCATGGTGGTTGGCTCCTTAATGGGGATGTGTACCGAGTAAGGTTTCGGAATCATCTTCAAGCCAATCTTATCACAAGCTTTCCGAATGCTTTCATCTTCATAGCGGCTGGTGACAAGGTAACTTTGTTTTATTAGGTCATATTCTTGAATTAATTTTAGGCCATTGTGTTCGCTGCCAAATAATTCATGGTCGATGAGATAGAGCGCGTTATTAGTTTGATGTTGCTTCATATAGTTGGCAAATTTATCAGCCTGATAAAAATGTTTAATAGTATAATCGGTTAAACGGTTACCCCAAACCTGATGAATGGATGCGTCATCATCGAGTACAACGACAGTAGCTTTTTTTGAAATGAAAATTTCTTTAGCGAACCATTTTTCTGTTTCAGCCAATGGTAAACTGATGTTAATTGAAGTGCCGTGATTTTCTTCAGAACTAATGTGGTACTCACCTTGCCATTCTTGAATTTTATTGACTGCATAAGTTAAACCTAAACCAGCACCATGCAATTTACCATGACTAAACCCAGATTCTATGCTTTTATCAAGAACATGCTGAGACATACCTTTACCATTATCGTTAATTTGGATAATGACGCTATTTTCAATAATATTTACTGACAGATTAATTATGCCAGCTTGATTTTTTTCGATAGCTTCTGCTGCATTGTTAATAAGATTAGATAACACACGCTTTAATTCGATAGGGTTCACATTAATAAAAGCTGTACAAGCATCATTGTTAACGTTTAAATTAAAAATCAAATGACGTTGAGTGAATTGCACGCGTTTTTCTGACAAAATGCTATCGAGCAAACCATATGCTGGTTCAATACGTAAGCCAGGTTGTTGATCTAACGCTTGATGTTGAGAGGCTGATAATAAGTTGTTCGCAATATCATTGATACGTTGGGTCGCATTGCGAAGTAGGCAACGTTGATGTTCAGGGAATTGTTCAAGTTGTTGCAATAGAATATTAAAGGCTGCTAGGGGAGAGCGAATATCATGAGCAGCTTGTTCAGCTAACTGTTTGGCTTTTTCTAAATCTGTTTGTAATTTCTTGATATGAGTAATATCGGTTGCAGTACCCAGCAGTCCAAAAACTTCATTCTTATGGTTAATTAATGGTACCTTGCTTGTTAGGCAGAACATTATTTTTCCATTGGGTAATGGTAAGCTCTCTTCAATATTATACTTAGCTTTTCGACTGCTCATCACTTCTAGGTCATCACGGATCACTCGCTCAGCTTCATGGTGAGGCCATTGAAAGTCTTTGTCAGTTTTTCCAATAATTTCATCAGTTGAACTTACATTAAACACGTTTAATAGCGTGTTATTACAGCCCATGTAAACGGAGTCTTTATCTTTCCAAAAAATAATGCCTGGTAAATCTTTAATAATTAAATCAAGCAACTGCAAGTATGATGTGTTTTGCAGGAAATTCTGTACGTTTTCTTGAGGTTGTTGCTTTTCTGTCAATTTGCTTCCTTATCCAGAATTGTTATAAGCGAAATGAAACAAGAATATTTAATACATTTCTTTTAATAATTACATTAAATAATTTCCACCTGATGCATGTATATTAGCATAAGATGGTATTAAAATGTACGATAATGTTATTAATTTAAGAGGATTTCAGGGGGATATGTGCTGAATAGGGCTTGGGAATCATTTTTAAATTTAGCGCTTCACAGGCTTGTCGTATGGCTTCATTTTCATAGTGGCTGGTGACAAGATAGTACCAAAGACTACCGTAGTTATTACGCTATTTTAATTCAGGCTTATTATCTAGAATCAGTCTTGTTGAAAACAGGAGGAATTGTTATGACAAGCAGAGTCGTTAAAGAAAAATTGGTGATAGGTCGTCAGTCATTTGCTGAGCTTGGTGATGAGAAGTTAAATTATCATGTGCCTTGGGCGGCGGTAGTTATGGCTGTGTTAGGTACTAAACAGTATACATTGGTCAGTTTAGCTGAAGTAATTGATGCTGAGCAAAGTGTTGTGCGGGGTTTGTTGGAGGACAATGTAGACGGCTTAAATTTTCGCATGGGTGCGAAGTTGTTATCTGTGCATTGTTTGTTGTTTCCAGAGGAATATTAGGAGAAGGTAGGGCGTTATTGAATAATGCTTATCTACCCTACCTATAGTGCTTTCAGGGAAAATTTCGCTAAAACGATTAGTACCTTTTGTTGATGGAAGAGACGGCCAACACAAGCCAGCCGTCTATACTTGGCTAGCTTACACTGTTAATTGCTGGCTAATCCTATCGCGTACTCCACTTAGGCTGACTTTACGGATGAGTTTTCCATCCTCATAAACGGTGTTGAGTAATCCTTCTGATACTTGGGCTTCAGTTTGTTGGTCATATAAGACCAATGTATCACCTTCACGTTCTACATGTAATAAACCTTTGGCAGATTTTTTGATGCTTGAATCAGTTCAATCCCCATTTGCACACGCCCGATGGTTCGTAGCAATTAGGTAAGTATTGCTGATGACATGATGGTGATTAAATTGTTCGAGCTGATAAAAGTGTTGCACGCTAAACCAGGCCCGATTAATATTATTTGCATTATATTTCAACTCCTACGTATGAATATGATGGCGTCTTGTGTTATGATGTTGAATTGCTAGTTTAGCTAAGTACACTACACGGCGGTATTTAGTTGACTTCCTTTCGGTGTGGGCTACAATGTGGCTCATAGATAAAGAAGGGGATTGATATGGCAACAAATGCAGTAGTCCGTGCTCGTATTGATGGGCATATTAAAGAGGAAGCAGCCACAGTGCTGGCAACAATGGGATTAACAGTTTCTGATGCTTTTCGCATGTTATTAGTAAGGATAGCAAAAGAAAAGGCATTGCCTTTTGAGCCGTTGACACCTAATAAAACGACAATTGCAGCAATGAAAGCTGCAAGAAATGGCGAGCTAACTAAAACTAATTCAATAGATGATTTGTTGGATAACTTAAATGCGGACGATTGAATATACTTCACGTTTTAAAAAAGATTACAAAAGAGAAAAGCGATCTCATCGGAGCGAGGCGAGCTTCGATAAAAATTTTTTATCAGTAGTTAGTTTGCTGGCAAAAGATGAAAAGTTATCTAAGAAATTTTATGATCACGCATTACTGGGTAAATGGTCTGATCATAGAGACTGCCATATTAAGCCTGACTTAGTATTGATCTATCGTAAGCCCACTCAATCTTCACTCGAGCTAGTCAGGTTAGGCTCTCATGCCGAGCTAGGTATGTGACTTGCACTAAGTAGTGATTATTGCAAAGTAATACTGTTAACCTAAACTTTCATATGGCTGCCAAGTTATTGTCGATACATTGTTTATTGTTTCATGAACAGTATTAATAGGGCGCTGCCAACAATTTACTGCTGCCCACCTACTAAAAGCATTGAAATAAGCACAGCGTATTTAGGAATTGAGCTGAGGGCGCATAACAATTGCAGGGCATAAAGGATATAAGCAGCAATTTTTATGCCGTTAGTGCTGGGTGGGCATTCATCACCGAAATCATTTGCATTTTTTGTGCCGGGGATAGCGGCTAATACAAAATAGGCGAAGGGTATGATGAGTAATAACGTGAGCCAGCCGGAGCTATTGAAATCGTGGCAGCGTCGAATCGTGAGAATGGTGCTGTAATAAGCAGCAGCCAAAATAGCGACAACACCCAGTATGATTATGATCGTTCCCAACACGGAATGCAGTGCGCAACCAATAGCCAAAATCACACCGGCTATCATGCCAAAAAATAATGTTATGATTAGGCTGTAAACGATATAGCGCGTCGGGTTCAAACGTCCATTTGCTGTTTTAACAATTGCCTTTAAACGAAAATCTTGATGGGTTAATTCACTCATGTTTCTCTCCAATAGTTTATTGATCAAGTCTCAAAATTATAAAATGGCTTACAGCCTAGTAACATATAATTATTGTTAAGTTGTTTTAACTGTGAAAAGAGGCCGCTTGTGTCATCAATGCCGAATATTATATCTTGTGTTTTTTCAAGCATGGGCTGTTGGTGTTTGATCGCTAGCGATAGCCAATCATGCAGGACATCTAAATCAAGGCCTAGCGCTCCGGAGGCTGGGCGCCTGTATAATGCTTCAAGCTCATAAAAAATAGCGCAACACCAAATGCCGCGGGGTAAAGCCAGGTTATCTTTTAAATCATTCATAAGCCGAATTTTCACTTTTCCCGCGCTGTCTGAATGTTCAGCCAAGTATTCTCGTATGGCGCCATATAATAAAACCAGGTGTTGAGTATAACTGCCCATTTCAGTCAGTGTTTCAGTTTCAGCTAATAATGCAGCGCGTAATGTGCCGGACTGGATAGCCTCGTCAATAATGCTAATGGGGAGTAGTTCGCTCATTGTTGATCCTTATACAAAAGTTGGGTCGTTGTATTCGGCTGATATGGTAGAGAGACGTTTTAGTTCGCCTAGCAATCCATTTTCATAATTTGCCCCACCATATAATTTTTCATTTCGCAACTCATCTTTCCTTAATACAATTTGTTGCCTAACTATTTCTGCTAATTTAATATGGTCTAGTTTCAATCTGGGAGCGTTATTTTTAATATCTGACGACTGTAACATGATAAAACCAGCCACAATCCGTAAGCCTTTATTGGTTTTACAGATGTTGGTGAAAGCTTCTTGCACCTTATTACCTAATTCATCATGAATATTCAGCCCTTGAAATGGGACCAATCCCCAGCTAACTAGGCAAATATCATTATGTTCTATCCCTCTGGGAATAGGTGCAAAACGGTCATATGGAATTAGGTATATATCATCACCGATTAATAGCTGTTCAACCTCATTTCTTGCAAAAGCAATGATAGATTTTTCTAGTGCTGTTAAATACATAATCATTACTCACTTAATGGGAAATTTAATGCGGCTAAACATGTTTCACATTTAATACCACAGTCTGGTTTGTCTTGTGGTGAGCCAGCATATTCCCAATATTTTATAGGTGGCTTTTTTCTTTAGCATTTTTTACATTCACAGTGTTGGGTGGTAGTTTGAATTCCACCAGCAATTTGATTTTTCTCCAGCCTGTTGATGCATCTGTGACAAGGTTACCCGTCTCAATTTCCCTATCAAAAAATGGTTTTAAGTGTTTGCATACAGATTCACTCATTACTGAAATTTTTCTATTAATATATTTGAAGCTTCATCATTTATATCAACAGCTAATTCTTCCAGTTTAATTCCTCTTGCGCCAGCCCAGCCTAAATCTATGTCAAAGCCTTGCCCAATGCTTGTAATCTCATTTAATAGGTGCTTTAAATCAGTTTCATTGTTAACTGTCTCATTGTCGGTCAATGGTATTAGCCAACTATCAGCTATTTCACTTCGACTAGCAAACCATTTTCGTAAAAATGGTTTGCTTTCTTTTAATTCAAGGTTATTGCTATAAATTTTATTCAAACCTTTTAGGTCACTTAGTAGCTGGTTAATCAATTTAATTAATGGTAATAATCTATTCATCTCTATATGTCTATTAGTATCTTATTCGATAGTTTCATGCAAGTAACTAGCTCGAGTCTTATTTCTTCATCATGCTTCGACCAACTCAAGTCAACATCAAAACCTTGTCCTATGCTTTGCATTTCTCCTAAGCAATGATGAAAATCAACATCGCTAACTTTATTAGGTTCAATAACTATTTTGTTAATTGATGCGTTCCATTTTTCTAGCATTTTTATTGTGTCTGGGAACCATTCTTTTAAAAAAGGCGTATCTTGACGTAACTGATTGTTCGTTGAGTAGCTTTCATAGACAATATCAAGCTTATTAAGTAATTGTTTTAATGCCATACTAAGCTGGGTTATATAATTTCTCATCACTAGCTCCTTAATTTTGATTCCATGGAGTTCATTAAGTAACTGTTCGTCAATGGCTTATTTTTAAACAGGCAAGCTAGTTTTAAGCTGTCATGATTAATTTGTACTCTTCATTTTTTTCACTTATGTCGCACCAGCATTTTCTGCAAATTATCGATTGATACTTTTGACTTATCTCAATAAAGCTGGGTATCTCAAAATGTTCTTTAACTAAATCAAAATCAATGTTCCCATCAACATATAACGTATGCGCTCCACCTTTATCGGTATAGAGAGGCAATGATTTGTCATAACTAATGCCATGAACCTCAAGAAGACTTAAAATCCCCTGCAGATGTAAACACACTGAACGACTTAGATCAGAATGTATAATGTCCACATCTTGAATTTTGATTTTATCAGTCATTTTCATCTCCTAAAATATAGTTTTCCAAATCAACATCATACATAGGTTCCAACACCTCTTCAAAATTTTCTATATAAATTTGAGCGGCCCCGCCTTCGCCAAATTGAGCATTAGTTTTAGCTAGACCGAATGCAGCAGGCTGGTCTTTTTTTAACCTGTAAACTCGCATGGTTTTTCTATACGTACCTTTGTAAGAGTCTACCTGTAATGCCCGATGAATTTTTGTCGAATCATGCCCATATTTTCGAAAAATATTCATGGTGGTGTAATAATTTGATTGACCAGGCGTACCGCCAACAACCGAATCATTTTTATATAACATAACAGATTTATATCGATCTACACCAATATATTTCCCCGTTCCTTGCCAACTTTTTGCTGCGTCAACTATTTCATGGTTGTCGATAGTACGTTTAAGTGAACTATTTTCAGCTGTTTTTTGACCCTCAACGGTTATCAATGA
The DNA here is from genome assembly GCA_963975985.1 of uncultured Gammaproteobacteria bacterium. Taxonomy (GTDB): domain Bacteria; phylum Pseudomonadota; class Gammaproteobacteria; order JABDGN01; family JABDGN01; genus CAXBIY01. The sequence continues at coordinate 72,429 of CAXBIY010000011.1, forward strand.
TTCCCCAGCCGCACCTTCATCCTTCCACCATCCCAATTTCCTTCGAATCGCTTTATTCGCTTTCTGAATCAATTGAAACAACTGCTCAAACGGTGCTTGCACGGTGCCCACGGCATCGGCCAGTGCA
>CAXBIY010000012.1:0-56288 GCA_963975985.1 uncultured Gammaproteobacteria bacterium
AAACGCTCGCTTTTGCAAGTGATTTGTCAGATTAAGTCGTGACTTCTACAACTAATGTTAATAGCGCTACCGGTGCTGACAGTTTGAGGTGTCGCAACATTGGCAATAAAGCTTGTGCCCCCAACGGTAACGTTCTCGGCTGCAATATTATATTGGCCGGCCGCTAATTTAATGGCACTGGTGCCATTGGCTAAATCGAATTGATAGCTATTACTAGAGCCAACCCCTGTGAAGGTGACGTGCCCAGTGTGACCATCAGGCAAACCTGACAATGATACATTGGCATTCACTGTAGGAATCGGTTGCGCTTGATACGCGAAACTAACATTCACGGTTTGATCTTTTGTGGCCGTGAACTCTTGCGCATGCGTTTCAGTATAGTTAGGTGTATATAGATTACCGTTAAACTGAAAATCATTCGCCCATACTTGATATTTATCACCCGCTGTTAAATTATCTTTCACAACATGTTGTCCCCAAGCGGCGTTAATCACTTCGGGTTCGCTAGTGTGTGAGATGTTTTTCAACATGATTTTTTGCACAGGTGCATGCAGTGCTGGTGCAGACGGCATGTTGATATCAAGTTTAGCTTGTTGCACCGGTGCACCATAAGTGAGTGTGATAGCTTTGCTTTTATTCGTTTTAGATAAGGTAACAGATTGGTCGGCACCACCAGGATAAGCACCTGACTGATGAATTTTTATTGTGTAATCACCATAAGCTAATTGGGTTAAATTCAGTTTGCTATTCCAAGCAAGGTTAACTGTTTTATTGTAACTGTTAGGGCCTGTTACCGTGACGTTGGCTTGTTCAGCAGCTTGGCTACCGGGTTTACTAGGTGCGGTCATCGCAATGTTACCTTCAAGCACCGGCGCAACACCTTGGGTGTAAACGTTCACACTTTTTTGCACGGCATCAGCATCAATAGCGCTGGATGTACCAAAGGTAATCGTAATGGATGTGCCAACGGGCATCATGGTTTTCACCCATGAGTCACTAGCAAAATTTAGGTTAACTGTGTTTAGGTTATTGCTGGACTGAAAGGCAGCAGGAGCCCAACTCAGTGGTGCGCTATATTGCACGCCATAAATACTATTTAATGTTGTTGGTGTAGCAAAAGTAATGCTGGCATCGCGTAAATCAATCGATTTATCACCAGTATTGGTGAGCTTCATCGTAACAGTTTGCCAATGTTCACTACCTGATGCAGTGACATTGGCTGTAATGTTTGAATTAGCGGAAGGTGATGTTTTTAATCCATCATAATTAGCATAGGCCAATGCTGAGAAAAACACTAATACCCACGCCGCCGTAAAGCGAGTTAAAATTTTCATCTGACTACCCCTGTTGAGTTAAACTTGTTAGTTACTCAACCTCTACTTGTTATCGTTGTTATATGTTTAGGATAGATTGTGTTCAATATATGTCCACTGTTATTTTTGACAGTAAGGCTTAAGTGCGTTTAAAAACATTTGAAATCAAATAGTTATGCTCTTATATGTCTCGATGAATCATGGTTGCGGCACTTTGTGCTGTTGGTGTGATGACAAGTTCGCGGATATCCACATGGGCTGGGCGTGTAGCCGCATAAACCACAGCATTAGCAATATCATCGGCGGCTAAGGGTTGGAAGCCGTGGTAAACACTATCCGCTTTTTGTGTATCTTGCTTGAATCGTACATTGCTAAATTCCGTTTCCACAGCACCTGGCGCAATATCCGTTACGCGTATGGGCGAGCCGTGACAATCCATTTTTAAGCCTTGGCTTAATGCTCTCACTGCAAATTTTGTTGCGCAATAGACATTTCCCTTGGGGTAAACTTCAAGCCCTGCTATCGAGCTGATGTTGAGTACATGTCCGCGTTGGCGTTCTAACATCCCCGGCAAAATCGCTTGTGTGACGGATAGCAAACCTTTGATGTTGGTATCAATCATTTGATCCCAATCGTTTGGGTCAGCATCGACAATGGTATCTAAACCCGCGGCTAGTCCCGCATTGTTCACAAGCACATCGATGGCTTGCCATTCAGGTGGCAGGTTGACAATTGCCGTGTTAACGGCTTCGCGGTCACAAACATCAAAATTCAAAATTTGTGCATCAGTATCCAGTTCATCACGTAATTGTTCTAAACGATCTAACCGACGTCCGGTTATAATCAATTTAGCGCCAATAGCGGAAAATTGTTCAGCGCAAGCTTTACCGATGCCAGAAGTGGCGCCGGTGATGAAAACGATTTTATTAGCAAAGTTGGACATGGTGTTTCTCCAAAGTTTAGGTATAGTACAGAGCAAGTTTCAATACTGATAATAACATATGTACATGCCCCAACTCCCATGTTCCGTCAATGTAGAATTGATTAAATCATTTGTAAGTACCGATATTTCAAGGTATATGACTCGTGCACAATTGAATGAATACTATGATCAAGCACAAAAAATTGAATTATGGATAACGCAATATGTTTGGTTACCTGACACAGTGGAAGTTTTTGTCAGTTTTTTAAATCAACAATGGATCGAGTTGCGGAACAATACAGTTGAGTATCAGAATTTGTGTTGGATCATCGGCTTACTGTATGAAACAGGTTTGATAAATGAATGGTTCAAGCAAGCTGAGCATAAGGCTAAATTACAGCCAATTGCAACTAAAACGGTCTCATCCTCGACGCAGGAGATTGCGCAATTGACTACAACCAGTTTAGCTACTATAGCACACGCCCCGCAGTTAGACGCTGCACTATGCTTGCTCGTTAGTCGATGATGCTGCAACGGAACACCCGTTACTCAATTATGGTAAAGCTAAACGCTATTTGTGCTTGAATTCTGGTGATAACCATTTAGCTGCGTGTGCTTATATTCGCAACACATTCTGTATTCATCGAACATCAGGAGTGTATTATCCTGAAGCCGAATATCTTTGCGAGAGATATATTAATCAGTCGCTCCCTCCATCACATAGTGGCCGATACGTATTAAATAATTTAGAAAAAAGTTTTTCATATCAAAAGCAACAGCTTAATTGGCAAGCGGCAGCGGTACTAGGTGACTTAGAGGCGATGTATAAAGCCTACTTGGCATTACAGTCAAAGACAGAGATTTTCCATGATAACCCATTTGTTAATATGATCAATCAGCTTTGTTGTGTTGCGCTATTTGCTAATCAAAAATTGGAAGATATTAAAGTGGCAGCCGCAAAAGAGGTCAACAATTGGCTTGCGAAATTAAGAACAATAACCCCATATACCTCACCGAAGCTGAAGCGCAGTAACCCTAACGTCGCATCATCAAAATGGCTTGCTGGATACTTGGGTTTGAAAACAAAAAGTGCAGGCGATATGCCAGCAGAGTTAAAATTACATTCTACCACTATCGCAACCTGTTTATATCGTTTGCAACTGTGTCTAACATCAACCACATATCGTTATTCTTGGTTTAGTTCCCCCGAAACGAAAATGTGAATGATTTTAATTTTTTTGCACTTCTAGAAATATCATTTAAGCTTGAACGAATATAATTCAAACAAGCTAAATAATGATAACACCCTTTGCCGCTCTCATTTCCCCGATCGCCGATCGCATGATTGTGGTGCGTGAATTCCTTAATACTAAGTTCCGTGATATTTATCAGCATCCTGCTGCCTTAGCCAAATTCTATCGTCAGGCGCAATTAATTGAATTGTGGTGTGAGCAATTCAAATGGGGCGCTGTAACGTTGTTATAATGTGTTTTCTATTATCACCGCCATTATCCGAGATACTTGAAATTCTATAGATCCCCATTAATCTAAAGCTATGTTACAATCCTGCTATGCAACGCATTCAAACCCTCACACCGTTAATTGCTAACCAAATCGCCGCTGGCGAAGTTGTTGAACGTCCAGCCTCAGTCGTCAAAGAATTATTAGAAAACAGTCTTGATGCCACTGCCACACAAATTGATATTGAAATCAGTCAAGCCGGTAAGCGGTTAATTCGGATTACCGATAACGGCGATGGTGTACACCGTGATGATTTACCTTTAGCGTTGAGCCGACATGCGACCAGCAAAATTTTAGCCTTAGATGATTTAAGCCACATTAATAGTTTAGGTTTTCGTGGTGAAGCATTAGCGAGCATTGCGTCGGTGTCGAAGTTAATGCTAACGTCAAACACCGGTGATGCGGCTTGGCAGGTGGAATCGGAAGGTGAAAAACAAGTGCCGATTGTGATGGCCGCTTCGCATCCAAAGGGCACCAGTATTAGCGTACGCGAATTATTTTATAACACGCCCGTACGCCGTAAATTTTTACGTACAGATAAAACCGAATGGTTACAAATCGAAGATGTGGTGAAGCGTATTGCTCTTAGTCATTTTGATGTTGGTTTTAAACTGACACATGGTGATAAGTTGATTTTTAATCTCCCACCTGCTGAGCGTTTCATTGAGCAAGAAAAACGTGTGGCTAAGCTTTGTGGCCATAGCTTTTTGCAAACCGCTATGCGGGTGGAAGAAGAAGCTGAAGGTTTGCAGCTGCAAGGTTGGGTTAGTAAAGCAGATGCTTGTCGAGCACATACTGATGTGCAGATCATGTTTTTGAATGGTCGTATGGTGCGAGATAAACTATTGAATCATGCGTTAAAGCTCGCAGTCCAAAATATCGTGCCAGCGGGTCGCCACTTAGCTTATGTACTGTATTTGCAATGCGATCCGACGGCAGTGGATGTGAATGTACACCCAACCAAACATGAAGTACGGTTCCATACACCACGTTTAATTCACGACTTTGTGTTTCGCAGTGTTAACCGACAGTATTCGACAGCGGATGTGGCTAACTCGACAAAAAACTTTACCTACCCTTATTTGGACGTGCCGAGCCAATCAACTATGATTGCCGAATCCAGTATCGAATACAGCACGCATCGATTTGGCCGTTTTATTGGTATCGCTAAACAGCGTTATTTATTGGTTGAAAATGATGAAGGCCTATTGTTAATTGATGGGTTGAAAGCATGGGAAATCATGCTGAAGCAGCAGTTCGATAGCGGAAAAATTGCAATGCAACCTTTGTTACTACCGGTTACGTTAAAATTGAATACGCGTCAATTAAATAAACTAAAAAAACTCGATGTCAAATGGCAGCAAGTGACATCAGAAAATATTGCCTTGCGTCAAGTGCCGAGTGTGTTAGAAAAAATTGATTGGAAAGTGGAATTGCCAGCAGCATTGAAAAAAACGGATCCGTTAGCTGAGCTAATCACCTTAGCGGCCAGTGTAAAAACGATTGATGAAGCATTATTAGTTAAGCTGCAAAACTTAGAGCGTGACAATGTCGACTTAGAAGCCTGTCAGTCAATTATTGAGTTAGAAGTCAAATGCCTAAAGAACAAGAAAAAAAGCCTGTCATATGTTTAATGGGGCCCACAGCTTCGGGTAAAACCGATGCTGCCATTGCGCTTACCCAACACTTGCCTTGTGATTTAATTAGCGTAGATTCAGCGCTGATTTACCGTGGCATGGATATCGGTACCGCAAAACCTGATACAGAAACCTTAAAAAAATTCCCCCATCGATTAATTGATATCTGTGATGCCGCTGATAGTTATTCTGCCGCCGATTTTTGTCGTGATGTGCAACGTGAGATTGATGATATACATGCGCAAGGTCGACTGCCATTGTTAGTTGGTGGCACTATGATGTATTTTAATGCCTTGCAAAACGGCTTGGCGAAAATGCCAGAAGCCGATGTGGATGTGCGCGCCACACTGCAACAACAAGCGGATAAACTGGGTTGGGTGGCGATGCATGAACGCTTGCAACAAATCGATCCACAAGCTGCTGCTAAGATTCATCCTAATGATCCACAACGTTTATCGCGCGCATTAGAAGTGTATGAAATCACAGGGCAGTCGCTTTCTCAATTACAGCAAGAGACACATAAAAATGATGCCTATCGTTTTATTAATACGGCCTTAGTCCCTGATGATCGCAGCTTGTTACATCAACGCATCAAACAGCGTTTTGACATTATGCTCGAACAAGGTTTTGAAAATGAAGTGAAGGGTTTTTACGAACGTGACGATTTAGACCTGACGAAACCCGCCATGCGTTGTGTAGGATATCGACAGATGTGGCTTTATCTTTCGGGTAAATACCAGTATGAACCTATGTGTGAACGAGCTATCATCGCAACCCGTCAATTGGCTAAGCGACAGCTCACTTGGTTGCGGGCATGGCAAGATATAGCATGTTTTGATGTGATTGATGAAAAATCGCATACTAACATTCTTGCTTATTTACAACAGAAAGAGTTGGGTTTCTAGAACATGCATGTTAGAATCCCCAGGCTTTGAAAAATAATCGAGGGATTGAATTCCCCAAAGGAGACCAATAATGTCAAAAGGGCAAAATTTACAAGACCCATTCTTGAATGCACTGCGCAAAGAGAAAGTTCCAGTTTCAATCTATTTGGTAAATGGCATTAAGTTGCAAGGCCAAGTTGATTCTTTCGATCAATTTGTTGTGTTATTAAAAAATAACGTGAGTCAAATGGTTTATAAACATGCTATTTCAACAGTTGTGCCAGCACATAATGTTGAAGTACCAGAATATGAAGAAGAAGCAGCTGCTGCTGCGTAACTCTATTGAGTTATTTTATTAGATAGAAAGCCGTTCTTTTTAGAGCGGCTTTTTATATCCTTAAAAATTTCCCCTTACTCTAGACACTAATTACATGTTTGATCGCCAACAGAATAATAACGAAAAAGCCATCTTAATCTGTGTGAATAATTCAACAGAAGATATACAAGAGTTCCATGAACTTGCTACGTCTGCGGGAGCAGAACCGGTAGTTACGCTAACGGTGACGCGTCGACATCCTGATGCCAAATTTTATGTGGGTAAAGGTAAAATAGAAGAAATTGCGACAGCGGTTGAAATGTTCGATGCGGGCCTGGTGATGTTTAACCATGAATTATCACCCGCACAAGAACGTAATATTGAGCAAGCTGTTAAGGCGCGTGTGCTTAATCGCACGGGATTAATTCTCGATATTTTTGCGCAACGCGCACGAACCTTTGAAGGTAAATTGCAAGTTGAGTTGGCACAGCTAGAGCATATCGCGACCCGTTTAGTCCGTGGTTGGACGCACTTAGAACGCCAAAAAGGTGGTATCGGTTTGCGTGGTCCTGGTGAAACGCAGTTAGAGGTTGATCGCCGTTTGATTCGCGGGCGAATTAAAAACATTAAAAAACGTTTAGAGAAAGTACGGCTGCGTCGAGACTTAGGCCGCCAAGCACGCAAGCGTAAACCTGTGCCTAGTTTATCGATTGTGGGTTATACCAATGCGGGAAAATCAACTTTATTTAATCATGTAACGTCGGCTAATGTTTATGCGGCTGATAAACTATTTGCAACCTTAGATCCAACCTTACGTCGAGTTGAATTGCCGGAAGTTGGTGAAGTGGTATTAGCGGATACTGTAGGTTTCATTCGCCAGTTACCGCATGATTTAGTCGATGCCTTTCGCGCAACCCTAGAAGAGGCGCGTGAAGCCGATTTATTATTACATGTGATCGATTTCTCAACAGACAATTATCGTGATACGACAGCAGCCGTGGAAGAGGTATTAAAAGAAATTGATGCGGATACCGTTCCCTATTTAAAAATTTTCAATAAAATCGATTTACTCGAGGATATTGAGCCTCGCATTGAATATGATGCTGAAAACGTGCCACAAGCGGTTTACATTTCTGCGCAGCATGAGATCGGTTTAGATTTAGTGTTAAAAGCTATCATTGAACGTTTATCAAACCAATATATTATGCGAGACATTACCCTGACACCTGAGCAAGGCAAACTGCGCGCCAGCCTTTATGCCGCACACGGTGTGTTGCAAGAGAGTATCGATGAAGAAGGTCATTGGCACTTGCGTGTCAAGTTACCCCCACGACAATGGGCACAGTTTAACTTATGAGCAATTTAGGTTAAGGGCTGAGGTCTTAGGTGATTTTGTTGCTGCGTGAGCGCGGTATTTATTTTATATAAAGCTTGATATGCTTTTACAAGTGTTAGGCTAAGCCCTAAGCAAATGCGCCCTTGCTACTTCATGCCCATCAGCATAAAATAGCGGCTCAAAACTGACAGCAATGGAGCAGCCAATGGCGTGGACAGAACCAGGTAAAGATAAGCAACCTGAAGAACAGAAATCAAATAACGACAATAAGAACAAAGAGCAAGGTCCACCCGATTTAGATGAAGCCTTTCGTCAATTAAGCAAAAAGTTTTCTAGCTTGTTTGGTGGCAGCAAAAAACCATCGGGCAATAACAATTCTCAACCTTCGAGTAGTGGCAGTGGTTTGCCTACTTTTAAAGTGTCACGGTTTGGTGTGATTGCTTTCTTGCTTTTGCTTGTCATCGTTTGGATTTTGTCTGGCATCTTTATTGTTTCGCCACCTGAACAATCCGTGGTATTACAATTTGGACAATATGAAAAAACGGTTGGTCCAGGCCCTCACTGGATTCCACGTTTCATTAATTCTGAAACCACACTGAATGTGGAAAAAATCTCAAATTATTCTTACGACGCGTTGATGCTAACGAAAGATCAAAACATTGTTGATGTGGCTGTTGCCGTGCAATATCGCATCAGCGATGCAAAACAATATTTATATAGTGTGTCTAATCCTATCGCGAGTTTGCAACAAGCAACGGCTAGTGCCTTACGCCAAGTCATTGGTAACACCACCTTACAATCCGTGTTAACCAGTGGTCGTGCGGTTGTACGACAAGAAGTGTCGGTGCAATTAACTAAAACATTAGCGCTTTATAATACCGGTATAGTCATTACCGATATCGCATTGCAACCGGCGCGTCCTCCTGAGCAAGTGAAAGCCGCATTTGATGATGCGATTAAAGCACAAGAAGATGAGCAGCGTTACATTAATCAAGCGCAAGCCTATGCAATGGGCGTCGTGCCAATTGCAGAAGGTGGCGCGAAACGTATTGCAGCCGCCGCTCAAGCTTATCAACAGCAAGTGGTGCTGGATGCACAAGCTGAAACAACACGTTATTTAGCAGTGTTACCGGTTTATATGCGTGCGCCAACGGTTACGCGTGAACGCATGTACTTAAGTACAATGGAAGCTGTGTTAAGTCATACGAATAAAGTCTTTATTGATGCGAATAGCAGCCACAATTTATTGTATCTGCCATTTGATAAATTATTCCAGCATCAACAAGTGCAGGTGCCTATGCGCTTAGCTAACGATAATGATGTGCAAGCCAGCAATCTTGCTGCGAGTGGCAACATTAATAGCAGTGAAAATGGTTCGAGTGATGATAATGGTATCGCGAGGCCGTCACGTTTCACGATAGATAATCCTGATAATAATGTCAGCGGGGGTAACTAATGCACGGTAAAACAATATTCTTATTAATAGTTCTCTTGGTTATTCTGCTTATTGGTGGTTCAAGTTTATTTGTTGTGCGCGAAGGCCAGCAAGCTTTGCTAACACGCTTAGGTAAAATTGAAAAAAATCCACAAGGTGAGCCACAGGTATACTTGCCAGGTTTGCATGTGAAGCTACCTATCGTGTCATCAACTTTGTACTTTGATACACGTATCCAAACCTTAGATACTGAAAAATCACGTATTGTCACGGCGCAACAAAAAGACGTAAACGTCGATTACTATGTGAAATGGCGCATTGTTGATTTAGCGAAGTATTACACCGCAACCGGTGGTTTGAATATACAAGCTGAGCAACTTTTGTCGCAACAAGTGAACAATGCGTTACGTGCTGAATTTGGTAAACGTACGATCCCTGAAGTGGTGTCGGATGATCGTTCTGCGATTATGAATGCCTTACGTACAGCTGCGGATAAAAGTGCGAAACCATTAGGAATCGATATCGTCGATGTACGTATTAAAACTATCGATTTGCCGGATGAAGTGAGCACCGCGGTTTATAGTCGTATGCGTGCTGAACGTGAGCGTGTCGCTGCTGAACATCGTGCCGAAGGCCGTTCAAAATCGGAAGCGATTAAAGCCAATGCCGATGCTGATGTCGTTGTTATTACCGCTAATGCCAAGCAACAAGCTGCGACAGTTAAAGCAAAGGGCGATGCTAAAGCGGCTGCAATTTATGCGAAAGCTTATGGTAAGAATCCAAGCTTTTACGCTTTTTATCAAAGCTTAGATGCTTATCGTCATACTCTGGCTCAACAAAACAATATGTTAGTGCTTAGCCCGAATAGCGAATTCTTTAAGTACTTTAATCAGGCTAATGGTACTAAACATTCAAAATAGAGTGGATGAGTGTGATAAGCACATATCCACCATTAAAAATAAGGCAAAACAACAAATGTCAAAAAATGTCGTAATTCTTGGTAGCCAATGGGGTGATGAAGGTAAAGGTAAAATTGTAGACCTTCTCACCGATCAAGCTGAAGCTGTCGTGCGTTTTCAAGGTGGCCATAATGCTGGCCATACGTTAGTGATCGACGGCAAAAAAACTGTCCTGCACTTATTGCCTTCTGGCATTTTACGTGACGATGTTATGTGCTTTATCGGTAATGGTGTCGTGTTATCTCCTGACGCATTACTGACTGAAATTCATATGTTAGAACAGCAAGGCACGCCCGTACGTGATCGTTTACGTATCAGTGAAGCTTGCCCATTAATTTTACCTGTGCATTGTGCATTGGACTTAGCTCGTGAGAAGCAACGCGGTGAAAATGCGATTGGCACAACTGGACGTGGAATTGGCCCCGCCTATGAAGACAAAGTAGCACGTCGCGCATTACGCGTCGGTGACTTGTTAAATAAAAAACGCTTCGCTGAAAAATTAAAAGTCATTTTAGAGTATCACAATTTCGTACTCGAACATTATTACCATGTTGACCCGATTGACTACGATGTGACATTTGATGTTTGCATGAAGCATGCCGAAGAACTACGCGATATGATTATCGATGTATCAGAAGAGTTGGCCGCGTATCGCAAGCAGAATAAAAATTTATTATTTGAAGGTGCCCAAGGCACCTTGCTCGACATCGACCATGGTACCTATCCTTATGTCACCTCATCAAACACGACCGCCGGTAATGCTGCCACTGGCAGTGGTGTTGGTCCACGTTGTTTAGATTATATTTTAGGGATCACCAAGGCTTACACAACCCGTGTCGGCGGCGGTCCATTCCCCACCGAATTATTTGATGATGACGGTAAACACATGGCAGAGAAAGGCCATGAATTTGGTGCCACCACAGGCCGTGCAAGACGTTGTGGTTGGTTCGATGCTGCTGCGATGCGCCGCGCCGTTCACGTCAATAGTTTGTCAGGCCTCTGCATTACTAAGCTTGATGTATTGGATGGCATGCAAACCTTAAAAATTTGCACAGGCTATCAAGTCGATGGTAAAGCCTTAACTGTACCACCAGTCGATGCGGATGATTACGAGCAATGCCAACCCATCTATGAAGAATTACCCGGTTGGACTGAATCGACCTTCGGCCAGACTGATTATGAAAAACTCCCGGCTAACGCCAAAGCCTACTTAAAACGTTTAGGTGAATTAGTCGAAGCCCCTATCGATATCATTTCAACCGGCCCCGACCGTGTAGAAACTATTGTGTTAAGAAATCCTTTTAATTAAGTATTTCTTTTTAGTAGGGTAGATATGATTCGCGGTGCGAATCTTTTATCGACCCTACATATTGATTTTTCTTCTCCCCGGCGGGGAGAAGATGCCGAAGGGCAGATGAGGGGCGATTAATAAGCTCGCGCAGCGACAAACCCAAAAGGCAATCTAATGAACATCCGCAATCTTTTCATCATACTATCACTCCTATACACACTAACCGCCTGCACTAAGACAGATACACAACCGCCAACCAACCTATTTCCAAAAACCTGCTCAACAAAAACTATCAGCTGGCAAGGCAACACCGCCGTCATCAACACTAACAGCAAACAAACATTAGTCCTAATTCACAACACATCTCAACAATCATTCTGGTTAAACCACCCTACCAATCAACCGATGAGCGCCGGTTGGGCTAGCCAAATCGATGCCGATCATTGGTCAGCCTTAACCGTTGAAAACAAAAAATTTGCGATCAGCTGTAGCACATTAAACCCAAGCAAAATACTTAACTGCAAAAAATTAATCACTGTTTGCGTGATGCCCAAAACTCAATTCCCGAAAAATATGAACGGTGGTTTTTGGGTGACAGAAAATAAATTTCAACCAGCATTGATACCAGCTATTAAAGCGCGAAAGATTACATGGTAAAACCTACAGATACAAAAAAGCCGAGGAAAACCTCGGCTTTTTTATTTCACTAAAAAATTATTTAGCGCCGCAGTTCAATGTTTCAAGCTGTTGGTTTAAGCCAGCTAGTTTTTGTTGAGCACCAGGTGCTGAACGGTCTAACATGCGCATTTGGTTTTTAACCGAAGCACATTGTTGAGCATGGCTCATTGCACCGCTAGTTGATGCTGAACCAGCAGAAGATGATGTACCACTGTCAGCACATGCAGCTAAGCCCATTGAAAGAACGGCAACGCCGGCGATTTTTAATAATGTTTTCATAGTTTCTCTCCGTATTTGAATTTATATTGTTAGTTAAATTAATAAAACGCGCAAGCGCTTTACGAAAATTTTACAATTAGCTTTTAGCCTTTTTACCCATCTTTTGACACTTCAAGGCATCGTATTGAGCTTCAAGATTTTGTCGTTTCAATTCTAACACACCTTGTGCGTATTGGTTACTATTCTGCAGCATGCCTAACTGGCGTTTAAGACCATCACAACGTTGTTGTGGGGTCAAATTTTCGTCATCATAGCAGGCCGTCAATGTTGTGCATAATATAACCACAAACAAGAGTTGGGTGATGAATTTCATGTATGGCTCCTTTGTAAGGGGTGAGAGTATATCGCAATTAGGTGGGGGTAGGGAATAGTGCAAGCGCGAAGCTTATGCCATTTGAGAATAATTATTAATCAAATTTAAATAACTGATATAATAGGCGGCTACAAAATATTGGATAAACAATGCCTAAAAGCCACAATGACCCCCACGCGAAGCGTGAAGCCAAAAAATATGACAAGCCCATCCCTAGCCGTGAGTTCTTATTAGACTTGCTGGCGGAATTGGGTACGCCGATGACGCACGAGAAGTTGGTCAAAAAATTGAAATTGACGGATGAAGATCAAATTGAAGCGTTGCGCCGTCGTTTAAGAGCGATGCAGCGAGACGGCCAATTAATGTGCAATCGCCGTGGGTCTTACGGTTTAGTATCAAAAATGAATTTGATAGCGGGTACTGTCAGTGCGCATAAAGATGGCTTCGGCTTTTTAATGGCAGACAAAGGCGGTGATGATTTATTCCTGAACGCCCGTCAAATGCGTCAAGTGATGCATGGTGACCGCGTATTAGTGTCGCCAACAGGCCAAGGTTGGAAAGGGCGTAAAGAAGCGCAAATTATGGAAGTGATTGAGCGCAACACCGAGTTTGTTGTCGGGCGTTATTTTGAAGAAGGCGGCATGGGATTTGTAGAACCTAACAACAAACAACTCACGCAAGATATTGCCGTGCCACAAAAATTTAATTTAGATGCGACCTCAGGTCAAATCGTGTCAGTGAAAATCACATCACAGCCTACGGCAGTGCGCCAACCGGTGGGTGAAGTGGTTGAAGTGTTAGGTGAGCATATGGCACCCGGCATGGAAATTGACATGGCGGTTCGCACGTATAACATTCCTCATCACTGGTCAGAAGACGTGCTGAAAGAAGTTGAACAATGGTCTGATGAAGTGCCAAAAGAAGCCATGAAAGGCCGAAAAGATTTACGTAAACTCGCTTTAGTGACCATCGATGGTGAAGATGCTAAAGATTTTGATGACGCGGTTTATTGCGAACGACGCACCCTAGGTGGCTGGCGTTTATATGTGGCCATTGCCGATGTTAGCTACTATGTACAAGACGGTACGGCATTGGACGTTGAAGCGAAAGATCGTGGTACCTCCGTGTATTTCCCCGGTCGTGTTGTGCCGATGTTGCCTGAAAAATTATCCAACGGTTTGTGCTCGTTAAACCCAAATGTTGATCGTTTGTGTATGGTTTGCGAAATGAGCATTAGCTCATCGGGCAAGATTACGCGCAATCGTTTTTATTCTGCCGTGATGCAATCCAAACGCCGTTTAACTTACACTAATGTCGACAAGATTTTACGTGGTGATGGCAAGCTAAGAAAACAATTCGCTGAGTTTATTCCTCATTTAGAAAACTTAGAGGCTTTGTATAAAGTCTTACGTCAGACGCGTGAGAAACGTGGCGCATTAGAATTTAACACGCGCGAAACAAAAATCATTTTCTCTAACAATAAAAAAATCGAACGCATCGTGCCTACCGAAAGAAATGAAGCGCATTGTTTGATTGAAGAATGCATGTTGGCGGCCAATGTGTCCGCTGCTAATTTCGCCATTAAAGAAAAATTACACGTGTTGTACCGTAACCATGAAGGTCCCGCTGAAACTAAGCTAAAAGATTTGCGCGACTTCCTCGGTGAATTCGGCTTGAAACTCGGCGGGGGTAAAAAACCTAAGCCAAAAGATTATGCGGTGGTGCTAAAAGCAATCCAAGGTCGTGAAGATTTTGATTTGATTCAAACCGTGATGCTACGTTCATTGTCACAAGCCGTGTACACCCCTGAAAATGGTGGTCACTTTGGTTTGGGTTATGACGCTTACACGCATTTCACTTCTCCCATTCGTCGTTACCCTGATTTGTTATTACACCGTGGTATTAAATCGGTTGTTGATAAGAAAAATGGTGTGACCATCGATGCGGCGCAAGTGCAAGCCTTAGGTGAGCATTGCTCACGCAACGAACGTCGTGCTGATGAAGCCACACGTGATGTCACCGATTGGCTCAAGTGTGAATTCATGCAAGAAAAACTCGGCCAACAATTTTCAGGCAAGATTACAGGTGTCACTAGTTTTGGTGTCTTTGTCGCATTGGATGATATCTTCGCTGAAGGTTTAGTGCATATCACCTCATTGAAAGATGATTATTATGATTTCCATCCCGCAAAACATGCATTGTACGGCCAACGCACTGGCCAGCGTTATCGCTTGGGCGACAAAATTAATATCCTTGTCGCACGTGTTGATTTAGATAAGCGTCAAATTGATTTTGAATTGGTGGGTTAGACTCGTGTTTCTAGTAACCCATTTTTGTAGATAGTGTAAGTTTCGCATTGTGGAATGAGTGAATAGACGACATTGACATATGATTGAGGAATACTTTTTTCGACATTATGATTAAGATAGTATTCAAATGTTTTTTTCTCAGCATTGATGCGAATAGCAAACAAGAATACCTCTTTAGATAAAGGCAACGGATATGAAAATCCGGCACTATGGCAATGTGATACTTGATCTTGATCAATATAAATGGCATAGGTCCAGCGAGTATTGAGATTGCTGGGGGCATAATGTTGTATGTCAAATTTATCTTCATTCCATGCGGTACGTGTATCAAGATGAATGGTGAGACAAGCAGCTGCCGTAATGTGTCCAAGGGTACCTTGGGTAAACAAATATTCAGGTGCTACTGTCGATGTGAAGTAATAAATTGCGCCTACCATTATTATTCTCTGGTTGTTTTCATTCTTTGTCCATCATACTTCAAGATGCGCCGCGCGTGAAGTTAGAAATTCGCATCTTGATGTCCGATGGGTATATAATATCCGACTATTTTCAATGGAATCTTAACACATGAAAAACTACATCTTCGGCATCCATGCCATTAATGCTATTTTACAAACTCAGCCTCAACGCATAACACATTTGTTTACTCAGCAAGGACGCAGCGACAAACGCTTGCAAGAACTTTGCGATTTAGCCAAGCAGAACGGCGTTAGCATGCAAGGTTTATCAAAACCTGAACTCACCGAACGTTGTGGCAGCGAACAGCATCAAGGTGTCGTCGCCGAATGCCAAGAAAGCAAAGCCTTAAATGAAAATGATTTAGACGATATGTTAGCTAGCCTGAATGAACCCGCATTTTTGTTAGTGTTAGATGGTGTAACAGACCCACATAACCTCGGTGCAATTTTACGTTCAGCCGATGCCGCAGGCGTACACGCCGTCATCGCCACCAAAGACAAAGCCGTCGGCCTAACCCCAGCCGTGCGCAAAGTCGCCTGTGGCGCCGCCGAAACCATGCCTTTCGTACAAGTCACCAACCTAGCCCGCACCATGAAACAATTACAAGAA
Organism: uncultured Gammaproteobacteria bacterium; assembly: GCA_963975985.1. Lineage (GTDB taxonomy): Bacteria > Pseudomonadota > Gammaproteobacteria > JABDGN01 > JABDGN01 > CAXBIY01. The sequence goes on from CAXBIY010000012.1 coordinate 16,262, forward strand.
CAAGGCGTGTGGCTATACGGCACCAGCGACAAAGCCAAACAAAATTTATATCAAACCAATTTAACCGGGCCTATTGCATTAGTCATGGGCGCCGAAGGCAAAGGCCTTCGCCATTTAACCGGTGAAAAATGTGACCATTTAGTGAGCTTACCCATGGCCGGCAGCGTTTCAAGCCTAAACGTGTCTGTCGCAACCGGTGTTTGTCTGTTCGAAATCGTTAGGCAACGTATGGCTAGCTTAAAATAAGTTGGTATATAACCAAATTAAAAAGTGTAGTTGATATTTATTGTCTGCTAAGCGTATGGCTTCTCATTAATACTTTGAATAACAATAGTTTCACTACCATCAATATCGTTTGTTTTTTGCTGACATGTGGTGTAGCCGCGTTGTCTGAGTGAACCTAGTGTGTTGCTCATTGTAACTTGAGACGATAAGTGAATAATCGCATCTAATTTATAATCGCTAGAAAGTTGCCATGTGACAGCGCATTGAGTCAATTCACGTAGCGCTCTTAGTTGAGAATGTTCTTTAGCCAAATAAGCTTGTAAGAAGTGGTTACTGATGCACGAATAATCAAATCCTGGAGCGGCTTGTTGCAAGATATAAGCGTATAGATACTCAACAAATATGAGGTTCGAATGGCGGTCCTCCAAAAAATCATAACATACACGTGGGTAGGTGATAGCTGTATCACATACGTCAGTGGTGATAAAGAAAGACCTCCATGTGTTTGTATGTAGATTAAACTGTTTTGAGAATATAGGTTTTAGCTCTTTACCTGCTTCCAATAAGTGATACTCAAATTTAGCTTTAAAACGGTCATAGGGTGCAACCCAACGTTCTGCAGAATAAGGCATTGGCCAATAGTCGGGTATTTCGATCACGTTACCTGTTTTTATATCAAAGGCATAGTTTTCTAAGCCTGTTCCCAGTTGTTGAGTGTATGCATTGCACAGTAAATCATGGCCTGGTTTAGAAAATGTCGCATGAGCGTATTGCATGAAGCGTTCTTCAGAATCTATTTTGCAGATCCTCATGCAGAAATCGCGTTTGTCTGCTGTCGCTGTATTGTTAATGGTCGAGCTACTAACTAATAATCCAATAAATGCCATCAATGATTGCTTAGTGGCGGCTGTTTGTTTAATGGCACGTTTAAAGTCTTCAATACTATGCCACTGAAAAGCACTAAGGGGTAGAGGCTTTTTATATAGCTTATAATAAAGCCAACTTAATTTTTTTAATAATTTATTAAAATAAAATTGGGCTTCGCTGGTAGCTAAAAACTTATTTTTCTCGCAAAGGTAAGCATGTTTGATAGTGATATGAAAACCTGACGTAGCTTGCTGATGAAGCGCTGTAAGAATCGCCTTTACATGTGATTTGCTTAGCGGGTTATTGGGTTCACCGCCTAAAAGTATCACTTGAATTTGCTCCGTCTTGTTAAAATGACTTAATAGACGAGGTAGATCAAAATTATACGTATTATCAATATGTATGATTGCAGCATGCGATGGAGAAAACAAAAATGCACTGATGCAGCTGGTAGCTGAGACAGTACCTAAATAAAGAGGAGAATGGTTCGTTATGCGTGTATGTAAGATCTCTCTCTGTACGCAAAGGGCAACCTGATGAGGTTGAACTTGCTTCGCCCGATAATCATGAATCTGAGGAGCTGGCAGTGCCATGGTGGCTTTTAACCATTGTTCAGAATTAAGCGAATCATCGATTTGTGTGTTGCCAATAAAAAATGTCATGTATTGTTCTCTTTGTTATCTTATAAAAACATAGCCATTTTACAGTAAAACACTTTTTTGTGTCAGCCTGAATCCCGCTTATATTGACAAATTTGCGATACATAAAAACAACTATTAGCAACAATCTGAATCAGCGCCACCACTCGTAGATATTAAACCTCAATCAGTTCAGCACCTGCACTAACACCTCAGCCAATTGCTGATAAGTGACACTAGGCTTCGCCGTTTGGTGAGGCATTTTACCCACGCGTTCCGCTGCATCACTTAAACGCTTAAGCACCACCGGAATAGCCTCGTGCGGAATACCTTTCACATTCGCCCCACGGTAGTTCGATGTAATACAACGAATCGCGCCCGATAAGCGCCCCGTGTCCACATCACCATTAGCTTTTAAGTAAGGCAGCTTCCAGGTCTTCACATCACTAGCATCACCCGCATAAGCAAAGCAACGCGCGGGAATTTGATATTTCTTGTGTAACAATTCACTCTCATCAACCGTCGTTTCCGTTGTTTGAGAAAGCATGGGCTGATAACCCTCACGCGCACGATGAATGCCATGACGACTAAACCACCACAAATCTTCTGGAAATGTGGCCGCATCCAATTGCACATAAAGCCGCTCAACTAAATTACCATGCAAAATATCCGCTGCATACAACATATGCCCATCACAAATCGCAATCGTTTTTACTTGCTGACTATCCGCATAACGCCGCGCCTGCTGCAACGCCTTTTCAATTGCCGATGCACTCCACTTAAGTGCCCCTGGTCGTTTAGTTTCAACAATCGCTCGCTTAATCCCCATGTGGCTCAGCAACACATCGGCATATTCAATTTGATAATGGATATGCTCAATCTCCCAATCCAACACCATCGTCAACAAATCTTCTAAAATATTTTCACTAGTTTTTTCATGAATTGTCTCAAACTGCGTTTTCGACAAACGCTGTTGCCGAACTGATTGAAACTCCGCCCAGTTCACTTGTGCGCGAGCGATGAGTTTTTGGTAAGTGGCTAAGTGAGTGGGCATGGGTTACCTCGCATGTGGTGGTAGGGTTGATTGTATCGTAAATGTCTCGAGAGAGGGGTGTTTACGTTACAACCAGTTTCACGGTTCTAACTGAGAAAATTGAAAATCTGCATATTAATTACCCAAGCTGAAAAGTTACTAGCTCCTGATTAAAAGTGTGTTGAAAATAAGACAACGAATTGCTTAACTTGCTTGAAAACAAGCGGTAATAGCCCAATATTGTAGGTTAATAATTATAACCTTGAGTGTCCATGATGAAAAAAATACTAGAGTCTTCTTTATTTGCGCGTTTAATTTCTTGCTTGATGATTGGCTTGGGTGTCTATCTCTTCATATTGAGTCCAGACAATAATTTTTATAAGATTGTTGTATCATTTTTCGCAGCACTAATTTCTTGGTATTTCAATCAGCTAAAAGAATTTAACCTTACTAGCATGTCAGGAAAATTTAAAGAAAAAATCAAAGAGGCTGACCAAGCAATTGAACGTATCAAACGTGTAGAGCTTGATACTTATAAAAATCGAGTGGAATCACTGGTGAATGACATTGGGTGTGAAAATTTTACTTTTATGTCTGGTTTTTCATTTCAGACCGAAAGTCCAGATGAAAAAATATTAACGTTAAAACGAGACCTAAGCTTATCTGAGGATGATGATAAATATGTATTTCAATATTACTATAACTACAAGGTTTTGATTGCTGTGAAGGACCTATATAAAAAATTCGACAAAGAGTTAAATTATGATGATTGGAATACCGTTGGTGGTGGAAGTGAATACGAATTAATTACTAAAGAACATTTAAAGCAGGTGATAGGGAAAGTATTGGAGGTAACTAACCCTAGTGAAAAACAGCTTATTATCGAGTTTAATAAAGTAAACAGTGAATATATTGAGTTGTTATAAAAAACTATTTATAGTTTATTTATCATTTTTCAAGTTGACCAAGGTAGAATCTTGAGGTGAATTAACAATCTAAAAAGAATCTACACTTTCAACAGGTTGTTCATCCACAATTTTAGCTTTTATTCGTTGTATAAAAGTATGAAAATTATGGTGTCCCATATGCTTACGATGCTGATCAACAAAAATGGACATTATATAGCGGTGAGAATTTCTAACGTAATAGTAGGTCCTATCATTTCGGATTTCAGGTAGTCCAACTATATAGTTATGTCCATCAGCAGTAATAAATGGCTCATTGACTAGAATGGTTTGATGGTAACGTAGCTGACAGTCATACCAACTACCAGGACTTCTGTCCGGAAATTTTGCAGTAATGTTGGGTTCATTAAAGCTACTGCCACGATTAATATCATAGATTAAATTAACAGTAAATTCAGGAAAGTCCTTATAATAATACTGCTCGTAATCTTGTGAAATCCATTCTTGCCCAGAAGAGTCATTAGCTTGTAATGTCATGCCCTTTATATTTTGTCTTTCCCATTTTTCTGGTTGATTTAAGTAAATTAGTGCGCGTTCTAATGGTGTTTTATCAAGCCCAAATCGTATACGCCATAATTTTTCCATGGACGTGCTATCGACTGTATGATTAATTGGGGTATTTCTATCTCCCGACCTGGAATAAATTACGCCAGCCCTTAATGGGTTTTTGGATTTTTGTTTTGAGTAGTCCTTTGTTAAATAATAGGGTCTAAAATTAGTTTCTTCAATAATAATCACATCAAGTAGGAAGCTATGTTCATAGTGAATGGTCTCTAGTGTGATTATTGGTATGACATTTAAATTGGCATTATGTAAGAGATCTAGTAAGTTGGCTTGTGTTTTTCGATTTTCAGGCTGGGTGTCAACTGACTTAATTGAAAAATCAGTGTCATCTACACCGATGATAATATAACGATATTGTTTTTTTGATAAGCTATTTGCGAAACATAAGATATCATGAATTAAATCTTTATTTTTAACGTGCCATTGTTCTTTGAAATCGTGAAAATCACTTTCGTTTGCTTTCGATGAGATTAACTGGCGTATTATTTCAGAATGTGTCATTTTCAAGTGTCTCAATGTTTGATTGTTACTTATACGAAGCTCTACTCCGCTTCAGTTGAGTCATTATACATATAATTTTTTTGACATAATTTACCTTTCGACTCATAAACCAACAATAATGTTTGATTACTAAAAATTTTTATGCTGCTTGTCTCAGTGGTTGAATTATCAGGAATCTCATCCTTAATTGTCATGGTAGATCGTGGTTGAAATATTCTATTGACAAGCAAATCACACTCACACCATAAACACTGCACAGTTGCCGTTTGCAATGCGACTATTGAAAAGCGAATACTCAACTAAGCTGACTTTAGAGAAGATGCTCATAGACAGCATATGAACTATGTCATATAGTCTATTTGTTATTCTTTAAAGTTTAAATAGGTATAGGCGTTATATTATGTTCTTGCAAGTTAATAGGCAACTTTATGCTCAAGATGATGACAAAAATACCAGGTTTCATTTAGCAGCACTCCGTAATGATGTGAATTTTTTCAAACAAAACATTCGATATGTTAGCTCTTCTAATCAGATTTTTATTTTTGGGAAAAATAAGAATGGATTCACACCGTTCCACCTTGCAGCTATTCATGGTCATAATGAAATTATATCAGTATGTTTAAACTCCAGAATTACACAAGCATCAACTCCTTATGGTACATACCCGTTAGGATGTGCTGCGGAAAATGGGCATGTTAGCACTGCAACATTGTTATTAGATTCTCATCCTCCTGAACTTAGTCGATATGGTTGTAATAGTTATAATTATGTAACAGATCAGCACAATACGCCTGCGCATTTGGCTGCCCAAGGTGGACATCTTGAGATTCTGCAACTATTTGCAGAAAAAGAGGTGCTCGGCGGTTGGATTCATCGTCAAAACATAAATAAGTTTACGCCTCTTTGTTTGGCGGCTCAATATGGACATCAGGATGTCGTTCGCTATCTGTTTAGCCAGGGCGCTAAGATTAATAAAAACGAGCTTGGCCGTGCTCATCGCTTTGATGGTTTTAGTTCTTATACACCATTGATGCTAGCGGCTGCTAATAATCATCATGAAGTAGTGGGGATCCTATTACGCCGAGAGGCTTGTGTAGACGATCATAATGTTAAAGGTGACACAGCCTTATCATTGGCGGTGGACAAACAGCATCACACGACCGTTGAAATTTTATTGAAAAATATTTTAGATAAGCGTCCTCTTCATCCTAAAGAAAGAGTCACGTTAAATAATATAGCAGACAGAGTTTGGCTGCATACTACCTTACGTCGGCTAGATGATGTTCCTCGTGTAGAAAGAAGTATTCCCTTAAATGATGTAGGCTCTCCTCATTTTATTTGTGCTTTATGTTGTGTTATGTCGTCTCACCTTGAAACCAGCCACTATCAAAAATTAAAGCCGGATGATATCAATAAACATAATGCTCGCCGCCAATTTTTAACAGAGAATGGATGGCAAGCTTTGCTAACGAGTGAAGAACTAAAAATCGTCGGTGAGGGATATTTTGGTGTAGCTTTCCATAAAACTAATCCTCAAACGGGTATACATGAAATTATTATTGCTCATCGGGGTACGTGTTTTGATGAACCAGGCAATGTAGTCGCTGATGTTGCGATTATGGAGAAGGTGGAGCCGACTAAGATAATGGCGCTAGCGAAGGGGTATACCGAGGCTATCTGTTCCCTTTATCTGACTAGTAACATTATTCATGCCGGTTTTTCGTTAGGTGGTTTTATTGCCGCTAACTGTGTGTCGCTTACTAATGAAGAAAGGATAACGGCTGTAACCTTCGATGCACCTGGAATTGATTATTTGCCTATTGAGCCTGTTATTCAATCAACTTTAAATCAACGTATTATTAACTACGTGACTACCCCCAATTTAGTTAATACGGCTAATCGACATATCGGTGATATAAGGCGGTTGGTAGTTTTCCCTGAGTATTTGGATAAAGCTGCTTATAGCAGCAGTGATGTAACAGAAGGTATTCCTGTGAAAATTTTAAACATGAGTACGTGGCACGAGTTAATGAAAACATCAAAAAGTCATAATCTGGATAAAATCATTCAAGCAGTAAGTACCGCGAACTTTTTATGTTATGAAGAAATTGCACAATGGCCAGTTGCTGTCATTGAGGTGAAGCGTAGCAGTCAATGTCCTTTTTTACCGCAGAGTATTCCTTCTTTTGGTTTCAGTAGCGTTGGTGCAGCAGTAATTAGCTCTATATCAATGGCTTATCATGTGGGGACCACAAGTTTTGCCCAATTAGCATGGGAATGGACACAAGATCCAAACTCAGGGCAAGGTGTTGAAAGTTTAAAGTATCAAAGAGGGAATACAATTAAGTATGCGATACCACCAATTTAATTATGAGATTTTATAAAAAATGGTACACAGAGCTTAATCCAAAAATAATTAGTGAAATATTAATGCGCAAGTCTTACTTGAAAATGTGCTTTTACGCAGATTAAAGCTAGAGTTAAAATCGAGCTATGGCGTTTGCTAGTGTCCCAATTTTTTAATCACTCCCCAATATGCCCCACATGCTAATAAACAACGTGTGATACCCCATCGGTTTGATGTATCCGCCCCAAACCAGCCACATCATGCATGTTAAGCTAACAATCCAGCATTCTGTTTAATATATGTAGCTTGCCCAACCCCCTAATCTCCGTTAAAATCACTGCGCTCATCTAATTATTAAGGAGACTTTTCTCATGTTAAAACGTTTACTCGTTGGCGTTACGGCCATTCTTGCATTAAGTACTACGGCTTTCGCTGCATCAGCTGACCATAAAACTCAAGATGGCATGTATATGTCTGCCATGGGTGGTTGGAACTTTATGATGGATGCGAATGTTAATAATTTCGCCGGGACTGGTGATAGATTGTCGCGCAACTCACAAGTTGGTTATAACTTTGGTGGCGCTATCGGTTATCAAATGAATAATGTTCGCGTTGAATTCGCGGTTGATACGTTACGCTCAAATGACCATTCCATTACGCTTGGCGGTGAAAAAGCAACAGGCGATATTGGTTATGCACAAATTTTACCTGTCATGGTTAACGCTTATTATGATTTCAACATGATGCATTCACGCTTCGTGCCTTATGTGGGTGCCGGTATTGGTTATGCTCAAACTGAAGAAGGTGAGTCAGGGGCATTTCTTAATGTTTCAGGCAATACGAATGCCAACGTATTTGCTTATAACTTTATGGGTGGTGTGAAGTATAATCTTAACGATAAAATTAATTTCTTTGCTGAATATCGCTATTTAGGCACCTCACATGCATCTTATATGGCAGCTAATGATGTCAAAGTGGGCACGTCTTATGGTGATAACATGATTAACTTTGGTGTGACACTTCACTTAGGTTAATGCAGTAATAAGCTAATTAACTGAAAAGCGGGAATATTTCCCGCTTTTTCTTGCCCATAAGTTAGCCAATGTTCACGTCGTCATTGTGTGGCTTGAGCGCGCAACCGAGAGAATCCTGCTGCGTTAAACGATGCTCTGGATCCCGCGGTCAAGCCGCGGGATGACGATACACTGAGTTTTCAGCGAACCAAAATATGGTTTAACTGACCAGCATTACGTCTTAAATGCGCCTTTTTGTTGTTTTACCATTTTGCAACTAGCCATACCCGATAAAAGCTTGTACAATGTGCGCTCCTTGCTCCACAGGATTGGCCTGGGCGCAATAACCAAAAGGAAGCATATATGCGACATTATGAAATCGTAGTCTTAGCTCACCCCGATCAGAGTGAGCAAGTTCCCGGTATGATCGACCGCTACAGCAGCATGGTCACAGACAAGAAAGGCGTTATCCACCGTGTTGAAGATTGGGGCCGCCGTCAATTAGCTTATCCTATCGATAAGATTAAAAAAGCACATTATTTCCTTTTAAACATCGAATGCGATCAAGCCACGCACGATGAAATTGAAAACAGTTTCCGTTTTAACGATGCCATCATCCGTCATTTACTCATTCGCAAAGAAAAAGCCGAAACCGATATGACTGCCATGATGAAAAACAAACGATCTGATTCAGGAGAAAGATAATGGGAAAACCAATGCGATTCAGTAAGCCCACTCCACGTAGAAGCGGCGAAAAAAATATTGATTATAAAGATTTAGATAGTTTGAAACCTTACGTCATGGATAACGGTAAAATTATTCCACGTCGTATTACAGGTGCTTCAGCTAAAGCCCAACGTGCCGTTGCTGTTGCAGTGAAACGTTCGCGCTATTTAGCGTTGATAGCGTTTTGTGATAACCACGAATAGACACTTATGCAACGGATTGGCGAATACTTACTACGTAACCCCCTTAATGCTGCATGGATAGCATTAGTGTTGGCAAGCATTAATTTGGTCTTACCAATTTGTGGTTGGGTAGTGGGTGTTATTATTGCCATCGTTACGTTGCGTAAAGGTTGGCGTGCAAGTTTGCCTATTGTGGTGTTAGCTTGTGTACCAGGCATCGTGCAATTGTTTTTTCCGGTGCACAATGTGCTGTTTATTGTGAATGTGATTGCGGCGATGATGACCGTTTGGTTGCTAGCGTGTTTGCTGCACCGAACAGTATCATGGAGCGTAACGATTCAAACGTTGGCTATTGCTTTCGCTATTGTGATTGTAATTATCCACGTGGTGTATCCGGATATCACCAGCTGGTGGGCAACGCATATGCAAGACTATTTAGCGAAAGCTGAAAAGCAAATGCAATTGCCCGTCGCTGAGCAGCAAGTCTTGGCACAACGTGTTAGCCAATGGGCGAAATTGTTTACCGGTTTGCAGTTAGCGTCATTATTAATGACGGGATATTTTTGGTTGATATTGGCACGTTGGTGGCAAGCAGTGATGTTTAATCCTGGCAAGTTAAAGCCAGAATTACACAACATTCGTATTAACCGATTGTTAGCCATCATGATTGTTGCGGCATTATTGTTAGCGTCAATTACGAAGGCAGCAGTTTGTTTTGATGTGTTGCCCGTGTTGATAATTCCCACAGTGGTTGCTGGACTTAGCTTATTTCATTGCTTTGCTGCAACCCGGAAATCGCCAACGATGTGGGTCACCTTATTTTACGCTTTCTTTGTGATGGCGATGATTACAGGTGTTATTGGGGTTATGTTCCTAATGTTGTTGATGATATTCGCAATGTTAGACAGTTTTATGAATTTACGTTTGCGGTTTAAAACGCAAGCGCCAACTGGGAGTAAATGATGGAAGTAGTTTTATTAGAGAAACAAAGTATGGGTGGATTGGGTGACAAGGTTATCGTGAAAGATGGTTTTGCGCGTAATTTCCTTTTTCCACAAAAGAAAGCAGTGCCTGCCACAAAAGCGAATATTGAAAAATTTGAAGCGATGCGTGCAGACTTAGAGAAGCAACAAGCTGAAAAAGTCAGTCAAGCGCAAGTACGTGCTGATGCCTTGGAAAAATTATCCATTGTTATCAAAGCGAATGCTGGCGAAGAAGGCAAATTGTTTGGTTCAGTTGGAACGCAAGATATTGCTGATGCTATCACAGCTGCAGGTTGTGCCGTGGAGAAAAGCGAAGTGCAATTGCCTGATGGCGCATTACGTCAACTGGGTGAGTTCGAAGTTAACTTGCACTTACATTCTGATGTGAATGCAATCGTTAAAATCGAAGTGGCTGCTGACGAGTAATTTTGCATAAGGGCTCTGCATAAGGGCCTAGGTGTTAGGGTTTAGGTATTAGGCAATTTTGTTGCCGCGTGAGCGCGGCAGTTATTTAAGATATTGGGTTTTACAGTTAATCTAAACAGCTTACACTGTTTCCTAAGCCCTAGGCCCTAAGCCCTTGCCATTAATCCCATTTAGGTTTACCGTATCCCCATGTATGAAACCCAATCTGATCCTAAAATTGCCGATATTAAAGTCACTCCGCATTCAGTAGAAGCTGAGCAAGCCGTTTTGGGTGGTTTGATGCTGGATAACAATGCTTGGGACAACGTCACTGAGCAACTGAGTGAAACGGATTTTTATCTCCCTGAGCATCGCACCATTTTTGCAACAATGGCCAGCTTGGCTAATCGCCATTCACCATTTGATGTCTTAACACTTTCTGATAACTTAAAACAACGTGAGGAACTCACGCAAGCACGTGGTGAAGCGTATTTATTTGAGTTAGCAAAAAACACCCCGACAGCCGCCAATATTTTAGCCTATGCGAGCATCGTACGTGAACGTTCTGTGTTGCGACAGCTTGCGGGTGTGGCAAATGAAATTGCTGAAAGTGCTTTTCGACCTGAAGGCCGAACTGCAACAGAGTTGCTCGACAGTGCCGAGCAAAAAGTATTTAAAATTGCTGAGCAAGGTACTATGCAAGGCGATGGTTTAGTCGACATCAATACGGTGATGGCAAACACATTAGAAAAAATTGATGCACTGTATGAAGCCAAAGGTGATTTAACAGGATTAACCACCGGTTTTCATGATCTAGATAAACAAACGACAGGCCTACAGCCCGCTGATTTAGTGATTGTTGCCGGCCGGCCGTCCATGGGTAAAACCATGTTCGGTATGAATTTAGTCGAAAATGCCGCGCTGGAATTAGCGAAGAAAAAAGATAACCGCGCTGTATTGGTTTTCTCAATGGAGATGCCATCCGAATCGTTAGTGATGCGGATGTTAGCTTCCATTGGTCGTATTGAACAACAACGTATTCGTACCGGTCGCTTAAGCGATGAAGATTGGCCACGCATCACGTCCAGCATTGCCATGTTTGCTGAAAGTAAATTATTAATCGATGATACCCCTGCATTATCACCTGCTGATATGCGCGCTCGTGCACGACGTGCTGCACGCGACCATGGTGGTGTTGCCTTGATTATGGTGGATTATTTGCAACTGATGAAAGTGCCCGGTTTAAGTGATAACCGTGTGCAGGAAGTATCAGAAATTTCACGTTGCTTAAAAGCCTTAGCGAAAGAGTTAGATTGCCCTGTGATTGCTCTCTCACAATTAAACCGTTCCTTAGAGCAACGACAAGATAAACGTCCCGTCATGTCAGACATTCGTGAATCGGGCTCCATTGAACAAGATGCCGATTTAATTATTTTCCTTTATCGCGACGAAGTCTATAACGAAAACTCCGCAGAAAAAGGTATTGCCGAAATTATCATCGGTAAACAACGTAATGGACCCATTGGCACCAGTCGCTTAAAAGTTTCAGGCGCACTGAGCCGTTTTGACAACCTCGATTTATATCACGGTGATCCCGGAGCTTAATCACATGCCTTATCCTACTGCGACAATTGATTTGTCCGCCTTACAACATAATTACAACATCGTAAAACAATATGCGCCATCCGCTAAAGTAGCTGCTATGTTAAAAGCCAACGCCTATGGTCATGGTGCGGTACAAGTAGCGAAAGCTTTAGATGCAGCTGACGCTTTCGCTGTAGCACGCGTCGAAGAAGCTATGGAATTACGAGATAACGATATCACCAAGCGTATCGTTACAATGGCCGGCTTTCTTGATGCCGAAGAATTACAAATTTGTGTGGAATATAATATTGATGTTGTGATTCATAGTCATTGGCAGTTAGATTTAATCGATGCACTGTCGTCAGCCTCACTCAACATTTGGTTGAAAGTGGATACCGGAATGGGACGTTTAGGCTTTACACCAGAAGAGTTTGAAGACGTTTATGCGCGAGTGAAAGCCTGTAAGCAAATCAATGAAATGATTATTTTGACGCATTTTCCTGATGCAGACGATATCAGCAAGCCTACCACCGATCGACAAGTGAAAGCTTTTCATGACCTCGTTAACCATTTACCTGAAGCTAAAAGTTTAGCCAAATCGGCGGGTATCATTGCTTTTCCTGATTCGCACTGTGATTGGGTGCGCCCAGGTTTGATGCTATATGGCGTATCATCAGTGAACCACAAAACCACAGCTGATTTAAATTTAAAACCCGTGATGACCTTACGTTCCAAAGTCATTTCCACTCGCACCTTACCCGAAGGTCATAATGTTGGTTATGGCGGCACTTATGTTTGCCCTGAAGCGATGCCGATTGCTGTGATTGCTTGTGGTTATGGTGATGGCTACCCACGCTCTGCACCATTAGGCACACAAGTATTAGTCAATGGCCATCGAGCTGTATTAATCGGTCGTGTGTCAATGGATTCTATCGTGGTGGATATTCGTGGTTGTGGTGAGGTGAAAGCCGGTGATGAAGTCGTGCTTTGGGGTAATGATTTGCCTGCTGAAGAGATTGCGAAAGCGGCGGGTACCATTGCTTATGAATTATTTTGTCGTTTGACTAAACGGGTTAAGTTTGTTTATAAGGGCTTAGGTATTAGGGCTTAGGTGGTTTTGTTGCCGCGTGAGCGCGGCGTTGATTTAAAAAATTGGATTTGACAGTTAACTAGGATAGCTTATGCTGTTTACTAAGCTAAGCCCTAAGCCCAGCGGCTTCGGCAATTTCTAACTTCACACGTTCCATCAATTCTTCTCGTTGAGCAGACTTATATTCCGTTGTATCAATCGGTTTGCCAATATGGACTTCAGCTTGCAATCCCATTTTCACTTTCAAGCTTTTAGATGCCGCAATTTCATGTGCCCCTCGGATACCAACGGGTACAATCGTTGCACCGGTTTGTAATGCCATCATGAAGCCACCTTTTTTAAACGGTAACAATTTTCCATCGCGTGAACGCGTACCTTCCGGTGCAATCCAAACCACAATACCTTGGCGCATTTTTTCTGCCGCAGCTTCTAAATCTTTAATCGCTTGGTGACGATTTTTTCGATCAATAAAAACAAAATCATTTCGTTGCATCGCATGGCCGAAAATGGGAATACGACTTAATTCTTTTTTTGCCACCATACGCACACTTGCATCTAACGCAATGATGCTAAGAGGGATGTCATAAACACTAGTGTGATTGCACATCACGATGTATTGCTTGCCATCATTAAAATCAACATGATAAGGATTGAAGGTTTGATATTTTAATCGAATAAGACGCAGTAAACTGGCAGACCAACATCGGATAACACGATTGGTTCGTGCAAAGCAAGCTCCAGGGAATAGGCTGCCGATTAGCGCCCAACAGCTATGAATAAAGGTTATCAGTAGTGATGCGGGGACAATCCAAAATAATAAGAGTAATTGTTTCATAAAGTTAAACCAACACTAGTCAGTGAATTTAATGTCATTAACGCGAGCGCGTTGCTCAGCGAATTTTAACATTTTGTTTTTCAATTTTTGTTTGTAACCACACATAAAAAATATTTCCGCCACCACAAACATGGGGCCAATGAGGGCTTGAAATAAGTTGTCAAACAAAGCCGGGCGACGGCCTTCGAAAAAATGGCCGATGAATTGAATGACCCACCCCGCAATAAAACACCCTGCAAAAATCCACGCGTTAGTCGCACTAGGCCCATGCCGAGTGAGAAACTCAGCCAACCAACCTAGCAATCCTAAAGCAATAATCATGGCAACGCCAATGACAATATCTAACGCCACATAATAAAGGCATAGCAATGCCAAGGCCAACCACATCAAGCTCGTCGCATAAACACCTGGCACATAAATTTTCACCCAACTCAACACAATCATCAATGAAAACATCACTAATGGAATCCCAACAAAGTGCGTATAAATCGTCGCCTTCTTGGTGTGATAACCGTGATAAAAACTCATTTGTTCCGCAAGTGATTTCATGTGAGGCCCCTTCGATATGAATAACTCACAATATAACGTGTTTTGTCAGGAATGTTAAGTTTTATGAGATAGCTTCTTATTGTTTGCCGTCACTTAATGGAGCTAATGAAGGAATGGACTTGCGTTTAGCCGGCATTCTTTTAATTGATCGCCGTCTTTCGCGCGGTATTAATGTGTACCAAGTATTGCTGTCGATGGCGCCCATGTATTGTGAAATGCTTTTTCTGCATCGTGTAATGAATGCACATCTTGGAAAGCTACGCATAAAATATTGCCACCATAATAGACATTGCTGTAGGCAGTAGTCAGTCGCATGCTCAATAAAAAATAGGATTAATGGTGTTGTGTTTCTACCTAAAGCTGAAAGCACAAGATGTAGAATTGCCGCCGCGATTAAGTTACCAGCTTGCACGCAGAGGGTTAATTGTTCAATCGCATCCGCGGTTTTATTTTTTGATAGAAAATCAAAGGATTGAATTATGCGGTAATTTGAATCAACACTGATGTCAGTTTGTTCCTGAGCTAAGGCTTGTTGTGCTAAGTGGGCATACATTTTTTGAAATGTGATATTTTGATTCAACTTCAATAGCATGGCTAGTGTGCTAGGAGTATGTAGCGGAGTGCCATGCTTTTGGTAGGTGCCACATAGCGTCTGTATTAATGCTGAAGCATTATCAGACAATGGTGGCTCACGAAGAAAATTGCGTAGTAAGATTGAATTAGCCATAAAAGGGCTTGATACGATATGTTTCGTTGCGAGCTGTTCTTCAAGTGCCATATCTGTATAGCATATTAATCCACGGCGGTAAAATGTGACGAGTTCATTTGCATAGTCAACATCAACTTGCGCCAGTATGTACCTGACTGTTTCAACAATATTTGGATCAAGTGATGGCTCTGCATTAAGACCTAACACAATTTGTTGAAACAACGGCGTGCGTCTTTCATCCCATTGCCATTGCATTACTAATTGTTGTAGTAAATTAAGCCCTCTTAACAATGTAAACTTAGGCGTATCTGCCTGATGAAATTGGGTAATATCAAACAAGATAGATTTAACCGTATCAGCAGAGGGATAGAATGCAATATCAGTCGGTGCAGGAGCACCTTCAAAGAGAAAGGTGGAATACATAATTGCTAGCCTTTATTTATTATTGAGGGCCAATGATTTATTTATCGTACTGTGAAAGATTGTAGTGCTGAATGATAGTCGTAATCGATTTCACATACGCTTCACGCCGAGTTGAATAATAGACTAAAGCAGGAGCTAATGCCAACCCCGTAACCGGTTTATTCTGTTCACGTAGCCAGTAGCGAATAGCGCGTAAGTGTTTGTAAGTACTGTGCGTATTTAAGTTATGCATATACACGTTAACTGAAGTTTGGGCGTTGGGGAATTTCGCCACTTCATAAATAGCGCCGGGTGGGCGGCGTTCAGGCACGATGCCGCAGCCTTCGCGATAGCACCAGAGGCCAAAGTAGTTGTTACCTTGTATAGCAAAGCGCGAACGGCCCCAAGCAGATTCATTGATGGCTTGGGCGATGACTAATGAATTAGGGATGATATCGACGCGTTTGAGTGCTGCTTCCCAATCTTGTGCAGTTTTGACTTTAGCAATATCAATATCATAGCGATTGGACAGTTGAACTAACCAGTGGCGATTGTTTAGGTTGATTCGGTCATCGTTTTTATAATCATGATAGAGCGATAAAAGCCTTGCGCGATCTTTTAAAATTTGACGATTACTGATTTCAGAGCGTTGTAAAATATAATGAATGAATTGGCTTTTGGCAGAGCCTGCAACTTTCACGCCCTTAGGGTTTGTCGTGTTCAGTGGATTTGCAGGGTTGGCGTAATCATCACCCATACCAAACCAGCCCAAGCTAATTAAGAGGATGATAAAGATGGCAAGGTTAAGGCCTTTTTGCAACGGGTTAAGTTTCATTCGTTTTATCGCGCTTTAATGCATAATGTAATAAAATTAATTAGCAATATTATACTATAACAATCGTCTATACTGTATCTGATTATAGCAGATAATCTGTAAATTATTTAAACAATCTGGAGCGCTACATGACCCACAAACGTATTTTAAAACCTTTAACTTTAGCCTTGAGTGCCACCTTTGCCGTTGGGATGGGCACAGCTGCGATTGCGCATGCTGATGATAGTATGGCGGCTAATACAATGTCTGCAGGTACACAGCAGGTACAAAAAGCCAATGATGGTAATTGTGGTGAAGGTAAGTGTGGAGCCAACATGGCCACAAATTTAAAAGCACACGATGGCCATTGTGGTGGTGCGAAAGCGGCAACAGGAGCAGCGACAGATGGTAAAGCCGTGGATGCCAAATGTGGCGAAGGTAGATGTGGTGCCAATAAAGCTGAGAACTTAAAAGCGCATGATGGTAAATGCGGTGGTAGCAACTAATTAATGGCCACTATTCGAGGTACAGGATTAGGACTACGAAGAGCGCTTATGCGCTCTTTGTTGTCCTATCCCGATGAAATTGATTTTCTAGAACTCGCACCGGAAAATTGGATCGGTATTGGCGGCCGTAATGGCAAACAGTTCCGTCAACTCGCAGAGCATTATCCTTTGGTCTGTCACGGCTTGTCGCTATCGATTGGTAGTCCGTCACCTTTAGATGAAAACTTCGTATTAGAGGTCAAATCTTTTCTCGATGAATTCAACATCGATATTTATTCCGAGCATTTAAGTTATTGCAGTGATGGCGGTCATCTCTATGATTTAATGCCGATCCCTTTTACCGAAGAAGCCGTGCATTATGTTGCTGCGCGCATTAAACGTGTGCAAGCATTATTAGAGCGACGTATTACGATGGAGAATGTGTCTTATTACGCAGCACCATCACAAGAGATGACAGAGCTGGAATTTCTCAATGCCGTGTTAGCCGAAGCCGATTGCGATTTGCTATTAGATGTGAACAATGTCTATGTTAACAGCATTAATCATGGTTATGATGCACAAGCATTCTTAGCGGGCATTAAAACTGACAAGGTCAGATATATTCATATTGCTGGTCATTATGATGAAGCTGAAGATTTAAAAATCGATTCTCATGGTGCTGATGTAATTGACCCGGTGTGGACGTTATTAGATTTAGCTTACCAGCGCTTTGGTTCAGTGCCCACGTTGCTAGAGCGTGATTTTAACTTCCCTGACTTTAGTGATTTATTAGCTGAGATCAATAAAATCAAGCAGATGCAATCATGAAAGATACGCAGTATCAATTCGCCGCACATATACGCGACCCCGAACACAATGTGAAACCTAGTGATGTCGAAGACCGGCGCATGAAAATCTATCGGGAATTATTTTTTAACAATGTCGAAGCATTTTTAGCGCGCACGTTCCCGGTATTGAAAAGTGTGTATAGCGAAACGCAATGGCAAGCATTAGCCAGAGAGTTTTACAGTCAACATAAGTGCCAAACACCTTATTTTAATGAAATCGCACAAGAATTTGTGTTGTTTTTACAGCATGAACATCAAGCCGATGATGATCCTGCTTTCATGTTAGAACTCGCGCATTATGAATGGATGGAATTAGCTCTAGAAATTGCGGAAGGTGAGATTGAAAAGACAAGTCATGCCGATTGGCTAACAGTTGTGCCACAAGCATCGCCGTTGTTAATGGTTTTACAATATCAATTCCCCGTGCATCAAATTAGCCTTGAATTTCAGCCAACCGAAGCACCTTCAACGCCAACCTTTTTAGCGATTTATCGAAATATGGATGATGAGGTGAAATTCATGGAGTTAAATTCTGTCACGGCGAGGTTGTTACAGTTCATTCAAGAGAATGAAAAACAAACAGGCGCCGAACTTATTCAACAACTTGCCGAAGAAGTGCAAACGCAAGATATTGAAAAATTTACTCAGCAAGCCTTAGAACACTTGGATCGTTTCTACGAACAGGATATGATTACCTAAAGGTGATGAATCAAAGCGTAGCTCATTCTTTCCCTTCTCCCGATTAACGGGAGAAGGTGTCCCGAAGGGACGGATGAGGGCGTGAGCAGAGCGAGCGAAAATAAACTCAAGCGATAGCTTGAACAGTTCCACCACAAACGAGAACAACATGGCAAAACCTAGCATCACTTACACCTGCGCCGACTGCGGTGCTCAATTCCCCAAATGGAATGGCCGTTGCACCGAATGCGGCGCCTGGAATTCTTTAAACGAAGAAACCTTCGCCGAACCCAGCGAAAAGCAAACCGGTCGCTTCAAAGGCTATGCCGATGCCAGCGATGCCAAAGTCAAAAGTTTAAAAGAAGTCGGTTCCGATCACCAGCAACGTATCAACACCGGTTTGAGCGAACTCGATCGCGTACTAGGCGGTGGCTTAGTACAAGGTTCAGTCGTCTTACTCGGGGGCGATCCCGGCATTGGTAAATCAACCGTATTGCTACAAGCCTTATGCCATTTAAATCAAAGCAGTTCAACTTTATATGTCAGCGGCGAAGAATCCTTACAACAAATTGCCGACCGCGCCAAACGTTTAGGGCTGCAAGCTGACGATTTGCGCTTGCTTGCTGAAACCCAAGTCGAAACCATTATTAAAAAAGCCCAAAAAGAAAAACCTAAAGTCATCGTCATCGATTCCATTCAAACTATTCACACCGAATTACTGCAATCGGCCCCCGGTGGTGTCAGTCAAGTGCGAGAAAGCACCGCGCAATTAGTACGCTTCGCTAAACAAACGCATACCTCATTATTTTTAGTGGGCCACGTCACCAAAGAAGGCGCATTAGCTGGTCCGCGCGTGTTAGAGCATATGGTTGATACGGTATTATATTTCGAAGGCGATAGCGGCAGCCGTTTCCGCTGCATCCGCGCGGTTAAAAACCGTTTTGGTGCTGTCAACGAATTAGGCGTATTCGCCATGACAGAAACCGGCTTAAAAGAAGTTAGCAATCCATCCGCCATCTTCCTCAGCCGCGATAGCGAACCGAGCTCAGGCAGTGTCGTCATGGCCGCATGGGAAGGTAGCCGCCCCTTGTTAGTCGAAGTGCAAGCCCTAGTCGATAAAAGTTACTTAGAAAACCCACGTCGCGTCACAGTTGGCCTAGAGCATAACCGCTTAGCCATGTTGCTTGCCGTGTTACACCGTCATGCCGACATCGGCACTTATGATCAAGATGTTTTCGTCAATGTCGTTGGTGGCATCCGTGTGGCCGAAACCGCTGCCGACTTAGCCATCTTGCTAGCTGTCATCTCTAGCCTAAAAAACAAACCTTTACCGCACGACTTGTTAGTCTTCGGCGAAGTCGGCCTAGGCGGTGAAATCCGCCCCGTGCCTTCCGGTCAAGATCGCCTAAAAGAAGCTGCAAAGCATGGTTTTAAACGTGCCATCGTCCCCAAAGCCAATGCCCCAAAAACTTCAGACATCGATATCCTGAGTGTGAAGACATTGCAGGATGTGTTGAAAGTGTTTCGGGATTAGAATGAATTGCTTAAGTTATAATTCCACAGGTTGACACCCATTTCAAATAAATATTGCTGAGTAGATTTAGATTTTCCATAACTATCTAGCGCATCAACCGTTCGCAAATCAATTCTGGTCGGATTGCTAGATTTGTTGTTTTGTTCTTTAACGGTAGCTAATGAATTATTATTGTCATCGATATAAATAAACTCATGCATTGCTAGAAAATTAGTGTCTAATTGAGCTTGTTGATGAATGTTAGCTATTAATGTGTTAAACATTCCGCCTTTCAATTTGTCGATGGTGGCATCACCACCAGTATGACTATTGTTATCATCTGCATATATGTCTTCACCGTTAGTTAGCAAAGGTCGCGTATCTTCATTCGATTCACAGCTTGTTGATCCGGTAACTGTCCGTGTTTGTGCTTGTTGTGCTGCTCTCGCTACATCTAGTTTTGAATCTAGCCAGTTTTCATTTAACCAGTTACACGATATCCTTTTTTCAGCTGCCGATTCTAATGGTCTAATGATTTTTTCATAATGGGTGTTGCTGAGTTTTAGATTGTTTGGACCAGCAAAACAACAAATGCCTTTGTTCTCAAAGAGGTTAAAATGATTTATGTCGCCTGGCGTAATAATGCCGAGTACCTTTAAATCTAATTCATTGAGAAAAGGAATTAAGCGAGCGCGAGAATCACCCACCGTATGATTCCATATCGATGATTGTAACCATAATTTTTTATGCTTGGCGACTTGATATAGGTCCTCATAACCCTCAAGAGCGCTTACTGCATCGTACTTGGTGAATAATATAACGCCTTTAACAAGTTGCTGTTTAGCAACACCACGCAGGGCATTAATGAGTGCCATGTTATAGTATTTTTTGTGGATTGCATTGTATTGGCGGGCTTGACCAACGATTGTATATGGATCTTGAATAATCAACGTCGCATCCACATCAAGCAGAAAGATAATTGGTTTGCTCATTATTGTTCTTCTTTCTTGTTATGATTTTATCATAACATGCCCCAACTTAAGGTTTGCTGAAGCAGGCGTTTAAAGACCCTATTAAGATTCTTTAGCATTTTGTAAAGAACGTGGAGAAACACCTGGGTTACACCCGGAAGTATTTATAGTCGCTAAGTTGCCAGGCAAACGTTTAAATACTTGGATTCAAGATAAATTAACCAGTGCTGTTACTCAATAGTGATAAAACATTGAATTAATGTCATTACAATCTATAATTAATCTTAGTTGTCACATTGATGTTTTTATTGCATTGATCTATAGTTGTTAAATGAATAATAAATATTGGTATAGCGACTCTAAAAATAATCAATTACAAAGCGAGCGAGGCATTGGCTTTGAGAGAATTATTTGAGTGCTGGAAAATCAGGGGCCTTTGGATGTGATTCAACATCACAATCAGCAAGATTATTCAGGGCAAGAGATCATTCTTTTAGAAATTGATCATTATGTTTGGATGGTGCCTTGTAGAACGGGAACAGATGGTACACAGCTCATTACGGCTTTTCGGAGTCGTAAATATACAAAATTATATTTAGGTGATTCAAATGGCTAGGCAATTTAAACAAAAGCTCGATGAGTATGAACAAGATCTAGAAGATAACCTAGAGCGCGGGTCTGATTATTCTGAGACTAAAGCTAAAAAGCGCATGAAAGAATTGCAACAACTAGCAGTTGAGCATAACGCAAGAAAACAAATCAGTATTCGTATCATAGAAAACGATATTCCTAAGTTACGGTCATTGGCTGAGGAAGAAGGGTTGCAGTATCAAACTTTCATCACCTCAGTGTTGCATAAAGTGGCAATTGGAAAGCTTCGTATTTAAATAACCGCCATAAGAATCGAAATCGCTAACGTCAAAAACGTCGGTAGCTTCACCCATTTAAAGCCCCACAATTTATGCGCAATGTTACATAAGGTTAACACGATAAGTGCTGGGTAAATCGCACTAAGTACAGGGTTGCTGGCTTTGACTAACGTATCGAAACCAAAGTTAGCGAAGAAGAAGGTGGCGGTGTAAGTGAATATCAAACAAGCCCAATAAGGCACACGACCACGTAATACACGCAATTGAATAAATTGCGTGACGATAACACCTAATGTCATGGCAGTCGTTAAACAAGCTAAAGCAAAAACAGAACTAGCGGCTAAACTTGCATAAGGTCCCAGCACGGCTTGTGCAGTCGCAAAAATTAATTGATTCATCGGCACATGTTGTAGCGCTTGAGAATGTAGCGCCGCGATGGTGCCAAAGCCAATGTAAACGATGGCTAACAATCCTGCGCCAATTAAGCTCGCTTGAAAGGTCGTGGAGATTAAGTGTTTTTCATCATGGTAGCCTTTTTGTTCGGTACGAATTTTTAATAAGCGATACACCATGGAGGCAAAGAAAAATGCGGCTAATAAATCCATAGTGTTGTAGCCATTATCCAAACCGCTCATAAACAACGCGCCACTGCTTTGTGTTGTGTGAGCGATTTCTGGTGGGGCTATCAAACCGACAGTGATAAGTATCAGTAGAGCGATGATGAGCAACGGGCTGAGTACATAACCTAAAATATTAATGACATGCTTTTCTTTTAAGGTGAGGAAAAATAATGCCACACATGCTACTAAATTAAATTCTGTTAACGGAACCGATGTTAAGTTTAATGTCGAATGTGACAATGCGATAATACGCGGCATTGCCACCGTCGGTCCCAGCGCAATTAATAATACCAATGCGGTGAAGAAACCAGGCCAAGCGCCAATGCGTGAAAAGAAGGGTCGGTAATCGCCGTTAAACAAAATAATCGCGAACAAACCACAAAATGGAATGCCCACACCCATGATTAAAAAACCTAAAATGGCGAAAAAAGCATGGTCACCGGCTTGAGCGCCAATCAATAGTGGGAAAATGACGTTCCCGGCGCCAAAGAACATCGAAAACATAGCAACGCCGATGGGGATGATGTGGAGTTTCTTTTTAAGCATAAAGGATGCCTTGAACTAGGAAGCCTAGAGCAATCGCGACAGTGATTGCAACGGGCCATTTGACCGGTTTGAATCCCCACAATTTATACGCAATGTTACATAAGGTTAACATGATGAGTGCAGGGTAGAGCAATTTTAAAATAGGCAAACAGTAATTAATTAAATTGATGAAACCAAAATTAGCGAATACGAATGTGATAAGGTAAGTGCCGAGTAAGCAACCCCAGTAAGGCACTAAGCCACGGAAGATTTTTTCTTGCACAAACTCACTGACAATTACACCAAGAGTCATGGCTGTGGTTAAGCAAGCTAATGCAAAAATACTGTTGGCCACGATGCTAGCTTTAGAACCTAAAATAACATGCGCGGTGTAATAAATCATTTGCGCTTTATCAGCATGGATTAATTCGGCAGAATGTAAAGCGGCAATGGTGCTGAAGCCTATATAAACCAGGGCTAAAATGATGGCGCCAATGATGCTACCTTTTAATGTTAGCTGTACGTTACTTTCATTATCGTGTTTGGCTTTCAACGTTAAAATCTTATAAACAATCGCAGCAAAGAAAAATGCCGCTAATAAATCCATGGTGTTATAACCATTTTCGACACCGTGACTTAATAATATTAAAGGTGATTGATGTGAGTCTTGCACAGCACTGTGCGTGCTAAATCCGGTGATGATTAACGTAAGTAAGGCTATAATCAATAAAGGGCTCAACACGTAACCTAAAATATTCATGATATGTTTACGACTGAGTGTTAGTGCAAATAATAATGCGCAGGCGATCAAATTAAATTGCCACAAGGACAGGCCAGGAATGTGTAAGGTAGAAAAGGATAATGAAATAATTCGTGGCATTCCCACAAAAGGGCCGATAAGAATAATTAAAAATACGATAGTCAGATACGCGGGGAACACACCTAAACGCGCAAAGAATGCTTGATAGTCACCTTTAAATAATAAAATGCCGAAGAGACCACAAAAAGGAATGCCTACTCCCATGACTAAAAAGCCCAGCATGGCATAAAATAATTGGCTGCCAGAGTTGGCGCCTAAAATTAATGGAAATACCACATTGCCTGCGCCAAAGAACATAGAGAACATGGCGACGCCAATGGGGAGCGCTTGTCTGAAGGTGACTTGTTTCATATTTTAGTGCTTAGCATTTAGAAGGAAAGATGACAGCGATAATTTTACTTATACTCTAATTTCTAGTTCCTAAGCATAGTATGATACTGTACAAATTTTCTAAGTCAATGGTTTATTTATAGGCACCAAGCTCCAAACGCTAAACTCTAAACGCTAAATGCGGTACAATGCGCCGCAATTAAGAAGAGGAAATGACTATGTTCGATAAAAAAATGACGATTGCCGGATTTGATGATGAGTTAGCAGAATCGATCGCGCATGAAGTACAGCGTCAAGAAGATCATCTTGAACTTATCGCATCAGAAAATTACGCTAGCCCTCGTGTGCTAGAAGCCCAAGGTTCGGTGCTAACTAATAAATATGCCGAAGGTTATCCAGGCAAACGTTATTATGGCGGTTGTGAATATGTTGACGTAGCTGAAGAACTCGCGCGCGAACGTTGCAAACAATTATTCAATGCTGATTACGCCAATGTGCAACCGCATTCAGGTTCGCAAGCTAACATGGCCGTGTTTATGGCTTTGGTGCAACCAGGTGATACGGTTTTAGGCATGAGCTTAGCCGACGGTGGTCATTTGACTCACGGTGCGAAACCGAATTTTTCAGGAAAATTATATAACGCTATTCAATATGGCATCACACCCGATACCGGTGAAATTGATTATGATGAAGTACAAGCTTTAGCGACCGAACACCAACCAAAATTAATTATTGCCGGCTTTTCGGCTTATTCGAAAGTCATTGATTGGAAACGTTTTCGTGAGATCGCCGATAGCGTGGGTGCTTATTTACATGTCGATATGGCACACGTTGCGGGTTTAGTGGCAACCGGCCTTTACCCGTCACCTATCCCATTTGCTGACGTTGTGACATCGACGACCCACAAAACCTTACGCGGTCCTCGCGGCGGTATTATTGTTTGCAAAGCGAACCCTGCGTTAGAAAAGAAATTTAATTCATTAATTTTCCCAGGTATTCAAGGTGGTCCTTTGATGCATGTGATTGCAGCAAAAGCCGTTGCCTTCAAAGAAGCCTTGCAGCCTGAGTTTATTGATTACCAAAAACAAGTACTCATCAATGCGAAAACCATGGCGGATGTGATGATGCAACGCGGTTATAAAATTGTATCTAACGGTACAGAAAATCATTTGTTCTTGGTTGATTTAATCGACAAAGGCATGACCGGTAAAGATGCCGAAGCCGCGCTCGGTCGAGCAAATATGACAGTCAACAAAAACTCAGTGCCGAATGACCCACAGTCGCCATTTGTGACCAGTGGTTTACGTTTGGGTAGCCCTGCGATGACCACGCGTGGGTTTAAACAAGCCGAAGCTGAGCAGGTGGCTAATTGGATGTGTGATGTGTTGGACGATAGGAGTGATGCGAATATTGAGCGAGTGAAAAATGACGTACTAGCACTGTGTCAGCGCTATCCTGTTTATGCTTAACTCGTGTAAAGATAGTTTGCTTCTAGTTTGAAAAGCTGTATTATTGGCCGGCTTATTTTAACTAAGGAGATTCTTAAATGAAAAAATTATTAGGTTTAGGTGCGTTGGCATCAATGATGTTATTGACAGGTTGTGCAACTTACCAACCAGCCGGCGCTATTTTCAATAATGCGACGATGGGCGTAGCTGCAAACAACAACGTGAAAGTGACTAAAACAGGTAAAGCCTGTGCAACGTCAGTTCTAGCTTTAGTCGCAACAGGTGACGCTAGTGTTAAAGCCGCAATGAAAGAAGGCAACATCACAAACATCGCAACTGTTGATACAGAGTCTCACAATATTTTAGGTATTTACGGTAAATATTGTACAATCGTTCGCGGTAACTAATCCTTACTCAAAACGACAAAATGGTCAGCTTTAAGCTGGCCATTTTTTTTGCAAACGCGTATAATCCCGTTCATGCACTGTCCATTTTGTACCGCAACTGATACCAAAGTCATCGATTCTCGCTTAGTGGGCGAAGGCTCCCAAGTGCGCCGTCGTCGTGAGTGTTTAGAATGCGGTGAACGCTTCAATACCTTCGAAACCGTCGAACTTGCCATGCCACGTATTGTGAAGCGTGATGGCAAACGCGTGGTGTTTGATGAGCCTAAATTGCGTGGTGGTATTGAGCGAGCGCTGGAGAAACGTCCGGTCTCCGTCGAAGCTATTGATGATGCTATGAGCCATATTAAAGTGAAGCTTCGTAGCATGGGTGATCGTGAAGTTGAGACCCAACAGCTTGGCGAATGGGTCATGGATGAATTACGTAATTTGGATGAAGTCGCCTATGTGCGCTTTGCCTCGGTGTATCGCAGCTTTCAAGATGTCGATGCGTTCAATGATGAAATTCGCAAGCTACAAAATAAAACCCGCGTAGAAATAAAAAAAGTTTAATCCCATGTCTAGTCTCCCTATCAATCAGCACTACATGCAACGCGCACTGGAACTGGCTCGTCAAGGTTTATTTACCACGCATCCCAATCCGCGAGTCGGTTGTGTGTTAGTGAAAGATGATAAAATAATTGCAGAAGGTTGGCATGAAAAAGCTGGTGCTGCGCATGCAGAAATTAACGCTTTAAAAAAAGCCGGTGAAAATGCTAAAGGTGCAACCTGTTATGTGACGCTAGAACCTTGTTGTCACCAAGGTCGAACAGGCCCTTGTATACAAGCACTGATTGATGCGGGCGTGAAACAAGTCATTGCCGCCATGCGAGATCCTAACCCGTTAGTGGCGGGCAAAGGCTTTGCCATTCTCAGTGAAAACGGCATCGAAGTAGAAGTCGGTTTGTTGGAATCAGAAGCGCAAGAATTAAATATTGGCTTCATCAAACGTATGCAACACGGCCTACCTTTTGTGCGTGCGAAGTTAGCCATGAGTTTAGATGGCCGCATTGCGATGCAGTCCGGTGAAAGCCAATGGATAACGGGCGAAGCCGCCAGAGCAGATGGCCAGCGTTTGCGCGCGCGAGCATCGGCTATATTAACGGGCAGTGGAACTGTTTTAGCTGATGATCCAAAATTGAATGTGCGACTCCCCAATTTTGATCGCCAACCCATGCGTGTGATTATTGATAGCCAATTACAAACACCAGCCACGGCACAAATATTACAACAGCCAGGTGAAGTATTAATCTTCACGTTAAATAAGGATGTTGCCACTCAGCAAGCCTTGCGTGATGCCGGTGCTGAAATTGTGTTAGCGAAAGCGCAAAACAATAAAGTGGATTTATTCGATGTGTTAACAGTCTTAGCACAACGAGAATGCAATGAAATCCACGTTGAGGCTGGCAGTGGCCTTATTGGTGCTTTATTGCAAGCTAATCTCATTGATGAGCTCATTTGCTACCTGGCACCTAAATGCCTAGGTAGCGATGCCCAAGCCGCATTTCATTTACCGGGTTTAGCCCAACTGTCAGATGCGGTACAATTGCGCTTCGATTCAGTTGAGCGAATGGGCGAAGATTTACGAATTCGATTAGTTAATGGGATTTATTGATAAGCGCTTCGGTGTGAGGACTTAGGTATTAGTTGGTTTTGTTGCCGCGTGAGCGCGGCACTTGTTTAAGATATAGGGTTTGACAGTTAACTTAAACAGCTTATGCTGTTCCCTAAGCCCTAAGAGGAAATTATGTTTACAGGCATCATACAAACCATCGGCACCGTCAAAAGCTTAAGCAAACAAGCCAATGCTATGCGCCTGCAAGTTGAACTAGCCGTATTACCGCAGGCATTATCTGTTGGTGATAGCGTCGCTAACAATGGCGTGTGTCTAACCATTGTTGAAATAAACGATACCGTATTAAGTTTTGATGTGTCGCCTGAAACACTGGCGTGCACAAGCTTAGGTCAACTTTCAGAAGGCAGCTGTGTGAATATCGAAACAGCCATGTTGCCAACAACGCAATTCGGTGGTCATATGGTATCTGGCCATGTTGATGGATTAGCGGAAATCATTGCGATTGAAGAGCAGGGCGACTACACTCAGTTTGTCTTGAATGTGCCGGCTGACATAAAACACTATATCGCTAAAAAAGGGTCCGTGGCATTGGATGGTGTCAGCTTAACCGTCAACAGCGTGGATGATGCCCAATTCAGTGTGATGATTATTCCTCACACTTTGCAACAAACCATTTTTCAACATTACCAAGTCGGTACCCATGTCAATATAGAGGTCGATATGTTGGCGAGATACACCGAACGATTATTAGAAACCAGAGGTTAACGTGAATACCATAGAAGAGATTATAAAAGATTTACAAGCAGGCAAAATGGTTGTCATCATGGATGATGAAGATCGCGAGAACGAAGGCGATTTGATCATGGCCGCTGAAAAATTAACCGCTGATGATGTCAACTTTATGATAACGCAGGGTCGCGGATTGTTTTGTTTGCCGATGACCGAGAGCTTATGCAAAAAAATTGGCATCAAACCGATGGTTGAAACTAACCGCTGTCGTTTTGGCACGAATTTTACTGTCTCGATTGAAGCTGAAAGTGGTGTTGCCACGGGTATTTCAGCCAAAGATCGCGCTCACACGGTACACGTTGCGATCGCCGATAATGCAACCATGACAGATATCGTGTCTCCTGGCCACGTGTTTCCGATTATGGCAAAAGAGGGCGGTGTGTTAGAACGCCAAGGTCATACGGAAGCGGCTTGTGATTTAATGCGACTTGCCGGTTTTAAACCCACAGGCGTATTGATTGAAATATTAAACGCCGACGGTAGCATGGCTAGACGTCCAGAATTAGAAGTGTTCGCTGAACTACACGGTTTAAAAATAGGTACTGTCGCAGATTTAGTGACGTATCGCCAACAAATTGAGAGTACCCTATGAGCGAGTTAGAAGTTGGGATTGTCGCGAGTCAGTTTAACCAAGAAATTGTTGATACTTTAGTTGCTGATGCTGTCGCCACATTAAAAAAGAATAATTTAACCGATGATAATATTACTATTGTACGTGTGCCAGGTGCCTTTGAAATCCCTTATGCCGCACAACAACTCGCAGCACACGTTGATGCAGTTATTACTCTCGGAGCGGTAATTCGCGGTGAAACCCCACACTTTGATTATGTGTGTGACCAGTGTGCCAGTGGCGTTATGCGCGTTATGCTAGATGAACAAACCCCCATCGCTTTTGGTGTGCTAACGACTGAAACATTAGACCAAGCCTGGGCACGAGCCAAAGGTGAAGTCAGTGATGATGTTACCGGTAAAGCGCCAACGGGTGGCGGTGCATCAGCGGCCCAAGCCGCACTCGATATGATTAATATAACTGAGGATGCCTTATGAAACCATCTGAGAGACGCAAGGCCAGACAATTTGCAGTGCAAGCATTGTATCAGTGGCGTTTAGCCGGAACAGATTTGACTGCTATTGAAACACAGTTTTTCGAAGATTTTGATTTCAGTAAAGCTGACGTTGAATATTTTAAAGAATTATTATTTAACATCCCGCAGCAAGTCAGTGCTATTGATGCGGCCTTCGAACCTTTTTTAGATCGGATATTGGACGAATTAGGCCCTGTTGAAATTTCTATTCTACGCATCAGTACTTATGAATTATTACATCGACCTGATGTGCCTTACAAAGTGGTGATTAACGAGGGTGTTGAACTGAGCAAACGTTTTGCTCCGACAGAAGCGCATAAATTTGTGAACGGTGTACTGGATAATGCCGCCATTAAGTTGCGGGCAGCAGAAGCGGGCACTGAATCTAAATCAAAAGCCAATTTCGATAAAAAACCTGACGTGAAAATAAAATCGACGGTTAAAATCAGCTATAAACCCAGCATCAACGACGATCAAGACGGTGGATGAATTTCAACTCATTAACCGTTATTTTTCTCGGCCTGTGAATGATGCCAGTGTTATCATTGGCAGCGGTGATGATTGCGCATTACTATCCGTGCCGAATGATCAGCAATTAGTCGTCAGTATCGACACCTTAATTGAAGGCACACATTTCCCAACCGACACCTCAGCCGATGATATCGGTTACAAAGCGATGGCCGTTAGCATTAGTGATTTAGCAGCATGCGGTGCTGAGCCGAAATGGATGACGGGTGCATTAACCATGCCTGCGTTAAATGAAGATTGGGTCGCAGGTTTTACAAAAGGCATGTTTGAAATATTGGATGCCCATCACGTGACTTTAATTGGTGGTGATATGACGCGTGGAAAACTAAGTATTACCACGCAAGCCCATGGTTTCGTACCACAAGGAAAAGTGTTAACCCGCAGTGGGGCACAAGTGGGTGATTTAATTTATGTGACAGGTTATTTAGGTGATGCCGGTTATGCATTGCAAAATCCTGAGCATTTATCTGAATCCGAACAAGCCTATATTCAGCAGCGTCTAAATCGCCCAACGCCAAGAGTGGATGTGGGATTAGCCTTGCGTGACATCGCAACGAGTTGTATCGATATTTCCGATGGCTTCGCGCAAGATTTACAGCACATCTTAACCCGCAGCCAAGTGGGTGCTGAGATTGATGTGACACAATTGCCGTTATCAACCGTTTTACAAACACTTCCTAAAGAGCAAGCCTATCAACTTGCGTTAACATCCGGCGATGATTACGAGCTTTGTTTTACACTACCACAACAACATGCCGCGAAACTTGAAAAGCTTTCGACACCTTGTACGCGTGTGGGTGCAATAACAGAAATGATGGGATTGAGATTAATGCCAGACAGCATTAAATTGCCTGAGATTATTGGCTATAAACATTTTTCGTAAGATTAAACTAACTGCGTGATACGTTCTGTCACAACACCAATCGCTTTATGTTCAAAGTCACAAGTGACAGATTCATATTTATGATTAAGTGCTTTTAAATAGCCGCCATTGTCATCGCTAACAAATTGACGAATCGCTGTTTGAGGAATACGAGCGAGAACAAAGTTATTATCACTAGCTGATTTAGATGGGTCAATAATAAGAATATCATTGCGATGTAAACTGGTTTTGTTGCCATCAGAACAAACCATTGAATCATCATTCACACGTAAAGCAAATGCTTTGCTACTCACGGGAATACAAGTTGGTACTTTCGTTCTCGCATTATCGCGAGCATGAGGAACATCATGCAGTTGATGCCATTCAATCAATGGGACTTGACCAGGCTCTGCCGTATGGTCAGCATTTTCTTCAGCAACCAAATGACGAGTGACGGGTTCATCACCAGGACCTAAGGCCAACCAATCCGGTGACACATCCAAAGCGTGAGCAATTTGCACAACGTAACTTGTGCTTTTGACTTTGCCCGCTTCGATACGTTGCACCGCTTGTTGCTTAATACCAACTTGAGACGCCAGTTGTTGCTGGGTCATGTGTTTGCGCATTCGGGCTTTTTTAAGTCGTGTTGATAAGCTCATAATTGTCAATTTACAAACAAAAGGCATTCACAACAAACAATAATCGTTGTTATCTGTCTTGATTTATATCAAAAACCCTTAAATCATATTGTTTAGTGCTTCACATCGGTAGGCTATTTGGCTATATTAACGCCAAATTTGGTAAAAGTGAAGATGATGAGCACAACAGAAATTAAAACTCCCAGTATTGTTAATTTGGCAGCCTATAAGTTTGTCGACTTAGCTGAAGCGCAACTAATTGAATTACAACAACAATTATTGGCCGAAGCTGAACGTTTACAGATAAAAGGTACGATACTGCTAGGTGGTGAAGGCATTAATTTGATCATCGCCGGCGAACGTGATGATATTGATCATTTCACGACTTATATGAAAAACCTCAAGCCCTTTGCTGATATAACATTTAAAGAAAGTTTATCTGAAGAACGTCCATTTCGTCGTATGCGTGTGCGTTTGAAGCAGGAAATCGTCACCATGCGTGTGCCGGGTGTTAGTCCTGATGACGGCGGTCGCCATTATCTTGATGCTAAACAGCTCAAGCAATGGTTGGATGAAGGACGTGATTTCACATTCTTGGATACACGTAATGATTATGAAGTTGAGATTGGGACTTTTGATAAAGCTATCGATCTAGATATTGAGGAGTTCAACGAGTTTCCTGAAAAAGTGAAGCAGTTAGAAGCCGACCGTGAAAAACCTATGGTTATGTTCTGTACCGGTGGTATTCGTTGTGAAAAAGCTTCAGTGGCAGCTGAGCAGGCAGGTTTCAAAGAAGTTTACCAATTACATGATGGTATTTTAAAATATTTTGAAGAGTGCGGTGGCGAACATTACCGTGGCGATTGCTTTGTTTTCGATCGTCGGGCTGCCATTACGCCTGAATTAAAAGAAACTGGCATCACCCAATGTCCACGTTGTGATACCTTCATCCAACCAGAAGACCAAGATCATCCCAAATATGTAGCGTGGAATCGCTGCCAGTATTGCCCTTCTTGAGGTGTTAGGGCTTAGGTATTAGGCGGTTTAGTTGCCGCGAGAGCGCGGCAGTTATTGATATAAGCCCTAAGCCCTAAGCCTATACCAACTCCCCATCCCCTGATATAATCGCCAAAATTTAAATGAAAGGAAAACCCCATGGGCTTAAAACACGTCAATCCAGGTAAAGATATTCCACACGATCTCAATGTGATCATTGAAATTCCTGCACATGCACCACCAATAAAATATGAAGTGGATAAAGATTCAGGTGCGATTTTTGTGGATCGTTTTATGGCGACTGCCATGTTTTACCCTTGCAATTATGGTTATGTGCCAGACACGTTATCAGAAGATGGTGATCCGGTTGATGTATTAGTTGTGACACCACATCCTTTATTGGCTGGTTCAGTTGTCCGTTGTCGTCCCGTTGGTGTGTTGAAAATGACAGACGAATCGGGTATCGATGCCAAAATTATGGCGGTGCCTGTCAGTAAGTTGACGAAAGAATACGATCATGTGAAAACGTATGAAGATTTATCATCCGGCTTAATCAAAAGTATTGCGCATTTCTTCGAACATTATAAAGATTTAGAAGAAGGCAAATGGGTTAAGATTGATGGTTGGGAAGGCGTAGACTCTGCCACTGCCGAAATCGAAGCCAGTGTAAAACGCTATAAGGGTTAAGCTTTAAAGCTTGGCTGCTGAATGATCAGTGCAACATCATGTTTGTCGAGCTTAACTAATTCGCAATGGCCTTTGTATTGAAGGCCATCAATTTTATCGTGAAATG
Source organism: uncultured Gammaproteobacteria bacterium (assembly GCA_963975985.1). Taxonomy (GTDB): domain Bacteria; phylum Pseudomonadota; class Gammaproteobacteria; order JABDGN01; family JABDGN01; genus CAXBIY01. The sequence goes on from CAXBIY010000012.1 coordinate 49,511, forward strand.
ATCCGCTCGTGATGTTGGCTGTGCAATAGAAATTATGCAATTTATTACCCACCGCTAAATTGAAGTTAGCAGGGCTGTATAAACGAGAACGATGTAACACTGCATGGCCAAGGCCGTGTGCGGGCACAAGGCTAATCACTTCAGACCAGTGGCCACTGTGGCTAGAAAAATAACTGATATTGCGATCGTCACCCGATTGATTCCAAATATACAAATGCATATCTCGGCCTTGAAAAGTGTAGATCAACGTCGTCGTCATTGATGCTAATACGAGTAAGCACAGTGTGATAAGAAGCGTTGTATTTAGTTTGTTGTTCATCTGCATTATGTTGTAAAGTTTAACGTTGGATGGGATTATAAGCTACTTCCATTAAGGGAATCTTAACGATGAGCACAACAAAACCGCGTATGGGCAAAGTTATGCCATGGGTCATTTGGTCCATTGGTGCAATTTATGTGCTTTATCAGTTTTTATTGCAATCCTCCACTAGCGTAATGGTGCCTTGCCTCATGCAAGCCTTTCATATTCAAGCCATTGGTGTGGGGGTGTTATCCTCAAGTTTCTTCTGGGCTTACACGCTTTGCCAAATTCCAGCAGGCATTATGGTTGATAGGGTTGGGCCACGCAAAGTCATTATTTTTTCCATTATCATCTGTGTTTTAGCCACCATCGGATTTGGGGTGGCAAATGATGCGCACCGAGCTGAGGCTTATCGTATCTTGATGGGCTTTGCGACAGCACCAGCGGTGGCTATTGCTTTGTATTTGTCTGCGGTCTGGTTTCCCATCAAGAAATTTGCATTGTTAGCGGGTTTAACTGAAGCTATGGGCATGCTCGGTGGTGCCATTGGCGAGCGTTTTTTAGCCCAATGCGTGGGTGATTTCGGTTGGCGTCCCACGTTGTTTATTTCTGCCGCGGTTGGCATTTTTTTGTTAATCGCTGCGATTATTTTTATTCATGATCATCCGGTACAAGCCTTGCAGAAAAAACGTCGTCGGCAACGTGAATTAACGATATGGGCACAACTTAAAAGTGTGATTGGCATAGCACAAACCTGGTGGTGTGGTTTATTCGCAGGATTACTGTTTAGCATTATTGGTGGTTTTGCGTCATTGTGGGCGGTGCCATACGTCCAACTGGAATACCATGTGAATTTATCTACCGCCGCATTAGTCAGCGCTATGATTTTTATCGGCACAGCCGTTGGTGCACCAACCTGGGGTTGGTTGTCCGATCGCTACGGTGGTCGTCGGCCTATCATGGCTATCGGGACGATTATGTCATTAATATCGATGCTGCTATTTTTATATTTATCACACGTATCACTCGCGTGGATGTACGTGTTATTCTTGACTCTCGGTTTTGGTTGCGCCGTCTATGTCTTGCCATTTGCTATTGTCAGCCGTATTATGCCGTTGCCGGTGAAAGGCACCGCGATGGGTTTCATCAACATGCTTTGCATCGTCATCGGTGCACCGTTATTGCAACCGATATCCGGTTGGTTGCTGGAATTACATCACGATGGTGATTATCACTTAGCCTTATCAGTATTTCCGATGGCTTTAGCATTAGGGTTATTAGTGATCTTATTTATTAAGCCAGTTAAAGCTTACTATAATTAAAAGAAAGAAAAGTTATGTTGTTTCATGTGTTAGAAACTGTATATAGCTCGCGTGTTTAATTCCGCTATGCATTATTTGGCTTTGGGTTCACCAGCAGTTGCTATCGGAGCAGATGAATTAGCTATGCAACAGGAAATCCTAAGCAGTTTGGCAAAAAAAATGAGTAGAGCTATCGGCCAAAATTATTATAGGTCGGCGTAAAATCGCTTATACATTCGCTCACAGTACGTCACAAGATTTTCACACTGCTCTGTGTGTTTCTTTAACGGCGATTCAATTGGCGCATGAATAATATTCGCTAAAATACCATAACACGTGGCATCAACCGAGCTGGGGGTGTTGCCGAGCATGAAATCTTTATCGGCTAAAATATCATTTAATGCGGTGACATCTTGTTTGCCGAAGTGATAAATATCATCCCGATCATGACGGCCTAACCCTTGGCCGGCTAGATCACGTTTGATGCGTAGCTGCACCATGTTAGCAATAATGCCACGCATAAAAAATGGCACGGCGCGGAAGAAAACTTTTTTCACCAATGGCCAATTGTCACCGTCCAACCAACGTGAGAATACCACTACCCAATACAAATGATCTTCCACGAGCCGTTGAATACTCAATGCTAGTGCGCGTTCTTGCGGTGTTAAATGGCTATCGAGAATGTCGCCATGTTTTTTATTCAAATAATCAATAATTAAGCTGGAATCAGCAATGGCTGCCGTGCCGTCAGTGACATAAGGCAACTTGCCTTTGGGTGCTTTGCGGGGCACATTTACGGTGATAGTTTCATAGGGGATTTTGGCCATACGCAGGTAAGTCTCAAGTTTGAGACAGAAAGGGCTAGCGTTAGGTAATTTCCAGCTGCCGGGGTATTGATAGAGTTTAATCATATAAAGATTATGGTATGATCTGCTCGATTTGGCAACTATTACAGTAAGAAAAAAATCGAGGTACTTTACCCATGACATACGTCACCCAAACTATTCCTGAAACGCCCTCACGTGAAGCCATGACGCAAGCCTATCGTATTGACGAAACCGAGAGTGTGGAGCATTTATTACAACACGCTACCTTGCCGGACGACATGTTAAAACGCACCTATGACCGTGCCTATAGTTTAGTCGACGGTGTGCGTTCAGAGCGCCTAGGCGCCAGTGGTATGGATGCCTTTATGCAGCAGTACGATTTATCGACTAATGAAGGTATTGCCTTGATGTGTGTCGCTGAAGCCATGTTGCGTATTCCCGATAGCGAAACCGTCGATAAATTAATTCGTGATAAATTAGCCCCGCGTGATTGGAAGTCCCACATGGGCGGTAGTGATTCAAGATTCGTGAATGCGGCGACCTGGGGTTTGATGCTAACTGGTAAAGTCATTACCGATCACGAGCAGCAACAAAAATCATTACGCAGCGCTTTTAAAAAATTAGTCAAAGGTGCGAGCGAACCAGTTATTCGCCAAGCCGTCGGCCATGCCATGAGAATCATTGGAAAACAATTTGTGATGGGTCGCGATATTAAAGAAGCGTTAAAGAATGCTAAAGCTAGCGAAGCCAAAGGTTACCGTTATTCTTATGACATGTTAGGCGAAGCAGCCAGGACCATGGCCGATGCTGATCGATATTATGAATCATACAAAGCTGCCATTATCGCCATTGGCGAAAGCACCAAAGATAAGAACGCCTTTGGGTCAGCGGGTATTTCCGTCAAACTTTCTGCACTACATCCGCGTTACCAATTTTTACAACGTGAACGTGTACTAGAAGAATTAACGCCTCGAGTATTAGAGCTCGTGCAATTAGCGAAAGGTTATGACATTGGTTTTACCATCGATGCCGAAGAAGCCGATCGTCTTGATATTTCTCTCGACATTATTGAAACAATTTTCTGCGATAAAAGCTTAGGCGATTGGAGCGGTTTTGGATTAGCCGTGCAAGCCTATCAAAAGCGCGCTTGGTACGTGTTAGATTATTTGATTGAATTAGCCAAATCACAAGGCAAACGTTTCATGGTGCGCTTAGTCAAAGGTGCGTATTGGGACAGTGAAATTAAAATTAGCCAAGAAGAAGGCTTTGAAGGCTATCCTGTGTTTACACGCAAAGCGAATACCGATGTGTCGTATATAGCCTGTGCCTGTAAAATGCTAGCAGCAACGGATACCTTGTATCCACAATTCGCTACACACAATGCTTATAGCTTAGCCGCCATTTTAGAAATGTTGCCCGCCAGTGGTCGTGATAAAACAGATTTTGAATTCCAATGCTTACACGGCATGGGTCAAACCTTATATAACCAAATTGTCGGCAGTGAACACTTAAATATTCCTTGCCGCATTTACGCGCCAGTCGGCAATCATAAAGATTTATTACCGTACCTTGTGCGACGTCTATTAGAAAATGGTGCAAATTCATCTTTTGTTAATCGTATCGTCGATGCCGATTTACCGATTGAAGACATCATTAAAGATCCCGTGGCATATGTTGCAGCATTAGCAGACAAACAACATCCACGCATCCCGGTGCCTGCTCATATCTACGGTACCTCACGCACTAACTCAAGTGGTTTCGATTTCAGTAACCGTGACGACCTCAATCGATTAGCTGAGCAAATGCAACAATTGGCTGAAAAATCACAGTGGACAGCGGCACCCACATTAGCTTCAAGCGGCGAAGAAAAAGACGTGACATCCCCCACTGATGGCAGCGTTGTCGGTCGTGTTAAAACGGCCAATGCCGATGATATGCAGCAAGCACTAGAAACAGCACACGCCGCCTTCACCGATTGGAATATAAAACCTGCCTGCGAACGTGCGGACGTATTACGTTGCATGGCTGACTTATTAGAAACTAACACCGTTGAATTAATGACTATTTTATCGCGAGAAGCTGGTAAAACCTTGCATGATGCTATTTCTGAAGTGCGTGAAGCGGTCGATTTTTGTCGTTATTACGCGGGCGAAGCCGAAGCTTTATCTGCTGATACACAAGGGAGAGGTGTTATTGTTTGCATCAGTCCATGGAACTTCCCATTAGCGATTTTCTTAGGTCAAGTGTCGTCGGCATTGGTCGCGGGTAATTGTGTGTTAGCGAAACCCGCTGACCAAACACCACTGATCGCCGCGTTTGCTTTCAAATTATTCCACGAAGCCGGTGCACCAAAAGAAGTGTTGCAGTTAATTCCGGGTCGTGGTTCAGTCGTTGGTGCACAATTGATTGCTGATGAGCGTGTGAAAGGTGTGCTGTTCACCGGCTCAACGGAAACGGCTCAAGTGATCAATCGTAACATTGCTGAACGCGGTGGCTACAATGTCACATTCGTTGCCGAAACCGGCGGACAAAATGCCATGATAGTGGATTCTTCCGCCTTGCCTGAGCAAATTATCGATGATGTAATTTTGTCAGCCTTCGGTAGTGCAGGGCAGCGTTGTTCAGCATTACGTGTGCTATTCGTGCAAGAAGATATCGCTGATGGTGTTATCCATATGCTCAAAGGCGCGATGCAAGAAGTCTGTGTCGGTGACCCACGTTGGTTAAGTACTGATGTTGGCCCTGTTATCGATCAGCCGTCATTAAAAGTCTTAGAAGACCATGCTAAACGTATGGATAAAGAAGCTAAGTTGATCTATCAAGTGTCAATGGATAAAACTGACAACGGCACATTTTTTGCGCCACGTGCATACGAGTTAACGAGTTTGTCTCAATTAAAACGTGAAGTGTTTGGTCCTGTGCTACATGTACTACGTTATCGCGGGCAAGATTTAGATAAGGTGTTACAAGAAATTAATGATAGCGGCTATGGTTTAACCATGGGTATCCACAGTCGCATCGAAGAAACCGTACGTCATATTCAAAAACACACACGTGTGGGTAACACTTATATTAACCGCAACATGATTGGTGCCGTCGTCGGTGTGCAACCGTTTGGTGGCGAAGGTTTATCGGGTACCGGTCCGAAAGCGGGTGGTCCACATTACTTGCCGAATTTATGCCAATCAAAAGGCCCCCAATTTCCACATACACCGAATCAAGTGAAACTCGGTCATGAAGAAACGTCAAACTCAGCATTCAATCATGCGCTCGATATGGCGAGTCAAACGGCCAACGTATGGCAATTTGTGCCTGTGGCAGAACGGATTAAAATGATTAAAGCTGTCGCCGATCGCATGACAGCGAAGAAAGCGCAATTCTTAGAAGTGCTACCTGAAAACAGCGCCGAAGAAGAAATGTATTTGGCCGTCGATAATTGTCGCGACATTGCATTGCATGCTGAAAAATTATTGTTAGAACCATTAGTGATGCCAGGCCCAACCGGTGAATCTAACGTTTTATCATTACACCCTCGTGGTGTAGTGGCGTGCTTAAGTTCACTTGATTCACCGTTAGTGTCGGGTGTTACACAAATTTGTGCGGCGTTGATTGCCGGTAACACCGTTATCATTAAACCGTCGTGCAATCGCATTGCCATTAGCAAAGTATTGCATGAAGTCTTACAACAAGCAGGCATCCCCAAAGATGTAGTGCACATTCTTTCGGGCAGTGGCAAAACCATTGGCCGAAAAATCATGAAAGATCCCCGCGTTGATGTGGTCATGTTTAATGGACCAGCCGAGATCGCGAGCTCGATCTGTAAAGAACTGGCCGAACGTGACGGCAAATTGGTGCCACTAATTTTAACGGATGATTACCATCATTATTTAGAACGCCTTAGCACCGAACGCACCGTCACTGAAAACACGACCGCCAAAGGCGGTAACGCCGCATTGCTTTCTTTAGAAGAATAAATCCTTTCCTCTTCTCCCCGTGAGGGCGTTGCTGAATAAATCAATTTATTCAGCTCCGTCATCCCGCGGTCAAGCCGCGGGATGACGTGCTGTAAAGTTGTATAAAAGCTGATTTATTCAATCAACGCCCCGCGAGGGTGGCCAGATACAGAAAATGCACTGCATTTTCCTGGTGAACGCGAGGCATACCAAGGATGGGTAGTACTGAACAGTATTGGAAAAAATTCGCAGCCAAGCTAATCGGATCGGGTGAGGGGTGATATCAATTAACGAGCGCAGCTTATCAAACCCAAGTACATGGGATGAAGCCCAGAACGCTATAATGCATTAATTCATTACCGATATCATTTGACAACATTCATTCCATTGCATAAA
>CAXBIY010000013.1:0-53025 GCA_963975985.1 uncultured Gammaproteobacteria bacterium
TTCGTGAAGGTGGCCGTACTGTCGGCGCCGGTGTGGTTGCGAAAATTAACGATTAAGTGAATGTAGATATAGGCCGGAGAAAATTCTGGCCTTAACTGGAAAATATTATGGCTACAGCAGCAAAAAAAAGCAGTGTTAAGGATCAAAAGATTCGCATTAGTTTAAAAGCGTTTGATCATAAGTTAATTGATCAATCAACTAGTGAAATCGTTGAAACCGCTAAACGTACTGGCGCGCAAGTTCGTGGGCCGATTCCTTTGCCAACGCGCAAAGAACGTTTTACCGTTTTAATCTCACCGCATGTGAACAAAGATGCGCGTGATCAATATGAAATTCGCACACACAAACGTATGGTTGATATCGAGAAGCCAACGGAAAAGACAGTCGACGCGCTAATGAAATTAGATTTAGCGGCTGGTGTTGATGTGCAAATTAGCTTGAACTAGGAAGAAGAAGATGAGTATCGGATTAATCGGTCGAAAAATTGGTATGACAAGGGTGTTCGAAGAATCAGGAAAAGCAAATCCTGTGACTGTTATCGAAATAGAACCTAATCGTATCACGCAAATGAAAACAGAAGATAACGATGGTTATCGTTCTGTACAAGTTACCACAGGTTCACGTCGTGCTTCGCGCGTTACGAAACCGATGGCAGGTCATTTTGCTAAAGCAAAAACTGAAGCAGGTCGCATTGTGCGTGAGTTTCGTTTAGCCGACGGCGAAGGTGAAGATTTGCAAATCGGTGGCGAAATCAAACTTGAGATGTTTGAAGTGGGCACCATGGTTGACGTTACTGCTGAGCAAAGCAAAGGTAAAGGCTTCCAAGGTGGTGTGAAACGTCATAACTTCCAAATGCAAGATGCCACTCACGGTAACTCAGTTTCTCACCGTGCATTAGGCTCGACAGGCCAATGTCAAACACCTGGTCGTGTATTTAAAGGTAAAAAAATGGCTGGCCAAATGGGTGCAGTACGTAGAACCTCACAAAATATGCTAGTTATTCGTGTTGATGCTGAGCGTAATTTATTATTAGTCAAAGGCGGTGTGCCCGGTGCTCCTGGTGGCAACGTTGTTGTTAAAGCAGCAGTGAAGAAGACGGGAGGTAAAGCGTAATGGAATTAAAATTAACAAAAACTGATGACGCAAAAGCAGGTAAAATTGAGGTTTCAGCTGAAAACTTTGATCGCCCGTTTAATGAGTCATTAGTTCATCAGGTAGTTGTTGCTTATCAAGCCGGTGCCCGTGCGGGTACTCGCAAGCAAAAAACACGATCTGAAGTGAGCGGTGGTGGTGCCAAACCATTTAAACAAAAGGGTACTGGCCGTGCTCGTGCAGGTACGACTCGTGGTCCTATCTGGCGTACCGGTGGTGTGACTTTTGCAGCACGTCCACAAGATCACTCACAAAAAGTAAATAGAAAAATGTATCGTGGTGCTATCCGTGCCATTTTATCTGAGTTAGTTCGTCAAGAACGTTTAATTGCGGTTGAGAGTTTCAGCATTGCTGAACCTAAAACCAAAGCCTTGATTGAGAAGATGAAGAGCTTAGGTGCGAATGATGCATTGATTGTTACGGCTGAAGTTGATGAGAACTTATATCTTTCTTCACGTAACTTAAGAAATGTTGATGCTTGCGATGTCATTTCAATCGACCCTGTAAGCTTAGTGGGTTACGACAAAATTGTGATGACAGTTCCTGCGATCAAGAAAATCGAGGAGATGTTAGGATGAATACAGCAAGAAATGTTCGTTTAGCTAACGTATTGCTAGCACCACATGTATCAGAGAAAAGCTCGATGGTTGCTGATAAAGCACGTCAGTTTGTATTTAAAGTAGCAAAAGATGCTAACAAACACGATGTGAAAGCCGCCGTAGAAAAAATGTTTAGCGTTGAAGTAACTAATGTAAATATTAGTAATGTCAAAGGTAAAACGCGTGTCTTCCGCCAGAAACAAGGTAAGCGTAGCGACTGGAAAAAAGCCTACGTGAGCTTGAAAGAAGGCCACGAAATTGATTTTGTAGGTAAGGAGTAAGCGATGGCAGTGGTAAAATCAAAACCAACCTCAGCAGGTCGCCGCTTTTTAGTTAAAGTAGTGAATCCTGATTTACATAAAGGCGCACCATACGCCCCTTTATTAGAGACAAAAAAGAAAAGTGGTGGTCGTAACAACAATGGTCGCATTACAACGCGTCATATTGGTGGTGGTCACAAGCAACATTATCGTAAAATAGATTTCAAACGCGATAAAGATGGCATTGAAGCAAAAGTTGAGCGTTTAGAGTATGACCCTAATCGTACTGCCAACATTGCCCTAATTTTATATAAAGATGGTGAGCGTCGTTATATTTTGGCACCTAAAAGCATTAAAGCCGGTGACCAAATTATTTCTGGCGAAGAAGCGCCGATTAAAGCAGGTAATACACTTCCACTGCGTAATATTCCTGTCGGTACCACGATTCATGCTATTGAATTGAAGCAAGGTAAAGGTGCGCAAATGGCACGTAGTGCCGGCGCTTCTGCACAATTGCTTGCACGTGACGGTGGTTATGTAACCTTACGTTTACGTTCTGGTGAAATGCGCAAAGTATTGGATCGTTGTCGCGCCACTATTGGTGAAGTCGGTAACTCAGAACATGCATTACGTTCATTGGGTAAAGCCGGTGCTTCACGCTGGCGTGGTGTTCGTCCTACAGTTCGTGGTTCTGCAATGAACCCGGTTGATCACCCACATGGTGGTGGTGAAGGTCGTACTCGTGGTCGTCATCCTGTGACGCCTTGGGGTGTGCCAACTAAAGGTAAGAAAACGCGTCATAACAAACGCACTACACAATTTATTGTTCGCCGTCGTAAGACGGGTAAAGCAGCATAGAGGTTTAAGTTATGCCAAGATCATTGAAGAAAGGTCCTTTTGTTGATTTGTCGCTGATGAAGAAAGTTGAAGCGGCAGTAGAAAAAGGTGATAAAAAACCCATTAAAACATGGTCGCGTCGCTCGATGGTGACACCGGATATGTTGGGTTTAACCATTGCTGTGCATAATGGTCGTCAGTTTATTCCTGCGTTCATCACAGAGCAAATGGTCGGTCATAAATTAGGTGAATTTGCCATTACGCGTACTTTTCGTATGCATGCTGGTGACCGCAAATCGAAGAAATAGAGGTTTAAGTAATGGAAGTTGCAGCTAAATTATCAGGCGCACAAATGTCAGCACAAAAATGCCGCTTAGTGGTCGACCAAATTCGTGGTTTACCCGTAGCAAAAGCATTGGAAGTATTGACATACAGCCCAAAGAAAGCCGCTCGCGTGGTAAAGAAAGTATTGGAATCAGCGATTGCAAATGCTGAGCACAACAACGGTGCAGATATCGATGAATTGAAAGTGTCTTCAATTTATGTCGACGAAGGTCGCACATTAAAACGTTGGAACGCTCGTGCCAAAGGTCGTGTCGGTCATATTTTAAAACGTTCATGTCACATCACTGTGAAAGTGGCAGATAAGTAGGAATAAATTATGGGTCAAAAAGTTAATCCAACGGGTATTCGCTTAGGGATTGTTAAAGATTGGAATTCTAAGTGGTATGCGTCACCTAAAAAATACGCTGCAACTTTGTGTTCAGATATAGATGTCCGTACTTTCTTGAGAAAGAAATTAGCAGCAGCGGCCGTGAGCCAAATTAGTATTGAGCGTCCTGCGCAAAATGCTAAAATCACGATTCACTCTGCGCGTCCAGGTGTCATCATCGGCAAGAAAGGTGGTGATATTGATGTCTTGAAAAAATTAGTTAGTCAAATGATGGGTGTGCCTGCGCATATTGCGATTGAAGAGATTCGTCGCCCTGAATTAGATTCAACATTGGTTGCTGAAAGTGTTGCTCAGCAATTAGAGAAACGTGTTATGTTTCGTCGCGCGATGAAGCGTGCAGTGCAAGGCGCATTACGTGCCGGTGCTAAAGGTATTCGTATACAAGTGGGTGGTCGTTTAGGTGGTGCAGAGATAGCACGTACTGAATGGTATCGTGAAGGCCGTGTGCCATTGCATACATTCCGTGCTGATATTGATTACGGCACAGCCGAGGCGTTAACGACTTACGGTATTATTGGTATTAAAGTTTGGATCTTTAAAGGTGAAGTATTGAAAGCTAAAGGCCCTGAGCAAAAAGCTGCAATCATCATTGATGAAGAAGACAAACCAGCGAAACCAGCAGCAAAAAAACCTGCTAAACGTAAGCCAGCTAAAAAAGCTGATGTTGACAACGCTGAGAAAAAAGCAACTGTTGTGAAAAAGAAAGCAACAGTAAAAAAAGCAGCACCTAAAAAAGCTGATGAAGTAAAAGCTGATGAAGCGGTAGTAACGCCTAAAACAGCCGAACCTAAGAATGATGAAGCTGCAGATGATTCTGCCGCGAGTGAATAAAGAGGAATAGAACAATGTTACAACCAAAGCGAACAAAGTTTCGTAAGATGATGAAAGGTCGTAACCGTGGTTTAGCTAACCGTGGTAGCCAAGTGAGTTTTGGTGAGTTCGGTTTGAAATCAGTTGGTCGTGGTCGTATTACTTCACGTCAAATTGAAGCCGCTCGTCGCGCAATGACACGTCATGTGAAACGTGGTGGTAAGATTTGGATTCGCCTGTTTCCTGACAAACCGATTACTAAAAAACCTTTGGAAGTTAGACAAGGTAAAGGTAAAGGTGCTGTAGAATATTGGGTTGACTTGGTTAAGCCGGGTCGCATGATGTTTGAGATAGCAGGTGTGCCTGAAGAGTTAGCGCGTGAAGCTTTTGCTTTGGCCGCAGCTAAATTGCCACTGAAAACTAAATTTGAAAAACGTACGGTGATGTAATGAGTAAAGACAGCAAACAAAACTTTCGCGATCTAGATGTCGCTGGTTTAGAAAAAGAATTGTTGGAATTATCTGAAGAGCAATTCAAAATGCGCATGCAAAAAGGGACAGGCCAATTGGCTCGTTCGCATCGTATTAAAGAGGTGCGTAAAGATATTGCGCGTGTGAAAACCATTATTAATGAGAAGAAAGCTAGCGCTTGAGGATTTGAAACATGAGTGAAGCAGCAAAAACTATTGTACGTACAGAAATGGGTGAAGTGGTTAGCGACAAGATGGATAAAACTATTGTTGTTAAAGTTGAACGCCGCCAGCCACATAAGCTGTATAAGAAGTTTGTGAAACAAAGTAAGAAATATCACGTTCATGATGAGAAAAATGAATGTAAAACGGGTGATACGGTGCGCATTCGTGAAGGACGCCCAATGGCTAAGACGAAAAGCTGGATATTGGATGCAGTGCTCACAAAGGCTGACTAATTTTGCTTCTTATTTAGGAAGTTAACAGTTATAATTAGCGCCCATTTGTGTGGCGTAGAACAAAAAATGAACGTTGGAGTTCGAAAATGATACAAGTCGAGACTAGATTAGAGGTTGCTGATAACAGTGGTGCTCAATCAGTGCAATGCATTAAAGTATTGGGTGGTTCAAAGCGTCGCTATGCTTATGTAGGTGACGTGATCAAGGTTAGTATTAAAGAAGCCAAGCCACGCGGTAAAGTGAAAAAAGGTGAAGTGAAGAAAGCCGTAGTCGTACGTACCAGACAAGGTGTGCGCCGTCCGGATGGCTCAAAAATTAAATTTGATACCAACGCAGTTGTGTTGTTAACGGATGCTGATCAACCGATTGGTACACGTATCTTCGGGCCCGTAACACGTGAGTTACGTGAGAAAAACCAAATGAAAATTATTTCGTTGGCGCCAGAAGTTTTATAAAGATTAGATGAAAAGTTAAGAAGCTATTTTGGAGTATAAAAGTGGCGAGTAAGATTAAAAAAGATGACCAAATTATCGTAACAACCGGTAAAGACAAGGGTCGACAAGGCACTGTGACGAAAGTTGTCGTGAATAGCAAAGGCCGTAAGCGTATTTTTGTTGAGGGTATTAACATGATTAAAAAACATGTGCGTCCTAATCCACAGCAAAACCAACCAGGCGGTATTGTCGAGCAAGAAGCAGCATTGGAAATATCTAATGTCGCAATTTTTAACCCTAGCACGAAAAAAGCTGATCGTGTGGGCTTTAAAAGCTTAGAAGATGGTACGAAAGTTCGTATTTTCCGTTCTTCTGGCGAACAAATTGACGTGTAATTTAGTAGGCACTGGAGTTAAGAGAAAATGGCAAGATTGAAAGAAAAATATGACGCTGAAATTGCAGCAAGCTTGAAAGAAAAGCTGGGCATGTCCAGTATTATGGCAGTGCCACGCATCACTAAGATCACTTTGAATATGGGTGTTGGTGAATCAATTACAGATAAAAAAGCAATTGAAATGGCTTGTGGCGACATGGAGAAAATCTCTGGTCAAAAACCACTCGTGACTAAAGCGCGCAAATCTATCGCCGGCTTTAAAGTCCGTGAAGATTGGCCTATCGGTTGTAAAGTGACATTGCGTGGTAAGCGTATGTATGAAATGCTCGATCGTTTGGTTACGATTGCTATCCCACGTATTCGAGATTTTCGTGGTTTGAATCCAAAATCATTTGATGGTCGCGGTAACTACAGTATGGGTATTAAAGAGCAAATCGTATTTCCTGAAATTCAATACGATAAAATTGATAAAATTCGTGGTATGGATATTACTATCACTACTACAGCGAAAACTGATGATGATGCTCGCGCATTGTTAGGTGAGTTTGGTTTTCCTCTGAAAAAAGATACGAAAAAGGCAGCATAAATTATGGCAAAGAAAGCAATGGTGGAACGAGAGTTAAAACGTGCGCGCACAGTGAAAAAATACGCTGATAAACGCACAAAATTGAAAGCAATTATCGCTGATATTAATTCAACTGATGATGAGCGCTGGGATGCGCAAATTCAATTTCAAGGTTTACCTCGTAATTCATCTCCCGTACGTGCTCGTTCACGTTGTCATATAACGGGTCGTCCTCGTGGTGTTTATCGCAAGTTTGGTTTAGCGCGTAATAAATTACGTGAGCATGCCATGGCGGGTGATATTCCCGGTTTAGTTAAAGCAAGTTGGTAGGAAATATAATATGAGTATGCAAGACCCAATCGCCGATATGTTTACCCGCATCCGTAATGCAGGTTTTCGTACAAAAAAAACAGTAACAATGCCTTCTTCAACGAAGAAAGTAGCGATTGCTGAAGTGTTGAAACAAGAAGGTTTCATCGTAAGTTATGGTGTGGAAGGCGATAAAAAGCCTGAGTTAACCATTGATTTAAAATATTTTGAAGGTAAACCAGCGATCGAAAAGATCAAGCGAGCAAGTCGTCCTGGGTTACGTATATATAAAGGTTGTGATGACTTACCTAAAGTAACAGGTGGGCTTGGTGTCGCAATTATTTCAACCTCTAAAGGTATGATGACTGACCGTGCTGCTCGTGAGCAGAAGCTCGGTGGCGAAGTTATTGCCGAAGTATTATAAGGAACGAGAATAATGTCACGAGTTGCAAATAATCCCATTTCGGTTCCTGCTGGTGTCGAAGTAACCATGTCCGGTTGCGACCTTAAAGTAAAAGGTAGCAAAGGCACGTTGGAACACACATTGCCAGAAGCTGTGAAAATGAAACAAGAAGAGAACACAATTACTTTCGAATATAATTTCGATAATAAGCCTGTTCGTGCATTAGCGGGTACGACTCGTGCCTTAGTTAATAATATGATTGTTGGAGTTAGTGAAGGTTTCGAAAAGAAATTAACGTTAATCGGTGTCGGTTATCGTGCTCAAGCACAAGGTAAAAAATTGAATTTAACCCTTGGTTTTTCTCACCCGATTGATTTTGTTGTGCCCGAAGGTGTTACTATTGAAACACCTAGTCAGACTGAAATCATTGTGAAAGGTGCAGATAAACAAATGGTTGGCCAAGTCGCAGCGAATATTCGTGAGTTCCGTCCGCCCGAACCTTACAAAGGTAAAGGTGTGCGTTATTCTGATGAGCATGTTGCACGCAAAGAAGCTAAGAAAAAGTAGGATTTATTTATGGCTAGTATTAAAGATAAAGCTCGTCACCGTCGTACGGTTAAGTCACGCGCTAAAATGAAAGAGTTGGAAGCAACACGTTTGTGTGTGCACCGCACGCCTCGTCACATCTATGCGCAAGTGATTGCTGCTAGTGGTGATAAGGTGTTGGCAAGCGCTTCAACGCTTGATAAAGACATTCGCACATCATTGAAAAATGGTGGTAACGTATCCGCAGCTGAAACAGTGGGTAAAGCCGTTGCCGAACGTGCAAAAAAAGCCGGTGTAACAGCAGTTGCATTCGATCGTTCAGGTTTTCGTTTTCATGGTCGCGTTAAAGCATTAGCTGATGCTGCACGTGAAGCTGGATTACAGTTTTAAGGGTATAGAATATGGCAGGTTATGAACAATCATCCGATAAAGGTGATGGCTTACAAGAAAAATTAGTTGCGGTTGACCGTAACTCCAAAGTTGTAAAAGGTGGTCGTATCTTTAGCTTTGCAGCAACCGTCGTGGTTGGTGATGGTAAAGGTAAAATCGGTTTTGCACGTTGCAAATCACGCGAAGTACCCGTTGCTATTCAAAAGGCGATGGAAAAAGCACGTCGCAGTATGGTGCAAGTGAATTTAAACGGCGACACTATTTACAATGAGATGAGAGGCCGCCACGGCGCGTCAAAAGTATTCATGAAGCCTGCATCTAGTGGTACCGGTATTATTGCTGGTGGTGCGATGCGAGCAGTGTTCGATGTGATTGGTGTGAAAGACGTATTAGCGAAATCAAATGGTTCCACTACGCCGGGTAATGTTGTGCGTGCGACCATTAATGCTTTATTAAACATGCGTTCACCTGAAGATATCGCTCGTAAGCGTGGCAAAACTGTTAAAGAGATTATGGAATAAAAAACATGTCAGCAAATAAATTAAAATTAACCTTAGTGAAAAGCACTAACAAGCGTACAGAAAAGCATAAGGCTAGTGTTCGTGGTTTGGGATTGCGCGGTATGCACAGCAGTGTAGAGATCGACCCAACACCAGAAAACATGGGCATGGTCAATAAAGTACGTTACTTATTAAAAGTTGAGGAAGCATAATGCGTTTAAATACTTTATCTCCAGCTGCGGGTGCAAAGCACTCAGCTAAGCGTGTGGGTCGTGGTGGCGGTTCAGGTTTAGGTAAAACCTGTGGTCGTGGTCACAAAGGTCAGCATTCACGTTCAGGTGGTTACCACAAAGTTGGTTTTGAAGGCGGTCAAATGCCTTTGCAACGTCGTGTGCCAAAACTGGGTTTTACTTCACGTAAATCATTAGTGCGTGATGAAGTGCGTTTGCACGAATTAGAAAACGTTGAGGGTGACATTACACTAGCAAGCTTAAAAGCCGCTAATGTGATCGCAAACAACATTAAATTTGTTAAAGTTATTGCTTCAGGCGAAATTAAGAAAGCAGTCACGATCAAAGGATTAAAAGTCACTAAAGGTGCGAAAGTGGCGATTGAAGCTGCTGGCGGCAAGGTGGAAGACTAATGGCGAAAAACTTAAGCCAGGGTGGGTTGAGTGAATTACGTAGCCGTTTATTGTTTGTACTGCTTGGGCTTGTTGTCTATCGCTTGGGTTCTTATATCCCAGTGCCGGGTTTAGATCCTAACCAGTTACAGCATTTGTTTAACGGCCAGGGTGGCGGCTTGTTGAATATGTTCAACTTGTTCTCGGGTGGCGCCTTAGGTCGCTTGAGTATTTTTGCCCTGGGTGTTATGCCCTATATTTCTGCTTCGATTGTGATGCAGTTGCTAACTGCGGTGATGCCGAAGTTAGAACAGTTAAAGAAAGAAGGCGAATCAGGACGTCGCAAGATTAATCAGTACACGCGTTACTTTACGCTGTTTTTAGCAGCAGTACAGGCATTTGGTATGACGCGTTTATTAGCTAGCCAAGGTGTATCCTTGAGCAGCGGACTTTCGTTTTATGTGATTGCAGTGGTTACGCTTACAACGGGAACAATGTTTCTGATGTGGGTGGGTGAGCAAATGACAGAGCGCGGTGTGGGTAATGGTATTTCACTTATTATCTTCTCCGGTATTGTGTCAGGTATGCCAGGTGCGATGGGGCAATTATTTAGCCAGGCGCACAATGGTGAAATGTCTGTCATTTCATTGCTATTGATCATAGCAGTGGTGTTGGGTGTGACAGCATTTGTGGTATTTGTAGAGCGTGCGCAACGCCGGATAACGGTGAATTATGCGCAGCGTCAACAAGGCCGTAAAATGTATGCCGCACAGCAAAGCCATCTGCCATTCAAGTTAAACATGTCGGGGGTTATCCCACCGATTTTTGCAACCAGTATTATTTTATTCGTTGCAACATTGTTTAGTTGGTTTGGTAAAAATATACCATGGGCTAGCGATATTAGTTTAGCGTTAACACGTGGACACCCCATTTATATTTTGTTGTATGCGGGTTTGATTTTGTTTTTTGCCTTTTTCTATACGGCATTAACATTCAATCCTAAAGATACAGCAGATAATTTAAAGAAATCAGGTGCTTTTGTACCCGGTATTCGCCCAGGGATTCAGACGGCGCAGTACATCGATAAAGTGATGACGCGTTTAACTTTTTCTGGTGCGATTTACCTAGCAATGGTGGCATTAATGCCTGAATTTTTAAACTTAGTCTGGAATGTGCCTTACTACTTCGGTGGTACATCACTATTAATCGTAGTGGTGGTTTTGATGGACTTCATCAGCCAAGTGCAATCGCACTTAATGTCTCACCAATATGAGTCATTGATGAAAAAATCGAATATGAAAGCTGGCTCATTCTTCGGCGGCGGAATGTTTTAGAGGATAAAAGATATGAAAGTGGCCCCATCAGTAAAAAGAATTTGTCGAAATTGCAAAATTATTAAACGTAAGGGCGTTGTGCGCGTGATTTGTAAAGAGAAGCGTCACAAGCAACGTCAAGGCTAGTCAATTATGGCTTAATTAGCTTGATTTTTGACTAACTTAACGGTATCCTAGCGAACCTTTTAGGTGGCGCTAAGAGCCTATAAAAATCAAAGACTTAGGAGAAAAATATGGCTCGTATTGCGGGTGTGAACATCCCTGACCAAAAACATGCGGTAATTGCCTTAACGTCAATTTACGGTGTGGGTCGTACTAGTGCTACAAAGATTTGTAAAGCGGCTGGTGTCAAGACAAGCACAAAAGTGCGTGATTTGAGTGAACCAGAATTAGAAACCATCCGTGGTGAAGTGGCTAAGTACACTGTGGAAGGTGATTTGCGACGTGAAGTGCAAATCAACATCAAACGCTTAATTGATTTAGGCTGTTATCGTGGCATGCGCCATCGTCGTGGTTTACCTGTACGTGGCCAACGTACGAAAACGAATGCACGCACACGTAAAGGCCCACTAAAACCGATTAAGAAATAGGATTAATTAAAATGGCGAAACCAAATACAAAGCATAAAGCTACAACGGGCAAAAAGAAAGCCAAGAAAACCGTGATGCATGGTAAGGCATTTATTAATGCTAGCTTTAATAATACGATTATTACCATTGCCGATCGTAACGGTAATAGTTTAGGGCAAGCATCATCAGGTGCTGCTGGGTTTAGTGGTTCACGTAAACATACGCCTTTTGCTGCGCAAGTTGCTGCTGAAAATGCTGCACGTATGGCAAAAGATAATTTCAACATGGAAATTGTTGATGTTGAAGTGAAAGGTCCTGGCCCTGGTCGTGAATCAGCGGTTCGTTCTTTCAATGGCGTTGGTTTGAAGGTTGCAAGCATCACTGATACAACACCAATTCCTCATAATGGCTGTCGTCCTCCAAAACGACGTCGAGTTTAAATTCACGGAGCAACAATAATATGGCTAAATATACTGGCCCAACATGTAAATTATCACGTCGCGAAGGTACAGACCTTTACCTGAAAAGTGGTGTACGTGAACTCAGTTCAAAATGTAAAGCTGATACAATCCCAGGCATGCATGGCGCACGTCGTGGTCGTTTATCAGATTACGGTATGCAGTTGCGCGAAAAGCAAAAAATCCGTCGTTTATATGGCGTGTTAGAAAAGCAATTCCGTAATTACTACAAAAAAGCCGCGAAAACTAAAGGTTCGACCGGTGAAAATTTATTGAAATTGTTAGAAGGCCGTTTAGATAACGTGGTGTATCGCATGGGCTTTGGTTCAACACGTGCAGAGTCACGTCAATTGGTTAACCATAAGTCGATTAAAGTGAATGACCAAATCCTTAATATTGCTTCTTATCAGGTTAGCCCTGGTGATGTGATTGAAATTCGTTCGAAAGCGAAAACGCAAGCACGCATTCAAGCGTCACTTGAGCTTTCTCAACAGCGTGCTGATTCTGCATGGATTGATATCGATGCGAAAAATATGAAAGGCACTTATAAGGCGGTTCCAGAACGTTCTGAATTGCCAGCTGAAATTAATGAACAACTAGTTGTAGAGTTATACTCTAAGTAGTATGACGTTGATAACCAACGCGGAGAAACTGCATGTCAAGTCCTATGTTAACGCCTCGTTCAATTAACGTAGAAAAATTATCTAGTACACGTTACAAAATCGTACTAGAACCTTTCGAGCGTGGCTATGGTCACACGTTAGGTAATACGCTACGTCGTATTTTATTGTCTTCAATGGTCGGTTGTGCCGTTATTGAAGCGCAAATTGAAGGTGTATTACATGAATACAGTACTATTGAAGGCGTACAAGAAGATGTGATTGATATCTTATTGAACCTTAAAGGCATTGCATTCCAAATGGATGAAGAGCGAGACCAAGTCAGCTTGAATTTAATTAAATCAGGTGCTGGTCCTATCACTGCTGGTGATATCGCGCTTGATCATGGTATTACTGTTGTTAATCCTGAGCATGTGATTGCTCACATCACAGGTGATATCCAATTCAACATGACATTAACTGTTGCTAAAGGTCGCGGTTACCAAACTGTCGACATGCGTCGTCACCCAGACGAAGAAAAAGCAATTGGTTCATTGCAGTTAGATTCTGCATTTAGCCCAGTACGTAAAGTGTCATACGAAGTTGAAAATGCACGTGTTGAACAACGTACAGACCTCGATAAATTGATTCTAGATGTCGAAACTGATGGTACTATCGATCCTGAAGAAGCGATTCGTCGTGCAGCCACTATTTTACAACTGCAATTACAAGCGTTTGTCGACTTGGAAAGCCCTGAATTACAGCAAGTGCATGAAGTACAAAGCGATATCGATCCTATGTTCTTGCAGCCTGTTGATGATTTAGAGTTAACCGTTCGTTCAGCAAATTGCTTGAAAGCAGAAAATATTTACTTTATTGGTGATTTAGTTCAACGTATGGAAGTTGAATTATTGAAAACACCTAACTTAGGTAAAAAATCACTTAACGAAATCAAAGATGTACTCGCAGGTCGCGGTTTATCACTAGGCATGCGCTTAGAAAATTGGCCACCCGCTAGTTTAGAAGAAACAGTATAAAAATATACTGCATAAGAATATATAGGAAGAAACATGCGTCATCGTAAATCAGGTCGTCAATTAAATCGTAACAGCTCACATCGTGCTGCTATGTTCCGCAACATGTCTGTGTCATTGATTGAGCACGAGCAAATCAAAACGACATTGCCTAAAGCGAAAGAATTACGTCGCGTCATTGAGCCATTAATCACATTGGCCAAAACGGATAGCGTTCATCACCGTCGCACAGCATTCAGCCGTTTACGCAGTGATGCTGCTGTTGGTAAATTGTTTAAAGACCTAGGTATCCGTTTTTCAGGTCGTCCAGGCGGCTATGTGCGTGTACTTAAAGCCGGTTTTCGTACGGATGATAATGCGCCAATGGCCATCATCGAATTTGTCGAGCGTCCAGACGCTGCATAAGCAGATTCTTCTTGAAATAGAAAAAAAGCCGAGCGAATGCTCGGTTTTTTTTTGCTGGCTTTTAATTATCTAAGCTTTAGCAAATCAAAGTACGATAGTCAATGTATGTAGAGCATCCTGGAGCTAACTTCAGCTGCTATAAAGATTGACGGATTAAGCCATTTATTTCTGTTTCATTTAAATACATAGGCTCAGCGTTACCAATTGGTTTAATTGGGTCAAAACAGATCAGCGAAATTAGATGCTCTCGTGCTGTTGCTAATATCGCTTCACGTCGGTGTGGATTATCATCAACAAATAAAAAGCGATAGTGTAGTGCTGCTATTTTAAGTGGCAAATGTTTAATAATATGTTCATATAATAATTTTCCTTTTGCTACATATCGTTCACAAGACAATTTTTCTATGCCTTGGATATGGAAGTGATGGGTAGTTTCATGGTTAAGTTGGGCTATGGGAAAATTTGTAGTGAAGTAAGGCCGAGCCAATTTTCCTCATGGTGTAATCAACTCTAGATAATGATTTATAAAATAGTACAACTGCTCGGTGGTTTATGTACGTAAACATTCGGTTGAGTGAGATTTATAGTTAATGCTTCTAACGCATCACGAACAATTTTAATAAAAGTATATTGACGTATCGGTTGAGCAGTTTCATCGTCACTGTTGCAAGGATTAAGGCATTGAATAGGTAAACCAGCATCTCTTGTAGCAGCATTGCGTTGATCTAGATTATCGTCAATAAATAATAGCTTATAATTTATCGACACAGTGGAGGGATAGAGATGGGGTTTGATGTGCTCATTTATCAGTTGTCCTTTGGATTGTGATCGGAATTCGACAGCAAACTGTCCTAAGCGCGCTTGTACAGCTTGACTCTCTTTAATTCGCATTAGGTACTTTGGATTAGCAGCATGTCTATCTGCTACCTTAAATTTAGCGAGTTCAGTCACTGCCAATTCAAAAGGTTTTATCACCTGTCGATAATATGCACCTAATAGAATACCCGGCATACAATACTGAGGGGGGGTATAACGTAAATCATAAGGCGTTACAACCGCATCGACGTGAATACCATGTAGTGCCTTGAGTGTAACGATTAGAGGCGTGATCAGCAAGCTTGGCTTCTTGTTTTGGGCAGCCCAATATTCTATATTTATCCATTGGTTAATTTCAGCATCAGTTTGCTCAACGACACGATCAGTAATGAGAATGATATGAAATATATTTAAGGTTTTTAGTATATCGATAATCTCCATATTTAAATGGATATCAGTTAGCCGATTATCAGTATCGACTGTTTGCCATAGCAGTGTTTGGTTAACGTCAATCAATGGGACTAAAACAGGTTGAGTGAAGTTCGTGAGTAGAGGCGTTCGTTCTTCTTCAACATATAACATATAAAATCTTCTAATTATTATTGCGGGCTAAGCCCTATTATACGCAAGCGGATAGAATCAAATCTGTTTGCTTTGTGTAAATAATAGCACAAAATCGTCAATTTTCCTTTACAGTTTAAACCAGCGTAAGCGGTTAGCATTCGTGACAACCATCACAGATGATAATGCCATGGCCGCACTAGCTATCATCGGGCTGAGTAGCATGTCGGTGAAGGGAAATAAAATACCCGCAGCTATAGGGATGCCAATGCTGTTATAAATAAAGGCGCCACATAAGTTTTGCTTAACATTACGCAACGTCTTCTTGGCAATGGTGATGCTATCGTCAACACTTTGCAGCGAACCACGCATTAATGTGATGTCAGCCGCTTCAATGGCGATGTCACTACCGCTGCCAATGGCAAAGCTAACGTCAGCTTGGGCTAAGGCAGGGGCGTCATTAATGCCATCACCGGCCATGGCAACGATTTTATATTGCTGCTGTAAACGTTTAACGTGTTCGGCTTTATCTTGCGGTAATACTTCGGCCACCACTTCGTCAATACCGATTTGCTTAGCAATTGCTTGAGCTGTTTTTTCATTATCACCGGTTAGCATCACGACTCTAATGTCACGTCGCTGCAAGCGTTGAATGGCCACTTTAGAATCTTCTTTAATTGGATCAGTGACACTGATTAAGCCGACTACTACCTTATCAACCGCTAATAACATAATCGTACAAGCATTTTCTTGCGCAGTATAAATGGCACTTTCCCAATCACTTAAATCTAGGCTAGCAGTTTGTATCATCCGCACATTACCAAGCATAGTAACTTTGCCTTCAACCTTACCTTGCACACCATGGCCGCTGACGGCAGTAAAATCACTAACGTTTAACAATTCACGATCAATCGCTGCATTAATCACCGCTTGGCCTAATGGATGTTCAGACAATTTTTCTAAACTACCGGCATATTGCAATACTGCCGCTTGTGGCCAATCATCGCTACCGATAACATCGACCACCTGTGGTTTCCCTTGAGTAATGGTGCCCGTTTTATCGAGCACCACAACATCAAGGTTACTCACCTGCTGCAAGGCTTCGCTGTTACGCACCAAAATACCGTACTGTGCGGCTTTACCCATGCCAACTGTCATCGAAATAGGCGTTGCTAAGCCTAATGCGCAAGGGCACGCAATAACTAACACGCTCATCGCCGCGACGAGAGCATAACTGGCATCAGGCCCCCAAATTAGCCAACCGATTAGCGTTAATAAAGCGATGCTCAGTACAATAGGTACAAATACACTGGCGACCTTATCCACCAACTTTGCAATCGGTGCTTTAGAACTTTGGGCTTGTCGTACTAAATTAATAATTTGTGAGAGCATGGTATCGCTACCCACTTTTGTCGCTTTAATTAACAAACTACCTTGTTGGTTAATGGTGGCACCAATGACATGATCCCCCATTTTTTTAGTCGTAGCTAAGGGTTCGCCTGTTACCATCGACTCATCAATGTGAGATTGACCCTCGATCACATCACCATCCACCGGGATTTTTTCACCAGGCTTAACGCGAATACTGTCGCCCAATTGCACTTGCTCAATCGAGATTTCGATTTCTTCACCATCACGCATTACGCGTGCAGTCTTGGCTTGTAAATTAATCAATTGTTTTAACGCTGCGGAGGTGTTTTGTTGTGCACGAGTTTCTAAATAACTGCCTAAATTAATAAACGCGATAATAATCACCGCTGCATCAAGGTAAAGATTATGTCCCACTTCAGGCAACAAATGCGGCATTGCAATCACAATGGCCGAAAAAATCCACGCAGCACTGGTGCCTAACGCAATTAGCGTATGCATGTTGCTAGAAAAATGCTTCGCCGCCTGCCAAGCCGATTGATAAATCATTTTGCCGGCATAAGCCATCACGCCAAGAGTTAATAGCGCTAAGCTTGCTAAAAAAATACGGTTACTCATACCACTAGGTGCAGGCAACAAATTAAACCATTCAGATAATAATAAAATCACACCCAGTACAGCGGGAATAATAATGATGTTAAGGGAAGAGGTGGATTGATGTTGGTGTGCATGTTCATCATGCTCGATTGCCGTGTAACCAATGGCTTTTACCGTGGCAATAATCGTTTGCGTTTTTACATCACCTTGCACAACCAATTGTTTCTGCACAAAGTTAACAACAGCTGATTCAACGCCGTCGATTTTAGCTAAACCAGTTTCAATTTTATTAACACAACTCGTGCAATGAATATCAGGGAGGTCGAAAGTTTGCGGCATGAGAAATTCCTTTTCACAGTAGGGTGGATAAAAATTCGCGCGGCAGCGCGGATAGTTCCACCAGCGGTGCTGAGTGATGAGTTAGATGTTGGACATATACCCTACATCAGCAATCAGATCATTATAACGCGAGAACCCCTATTTGATAATGCAAAGAAACATTAAGTATTTATTTGCAATATCTCGCGCATAAGCTATATTTAATTTGCATTTAATATTAATCAAAAAACTGGAGATAATAATTATGTTAGGTAAATTAAAAGAAGTCGCGATGGGCAAAGCCATGGCAAAGTTAGAAACTGTATTAGGGCCTGAAGTGAAGAATCACGTTGATACCTTAAAATCACTAAAACCTGCGGACGTGCAAGATGATGAAAAATTCACATCTGTCTTTATCAAGCCAACCGTCATCAGTCTTAAAGCCTCAACTGGTGGTGCCATCACTTTAGCTGAAAAAGCGGGCATCAAAGTCGAAGAAAAACTAGTGAAAGGTTTCCTTCATATCCGCGATGAACTGATCCAAGTCGAAGGTGAAAAAGTGAAGCTCGATCCCGATTTTGCTTCAAAAGCTGCACCAACGTTAATGGCTGCGTTTAAATAATAATGAATCATGCTGTTTAGAGCAAATCTGTCATCCTATTACAGATTTGCCTTCTGGAGGGAAAAGAAGCTGCTATACTTTTTGTTCTTAACAGTGGAGAGCAGCATGAGCCATATAGGATTAACCGCAAGTATTAAAGTTCCATCAGAGCATGCTGAAACAGTGTGCGAGTTGTTGACACAATTGGTAGAACCATCGAATGCGGAAGCCGGTTGTATGATGTTCGAATTATATCGTGATAGTGACGATGCCAATCATTTCTTCATTATGGAAAAGTGGCAAGATCAGCAAGCAATTGAATTTCATCAACAGACGCCACATTTTCAAACAGTGGTACCGCAGATATTAGCATTGGCTAGTGAAAAAACATTTAAGACCTTTTCAGCAGTGACATAGTGGTTGAATATGTAGAATTGATGAAGCAATAAAAAAGCCGGCAGTGCCGACTTTTGATCGTTGTAATGAATACAGATTAAAACGGAATATCGTCATCAAAATTATCATCAACCGGAGCAGGTGCAGGTTGCGATGAAGAGGAAGATGATGATGAACGTGAAGATGATGATGAACCGCCCGCGTAATCAGCCGAGCCACCTTTACTGTCAAGCATTTGCATTTCGTTGCCGACGATTTCGGTGGTGTAACGGTCTTGGTTATCTTTGTCTTGCCATTTGCGGGTTTGCAAACGACCTTCGACATAAATCTTTGAACCTTTTTTCAAATATTCGCCCGCAATTTCTGCTAAGCGGTTAAAAAATACGATGCGGTGCCACTCAGTACGTTCTTGCGCATTACCTTCTTTGTCTTTCCAGGTATCCGACGTTGCAATGCTCACGTTAGTGACAGCACTACCGCTAGGTGTGTAACGCACTTCTGGATCACGTCCTAGGTTACCCACTAAAATTACTTTGTTTATTCCACGACTTGCCATGTTATTTTCCTTTATCTTTACTTTATGTATATTTATGAAGTGCAGCTTTATCACAAGTTTGGCTATCAATCTTTAAATAAGCGACACCTTCAGATGCATCAATCAATGCTTCAGCAACACCGTTTTGATTAAGCAAACGTTGCTGCAATAGCGCCGATTGAGCGGTGTCCATTTTACCAATGTTGAGTGTGTATGTCGCCAAATATTGCGGCTTTTTCATAAACGCAGCAATTAACAACCATAGGGCGAGCAGGGCGATGCAAAAACCGAACACACCGCTTAATTGATGTTCACCATATAACCAACCGCCAACGCTACCGCCGACAAAGATGCCTAAGAATTGTGACGTTGAGTAAATACCAATGGCGGTGCCTTTGCTGCCTGCCGGTGCAATTTTTGAAATCAGAGAAGGTAGCAATGCTTCGAGTGCTGTGAAGGCTGTGAAAAATAACCATAACAATATCGCAATGCACCATGTATGGTGTGGTAATGTGAATAAGCCTAATTGCGCCAGCAGCAATAACATAATCGCGCCGACATAAACCCGACGAATTTTACGTTGTTTTTCTGCAATGATAATCAGAGGCAGCATAGTGAAAAAAGCGACGACGAGTACTGGCAGATAAATCATCCATTGATTATGTTCAGGCACACCCGCAATGTTCTGCAACAGTAATGGTAGCACTACAAATAAAGCCGTGAGGACTGTATGCAATACAAAAATACCTAAGTCTAAACGTAATAGCTCTTTGTTCATCAACATGCTTTTAAATAAAGCGGGGATGGGTTCGGCATCACGTTGATGATGTGTGTTCGTTGGTGTCGGGAGCTTAAATAATAGGAGTAAACCGATGCAAGCTAAGTCTGCTGTTAACCAAAAAATGCCCGGTACACCAATGTAAGTATTTAATATAGGCCCCAACACCATCGCCAACATAAAAGCTGTGCCAATGGTCATGCCGACCATCGCCATGGCTTTGGTTCGGTTTTCTTCTAGTGTTAAGTCAGCAATAAAAGCAATGGTGACACTGCCAATCGCACCAGCGCCTTGAATCGCTCGACCGATAATAATACCTTCGATACTCTGCGATAATGCAGCAACAATACTACCGGCAATAAAAATCAATAAGCCAATAGCAATAATAGGTTTGCGGCCCAATCGATCGGATAAAAATCCAAACGGCAATTGTAAGCAGGCTTGCGTTAAGCCATAAATACCCAGCGCTATACCAATTAGCACTGGTGTCGCATCAGGCAATGATTGTGCATAGAGTGCAAACACTGGTAAAATCATAAATAAGCCAAGCATCCGGAAGGCGAAAATACTGGCTAACGATGTAATGGAAGAGCGTTCTGAATGCTGCATGTGATATTATCCTTGCTAACAATAATGCTATGGCTGTAATAGTAGTCTAAATTAAAGTTTACCATGAGCACAGATACAACATCACATGATTTATTTCAATATGCCCCCGCAGCCTTGTGGGAGGTCGATTTTTCTTATGCGAAAACATTTCTTGATCAACTGCCATGCCAGAATGAAGAAAGTTTCGCGTATTATTTATTAGAGCACCCTGATGATGTTGAAACCATTATGTCATTACGGCGAGTCGTGCGTGTGAACGAGGCAGCATTAGGTTTGTTTAAAGCCAAGAGTCGTGAGCAATTAATTTCTCACCTCCCAAACATTCACACCCATGATGGCATGCGTATTTACCTGCAAGCCTTGGTTGATATGCGGCTGAAGCGAAAACAAGGTGAGTTATTTTTACCGGTAAAAGATTTCGAAACTAACATCATTCCTGTGCGCTTTGCTTGGCGTGTGATGAAAGGATATGAGGACACCTATCAGCGTATGGTGTTTAGTTATACCCCTGGAGACAGAGCTGATGTGAAGCTTCAAGCGACACCTTTAGAAGTAATGGTGCGTGAAGTCAAAAATGAACGTTTGATTCGAGCTAAATTAGAATCCGAGCATCAGCGTTTAATCGATATTGTTGAAAGCACATCAGATCTGGTGGTGACCGTCGATAATCATCGCATGTTGTGCTATTTGAACAAAGCGGGACGGCAGTTGTTAGGTATAAGTGATGTTGAGGATATTACACGCTATACCATCGCTGATATTCATCCCCAATATTTTATTGAAAAAACATTTGTTCATGTGTTAACAGTATTGCAAACAGAAGATCATTTGGTGACAGACGTCATATTTCTGAGCCAAAGTGGTGAAGAAATACTAACTTCATTAGCCACCGTTGCGCATAAATCACCAACGGGCGAGTTGCTATTTATGTCAGCCGTTGCACGGGATGTGCGTAACATGCGTGAAACTGAGCGGCATATGCAGCAAATGAAAGATGAAATTGCTGATATTTATCGTTTGAATTCCATGGGCGAAGTGGCATCCGGTATTGCTCATGAAATCAATCAACCCTTAACCGCAGTGGTTAACTACGCTAGCGGCTGTTTACGTCGTCTACGCACAGATTCGGTAGCACCGGAAATTTTTGACGCCATGGAAAAAGTCGTATTCCATGCTAATCGTGCTGGTGAAATTGTGCATCGCATCAAAGATTATTTGCGCCGTGGTGAATTGCAGCGTGAAGCTGCTAGTGTGAATGAATTAATTGAGAGTGTGCTCAGCTTACCGCAGTTTCAGTTTTTACCTCAAAATATGATGATTGAAACCCAATTAAACCATGACTTACCAAACGTTGAGGTGGATACGATTTATATTAAACAAGTGTTAGTCAATTTATTAGAAAATGCTATCGATGCGATGAAGCATGATGTGCAACAATTACATCATCTACAGATTAAAACACTGAAAACACCAAAAGGTGATGTGGTCGTCTCTGTTAAAGATACCGGCTTAGGTATCCCTGTCGACATGCACAGCAAGATTTTCCATCCACTCTACACGACGAAAGAACATGGCACAGGTCTTGGCTTAGCAATTTCGCGTTATATCGTTGAGCAGCACGAAGGTCAAATCACCGTCGAATCAAAAATCGGTGAAGGCAGTCAGTTTGATGTGGTATTACCCTCAAGTGGCTAATTAAAATAACAAAATATCATCTGTTTCAAGTATACTATGCGATCCCAATTTTGGAGCGCATATGATTACTGAAATCGCTATCCGTGGTGCTCGCACCCATAATTTAAAAAATATTGATGTTGATTTACCGCGTGATAAATTAATTGTGATCACGGGGCTTTCCGGTTCAGGTAAATCCTCATTAGCCTTCGATACTTTGTATGCTGAAGGGCAGCGACGTTATGTTGAATCATTGTCAGCTTATGCACGCCAATTTTTATCGATGATGGAAAAACCGGATATCGATAGCATCGAAGGTTTATCGCCCGCGATTTCGATTCAACAAAAATCGACCTCACATAACCCCCGATCCACAGTGGGGACCATTACTGAAATTTATGATTATTTGCGTTTGCTCTATGCTCGCGTTGGTGAGCCACGCTGTCCTGAGCACGATGTTGCCTTAGAAGGCCAAACCGTTAGCCAAATGGTAGACCGTGTATTAGCGCTGCCTGAAGGTGAAAAACTCATGATATTAGCGCCAGTGGTGCAAAATCGCAAAGGCGAATTTGTGAAGCTATTTGAAAGCTTAATGAGCCAAGGTTTTATCCGCGCACGTGTTGATGGCGAAATTTATGAATTAGATCAACCCCCTAAACTTGATTTGCGCCGTAATCACACCATTGAAGTGATTGTTGATCGTTTTAAAGTGCGCGAAGATTTACAGCAACGCCTAGCAGAATCCTTTGAAACCGCACTGCAATTAGCCAATGGTATTGCCAGCGTTGCTTGGATCGACGATGCAAAAAAAACACCCATTACTTTTTCTGAAAAGGCCGCTTGCCCACAATGCGGTTTCAGCATCGCTGAATTAGAACCTAGAATTTTTTCTTTCAATAACCCCGTTGGCGCTTGTGGCGAATGCGATGGCTTGGGCGTTAAACAATTTTTCGACCCACAAAAAGCCATTCACAATGAAGAGCTAAGCTTAGCCGGTGGTGCAATTCGCGGTTGGGACAGACGTAATGTGTATTACCACCATATGTTAACGTCGATTGCCGAGTATTACGGTTTTGATATCGAAGCACCGTTTAGTCAAATCGATCAAGAATTTCGCGATATCATTTTGTATGGTAGTGGTGAAGAAGAAATCGAATTTAATTATGTGAGCGATAAAGGCCGTAGTTTCCAAAAAACTCATGTCTTTGAAGGCGTCTTACCCAATATGGAGCGCCGTTATCACGAAACAGAATCCAACATTGTGCGTGAAGAATTAACCAAATATTTAACACAGCAACAATGCCCTGAGTGTAAAGGTGCTCGTTTATGTGAAGCTGCACGCCATGTGTACATTAAAGATAAAGCCATTCCAGAAATTACTGGCATGTCGATTGAAACGGCCCATGCATTTTTTGAAGCACTTAATTTAACCGGCAAGCGGGGTGAAATTGCCTCTAAAATTTTAAAAGAAATCAGCGCACGTCTAGGCTTTTTAAATAACGTCGGCTTAAATTATTTAACTCTAAGTCGTAGTGCCGAAACGTTATCGGGTGGTGAAGCACAGCGTATTCGTTTAGCCAGTCAAATTGGTTCAGGTTTAGTGGGGGTGATGTATATTTTAGATGAACCCTCTATCGGCTTGCATCAGCGTGATAATGAACGCCTGTTAAAAACCTTATTTCATTTGCGTGATTTGGGTAACACCGTCATCGTCGTCGAACATGATGAAGATGCTATCCGTCATGCTGATCATGTTATTGATATCGGCCCAGGTGCTGGTATACACGGTGGTGAAATCATTGCACAAGGCACGCCTAAGCAAATTGAAGAAACCGAAGGTTCAATAACGGGTGACTACTTATCAGGCAAACAATCTATTGCGATACCGACAGAACGCGGCAAACCAGATATCACCCGACAATTACGCTTGTTAGGTGCCAGTGGTAATAATTTGCAAGATGTCGATTTAGAAATCCCTGTTGGGCTGATGACCTGTGTTACCGGTGTATCAGGTTCAGGTAAATCAACCTTAATCAATCGCACCTTATATCCTCTTGCAGCCAGAGAACTCAATCGCAATGAAACATTAGTACCTGCGGCTTATAAGCAAATCACAGGCTTAGGCAATTTTGATAAAGTGGTTGATATTGATCAAAGCGCGATTGGTCGCACACCTCGATCAAATCCCGCAACATACACCGGCATCTTCACACCGATTCGCGATATCTTTGCTGCTACGCAAGAAGCTCGTGCGCGAGGCTACAAAGTCGGACGCTTTAGTTTTAATGTCAAAGGTGGTCGCTGTGAAGCCTGCCAAGGCGATGGCGTTATCAAAGTAGAAATGCACTTTTTACCCGATGTTTACGTCATGTGCGATGTTTGCAAAGGCAAACGTTACAATCGCGAAACACTAGAAGTCCGTTATAAAGGTAAAAATATCCACGAAGTATTAGCAATGACAGTGGAAGATGCGCGTGAATTTTTCGACCCTGTACCAATGATTGCGCGCAAATTGCAAACCTTAGTTGATGTTGGTTTATCCTACATCACATTAGGCCAAGCAGCGACAACGCTATCCGGTGGTGAAGCCCAACGTATTAAGCTCTCTCGCGAACTATCGAAGCGGGATACCGGTAACACACTGTATATTCTTGATGAGCCTACTACCGGTTTACACTTTGCCGATATTGCACAGCTTCTTGTCGTGTTACATCGCCTACGTGATCAAGGTAACACCATGGTCGTAATCGAACATAATCTTGACGTCATTAAAACCGCTGACTGGGTAATTGATCTTGGCCCTGAAGGTGGTAACGGCGGTGGTCAAATCATTGCGAAAGGCACACCTGAACAAGTGGCGCAAAATAAGCAGTCGTATACCGGCCATTTTTTAAGAAAAATACTCACGCAGTAATTTATTAGATGAACCAAATGTTCAGGCACCTGAACATTTAACTTATTGATTAACACAGCGGCGAAAAGTAATATGTTTTCTTCAGAAATAAAGGAGGCTGTTTATGACACATGAAGAAGCTAGAAAATTTGCGTTTGATTCGTTTGTAACGGCTTTCGAAGCGGGAAATGAAGATACCATCGAGCACTATTTCACATCTGACCTTGAATTCTACAACCATTCGGTCGCAAGAAGTTATAGTTTGCAGCAAATCAAATTGAGCGTGCTTGAAGTCCACAAAAAATATCGTGATTTAAAGAGTGAAGTGAAAGACGTGATTGTCGAAGACAATCGCATTGCATTTCGTGTGGCACAGCATGCGTTTTTTGTGCCTGATGATGAATATGTCAATATGGACGTGATGAATTTATATACGTTAGTCGATGGCAAAGTCAGCGAGTGGCGATTGTGGTTTTCTCAAGATACCGATGTAACAGACAACGACTAAAGAATATATCATGAGTACACTTGATCAAATGCAAGCCTTTGTTGCCATCGTAGAAGAAGGCAGTTTTACAGCTGCAGCCTTACAGTTTGATGTTTCCCCAACTGCAATGAGCAAGAAAATTGTGACGCTGGAGAAATCATTAGGCACGCGATTGTTAATTCGCACACCAAGGCTAATGACTATGACCGATATAGGCAAGAAATATTATGCCCAGTGCAAAAAAGTATTGCATGAATATCAGCTCAGTAACTTACTGATTGCAGATAAAGAGTGCCATTTGAGTGGGGTGTTGAATATTGTGTGTATGCGTGAAGTGGCGCAAAGACTGGTTTATCCAACCATGGCGACTTTTTTAGCGCAATACCCACAAATCGTAACGAATGTTGCTCTTAAAAAACAAGCATCAGATATTTTTCTTAATCATTTTGATATTGCGATTGGCTATGAAATGTCAGATATTTTCAATGACTGGTGTCGTCGTAAAATCGATAAGTTGTGTTTGTATTATCCGAACAGCAAACCAACACCGTTAAAAATCAAAGCGTATATGGATTATTTGATTCAATCTTTGAAAGATAAATTGTGAGTCAGCTTTCTCGATATTGCGCGGTCAAGCCGCGCAATGACATATCTATAATGAATTAAGTATTCACTCGATGCCCACTCGAGGCATATGTTGTGGTTTGAGTTTGCTGTATTTGTACGCTCGAGTGAGCTTCGATTTTTTTGGCGTAATCTTTAATCACACTCGCAAATGTAACATAAGTAATAATACTTAATACAACTAAGGCTATAGCAAATATTTTTGTGCCACTAGAAGTGGGTGATAAAGGTTTGCCGAAACGATTTTCACCTGCCGTGCCAGGAATAAACCATAATACTAATACAAAAATACCACCGATAAGAGGTACGATCATGAGTAGTGATAGCCAGCCTGAAACATCGAAATCATGACAGCGCTTAATCACAATAAAGAAATCAAACACTAACACCCAAATGCCAGCCGCGATATAAACAAGGACAGCTAAGATAGGGCCAATAACAGGAATGAAGGCTAAAACTAAACCTGCTACTAAGGCAATGGCCATTGAAATAATCGGCACTAAAAAGCTGTATAAAATGAATCGTATACGGCCAATTCGACCTTCTGGGCTAAATAATTTCAATTCAGAATCCATATCTATTTCTCCTTGGTTTGGTGAAGCACTGGTTGTTTAAGCTGTTGCTGCTTGATTTTAGCTTGTAACTGTTTTTGTACTTGTTGCAAAATATTTTGCTGCTGTGTTTTTTGCACTTCTTTCGCGTACTGATGTTTGATTTGTTCGAAGTGATATAAATACCAACCGCCAAAACTAAAATGCAGTAATGGGAGTAAGACAGCAAATAAAATAGTGCAAGAGTGATTCTTTTCTGTCACGTCACCAAAACGATTTTCTGTTTTACTGCCGGGAATAAACCATAACACGATATAACCAATCCCCGTGATGATGATCAAACTTAGCCAACCATTCACATTAAAATCATGACAACGTTTAATGGCAAAAATAAACATCAATATAATATTTGCAACGCTAATAACTAGGCTAACGAGTTGCAGCAATGTAAAACTGCCACCTTCTGCCATGGCATATTCCAACAGCAAATTAAGTGTAGTGGTGATAATTAAAAATAATGAAGTGTAGAGAATAAACCGTGCACGGTTCATACGGCCTTTCGGGCTAAACAATGAATGTTTCATAAATCAAACTCCTCAGTTGACAATAGACTAGTGTTTAAAAAACTCCAATTAATTGATAATATGGACGTTAATCTTTCCGCCACAGCCCGTATCCAGGGCGATTGCGGTTTCTACCGCTTTCTTGGCAATGGTTTGAGCGTCAAGGTTTCCATTATAAATAGTTTGCAGAGCGCCCATTGCATATTCACCACCTGAGCCAACGGTATAAAATTGTTCGAATTTCACGACGTGCAAATTCGATGAAACGGAAAAAATACCCTGATTATTCACGATTAAAAAATTAGCGTCCAAATCTGCGAAAGGTGAATTCTTATCATCACATTGATCATTAACATAAGAATAATCTTCTTTAATCTTTTTCCAAAACTGATTAAAAAAACGGAAGATAACCGCTTCGTTATCGAACACAGGTGGTGTTTCTAGTCGCATGAGATAATCGTGTAATAAATTGTCATACAAAGCCCAGCCGGTTGAGGCAACCATGCTATCGCCTACACGCATCATTTTATCGGTTTGATAATTGCTAGCGGAGACTTGGCTCGCACCGAAGGACACCAAGCTATCAGTGGCTAATACGATTTGGTCAGCTTTTTTAACGGCAACAGCAATGGACATGGTTAAGCTCCTGGTTATGTTAGTTGTCAATTATCAGTCAGGATTTACGTAAGCCGTAATCCCGATTGTTTGTCTGGATTCCGCGGTCAAGCCGCGGAATGACGGGGCTGTTCGTCATCCCGCGGCTTGACCGCGAGATCCAGTTGCCGTTGTTACTGTGGCACCAGGCCAAATACTTTTCGCAAGAGCCAATCTACCAACTTTAACGGTAAAAACGGGATAAGTCGAGGGAAGTAACTGCCATCGCCATAGCGTAACACCGGTTTGGGTTTCGCTTTTAATAATTTAGGTGCGATGTTGTTGGCAAACGTTTTAGGTGTAGCCTTACAATTTAATGATGAGCGAGCGCGTTTAATCACACCTTCGCGATAAGATTGATACAGTTGTAAGTGATCTAAGTTCGATGATTTTTCAACATTCTTCGCAAATTGAGTGGAGACGCCACCCGGCTCAACTGCCACGACATCGATATTAAATGGTTGTAGCTCAATGCGTAGGGCATCAGAAAAGCGTCGAATCGCCGCTTTAGAGGCGCAATAGCTACCCAAGAAAGGTGTGCTGAAATGCCCAACAATACTGCCGATATTCACAATGCATCCGTGGCCGCGCTCGACCATACCCGGAATAATGGCTTGCGCTAGCGCCACCGGCGCAAACACATTGGTTTCAAATTGCTGGCGGATATCGTTTAAGGGGACTTCTGCAATCGGCCCCATTAATCCAAAGCCCGCATTGTTGATGAGCATATCGACACCCTGAGCCTCACGGTTAGCGCGGCCAATCGCAGCGTTAATGCTTTCAGGATCGTTCACATCCAATTGTTGAATGATAATGCCATGCTCGACTAAATCTTGAATCGCATCAATGTTGCGCGCCGTGGCGATGACGGTGCAGCCGAGTTGCTGAAATTTAATCGCTAATTCACGACCAATACCTGAAGAGCAGCCGGTAATCAAAATAGTTTTTTTCATTTTGCCTCTAATAGTTGATAAAGTTTTGCAACAATGGGTTCACGATAGCCTAAATTGTTCATGTCAGTCATACGATGAAAATAGAGTTTACCTTCCAAGTGGTCACATTCATGTTGAATCATACGGGCGTGGTAATCGTCAGCAATAATTTCACGTGGCGCGCCCTCAAAATTAAAATATGTCATTTTGACTTTGCTATAGCGCGGCAAAATGCCATATAGCTCTTTTGCACACAAGCATCCTTCACCATCTTCAATCAACGTATCATCAATGACTTCAACCACAGGATTGAGACACAATCGATAAGGCACGGCTTCAAGCTCTGGCCGGCGCGGATGACCATCCGGCATACCATAAATCATGATTTGCTTATTAATTCCGATCTGCGGTGCGGCTAAACCTACACCACCTTGGGCTTCCATGGTATCGCACATATCTTTCACCCATCCATCTAGCTCGTCGCTAGCAAACTCGGTGATCAGCTCACTTGGTTCATACAAACTTTGCGTGCCCAGCGGTAAAATGTCGCGAATAGCCATAGAGTAGTACTTTTTGCTAGAATAGGTGTATGAACCATAACGTAAATCCCTCATTTTTTCCAGCCAAAGAGCAAGCCATTCAACTGCAAGGCGCTGTGGGCAATATTCAGGCAATTGCGGCTAGCCCTAAGTCTGATGCCATGAATAAAACCGTAGTTATTTGCCACCCACACCCTTTGCAAGAAGGGACGATGCACAACAAGGTGGTGACGACCTTGCATCGTACGTTACAACAGTTGGGCTTGCATACCGTACGGTTTAATTATCGTGGCGTAGGCGAGAGTGAAGGTAGCTTTGCTGAGGGCATTGGCGAAACAGATGATTTAGTAGCCGTGTTGGATTGGGTTAAACAAGTTCGCTCGGATGATGAGCTTTGGTTAGCCGGTTTCTCGTTTGGCGCCTATGTAGCGTATCGTGGCGCTACTGTTTCACCTTATGCTGAGCAAATTAAACAATTAATCACTGTTGCGCCCCCCATGCATTACGAAGGCTTTCAAAATCTACCTGAACCACAATGCCCCTGGATTGTCTTACAAGGTGAAGACGATGAAATCGTCAACGCCAATACGGTTTACAGCTGGATTGAAGATCTACAAGTTGAACCCACTATCATCCGTTTCCCCGAAACCAGCCATTTCTTTCATGGCAAACTCGTCGAAATGAAAGCAAAATTATTACAAAGCTTAAAGTAGGGTGGGTAAGCCGTAGGCGAACGACCAAACAAGGAGCAATGCGAAAGCATTGCATGTTTGGGCTGGTGTTAAATTAGAACCCAGTGCTGCGCCAGGGATGGCTTGTATGGTTTCGCTTAAAGCGAAGAAACGGACATATCCACCAAAAACTTCTATAATGTGGATACATCCACTCCACAAGAGATAACACAGTAACCCATGACCCCTAAACAACAATACCAAATCGACCTCAAAGCCCCAGGCTTTAAAAACGACGCTAGCCAAGCTCAAGCCATAGACGTGCTTGACGACCTGCATTTATACGTCGTCGATAGCAAAAAAATCAGCAGTAAACTCAAGCGTCGTTTTAGCAAACAAACCGTGCAAGGTGTCTACCTATGGGGCGAAGTCGGCTCCGGCAAAACCTACCTAATGGATACCTTCTATCACAGCATTCCCGGTCATTTAAAAAAACGCATCCACTTTCACGAGTTCATGCGCATGGTGCATGAACAATTAAAAGTCCTGCAGGGCGAACGTGATCCATTGCTCAAAGTTGCTAAACAATTTGTTGAAACTGCCAAAGTCTTATGTTTCGACGAGTTCACCGTCCGCGATATTGCCGACGCCATGTTGCTCAGCCGCTTATTAGAAGCCTTATTCGCTCTTGATCTTATACTGGTCACCACGTCCAATATCGCTATCCATGATTTATATAAAGACGGCTTACAGCGCCAAAATTTTATGCCCACCATCCAATTGTTAGCCGAACGCATGCAAGAAATCAAAGTCGATAACAATATCGACTATCGATTAGGTAAGCTTGACCGACAGGGCGTGTTTTTTTCACCTTTAGATGAGACGAGCCAACAAATGATGCTCGATAATTTCACACATTTTGCGCACAAGCATGCCGAGCAAGGTACACACCTGTGCATTAACAACCGCGATTTTCACGCCATCCGTCGAGTGGATAATGTGGTATGGTTTGATTTCAATGAGCTTTGCGTGCAACCACGTGGGGCTGCTGATTATCTTGAACTAGCAAAGCAATTCCCCACGGTGTTATTAAGCGATGTCACGCAATTAGGTGATGACAATGAAACCAAACGCTTCATTAATTTAATCGATGTATTTTACGATGAGCAAGTACGATTAATTATGTCATCCGCAGTGCCTATCGAAAATCTAAAAGCCGGTGACGATACACGCTTTGAATTTAAACGCACCTTAAGTCGCCTGCAAGAAATGCAGTCACGTGAATATCTAGAAAAAGCGACGGCAAGGAAAGCAGGATTGGATCTTGGTTTGTAGAGCGCTAAGCCCTAAAAAATGCCATAGAAAAAGCGCCACAAGGGTAACGTCGATCAGTTAGGTAACGTTTGGTTCACTGAAAAATTCAGTGAGTCAACAGCATACCGTCATCCCGCGGCTTGACCGCGGGATCCAGAACATCGTTTAACGCATCATCATTCTCTGGATTGCGCGGTCAAGCCGCGCAATGACGAGTGAAGGCGTACCGTCATGCCGCACGATAATGGTGTTAACAGATGAAGCTACTACACTTACTACGTTATTCCTCATAGACTAACGGCTAACTAAAACTTCCATAAAAAAAGCGCCACAAGGGCGCTTTTTTCAAATTGCTTTTAGCAATTAAACCATATCTTTCAAGCCTTTAAGTGCGCGTACTTTAACAACTGTACGTGCTGGCTTAGCCTTGAACATAACTTCTTCTTTAGTGAATGGGTTGATGCCTGGGCGTGCTTTAGTCGCAGGTTTGTGCACAGTTACAACTTTGCAAAGACCTGGGAAGCTGAATGAACCAATAGAACCTTTCATTACGTGGCGTTTGATGATGTGGTTCAATTCTTCAAATACTGAAGCAACTTGTTTCTTAGTCAATTCAGTTTGCTCAGCGATATCAGTCATGACTTGCGATTTAGTGAATGCAGATCTTACAGCACCTTTACCACGAGCAGGTTTCTTCTTAACGATGACTTTTTTCACAACAACTTTTTTTACCACTTTTTTAGCAACTGGTTTTTTCTTAGCTACTTTTTTAACCGGTTTTTTAGCGACTTTCTTAACTGCTTTTTTAGCAGCTGGTTTTTTCTTAGCAACGGGTTTCTTAACTACTTTCTTAGCGACTTTTTTAACTGCTTTTTTAGCAGCGGGTTTGCGTTTTGCGGCCATTATCTTGCTCCTGGGTTAGATTAAACAGAACGTTAAATAACGTTTCAGTCAGAACAATACCACATTATCCGCAAAAATCTAGTGTTTTTTCAATTGAGGTGCTTTTTCAATGTATGTGAAAAACTAGTTTTTGCGAAACATTGGGTATACAATGGCGCCACTTTCAAACATGTATACAGGGGCAAAACCATGAGTCAGAACTGGCAGCAAAATGCTTTAGAAGATCTTTTACGCGAATCCGTACGCGAACAACGTCGTCGTAGACGCTGGGGCATCTTCTTTAAGCTGGTGTTTATTGTTTTCGTTATTGTCGCTTTGGTTGTTATCTTTGGCAGCTCTTCTAAGCATTCAGGATTGCAAGACAAGCCCCATACTGCACTTATTGATATTAGAGGAACCATTGCAGCCGGTGGTGAAGCCGATGCTGACCGCATTGCGACAAGCTTGAATCATGCGTTTAAAGATAAAGGCACGAAAGGTGTCATTTTACGTATCAATAGTGGTGGTGGTAGCCCGGTGCAGTCAGACTATGTCTATAATGAATTACGCCGGTTAGAGCATAAATACCCCAAAATTAAAGTCTATGCTGTTTGTAGTGATATCTGTGCTTCTGGTGCTTATTACATCGCTTCTGCTGCAAACGATATTTATGCAGACCCAAGCAGCTTAGTCGGTTCTATAGGGGTTATTACGGGTGGATTTGGTTTCGTTGATGGCATGAAAAAATTAGGCATCACGCGCCGTGTATTAACAGCCGGTAACCAAAAAGCTTTTATGGATCCTTACAAACCATTGAAACCGACCGAAGTAAAAGAAATGCACGTCATGCTTGATCAATTGCATGGCAATTTCATCAAAGCGGTAAAAGATGGTCGCGGCGACCGATTGAAAGTCGGCAAAGATACTTTCAGTGGCCGCATTTGGACCGGTACTCAAGCAAAACAAATGGGCTTAATCGATGATTTCGGTAGCTCAGGTTTTGTTGCACGTAATGTTATCAAGCAAGACAAGATTATTAACTACACAATCAAACCGAATATGTTTGAACGCTTTGCTCGCCAAGTGGGCGCGTCGGCTTCAGCCGACTTCACTAAGCGTGTGGGTTTAGATCAAACTATTTCAGTTAGGTAATGTTTCACCTCCTTGTCATTGCGCTGGATCCCGCGGTTTAACCGCGGGATGACACAGTAGACGGCGAGATGACAAATATTCTCGTCATTGCGCGGCTTGACCGCGCAATCCAGGAAAGTATTAAGGCTATAACATGAGTACATTTTACCAACAGCACATTTTTTTCTGCAACAATAAAAAAGATTGCGACAAAAAATGCTGCGCTGAGGCCGACGCGGAATCCATGTTCCGCTATGCCAAACAATTACTTCAAAAACAAGACATGCACGGCGAAGGAAAAATCCGCGTCAGTAAAGCGGGCTGCCTCGGTCGTTGCTCTGTCGGCCCTTGTATCGTCGTCTATCCCCAAGGCACTTGGTATACTTACCAAGATT
Organism: uncultured Gammaproteobacteria bacterium; assembly: GCA_963975985.1. Taxonomy (GTDB): domain Bacteria; phylum Pseudomonadota; class Gammaproteobacteria; order JABDGN01; family JABDGN01; genus CAXBIY01. The sequence goes on from CAXBIY010000013.1 coordinate 33,770, forward strand.
GCGATGATATTGAAACCATTGTGCAAGCCGTTGTCGATGGTGATGGTTCGGTAGCAGAGCAGTTGGTTCTTCCCACTCCCTAAAGCAGCTTCTTTTTATAAAATATAATAATAGAACGATCAACATGCACCTCATTCCCATCTCAAACCACCAATACATTGATTGCCTGTCATTTACGCATGCGAATGGTGTTGCCGGTACTTATTTGGTTTTTGAAGGAATCGATTTTAGTGTGTTGCTTTATCAGCGGTGTGTTGAAGCCCCCAATACTTGGATATGTGTTGCGCGGCTTCGAGGGCATACCCATCATATCCATGCTGTTGCTATTAGCTCAAATGGCGATGTACTTGTTTCAGTATCAGCCGATAAAACAGCAAAAATTTGGGATGTTAGGACGCAATCTCAACGGGGTACGGATTGTCAGCATGAAGGTGAAGTGCTTTCAGTTGCCATCGCTCCTGATAATCAGTATTTTGCCACAGGATCATCAACGGGTGAAGCTTACGCTTGGGCGTTGTTAACAAGTCAGTTAATTCGCAGAATCCCTGGTCCACAATGCCGCGTATTATTTATTGGGATAACTGAAGACAATAAAGCCATTGTGAAAAGTGCTGGCTATGGATGCTGGCATATTATTCCTATCTCGGAAAACAAAGGGCGTATTGTCGAGTTATCTGAAAAGGCATTTAACTATGCGGTTTTAATGCCAACAATTGATAAGATCTGGGTTGTCGTTTCCGATCAACACATGAAAGTTTATTGCTGCTCTTTAGTCGACAGTGTGATTGTGCCACTCGATCTTCCCCCTGGTGAAACCATCCGAGCGGCAGTCGCTGTGCCTGGCTCACAGCAGTATTTTTCATGTTCATCGACGGGTGCATTGCGTGAGTGGACGACGCAATCCAATACTTCACAATGGCAAGCTCAGCTACCTGGTGGTCAGAGAGTCTCAGCTATGTGGCTAACAGGTAATCATGATTTATTGCTGAATCAAGTAGGCTCAACTGCATTGATGTTATGTAATCGCACGCAGGGCTATCAAATTAGAATAGGTTGTTTAGCATCGGTTAAAGTGCAGGCCAGTTTAATGACAGCTCATGGTTATTTGCTTAATATGTCCGAAGAGAAGGGGCTGCAAATCTTTCATTCCTTAATGGGAGAGGGGGATAGCTTGTATGAGATGGGGCAGGCTAATGCTTCTGCCTATGAGATGGCAATATTTCCCGATGGTTATCATGTCGCACTAGCATCGAATTTACGGGGTTGCTTAATGGTGAACACGTTAGATGGAACGCATACGGAAATTGCGCGTACAACAGCTAAGGTATCGACAGTGTCGGTTAGTCCTGATGGTTTATGGATTGCCTTAGGCTTGGTGGATGGACAAATTGCGGTTAAGCAGCTTGAATCTGGCAGTCTTTATTATCATTCGATCCATCCACATAAAGTTTATAAAATTATCATATTCAAGGATAATAAAACTGCTATATCAGGCGATATGGACGGTCAGATAGATTATTGGAATATAACAACAGGTGAGGTTCTGGGGCGTTGGGAGACTAAAAGTGATTACTTCGATTTAATGGTGCATCCTTCTCAGCAAAACCTAATTTTTTCTATTGCTGAAGATAGTATCTGCATTGACTGTTGGGATATAAACACCAGTAAGGTCTTGATACGTTTAGACAGGAAGGCCTTCAAGGAGCATATTAGTTCAATGATGATAATGCCTGATGGCCATCGGATTGTGACGGCAGGGAGTAATGGGGTTATTTGTCTGTGGGATTTACATTCTACCGGTGAATTTGATGGTGATATTAAAGTGATTAAGCCATATGAGTATATTCCTGTGTCATATTTAGACGCAAGATTAGCCTTAATGCCTGGAAGTTCAAATATGTTATATATTTGGTCGCTAGATGGTGTGTTAGCTTACCTAGACTTAAACCATTTCCAGTCTGTCACTACCATGCCGCAGTTACTTCGTGGCCGTGAGTTGGGCTTATCTGCTCGAGTTAAAACCCAGGCTGGCTTGATGTTTCGTCGGCACGCACCTAAGCCTACCTCTATTGTATTTACATAATAATCCACTTCAACTGAGGTTGCTGACGGGTATTTATCCTATTTATAGCTTTAGCCTTGTATCTCGCTCTCATCTCTAGTAAAATCGCGCCTCATTTTCCCTATATGCTCAAAATATACCCGGTACGAGAGCTTACAGAAACTGAATTGAAAGGAAAAACAATGAATACAACAAAAAGTGTTCGAGTAGAAGATGTCAAACGCGATTGGTTTGAAATCGATGCTACCGGCAAAGTTTTAGGTCGCTTGGCCTCTGAAGTGGCGCGCCGCCTACGTGGTAAGCATAAAGCGGAATATACACCCCACGTCGATACTGGCGATTATATTGTTATTAAGAATGCTGCGCATATCGCAGTGACTGGTAACAAAAAGAAAGGTAAAATCTATTACCGTCATACTGGCTACCCAGGTGGTATTAAAGAAGCTAGCCTTGAAAAGTTACTAGCGACTAAGCCTGAAATGGTTATCGAAAAAGCAGTGAAAGGCATGTTACCACGGGGTCCTTTAGGCCGTGCCATGTTTAAAAAGATGAAAGTTTATGCCGGTGCTGAGCATCCGCATGAAGCGCAACAACCCAAACCACTAGAGATTTAAGGTAATACATATGGCAACTACTAAGAAAGATACACATATTAATGGCGTGGGTCGTCGTAAAACATCAACTGCCCGTGTTTATATTAAGAAAGGATCTGGCGATATCACCATTAATGGTCGTACGCTTGATACTTACTTTGCGCGTCCAACATCACGCATGATTGTACGTCAACCGCTTGAAACGGTTGGTATGATTGGTGATTTAGATATTACAGTGAACGTCAAAGGTGGCGGCGGTAACGGTCAAGCCGGTGCGGTTCGTCATGGTATTTCACGCGCATTAGTGAAATTTGATGAAGACCATATGGGTACTGAGTCAACAGCCGAAGGTTCATTCCGTCGTAAATTACGCGCTGCTGGTTTCTTAACTCGTGATGCTCGTGAAGTTGAGCGTAAGAAAGTCGGCCTACGTAAAGCCCGTCGTTCTGTTCAGTTCTCAAAACGTTAATTCGATTTTGTTCAAAAAGCCCGCGTTTCACGCGGGCTTTTTTGTGGCGGTATTGTTCCTTCTCCCGTGTCTGGCGTTGTTGAATCAATAAGTGCCGTCATTGTACGATTTACAAGTCCCCTGTCATTCCGTGGCTTGACCACGGAATCTAGAGAGTTATGATAAGTTAACTGCCGTTCTGGATCCCGCGGTCAAGCCGCGGGATGACGATACGTAGCTGGTAACCCTGTCATTATGCCGCTGACAACATCCCGTCACTGTGCGATTTACAAGTCCCTTGTCATTCCGTGGCTTGACCACGGAATCTAGAGAGTGATGATAAGTTAACTGCCGTTCTGGATCCCGCGGTCAAGCCGCGGGACGACGATACGTCGTTGACTCACTGAATTTTCCCATTCTTTAACGTATAATCATCTCCATGAAATTCCAACCCTTATCCTGGCTAGGCGCCATCATTCTTTTGCTTTGTGTGCTTGAAGCCATAAGCGGTGGGGTGCTACTTTTCCATTATCGCGCCAACACTGAGCAAGCCTTTATATCATTGCAGCATATTATGTACGCGACAAAATATTTATGGCTATGGCGAGACTTTCACGTATTTACAGCATCGGCAATTTTCATCGCGGTGTATTTATATGTGTTTCGAGATTTGTTGCAGCAACGTTACCAAGCTAAAACGCTGTGGGCCGTTAAGTTTGGCCTGTTTGGGTTATTAATGTTGGAAGTCTATCTTGGTAATTGTTTACCTTGGAGCAAGTTGTCCGTCTGGTTGGCATTCATGCCTTTAAAATCAGCGTTTTTACTGCATGTGATTGTGGTGCCATTTGTGCTGTTGGGTTTAACCTTAGTTCAAATGAAACTGGTGGTCGGGTTTAAGATGCATAATTTCCCAAGAAGATGTTTTGTATTGTTACGATTTTCGCTTTTCTATGCGCTAGTGTTTTTTATTTTCCCCAACCTATTTTATCAAACCTTACAGCATCATTTATTTAACGCGCATGAACATTTGCAGCCTTGGCACTTCATCGTGCCTTGGTATTTAGCACCCTGGTATGTGTTTAAGTTAGCCTTGGGATGGGCGGGTGTTGTAATTGCTGCAGTCTTGTTATTGGCTATGATGTTTGTGCGAGAAAATAAACTACTACCAGAAATGTGGTGGGTCATAGCCGTATTATTTATTGGTTTGGGCGGGCTAGCTTATTGGCCGGATGCGCCGTATGGATTGATGTTGAGTTCTGTTTTGGTTTGGATGGGGCTTATGGTTTGGATGATATTTGACAAGGGCTTAGGTACTAGGGCTTAGGTGCTAGGTGGTTTTGTTGCCGCGTGAGTGCGGCACTGGTTTAAGATAGGCGTTTAACAGTTAATTTAAACAGCTAATGCTGCTTTCTAAGCCCTAAGCCCTAAAACGAGATATTATGAAAAAACTTCTTCTTACCGTTAGCCTGCTAACACTATTACTGGCACCACTAGTGACAAACGCTAATGATCAACCGTGGCCGTTACAAACACCCGCAATCAATATTCATAACACTGCATCATTACAACGCGGTGCGCGTGATTTCATGAATCGCTGTGCGGGCTGCCATTCATTACAAGCGATGACCTATGAACAGATGGGGAGAGCGGCTGGTATCGTTAATGAAGATAACGACGTCTATGAAAACTTAGTCAAAGACAACTTGATTTTCACCGGCGCAAGCTTGGACGCGCCTATCCGCGCCAGCATGGATCGCGAAGAAGCCGTTAAATGGCTCGGTAAATACGCCCCTGATTTATCTCACATTGTGCAAGCTCGTAGCCGTCGTTGGGTGTATACGTTTTTAATGAGCTACTACGCCGATCCCAAAGCCGAGTGGGGTGTGAACAATTTGTTGATCCCCGATATTAAAATGCCCGATGTTTTAGCTAATGTCCGTGGCAAAGTGACAGTGGTCTATCAGCAAGATGGTTCACACACTATTAGCCATTTACAACTGCAAAACCAAGCTAAAATAGAACAAACGGCCAATGATTTAACCAACTTTCTAACCGTTGTTGGAGAACCTCACCGAGCCAATCGAGCTAATGTTGGGTTTTGGATTTTATTAGTGATTTTGTTATTATCTATCGTCGCTTATCTTTGGTCACATGATAAAAGGGATTAGGTTATTTGTGAGGAGCATCGCTCGTCACAAACAGATAGAAATTTACAATCGTTTTAAGTGCATAAAAGGAATCATCATGCGTAAATTATTGAGCTTAGTTTTATTATTACCCAGCTTAGCCTTTGCCAATAACGCGACGGTTACCGCGCAATATTTTAATCATATTAAACATAACCCTCAGCAATTAACCAGCTTCGTCGCACAAATGCCGAAGGGGGGCGATCTTCATGATCATCTGACGGGTGCAGTATACGCCGAAGATGCGATTCGATTAGCTGCAAATGATGGTTTCTGTGTTAACTCTAAAACATTCAGCGTGAGCAAAGCAAAAAATTGTCCCGAGAAAGATCAATTAAAAAACTTACCTAATAATTTTGATTTATACACCCGAGCATTACAAGCGTGGTCATTATTAAACTATGTGCCTGGCCAATCATTGCCTGAAGCCAATCATTTCTTTAACACTTTTATTTTAATGGCACCATTCGTGAACCCACATCGCGGTGAGATATTAGCGAGCTTAGCGCAGCGGGCATATCGTCAACATGAAGATTATTTAGAATTATTAATCTTACCTAAAACATCAGCTATTTTAAGCTTAGGCAGTCAACTAAAATGGTCAAATGATTTAAATATCATGCGTAATCGTGCGGATAAAGCGGGTATTTCAGCCATCGCTAAACAAATGTCTGCGCAAGTTAACCAATGGCAACAAACGCGAAATAAGTTGTTACATTGTGGTACTCAACAAGCCGATCCTGCTTGCCAAGTGGTGCAACGATTCAATAGTATTTCGATCCGCACATTCGCTCCCCAAATGATGTTTGCGCAAGTGATGGCAAGTTTTATGTTGGCGGCACAAAATCCTAATGTATTGGGTGTGAATATAGTCGGACCAGAACAAAACCCCATTGCATTGCGCGACTACACCTTGCATATGAAAATGTATGGTTATTTTCATAAACTCTACCCGAAGGTTCACATCACGTTACATGCGGGTGAGTTGGTAACGGGTGAAGTGCCGCCTCGTTATTTATCCAATCATATTCGCCAAGCCATTGAAATTGGCCATGCTGAACGCATCGGTCATGGTGTGGATGTTGCACATGAAACTGATTCAAAAAAATTATTGCAAGAAATGGCAAGCCAACATATCGCTGTCGAAGAAGCATTAACCAGTAATCAAAAATTATTGCACGTTACCGGTAATCAGCAGCCCATCATGTTGTATTGGCGCAGTGGTGTGCCCGTGACATTAAACACCGATGATGCGGGTCCATTGCGCACGGATATGAATCATGAGTATGTGAAAGCTATCATGACCTATGGTTTGTCGTATACACAAGTGAAACAATTAGCCTTTAACGCATTACGTTACTCGTTTTTACCCGCCAAGCAACAAGCCCAGCTAGAGGTGAAATTGACTCAACAGTTCAACCAGTTTGAAAGTAAAATAGCTGGAAAATCAAAAAGTTAAAGCCAATTTGGGCGTGATTTGGCAGATCCGTGTTATAATCCGCGCCTAACGAGCTAGCTGGCATTTTGCCAACCGCTTATCACCCCGGAGAATAACAACGATGTCAGATGTTGCCAGTAAACGCCCCGTAATGACCCTTTTTTCAAGTAGCGATGATGCCTATAGCCAACAAGTCCGTATGGTCCTCGCTGAAAAAGCTTGCACTGTCGATATCATCGAAGTCGATCCTAAAAATCCTCCGGAAGATTTATTGGATGTCAATCCGTACAACACTTTGCCGACATTGATTGAGCGCGATTTAGTGTTGTATGAATCTAACATTATCATGGAATATTTAGACGAGCGTTTTCCTCATCCACCCTTGTTGCCGGTTTATCCTATCGCACGTGCAAAATCACGTTTATTGATGCACCGAATGAAGTTAGATTGGTATAGCTTAATGGAAACTATCGAAACCGGTAGTGAAGTTGATGCGGCCCAAGCCCGTAAACATTTGCAAGAAACATTGACTGAGCTTGCTCCAGTCTTTGGGCAAATGCCTTATTTCATGAGTGAAGAATTTTCATTAGTTGATTGCTACTTATTACCTTTGTTATGGCGCTTGCCAAAATTGGGTGTGGTGTTGCCAGACAGTGCAAAAGAAGTGACAGACTATGCAAAACGATTATTTGAGCGCCCTTGCTTTGTAGCAAGTTTAACGGAAAAAGAACGACAAATGCGTGGCTAAGATGACAGAAATTATTGAAGAAAAAGAGTTAACCTCAACCAAACCTTATTTAGTCCGCGCTTTCTACGATTGGATTGCCGACAATGATTGTACACCGTACATTATTGTCGATGCTTCACATCGTGATGTGGTCGTGCCTAGTAATTACGTTGATGAAGGTCGTATCATTTTAAACATTGCGGGTCGTGCCGTGAATGATTTTCAAATGACGAATGATTTCCTCGATTTTGAAGCACGTTTTGATGGCATTGTGCAAAAGCTCTATATTCCTATGGATGCCATCATGGCAATTTACGCTCATGAAAATGGACGGGGTATGGTGTTTGCTGATGATGAAACGGATGTGCCATTGGGCTCAAACGAAGAATTTGTCAGCGAGAATGCGAGTGATGATGACCAAACACCGCCACCACCGCGCCCGAACGGCCCTCCATCTTTGAGAATTGTTAAGTAAGGGCTTAGGTATTAGGGCTTAGGGCTTAGGGTTTAGGTTTGCGAAGTTACCGCTTCGCGGCATCCTTTTATTTATTATTGTATAAAGTGACGCATGCTAACACTCGGTATTGAAACTTCTTGCGACGAAACGGCCATCGCACTTTATGACAGTGACAAAGGTCTGCTCGCACACAAACTCTATAGCCAAGTTGAATTACATCGTGCTTATGGGGGGGTTGTGCCTGAGTTGGCTTCGCGCGATCACACTCGCAAAATCATCCCCATTGTTGAAGACGTTTTAACTGAGGCCAACGTAGCACTACAAGACATCGATGGTGTCGCTTTCACTGTCGGCCCGGGCTTAGTCGGTGCATTACTCGTCGGTGCGATGTTCGGCCGAAGCTTAGCCTATGCCTTAAATATTCCTGCTATTGGTGTACATCACATGGAAGCCCATTTGCTGGCCCCTATGTTGGAAGACGATAAACCCGAATATCCTTTCTTAGCCTTATTAGTCTCAGGCGGCCATACGATGTTAGTGAATGTAAAAGCCTTAGGTGATTACGAAGTGCTAGGTGAATCCCTCGATGACGCAGCCGGTGAAGCCTTCGATAAAACCGCAAAACTATTAGGCTTACCCTATCCTGGTGGTCCCAACATCGCCAAGCTAGCCGAGCAGGGCGATCCCAAACGCTATCAATTCCCTCGCCCAATGACCGACCGACCCGGATTAGATTTTAGCTTCAGCGGCTTAAAAACCTTCGCCCGCAATACCATAAATGCAACGGAAGATTTAGCAACAGACAAACCCCACATCGCCAGAGCATTTCAAGACGCCGTGGTCGATACCCTCGTCATCAAATGCAAGCGCGCCCTAAAACAAACAGGCGCTAAACAATTAGTCGTCGCCGGTGGCGTCAGCGCCAATCAACATTTACGCGAAACCTTACAAACATTGTTAACCTGCATCAATGGCAAAGTCTTCTTCCCCCGCCCCGAATTCTGCACCGACAACGGCGCCATGGTCGCCTACACTGGCTGCCAACGCCTACTCGCTGGGCAACGCGATGACCTTAGCGTAAACGTAAAACCCCGCTGGCCATTGAGCGATCTCCCTTCGTGTGGCGAAGAAAAAGCATAAATTTCCCATCGCCCCAGCGGGGGGAAGGTGGCCGAAGGTCGGATGAGGGGTGATAGTAATCAACGCTGCGAAGCAGCACCACATGATTTTCCTTTCTTAAGCTTCTCTTAATCTCTCTAGTCTATCCTTACCCCAACACAAACATAAAAATACTAAGTGTGATGATTGCTTCAAACCTGTCACCATTCACAGTTCTCCATTTTTATGTTGCCACCTATGCTTAAGGCGTAGGGCGTTAATATTATAATAAGATTGGGAAAACAATAATGACGAAGCAAGATAAAGATCAGTTAATAATTAAACTTTATGCATTTGTTGCAACCTTTAATGAGCGTCAAGATGAACTAAATAAAAAGCAAAGCCATTTGCTAGGGCAACTGAGCGCGATAATGCAAATGGTGAGTTGTTGCAGTACGGCAAGGTTAGGCCGAGTAGGATGGCAAACTGATTATGAAACCGAAGGGTCATTTCAAGCTTACTATGCTATTACAGTGTACCTTGTTATTCATGAATTAAAATGGTCGGTTTCAGAAGATGCCATTAAACAGAATAAACTTGATGTGGATGGCTATCAAGCGGCTATTACTACGCTTACTACACTCGGCGATAGAAGAGGTGCCCATACGGCTGGTTATCAATTTACTTATGCTTTGGGGACAATGGTTCGTGGTATTATTGCCGGTATGCAGAGCAATCCATTATATATTGCTTCGTTACGGACGCAATAATAATTATTTCTTCCCAATCTTCGGCTCCGTCCCCTTGCGCAAGCGTTCAATATTACCCTTGTGACGGTAAACCACTAAAACCGCAATGACGATCAACGGGATAATATAATTCACGCCCGCTAACCAAATGGCAGCGACAGGCATTAGTACGGTTGCAGTTAAGGCCGCGAGTGAAGAGATGCGGAACACTAATGCCATGAATAACCAAATGACAATGAACGCTAAGCCAAGCATCCAATGAATCGCGAACAACACACCAATGAGTGTTGCGACACCTTTTCCGCCTTGGAATTTAAAGTAAAGCGGGAAGACGTGACCGAGCACAGCAGCGACAGCCACTAAGCCGACTGACAAATCCAATAAGCCAAACATTTTCGCGGCTAGTAGCGGAATCACACCTTTTAAGATGTCGAGAAGCAGCACAATAATAGCTGGTACCTTGCCGCCAAGTCGCAAGACATTGGTGGTCCCTGGGTTACCAGAGCCTTCACCACGCGGGTCGGGCAAGCCTAATAGCTTGCAAACTAAGATGGCGCTATTGATGGAACCGAATAAATACGCGATGATGATGAAAATAATTGTTGTAAGCATTATACTCTCCCTAATAATGCACACTATAGATGAAGGATACCTCATGAGTCAATCGGCGAATAACTTGATTTGGATCGACCTGGAAATGACTGGGCTTGATACGATAAATGACGATATTATTGAAATCGCCACGATTGTGACCGATAGTGAGCTGAATATTTTAGCTGAAGGCCCAGCCCTTGCGATTCATCAGCCTGATGACGTGTTGGCGAAGATGAATGACTGGAACCAACAGCAACATGGTAAATCCGGTTTAATCGATCGCGTCAAAGCTAGCAGCACAACAATGGAAGAAGCCGAACAAGCAACCATCGATTTTTTACGGCCTTTTGTAGGCAAAGGAAAATCCCCTATGTGTGGCAATAGCATTTGCCAAGACCGTCGCTTTTTACACCGTCAAATGCCAAGCTTAGAAGCCTATTTTCATTATCGCCATTTGGATGTCAGCACCGTCAAAGAACTGTGCCAACGTTGGTATCCTGAAGTGGCTAAAGATTTTGAAAAAGATTCCAAGCATCTAGCCTTGGATGACATCAAAGATTCGATCAATGAATTGAAGTATTATCGCGAACAGGTATTTAAGTAGAGTGGAAATTATTGTAGGGTGGATAAAAGTTCGAGCGTAGCTCGGACATATCCACCAGCGGTGTTGATTTGAAAGTATGACATTTAATTAATTGCTGTGTATCGTCGTCCCGCGGCTTGACCGCGGGAACCAGTATCGCATTCATTCAGGCCCTACTGAAATTCCGGCGGAACAGCCCCTACCATTGGCTTGCAATACGTCTTCACACAAGTCGACATCGATGCTTCACCATCACAACGCTGCGCACAACAGGCTTGGCAGTTAGTGAGACCATAAGTTTTACATTGCTCTGGGGCAGGGCGACAATTTTTGATGCTAGGTCCTGAGCCACTCTCAGTATAAACAGCTACCGGTTGGCAAGCTGTGACAGTGAACAAACAAAACGATAATAAAACCAGCAACTTTTTCATATCAAATCCCCTTTGAAGTGAGCTTCATTCTACCTGTAATTACGTAATTGCGAAAGCTTATAAGAACCGTTAATATGCTCCTTATGACAGCAGCAATACTCAATAGCGATTTACTCATTCCGTATTTACCCGCGCGCGATAAGGATACCCATAAAGGAGACAAAGCCGCTGAGCAAGGTCAACAGGGTACATTTGCCACGGATTTATTACCCCATATTAGAGCGATAGTGAATTCATGAGTACTTCTAAACGGGCATGGATAGTTTGTTGCATTGCTTCATTATTTTATGCTTACATTATGGCTTTAGGTGTTAGCCCCAGTATTATGGTCAAGCCTTTGTTAGCTACTTTTCATATTGACATGCTGCATTTTTCTAATTTATCGGCTTTTTTCTTTTACGCGACCTTAATCATGCAAATTCCTGCCGCGGTGATTTTAGAGCGTGTTGATATAAAAAAAGCGATTACCGTCGCTTTTTTGGTCGGGCTTGTGGGTAATTTTTTATTTGTGATAACGCACTATGTTCTTTTAGCAGAGATAGGGCGTGTGTTAGCAGGCTTTGCTAATGCCTTTGCATTTGTCGGCGTGTTGCGTTTAATGTCGACTTGGTTACCTGAAGAAAAAATGGGTGCTGCGTCTGCACTTGTTATGAGCTTTGGTGTTTTTGGCGCAATTTTAGCAAACCTGGTGTTGCCTCAGTTTGTAATAAGCAAGAACTGGCAATTTGTTATGTGGCTTATCTTCGCTTTTGGCGTGGTAGGTTTTGGCTTGATGTTGTGGCTAACTGAGGAAGGGCCAATTCATATTAACGCTTCAACGCCTTCTTGGCGTTGGCAAGTGATTTGGGGCCAGTTTAAACGCAGTATTCTAAACCCTCAAATATTATTGGCGGGCATGCTAGCGGCTTTATTTTATTTGCCGATAGGTGTGTTTGCTTCACTGTGGGGGCCTTATTATTTGCAGAAAGTTTGTGGGCTGAGTTATGATTTTTCAACCAAAGCGAATGCGTTGATATTTTTTGGTATGGTGATTGCTGGGCCTGCTATTGCTTTTTTATCAGAAAAAGCAGGCGTGCGAAAACCCTTTTTACTGGGCTGTCTGTTGTTGGGTTTAATTAGCATGTTGCTGGTTTTTTATGTGTCCCTTTCTATCGTGCTGTTGTTAGCTGTTTTATTGTTAGTGGGTGTTTGTTCTGGCGCAGAAGGTTTGTCCTATACTTTTGCTGAAGAGGTTGATCCAGGCGCGAGTTTATCGATGGTGTTCGCCATTGCCAATTTACTTTGTAGTTTGGGTGTTGCGGTGTTCCAGTCTTTGGTAGGTGTGCTATTCGCATGGCGAAAAACGCATCTTTTGGAAATGCATATAGCAATACATCTGCCGAGTTTGTTAAAATTTTCGATTAGCTGTGTGCCAGTTGCCTTTATCATCGGCATATTGTTGTCGTTTAAACTCAAAGAAACCCATGTGCAAGGTGGCTCGTAACCCTAATGAATCTAGCTCCTATATTTTTGTGTCAACACCGTAGACAACCCAGGTTGCGCGCTAACTTTCTTCCTTTGTTCGTCTCTTATGTTATTATCGACCTGATTTACCACGGTTAGGGAGACAACGTTATTCGCTTGAACTAACTTATCACTTTGCTTGAATATTATGTTAATAGAATCAGAATCAGACATGTTATTACTCGGTGCGGAATTAGCGACTAAGCTAACCGCCCCTTTTGTGTTACATCTCCAGGGCGACCTAGGTGCGGGTAAGACCACCTTGACGCGAGGTATTCTGCAAGCATTGGGTCATGAAGGTAAAGTCAAAAGCCCAACGTTTACTATTGTCGAACCTTATGAATTAGCACAGGGTCTTGTCTTTCATTTTGATTTATATCGCATTAATGACCCCAGTGAGCTAGAAAGCCTCGGCTGGCGTGATTATTTCACAGATGATTCAATTGTGATTGTTGAATGGCCTGAAAAAGCACAGAAGCTATTGCCAAAGCCAAATATGATTTGTGACATTAAAATCGTCAATGATGGTCGAGAAATTGATATAATCACACCCACATGTTGAAAAAAATCACTATTACCGCTTTTATCCTATTCTTCAGTCACGTGGCCTTGGCTACGACACAGGTGACGGATATTCGTGTGTCACATCAATTGTTACAAACACGAATCGTGTTTTCGTTAAGCCATTCGGTGCAATATAATGTCTTCCCGCTTTATAGTCCCGATCGCATTGTGGTGGATATGGCTGATGCTAAATTAACGGCTAAAGTCAGCGAAGTGGATTTGAGTAAAACCTTAATTGATGACATTCGTGCAGGGCATGGTAAAAAAGGTGATTTGCGTTTAGTGTTAGATTTGAAAGATGCGACAACGCACAAAGCTTTTATTTTAAAAAATCCTTATCGCTTGGTCGTGGATCTAACTGCTAAAGTATCATTCAAAACAAAAACTAAATTGAAATCTAAACCTATAGTTGGCCCTACAGTCTCTGCCGTTGGCTATCAAAAACCAAAACCCGTATTGACAGTACAAAAGCCTAAAAATTTACGTGATTTGATTGTGGTTATCGACCCTGGCCATGGCGGAAAAGATCCCGGTGCATCCGGACCACGTGGTACGCATGAAAAAAATGTCGTGCTCAGTATTGGTGATTATATTAAACAAGATCTTAGGCAATACCCGGGTATTAAAGTTTATATGACCCGTGACAGTGATTACTACGTAACCTTGCGCGGCCGTTTGAATATTGCCCGCCGCCGCCAAGCTGATATTTTTGTGGCAGTACACGCCGATTCATTTAAAAATTCTCGTGCCCGAGGTGCCTCTGTGTATGCACTATCACAACGCGGTGCAACTAGTGAAAGTGCACGTTGGTTGGCACAACGTGAGAACGAATCAGAAATGTTAGGTGGCGCCGAACTTTCAAATAAAAGTTATTTGTTACGTTCGGTGTTAATTGATATGTCGCAAACTGCAACTACGAATAATAGTCTGCAGATGGGGCGTAACGTGTTAGGTAACCTCGGTGAATTTGCACCTTTACACAGTAAGAAAGTTGAACAAGCTGCATTTGTCGTGCTCAAGTCGCCGGATATTCCATCTATTTTGGTTGAGAATGGTTTTATTTCAAATCCCTATGAAGAAGATAATCTTCGTACCGCATCTTACCGACAACGTTTAGCGGCGGGTATTACGAAAGGCATCATCAGTTATTTCAAACAAAAAATGCCAGCAGGCACCATTTTTTCTGCACATTACAGCGCACAAAGTTACATCGTACAACATGGCGATAGTCTGTCGGGTATCGCAAGCAAATTTAATGTCACAACCAGCAGCTTAAAATCACTCAATGGACTAACCAGTAACGCCATCCATGTAGGACGCGTGTTAAGAATTCCGAGGTAAGGTGTTAGGTGGCTTTGTTGCCGCGTGAGCGCGGCACTGTTTTAATATATTTGGATTGACTATAATCTTAAATAGCTTATGCAGTTCCCTAAGCTCTATAAATTATGAATATCCCCACAACCATCACCGAACTTATCCAACGCGCCAACGCCTTAACCGGCCTAACCCTATCCGATCTCGCCACCCAACAAAACTACACCCTCCCCGAAAACTTCCAACACCACAAAGGCTGGGTAGGCCAACTACTCGAACAAGTCTTAGGTGCCAGCGCCGGCTCAAAAGCCGAGCCTGATTTTCCCAACCTGGGAGTAGAACTAAAAACTATTCCTCTCAACGCTAAAGGCAAACCCAAAGAATCCACTTTCGTCTGCGCCATTTCCGCCATCATCGAACCCCAATGGCAAGGCTCAGTCGTGCAAAAGAAATTAGCCCACGTCTTATGGGTGCCCATTGAATCGGAGAGTGATATCCCTGAGCGAAAAATCCACCAGCCAATTTTATGGCAACCGACAGCAGAGCAGCTGCAAACATTAGAGCAAGATTGGCAAGAATTAACAGACATGCTGACCTTTGGCGAAGCCGATAGACTCACTGCCGAATATGGTGAAGCTTTACAAGTGCGCCCTAAAGCCGCAAATTCGCGAGTAGTGAGAGAAACGGTGAATAGTGAATCTGAAATTACCAAAGCCATTCCACGAGGCTTTTATTTACGACCATCTTTTACTGAAAAAGTCTTACAAACCCCAACGCCTTAGCCGACTAAGACGTTGGGCTTTTTAGATTTTATGCATGCTCACTAATTGCTGCAATATCACTAACTTGATCGGCAGGTTGCGGATGAAGCTCATCCGAACCTAATGACCAAACCATCGACCCTGCATAGCCATTTTCTTTTGCCCATGTTGCTTTTTTCTCTAAGTCAGCAAGGTCTTCAAGAAAATCACCTTCAGCTGCCCATTGGTTATCTAATGATAGCCCTAGTACAGTTTTTGAAGGAGAAAGATGGCTAGCATAATTTTCCATTGATACTTGGTATTTATAATTTTTCCCTGCATCGTAAGCCATATTGTTGACCCAATCTAAATCAGCACCTGCTTGTTGAAGCACAGGGATAATTTCACCTGAATGAGTAGAACCTGTATACGAACATTGAGGGCCATCTATGGTCTGGCAGCTACTGGGATCCGCTGCAGTCGAAAATGTCGCCATCGTCAGTAATTTTCCGGCAGGTAACTGTTTACGTATAGCGTGAATTAGTTTCGTCACATTTGCTGTTTCTTGCTCTGTCAGTCGGTGTGCGGCTATTTCAACATCTAAATCGATACCATCTAATGTAACAAGACCCACTTGATGAGGGATATATGAGCTGTCAAACTCATAGACTGGGTATTCAGTATTGAGTGTGGCAATCATATTATTAGCAATGGTATCAGCGGATTCTTCCGTTAAGACAGTGTCCCATATGCGCGCGTAAGTTGCGCCACCAATTGATAACAGCACTTTCACTTGTGGATGTTGAAATTTGAAATTAGTCCATTGGTTATAAGGCGCTTCTTTCCATTCAGTCCCTTTGCTAGGCGTTAGCATGCCATCGACATTGGTTATCTCGTAGTCATCAGTGACATTGCCAAATGCTAAATTCAGCACGTTGGCGTTGGTTGCTGCAATTTGATCAATCGTATAATCCTGAGCTGACCAGCCAGAAAAGTAAACGACATATTTGTTAGTCGGTATAGCGTAGGCAATGCTGCTAGCAATAAGCAGGGTAGCCATAAGTGCAGAGTTGAGTTTTTTCATGATGAGTTCCCATTTTGTAATAATTGTTATTGGTTAGTTATGAGCAAGTCTTAAGATTCTTAAGAGAAGGCTCAATCACTCCTAATAGATTAGTCGAATATTGACCATAATCCACCTGACAAAATCTACAGTTAGTGTCTATTATGTCCAATTGAAGTAGCATAAATGTTATTCAAGTGAGTTATTGGGGTGGTATCGAAGTGCCAGCAGATAATGTTACAGTCATAAACAAAGCCCCATGCTGGGGCTTAATTCATCAAACCATTATTATTTTGGAATACCTAGCGCATCTGCAGCGGCATTGCTCATTTCGTATTTGTTAGTTTTGTCCCAATGGCTATCCCATAACATGACACCACCAACATCAACATTATGTGCTGATTTCAATGTGCTAATCGCCGTTTGGAGGTGAGCTCCCGTTAAGTAATAGGCAGCATTTCCAGCTTCGGTAGAGGCAATCGCACCTAAAATGAGTTTGTTAGGCGGAACACCTGCGAAATCATCAAGAGTGTAAATCGGGTTATCATATTGACCACCCATTTCCGTGAGCTTATTCATCCAAGCTAAGTAACTACCCTCTGCAAATTCAGCTGAACCCGCAGTAAAGCCGAAGTAAGGATTATTATAAAATTGAGGCTGTACATAATCAATGTCATCAATTGCCGCTTTCAAGATGGGTACGAAGTAATTCCATGGGCTACCACCTTGCGTGGGGGCGGGTACAGCCAATGTTGGATAGACAGTAACACTTTCTGGGCTGACGATAATTTGTTTATTAGGCCCTAATGCCGCACGTAGTTTTTTAATCGTATCAATCACGGTTTGCGGTGCAGCAGCATAAGCTTCAATGTCGAGATCAACACCATCAAAATCATGTTGAGCAACTAATTGGGTGATGCTATTCACGAAAGTATCGGGATGTTGGAAAATAGTATTCCAATCACCATTCTGCCCGCCGACTGAGATAATGACTTTTTTACCTGCGTTACGCCATTTTGCTAATAAATCAGTTGATGGTTGGTGAGCGTCATCATAACTGACACTGCCATCAGGGTTAGAGTTAACAAATGCTAAAATGACGTGGGTGGCACGTGGATTAACATCATCGTCGTTGAGATTGCTGCCTGATTGTCCACAGTAATTGCCACCAAACCCACACCAAAAAATGGATAGTACGGGGCTTGCCATGCTTTGACTTGCAAACATTAGGCTGGTTAATAAAATTAATAGGCTTACGACTTTTTTCATGTTTTTCTCTTGTTTATAGGCGATTAAGGCAAGAATAACATGGGTTGTTTTCCCTGTATGCTGATAATAATACCAGTTTTAACTTAACGAAAACTTAATAAAAACCCCGGTAAACCGAGGTTTTTAACGTTAGTTTATTTTACTGACCAAGCTTGTGGTCCGTTTCTGTGGTGCCATTAAATTTGAAACCTAAGTCAGTTTCTAAATTTACCAAAGCTTGGATAAGTACGCTATACATCACTTCACGGTTTTGTGGGTTGTTGAAGTTTAGCGTGTCGGTTGTTGTAACACCCGCACTTGCCATGGCTTTAGCAAAAGCTGCATTGGCTTGTGCTGCAGTAATATGAACATACACTTGGCTTTGATTCACATAAGCTAAGGTTTCCATTGCTGAGGCAAACACACTTTGCAAGCTACCCACTGAAAAAGCTAATGAGTTTATCATTGGCCCCATCTGGGTTTTAGCCAAGCGAGCATTATCATTATTTAACTGGTCGATATAAAAACGGATTTGTCGAGGGTAAATAATGAAAGTGGTGTTGTTATACCAACTAGGTAAGCTTGCATAACCACTAGGCAATTGAAAGTCAGCAATATATTGTGGATCATTCAACAAATAGTTATCCATGTTCGGAATAAATGCTGTCAACTGTCCATTAGGGTTAGCACACAAGTCAGTGTAAGTATTCAAAATATTGGAATACGTACCAGCATTGTAAGCCGCGTTTAGTATCATATCCAAAAAGTTGACGTTGCCAGCACTTAAATTAGCTTTGCAGGCAGGCCAGTTCTTAGCTTGTGGGCCCCAAGGATTACTATTATTCACTTCCATGCGGTTTAAATCATTGTAATGGAAGTAAGCTGCTGCAATTGGGCCAAAATAAATATTGTCTAAGCTGTCAGGGCCAACTTGTTTTGTTTGGTTGCCACTATCTTGGCTTGCAATGCTGTAACCTAAAGCCGCTTGCAATACCGTGTAATTGATCATGCCTAACGAACCCGGTTGGTTAACACCCGGTAAGCGTTTGGAATAATCATTCAACTGGTAAGGTCCACCTTGCCCTGGGTTTAATAGCATGGTTTTCGCTGTGGCATTGTTAATATCATCACCGCCAGGGTAATCGGATGTGGCAATGTTTTCTTGCAATAGTTGTCCAAACAACGAGCCATAAACATAGTCATTATGATAGGTAAATGATGGGTATTTTTCATGAATCATATGGCCAAGCAAAACACCGGAAACATAATTTGACAGAATCAATTTTTGGAATTTAGCTTGTGATAAATCCAATGATTCTACCGTTGATGATGAGGCTTCATAAGGGAATGTCGTATGATATTTAACAGCCCCTTGATTGCCAACATTACCGATATAACTAATGTGTAGTAGCTCAGACTTAATCTGACAGTTCCCGATTTATCCAGCCGTGACTGTCA
>CAXBIY010000014.1:0-46977 GCA_963975985.1 uncultured Gammaproteobacteria bacterium
ACAGCATCACGGTGACCAGTGCCGATGGTGCGACGACAGAAGCGATTGACATCACAATCATGGGTGCGAATGATGCACCAACGATTAGTAGTACGAGTTTTAATGCTGCGGAAAATCAAACTACAGTGGGCGCAGTCGTTGCGGATGATGTTGATACCAATGACACGTTGACCTACAGTATTTCTGGTGGTGCTGATGCCGATTTATTCGATATTGATAGCAGTGGTAATATTACCCTTGATAGTGCGCTAAACTATGAAAATGCTACAGATAATGACAGCGATGGTGTTTATAATATTGAAGTGCAAGTCGGTGACGGTACAACCAACACAACTCAGAATATTGCGATAACTGTTACTGATGTTAATGAAGCGCCAACGATTAACACAACAAGTTTCTCTATCGATGAGAACCAAACAACCGTGGGTACTATAGATGCTGAAGATATAGATAATGGTGATAGCATTACTTCTTACTCGATTGTCGGTGGCGATGATCAAAGTCTATTTAATATTCACTCAGAGACTGGTGCTATTACGTTTATTTCTGCTCCCGACTTCGAAGTGGCAGGTGATAACGGTGGTGATAATGATTACCAAATAACAGTTCGTGTATCTGATGGTGAACTGACCACTGATAAAGCTATCACAGTTAGTGTGCAAGATGTTAATGCCGCGCCAACTGATGTTGCTATTACTGGTGCCACGACAGCTATTGATGAAAATACCAGTACAGCCAGTGCTATTTCATTAGGTACTGTCAGTATTACAGATGACGGTGAGGGCACTAATAGCGTCACATTGACAGGTGCTGACGCCGCTAGCTTTGAAATCGTCGATGGTGAATTACGATTGAAAGCCGGTGTTAGCTTAGATTACGAAACTCAAACGTCTTATAACGTGACAGTTAATGTTGATGATAGCACCGTTGGCGCTACACCTGATGCCACAACAAATTACACATTAACAATTAATGATGTTAATGAAACGCCAATTATTAATACAGCAGTAGTGTTTGATCGCTTTATCGGTCGTCAAATTCCTAATGATTCCGTTATCTATACTATTGATGCATCTGATCCTGAAGGTGCTGATTTAACGTATGCTATTTTAGATCCATCGACTGACCCGAGTGTGCCACAGTTGTCGATTGACAGTGATGGTAATATTACGGTGACTAATGGTGCAGCTATTGCAGACAGTGGTACTGATAATTTAGCTTACGTTTATACGATTAGTATTTCAGATGGTAACACTGAAGTCTGGACGTCTCTTAGCTTTGGCGTGGTTGATGACGCGAGTTTTTCAGGTTCTGATGTGACCTATAACTTTATCGGTCAAGATCAAGATGCAATCTTCCAAGGTAGTAGTTTGAATGACACGATCATCGCTGATGGAAACTCACAAACGTTGTTCGGTGGCACAGGTGATGATCACTTCACAGCTGCCGGTGGTGATGACACGATAACGGGTGGCGCAGGCAGCGATACTTATTACTACAGTACAGGTGATGGCAGTGATGTTATCACTGATTTTAATACGACTGATGATACGCTTGATTTAACAGGCACTGAAATTTATATCAACGACGCAACAGAATTTGCTGAATATAAAGATATTTTATTAACCCAAAGTGGCGATGATACCATTGTTAATTTGCCAGGTGCAGATCAAATCACACTGAAAAATATCACTCCGGCCGAACTCAGTTTTGATGACTTTACTTTTAATGTCACCACTGATTTAACTTCATCTGATACTGATTTAAGCACGGCGTCGCTAACGTCATCTGAAGGGATCACCATTAGTGGCTTGGGTACAGGTAATATTTCAGATCGTTCTGTCACAAATGTGGGTGACATTAACCAAGATGGTTATGATGATTTTGCTATTGCTTCTTACAGTAACAACGAAGTGACGGTTGTCTATGGTGGTCACGATTTGGCTGATAGCTCAATGAGTGACATACAAAATAGTGATGGTGAGCTAGGCTTTACGATTACCCGTGATGCGGGTGGTAGTTTTGGCTTTTCAGTGACAGGCGGTGCCGATGTTAATGGCGATGGCATCAATGATTTTGCTATCAGTGCTATTGGTGCTAATACCGTTTATGTGGTTTACGGTGGTCAACAATATGATGATGGTTTTGATATTTCTGAGTTGAATGCTGATGAAGATTCACCTGCCGGTATGGTTGTTACATCAGCCACTACACAATTTGGCCATTCGATTGATTTTGTTAATTTTGATAACGATGGGTTTGCCGATATCGTTGTTGGTGCTGATGTTGGCGGGGCAACTAAAAATTTATCAAGTTACATTGTTTTTGGTTCTGACGAATATAACGCGGTAAATACATCTAATGCCGATGATTATTCTTTAAGCATCAATCCTAACACGGGTTTAAGTGGTGACTTAGGTAAAACAGTCGCTAACCTTGGTGATATCAATGATGATGGTTACGAGGATGTTGCTTTAGGCTTACCTTTTGCCGATATCGGTGTTGCTTATGGCGGTGGTTACATTGTTTATGGTTCTGCTGATAATAAAACTGACATTAACTTAGCCAATGAAGGCAGTGAGAATGATGATGACCATGTTTCAGGTTTGGGTGGAGGTCAAAACGATGATGCATTAACATGGTCAATGAGTAGCTTGGGTGACGTGAATGGCGATGGCATTGATGATTATATCGTCGGTACTTATTCAGGTTACGATGGTGGTAAAGGTCGATCTTACATTGTTTTCGGTGAAGAATATGAAATAGGTGTTGATGATGAAGATGACCACACCACAGTGACTGACCTTCGTGATGCGCCTGATGCTAGCAAAGGTATTGTACTGCGAGGACATGAAAACTATGCCTATGTCGGTGTCGCAGTTGCTGGTGCAAGTAACTTTGACTTTAATGGCGATGGTTATAACGATATTTTAGTCACAGCAAAAGAAGATGATTCTGGCGCTTCAAATGCCGGTGAAGCTTATGTGATATTCGGTAAACCTTCAGGTGAATCATTTAGTAGTGAAATTTATCTTGATAGCATGACCGCCGACGTTGGTATGAAAATTACGGGTGATGTGGTTAATAACAACTTCTCATCAATTACAGTAGCAGGCGATGTCAATGGTGATGGTATTAGTGATATCGTAATTGATGGCTTGCAAGAAAACCATAATGCTTATGTGATTTATGGCAGCGAACAATATGGCCGTGTGAACTATTCTAATGATACTGATTCAGCAAGTGTGATTTTTGGTGAAGAGGGTGATGAAACCATCACTGGTACTAGTGATGATGATTATATTTCTGGCCAAGGTGGTCATGACACCTTATTAGGTGGCGCGGGTGATGACACTATTTTGGGTGGTGAAGGCAATGACTATCTTGTTGGTGGCACAGGTGATGACACATTAACCGGTGGCACAGGCAATGATGAATTTGTCTTTAACCCTGGCGATGGCGCCGATATTATTACTGATTTTAATGAAAATGGTGTTGATGTCATTAACTTAGTTAATGTGACGGATATTGTCGTTAATGATACTGATGAATTTGACATCTTTAAATCAGCCTACATGTCACAAGATGGTAATGATGTCATTATTAATTTACCTGGTGTTAGCGATCAAATCACATTGCAAAATACTACATTAGGTGACTTAAATATTAACGACTTCAAATTTAATTTAACCAATGTTGAAACAACAACACCTAACTTATTATCTGATGGTTCAGTTGATTTAGCTGATTTAGATGGCGCTAACGGCTTTACTATCAGCGGTGATAACTTTGATGGTCGTACTGTTATGCATGCGGGTGATATTAATGGTGATGGCATTGATGACATGTTAATTGCTGATGCGCCATTAAGCGGTAATGCCCATGTTCATGTGGTTTATGGATCAGAAAATGCGAGTAATATTGATTTAACCAACTTAGAAACCACAGAAGGTTTTACTATCGGCAGCATTACTGGTACTGCAGGCGGTAACCCTATTGCATTAGCAAGCTTAGGCGATATCAATAACGATGGTTATGATGACTTTATGTATGGTGTGAGCTACGACGATACGGCTGGCACTGATGCAGGTAAAGTTGTAATTGTACACGGTGGCGATAGCTTAGGTAACACGACATCAACAACTATTTCTGGTCTGGCCGCTGGCGATAATTTCGGTAGCGCAGTGGCTAATTTAGGCGATGTCAATGGTGATGGCTTTAATGACATTATGATTGCAGCCCCTGGTGCTGGCGCCAACGATAATGGTGCTGCTTACGTCTTATACGGCAATAGTAATGGTACGTTCCAAACTGATGTCGCTAATTTAAATGCAGATGGCCTTGATGGTTTTGTGATGACTGGTGCCGCTGATGACGATGGTTTAGGTTATCGTATCAATGCTCTGGGTGATATTAATGGCGATGGCAATGTTGACTTCGCGGTATCGCAGAATAACAGTATTGAAAGTGGCACATCAGAAACCTATGTTGTGTTTGGTGGCTATGATAATTTGACGACAAGTTCAGATTTAAATCTCAGTGATTTAGATGGCGATAATGGCTTTAAAATTACGGCAGCAAGCAGCATCGCCTTAGGTGAAAGTATTTCGAGTGGTGATATCAATGACGATGGTTATGAAGATATCATGCTTACAGACGATGCAGGTAATTTGTATGTCGTGTTAGGCAACGGTGATGCTTATGCTGCGTCAATGACAGTTACACAAGCTGATACAGCTGATTATTTCCATATTACAACGGCTGGTTTATCATCTGCGACTTTGAGTGATGTCAATAATGATGGTTACGATGATATTATCATCGGTTACAACACTTATGATGATGGCGCTACAGTTAACACTGGTAAAGTGTCAGTGATTTATGGCGGCGACAGTTTTGATGGTAGTTTAGATGTCACAACTTTAGATGGCACTGATGGTTTCACTATCGTGGGTCAAGATGCACAAGACATGATTGGTATATCAGTCAGTGGTGGTGGTGATTACAACGCAGACGGTAACGCTGATTATATCATTGGTACAAACAGTAACGAGTCTTATGTTATTTTCGGTAACAATAGCGATGGTTACGAATATCATCAGTTAACCGCAAGTGCTGATACATTTACAGGTGGTTCTGAAGCTGAATATATCCAAGGTACTGCTGGTAACGATACCATTGCAGCAGGCCATGGTGACGATGTGATTCACACGGGCACAGGCGATGATACTGTTTATGCTGGTTCTGGTGATGACCTTATATTCGGTGGAGCAGGTGCCGATACGCTTTATGGTCGCGAAGGTGATGATCAAATTACAGGTGGCGCAGGTGACGATACGCTTCATGGTGGTGAGGGTGTTGATACCTTTGTGCATACTGTGGGTGATGGCGCAGATACCATAGCTGACTTCAATACGGCTGATGATGTGATAGATATATCAGGTCATGGTTTTGTTGTTGATGAAAACGCATTTGCTGACTTCATTGCCGATACAACTTATGTTAATGAAAGTGCTGGCACCACAACTATTACATTACCGGATGGTGGCTCAATCGTATTGACAGGTGTAGCCAAAACCGATTTGAGTTTCGCTAACTTTACGTTCAGCACCGATCACAGTAATTCAACAGCACCTGCACAATTAGCACTTGGTGATATGACGGTTAATGATGGTATAAGGATTACTGATTTACAAGATGGTAACCAACAAGGGCATAGCATTTCGAATATTGGCGATATCAATAATGATGGCTATGATGATGTGCTGATTGGTCGTTCAATCAGTGAAACAACAAATGAATCTTATGTGGTTTTTGGTAGTAACGATGCGCCCCTTAATCTAAGTGTTGATGACCTTGATGGTTCAAATGGTTTTGAATTGACATTCAGCAATACAGCAAGCGGTGCAAATCATCACTTTGGTTATGCGGTGTCAGATGCAGGTGATATCAATAATGATGGTATCGCTGATTTTATGGTCAGTTCACACTATGCCGATCAAAATAGCAACGCATCAGGTGCGGTGTATGTTGTATTTGGTGGCAATGATGATTTTGGCACGGGTGAGTTTGATTTATCAAGTTTAAATGGCAGCAATGGTTTTGTTGTTGAAGGTTCAACGAATGTAGAATATGGTCATTTTGGTGCTTCGCTTGCGAGCGTAGAGGATTATAACGGCGATGGCATTAATGATATTGTGATAGGTGCTTATGGGCATTCTGTTGGCACCACATTAGGTGCCAGTTACGTGGTATTTGGTAAAGATACGGGTTTCTCTGCTGTGATTGATGTCAGCAGCCTTGATGACAATGACAGTGACGATGTAACAGCGAATGTCACCGATTCAAGTTTGGGTGCTGTATTTGAACCCGGTTTTAATGGTAGCAACATGACGAATGATTCTGCTTTCGGCTACTCTGTTGCCAGTGGTGACTTTAACAATGATGGCATTAGTGATGTTGCTTTAGCCGCGCCTTATGAAGACACAGCTGGCGCTAACAGTGGTTCCGTGTATGTGATGCTAGGTAAAGATTTGAGTAGTGGTAGCATTCCTGAAACGAATATTAATGACCTTGGTGTTGGTGAAGGGATCACGATTCGTGGAGCAGTTGCTGGTGAATTATTTGGTTGGTCAGTTGATTTTGCTGATGTGAATAATGATGGTGTGTCAGATTTAATTGTTGGTGCACAAAGTGCAACGGCCAATGGTATCGGTGGCGCAGGTAAAACGTATGTTATTTTTGGTGGTGATACATTAGATGACGCAACAACCTTTGATGTGTCAACTTTAGATGGTAGTAATGGTTTTGTCGTAGAAGGCTTTGAATCTGGGGCTTATTCTGGTTATTCCGTTGCCAATATCGGTGATTTTAATGGCGATGGCATAGAAGATTTTGCAGTCAATGCCCAATTAGCGGATTCTGCTACGACTATTGATGTGGGTGAAACCTATATCATTTACGGTAAAACCAGTGGTTATCCTGCTACTATCAACTTGGGTGACTTGACTGCAACTGATGGCTTTATCATTGAAGGTGAATATCGTGGCCGCACGGGTAATACAGTCGATGGCGGCGGCGATGTAAATGGTGATGGTTTTGCCGATGTACTCTTAAGTTCAGAAACACAATATGGTGTTTCTAATGATGCGCCCAACTATGTGATCTATGGTGGCAACCAATTTGGCCGTTCAGGTGTTGAATTAACCGACCAAACTAACATTTATTACGGTACCGATAGCAACGAAAACATCATGGGCGGCACTCAAGCTGATGTTATTAAAGGTGGCGCGGGTAGTGATGTGATTGATGGTGGTGCGGGTAACGATACGTTAACCGGTGGTGCGGGCAAAGATTATTTCGCGTTTTCAAATCACACGGGCGACGATACCATTACTGATTTCACAGTCGGTGAGGACAAAATTGATTTGTCTGGTTACGATAATGTTGTTATGCGTGATAGTTCAGGATTCGCTGAATTTGTTAGCCAATATATGTCAGAAGATGGTAGTGATGTACTGATTAATTTGCCGGGGGCAGGCACAGTTCGTGTTGATAATGTTAGCCTGAGTGAAATGAATAGCTCGGACAACTTTATTTTCAACCAATATTATGGTGAGCAAAATGGTGACGTTGAAACATTACAACTTGGTGATATGACAGTAGATCAAGGTTTTGAGATCACTGATTTAATAACTGGCCTAAACACAGGACGATCCGTTGCCAATATCGGTGATATTAATGACGATGGTTATGATGATTTCATGATTGGTCGCTCACAGAGTGAAACGGTTAATGAAGCTTTTGTTGTTTACGGTGGTGATGATATCCCACTTAATTTAAGCATCAATGATATAGATGGTAGTAACGGTTTTGAATTGACTTTCAGTAATACAGCAAGTGGTGCAAATCATCATTTTGGCTATGCCGTATCTGGTGCTGGCGACATTAATAACGATGGTATTGATGACTTTATGGTCAGTTCACACTATGCCGATCAAAATAGCAACGCATCAGGTGCGGTGTATGTTGTATTTGGTGGCAATGATGATTTTGGCACGGGTGAGTTTGATTTATCAAGTTTAAATGGCAGCAATGGTTTTGTTGTTGAAGGTTCAACGAATGTAGAATATGGTCATTTTGGTGCTTCGCTTGCGAGCGTAGAGGATTATAACGGCGATGGCATTAATGATATTGTGATAGGTGCTTATGGGCATTCTGTTGGCACCACATTAGGTGCCAGTTACGTGGTATTTGGTAAAGATACGGGTTTCTCTGCTGTGATTGATGTCAGCAGCCTTGATGACAATGACAGTGACGATGTAACAGCGAATGTCACCGATTCAAGTTTGGGTGCTGTATTTGAACCCGGTTTTAATGGTAGCAACATGACGAATGATTCTGCTTTCGGCTACTCTGTTGCCAGTGGTGACTTTAACAATGATGGCATTAGTGATGTTGCTTTAGCCGCGCCTTATGAAGACACAGCTGGCGCTAACAGTGGTTCCGTGTATGTGATGCTAGGTAAAGATTTGAGTAGTGGTAGCATTCCTGAAACGAATATTAATGACCTTGGTGTTGGTGAAGGGATCACGATTCGTGGAGCAGTTGCTGGTGAATTATTTGGTTGGTCAGTTGATTTTGCTGATGTGAATAATGATGGTGTGTCAGATTTAATTGTTGGTGCACAAAGTGCAACGGCCAATGGTATCGGTGGCGCAGGTAAAACGTATGTTATTTTTGGTGGTGATACATTAGATGACGCAACAACCTTTGATGTGTCAACTTTAGATGGTAGTAATGGTTTTGTCGTAGAAGGCTTTGAATCTGGGGCTTATTCTGGTTATTCCGTTGCCAATGCCGGTGATTTCAATGGCGATGGTATCGAAGACTTTATCGTGAATGCACAGTTAGCCGATTCTGCTACAACGATTGACGTTGGCGAGTCGTATATTATCTTCGGCCGTGATACGGGTAATGGTGAAACTTTCCCCGCGACATTAAACTTAGGCAATTTATCATCAACTGACGGTTTCATCATTGAAGGTGAATACCGTGGTCGCACAGGTGTATCTGTCGATGGTGGTGGTGATATTAACGGTGATGGTTTTGCCGATGTGATTTTAGGTGCGGAAGTGTCATTAGGTTCCGCTACGGGTTCATCAAATTATGTGGTTTACGGTGGTGCTCAATACGGTCGTCAACAAATCGATTTAGCTGCGGGTGATAATTTTTATCAAGGTAATGATGCGCCTGAATATATCATCAGTAATAGCGGTGACGATGTTATTAATGCGGGTGGTGGTAATGATGTGATTGAAGCTGGTACCGGTGATGACATCATCAATGGCGGCACTGGTAACGATAGATTAACGGGTGGAGATGGTGCGGATAGCTTCGTTTTTGACAGCAGTAGTGGTGATGACATTATTACTGACTTTACGACAGGGACTGATAGCATCGACATGAGCGCTTTATCTGACTTGTTAGTGTTAAGTAGTAGCGTATTTGAAGGCGATTTTAAAGACTTGTTCATGACCGAAAATAATGGTGACACGACTATTACTTTCTCGGAAAATAATACCCTGACCTTACAAGGTGTAAGTAAAGACGACTTGTCATACAGTGACTTTAATTTTCATAGCTCGAATACACCAGAAGTGGATGCGTATATAGAAAATGGTGGTACAGCAATTAACGGTGCCTACGGAACAAGCGGCGATGATTTACTGTATGCCGGTTACGGTCAGTATGGTATTACCGCAGATGCTTACGACGGTGATGATTTAATTGTGCTGAACCCTACTGCAAATCACTTAGATCAAGCATGGGGTCGAGCAGGTAACGATACCTTCATCCTTGATGCGCAGCCTGCAAACGAAG
Source organism: uncultured Gammaproteobacteria bacterium (assembly GCA_963975985.1). GTDB lineage: Bacteria > Pseudomonadota > Gammaproteobacteria > JABDGN01 > JABDGN01 > CAXBIY01. The sequence goes on from CAXBIY010000014.1 coordinate 9,883, forward strand.
GCAGTGCAACTTATTACCCTCTCGATTTCACTGCTGGCAGTGATAAATTAGATGTGCGTGAATACTTCATGACCTACGATAGTTTCGACGCTAATGCTACATTGGGTGAATTGCGCATCGGTGGGTATGGTGATCTCATTGGTTCAAAATACACATTTACTAACGCAGATGGTGGTGCTAACGTAACAATTGGTTTAGTGGGGGTATATTCTGCGCTTTCTGAAGACGATTTATTATTCTAATGGTGATATCATGTGTCCTAGAAGGAGGGCTACCATGAAATTCATTAAATACTTGTTATGCGTTACTGTATTGTTGCCGTTTACCACGTATGCGAATCCAGCTTCGGACCAATTAGCTAACTTATTACAATCCACCCAAACCGTATCAGCCAATTTCACACAAACTGTGTTCGATGGCAGTGGTCGTGTGATTAATAAAAGCACAGGCCAATTTTGCTTACAAAAGCCGAACAAATTTCGTTGGCAGGTTAATTCACCGATTAAACAATTTGTGATTAGTGATGGCACACAACTTTGGAATTACCAACCTGATCTAGAACAGGTTACCGTGCAAGCCGTTAGCACGGGCGTGCAAGCGACACCGCTAGCCATCTTAGGTGGTTCAACGAAAGCCTTAACTACAAATTTCACTATCACCGAGCAAGCAGGGGATAGCTATCAATTAGTCGCCAAAGAGAAGGGTAACTTTACCAAGGTGTTGCTCATGTTTAATGGTTCCGCTATCAAACAAATGGATCTTTACGATACCATGGGCCAAAAAACAGAATTAACATTTGCCAATATCCAAACCAATGCTAGTATTGCTGCTAAGCAATTCCAGTTCACGCCACCGAAAGGGGTTGATGTGATCGATGGTTTTGCTAACTAAGGATTCTCCCCATGTCGACGAAAGATGATGCGGATGTGATTCGCCAATTATCGGACAGAATTGTCGTAGCGCAAGCGCCGATTCGTATTTTGGATGCCATCAAATGGCACGACGATACAGAAGTGGAGTTTTTCGCGAATAACGCAGAGAAATTACCACAAATTGATGCCGCTTATTATGAGCATCACAACCCATTAGGTTATGATTTAGACGAAAAAATTAATGAATTTCGTGGCATCCACTCCGATATACAACGCAACCTTGGCCAGTTCAGTCCTTTGGGTGGCATTATGCAGCGCACTTGTGATGAATACGTGCTGGGCCTCGAAATGTTACGAGCCCGCGGTACTGATAAATTCGGTCAGTTAGCCGTTAGCTTATATGGTAGTTCGGAAGAGTCCTTTTATGCCGGTGGCCCGAGCATTCGCGATTTAGCTTTATTGCTCGTTGATAAGTTACCCGCCATTATTGATTCCACAGAGGCCAAACGTGGTGAAGCAAATATTACCGCTGCAAAGGCTGCGGATATGATTGCTGAAAAGCTCAAACCTTATTTTTCCAAAGATAATGATTTAGCCTTGGTCGAATTGAGTGATACCTTAGTCTCAGATGCAGCAGCAGGTGCAGAAGCGATTCGCTTGCGTTCTGATGCCATGTTTAGCAAGCGCGATGTCGCCCTATTAGAAGTTCACGAAGGCTGGGTGCACCTTGGTACAACACTTAATGGTAAGGCGCAGCCGACTTGTACGTTTTTGAGCAAAGGCTCACCTGCCACGGCTATCACGCAAGAGGGGCTCGCCGTATTAATGGAAGTGTTCACCTTCACGTCATTCCCGCAGCGCTTACAAAAATTAACCAATCGTATATTGGCCATCGATATGGCGACTGATGGCGGTAATTTTATCGATGTCTACCATTTCTTTTTAGAGCATGGATATAGTGAGCATGATGCTTATAAGCTCGCCGTACGTGTTTTCCGTGGTAGCACGGCCGATGGCAAACCTTTTACAAAAGATCTCGCTTATACCAAAGGTTTCGTCATGATTTACAATTTCATTCGCTTGGCGATTCAAGAGAATCAATTGGATTTAATCCCCTTATTATTCATTGGTAAAACACGGCTAGAAGACCTGCATATTTATGCTAGCTTAGTAAAAGATGGTATCATTGAGCCTCCAAAATACTTGCCGTCACAGTTTAAAGACATGGCCGCATTATCATCATGGATGTGTTTTTCACTTTTTATTAATCAAATTGATTTCAATAAGTTAGCTGATGATTATAAACAAATATTGCGGAAATAAATGATGAAACGTTTTATTATAAAATCTCACAAACATCAGTCGATTCCCGAAGAAGTCGTGAATGCACTTACGCACGCTATCGGTGCGGGCTTGTCTGTTGCTGCCTTAGTCTTAATGCTAATCAAAGCGGTTCACTTCGGTGGTGGCTTACGGATTGCTAGCGCACTGATTTTTGGTTGCGCCTTAATCATCATGTATTCAGCATCAACCATTTATCATAGTTTTCAAGATAAGAATGTGAAAAAAATCTGCCGTATGTTAGATCACATCAGCATTTATTTATTGATTGCTGGTACCTACACACCCGTGGTATTGCTGGTATTAAACAATACCTGGGGTTGGTCATTATTTGGTGTTATTTGGAGCATCGCTATTCTAGGCATTATTTTCAAGCTTTTCTTTATGGGGCGGTTTGAGATATTTTCTGTGTTGCTCTATGTTGGCATGGGCTGGGTTGCGGTCATTGGTATTGGGCCTCTGTATCATGCCATGGCTCACGCAGGTTTCGTCTGGCTAGCGATTGGCGGCTTATGTTATACCTTTGGTGTCGTGTTCTATGTGCTTGATGGCAAAATGAAATATTTCCACAGTATTTGGCACTTGTTTGTTTTAGCCGGTAGCATCAGCCACTTCTTTATGATCTATTGGTACGCGTTGCCGGTGTAGTCTCGTCGTCCCGTGGCTTGACCACGGGATCCAGAATATCATTAAGCCAGAATCGTTTCCTAGATCCCGTGGTCAAGCCACGGGATGACGACCTTAATTGCTTTGGATATATCCCCGGCTTTCAGCCGAATTTTTATCCACCCTACTAGGGCTGCTTAGCTTAAATCTTATGTTATCATCACCTTATGCCTGATTTATTCGACAATCCTGAAATCAATACCTTCCAACCGTTAGCCGCTCGCATGCGGCCGCGCAATCTTGATGAATACATTGGCCAAGCGCATTTGCTAAGTGAAGGTAAGCCGCTGCGTGTGGCGATCGAGCAGGGCAAGTTGCATTCAATGATTTTGTGGGGGCCACCGGGGACGGGCAAAACCACATTAGCTAATTTATTAGCCGATAGGGCTAAGGCGCGGGTGCTTAAATTGTCGGCAGTATTGAGCGGGGTCAAAGACATCCGAGCCATGGTCGAGCAGGCAGAAATGAATTTGCAGCAGGGCATTCCAACGTTGGTGTTTGTTGATGAGGTGCATCGATTTAACAAATCACAGCAGGATGCATTTTTGCCGCATGTGGAAGCGGGCACGTTTACGTTTATTGGCGCGACGACGGAAAACCCGTCCTTCGAATTGAACAATGCACTATTGTCTCGCGCTAGAGTTTATGTTTTAAAGTCACTGCAACCTGAAGATATTAAAGCCATTATCGATCAAGCATTGAATGATGAAGAACGTGGCCTCGGTGCTATCCGTTTGAACTTCCCCATGGACCTACGCCAGCAATTAGCCGAGTTCGCCGATGGCGATGCGCGCACTGCATTAAATGTATTGGATATCTTGGCGGAGTACGCCGATGGTGGCAACATTGATGAAACCATCTTCAAAGAAGTGTTGGGCACCGGCACGCGCCGTTTTGATAACGGTGGTGAAGAATTTTACAATCAGATTTCAGCCTTACATAAATCCATTCGTGGTTCATCACCGGATGCGGCTTTATACTGGTTTGCCCGAATGCTCGATGGCGGATGTGATGCGCTGTATATTGCCCGTCGAGTGGTGCGGATGGCGAGCGAAGATATTGGCAATGCCGACCCTCGGGCCTTAGAAATCGCTTTGAATGCCTGGGAAGTGCAAGAGCGTCTCGGCAGTCCTGAGGGTAATTTAGCCATCGCTCAAGCCATTGTCTATTTAGCCTGTGCGGCAAAAAGCAATGCCGTCTATACGGCCTTTGCTGCAGCGATGGAAGATGCCAAAACCAGAGGCTCGCAGGAGGTGCCATTGCACCTGCGTAATGCGCCAACCAAGCTGATGCAAAACCTCGATTACGGTAAAGAATATCGCTACGCCCACGATATGCCCAATGCTTACGTGCCCGGTGAAACCTATTTTCCCGATGCAATGGGGGAGCGAACGTATTATAATCCCGTTAATCGTGGCCTTGAGAGCAAAATTGCTGAAAAATTGGCCCAGCTTAAGAAATGGGATAAAGCCTCGTAATGTAGGGTGGATAAAAATTCGAGCGATAGCTCGGATATATCCACCAGCGGTGTTGGCTTATGGTTCGAATGGTGGATATGTCCGTGCTCCGCACGAACTTTTATCCACCCTACAAGAAGGTGAGCAATTAGCAAGTCAAAGTAGGGTGGATAAAAATTCGGCTGAAAGCCGGATATATCCACCAGCGGAGCTGGCTGATAGTTTGATGGTGGATATATCCGTGCTACCGCACGAACTCATCCACCCTACAAGATGGAATATTGAATGACTATATTACTGGTAATGTTAGGCGGCGCCATCGGCGCATTAGCCCGCTTTGGCATCTACGAAGCCCAAGCCAAATGGTTAAGCTTAAATTTTCCCTATGCGACATTATTTGTGAACATAGTCGGTTCTTTTATCATTGGTGCTTGCAGCGTGTGGCTGATGCAACGCACACATTTAGCCGACGAGTTACGCTTATTTATTATGGTCGGTGTGCTCGGTGCATTCACCACATTTTCAACTTTTTCGTTAGAAACAATAAAACTATTACAGATGCAAGAATACGGCGTTGCGTTAAGCAACATTGGTTTAAACATCGTGCTGTGTTTAGTCGCAGCATGGCTAGGTATGATGGTGATAAAATGACAATGAATGTATTACGAGTCGATTACACAGCCGCAGATGCGGGCGAAAAATTTGCAAAATCATTGCGTGAAACAGGGTTTGGTGTATTAACCCATCATCCTATTGCGCAAGCTGATATTCAAAAATTGTATGATGAATGGCAAGATTTTTTCTTGCAAGAGGCGGCGTCTAAACAGTCATTTGATGTAAACCCTAAAACCCAAGATGGTTGGGTGTCACCCACATTAGCCGAAGTGGCTAAAGGTGCGACGATACGCGACTTAAAAGAATTTTATAATTACTACCCTTGGGGACGTTGTCCGCAAGCATTAGCACAACTAACACAGGCGTTGTTTGACCAGCTGGCCGGCGTAGCCGCAACAGTGCTGCAATGGTTACATGACGCGACTCCCACTGATATTCGCTCACATTACAGCATGCCGTTACCCGATATGATAGCGGATAGCCGTAGCAGCTTATTCCGTATTAATTATTACCCGCCACTAACTGGCGAAGAAGAAGCCGGGGCCGTACGTGCCGCTGCACACGGCGACATTGACTTATTGACCGTGCTAACCGCCGGCAGTGCGCCAGGCTTGCAAGCGCAAGATAGCCAAGGTCAGTGGATTGATGTGCCTTGTGATCATGGTAACTTGGTGATTAATTCGGGTGATATGTTACGTGAGTGCTCGAATGGGTATTACCCGTCAACTCAACACCGTGTATTGAATCCAACCGGTGAAGCGGCAACGCAGCCGCGCATGTCGTGCCCGTTATTTTTGCATCCGCGCCCTGAGGTGAAGTTGTCTGAGCGTTACACTGCAGACAGTTATTTGCATGAGCGTTTGGTTGAGTTAGGTTTGCGTAAAGAAGAAGATAAGGTAAATTAAAATATGTTAGATCCCAAATGTTTTCGAGACGATTTAGAAAAAACAGCAGCGTTATTAAAAAAACGCGGATTTACGTTGGACGTTGCCAGCATTCGCGAACTCGAAGCGAAACGTAAAATTTTGCAAGTTGCTTTGCAAGAAGTGCAGAACGAACGCAACACTAAGTCAAAAAACATCGGTAAAGCGAAAGCCGCTGGTGAAGATGTCGCCGGCTTATTAACCGAAGTGGGTAGTTTGTCAGATGATTTGAAAACCTTGCAAGACCAAGTCAATGACGTGCAAGAGCAACTGCAAACCATCTACGCCAGCGTACCCAATATCACACATGAATCCGTGCCTGTCGGTAAAGATGAAAACGAAAATGTCGAAATACGCAAATGGGGTGAGCCCAAACAATTTGATTTCAAAGTCAAAGACCATGTTGATTTAGGTGCATTATCTAAACAAATGGATTTTGATACTGCCGCTAAAATCGCCGGCAGTCGTTTCGTGGTATTAAAAGGCCAACTCGCTCGTATGCAGCGTGCCTTAACTCAATTCATGCTAGACGTACACACGCAAGAGCACGGTTACGAAGAAGTCTACGTGCCATTTTTAGTGAACCCTGAAAGCTTAAAGGGCACGGGCCAATTACCTAAATTCGCTGACGATCAATTCTTCACAAACACGGAACAAAACTACGCGTTAATTCCCACAGCCGAAGTGCCCGTCACCAATATCTTCCGCGATGAAATTTTAGAAGAACTCCCCGTTAAGCTAACCGCCCACACCCCATGCTTTCGTAAAGAAGCGGGTAGCTACGGCAAAGACACCCGCGGCATGATCCGTCAACACCAATTCGAAAAAGTCGAGATGGTGCAAGCCGTAAAACCCGAAGATTCTTACCAAGCATTAGAACAATTAACCGGCCATGCTGAAGCTATTCTACAACGCTTAGAATTACCATACCGCGTCATGACACTCTGCACCGGCGACACCGGCTTTTCATCCGCCAAAACTTACGACATCGAAGTCTGGCTCCCCAGCCAAAATTGCTACCGCGAAATTTCATCCTGCAGCAACTTCGAAGACTTCCAAGCCCGCCGCCTAAAAGCCCGCTGGCGTAACCCTGCAACCGGTAAACCCGAGTTAATCCACACCGTTAATGGCTCGGGTTTAGCCGTAGGGCGAACGTTAGTTGCGGTGATGGAAAACTACCAACAAGCCGATGGATCGATAGTGATACCAGATGTGTTACAACGCTATTGCTAATCATAGATGCTCATATACTTAAAATTCAATCGCTTTAAGTATATATACCCAAAGCGATTGAGTTTTAGATGTTAATGCTGCCACCTTTGCACGCTATGCGCTTAACTAAAACTGCGCATAGTGTACTATTACTGGTTTTAGTTAAGCGCATAGCGCACAAATCTGTTTGCCTGAACACCTAAAACTCAATCGCTTTGGGTATATACGCTGATGTGCTATCCTTTAAACATAGTATGATAATAAATATATAAGGATCAGAAGATGCCTGTTCAGCCAATTAAATTAGCATGGTCTCACTTTAACTTAACATTGGTATCGCTCCTATCGTTAAGAATTGCATTGCCTCAGCAATTTGTTTCTTCTGCGCCAAATGTTGTTAACCTGTTGAAAACTCTCTCTGGTGATGAAATTGCGGTTGGCATGAACGACTATGACGCTGCCAATTTACTGTTAGATTTATTGAGTGATGTAAATGACCGTGATACTTTAAGCTCGTTGCCTGAGCCTATTAGAGAACACCTGTGCTCTAATCACGAGTTTCATTACGATGATAAATGTTTACCTGTGCCAGCATTTCTAACACATTTTAATACAACACCGAATTGGAACTTTACCGATAGTTCTGGTGTTGTGCATCAGCTAAGTGAAGCCAATAAAAAACAATTAGTGATAAAGTCGCCGTTAGCTAGGCAATTTTTTAATAAACGATCGAAGTTGTTAAGTGAGCTTAAGTCATCTGACCAACGGGTGGCAGGCCGGAAGCTTTGTCAACTCCTTGAGCCTCTCAATGCGTCTAACTATAAGATCGTGCACGATATTATAAGTGAATTGTCCAGGAATAATGCTGACTTGAAGTCTATTTTTCATCCTTATTTACGTGTAGAGTTACGCCCTCCCTTAATGGGCGGGGTGGATTCGCCACATAGCACAGAGTATACTGCGCATGAGCAACAGGCTGAAGATCAACGGGCGGATTTAACGATTGCTCGGGATTTATTTGAAGAATACAAATATCTTTTCTTTGATTTTGATGCTGTGTTTGACACAGCTAAAGCCGGGGATCTCTCGTCGGAAAAAATTCCCTCCTCTGCGTGGGATAGCCAGGCATTGCCACGCATTTCATTCAACAAACCTAGCCCACGGAGACAGTTTACTGATTGTGTGCGTTCGAGGTTTACTGCATTGCCAGCTCATAGCTCTGCGCAACTCGAATTCTTGGCAGGAGTAGGCCCTACTAATTTTGCTTGTTTTAAAGCTATGTTTATAGTTATCAATCGTTATTGTGATAGTGATACGGACTTTGTGATTAACGCCATTGTCACTTCTTTGAGTGCTGAAGAACTTACTCATGTAGTACTATTCCATGAGCAACTATACCAATTACGTAGTGAACTAGCAGGCATTTGGAAAGTCTATGCAGAAAATATTGAGAAGATAACAGAAAAAGTTCAGCAGATAACAGCAAATCATGGAACAGTAAATTATCCGTTTAATCGAACATTCGATATTAATATTATCTCAAACTCTGTTCGACCAATATTCGGAAACCCTATATTCCCAGTGCGCGCGTTGGATGTAAACCAGCCCGCTCTGGCTGTTACTGCTCTGACTTGTTATTTTAACAAGTACTGGCTCGGCATTGAGCCACTCTTAAACGACGGCCTATCTTGGTCGATTTTTGTTACTGAAAACCCTGACAATTTAATTTATTTGCTGGAATGCATTGTCAAATTTTCAGCGACTGTTTCAACTGAAAAACTGACTAGCTTGGAAGCATTGTCTGTTGCGAAAGATGGACGTGGCGGTACTTTACTTGATGCGGTAGCAACTCGTTACAGTTCAGCTAATCCTGCATATTTCACAAAAATAGTTAAGTTTTTTAACGAGAAGGGTTTATGTACGGCTGATTGTTGTTCTGTCGAAACTGCTGCAGAGAGTAAGTTGTTAGCCCCTGTGCTTCTAGCTGGATTTGTTGCTAATCCCCGTGCTAATGTTATTGCCAGTATGCGTGCGATGACGGCACCTACTGATGCAAGTGGGCAGCTGCCAGTCTCTATGGATGAAAAAACATTTGTAAATTTTATATTGGTAGGCGCTGGCGCCATTTCCCCTCCAGCGTCTACATCATTGACGAACCTAAATTCTTCTATAGTGACGCTTGGCACAATCTACAATTGTTTTTCTGATAACACAGTTAAAATGGCCATTATGACTCTATTGTTTGTTGCTCAGAAAAAAAACTTCCAACTTAAGCAATCGCTAGTAACGTATCCATTAACCAGTGGTTTATTGGTAGTACTTCTTATAGCGCTTGCGAATACTGTGGTAAGCGAACCTGATAGATTCAATAGAAATTTTTCTACCATCAATGAAGCATTAACATGTTTATTCTCTGCAATGCGTCATTTACCACGAGAACAAAAGCAAGCTATGCTTGAATTTCAATTGTTTGATAAAACTGCGTATCAAGTATGCTTGGAAATTGTACTTAACAAGAAGGCAGACAATGTTTGTCTGGCTGTAACGCAAAGGTATTTATATTGGGTAAGCGAATGTTATGGGAGCATGCCAACAGTATCTGTTCCAATCCCATCATTGGGAGAGGCTGAGGAATCCACGTTGCTATCGAGGGTACCGGCTACTTGCCGTCAGTTTTGGACGGTTTTTCTTGCAAAAACGCAGGCAGTTTATACGGAGAATTTACCCAGCTTACTTACCTTGCTACTGGTTAAAGGGGTTGATGATTCATACTTAAAGCATGACGGAGAGGCTGCGAACATAACTTTACGCAAGCAACCTTGCAATTACCGAATGGAATATTTATTGCCTGTTATTTTAACGAATAATAAGACTCAACGAATTGAATGTTTACAGTTTGTGCGCCAGCAGGGTTTGATTTCTGTATTGGCCCAGCAATGTCACCGTCAACCATCATTTGATCAAACGGCTGCCACTGAGGTGATGACAAGCTGTGGTTTGTTGAATGCTGGCATTAATGAATTGATACTAGCACTTGCATTGTCCCCAGCCGCAACGTTTAGCATGCTGGATAGCCAACCTGGAAAATTGCTTGCAGCCTTGGCATGTATGTTGATCGCAGAAGAGCTTACTGAGCCTGATGTGTCGGAATTGTTGAATGCCAGTTTGGAAGAGGTATTTGTAAAATTAGCTAATGAGCAACTAGGTGAGATTGGGCTGCGAAAGTTATTAGTGCAGCCTGTAATACTTAGAAATTTATTATTTCCTCACAGTTATGCTTCATGTTGTAAGAAAGTTGAGCCCATAAAACCACTAAATGGTAATTATGCAGCAGCAATATCTCCCGAAATAGAAAAAGCTTTAGCTGGCCAAGGTAGCTCTATTCAGTCGGTCAGTGATCGCCTCATTAGTTACATCACCCGTGCGAATGATTCTGTTTTTCCCGCAATAACGGCGGGTCGAGTTTCACATCCAGACGTTCGTGTAGCTGTGGAACAAGCTGACAATAGCAATGCATTGTTTTCCAACTTACTGCGTATTCGTATTCAATATCTCTGGCAGGGTGAAACCGATTTAACAATTGGTCGCCGGATTGACCGTGTTTTGTTGGCATTAATTCAAAAGAAAAAATAACAGAGTGATGTTTAAGCGTATCTAGTTAAATGAGCCGGATGCTTATACTGGCCCCGCAGCGTTTGATTCTCTAAGCCTGGCTCCCTAGCCAAAATTGCTACCGTGAAATTTCATCCTGCAGCAACTTCGAAGACTTCCAAGCCCGCCGCCTAAAAGCGCGCTGGCGTAACCCTGAAACGGGCAAGCCTGAATTGGTGCACACGATTAATGGCTCGGGTTTAGCCGTAGGGCGAACGTTAGTTGCGGTGATGGAGAACTACCAACAAGCCGACGGTTCGATTACCATTCCTGATGCATTGCAATCGTATATGAAGAGGTAATGTCTGTCTTAATCTAGGCTATCAGCAGTAATGCTATTCAGCATTACATCAGTAGGTGTCTCATAACGCCATGCGGCAAAGTATAATATTTTTTTCACCGGTGTTGAATAGCTTGCTGGCTTTGTCATGTAGTTAAGTGAGCCTGTAAGATTTTCTTGCATAAACCATTTCTGAAAATCATTAAAAGATTCGAAAGTAGCAATGCCATTTTCAGGGTCAAAGAAAATAAATGTTGAACCATGATGAATGAAGCACATGACATGATGGGAAATTAAACGACTCGAATCAGAGGCGGTATGCCGCAGTTGCCAGAATACATAGATACCAGACTTGTTTAACACTTTTAGCAATTCAGCAGGTTTTACAGTAGGTACGGTGGTTGTGCTTGCTTGAGCAGGGTATAAACTCTCGGTTAATGACGAAGCATTATTCCCAGTATTGCTATAAACAAATGAACAGGTTGGTGTTTCTCTTATGACGGCCTTAATCATTGCGGTGTAGATTTTTGTATAGAATTGCTTATACATGAAGATGCTATCGCTAGAAGCATCCTCGGTAAAAGTGGAGGGATTTATCGGTTGTAACGTAGCCTTTGCTTCCTGGAGCCCAAGAGCTTTTAATGCTGTCAGCAGGCTATAGCTATCTTCCACATCGGTTATTTGTAACTGCTGTAATTAGTCATGCTTCACACCGCCAAACATGATACCTTCCCGCGCTTTATGATGAGTAAGTATTGCTTGAGGATTGAGATCGCGAGATTTAACACCAACTGGATTAGCTAAAAATAACTCAATCAATGCGCCAACATAGCTCTCACATTTACCGATCGGGCCAGGCATGGAAAAATCAATAAAGTTGCCAGGAAGGTTTTTGTTTGTAAACATAGATTTTTCTCATTATATTCTTAGTGTGTATAATACCTGAACAGGACACCCCCGACAATACCCATAGCATCTTGCCCATAAATTGATTAAAATGTCGGCCTCTATTCACTAGGAAATTCATATGCAAACGTATAGTAATATGCATCAACGTAAGCGTAGTTACTTTTTTGTGGTTGTAGCAATTGTGGCAGCTTTTGCTGGCTTGTTGTTTGGTTACGACACGGGTGTTATGTCAGGCGCGATTTTATTTATTAATAATCAATATCACTTAAGTGCTGAGATGAATGGTTGGGTGGTGTCGTCGGTATTGTTTGGTGCTGTTGGTGGCGCGATTATCAGTGGGCGTGTGAGCGATCGATTTGGGCGTAAGAATTTATTAATTGCGATTGCCGTGCTGTTTATTGTGGCGAGTATCGTCAGTGCGATTGCGCAAACGATTGCTTGGTTAGTGGTTGGGCGAATTTTAATTGGTATTGCGATTGGTGTGGCGTCGTATACCGCGCCTTTATATATTTCTGAAATTGCACCAGCAAAACATCGGGGCGCATTAGTCTCGTTAAACCAATTGGCCGTGACCATTGGTATTTTGATTTCTTATTTAGTGGATTACTTGTGTGCCTTTCACCCAGATACGGGTTGGCGTTATATGTTGGGCTTTGGCGCAGTGCCGGCATTGTTATTATTGTTAGGGATGATTGCATTGCCTTATAGCCCGCGTTGGTTAGTCGCTAAAGGTAACATGCCGCACGCGTTAGAAATCTTACGCCGCATTCGTACCGGGCACCATGCTGAAGTGGATGCTGAGTTGCAAGCGATTAAATCGAGCCTAGAAGTGCAAAAAGGCGGTTGGCGACAATTAATGTCCGGCACATTACGCCCTGCATTAGTCGTGGCGTTGAGCTTGGCGGTGATTCAACAGTTTGTAGGTATTAACACGATTTTATATTACGCGCCGACGATATTTAGTTTGGCGAGCCACCCAACGCCGATGCAAGCGATTTTAGCGACTGTTCCCGTTGGTGTGGTGTTAGTTATTTTCACTTTGATTTCGTTACCGTTGATTGATGTCGTGGGCCGTCGTCCTTTATTGATTGTTGGTTTGGTTGGTATGTCGATAGGGTTGTTGATTTTAGTCATCGCTTTTCATGGTGGTGTCGCCGGCAGTAATCATTTTCTGACAACGATTGGCATGCTGCTTTACATTGCGTGCTTTGCGTTTAGCTTAGGTCCGATTATGTGGTTGATGATTGCCGAAGTGTTTCCCTTGTCGATTCGTGGATTAGGTACGAGCTTAGCGTCGGCCGTTAACTGGGGCAGCAATATGTTAGTGACATTAACCTTTCTGAGCTTAACGCAATTGCTCGGCACTAGTGGGACGTTTGGTTTATACTTAATTTTAAGCCTTATTTCGTTAGTGTTTGTTATCTTTATGATTCCTGAAACAAAAGGTGTGTCCTTAGAGCAAATCGAATCCCATCTTTACGCTGGCCGCTCATCACGACGGATAGGGCAATAGTGTGTATTTAGGCATTGACCTCGGGACTTCTAGCGTTAAAGTTGTCATCCTCGATGCGGCGATGCAACTTGTTGCGCAAGCGAGCCAACCCTTAACCGTTTCACGCCCACAGCCGTTATGGTCTGAACAAGATCCCGATGCTTGGTGGCAAGCCACAAATGCCGCGATGGCTGAATTAGATGTGAACTTATTGCAGCAAGTGAAAGGCATTGGCTTGTCGGGTCAACAACATGGCGCTGTGTTGCTAGGTAAAAAAGGCAATGTATTACGTCCTGCTATTTTATGGAATGATGGCCGTTCTGGCCCGCAATGTGACTTATTATTAAAACGTGTACCACAGGCTCACGAGATTACCGGTAATTTAATTATGCCGGGTTTTACGGCGCCAAAAATATTATGGGTGCAAGCGCACGAACCTGAAATCGCGGCACAAATTGATAAAGTGTTATTACCCAAAGATTATTTACGTTACTGCATGAGTGGAGACTTTGCCTCCGATCTGTCCGATTCTTCTGGTACGTCATGGCTGAAAATAGCAAAGCGCGCTTGGTCGAGTGAAATGTTAGCCGCTTGTGAGTTAACCGAAGCGAACATGCCAAAACTTTATGAAGGTAATGAAGTCACCGGCGTGGTGACGCCTGACATCGCTAAGCAATGGGGCATTCCTGCAGACACACCGATTGCCGGTGGTGCAGGGGACAATGCCGCCGGTGCAATCAGTGTGAATGTGATTCAACCAGGTCGCGCATTATTATCGTTAGGCACATCGGGTGTGTATTTTGTCTCAAGCGATAGCTTTAACAGTAATCCGCAAGGTGGCGTGCATAATTTTACGCATTGTTTGCCGGGTTTATGGCATGAAATGAATTGTCATTTAAGCGCTGCCAGTTGTTTAGATTGGTATGCTAAGCAAGCGAATAGTTCTGTTAGTGACTTGCTTGCACAAGTCGAAAATGATAATCATTTGTCCCCCATTATTTTTTTACCGTATTTATCCGGTGAACGTAGTCCGTTAAATAATCCTTATGCCTGCGGTATGTTCTTTGGTTTGCGTGACACCACCAGTCAAGCCGACATGATGCGTGCTGTGTTAGAAGGTGTCGCGTTTAACTTTGCTAATGGTCAAGATCAATTGTTAAAAGCCGGTGTCACGATTGGCGATGTGTCAGTTGTTGGTGGTGGTGCGCGTAGTCTATATTGGGGCAAGATATTAGCGACAGCCTTGCAACGGCCTTTAAGCTATCGTGTTAACCGTGAGGTTGGCGCAGCCATTGGCGCAGCACGTTTGGCCTATTTGGCAGTAACAAAGGCAGACCCGCATACGGCTTTTGTGGATGATGCTGTTGAAATGACTATTGACCCCGTTGCTGAATGGCAGCAAGCTTATGCTGAGAAACAAAAATTATTTAACGCTTTGTATGCGAACACGCAAGACTTAATGAATCAAACTTTTTCCAAGGAGTAAACCCATGGCTATTTTTCCTGTTGAACCAATTAAATTCGAAGGTGAAAATTCTGACAACGCATTGGCGTATCACTATTACGATAAAAATAAAAAAGTGCTAGGTAAAAGCATGGAAGACCATTTGCGTATTGCGGTGTGTTGGTGGCATAACTTTTGTTGGAATGGTTTCGACATTTTTGGCGAAGGCACGTTCGAACATCCTTGGTTAAAAGCGTCTGACCCTATGAAAGCATCTGTGTTGAAAATGGATGCGATGTTTGAACTGTTACAAAAAACCGATTTAAAGTATTTTACTTTTCATGACCGCGACATTGCACCTGAAGGTGGTTCATTAAAAGAAAGCAATGCTAACGTGCGGGCCATGGCTGATAAAATTGCTAAAAAGATGCAAGATACCGGCAAAGAGTTATTATGGGGCACGGCCAATTTATTCAGTAACAAACGTTATATGGCCGGTGCCGCAACCAATCCTAATCCTGACGTGTTTGCCTTTGCTGCAGCACAAGTGAAAAATGCCATGGATGTCACATACGACCTCGGCGGCCATAACTATGTTTTTTGGGGCGGTCGAGAAGGGTATGACACACTATTAAATACAGACATGAAACGTGAAGCCCAACAAATGGCACGTTTTTTATCGATGGCAGTCGAGTATAAACATAAAATCGGTTTCAAAGGCACATTGCTAATCGAACCTAAACCTTGTGAGCCAACCAAGCATCAATACGATTACGATACCGCAACTGTTTATGCCTTTTTACAAAAATTTGGTTTAGAAAAAGAATTCAAAGTGAACATCGAAGGCAATCATGCAACGTTATCCGGTCATAGTTATCCGCATGAAGTGGCTTATGCTTGCGCCAACGATTTATTAGGCAACATCGATGCCAACCAAGGTGATGCGCAATTGGGTTGGGATTTAGATTTATACCCCACTAACACTGTCGATAATACTTTAGTGATGTATTACTTATTAAAACACGGTGGTTTTACCACGGGTGGTTTTAACTTCGATACTAAATTGCGTCGGCAATCGATTGATTTGGCTGATTTCTTCCATGGTCACGTGGGTGGTGTCGATGCCTTGGCCAGAGGCTTAATCGCTGCCGCAGAATTGATTGAAAACGATACATTACAAGCCAATATCGACAAACGTTATGCCGCTTGGCAAGATAGCTTGGGTCAAGACATTCTTAATGGTTCCGCTGATATGGCATCTATGGCACAATATGTTGAACAAAACGGTACTAATCCCGCGCCTGTTTCAGGCCAGCAAGAACGCTTGGAGCGTATTCTCAATGAAACTGTTTAGCAAAAAAACTGACATTAAAAAAATCTTAGTGATTTCATCCGGTGGCGATGCACCCGGGATGAATGCCACGATTCGTGCCGTGGTACGAACCGCTATCTATCACGGTCTTGAAGTAGTGGGTAGTCGCTTGGGGTTCGAAGGTATAGTCAATGATGACATTATACCGCTTGATGTGAAGTCGGTGGCCAATTGCATTCAACGAGGCGGCACGATTCTGCAATCGGCGCGTTTCCCTGAATTTAAAGATCACAAAGTGCGGGAAAAAGCCCTAAGTATTTTAAAACGCGAACACATTGATGCTTTGGTTGTTTTAGGCGGTGATGGTAGTTTTCGTGGTGCGAGTTTGTTAGAGCAAGAAGGTGATATCAAAGTGATTGGTATTCCTTGCACCATTGATAATGATATTCAAAATACGGAATATACCATTGGATTTGATACGGCTTGTAATACCGCCTTAGAAGCGATCGATCGTATTCGTGATACGGCGTTTAGTCATAACCGTCATTTCTTAGTTGAAGTGATGGGGCGTGATACCGGATTTCTTGCGGTCGAAGTGGGTATTGCCGGTGGGGCAGAATTTGTGTTAATTCCTGAAGCGCCGATTACCGTGCCAGAATTAGCTGCACGGATTCGAGCTCGCAAACGGACGAAATTGGGTTCTATCATTGTTGTTGCCGAAGGTGAAAAACCGGGCCGTAGTTTTGGTCTTGCGAAAGAACTGCAAGCGGAGCTTAATACTGAATATAAAGTGTGTGTGTTAGGTCATACGCAACGTGGCGGTAGCCCGACTGTGCGTGATCGTAAAGTGGCATCCTTAATGGGCGCTAAAGCTGTGCAAGCATTGCTGGCCGGTGAAAGCCAAAAGATGACGGCATTGCAACAAGGCAAAGTGGTATTAACCGCATTCCCTGATCTCGATGCAGGCCCTAGGAAATTTGCTGATACGGAATTATTAAAAATCAACCAGATACTTTGTGATATTTAATGAAATTTCCCTTCTCCCCTTGAGGGGGAGAAGATGCCGAAGGCAGATGAGGGTGGATACAAACTGCTGGCATAGCTAGCTTACGAATTAATATTATGAACCAAAAAGCAACCCCCGATTTTTTTCGACTCGAAGCGGCCAGCGGCATCATTCTCTTTGGTGCATTACTATTAATTTTAATCGTTGCGAATACGCCGTTATATTCTTTCTATCATCACCTCATCGAACATCCCATCACCTTAGCCTGGGGCGACAATGTTATTCACAAACCTTTGGAAGCGTGGGTCAACGAAGGCTTAATGGCCATGTTCTTTATGCTGCTGTCACTAGAAATGAAACGTGAAATTTTAGATGGTGAATTGTCCAAGCCTTCGCAAGTGATATTGCCTTTTGCAACAGCCATCGGTGGTATGGTGGTACCCATTGCCGTTTATCTCTTGATTACACCACACAATACCGTCGCATTGCGCGGTTGGGCCATCCCCACAACTACCGATATCGCACTAGTCTTAGGCTTAATCGCAATAATGGGCAAACGCATTCCTGCGAGTTTAAAAATATGGATTATTGCTTTGTCGATTGTCGATGATGTCATCGCTATTTTCCTAATCGCAGTGTATTACGCCGATAGCTTGTCTTTGATGTCATTAGCTCTGGCTGCTATCGGTGTCGCTATATTAATCTTATTTAACCGCTGTAAAGTCCGGCGTATTGCACCTTATATGATGGTGGGTGTGTTCATCTGGTTAGCGGTATTAAAATCGGGTGTGCATGCCACCTTAGCCGGCACCGCTATCGGTTTTTGCGTCCCATTCGCCAACGATGAAAATGGCCAATCCCCATTAAAGCGCTTAGAACACGCACTACATCCTTGGGTTGCCTTTGTCATCATGCCGTTATTTGTGTTAATCAATGCCGGCATTAGTTTCTCTGGTACGGACCTTGGGCAATTATTCTCTGGCGTATCCCTCGCTATTATTTTAGGTTTATTCGTTGGTAAGCAGCTCGGTATTTTTGCCACGGGTTATATCCTAATCAAATTAGGCTGGGCCAAATTGCCACATGGTGCAACGATGTTGCAATTCTACGGTGTCTGCGTATTAGCCGGCATCGGTTTCACCATGAGCGTATTTATGGCAACGCTGGCCTTTAATGGCACCATCTACGAATTAGTTAGTAAGCAGGGTATTTTACTTGCCTCATTCATTTCAGCTGTCTGGGGTATTACTGTATTACTCTACGCCCATAAAATAAGGAAACCTCATGCCGATTAATGCCATCAAAGAATTCTTAAAACTCGAAGCGGCCGGTGGTATTATTTTATTGTTCGCGTTAGTGTTTATTTTAATTATTGCGAACACGCCATTGAATGCGGTGTATCAACACGTACTTGACACCCCATTTCACATTGGCCTAGGCCCTTGGTCGTTAAATAAACCCTTATTATTATGGATAAACGACGGCTTAATGGCGATTTTCTTTTTAGTCTTATCGCTCGAAATTAAACGTGAAATTTTAGCCGGTGAATTATCTAGCTTTGCACAAGTGGTATTGCCTTGTGTCGCCGCCGTCGGTGGGGTAGTAGTCCCTGCACTTATTTATGTTGCTATAAACCATGCCGACACCACTGCTATGCGCGGTTGGGCTATTCCAACAGCGACGGATGTCGCCTTAGCATTAGGTTTACTTGCCATGTTAGGTAAACGTATTCCACCGGGATTAAAAATATTTTTAGTGGTGCTAGCTATTTTCGATGACATCGTCGCCATCGCCTTAATCGCGATGTTTTACACCAGTGAGTTATCGGTCGTCTCACTCGGTATTGCTGGCGCGGGTATCTTATTATTAATCTTGTTAAACCGCATGAAAGTGGTGCGTTTAACACCGTATTTCATTGTCGGTATTATTGTCTGGGTGGCGGTATTAAAATCCGGTGTACATGCGACATTAGCAGGCGTTGCCTTAGGTTTTTGCATTCCATTTAAGGGCAAAAACGAAGATGGCCACAGCCCATTAAAACACTTAGAACACAAACTGCACCCCTGGGTCGCATTCGCTATTTTACCGTTATTCGTATTAGCCAATGCCGGTGTTTCATTCTTGAATGCCGAAACTAGCATATTACATCCCATCCCTTTAGGCGTAGCCGCCGGCTTATTCATCGGTAAACAAATCGGTATCTTTGGTTTTTCATGGGTCGTCATCAAACTTGGCTTCGCTAACTTACCCCGCAACACCAGCTGGCTACAACTCTACGGTGCCGCCATCCTCGCCGGTATTGGCTTCACCATGAGCCTCTTCATCAGCGGCTTAGCCTTCGAAGGCACCGCCTTTGAAATGACGAGCCGAGAGGGGATTCTGTTGGGGTCTTTTGTGTCGGCAGTAGTGGGTATGCTGATTCTTTATTTTGCCGCCAGAAAGCAATCTAGTCAGCAGCTCTAAGCTTTGCTAAACGCTAATCTAAGATTTCAAATACCGATACAAGGTAGCACGTGATATTTTCATAATTTCGCATATACCTGCAATGGTATTTTTCTTATCCCGAAACAATTGTTTCGCCATGGCGATTTTGCTGTTGTCTAGTGAGCGAGGGCGGCCACCTTTACGGCCACGGGCGCGGGCGGCGGTGAGGCCGACTTTGTTGCGTTCGCGAACTCTGTCTTTTTCATAAATGCTCATGACTTGTACAAGGCTTTTCACTGTATCGCCTTGGCTTAGTGTCGTGTTAATCCGATCTTCAATTGAAATCAGTTCAACTTTTTTAGCAAATAAGTCATTTAATAATTCGATAAGTGTGCGAAGGGATCCGCCTAGGCGGTCTAATTTGTGCACAACTAATACATCTCCGGTTTTGAGGGAGGCGAGTAAATCTTGTAACCCATCCTGGGAGGTTTGACCATCCTTGGTCAAGTCCGTAAATAAGCGTTCACATTCTTCATGTAAGAGTGCTTTACTTTGCTCCTCTACCGAGCTGCTTATTTCTGAAACCCTGATATATCCGTACTTCATAATATTATCGTTTTCCTAATACTTCCAGGTGTGAGGTATTGTTTTTAAATCCAGTCGTGAGCTGAGTGTAAATCCTTGTCTCTGAAATCCTTTCAGAGGAGAGTGCGTCCTTGCTCAACCGTCCTTGGTTGAAAACACTCAGCTAACTGACTGTGAAGTAACTATAGTCTCATCTGTCTCAAAAGGCAAGTTTTGAAACTAAGAAAATGATACGAGATATGATATTTAGATAGTGAGACATTGACTATTCGTTAAGGCGGCGCAGCGAAATATCAGTAATAATGCGGATTTGCGAGCAGTGTGGATAACAATAATTATGAGACAGAAGGGCTGTGGATAAGCTTGTGGGTGAATTGTTTGTTTGAAGTTTGAGCAATTGAGACGATCTGGAATGCGATCAATAGCGAGTTTAGGTGTTTCAAAATAGAGGATAATGGGTTTTTGAGACGAATGATTGACTGTGAATAATCACTAAATAGATTGGATCCCGCGGTCAAGCCGCGGGATGACAGCTAGGGCTATGTGAGGATGACGAGCTAGGATGGTGTGAGAATGACGGCACGCATTCTCGTCATTGTGCGGCTTGACCGCGCAATCCAGGCGATGATGTTATGACGAGTTTCTCGTCATTGTGCGGCTTGACCGCGCAATCCAGGCGATGATGTTATGACGAGTTTCTCGTCATTGTGCGGCTTGAGCGCACAATCCAGGCGATGATGTTATGACGAGCTTCTCGTCATTGTGCGGCTTGACCGCGCAATCCAGGTGAGTATGCAATACAGTTAGCTACGGTGTTTTAATGGTCTGTATTTCAGCTTGCGGCTGAATCGTGACGTTAAATTCGCTAAGCCCTTGACGGCTTACATCAAACTTGAATAGGTTTTCGCTATGCTGAATATAGAGCTTAGGTTGCCCAACAACACTACCTTGCATCTCGAGATTGATATAGCTTCCACGGCTGCTTAAGCGCGTATTGCCGCTTGGTGCGACGCCAATCATATGGCTATCGAGACACACACGCCAAGTACTGTTGGCCGGAAATACGGCATTTTCTTGAGGTGCTGCACCCGGTTGCCATTGGCCTTGGAATACCTCAAAACCATCCACTGCGATGTCATCCTGAGTGGCATTCATGACATTAGCGCAAACAGAGCGATAAACGTCGGCATTGGCTGCCAGGGGTAATAATAGGGCGAGCGATAGGGCGACGAAGTTTTTACGTAACATGGCTCTCATCCTTGAGTTGCTGTTTGTGTAAGTATAGACCAGTTCTGCTGATATTCAAACAGCATGCTTAAGCGATGGCTATTTTGTATAGGGCGGTGGTGGCTCATTTAGCCAACCGAGCATGGCATCTCTATAGCTGGGTAGTCCTGTCGATGGCTCTGCAGCAGCTTGATCATAGCTAGGAGGCCCTTGAGGTGTAGTAAGCATCGACTTAGGCGGTGCAGAGGCTTGTATGCGATTCAATGGCTCAGCAGTAGCTTGATCATAGCCATAGCTAGGAGACCCTTGAGGTGTAGTAAGCATCGACTTAGGCGGTGCAGAGGCTTGTATGCGATGAATGATTGGGCAGTAGGGTACAGCAGTGCTACTATGTGCGGTAGTTAATTGCTTTTCCCAACCGCTAGGTGGAGCTTGCAGTGTGAGTTCTGGCACTCTGAATGCTACTGTGAATGGTGGTTTGAGTTGTGGCTGTGCGCGTATGAGTTGTTCCTGTGTGGGTTGTGATACTGGCCTGACATTTGTTTTTAGCCATAAAATAACCCGTAAAAACCATGAGGGGTCGACCTGTATATGGCTTGGGAAGAAGCGGGGGATGCTGCTTGTCATCACGTCTGGAGAGTACTGGTGTTGAGTGAGTTGGGTTTTGTTCGCGACTGCAAAGTGCTGGTGATTGAGGCCCCAATAATTGAGATGTGCAATGTATTCTGAGGTACCTCCAGTAAAAATACGATGGAGGCTAACGTCAGAATAGTCAGCACTGCTAGCCGCCTGTGTACAATATTTGATGTATTTAGCGTTTAAATAATAAAGCTGAAAATAGGTCATTAAAATACCATTGGGATCACCATAATCTCGAAATAATTGTATATTAGGGGCGCGGCTGCCACGCTTGAGATACCTGAATAGCGCAAATTCAAATCTGCTGCTGTTCACTGCCGAACTGAGGTGCATTGCCGTTTCACCTTGGGCGGTATCGGGTTCCTTCATTTTTTGGGTACCGAACAGCGGTAAATAGCCGGGTTCTACATGACCCATCTCATCATGGGTTGGGACAGCAAAGACATCAGTCATTGAGTCAATCCCATCACGAAGGTTGTGCTCAGTAATATCACTTAAAGCGCAACTCAGGATTCTGACTTTAATATTAATGCGCTTTGCTTTGAAATATTGATTAAGAATTCTCACTAACATTCGTAAAACTTGAATAAAAGCCGGTTTGTGGCCAGCTCTGAATTCGCTCTCGACAGATTGGCTCATTGATGCATTGCCGATAAATACGGTGCTACACTCAGGTTCAGAAATAATGATTTTTAGCATTTGCTTAATCAGCCCTGCGCAATGTGTTCGGACTGCCTGATAGCAAGATTGATCATAATAATTGATACTTATAGCCTTCATGGCTTGCACGATAGGGCAGGTAGTAGGGTCGCCGTCAGCGAGAGATATTACAACAGTTTTTGCCATGGTTTTTGTCCAGCCAGTTATTATTTTGTTTATAAATTATACATCAAGTTTTGGTTAAGTCAAGTATATTTGTTGGCAAAGCCTTATTGTTGGCTTGAAACTCTATTTAAGTTAGCACGCAGGCCAGAAGAATCGTTAGGCATAAAAAAGCCCCGATTAACGGGGCTTTAAATAATGTTAAATCAATTAGTTACGGTTGCCACTGAAAGCTGCGAGTAAGCGTAATAGGGCTAGGAAGATATTAACAATATTGATGAATAGGCTAACTGTCGCCATGATGTAGTTAGTTTCACCACCATGGATGATGCGGCTGGTATCAAATAAGATGAAGCCAGAAAATACCAACATCACTGCGGCTGAAATAATGATTTGAAGCATAGGCGCTTGCACGAAGATGCCAATGATTGAAGCAATTAGAATCGCGATAACACCACTGAACAGCATGCCGCCCATGAAATTGAAGTTTTTCTTGGTGGTCAGCACATAAGCGGAGAGACCTAGGAATATCACACCAGTACCGCCAAGCGCGGTCATGATTAATTGGCCGCCATTTGCGTAGGCTGCGATGTACATGCTCAACATTGGGCCAAGACCGAAGCCCCATAGGCCAGTAAAAACAAACACCATCAATAAACCCCATGGGCTATTGCGTAAGGCCATAACAACAAATAATGATATAAAGCCAGCGATGGTTGCAGCCATGCCAATGCCTGGAGATACATTCATGGCCATTGCTATAACGGCCATTAAGCCACTAAAAATCAATGTCATGCTGAGTAAAGCATAAGTATTACGTAAAACTTTGTTTTGCGCGAAAATAGACTCTGCCGGTCGTTGAACTGCACTGCCTTGGAATGGATTGTTAGCCATGTGGTTTCCTCTTTATGTTGAATTTGCTGGTAATTATAGCACTATATATGTGGGTGAGTAGGGTGGAATTCAAGCTTTACGGGGTCTTGACGTTCTTGCTAGGTGTATTCTTGTAGGGTGGATAAAAGTTCGACCGAAGGTCGGACATATCCACCAGGGCTAGTGGATAAAACTAAGGCATAAAAAATTTGGCGGAGAGACAGAGATTCGAACTCTGGGAGGGTCGCCCCTCAACGGTTTTCAAGACCGCCGCTTTCAACCGCTCAGCCATCTCTCCAAATATCTTCCAGTCAGACTGGAAGGGCCGTAAGAATACCGAAATCTTCAGGAATAATAAAGCCCTAAACGTAAAATCTTTGATTTAGTCTTTGTTCGAGGGTTGTTATCCAGAAAAATCAGTGAGTGACTGGATCCCGCGGTCAAGCCGCGGGATGACGGAGCTAACGAAATTGATTTATTCAACAACGCCTTCTAGAGACAAAAGGGCGCTTATGCACACTTACTAACCACAAATACAACTTTATGACTTTTCTCTTAAGTTTTCCTTAATCAAACCTTATACAATTGTGCAAATTACCGTATAATAAAGGGAATAAACATACTAACTATTTGCCTCACACATTGGGGTGAAACAAGGGCTTGGAGACGACTTTGATTAAATTACTTGTAGTTGATGATCATGAATTAGTACGAGAAGGTATAGAGCGGCTTTTGGCTAGTGCGAGCGATATTGAAGTGATTGGCGGGGCAGCCGATGGTGAAGAAGCGGTTAAAATGGTACGTAAGCTAAACCCTGATGTCGTTTTGATGGACATCAATATGCCAGGTGTTGGTGGTGTGGAAGCAACCCGTAAACTATTGCGCATTAACCCTGATATTAAAGTGATTATCGTCACCATTTTTGAAGAAGAACCTTTTCCTTCACGTATGTTACAAATCGGTGCTAGTGGTTATATCACTAAAGGATCGGGTGTCGCAGAGTTGATACAGGCTATTCGTGCTGTGAGTTCTGGTTTGCGTTATATCAACCCTAAAATTGCTCAACGCTTAGCATTGCAGCATGTGACGTCTGAGCCCGGTGAATCACCGATTGATGAATTATCGGATCGCGAGCTAGAAGTGTTAGTGATGATTACTAAAGGTATTAAAGTTGCCGACATCGCTGAACGATTACATATCAGCCCTAAAACCGTTAACAGTTATCGTTATCGTTTGTTCGATAAGCTCGAAGTGAATAACGATGTTGAGTTAACATACTTAGCCATCCGTCACGGTTTAATTAAAATCGAGCAAATCATGGATGGTAGTTTAGGTAAAGACCATGATGATGTGCCAGCAGCAGGATAGCCTTGTCCATGTTAACATCTACTGATGGCAGATTTTGATCCCCAACAGTTTTTATCTCATGTGAGCCGTGAGCCTGGCGTTTATCAAATGTTTGATGACGTGGGCACGGTGATTTATGTCGGCAAAGCCAAAGAGTTAAAGTCCCGTTTAAGCAGTTATTTTCGCGAGCATAATGCTAGCCCGAAGACGCAAGTCTTAGTGTCTAAAATTGCTGATATTCAAGTGATGGTGACTAACACCGAGAAAGAAGCCTTATTGCTTGAGCAAACCTTAATCAAGACGCATCACCCTCGTTACAACGTATTACTGCGTGATGATAAATCCTACCCTTATATCCATTTAAATAGTGAGCATGCCTTTCCTCAGTTAAAAGCTTATCGTGGTCTTAAACGTAAAGGAGGGCGATATTTTGGCCCTTATCCCAATGCGTATGCGGTGCGTGAAACATTACAGCTGATGCAAAAGCTGTTTAAAATCCGTTCATGCCGTGATAGTTTTTTTCGCAATCGCACGCGACCGTGTTTGCAATATCAAATCAAGCGTTGCAAGGCACCGTGTGTCGGGTTGATCAATGAAGCGGATTACCGTCAAGATTTGCAAGATGCGATTTTGTTTTTAGAAGGCAAAAGTCAAAACTTGATCACCGAAATGGCGAAACGCATGGATCTCGCCGCTAATAGTTTGGAGTTTGAAAAAGCCTCTGAATACCGTGACTTAATTGCTAATCTTAACAAGGTGAGAGAGCAGCAGTTTGTGGTGGGTGACAAAGGCGATGTCGATATTATTGCTGCGGTGGAACAAATGGGCAGCATTTGCATTGCGCAGTTAGTGATACGCGATGGCAAGTTGCTGGGGAATAAAACCCACATCCCTAAATCTGCCCGCTTAGCATCGACCGCCGAAACCGTGTCGGCTTTTTTAGCGCAGCGCTATTTACACGCCGAGTATATCCCCAATGAATTATGGTTAAGTGAAGCCATTGAAGACGAAGCGGTATTGCAAGACGCCTTATCGGAACAAGCGCAGCATAAAGTGCAATTGCGGGTGCCGAGCCGAGGCGATGGCAAGCGTTGGGTGCATTTAGGCATCACTAATGCCGAGCAAGCCTTGCAATCGCATCTGCAAGAAAAGTCGTCGCAGCAACAGCGTGTGCACGATTTGCAACAAGCCTTAGGATTAGAAAGCCTGCCTGAACGGATTGAGTGCTTTGATATCAGCCACACCATGGGCGAAGCCACCGTGGCATCTTGCGTGGTGCATGGTCGAGAAGGGCCGATTAAAGCCGATTACCGCCGCTTCAATATCAAAGATATCACAGGGGGCGATGATTATGCCGCCATGCACCAAGCGCTGACGCGACGTTATCAGCGGGTGAAAAAAGAAGAAGGCAAATTGCCCGATATTTTAATCATCGATGGTGGTAAAGGGCAGATTACCCAAGCCCGAGAAGTGTTGGAAGAGCTGCAAATCGATACCGTCGCCCTGGTCGGCATTGCTAAAGGTGCTACCCGAAAGGCTGGGTTAGAAATCGTTTATTTTCAAGGTAAAGCCATTGATTTCTCAGAACATAGTTTGGGTTTGAACCTGCTGCAATTCATCCGTGATGAGTCGCATCGCTTCGCCATCAGTGGTCATCGTCAACAGCGAGGCAAAGCTAAACGGGTATCAACCTTGGAGCAAATCGATGGCATCGGCCCCAAACGCCGGCGTGAATTATTACGCCATTTCGGTGGCTTACAAGCCTTAAAAACTGCCAGCCTCGATGATATAGGCAAAGTGCCAGGCATAAGCGCTAGCCTCGCAAAAACGATTTTTGATGTGTTACGTTGATCAGCCATATTTAATTGTTTTTTTTCTTTCTTTCTTAGTATTCATATGGTTACTACGATTACGCAAATAAATTGATTAGCTGTTAAGTAATAAATCCACTGCTGGCTTTGTGTGCTGCGGCTATGGAATCTTTAGAAATATTCAATTAAGGCTTAATTGAAACGTTGAGAGGTCGCTAGTATTGATTGTATTTTGAACATGTTGTAAGATGCCCAATTGAGTGCTGAGTGGATAATTCATCCCTATAATAACAACATTTACCCAGATAAATATGCCAAGTACCGCTTTCAATCAAGATAATGTAAATCAATTTGCTGCAGGGTGTGTCGCACACCAAGCTGAGTTGTTTGCTGCTTATAGGCAATTTGTTTCAAGCTTTCAAGCAGCAGCAGTTGTACCAAGTAACTCATGCCTAGTCATGCTTGGTGATGAACAAGCCTCTCTCCTCGCCATGTCGCCCAGTTTAGACAACCCGAATATGGGGCCACGTCAAATGATGCTTGTCAGCAATATGACTATTTCTGGTGGCAAGAATACATTTGGTACTGTGAAGGTGGCTTATCGGATTTATGAGCATAGCGAGCAGGTTTTTATTATTGCATTTCATCAGCCAGTGGCATTGAAAATAGTCGGCGGTAAGCTGCCAAATAGCTTGGCTAGACTGAATATTTACCAGCGAGATGACGTGAAGCATGATATTTACAAGCAGCATAAATTAGCCTTTATAAGGCCCGAGATTGAATTGGTAAAAATTTACCATCAATATCTCGGTTGTCATCCTTGGTTTAGTGCAAATGAAGCTGAATGTTTATTATATTACACCATGCCTCTCATGCGGGGTGTGTCATTATATGATTATGCGGGTGATCGGTTTTGTGAAGCCGTGGATATATGCACGCTAAGGGATAGGCTTTTTTTGCTTCGCGCGATTGTTAGAGAAATGCGATTATTTCAAATACGCACGCGCTGTGCGCACAATGATCTTAATCTTAACAATATATTTGTTTATCAAAATCCAACGACGGGTGAATACACAGTACGTTTGATTGACTATGATATGTGTAAGCCATTTGGCCAGCAAGGTAACCTTAAGGATGGGACTAGAATCTATTATGCGCCTGAAAGAATGGCCGTTGGTCAGCCAGCATTCAAACACTCAGCAGAAAACGACGTGTATTCTTTTGGTGTCTTCATGGCTTGGTTGCTAGCGGATGTTGATCTGCACAGCTGTGCTGTGCATTATGATATTTACTTTAATGGTGCTGATAACATTGATCTTGATGATGCTATTGCTCAGTTCTCTCGTTTGGCTGATCCTAATGTGTATTCTGATAGATATGGATTGAGTTTGGGCTCAGGTGAGCAGGCAATAACGTTGGCGAAAGCCCTAGCTGAATTGGTTTCACGTTCTGTTGCAGAAGCCATTAGTAAGCCTAGGCTGCCAGTTCAAATTCCACCAACAGATGAAACTAGACGGCTCACCATTGATGAAGTGATTGATAGGATGGATAAACTGCTTATCTCGTTGCCTAGGTTAGGCAGAGCAGAAGGGCCGTTTGTGGATAAATCCGCCCCTGTTTGTCAATCTAAGCCAAGCCATGCTCCATTGACTATCTCACGGCAAGCCTAACGCTAGCTTTAGCTTTTTATTTGTGGTCATTTTCGAGTATGATACCCCCTGATATCAACAGGATGATGCCACATGTCGATGAAACAACTTCCCAATATGTTAACTAGCGCCCGTGTCGTGCTAATCCCGATTTTTGTTGCTGTGTATTATTTGCCTTGGGCTTATGCGCATTTTGTGGCAGCGATGATTTTTATTGTCGCTAGCATCACCGATTGGTTTGATGGCTATTTAGCCCGACGTTTAAACGTTGCCAGTAAGATGGGGGCGTTCCTCGACCCAGTGGCCGATAAATTACTAGTCGCTACCGCGTTAGTCTTGGTTGCCACCGATAGTTGCAGTGCCGCTTTAGCCATCCCAGCTGCTGTCATCATTGGCCGTGAAATTGTCATTTCAGCCTTACGCGAATGGATGGCCACCATCGGTCAGCGCACCAGCGTGGCAGTAGGGCAGATTGGTAAATGGAAAACGGCTGCACAAATGTTTGCCATCATGTTCTTAGTTGCTAACCGACCAGGCTATCATTCATTGTTTGGCATCTTCGGTTATATCTTGATTTACATCGCCGTGGTACTCACGATATGGAGTATGGTGATGTACTTGGTGGCGGCTTGGCGGGTGATGCAAGACTAATATAACCTGAAGCTTTTGTTATTTTGGCGCTTCATTAGCATAGCAAATACACTATTATGTAGTATTTTGTTTAAATATGAGAGGGTTAGCGCTTGACTGTCCGGATGATTTCGCTACAATAGCGCGCTACCATCGTCATCGATAAATTAGCGGGAATAGCTCAGTTGGTAGAGCACGACCTTGCCAAGGTCGGGGTCGCGAGTTCGAGTCTCGTTTCCCGCTCCAAATTCGTTAATAAACGGCGCCATAACCGCGCCGTTTGTTATTTGACAACCCTAGGCTGGGTGGCAGAGTGGTTATGCAGCGGCCTGCAAAGCCGCGGACGCCGGTTCGATTCCGACCCCAGCCTCCATTGCCCAGGTGGCGAAATTGGTAGACGCAAGGGACTTAAAATCCCTCGGTGGCAACACCGTGCCGGTTCGATTCCGGCCCTGGGCACCAATTGTTTTGTTATGAGAAGTCGTTCCGCAGGAGTATTAACCCATCCATGGTGCGTTATCCAGCTCGGCTTCCTGCCTCGCGTTCACCAGGAAAAAGCAGTGCTTTTTCTTAATCTGGTTCACCCCTGGGCACCATTACTTAACTTCAGTTAGTCGTTAATCGTACCGCCGAGTTTTACCCCATCCCTCCGGGTTTAACTCAGTTTCAAAAAGGATCAATAGAATGAAAAAGTTATTAAGTTGTTTGTTTGCTGGGACATTATTTTTATTTGCAGTAACGGGCTGTACAACGGCTATGTATTCGGCGCCATCAGCTGTCGCAAAGACTCAGAATCAGTATCAATTCACAATTGAAACGGGTGGTTTTTCTGGTTCAACAACGGCAGATAAACGTGCTATAGCAGAAATAACAACCTTTATGAAGCAGCATAATTATACGCGTTACAAAATTGTTCATCGTACGGATGAATTTATTCCTTCAGGCTTTAAATATGTTGTTCAATTTTATAAATAATTAAGGTGGCCGCTTTGTTGACGTTCAAAGATGCTTTATTCGGTTTGTTAATTGCAGCATCTGTTAGTGGATGTTCAATTCAACTTGGTGGTGTGAGTAATGTATATCAAGCACCAGCCTATAGCAGCGTGAATGAAGTGGCACAAATAACCGTTGATCCTGAGAAATTCACACTTCTGAGTATTGATGGTCAGTCAGCGACAGACGATAATACGAATAAGCCTATTATATTAAAGCCAGGTAAACATACCCTTTCATTATATTTAGGTGATAATAATTATGTTGCTGACTCTAATACTATGATTGTGCTAAGTGGCGACTTTAAAGCTAATGAACGTTATACGCTTCAGGCTAATTCAGCCGGCACTGCTTGGATCGAAGACGCTTCTGGACACAAGTTAGGAAGCGGTGGTTCTGCTACAAAGTTTAGTAAGTCGACCACACTATAAGTCTCTATTTCTTGATTTGTATTTTCGCCATTCATGGCTCCCGTTCGCAGGGAAAACGCATGCGTTTTCTGAATCCTGCTCACTCCTAGGTAGTACTTTTTTCTTGATATGTTTTTCGTGCTGGCGGACTGTATTAAAGTTATTATGGCTAATAATAAAGAAAGTCTATTAATGTTAAATTCTGTTAAATGTTACGATATAACCAAAGCGAGGCGAATCAAAGTAGGGTGGACAAAAATGTGAGCGTAGCGAGCATATATCCACTAGCAGTGGTTGGCTTTGTGTTTATTGTGGATATGTTAATTATACGGATAAGATTTTGAATCTACTGTGCTATGATTTCACTCTTGATTGGACTGGATCCCGCGGTCAAGCCGCGGAATGACAATTAACCTCGTCATTCCGCGGCTTGACCGCGGGATCTCGTAAGACAGTAGGGAAAAACGATGCATAGCAAAAAATCACCTAACAACGTACTTTCAGGCAATTGTCATTGCAAAAACATTGAAGTGGCTTTTGAAATAAGCAAAGCACCTGAAGACCTTTGGATCCGAAAATGTCCCTGCTCTTTTTGTACCAAACAGGGCAATTTGAATGTCACAGATCCTGATGGATTGTTAAGTGTTACGATTCATAACAAAACCAATATTTTTTGGTATGAAATGGGGCATAAAACAAGCAAGCGTTTATTTTGCAACATTTGCGGGGTTTATATCGGTGCTTTCATGGAGCATGCAGAGGGTAATGTTTGTGTACTTAACTCTAATGTTTTGGAAGATAGAGATGGCTTATCAGTACCGACTGATATTCATGTCATTCAACAAACACCTGAAGAAAGAGTCGCTGGAAGGTTGATTCGTTGGATGCCATTTGAGCTAACGTATACCTGAAATTCGGTAGCTTTGAGTATATCAAAGCACTTTAGCATACTCAGCTATTTTATTTAAAATAGCCCCAAAGCTTGGCTGTTCACCAAAATAAATGGATGATTTTTCTTTGTAAGATTGAGTGTATAGATCACGAGTTGTTTTATTGCCTAATAAAAATGCTTCATTTTTAGTGATGTCTTTTTCATCTTCGTTTCGAAAGCGCTTGTCTTTATGACGGTGGTATTCATCGGTACCTATAAAACTAGTCACGCGCTCTGATTGAAGTAATTGATAAACATCATAATAATGACGTAGAAAATTAATGGGCATTGTTTCGCTTGCTTGTTGCAAACGATATTTAGTCGAAATGGTTTGTAATTTTTCGATGAGAGTATATTCAGGGCAATAGCATGCAACCTTTTTTGCACTGTTATCGAGTACCTTAATATTTAGCTGTTGCGCTTTATTAAGCGCCCATTTACATCGGGTAGTTCGTGTAAAAACATATGAGTCCTTATATTGCGGAAAAAAACTTTTTTGTTGCAACTTTTCCATAGCATTTAGCCATGCGTTTAGCTTCATTGAGCAGTGATACGTTAACACGCGTTTTGACTTTCTCTTTTAATGACTCAATATTTTCATCAGCTAGTTCATTTGCATGATTGAATAGATCAACAAGCAAAAAGGCGGCCGTTAGTTTTTTAGGAAAGCCACCAGTAGGGCGACGAAAATCAAACGTTTTATTACCTAATTTAAATTGTCCATGGCGTTTGTGATTATAAACAATGGTGTGGTTATAAACTTGCGTTAAGCCTAAGTTCAAAGAATTATAAGCATTGTGTGAAAAAAGCAAAAAATTATCGTCACGCAAAAATGCTTTCACTAAACAATGGTCGTTTGGTGGCAACTGTCCAAAACGTGACATTTTAGATGCATAATAAAGTCCTGGCGCTATTTTTTGTAACAAGCCGTCTTGGGTTAATTGACGCAAGTGTCTATCTACGGCATTTGAGTAAGGCTGCAGTGATTCACGCCGATAGACATTCCCTGGCTTGATGTGATCGGTGAGTGATGTCAAATTTGAATTATTTCCCATACTATTGGTATAGTTAACAGCCCTGATGTTTGCAAGTATTTTTAGTATAAAAACATGCATATTGAGGTCCGATGGGTATATGGGCCAAATATTAACGACCATCTATTAATGGTAAACTCCATTAAATATTACGGATATAACCAAAGCGGAGTGAGCAAATGAAAGCGATTCAATTTGAGCAATTTGGTGCACCAGATGTCTTAAAGCTGGCTGATATGCCTATGCCTGAGTGCGGTAGTCAGCAAGTATTGGTGAAAGTGCATGCGGCGGGACTGAACCCGATTGATTATAAAACACGAAATGGTAGTGGGTTTGTCGCGCAGCTGTTGAAAGACCATTTGCCCTCAGGATTGGGGTATGATTTTGCTGGTGAAGTTGCTGAGGTAGGAAGTGAGGTTCATGAGTTCGAGGTCGGCGACAAGGTGATGGGTTTTGTTGGCTTCGATCATCCTTGTGCGTATGCAGGGTATCTTTGTGCATCGCCTGGCGCGTTGATCAAAATGCCAGAAACGCTTTCCTTTATTAATGCTGCTGCGTTACCGACGGCGGGCTTAACAGCATTACAAGCATTGAATCAAGCTAACGTGAAGCAGAATGACGTGGTGTTGATTCATGCCGGTAGCGGGGGAGTAGGGCATTTAGCTATTCAATTAGCCAAGCAAAAAGGTGCAACGGTTATTACCACGGCATCAGCAAAAAATCATGATTTTTTAAAAGCACTGGGTGCCGATCAATGTATCGATTATCGTAATGAAGACGTTGCCTCAGCTATTACTCAACCCGTTGATGCGGTGATTGATTTAGTTGGCGGTCAGGCTGGCATTGAATCTGTTGGTTATTTAACACAAGAAGGTTGTATCGTAACTGTGCCGACAGTGACCGCTGATGCGGTGATTGCCGCAGCAAAACAACAGCATCGCCAAGCCTTTGGTTTGCTGAAACAACCAAACATGGCTGAGTTAGCGTATTTAGCTAAACTCGCGAGTCAGGAACAGTTGAAAGTTGAAATATCGCAGGTCTTTTCGCTTAATGAAGCCGTGCGAGCTCATGAGATTTTAGAAACAGGCCATGTGCGAGGGAAGTTGGTATTTGAAGTGAACGGATGACAGCTTCTCTTTTACTGTTGGTTAATTTGTTAGCATCACTCTGCTGTCTGAGGCAATAAATGTTCTTTTTTTGATTAAAAAAATAAGTTAACAAGCTATCTCTGTTATTTGTATAGATAAGGTTCTAGAAGGATATCCCTTATTTGTGCGAGAGTTGTCCATTCGTTTAAAAAACGCTACACTCAATCATAGGCGTGATGCAGTGCTATGTTAGCAAGAGAATTGAATTGAATAAAATGATAATAACCGGTGGATTAGGCTTAGTGATAGCTGCGGGGCTCTACTATGCTGTTAAATACCGTCAAAGAATTGTGACCCGCGACTTTCTGAAAAGTGTACCTTTGAATGATAGGATGAAAATGAAATTTGAACCTAAACGATATGATTTGACGGCTAAAATTGACGCTAACACGATTGTTTATCCGGGTGACCCTCCTTTTGAGGCGGAAACGGTTGCTGAGGTGGGTGCAGAGGATTCACACTTCAAATTATGTAAGCTAAGTTTTAGTAATCATATGGGTACGCATATTGATTATCCACGTCATGTTTTGTCTGATGGTGCTACTAGCGAAGCTTATACTATAAATGACCATATAAAGAATGGTGTTATCATTGAAGTGCCTAATGAACTTCGATCGATCAACAGGGACTTTGTCAGTCAATATCCCAATTTACACGATCAAATTGTGATGTTTAAAACCGCGAATAGCCAACTATCAAAACATGAGGCCTACACGTCTGATTATGTATACATTGAGCCTGATGCAGCAGAGTATTTGGTTGAGCAGGAGGTCGCTATGGTGGGGATTGATTACATATCGGTGGATCCCGATACCGCACATGATTTGCCAACACATAATATGCTTTTGAGCAATGGTGTGTTGATTGTTGAGAACTTGGAGTTAAAGGCTGTGCCAGCGGGTGACTACAAAATCTATGTGTTCCCTTTGAATGTTAGGCATGCTGACGGCGTGCCAGCTCGAGTGATGGCCGAACAGAGGATGCAACAATTTTGTTAAAAGTAAGCACTAAAAATTTGTTGCTAAGCGTCTTTGGATTATGGCTAATCTATTGCGTTTGTTATGCGCTGCTCAAAAGCCACGATCATTCATTAAAGATGGCCGGTTACCTGGCGTTAGTGGGTGAGATGGGTTTGGACATTGTTTTGGTCGTGATGTGTTTCGCTATGCTTAAACTGACCGGTCGCCAGAATAAGAAGATACTTTGCTTATTATTGATATCCTATCTTTTAGCCATTTTAGCGGATGGTATTTATAATCTCACACTCAATGTGTTGTTGATGAAGAACACAGTGTTGGTTGATTCGCTTTATGATATTCCTTTTATCGGGTTTTTATTATTTCAAGCCATCGCTTGGTTTTATATTTTCAAAGACTCGAATAAATCAGCGGCCCCAAGTAAGAGTCTGTTGTTTTATTTTCCCTATATTTTTACAGCAATACTGATTTTCTGCGTGTTTATGTTTGCCGTGCATTGGCAGTTACGTTATACCTCAACGATTGGGTTCTACCAAATAATTGATACTGTTCTCGAAGCGATAGGGTTTAGCTTTGCGACAATGAGCATGATTAGAGCAAGAACACCCTTTGTTCAACTGCTAGGGATTGGTTATTTAACCGTCGTCGCATCGGATTTTATGATACGTTATGGGGTGGTTAATAATATTATTATCCCTGACAACACCTTTGAGGCCACCTGGGTGCTGGGTTTGTTATTATCAACAGCCGCTTTTTTTTTGCTCTCAAGAAACAGAACAAAGCCACAGAAAACTTCTTTGAGCTTAACCCACTAAATTCATTGAAATCGTTTGTCTCGGCAAACGTATTTGTTCTTTTGCTCTTTTCAATACTGATTATCTATGGCTTGGTTAGCATTGGAGACAGCAAGCTTTCCATTGGCGATCTGCCATCATTGTTTATCATTTTTTCAATTGTATCGGTGCTTTTTACTGAAGTGTTCGCGAATTACATTAATCGGCCAATAAATGATTTAAATGATCTTATTCATGACTTTAATAAATCAGGCAATGTCGACGCAGATGAAGCACAGGACAGCCTAAATTTAAAAGAAATCACAGAGCTTAAGCAATATTTAATTTATTCCTTTAATCAAGTGCAACAAAAAATTCAAGCTGAAATTGCTAAAGATAGAGCAGAAGCGGCTAACCAAGCCAAATCAGAATTTATAGCCAATATGAGCCATGATTTTGTGACGGCGTTAACGAGTATTATGGGATTAGCGGATTTATTGCTTGAAGCAAAAGATAGTAAGAAAAACAAGGAATACCTTAGCAATATTAAAACAGCTAGTCATACTTTATTACAATTAATTAATGATGTGCTTTCATTTTCTAAGTTAGAAAGCTTAGGTAAGCAATTACGTTTTGATATTGTCAATTTACAAAGTTTAGCGGATAACGTGATGTCTTTAGTGGGCAATATGGCGCAACAAAAAGACTTGTTATTAGACGTATCCATACCGACAGAACAAAATATTGTAAGCGATCAGAATCGTTTGACTCGAATCATGATGAATTTATTGAGTAATGCGATAAAGTTTACTGCAAAAGGAAAAGTGTCCGCTATTTTAACAGTGGAAGTGAAAGATACGGATGAGGTTATTTTGTGGATGACGGTGACAGATACAGGTGTTGGCATACCAGAAGAAAAATCAGAGGAGATTTTTGAGCGATTCAGCCGATTAGATCCTTCCTATAAAGGGCATGAAGCCGGTGCTGGTTTAGGCTTGAGCATTGTGAAACGCTTTGTTGAAGATTTGAATGGCACCATTACGCTAACGAGTCAGCTAGGAGTGGGTACAACCTTTAAAGTGGCTATTCCTTGTAAAATAGCACTACCAATCGCTATTGAAAATAGCCTTGAAATTGCAGGAAAGCAGGGACGGTTAAACCAAGGACTTATTCATATTCTTTTGGTAGAAGACAACCCTGTGATTGCAGAAATAACACAACGTAATTTAGAAGCGATTGGTTGCAAAGTCGATGTGGCGATGACAGCAAAAGAGGCGCTAGATTTATTGCAGCCGACGCATGAGATGATATTCCTTGATATTGGCTTGCCCGATGGTAATGGGCTTCAAGTGGCTAAACGTATACGTAATCTCGAGAGCTCAAAATTAAAAGCCATTCCGATTATTGCGCATACAGCACATTTAGCTGAGGAAGATAAGCCACTGATTTTTGCAGCAGGCATAGATGATTGTCTAATTAAACCAATGGATAAGGCGCAGTTAGAGACTGTGTTGTTGAAATATACCCAAAGCATTTGAGTTTTAGGTTATCAAAAATATTTCTTGTGTATCGTCATCCCGTGGCTTGACCACGGGATCCAGAATCTCATCAAGTCAGAGTCGTTTTCTAGATCCCGTGGTCA
>CAXBIY010000015.1:0-39748 GCA_963975985.1 uncultured Gammaproteobacteria bacterium
CCCTAAGCCCTAAGCCCTAAGCCCTAAGCCCTAAGCCCTAAGCCCTAAGCCCTAATTATTTCGCATCAATATTACTTGCAATAAATTCATAACATGCCATAATTGTCATGCAATTAAGATAATTAAACAAATTGTATAAACATTTCTCAGCGCCCAAAACAATAACCATCTAGGAGAAATTGATGAAATTAAGTAAATTAGTATTGCTTGGGGCTGCAATTGCAGCATTATCAACCAGTGGCTTTGCTGCGCAGAAGTATAGCGCTGATCATCAGCATAAAACGACGCATGAGCATCAGCAAGTTAAACGAGAGCAGAACGAAACTGGTAAAATTGATATTAACAAAGCTGATGCAGCAGAGCTGGCAAATTTAAAAGGTATTGGCCCTAAAATTGCTGCGACGATTGTTGATTATCGCGATAAGCATGGTGAATTCAAAAGCGTTGATGAGTTGACTAACATTCGTGGCATTAGCCAACGTTTAGTTGATGATTTGCGTAATCAAATGACGTTGACTAAGTAAAGCAGCGGTGAGTAATCGGGGTTCGTTTTTTGAATCCCGGTTTTAACAGGTCCAAACACCTTTATCTTCTTTCGGTGGGAAGGTTGGTTTAAAATCACCTAGCTTTCGTGCTTTAGCCAATAACGTTGGAATATCTTGCTGCACTAATTCATAAAAATCATCGAAGCTATTAATCACATAATACAGTGTTTGCATGATGTCATAGCGATAAGATGTTCGCAAGGCATCCATGGGGCTAAAGGCATTACGTTGAGGGACTTCACTTTCTAAGGCATATTGAGTTTCACCAAACGATGACATAATCCCGCCACCATAAATACGTATACCATCAGCTGTTTGGATTAAACCAAACTCGACAGTGAACCAATATAATCTTGCTAATAGTGCGCGATCTTTTTTCGGCGTGGCTAAACCAATCTTGCCAAAGGCTTCAGTAAAATCCGCAAAAGCTTGATCGGTTAGTAAAGGGCAATGACCAAATATTTCATGAAAAATATCAGGCTCTTCTAAATAGTCTAACTCTTCTTTACAACGAATAAAACTAGCGGCAGGAAAGCGCCGGTTGCTGAGTAGGGTATAAAACTCATCAAACGAAATTAAGGCAGCCACTGGTTCAACGCCCCAACCGGTACGTTGTTCTAATATGGCAGAAACTTCATTGCATTGGGGAATATGGTCGGCAGATAAACCTAAAATGTCAA
Organism: uncultured Gammaproteobacteria bacterium; assembly: GCA_963975985.1. Taxonomy (GTDB): domain Bacteria; phylum Pseudomonadota; class Gammaproteobacteria; order JABDGN01; family JABDGN01; genus CAXBIY01. Next base: position 1,226 of record CAXBIY010000015.1, read on the forward strand.
CGCCATCAAGATACTCTTTACAGGCTCTATTTTGCACATGGGGTAATTGGCGCGTATAAAGGGTATGCCAAACTTCGTGCTCGTCATCTGTGTAGAGTATGGAGCCATGAGCATCAGGGACTTTCGCGACGTATTGGGTGGTTTTTGACATAGTAGTGACTCGTTTTTTCTTCTCATCGCATGATATAACGTATGGAAACAAGTGTCCACTTGCAGTATAATGTTCTCCCATCGAATGACACTACGATGGGAATTACAATGACAAAATACATCTTCACGACCGGCGGCGTTGTCTCTTCATTAGGCAAAGGTATCGCTTCCGCTTCATTAGCTGCAATCCTTGAATCACGTGACCTTAACGTCACATTAATGAAACTTGATCCTTATATCAATGTTGATCCGGGAACGATGAGTCCCTTTGAGCATGGTGAGGTTTATGTTACCGAAGACGGTGCTGAAACCGATTTGGATTTAGGGCATTACGAGCGTTATATTCGCACCAAAATGAATAAGCATAATAACTTTACCACTGGTAAAGTGTATTCCAATGTCTTGCGTAAAGAACGTCGGGGAGATTACCTCGGCTCAACCGTGCAAGTAATTCCGCATATTACCGATGAAATCAAAGAGCTTGTTAAAAAGGGCTCAGAAGATGTCGATATCGCCATTGTTGAAGTGGGTGGCACCGTGGGTGACATTGAATCACTACCGTTTCTTGAAGCTATTCGTCAACTCCGTACAGAATTAGGCTCTGAAAATGCTATTTTTGTGCACTTAACCTTAGTGCCTTACTTGGCAACATCCGGTGAAATTAAAACGAAGCCGACACAACACTCGGTAAAAGAATTACGCTCTATTGGTATTCAACCTGATATCTTAGTTTGTCGTTCAGAAAAACCTGTGCCAGTTGCAGAACGGAAAAAAATTGCTTCCTTTACCAATGTCGATGAGCAAGCCGTTATTTCATTACATGATGCTGACTCGATTTATGCTGTGCCATTATTGCTGCACGAGCAAGGCTTAGATGCCATTGTGTTACGCAAGTTAAACGTTCAAGCGAAACCTGCCGATTTAAGCGAATGGCAAAAAGTTGTGGATGACCAAAAAAATCCACAAGCTGAAGTCACTGTCGCGATGGTAGGTAAGTACATGGAGCTAACAGACTCCTATAAATCGTTATCGGAATCGTTAGTCCATGCCGGTATTCACACGCATACTAAAGTGAACATTAAATATGTTGATGCTGAAGAAATTGAAGCACAAGGTGCGCGCGCATTATTAGAAGATGTCGATGGTGTGATTGTGCCGGGTGGTTTTGGTGAGCGTGGTACCGAAGGTAAGATTTTAGTCGCTCAATATGCCCGTGAAAATAAAATGCCATATTTGGGTATTTGTTTAGGCATGCAAATCGCGTTAATTGAATTTGCACGTAATGTCGCTGGCTTAGAAAGTGCTAACAGTACAGAATTGGATACCGTTACACCGTATCCTGTTGTTGGTTTAATTACGGAATGGTTAGATGAATCAGGTAAAGTTGAAACACGCACGAAAGATTCTGACATCGGTGGCACGATGCGTTTGGGTGCACAAGAATGTGTGTTGACAAAAGGTAGCAAAACGCGAGACGTCTATGGCAGTGATACCATTGTTGAGCGCCATCGTCATCGTTATGAGGTTAATAACCAATTTATACCTGAACTAGAAAAAGCGGGTTTAATTGTGGCGGGTCGTTCGGCCGATGGCAAGCTAGTTGAAATGATTGAATTGCGCGATCACCCTTGGTTTATCGCATCACAATTCCATCCTGAATTTACATCAACACCACGTGATGGACATCCATTATTTATGAGCTTTATTAAAGCTGCCGCTAAATAGAAAATAGGAATAAAATATGAAGTTATGTGATTTTGAAGTAGGACTCGAGCAACCATTATTTTTAATTGCGGGTCCTTGCGTCATTGAAAGCGAAAAATTAGCTTTAGAAACAGCAGCTGAATTGAAAGAAATTACAGCGAAGTTGGGCATTAATTTTATTTATAAATCATCGTTCGATAAAGCGAACCGGTCATCGGAAGACAGCTTTCGCGGGCCTGGTATCGAAGAAGGTTTGCGTATTTTACGTTTAGTGAAAGAGCAAGTCGGAGTGCCTATTTTAACCGATGTGCATGAAGACACCCCTTTAGATGAAGTAGCAGACGTCGTGGATGTATTGCAAACCCCTGCTTTTTTATGTCGTCAAACTAATTTCATTAAAAAAGTTTGCAAACAAGGTAAAGCCGTCAATATTAAAAAAGGCCAATTCTTATCACCTTGGGATATGACGCACGTCGCGAAGAAAGCACTATCTACCGGTAACAAGCAAATCATGATGTGCGAACGTGGTGCATCATTTGGTTATAACAATTTAGTGTCAGACATGCGTTCCTTGTCAGTGATGCGCGAAACAGATTGTCCTGTTGTTTTTGATGCCACGCATTCTGTACAATTACCGGGTGGCAAAGGCTCAACATCTGGTGGTCAACGTGAATTTGTGCCCGTGTTAGCACGTGCCGCTGTTGCAGTAGGTGTGTCGGGTATCTTTATGGAAACTCATCCTAATCCAGCTGAAGCATTAAGCGATGGTCCTAATGCTTGGCCACTTGATAAGATGCAAGCGTTGCTAGAAACATTGATGACAATCGATAGTACGGTGAAAAGCCAAGAATTTTTAGAAAACACGGTATAAGGTATTAGGGTTTAGGTTTTAGGCAGTTTTGTTGCCGCGTAAGCGCGGCACTGATTTAGGATATTTGATCGGTCTTTAACTTAAACGGCTTATGCTGTTTACTAAGCCCTGAGCCCTCAACAAGGAAAAATTATGTCAACTCAAATCACAAAAATCATTGGTCGCGAAGTTATTGATTCTCGCGGTAATCCCACAGTCGAAGCTGAAGTGCATTTAGCCTCGGGGCATGTAGGTCGAGCATGTTCACCGTCAGGTGCCTCAACAGGTTCACGTGAAGCATTAGAGCTACGAGATAAAGATCCTAAACGCTTTGGTGGTAAAGGTGTGTTAACGGCAGTTGCCAATATTAATGATAAAATCACACCCGTATTAATCGGCAAAGATGCAGCTGAGCAAGCAGAAATCGATTTGTTGATGAATTATTTAGACGGCACAGAAAACAAAAGTGTTTTAGGTGCGAATGCGGTTTTAGCGGTGTCTTTGGCAGTAGCTAAAGCAGCTGCTAACCAGCAAGGTAAAGCTCTATATGAGTATATCGGCAACGGTGACGGTGCATTGTTACCTGTGCCCATGATGAATATCATCAACGGTGGTGCTCATGCCGATAACAATGTTGATATGCAAGAATTTATGATTATCCCTGTTGGCGCACCAAACTTTAAAGAAGCCGTGCGTTACGGTTGTGAAATTTTCCACACATTGAAAACTATCTTGCAAGAGAGAGGTTTGAATACGGCTGTCGGTGATGAAGGTGGTTTCGCGCCAGATTTAGCCTCTAATGAAGCCGCTGTTGAAATAATTCTAGAAGCTATTGCCAAAGCTGGTTATAAAGCGGGTAAAGATGTTTTTATAGGCTTAGACTTGGCCAGTAGTGAGTTTTATAAAAATGGAAAATATGAGCTAACGTCAGAAGGTAAAAGTTTAACGAGTGCTGAGTTCGTTGATTACTTAGCCGCTTGGGTGGACAAATATCCTATTATTTCAATCGAAGATGGTTTAGATGAAGGTGATTGGGATGGTTGGAAAATTTTAACTGAAAAATTAGGCGATAAAGTGCAATTAGTTGGCGATGATTTGTTTGTGACTAATACTAAGATTTTACAAGAAGGCATTGATAAAAGCATCGCAAATTCCATTTTAATCAAAGTGAATCAAATCGGCACATTAACTGAAACACTAGCTGCCATTAATATGGCAAAGCAAGCCGGTTACACAAATGTGATTTCACATCGTTCGGGCGAAACGGAAGATGTTACCATCGCTGATTTAGCTGTCGCAACGAATGCGGGCCAAATTAAAACGGGCTCATTGTGTCGAACCGACCGCATTGCAAAATACAATCAATTAATCCGTATCGAAGAAGCGTTAGGTGACCGAGCAGTGTATGCTGGCCGCACTGCCTTCAGCCATTTATAGGTTGTTAGTATGAAGTGGCTTGTTCCTGTTCTCATCATTTTATTGGCATTTTTACAATATCAATTATGGTTCAGTAACGGCAGCTACTTTCATGCATGGACACTCAAGCATGACCTATCTAAACAGCAAGCGAAAACGCAGCAGTTGACTGAGCGTAATAAAGCCTTAGAAGCTGAAGTCAAAGATTTGAAGCAAGGTCATCAAGCCGTCGAAGAACTAGCCCGCAATGAATTAGGCATGGTGAAGCAGGGTGAAACTTTCTATCAAATCGTTGGTGGTAAATTGATTAAAGCTACACCTCCACCTGCTGAGTCATAATAGTTATACGCTTGTAGAGCGCATGGGTTTGAAGTGAGTGTTATGTTCAAATCTCTTAGAGTCTATTCCTCAGTGATTGATCTATATCAGTTAACCTATTTCCAACAAATGGTATCGTCTAACTTATGAAAAGATTACAAAATAATATTGCATTAGTCACAGGAGCAGGCCGAGCGATTGGTCGTGCTGTTGCGGAACGGTTTATTAATGAAGGTGCCACGGTTATCATCGGCGATATTGATGATAAAATGGGTAAGCAAACAGCAGCGGAATTAGGCGAAAATGCTGAGTACATGCATTTAAACGTTGCGTTAGAAACAGAGTGGCAAAGTGTTATTGCTGGGATTGTGAAAAAACACGGTCGACTTGACCTTTTAGTGAATAATGCGGGTGTTATGGGATTATCTGAGTCATGGGGCCCGCAAGATCCTGAACATTGTTCGCTGGAGACATGGGATAAGGTGATGGCCATTAACCTGGATGGTGTTTTCCTGGGTTGTAAACATGCTATTCAAACCATGAAGCTTAATAATGGCGGCGTTATCGTGAATATTGGTTCTCGTTCAGGTCTCGTGGGTGTACCTACCGCGGTTGCCTACGCAGCTAGCAAGGCGGCAATCCATAATCACACCAAATCAGTCGCGCTTTATTGTGCACAGCAAGATTACAATATTCGCTGTAATTCCATTGCACCGGCTAACATCATGACACCTATGTGGGAGCATATGTTAGGTGAGGGGACAGAATTTGAAGAAAGCCTCGCAAAACAATGTGAGCATATTCCACTACATCGTTATGGTGAGCCTAGTGATGTCGCTGATGCTGCGGTATATTTAGCGTCGCAAGAAAGTAAATATCTCACGGGTACGGAAATATTGGTTGATGGTGGCGTTCTTGCCGGCACCACCACCGCACCTAAAGCTAAATAAACATAATCTAAGCGTTTCTTATCTATCGTCATCCCGCGGCTTGACCGCGGGATGACGACGTTATTTCTTCAACCAATTCGACAACTTAGTTTTAATCGTCGATTTAGTAAATGACATAATCATGTCAGCCGTAATTTTATTAGGAATAATCAATTCATTTTCATCAACATGAATATCGACAATCGTGGGTTTGTCACAAGCTAAGGCCGCTCTTATCACACCTTCTACTTCACTTGGTTTTTTAGCGGTGAAACCAACGCCACCAAAGGCTTCAGCCAATTTAGCATAGTCAGGGTTATTAAGTTTAGTGTAACTCAATGCAACACCTTCCGACATTTGTTCAAGCTCAATAAAGTGATAAGCAAAATTATTTAGAATAAATATTTTAATTGGCAAGTTGTATTTTACTGCAGTTGAAAAATCAGGCATGCTCATTTGAAAACCGCCATCACCACAAATAGCAATGACTTGACGATCAGGTTCTGCAAACTGACAACCGATGGCCGCGGGCATACCAAAGCCCAGCGTTGCTAATTCGGTGGACGTGATCATACGTTGCTTGCCGTTTAAACGTAACCAGTTATTAGCCCAAATCATTGAAGCACCGGTATCGACTGTCACAATGGCATCATCCGTCATGTGCTCGCTAATTAAACTGACGACAAAGGGTGAATAGATAGCGTTTTTGGCTTCGCCTTCTGCTTTTTTATCTAAACCTTTGATTGCTTTAGTATGATTTTTTTGTGATGCACTTAAATAACTATTGTCAGTTTTTTGCGTTAATAAAGGTATTAGCTGTTCAAGTGTGAGTTTAGCATCGCCTACTAAGCCCAATTCAATTCTTGTGCGAGAACCGATGCGTTCGGGATCTCGGTCGATTTGGATAATGGGTACACCGTGAGGGTAGTATTCATCCCAGGCATAGCTGGAGCCAATAACCAGTAATGCATCACAATTTTTCACCTGATGACAGCCATTGCGCGATCCCATTAAGCCAATGCCGCCGGCGTAATGCGGATTGCTATTATCGAGCACGTCTTTTGATCGTAATGTATGCACGGTCGGTGCATTGAGTAATCCGGCAATTTTTAACACTTCGTCTTTTGCATAAAGACAACCACCACCATACAAAATAGCCACATTCTTTTTACTATTTAAAATATCTGCTGCTTGCTCTATCAACTGCGGTTCGGGATGAATTTGGTAAGGGATATTAAATACGGCCGTATTCGTCGGGCGCTTAACGGCTGGTTCACGCATAACATCAGTCGCAATAGAGACATGTGCCACACAACGATTAACCAGTGCCATTTGAATAGCCAGTTGTAATATGGGGGCAAGGTTATTGGCAGAGCGAACTTCACGATTGAATGCTGCGGCATCGTTAAACAAGGACATTTGATCTAATTCTTGCGCTGTGTTGGTGCCAATCAAGTGGGTTTCAACTTGGCCGGAGATGACAAGCATAGGGATTTTATCGAGCTTAGCATCATACATCGCGTTAACCATGTGCGCGACGCCTGGCCCTTGGGCGGCAAGCACGACACCTAATGTGCCATTCAATTTGGCTTGTGCATTGACCATAAATCCTGCACCTTCTTCGTGACGCGTTAAAATGAAATCGATATCATCCCGTGCATGAATTGACGCTAACATTAAATCGGTGGCATCACCTGGCACACCAAAACAACGTGTTACGCCAGCTTCAACTAACATTTCAATCACTTGATCACTAATCGTTTTACTCATATCAAACTCCTTTCTGAATCAATAGGGCGCTTTTGCGATGCCAACGCCACCATAATAATAGACCACCAATGCCCATTGCGATAATAGCCGCTAAGCTAATACCGATTAAACCACCCTTTAATGGGAAGCCCATGACATAACTTAGTGGTATGCGGATAAGCCAAAGGGCGGTTAAGCTAATAATCATCGGTATACGGGTATCGAGCAAGCCGCGTAGTGCACCTGTCATGACGTTACGGATGCTATCGAACAATTGAGCGATTAACACGATAACAAATAATACACGGATTAAATGCAGTGTTGTTTCAACGCCTTTCGCATGCACATCAATAAAGAGTGAGGCGAGGGCCGTTGGGAATAAATTGAATATCACAAAAGCCACAACACAATAAACAATGGCAATCGATAAGGTGGCGTAGGCATAGGCATTAATATCTTCGTGTTGTTTCGAACCAACCGCATGTCCGACAAGCACGCCAGCAGCTTGTGTTAGGCCAAAAATTGGAATTAACAATAACATTAAATATTGTGTCACCACTTGTTGCGCGGCTAAAGCTGATGCACCAATCCAACCGACCATGATAGTGATAAAGAAAAATGATGCTAATTCACCAGTGGTTTGAACCGTGATAGGCCAGCCGACTTGCCAAAGTTTTTTAAGATGATGGAAACCTTTGTGACAATGCTTGCTAAAGAGTTGGAAGCAAGCAAATTCTTTTATCATAATAAAACTAGCGAGATAGGCAAATAAGAAAACCCAGTTGGTAATGGCGCTAGCAATACCCCAGCCGGCGACACCCATGCGAGGGAAACCGAAGCGTCCATAAATAAAAGCATAGCCTAAAAAAATCATGATAAAAATACCAAGCCCGGTGATTTTCATAACCAACTTGGGTTTTTGTACGCCATAAGCAAATTGCGAGCTAACCATGGTCATCATGATTGGCACAATACCCCAGAGTACAGTATGAAAATAAGGGATGATAATAGCGACGAGCTTAGGTTCTTGACCTAGCATGAGTAAAATAGGTTGAATAAACCAGTACAGCAACATGATGGGGATACTCAGCAAGATGGAGAGGAACCAAGATTGCTGCACCATTTGACCAATGGTATGTTGTTCTCCACGCCCCAAGGCTTGTGCAATTAGCACGGAGGTTGAAAACAAGATTGATGAAAACAACATAAAAATAAACACATAGGTCGCAAACAGAATAGAACTGGCTGCTAACACATCATGGCCTAAGTGTGACAGCATTAGCATGCCAAGAAAACCATTAATCGAGCCAAGAAACTGCACGACGATCATCGGCATTGATGTTTTGACGGTTTTTTTGAGTTGTGTACGGGTAAACATAATATCGTGCTCGTTATTGGTAGTTGGCCGCTGGGCCACCACGTTAACGCGCATGATTTAAGTTTAAATTATGCCGTTAGCTGGGCCTTTGCTTTCGCGTGCCAGCGCCATAATAGCATACCTGCACCAAAAATCATGCCAACGACAGCACCCCAGGCGACACCAACGACACCACCGTGGAGCGTAAATCCAAAGAAATAGCTGAGTGGGACACGTAATACCCAGATTGAGATAATACCGATGACCATGGGGTATTTGGTATCAAGCAAGCCGCGTAATGCGCCGGTTAATACGTTACGCATGGTATCAAACACTTGGCCAATTAACGAAACGAAAATTAACATCGGCATAATCATTAAGATAATATGCGCATGTGGTTGGCCAGGCTTAACGTAAAGTGAGCTGAAAAACAGTGGGAACACTGACATTACAATAGTGATGAGGACGATGAATACGAGGCCAATCCATAAGCTCAGGTCACCGTAACTTTTGACTGCCACCACATCTTTTTCACCGACGGCTTGGGCCACAAAAATATTACTGGCTTGGGAAAGTGCATAAACCGGCATCAAGAGAATCATTAAGTATTGAACAATGATTTGCTGAGCAGCAAGTTGGGTGGTACTTAGCCAGCCAACCATGAGAGTAATCATAAAGAATGAGACTAATTCGCCGCCCATTTGCACGGCAATCGGCCAGCCGATAGCAAACGTTTTCTTCATGAGTTGTAGCCCAGCGTAAGCATGACGCTTAAATAGTTCATAGGGTTTGAAGCCTTTAAAGAACTTGAATAGAAAAATATAAATACCCAGCTGTAACCAGTTAGCAATCAGCGAGGCAATACCAAAACCGGTGATACCCAATTTAGGTAAACCAAATGCACCCAACACCAAGCCATACCCCAGTGTCAAGTTAACGACAAGTAGAATAACGGTTGTGAATATCACGAAGCCTAAGCGTTGAATCGCGTAACCGAATTGACTGTTTACCGTGTTAATGAAAATGGGTAATACCGTGAATGCCGCATAGACAAAATAAGGTGCGATTAAGTTTATCAACACAAGTTTTTGGCCAAACATTAATAAAATAGGTTTGATGAATAAAAAAATCAGCATAACGGGGAGGCTTAACAATAAGCTGAGAAACCAACTTTGTTGCATCAAATTACCTAGCATACTGCGTTCACCACGCCCATATTCTTGTGAGGCAATGGCGCTCACAGCAAATAATGGCGACATGAATAAGGTAAGCAACACGAGCTGAACCGCATAAAGCAGTGCGCTAGCCGCTAATGCGTCTTTACCTAGTTTAGCAATGAAGATCATGCCAACGAAAATTGCCGACTGGCTTACGATCTGCGCGAGCATGATAGGCCAGGTGAGGTTGAGTAGTTTTTTTAAGCGTGTTGATGTCGTAGTCATAATAATCCCAGGTGTTAGTCCTTCGCGCTTAGTTTTATAAGGGCTTAGGTGGTAGGGCTTAGGTATTAGGCGGTTTAGTTACCGCGTGAGCGCGGCATTTATTTAAGATATTGAGTTTGACAATCATCTTAAGTAGCTTATGCTGCTTGCTAAGCCCTAAGCCCTAAGCCCTAAGCCCTAAGCCCTAAGCCCTAAGCCCTAAATGCTATTTTTCCTCGGCAGATTGTCATAACGACTTGGTAATTATCATCAAGTACGACAATATCCGCATCTTTCCCGACAGCTAAGCTGCCTTTCTGTTTTTCTATGCCCAGCATTTTTGCAGGCACATAAGTGGCGCAATGTAACGCATCTGAAAAGGGAATTCCAGCAAATTTCTGACAATTTAACACGGCATCTAGCATCGTTAATGTGCTGCCCGCTAAGGTGCCATCGGCTAATCGTGCTTCGCCATTGTTAACGTGTACGGTTTGTCCGCCGAGGTCATAATCACCATTTGGACAGCCCTTAGCACACATAGCATCGGTTACTAACACCATGCCATCTTTACCTTTTAAACGATAGGTCATATCAACAATAGCGGGATCAAGGTGTATGCCATCAACAATTAGCTGAGGAATAACTTGCTGAGCAAGTAATAATGCTGTCACCGCATTGGGTTCGCGATGATGGATGCCACGCATGGCATTAAATAAATGGGTTGCTGTCGTACAACCGGCATCAATCGCTTTTTGTGCCTGTTCGAAATCGGCTTCGCTGTGCCCTAAAGAGGTGAGTATGTTCTGCTGGGTTAAATAAGTTGTGAGCGCCAAGCCATCAGGTTGCTCGGTGGCTAATGTCACCACTTTAATTAAGTGGTTAGATAATTGCTGCCATTGCTTAAATAGCTCGATATTGGGATTAATCACTGCATCAGGGCGTTGCGCGCCTACATGCTTAGGTGAAATAAAGGGACCTTCCAAATGAATGCCAAGCAGCTCTGCACCTTGGTAATCTTCTGTGCTAAATTCAGCAACGGATTTCATCGCTTGTTGAATGCCAGCATCGAGCTCAGTCATTGTGGTGCCTAAAAAGCTAGTGGTGCCTTCAGCAGGTAATGCTTGAGTAATGGTATGCAAGCTATCGACTGAAGCATCCATGACATCGCAGCCCTTGACGCCATGCAGTTGCAAATCAATAAAGCCTGGGATGATGTGATAATTGGCTGGGAAGTTATGTACGTCTTCAGCTTGAGTATCGCTGTTAATCGCACTGATTTTCCCATCAGCGATGTCGATAGTCGCTTGTTCCAATACACCCGTTTCTGTATAAAGTTTTGCACCGTTTAAACGCATGAGAGTTACCTTGTGTTTGTGACTTTTTGTAAGTGAGCCGGTTGGTCAGGGTTCAAGCCTTTGGCAATGGCTAACTGAGCAGTGGCAATATAAAACGCTTGCAACGCGACTAATGGGTCACAGATAGGATGTAAGCTTTTTGGTAAAGGCAAACAGGGTTGGTCGATTAATCCTTCAGCCGCCGCTATTAGTAATTGAGCCTCAATGTCAGAAATTTTTTCAATCAATGCAAGGTTGCTTGTTAAGCTCGCGTCATTTTGTATGTAAAGCAAGGTTGGGTAGTTAGGTTTCATCAATGCGAAAGGCCCATGCAATACTTCAGCGCTACTAAACGATTCTGCATGTAAGCCGCAGGTTTCTTTAAACTTTAATGCGGATTCTTGTGCGATAGGGTAGGCAAAGCCACGGCCGCAAACCAGCGTGTCATTCACCGGGGTAAATGTTTCAATAAATGTAGACCAATCGCAGTCACAAGCTTGTTGTAAATAATCCGGTAATTGCGTTAGCGCTTGGAGCAATGCGGTGTCTTTTTTTAACCGAGCCACCAGCATGATTAAAGCGGTGCAACTGGCGATGTAAGATTTTGTCGCGGCAACGGCCTGCTCTTCACCAGCATGCAAGGGGATAACATGGTCAGCAATGTGGGCGAGTGGTGAATCAATCACATTTACTAATGCGACGGTGATGGCGCCATTGTCTTTGGCTGCTTGCATAGCTGAGCAGATGTCATCACTCTGGCCTGATTGCGAGATGCCAATCACCAAACTGTTTTGTGTTTGCAATGATTGCTGATAAACGGTTTGAATTGAAGGCGCCGCTGATGCCGTCACCCAACCCAATTGGCTTTCAAATAAATATTTAGCAAAGGTTGCCGCATGGTCAGAACTGCCACGTGCAATCATCATTACAAACGTCGGCGGTTGTTGCTGAATGATTTGGCTTAATTCATTGATCACACCAATGTTTTCACTCAGCTGTTGTGCAACGATAGCTGGGGCTTGGCGTGCTTCTTGTTCCATCAAAGTCATCATGGTAATGGACGTCCTAACACTTCACGACGAATCATAAATATAGCGCCTTTGGTGGCGTCATGTTCACGTTCGACTAAACGAGATTTTAGTTCGTCACTGACCCACGGTTGAATAAAGGGTGCAACGCCACCGAACAAACAGTAATGCACACGGTCAGCTTTGTCTGCCGCTTTCTCTTTCAGTGTGCGATAAATCAATTCGACTTCTTCAGCCGAACGTTTAATGAGTTTTAAAGCAATCGGATCTTTTTGATCAAGATACTTAACCACAATCGGCACCAGTGTGGCAAACTGAGTGGCATTCGCCGCGTCGGACCAAAAAGCAAACTTATCCCAATCGTTATCAAAGTGTTCGAAAATGGCTTCTAACATCGGTGATTTGTCACCACGGCCATCTAACCAACGGGCGGTGTAACGTTGCGCTTCTAAACCAATCCAAGCGCCAGCACCTTCGTCACCCTGAGGGAATCCCCAGCCACTGGTTTCATGCACATCACGACCGATGATCTGCCAACCGACAATGCCGGTGCCAATAATAATAATCGCGCCATCTTTGCATTCATGTGCACCTAAACAACAGCAATAGCCATCGGAATTTAACACTAATTTTTTGAAAGGATGAGGGTGAGACAAAAACTCTTGGACTTTTTCTTTGATTTCGCAACCCGCCAAACCCATGCCGGCATACAATTCATATTCATCACTGTGAATATCGATGCCGGCTTCCTCAGCCGCTTGTTCGAGTGCATCGTTAATCGATTGCCAAGCGATATTAACGGAGATGCGAATACTCGACATACCGCTCACCGCATGCCCTAAGACATTACCGTCTTCATCTTCAATTTGTAACCGTGATTTTGAACCGCCACCATCGACGCCGATAAAAAGTTTTTTTGCCATATTGTTGAGTCTCCTATAGCACTAATTTGGATGGCGTGAATTATATCATAAGGGCTTGGGTTGTAGGGCCTAGGTCATAGATGAAGAAGTTTTGTGAATGGCGCCTAAATGACTTACAATAATGCGCATTATGGAACAAAAAACGAACAAATATTGGGTGGTGATTCCTGCCGCGGGCTTTGGTGCTCGCATGCAATCGGGTACACCTAAACAGTATCTTAAGATTGCTACGCAAACAATTCTCGATCACACCTTAAGAGTGTTTCTTGATATGCCAACCATTGCGGGTGTTGTCGTGGCGTTAGCGTCAGATGATAACATATGGCCGAGTTCAAATTATGCTGAGCACTCGAAAGTGCAAACCTGTTTGGGTGGTGACGAGCGTTATCAAACCGTGCAACAGGCGTTAAGCCATTTACAGAATCAAATTGATGAGAACGATTGGGTGTTAGTGCATGATGCCGCGCGTTGTGGTATTCAAGCTGATGACCTCACACGATTGATAACGACAGTCGGGCAGCACGCAGTCGGTGGCATACTGGCTTTGCCTGTTGCGGATACGATGAAGCGTGTCGATGACAATCAACACATTATCGAAACTGTTTCACGCGATTCATTGTGGCAAGCACAAACGCCACAAATGTTTCGTTATGGTTTATTAAAACAAGCATTAGATAATGTGACAAAAACCGTTACTGATGAAGCCCAAGCGGTTGAGCAGCTGGGTAAACAACCGATGGTTGTATTAGGCAGTAAACGTAACTTCAAGGTGACGTACCCTGAAGATTTAACCTTAATGGAGAGCTACCTATGCGCATAGGACAAGGCTACGATGTACATCCTTTTGTCGACGGTCGCAAACTGATTTTAGGTGGTGTAGAGATTCCTCATAATCAAGGATTGGCGGGACATTCTGATGCCGATGCTGTACTACACGCCATAACCGATGCCTTATTAGGTGCTGCTGCACTGGGTGATATTGGCCAGCATTTTTCAGACCAAGATGAAGCGCACAAGAATTGTGATAGCCGTGTGTTTTTACGCCACACCAAACAATTGCTCACAGAGCAAGGTTATCAAATAGCTAACCTTGATGTCACCATCATCACTGAAGCGCCTAAAATCTCACCGCATAAAGCCAGCATGTGTGATAACATCGCTGACGATTTAGGTTTAGCTGTTTCACAAATCAATATAAAAGCCACCACCAACGAAAAAATGGGCTTCATTGGCCGTGGTGAAGGCATCGCCGTGATGGCAATTGCATTGCTGGCTTAGCACGCGGTAGGAATGTAGCTCGGATATATCCACCATTGCACTAAACTAGGATAGAAGTAAATGACCAAACAATTCAAAGTATTAATCAGCAACGACGACGGCGTCTACGCCCCCGGCATCGCATGCCTCGCGCGCGAAATGCAAAAAATCGCCAAGGTGGAAGTCGTCGCTCCGGATCGCAATCGCAGCGGTGCAAGTCACTCATTAACTTTAACGCGCCCTCTACGCACACATGAAGCACAAATTAATGATTACCCTGAGAAATTTATCAGCGTCGAAGGCACGCCAACCGATTGCGTACATTTAGCTATTACGGGTTTAATGGATGATATGCCAGACATCGTTGTCTCCGGCATTAACGATGGCGCCAACATGGGTGATGATGTTTTATATTCCGGCACCGTGGCCGCTGCAATGGAAGGTCGGTTCTTAGGTTTTCCCGCTGTTGCTATTTCATTGGTGGGGAATAAAAATTATGAAACCGCCGCTATCATCGCAAAAAATATTGTTCAACGTTTGCGTAAAGAACCGTTAGCCGGTGCAACCATTTTAAATGTGAATGTACCCGACGTACATTATAAAGAAATCACTGGTTATGAAGTGACACGTTTAGGCACACGACATTGTGCTGAACCGACAATTAAAGATAAAGACCCTCGTGGCGCTACGATTTATTGGGTTGGCCCCGTGGGTAAAGAAGATGATGCTGGACCGGGCACTGACTTCCATGCTATTAAACATAATAAAGTGTCTATCACGCCGTTACATGTTGATTTAACCAGTTATGAAAGCTTTGATCGCGTGGCACATTGGGTAGGGGATTTAACTGTCTAATGCGTATCATTCTATCGTTTATATTACTATTATTTGTTTTAACTGCTTGTACTGTACCGAATGGTACTGCCTTGGCTCCCGTCGTTGATGCGCGTGCGCAAATGGCCATGCAGCAAGGCTATTATGATGTTCACCGAGGTGAAACCATTTACTTTATCGCTTGGCGTTTAGATGCTGATCCTATCCGTATCGCACAAGCGAATGGACTGGTTGCACCTTATAAAGTGCATGCTGGCGAACGTTTACGCATTCCACGTCCGGGTGAAACCATTACGCCACCCAAACGTCAACCAGGTCAGTCGCGTCCAGCGCGCTTACCACAGTTACCCAATGTGCCGGTTGGACAATGGCAGTGGCCAACGCGTGGTACGGTTATTAATAACTTCTCAAGCCAAACTAATGGTATTAATGTTGCCGGTCCTTTAGGGCAATCGATTGTTGCGGCGGCTAGTGGTGAAGTGGTGTATAGCGGCAATGGGCTGCCAAGTTATGGCAATGTTATTATCATTAAAAATAACGACACCTACATGAGTGTTTACGCTCATTGCCAACAGATACAAGTGAAGGAAGGGCAGCGTGTTAAGGCTGGTCAACAAATTGCCACGATGGGTAGTTCTGGCACTAACCGCGTAATGTTGCACTTTGAGATTCGCAAACGTGGCAAGGCTGTCAATCCGTTGCAATATTTGGGGCATTAGCGGATAATGCCGATACATATATACTAGGGTAATCCTGTGGCAGATAACGAAAAAACAATTGAAAATACAAAACCTGATGTCATTGTTGAAGATGATATTGATGATATTGATGATACTGAGTTTGGCGGTGATGTTGATGACGACTTAGATGATGATGATGATGATATCGAAGTTGAGGCCAGTATTGAAGTTGAAGTGAAAGATATACCAGAAAAAAAGACTTTTGCTCGTGGCAGCACGAAAGATTTCGATCCTACTCTAATGTATCTCAGCGAAATTGGTTTCTCACCATTACTGACAGCAGCAGAAGAAGTTAAATTTGGTCGGTTAGCGCGCGATGGTGATATGCCTGCCCGTAACCGCATGATTGAAAGTAATTTACGCTTGGTAGTTAAGGTTGCACGACGTTATGTGAATCGAGGCTTAGCCTTTGCCGATTTAATCGAAGAGGGTAATCTTGGTTTAATCCGTGCTGTTGAAAAATTCGACCCTGAAAAAGGTTTCCGATTTTCAACTTATGCCACGTGGTGGATCCGTCAAACCATCGAACGCGCGATTATGAATCAAACGCGCACAGTACGTTTGCCTGTACACGTGGTGAAAGAAATGAATATTTATTTGCGTGCGACACGTGAATTAACACAATTGAACAAAGGCCTAGAACCGACACCTGAAGAAATTGCTAAGCACGTTGACAGACCTGTTGCCGATGTGAAAAAAATGCTGAAATTGCATCAAGCAAGAACTACCTCTGTTGATGTCACGATTGGCGCGGATTCAGAGCGTTCATTGTTAGAGACCATCGCCGATGAAAACAACGTCGACCCCGCACAACAACATCAAGATACGAATCTGAAAGCTAACATTGAAGAATGGTTGCTACAGCTCAATGATAAGCCTCGTGAAATCATCGCCCGCCGTTTTGGTTTACTAGGCCATGACCGCATGACCCTAGAAGAAGTCGGCAAAGCCGTCGGCCTCACCCGCGAACGTGTCCGCCAAATCCAAGTCGAAGGCTTACGCAAACTCCGCCGTATCATGGAAGAACATGGTATCTATTCGGATATGTTGTTTGAGGAATAGTATTTGTTAAGGGTTTAGGTATTAGAGGGTTTTGTTGCCGCGAGAGTGCGGTATTTATTGATATAAGCCCTAAGCCCTAACTCAAAACATCCGCTTCAAAATATCATTCTTGTCGATAAAGTGATGCTTTAACGCACCAAGAATATGCAGCACGATCAACACACCTAATGTCCAGGCCATGAATTCATGGGCTTGGCTCATAAAGCCGGCCAATGGTTTGTTTAAGCTGACGAAAGGGGTAGGGGCTTCGAATAGATTAAAGAAGTTGGGGATGTGTCCGGATGCTGTTGCCATGATCCAACCGCTTAAGGGCATGCAGAATAAAACGATATACATCAGTAGATGCGTCAGGCGAGCCAGAAAGCGTTCTTTGTCTGGCATACTGTTGGGCCATTGTGGCTTAACATTCATAATACGCCAGCCAATGAAGATGACAGCTAGTACCAGGAGAATCAAACCAATCGATTTATGCACCATCATGATGGTCATGAAGGTTTGCTTGCTGGTGTATTGCGTGAGTATCCCCAATACAATTTGTGCAATAATTGTTAGTGCAATTAATCCATGAAGTAACTTAGTCACAACACCGTATTTATCTTTAGAATTCATCAACTGCATCAGTTTCTCCTTTATTCCGTATTCTTAACCAGTATCGCGATTCGTCGAGCTGTAGCTTTCAGCTCCGTCATCCCGCGATCAAGTCGCGGGATGACGTATCAACAAACACCAACTAATGATGCAACAGACGTTGCAAATCTGCAATCGATAATTGATCCGAGCGTTGGCGGATATTGACGCCTAGTTGGCGACTGATTTGGCTATCAATGAAGAGACCACGAATGGTGACTTTGTTCGTATCAGGGTGAGTTTCTGAAACCAGTAAATAATGCTGGTCAATCTCTTGCATGGTTTTAATCACATGGCCAACTTGAGCAATGCTGACCGTTTCATAGTCTACCGCACATAAGTCATCCATCTTAACCATAATACTCTTAACTTTTAGTTGCTTACGCTCAACTCGTAATTCTTCTTGGAGCTTAACGGGTTTGGAGCCAAGGATATCTTCAAGGATAACTAGCCCAACTAAACAATCACAATCATCTAAGACTAAGGTTGCATGGATATCCAAGCGTTCCATTTCAGTACGAGCATCAAACATACGACGATCTTTCTCAATCGTGAGGGGCTTAATTTTGGTGAAGTCCAGCATGACATAGCTGGCTGGGTCATCTAAGTGGACGACTTCGGGCGCTTCTTCGGGCTTATCATAACCGCTACATCCTGCAAGCGGCAGGGTCGGGAGAACTGAGTAATCTTTAGCCATTGTTTTTCCTTGTGATTGGAGTTTTGAGCGTCGGGTATGGGGAGTTGAAAAAGTTATCGTGCAGCGACTTACTCCCCATGCCCGACACTCAATACTCTAAGCTCAAAAACCTTGAAATTTTCATATTGGCCCCCATTATAACAGTCATACCTGATATTTAAAAAGAGGAAAATCAACATGACTGTAGAAGCCAACAAAGAAACCTTAGGATTTCAAACCGAAGTAAAGCAATTGCTCAATTTAATGATCAATTCGCTATATAGCAACAAAGAAATCTTTTTGCGTGAATTAATCTCTAATGCTGCCGACGCCTCAGACAAGTTGCGTTTTGAAGCATTAGAAAACGATAAGCTAATGGAAGGTGATCCTGAATTACGTGTCCGCATTAGCTTTGATGAGAAAAAGAAAACCGTCACTATTTCGGATAATGGTATTGGTATGAACCGTGATGAAGCTGTGCTAAATTTGGGCACAATCGCTAAGTCAGGTACAAAATCTTTCATGGAGTCACTAACGGGCGATCAAGTCAAAGATGCGCAGTTAATCGGTCAATTCGGTGTGGGCTTTTATTCTGCTTTCATCGTCGCTGATGAAGTGACGGTTGAAACGCGTCGAGCCGGTGCGAAAAATGACACGGCTGTACGTTGGGTATCAAAAGGTGATGGCGAATACACCATTGAAACCATCGACAAAGCGACTCGCGGTACTGACATCATCTTACATTTAAAGAAAGATGAAAAAGAATACGCGAGCGAACATCGCTTACGTGAAGTCATTAAAAAATACTCTGATCACATCAACTTACCTGTGGTTATGAAAGTCACTAAGCAAGTGCCTGATGAGTCTGCCGGCGAGCCGAAAGAGGGCGAAATGCCAGCGATGAAGGATGTCACTGAAGATGAAACCATTAATGACGCAAAAGCATTATGGGCACTATCAAAAGCTGATATTAGTGCTGATGAATATAAAGAATTCTACAAACATATCTCACATGATTATTCTGATCCGACTAGCTGGAGCCATAATAAAGTCGAAGGTAAGTTTGATTACACGACATTATTGTATTTACCTGCTCGCGCACCATTCGATTTGTTCGAAATGGAGCAAAAAAATGGTTTAAAATTATACATCCAACGCGTTTTCATTATGGATGAAGCCGATAACTTTTTGCCGCGCTACTTGCGTTTCATTAAGGGTGTGGTCGATTGTAAAGACTTGCCATTGAATGTCTCTCGTGAGATTTTGCAGCGCAGCGCCGTGGTCGATAAAATCCGTGGTGCTTGTATCAAACGTAGTTTAGATATGATCACAAAGCTGAGCAAAGATGCTGAAAAATATGCCGAATTCTGGGCACAGTTTGGTAATGCCGTGAAAGAGGGGATTGTTGAAGATAGCGAGAACAAAGATAAGATTGCCAAGTTATTACGTTTCGCTTCAACCAATTCTGAGACACCTGTTCAAAATGTTTCATTAGAAGCTTATGTTGATCGCATGAAAGACAAGCAAGACACTATCTACTTCTTGAGCGGTGAATCGTTCAATGCGGTTAAAAATAGCCCACATTTGGAAGTCTTCCGCAAGAAGGGTATCGAAGTCTTATTGCTAACCGACCGCATCGACGAATGGGTAACCACACACTTAACCGAATTTGATGGCAAGAAATTGCAATCAGTCGCGAAAGGCGAGTTAAACCTTGGTGATGTTGAAGATAAAGAAGAAGAAAAGAAAAATGAAGAAGTTAAGACGGAATTCGAAGGTATTATCAAGCAAATAAAAGAGGCTTTAGGCGAGAAAGTGAGCGATGTTCGTATTACGCATCGTTTAACAGACTCACCTGCCTGTGTGGTGATGAACGATAATGACATGAGTTTGCAGATGCAGCAGCTGTTCAAGCAAGCCGGTCAAGAAATGCCTGCGACTAAGCCTATCTTCGAGGTGAATCCTGAGCATGAATTGATTCAACGCTTGAAATCTGAGCAAGACGATAGCCGATTCGCTAACTTGAGCGAAGTGCTGTTAGGTGAAGCGATTTTAGCTGAGGGTGGTAAATTAGATGATCCAGCTGGATTTGTCCGTCAAATCAATGAATTATTGAAGTAAGCTAACAAAATAAATCTGTATGATAAAACATCAGATTGTTAATTTTTTGTTAAGCTTCAGTCAGTATAATAGGACCTGCAAATCAGTCTCCTTAATGATTAGCAGAGCAAACGGCCCGCGTCACCTTTCAGGTTTCGCGGGTTTTTTAATGGGTTTTATTTCTTGTAGGGTGGATAAAAATTCGGCCGCAGGCCGGATATATCCACCAGCAGTGGTTAATGATAGAGCCCTGGTGGATATGTATTCGCTTTCGCTCACACTTTTATCCACCCTACAGGGGAATGATTCAACAACGTCTCCCGAAGAGAGATAGAGATATAATGATCCACGCTTTGATTCACCACCCTACAAGAATGAAGAGGTCGATAAGGGCCTGCAAACCTCGCCAAAATCCTCGCGCAAAGCCTCATTATTTGTTATCTTACGCCCCATCAAATCCAAGGAGAACAACAATGTTAATCGGCGTCCCAAAAGAGATTAAAAATCACGAATACCGTGTCGGTATGGTGCCATCTAGCGTGGCTGAATTAATTAGCCATGGTCATCAAGTGATTGTAGAAACAGAAGCCGGTATGGGCATTGGTATCACTGATGAAGATTACACTGATGTTGGCGCGGAAATCATCAACACGGCAAAAGAAATTTTCAAACGTGCTGACATGATTGTGAAAGTCAAAGAACCACAACACAGTGAATGCAAAATGTTACGTGATGGCCAGATCTTATTTACCTATCTGCATTTGGCTGCTGATGAAGCACAAACCCGTTTATTGCAAGAATCAGGTTGTATTGCTATCGCTTATGAAACCGTGACCAATCGTTTTGGTCAATTGCCATTATTATCACCCATGAGTGAAGTGGCGGGTCGTATGTCTATTCAAGCCGGTGCGCATTGTTTAGAAAAAGCACAAGGTGGTAACGGCGTATTATTAGGTGGTGTACCCGGTGTTGAAGCGGCACATGTAGTGGTGTTGGGTGGTGGTGTCGTCGGCACGAATGCCATTCGTATGGCCATGGGTATGGAAGCACATGTTACTGTGGTGGATATGTCACTACCGCGTTTAAAAGAGTTAGATATGCAGTTTGGTTCGAAACTTAATACTGTTTACTCAACCCAATTCAATATTGAAAAATATGCCGCTCAAGCTGACTTGTTAGTCGGTGCGGTGTTAATTCCGGGTGCATCAGCACCTAAGCTTGTGACAAAAGCCATGGTCGAAACCATGAAGCCAGGTTCTGTTATTGTCGATGTCGCCATCGATCAAGGCGGTTGTTTCGAAACTAGCAAACCGACAACGCATGCTGAGCCTACCTATTTGGTGAACGATGTGATTCATTATTGTGTGACGAATATGCCGGGGGCGGTGCCACGTACAGCAACCTTCGCGTTAAATAATGCGACATTACCATTTATTATTGCGCTTGCGAACAAGGGTTATATGCAGGCATTGCTAGACGATGAACATTTACGTAATGGATTAAATGTTCATACTGGTCAAATTACCCACGCCGGTGTTGCCGAAAGTTTTAATGAGTTTCACGTAGATGCGCTCACTATCTTAAAATAAACTTTCTCTTCGCCCACAGGAGAAGCTCTACCATTAACAGCTTTAAAACGAGGACCAAACCATGAAATGTTTCACTACCAGTAAAGCCACTATCGCGATTGAAGTTGTCAGCAAATCAAATTTAAAAAAATGGTTAAGTGCTCAACCTGAAAACGTCCTTAACCAGCTTACAACGGTTGACTTTAAAGCGACGGATCACGACTCCGTTAACCTTTTCAATGAGAAGGGTGAGTTAAGCAAAGTCGTTGTAGGTGTGGAAAATATCGATATTTATTCTTTAGCCGCTTTACCGTTGAAATTACCCAAAGGTAATTATCACATTGAAGATGAAGCCGGTTTGTTTGGCGACACTGATGTTGAAATTGGCTGGGCATTAGGTGCGTATCAATTCGACAAATATAAAAAAATGAAACGCCAGCCTGCAAAATTAAAAATTCGCGATAACGCCGATTACATTAAAACCGTAACCGAAGGTTGTTACTACACCCGCGACTTAATTAATACTAGCCCTGAACAAATGGGCCCTGAAGAATTAGCCGCAAGTGCAGAAGCCTTGGCGGAAGAATTTTCTGCTGACTGTAATGTCATCGTTGGCGAAGAATTACTCGAACAAAATTTTCCAGCGATACATGCTGTCGGACGAGCCAGTGATCGTGAACCACGTTTAATTGATTTACGATGGGGAACCGAAGGTAAAAAAATCACATTGGTCGGTAAAGGCGTATGCTTTGACACCGGTGGTTTAGACATCAAACCACCTGCCGGTATGATCATGATGAGCAAAGACATGGGCGGCGCCGCTCACGTGTTAGGCTTAGCTCGAATGATCATGACAGCGAATATTCCCGTGCAATTGCGCGTGTTAGTGTCCGCCGTCGAAAATTCTATTTCTGGTAATGCCTATCGTCCGAGTGATGTGATCAATACACGCAAAGGCTTAACCGTCGAAATCGGCAACACCGATGCCGAAGGTCGTGTTGTATTAGCGGATGCCATCACGTACGCATTAGAAGAAGAGCCTGACGTCCTCATCGACATGGCAACCTTAACCGGTGCTGCTCGCGCAGCTGTCGGCACAGAGATAGCCGCACTGTTTAGCAACAGCCCTGAACTGACTGAGTTGACCATGGAATACGGTGACTTGCTTGACGATCCTATCTGGCCTTTACCGTTATACAAAGGTTATCGCCACTTACTTGATAGCCCATACGCCGATATTAACAATGCTTCCAAAGAACCTTACGGCGGCGCGATCACAGCGGCTTTATTCCTAAAAGAATTTGTCGGTGACGATACGCCATGGATGCATTTCGATATCATGGCTGCAACAACTCAAGCCAAACCTGGCCGACCCATCGGTGCTGAATCGATGGCCATCAGAGCGTTGTTTGAGATGTTGTTGGATTAGTAAGGTTTTGCTGGCTTCTCGCCAGCACTTGTTTTTCCCTCATTCGGCTCTTCGAGCCTGTCTCCCGATAATCGGGAGACAGTGGTCGCAGACCGGATGAGGGGTGAGCAAGAAGGCTGGCGTAGCCAGCAACAAAATTATTTTTGAACTCTATCGATTTAGCTTTTTTCTTCAGGCATCTTCACCGGCGTAATGCGAATCAACATACTGAACATGGGATTGTCCAAGTAGTGCAGTTCATTGCTGCGCATTCGGATAGCTTGTTTCAAACGAAAGCTTGTAAAGGTTGATGCGTTGTTTGCGTCTAATTCAGCCGTGGGTAGAGTGAAGAGTAGGTTGGTGCGTAAAATCAAATACTGTTGCTTGCTGACCTTGAGGGTACCGTCGATGGACCATTTGCTGGGGATGACAGTGGCGGTTACCATCGGTTCATCATCAGTTGATGCTGCTGGGCTAAGGGTTGCATCGGCATCACTTGAGACTGCAGGTGACAAGGTATCATCACTAGCATCAATTGATGCTGCGGGTGATAAGGTTTCATCACTTATCGCTGAAGCTGCTGGTGCTAATGTATCATCAGAAACATCTGGGCTTAATGTTTGAGCCGTCATAACATCAGCTGGAAGTTGTTGCACATCTTGCGGTGGTGTCACTGATGGATAAGGTATGGCATTGCCATTACTGTCATAGGCGGTGCCACCAAAAATGTGAATGGCTTTGCCATTGCTAGGTATGTTTTCCATCCACGACATGTGAATTAATATTTTGTAATCTGTATTGCTCGCTAATTTAGTTGCCTGCTTGTTTAGGGTGAAATCTTGTTGCGGTACTAGTTGAAAATCAACTGGGTTGGTCATATCGGTTACTGAAGCAGCCGGTGATAATGTCACCGTGTTTCTAAAACTCGGCAACGGTGGATCTTGTGGCCAAACTTCGTTTTTCATATTAGCAAGATTAGTGTTTTGGAAAACAATAATCTCAACTTGATACCAACTGTTATCTTGTTGCGCAGCAAGTGTTAATAAAGGAACAAACAGCAAAAGGGCGATAAATTTTTTCATGCAGATACTCAATGTTGGTCTACTATTATAGACAGAGACGACACTAATAAACAGGGTATTTTTAATGTCTCAAATTCGATAGAATAAGATAATCTTGGGAAAGGAAATTAGATATGGCGAAAACACATACAGAAACTGAACAAACGCATAAGCCAGGCTTGTATCAGCTGGTTTTAAAACATCATAACAGTGTTGATGAGCACAAAATATTAGCAATCTTTGAGCGTTTTTTTGATGCGACACCTGATACCGCACAAGAAATGTACGAGCAATTGCAAAATGACGGCAAAATAAGCTGCGGTGTATTCACCCATGGTATAGCTGAAACCATGATTGCTCAAATATGCAAAGTATCTGAGCAGCTTGGTAGTGAATTAACATTCACGATGGAAGCGATGAACAACAGTAAAGGAGCCACTCCATGTTAGATAGGGATTTAGAATTAGCCATTAACATGGCATTTAAATATGCCCGTGAACATCGTTATGAATTCATGACCGTTGAGCAATTGTTGTTGGCATTACTTGAGAATCAAACGGTACTCAGCGTGTTAACATCTTGCCAAGCAAACGTTGATATATTACGTGAAAAATTAACGCAATATATTGAAGAGACTACACCTAAGTATGCTGATGATGCATTGTCACAAGATCCACAACCGACCTTAGGCTTCCAACGTATTTTACAACGTGCTGTCTTCCATGTGCAATCGACAGGGCAAATGGAAGTGAATGGTTCTAATGTATTGTTGGCCATCTTTAGCGAGCAAGAATGTGAAGCGGTATATTTGCTGAATCAAGAAAACATCACACGCGCGGAAGTTATTAATTTCTTGTCTCAAGAAGGCAACAAAAGTTTCGATCAACAACCACAACAATCAGCATCGATTGAGTTTGAATCGATGGGAGATGAGCAAGCGGGTGAGCAAAGTGCATTAAGCAGCTATGCGACAAACTTAAATAAAAAAGCCAAAGCAGGAAAAATAGACCCTGTTGTTGGGCGAAATAATGAAATTACCACAGCGATCCAAGTTTTATGTCGCCGTCGTAAAAATAATCCATTACTCGTGGGTGAAGCCGGTGTGGGTAAAACAGCAATTGCAGAAGGTTTAGCCAAGCGTATTATTGATGGTGAAGTACCAGAAGTGATGTCTGAATGCACGATTTATTCTTTAGATTTAGGTAGCTTATTGGCAGGCACAAAATACCGTGGTGATTTTGAAAAGCGTTTGAAACAATTGTTGGATGAGCTACAAAAAGATCCTAAATCTGTTTTATTCATTGATGAAATCCATAATATTATTGGTGCTGGCGCAGCAGCCGGTGGAGTGATGGATGCCTCTAATCTAATTAAGCCCATGTTAGCTTCTGGTGAATTGAAATGTATGGGGTCGACAACTTTCCAAGAGTATCGTCAAATCTTTGAAAAAGATCGTGCCTTGGCGCGTCGCTTCCATAAAATTGATGTTAAAGAACCGAGCGTACGTGAATCGGTAGATATCCTATTGGGCTTGAAACATTTCTACGAAGAATATCATAATGTGAAATATTCTTTCCCTGCATTAAAGCAGGCAGCGAAATTATCCAACCGTTATGTTACCGATCGCCAATTGCCGGATAAAGCCATTGATGTGATTGATGAAGCGGGTGCGGCACAACAATTATTGCCCGAGAATAAACGCAAAAAAATTATTGGCGTGAGTGAGGTTGAAACTGTTGTCGCGAAAATGGCAGGTGTGCCAGCGAAAAGTGTGTCAACCACAGATCAAAAAATGTTGCGTAACTTAACGCGTGATTTGAAAATGTTGGTATATGGCCAAGACAAAGCGATCGACGCATTGGGATCAGCTATTCGCACTGCACGTTCAGGTTTAAATGATATTAATAAGCCGGTAGGTTCATTTATTTTCACTGGTCCAACGGGGGTCGGTAAAACCGAAGTTGCACGACAATTGTCAAATGTGATGGGCATTAAGTTGCTTCGCTATGATATGTCAGAATATATGGAATCGCATGCGGTGTCGCGTTTAATTGGTTCACCTCCTGGTTATGTGGGTTATGAACAAGGTGGCTTATTAACAGAAGATATCAATCAAAATCCTTACTGTATTTTGTTGTTGGATGAAATTGAAAAAGCTCATCCTGATATTTATAACTTGTTGTTGCAAGTGATGGATAATGGAACCTTAACGGATAATAATGGCCGCACAGCGGATTTCCGTCATGTTATTTTAATTATGACAACGAATGCAGGTGCTGAGTCGTTACAAAAAACTTCCATTGGTTTCTCCGAGCAAGATAACAGTACCGATAGTATGAATGATTTGAAACGTGTATTTACACCGGAGTTTCGTAATCGTTTAGATGCTATTGTACAATTTGACCCACTCAGTGAAGAAATGGTGCGCAATGTTGTGGGTAAATTCTTAATGGATTTAGAAGTGCGTATGGAAGAACAAAAAGTGTCGATGAAAACGAAACCAGCGGTTCGGGATTGGTTAGCTAAAAATGGTTACGACCCATTAATGGGGGCTCGACCTATGGCGCGTTTGATTAAAGAGAAACTGAAAAAACCGTTAGCTGAAGAATTACTGTTTGGTAAACTCAAAGCAGGCAGTGAAGTCATGATTGATGTTGTAAAAGATGAGTTTAAATTTACGATTAAAGAAAAGCAAACGGCAGAAGAAGCAAAAGGGTAGTTTTCCCGAAACAAAAGACAAAAAAAAGCCCGAATAAATTCGGGCTTTTTTTTACGAATAAAAAATTACCACTTGCTGTTGCTACGGCGGTCATCTCTTTTTTCTTGTGGACGTGCTTCGTTCACTTTCAATGTACGACCATTGAAGTCTTCACCGTCCATACCTTTGATTGCAGCTTCGCCACTTTCAGTGCTAGGCATTTCAACGAAACCAAAACCTTTAGAGCGTTTAGTTTCACGATCGTGAATGATTTTCACAGCATCGTCGTTTAAGCTTTCGCTATCAGTTAAGTATTCAGAAAAAGCTTCGTGTAAATCAGCTTCGCTAGTATCGAATGGCAAGTTGCCAACATATAATTTCATAGACATTTTATAGATTCCTATTTCAGTTGTTAAGTCATCAAGTAGCTATTTCAGGAACCAACGAAAACGGGATCTTAAAATGCATTACCAGGACAAGCGAGATCATAACAGAATCTGGCAATAATGCGAGAAGATTTGCTTAATTTTTGTCGCGATAGACAATTCGACCCTTGGTGAGGTCGTATGGTGACATTTCGACCATGACTTTATCACCAGGGAGGATGCGAATGTAATTTTTACGCATACGGCCAGAGATATGGGCGACAATGATATAGTCTTTCTCTTCGGTGCTCATATCGAGTAATTTAACCCGAAACATGGTGTTTGGCAGCTTATCTGTGACCACACCTTCCATTTCAATCTCATCTTTTTCCTTGGGCTCAACGCCTGCACGCTCAGGCTTCTTGCGTTTTTTGCGTTTTTTTCTGCCACCTGCGGCATCATTTAAGACTTGGTTTGGATTGAGTTTGGACACTTGTGACCTTTTAGTTAGTAATTGGGCCGAATTTTGCCTGATTTTAGCCAAAATGGCAAGGATCCTGATTGACCCTTCTCTCGGTTATCGGGGGAGGGTGGCCCGAAAGAGCGGATAAGGGCCAAATTAAGCGCTGACACAGCCAGCAAATCGACATTAAATGAAGTGTGTCCCACCAAATGAAGCCGGTAACAACGCCCCAAGCGTCATTGTCATCGATTCACCATTTTGACCATAACAATGTATCGGTGTGTCATCACTCGCAAATTCACGAATATATTGTCGACAGGCACCACAAGGTGGGCAGGGTGTTTCGCCGGTGCTGATGATAAGCACTTCGGCAATGTTCGTTTCACCCGCGCTGACCATTTGGCAAATGGCCGATGATTCAGCGCATGATGTGATGCTGTAAGATGCACATTCAACATTGCAACCGGCATAGTAATTATTTTTATCCGTTCGAATGCAGCAACCGACTTTGAATTTAGAGTAAGGGCTGTAAGCATTTTGCATCACGGCTTGCGCTTGTTCTAACATGTTTTGTTTGTTTGGCATGATTGTTTCTCGTTTTGTAGGGTGGATAAAAGTTCAAGCGGAGCTTGGACATATCCACCAGCGGCATTGGCTTTGTTATAAATGGTGGAACTATCCGGCTTTCAGCCGAACTTTTATCCACCCTACACTAATACTTCTTTAATGATTTCCAACGCATCATCCAATTGCTCTTTCGTAATAACAAGTGGCGGTGCTAAGCGCACAACAGTCGCATGAGTTTCTTTACTCAGAATACCCTTGTCCATCAGCTGCAAGCAGACATCGCGCGCATCTAATTGATTCGGATGAAACTCAATACCGACAAACAAACCTTTACCACGTATTTCTTTGATGGCGGAGTTGTTAATTTTTCGTAACTCTGCCATGAAGTATTCACCCAGTTCATGTGAACGTTCGGCAAGTTTTTCTTCTTCAATAATATTTAACGCTTCAAGTGCGACGACTGATGATAAAGGATTACCGCCGAATGTACTGCCATGTGAACCGTAAGTGAAAACATCCATGACATCTTTACGCGATAAAAACATGGAAACGGCTAACATGCCGCCGCCCAAGGCTTTACCTAAAATCAAACCATCAGGTGTCACATCATCATGTTGGCAAGCGAGTAATTTCCCGGTACGGCCAAGGCCCGTTTGGATTTCATCGCAAATTAATAGCACGTTATGTTTTTCACATAAGGCTTTGCACTTTTTCAAATAACCTGCGGGTGGAATGACGATACCGCCTTCACCTTGAATCGGTTCAACTAAAAACGCAGCCGTGTTCGGTGTGATCGCCGCTTCTAGTGCATCGACATCACCGTAATCAACTAATTTAAAGCCGGGTGTAAAGGGACCGAAACCTTTTTGATACGCTTTTTCAGATGAAAACCCGACAATCGTCGTGGTGCGACCGTGAAAGTTACCGTTAGCGACAATTATTTCCGCTTGCTCGTCGGCAACACCTTTCACAGTGTAAGCCCATTTGCGCGCCGCTTTAATTGCGGTTTCTACGGCTTCAGCGCCAGTGTTCATTGGCAACGCCATGTCTTGCTCTGTCATGTCACAGGCTTTTTTCAAAAATGCACCGAGTTTGTCGGTGTAATAAGCACGAGACACAATCGTTAATTGATTGGCTTGATCCGTTAAGGCTTGCACCAAACGAGGGTTACAATGACCATGACTGACAGCGGAATATGCACTCATCATATCAAGATATTTTTTACCCTGATCATCCCAGACATAAGGACCTTCACCTTTAACTAATACGACAGGTAGAGGGTGGTAGTTGTGGGCACCGTATTGTTCTTCGAGTTGCATAGAGTTATTCATCGTTATTCTCCACTTTAATTAATTGTTCTATGATGTCGACAGCAAGGGTGGCTGTCATATTAGTTTTATCATCTAAATTAGGGTTGAACTCTACAACTTCGGCACCAATAAAGTTCGGTTGCTGACGTAAGCTGGGCAAGCAATCAAGTAAGTCTTGTGCTTTAACACCGTTACTTTCTGGTGTGCCAACGCCGGGTGCTTCTGCACAATCAACACCGTCTATATCAATACTAATACCAAAACCAACGGTATTGGTTTGCACGATGTTTAATGCTTCGGCGAATACGACAGCCATTCCACGCTCAAGTACTTCCTCCATGTAATAAATGCGTACCCCCATCGCTTCGAGTAAGGCTTTTTCACCGGGTTCATAACTGCGGATGCCAATCATCACTAAATTTTCGGGTAGTACTTTAGGTTCGTCGTTTAAGATTGACGTTAATGCTGGGTCGCCATGACCCAATAAGCAGGCAACCGGCATACCGTGAATATTGCCTGAAGGACTAGAGTCATGTGTGTGGGCATCGAGATGAGCATCAAACCAAATTAAACCAAAGGAACCTTTGTCGCGTAAGACATTATGCACACCACTCCAAGTGCCGATGCCAGAAGAGTGATCGCCTCCTACGGTAATAAATGATTCTTTATTCGTGAGTGCCTGTTGCGTCGCTTCAGCCAAACGTGTTGAAACATCAACAATTGTTGGTATGTCAGAAGCTGGCACATTGCGATCTTTCGGTTTGATAGTTGTTTGCCAATGGACATTGTTATATTTACTTAACAACGTATCCATGTATTTAAATTCTTGCAGTGCGATAGGGCCGTAAGCACAACCACGATCGCCAGCACCCAAGCCAACGGAATAACCAATAAGATTAATAGGATGTGACACGTTTATTCTCCTAATGCATCTAAATATTTCTCAGCATCCAATGCTGCCATACAACCGGTTCCTGCAGAAGTCACGGCTTGTCGGTAAACATGATCCATAACATCGCCAGCAGCAAATACACCTTCAACACTCGTTGCAGTAGCATTACCTTGCAAGCCACTGTTAACTTTAATATAGCCATTTTCCATATCCACTTGGCCGTCAAAAATACCCGTGTTAGGTTGATGACCAATCGCGATGAATACACCATGAACATCGATGTCTTTAGTTGCACCATCAGTCGTGCTTTTGATTCGCATGCCAGTTACACCCATTTTATCACCTAGCACTTCATCAAGTGTGTGATTCCACTCAATGCTGACATTGCTATTTTTTGCTTTCGCTAGCAATTGGTCACTTAATATTTTTTCAGAGCGAAAGGCCTCGCGTCGATGCACGACTGTGACATGGCTAGCAATGTTTGAAAGATATAATGCTTCTTCAACCGCCGTGTTACCACCACCAATCACGGCAACAGCTTTATCGCGATAAAAGAAACCATCGCACGTCGCACAAGCCGAAACACCTTTACCCATAAATGCTTGCTCAGAATCCAAACCTAAATATTTCGCAGTAGCGCCTGTGGTAATGATTAAAGCATCACAGGTATAGCTTTCACTATCACCTTGTAATTGAAAAGGGCGTTGTTGTAAATCAACTTGATTAATATGGTCGTTAATGATTTTTGTATCAAACCGTTCGGCATGTTTTAACATACGCGTCATGAGTTCGGGCCCTTGTACGCCATCATTATCGCCAGGCCAATTGTCGACGTCTGTGGTGGTGGTGAGCTGCCCACCGGGTTGCATGCCGGCGATGATGACAGGATTTAAATTGGCGCGAGCGGCGTAAACGGCAGCGCTATAACCGGCAGGGCCAGAACCTAAAATAACTAAACGGTGATGTGACATGGTTGTTGTTCTCTACTTTGTTGTAACTGGCAGAGATGCTATCATAGTTAAACTACACACACCAAACCGTCATGGTTAAATTTTGAACGAGAGAGACCAGTTTGAAACAAGCAAAAAATAAACAATCTAAATTTGATGTCACAAGCCAGGTGCGACGACATATTGTTGAAGGTATTTTCATTGGCCTAGCGGCTATTGCCATTTTTGTTTTATTATCATTAGTGAGTTACGCGCCGAGTGATCCGGGTTGGTCGAATACTGGCGACATCGGTACAGCCACTCAAAATGCGGGCGGAGCCATTGGTGCTTGGTTGGCCGATTTCATGTTATATTGCTTTGGTTACATCGCTTACTTATTTCCCATCGGTTTTGTTTATGGTGGCTGGTTAGTGTTTCGCCAACGTAATGACTCGGATGCGCATGAGCGTAATTATTGGGTGTTGGCGTTGCGTAGCTTTGGTTTCTTATTGTTATTGTGTGGTGCTTGTGGCTTATTTAGTTTGCACGTTAACGCATCACCTAGTTACCTACCTTATAGTGCTGGCGGCATACTCGGACAACTCATTGGCCCAGGTTTAACCGGTGCATTAAATTTCACAGGCACCAGTTTAATTTTAATTGCCTTTGTTTTAGCAGGTGTTACGTTAGCCACCGGTATGTCATGGTTTACCGTTACCGATCATGTGGGCCATTACACGATTATTGCCGCGGTATGGGTGAAAGATCGGGCTGTCGATTTTTATTATTGGGTACTTGATAAATGGTTGGAACGTCGTGAAGCGAAAGCCGAGCGTGCAGAGCAAGCCCCTAAACCTAAGCGCAAACCTACACCACTCATTGCTGTTCCTGCACCTCAGCCTGTGCAAGCAGCTGTCAGTGAACGCAAACCGATCATTGCTGAGCCGCAAGTGAATATGATTCAGCCGAGTGTGCGTGCGCAGAAAGAACGTCAGGGTAAATTGTTCGAAAGTCCAGAGTTTGCGTCACTGCCACCTTTATCATTATTAGAGCGCGCGAAAGAATCGAAAGACCCCGCTTTTTCTAAAGAAGTGTTACAAAATCTTTCTAGCTTATTAGAATCAAAATTAAAAGAATTTGGCGTGCAGGCGAATGTTGTGGCTGTCTATCCTGGTCCGGTGATTACGCGCTTTGAATTAGATTTAGCTGCCGGTACGAAAGCGAGTCGCCTAACCAGCTTGTCGCGCGATTTAGCGCGTTCATTATCGGTGATTAGCGTACGTATTGTGGAAGTCATTGCCGGGAAATCTTATGTTGGTTTAGAAATCCCCAATGAAAACCGTGAAATTGTGCGCTTGAGTGAAGTGTTAGAATCACAAGAATTTGAAGCATCTAAATCAGCTTTAAGTTTAGCCTTAGGCAAAGACATTGCTGGCCATCCTGTTGTCGTGGATTTAGGGAAAATGCCGCATCTATTAGTCGCGGGTACTACAGGTTCAGGTAAATCCGTCGGTGTGAATGCGATGTTATTAAGCTTATTATATAAAGGCACGCCTGATGAAGTGCGCTTGATTTTAATCGACCCAAAAATGTTAGAGCTTTCGATCTATGATGACATTCCACATTTATTAACGCCTGTGATTACCGATATGAAAGATGCGGCTAATTCCTTACGCTGGGCTATTGGTGAGATGGACCGACGTTATAAAGTGATGGCAGCTTTAGGTGTGCGTAATTTGGCGGGTTACAATACTAAAGTGAAAGAAGCTAAAAAACCGATTCCCGATCCTGCTTGGCCGAAAGTCGCAGAAGGTGAAGCGCCAGAATTAGAAGTCCTACCTAGTATTGTGATTGTCGTCGATGAATTTGCCGATATGATGATGGTGGTGGGCAAAAAAGTTGAAGAGTTAATTGCACGCCTCGCACAAAAAGCACGTGCGGCCGGTATCCATTTAATTCTAGCCACGCAACGTCCATCCGTCGATGTGATTACCGGCTTAATTAAAGCCAATATCCCAACGCGTATCGCCTTCCAAGTATCATCACGCATTGATTCACGCACCATCCTCGATCAGGCCGGTGCAGAGCAATTATTGGGGCACGGTGACATGCTTTATATGCCAACTGGCAAAGAACCTACTCGTGTACATGGCGCCTTTGTCGCCGATCAAGAAGTCCATAACGTGGTGCATGATTTAAAAGAACGTGGATCGCCCAGCTATTTAGATGAAGTATTAGAAGGCAATAAAAATATTAGTGACACAGGTGTGCCTATTAGCGGTGGAGAAGGCGGTGATGATTTAGATGCCTTGTTTGATGATGCCGTTAAAATTGTCGCAGAAACGAGACGAGCATCTATCTCTAGCGTACAACGTCGCTTAAAAATAGGCTATAACCGTGCCGCTAGAATTCTTGAAGAAATGGAAGCCCAAGGCATGGTCACACCAATGGAATCGAATGGTGCCAGAGAAGTGTTGATTCCTGCGCCAGCAGAATGATGGTCCTTAAAACCCATAACCACCATCGTCAGCAATATTTAAGCCCGTAATATCTATATCACTGCCTTCGTACGCAAATGCGGCATAAATATCGTCATTATCACTGGTTGTATTGGTTACAGTATCAAGTTCTAAGTTATGAACGTCGCTAATCGCTTGTTTAAAATTAACGAGGGTGTCGCCATTAGGCAATAGTGCTGCGCGCTGTGCAGTCAATTCCTGTTGTAAGCTCATAACAAACTCCTTCTGTTAATGTTAAATTGAGTATAGACCATGTATTTGACAATGTTTGACGAGGTGAGTTTATCTGTGCATGTATTGAGATATATCGCACGAATCGAACGGAATTTGGACAATTATCTGTGTGAAGCAGGGTGTTACTGGCTATTCTTCTCTAAATGCTTTGTCAAAGCTATCAACAATCGGGGAGACGAAATAGCTAAACGGTGTTCGATTATCAATGATAATCATCACTTGCACTGGCATCCCGGGGTGTAGCAGTTTGTTCTGTAAGCGTGCCAGCTGTTTCACGGGAATCACGATGCGAGCAAGATAATAAGCTTCACCTGTTTGTTCATTTTGAATGACGTCAGCAGAGATACGTTCTACCTTACCGATTAGCATAGGCGTATTACGCTGTTTAAACGCCAATAGCTGCACTTTAGCTTGTAGGCCAGGGTGCACTGAATCAACATCCAGCGGGTTAATTTTAGCATCAATAACCAGCGCATCATCGTTAGGTACGATATGCATGAGTACTTCACCTTGTGATATCACACCACCGACGGTTGCGACTTTAGAATCAACGACGGTGCCAGAAACAGGCGCAACAACGTTGGTGCGTCGTAATGTATCATCGGCTACTTTTTCTTTTTCAATTTCATCGCCCAATAATTTATTGGTTTCGCGCAGCTCGGTTAGCATTTCTTTGGTGTTGTTTGTTTCAAAGGTTAAAATCTCTAATTCTGTTTCACCAATTTGTTGTCTGGTTTTGGCAATGTTACTGGTGATGTCACCACGGTTACCATTTAATTTAGCTTGTTCGCGTAAGAGCGCGAGTAGGCGAGGTCGTTCGATGAGTCGTTTTTTTTCTAAATAAGCAACGGCCTCAGTTTCTTCTTTAATATACTTGAGTTGTAAATCTTGAGAGGTGAGTTGCGCTTGGAAGCCTATAATTTGCTGTTCTAACTGGCCTTTACGTTGTTCTAATATTTTTCCTTTTGTAACGCGTGCTTTGAGATTCGCTTGAAAGATACGCTCTTGGCTGCCAACGAGTTTCTCGACCGCAGGATCAGACATTTGTGCCATTAAGCTTTCAGGGAAATGCACGGTATTAGCATTACTGAGTTCGGCTTCTAAGCGAGCGGATAAGGCAGAGAGGGCATTGACTTCAGTGTGAGATAATTCATAAGCAATTTTAGCACGCGTGTCGTCGAGTTTAACTAAGGTTTCACCCTGCTTAACGACATCACCATCACGCACATAAATTTTATTGACTATACCACCTTCGAGATGTTCGATAATTTGGCGTTGTGAATCAACGGTAATAACACCCGGTGCAACGGCTGCTGTTTCTAATGTGGTGAGAAGGCTCCACATACCAAAGCCACCAAAAAATATAACCAAAGTGAGGACACCAAATTGACGCAATTTTTTGACGGGTGGCTCGGGAGCTGTGTTCAGCTCTACTAGTTCGGCATCATCGTTATTGTTTGATTCTTCGATGTGTTTTGAAAAACGTTTTTCAAACCAAGCTTGAGTACGTTGCCAGCAAGAGACGATGGATTGCTTAATTTTCATCAGTACCTCCTGCTGTTAGCTCGTGTAACTTGGCAAGCACTTGATCGCGAGGACCATAAAATTGAGGAGCACCATTTTGCAACACAAATATTTTGTCAACAATAGAAACAATGCTTTGACGATGAGAAACAAGCACAACCGTTGAGCCTTGTTTTTGTAATATTTTAATAGCTTGGGCAAGCGATGTGTCACCGTCACGGTCTAAGCTGGAGTTGGGCTCATCAAGAATGAGTAATTTAGGATTGCGATAAACTGCACGCGCAAGGGCGATACGTTGGCGTTGGCCACCCGATAGATTATAAGGTGTGAGTTTGGTTTCATAACCTTGTGGTAAATGTAAAATCATATCGTGTACGTTAACTAATTTGGCCGCGGCGATGATGTCTTCATCAGTGGCGTCATCATCAAAGCGAGCGATATTATCTTTTACCGTACCATCAAATAATTCGACATCTTGAGGTAAGTAACCAACTTGTTTACCAAAATCATCACGGTTCCAACTGGCAACGTCAGCGCCATCAACACGGACATGACCTTTAGTAGGTTGCCAAATACCCATAATTAAGCGGGCTAACGTGGATTTTCCTGATCCAGATGGTCCGACGAGGGCAACAATTTCACCGGCGTTTACCTTGAAGTGAATGTCTCGCAAGATGGGTTTGTCTGCGTGTGGTGGCACATAAATAATATGTTCAAAGCTAAGTTCACCCTCGATAGGTGGTAACTGTGTGCCTTGAATATCTTCAGGTGTTTGCAGTAAGAAAATACTCAAACGTTTATACGATTGGCGGGCACCGACTAATTGTTTCCAAGTGCCAATTGCTTGCTCAACAGGTTGTAATGCGCGGGCCATAATAATTGATGCGGCAATCATCGCACCCGGGGATAGCTGTTGCTTAATCACCAATAATGCACCAATACCCAGTAATAAAACTTGTAACATCATGCGCACGAATTTAGACATGGATAGTAAACTACCGGCACGATCACTAGCAACCGTTTGCAGTTTTAGTACACGTTCATTTTTAGGTGACCAGCGCTTGAGCAAAGCCGGCAACATGCCTAGTGCATGAATAACCTCAATGTTACGTAAAGTTGTGCCTATGTGGTCATCATTTTCCATTTGTTGCTTATTAGCTTCAGAAAGTAACGAGCGGGTGAGAAATTCGTTAACCGTTGCAATAACAAATAGAATGATGGCACCAATGGTCGCAATAATCCCCAAAACTGGATTCAACATAAAAATAACGAGCAAATAGATAGGTACCCATGGCGCGTCAAATAATGAAAAAATGCCTTGCCCGCCCAAAAACTGGCGTACACTGCCGATATCTTTAAGCGCATTAGCGCCATAACCATTCCCTCGTAATATATTGAAGCCCATTCGCTTGAAGGCTGTTGGGCTGAGATAATTGTCAATCCAGTGGCTAACCCGCACTAATACGCGCGATCGGAGCACATCCAGTAATGTCATGATAAAAAGTGCCATAACCGCAATAATGGTTAAATAAAGTAAAGTGTTGGTACTTTGGCTGGCGAGTACGCGATCGTACATCTGTAGCATATAGATAGGTACAGTCAACATGAGTAAATTGATGAACAAACTGAATATTCCCACATAAATCAATGCCTTACGTGAAAGCTGGAGGGCCGTTTTTAAAGGTGATTCGGGCTGAATATTCATCACTTATCCGTTTGTGAACAGGTTCAATTTTTTTAAGTGTAACCCATTTGCTAAAAAATACAATTAGAAGGGGGCTTTATTGCCATAATGATAGCAAATATGGGCGTATGAGTTGTACATAATGTGAAACTTTGTCTATACTCATAAGTAACACACATTATATAAAGATACGTACTTATGGATAAGCAAACGTTACAACATCTCAAGCAGCTCGCTAAAGCTAAACTCACCGAAGGGAAAAAACTATTTCCTCAATCCGCTTTGTTGGTGGGGTTTATGCTGACACCATTATTCTTCTTTCGTTCATCCACATCCAATGCTGATGCAGCAGATGCTGATACGTTAGAACCGTTAAAGAGTGGTAACAGTCTTGTTGATGCCATGGAATCAGATGATGCGACTCAAGTACAATCAGAAGCAAGTGATCATACTGTATCAAATCAATATGGCAATACACAGCTTGATTATGAAACCGCTCTTGGTAATTACGACCCGGCTTCCATCACAACAGCAGGTGTGTATCAATCACGATTTATTTCTGATGATGCGGCAACAACACAAACCGTCGGTGGCAGCATTCCTAGTTTCACATCTATTGAGAGCATAACAACCGCTAACTTGCCTGTATCGATAGTGACTGCCGATGATGCGACAATTAGTAATGCTCTTGATGAGAGTGTAGCTTCGTCTGAAGAATCTTCGGGTAAAGAATCTCCAAACGAAGAATCTTCGGATGAAGAATCTCCAAACGAAGAATCTCCAAACGAAGAATCTCCAAACGAAGAATCTCCAAACGAAGAATCTC
>CAXBIY010000016.1:0-38829 GCA_963975985.1 uncultured Gammaproteobacteria bacterium
GCGGTCAAGCCGCGGGATGACGGAGCTGAAAAAATTGATTTATTCAACAACGCCCTCGCAGGGAAAAGATGGCCTTGGGCAGATGAGGGGGGTATCTTTATCAATGGATTTAAGTATATTAATGCTATAATTTTAATCCTTAATCTTAACGATACCCTGAAATTATGACCGACTCCAAATACGAAAAAAAGCTCTTACACTATATCGGCAAAGCCATTGCTGATTTCAGCATGATCAAAACCGGCGATCGGGTCATGGTATGCCTATCCGGCGGTAAAGATTCGTTTACCATGTTGACCTTATTGCACAAACTCCAACTCAAAACCAACAAAAAATTTTACATTCAAGCCTTCACCCTCGATCAATCACAACCCGGTTGGGATGATGGCAAGTTGCGTGAGTGGATTGAAAGTCGTGATATCCCCTACGACATTATCACCAAAGACACTTATTCTATCGTTAAAGAAAAAATCCCCGAAGGCCAAACCTATTGCTCATTATGCTCACGCCTACGCCGTGGCATTATCTATCGCTACGCCGAAGAACATGGCTTCAATAAAATTGCCTTAGGTCACCATCGTGACGACATGATCCGAACAGTACTGATGACCATGCTCTACAGTGGTGAAACCAAATCCATGCCACCCAAATTATTATCAGACAATAAAAAACATATCGTCATTCGCCCCTTAGCCTACTGCCAAGAGGCTGATATCATTGAATACGCCAAAGAGCAGCAATACCCCATCATTCCTTGTAATCTATGCGGTTCGCAAGATAACTTAACCCGTGTTAAAGTGCGTAAGTTGATTGATAAATTGGCAGAAGACAATCCCAAAGTGCCGAGTAATTTGTTGAGTGCAATTCAAAACATTCGCGCCAGCCAATTGATGGATAGTCGTTTGTTTGATTTTAAAGGCTTAGATGATTTACAGGAGTTGCCCGATGAAAATACTGACTAAATTAAGCTTGTTGGGCTGTTTAATGATAAGTTTGTCAGCCTGTGCTGAGCAGAAGGTTGTGCCAACTAGCAGTGTACTCTATAACTTAGAGCAAGCGGTTGCAACCTTGCAGGCTAAAACAAAATTACCGATTGTTATCCCCAGTTACTTGCCTAAACGTAAAACTGCTTACTACGCTTATGCCGAAATCATTCCTAATGGTTATGTCATCAATGTTGATGCTACATCCACTTGCCATGGTGCAAAATATTGTAGCTTAGGCTATGTGCAGGCATTAGTGCATGCTCAGCCTCGCATGCTAAAAGATCGTGATGGTAAAGTGATCACACAAATAATTAAGCAAAATGGTGTTAAATATTATTATACCGCTGGGCATGCGATGGGTGATTATTTCCCTGCACAAATACAATGGATGCAGCAGCAGGTAATGGTCACCATTGCAGCCCCTCATGCTACCCAAGCGATACTATTAAAAATTGCAAGTTCATGCGTGACGGCGTAAACGACGAGCTATCCACCACATACGTAGTGGCGTGATGCGAGGTTTGATTAATAAACGTTGAGTAATAGCAGCCATGATTAACCCTGGAAATTGTGTTTTATGATCAATAATGGGTAAGGTTGTTTGAGCGTTACTTAAATGTTGCCTAGCTAATGTAGTATCACCAATAGCCGCATACTCTAATCCTAACCCTAATTGTTTGGCATACTCTAACGTCTTATCATAGCTAAAGCCCAACACTTGGCTAATCAATAGCTGCATTTCACCTGTGCAATGCACAGTATCAGGATGATGTAAATCCGATTCCGTCGCATTGATGATGTTGTCGAAACGTTGCTGGTGTAAGCTAAAGGCTGTCACTATGTCATTCAATGCCTGTGCGACAGGATGATTGGGCTTGCCCGTGTAAACTAAATCAATTTCATTGCGCCACCAGGTTAGCTTAGCATCTGCAATGCTCAGGTCTGTGCATTTCGCTTTGATATCATGCATGGCGTGCTGAAACGCATAAAGCGCGATGACAGCATTAGCTTTGTCATCATTGAGATAACGCACGCTGTAATCGATAGCAGAACCTAGCGGTGCGACTTGTTGACGGCAATAGTGAATCGGGTCCATTTATTTTTTAACAAGTTGTGTGATGAAGTCTAAAAACGTGATCACTTTGGGTTGTTTGGCATCACTTTCACGGTAATAGGCATATAACGGGAAAGTGGGCTCACGATTTTTAGGTAATAGCTCGACAAGCTTGCCTTTTTTAATCGATTTTTGCACATAAGAATTTTCTTCTTGTAACCAACCTAAGCCGACACCTTCTATGGTTGCTTTTGTCATGGCATAACTAGTGTTAACCATGAGAGTAGGTTTCACATATACCTTCTCATCATTTTTAAACAAAATAGGGTTAGGATTGCCACGTGATGTATGGCCGACAAAAGGATAGTTAACAATATCATGTGGCAAATGGGGCTCGCCATGTTTTTTGATAAAACCCGGTGCAGCACAGAGAATATGACGTACGTCATGCAATTTTCGGCGTGACAGGCTGATTTCTGTTTTATTTGAAACACCAATTAAAATATCGATTTCTTCTTTGTTGATGTCGGGCTTGCGATCAGAAATATACAAACTAATCGATAGCTTATCATGCGCCTTTATAAATTTATTGATATGAGGTAATAAGAATGTATTTGCAAACACAGTACCACTGTGAATATTCAGTTGTCCGACCGGCTCATCATTCATTTGGTCAATGATTTTATGGCCTTCATCTAATTGCGCGAGCACGCTTTTACAATGGTTGTAATAGGCTTGCCCGACATCTGTTAAAGCAATGCGGCGCGTCGTACGCGTCAACAATTGTGCGCCAAGTTCCGATTCTAAATCGGCAATTTGTTTGCTAACCGTGGCTTTGGACACATTAAGGTATTTCGCCGCACCAATAAAACTATTATATTCGACCACTAAGGTAAACGTAAGAATGTGATTCATTTTAACCATTGCTTGTACTCCGAGTGTGGTTGACAGGACTTATGTGATACGCACTACTGCTTTCTTGGATCCCGCGGTCAAGCCGCGGGATGACAGAGTGTTTATCTTCTCGCACAATGACAGAGTACCCGTCATCCCGCGGCTTGACCGCAGGATCCATGCATTCTATCCATTTCACTAATCCTAACTCATTGTTTCAAATCACGCAACTCATTGGGCACAGCCGTAGGGCGCAACGATGTTTTATCAACACAGACCATTTTTGCCGTCGCAGTGGCGTAACAGGTATCATTCAGCATATAGCGATAAGCAAAGACGAAGCTAGTTTTACCAATATTGATTAAACCTTGTTCTAAGCGAAACGTGCAGGGATAGGGGATGCGTTTATGCACTTTAGCCCGCCCAGCTAACACATAAAAATGGTGTTGCTCTGCCAAGTCACGCCCCTGCAATAAATTCACCCGCGATTCACCGGTGGTATCCACAAAGAACGCCGCATCAACCTGTTGGTCGTCATTGACATCAGTCCAACGCAATGGCATATCAATGGTATTGATCACATGGACGTTATCATCGAATTCCCAATCGGGCAATGCGATGTCATCAGTCATTGCACCAAATGTCGCAACCACATCAATGTTGGGCTTGTTAATAAGTGTCATAAATCCTGCGGCAGCTAGTTGCTGCTCTGCATCAGAAATTTCATAAAATAAAGTGAATTGTTCACCTTCGATTGCAACCAGCTGTTGCTTCACTGTCGCTACTTCTGGGTAAACCAACCCACGCTTAAACGTACAGCCTAAATCGACAACAGGAAATGATTCTGTTGAATAGTGCAAACGAGTTTCTGTCATGTAATTAAAGTACTGACGATTATTCACATGTTTATACATGTCCATGTCAGTCCAGCGGGTAGGGATAGTGATAGTATTCATTTATCATTAAATGATAGCGTAATATAGCAGGGCGTCAAGTGGTATACAGCACATAAGTTATAGAATAACGCACTCGTTATCATCTGGCTTATTGAGAACTGCCGTCGGGTCATGGCGAGCAACAATCCGAAAAGCTGTTCTGTCCTCTAAGTCGAGCTCAGTCAAATCATTTGCGATGAAGGTCAACACGCCTTGGTAGTATTGTTTATCCCCAGGTGTTGGATGATATTTAGCAAGCACATCAATAGCTTGGTTATGGCCTTTCTCCGCGGCTAGTAGTAGTTTACCAAGGTTAGGGCGAATCGCCGCGGGATCAAATTGTGTAACTAAGCCTGCACCAATGCGGTAATACAAAAAATGTATACCGGGGTGCCGGTATTTGTTAGCGATATAATCCAATAATTCTGAAAACTCATCGCTTGGTGCTTGCCTCAAATGTGAGAGTTTATTCACATAAATATTAAATACATCAAACAGCAATTGTAGGTAAATTGGTGGTAAAAGCTTTTGTTCAATTTTACCCATATTGAGCGCCGCTTCAACATCAGTAAAATTCTCTATCAAGGTGCCAACTGATTTTTTTTCTTTTAATAAAAAGCCATAAAAGGTTGCGGCGGTCTTGAGTGCGTGTGAGAAATTATCCGGCCAATCTTTGAGATCAAGGTTAGCTGTACATCGCTTAGGATCAAGTGTATTAACTATATCGGGTAGTGAAAGCTGGCAGGCTGCGTACATCAACGAGTTCAGATAAATGACATACACATGTAGATTGCCGAGAATGCGGGCAATATTGCGGAGTAGTGCGGGTAAACAGCTAGGTACTGCAGCTGAAAAACTGTTGGGATAAAATAATATAATTTTAAAGCGTAAGATGGCATACACTAAATATTCATCATTACGCGTCATGTTAAATAAG
Organism: uncultured Gammaproteobacteria bacterium; assembly: GCA_963975985.1. Taxonomy (GTDB): domain Bacteria; phylum Pseudomonadota; class Gammaproteobacteria; order JABDGN01; family JABDGN01; genus CAXBIY01. Next base: position 4,807 of record CAXBIY010000016.1, read on the forward strand.
TCAGTCTCTAATTGTTGCTTGGTAAAACGGTCTGATTGGATATGATAATCCAAATGAAATAGTGCTTCAAAGGCTAAGGTATGAGATCGGCTGCCTAGTTGATCGAGTAGCCCATTAATAACTAATTTCTTTTGGTAAAATGCCATGCTCTATTTGACTTATTATAGATAAGGAAAAGCTATTCTACCTGGCTTTCGCCCGATGTAACACAATAAATCCACCGCCGATGATAATAACCGTGCCGATTATCGTATAAATGCTAGGAATGCTGTTGTACACCAGCCAGGCGAGCAAGCCGGCGAAGATAATTGAGGTATACATGAAAGGGGCAACGCTATTGGCCTTATTCACTTTCTGATAAGCTAGGCCACGGAAGATTTGGGTGCTGATGGCAGCGAAAGCAAAGGCTAACACGAGTAAACCTTGATAGGGCAGTTGAATATGCTGGTAAGCGTGTTGCCAAAGGGTTGCAGGCACGAAGAAGAGGCTGATAATCAACATCAGTATGCTACAAATGACAAAGGCATAAAACGTTGTGACTGTTGCTGATGTATCATGCGACACTTTATGATAAACCGTTTGCGAACAAGCATTGAAAAATCCCGCGGCAATACCGAAAAAGGCTAAGCCATAATCCGGCCCATGCTGTGGGTGCATCGCGATTCCCACGCCAACAAAACTAATGGCCAAGCTTAACCAGATTTTATTAGCCGGTTTTACCTTGTATGCTACCCAGGCAATCAATGGCACAAACAGTGGTCCGGTGCTGAAAAACAAAGTCGCATAGACAATGCTACCGTGCATCAAATAATAAAAGAAACATAGCTGGCAGGCGACCATAAATAAGGCACGTATCAAAATTTGCTTGAAGTAGCGCCATGGCATGTGGAATTTATCGGTGAGCAATACCAACCAAGCCAGTATGATGGTCGGCACAGCGTAGCGCAGTAATACCGCCAAGCACAAACCATAATCATGCGTTAAAAATTGGCCGACTAGCGCCATGATGGCAACGGTTAAACCTGATGCCGTCATAAAAGCAATGCCTTTAGAATGTTGAATGCGTGAAGTGCCCATGCCAGCATTATAATGGTTTTACCTGCACATGAAAAATGCTATATTACTTAGCCAGATAAATGACAAGGATTACCCATGCGTCGCATCATTATTTTACTGCTTAGCGGGCTAATGTTATACAGTTTTTGTTTTGCTGCAGTCCCTATTCCTGTCAATCTCAAAGCACCATCTTCCACTTATGTCAGTCAAATTAAAAAACGGGGTTATTTGCGTGTGGGTTTGTATGGCCAGAATTACCCACCGTTTGTGATGTATGATAAGTCACACAAGCCTTATGGCTTGGATGTCGAACTGGCAAAACAGATTGCCGAATATCTAGGGGTTGCGGTGAAATTTGATACCTCTGTGGAATATTACATCGACCTAAATAATCATGTGGCACAAGAGAAATATGACATAGCGCTTTCTGGTGTGTTTATGACGCCAGAACGTGCAGAAGTCGTGAATTTTAGCACACCTTATATGAAAACAAACACCGTATTAGTGACTAATCGTGTTGCAGCCATTAAACACGTTAGTTCTCCTCATGTTTACACCAGTTTTAATAATCCAAAGATAAAACTAGGTATTCTTAAATACAGTGAATTTGAATTGTTAGCAAAAGATTATTTTCCTAAAGCAAAAGAAGCGCGTGTTGAAAATGTGACGGATTTATTTCATCAGGTTGCAACAGGGAAGTTAACCGCCATGTTAGTGTCAGCTATTGAAGCGCGTTATTTTATAGCGCATAACCCACAGTTCGCCTTATCAACAGAAGTGTTGCCTATCAGCAATGCGACGAACCTGGTTTCCATCATGTCGAGTTACGGTCACCCGCGATTTAATGTTTGGCTCAATACAGTGGTCGCATTGTTGGATGCCAATCATGTAGCTGAAGATCTTTCGCAGCAATACTTCGTAGTCAAAAAGGATGGCCAATGAAAAAGTTGTTTTCCATTAAAATTTTATTAAGTCCGTGGGTGATTCTGGGTTCATTAGTGTCTTCTTTTTTCATTGGCCATTATGCCCCTATTTTTTCATTACAGTTGCAGCCCTTCGGTGAATTGTTTTTAGACTTATTAAAAATGTGTGTTATTCCAATTGTGATCACTGCAATACCCAGTGGTTTTGCCCACATGTTAATGAAAAAATTTGATGCGAGAATATTACGCCGCATGGCGCTAATGTTTGTGATGGTCGCATTGCTACTGAGTTTTGTGGGTATAGTGGTGGCCGAAGTGTTTCATTTTGGTAATCTCACGGCCGATGCTAAACAACGATTAGGGCAATTGCTATTGCAAGATCATACTGCTTCTGCAGCCGCTTCACATGGTGGTTCGGGATCTGCCTTGACGCGTTTTATGAGTAATTTTGTGAGTGGTAATATTTTTATTGCCTTTGTCAATAACAATATGCTGGCTATTTTAACCTTCGCGATTATGTTTGGTTTGGCCTTAGGCTTAATCTGCACGCAAGCGGGCGAACAAGTGGTGCTAACCCTGCAAGGTTTATTTGCTGCATTTCTTAAGTTGATCAATGGACTTATTTATTTCTTACCCTTTGGTATTATTTGTTTGATCAGCGCACAAGTTGCCAGCACAGGATTTGAAGTATTCAAAGTGGCGAGTCAGCTTATCATCGGCACGTACGCGATTGGTACAGTGGCCATTGTGATTGCTATTTTCACCTTGTCACGATTATTAAAATCACCTTGGTATCGAGTGATTTATCATTTTAGAGAAATGTTAATCATTGCCTTCGTATCACAAAGTAGTTATGCCTCTTTTCCACTAGGTTTGAAAGCCTTTGAACAAAAATATCGCTTGAATCAAGACAAGGTAAATTTATTCTTTCCATTAACGGTGGTGTTAAGCCCCGTTGGCATGGCAGTGCTGGCATCAATGACCACGGTTTTTGCTGCGAATCTGTATAGCATTCATTTGAATCTGAGTGATTTAGTCGTCGTTTGGTTAGCCGCCGTGTTTATTTCGATTGCTATTGGTGGTGTGCCCGCCGTCATCGGCATGACGATGATGTCCATCGCCTTTCATCCGCTTGGTATCCCATTAGGCCCCATGGTGATCTTACTCATTGCTATCAGTAATATCGTCGATCCAATTATTACAGTGATGAATGCAAGTATCAATGCTGCCGAGGTGGCCTATCTCACCAAGGTATCTGAAAAGCATTCTAGTTAAGCTACCGAATGTAGAGTGATTAGCTTGTGATAATTTAATTAAGCACTCTTCTTGCCACGATTGAGTCGTGAGTGACAGGATAGTGGTGCGTAGCGGCGAACGCAATACGGTATATATACGCATATAAGCTAATACATTAAACCAAACAGATATAACGGGATTTTATTTGCAAAGCCAATTTCAATATCGTCAGCGGCAATGTAGCCGTTAGTTTCGTGTTTAATTTGCCTTTTATTTTTCGACTTCCCACCTACTTCAATAACAATATCATCATCGATAATAAAGTCGGCACTGTCGTGAGTGTTAAGTCGGGTAAGATCACTCAGTTGATTCACTATGAACGTTTCACGAATGTTACCTTTTTCGGTGGCTAGTTTTAAATTATTATGGATACTATACAGAAGGTTAGTGTTTTCCAAATAAATTTTACTGGGCTTGCGTACGAGTTTTGCGCCAGTGGCTTTAGGGTAAACATTGTTGATTAAACCTGCGCGGCCTAGATAATCAATACAGTCATAAATGTTTTCCCGTGAGCTACGAAGGTCTTTACTGATTTTATCAATATTGGGTTGTAAGATGGTTGAGGTAGCGATTAGCCATAACAATTTTTTTAATAAAACCACACTGGTTTGGCGTAAGTTATGCATGACCGCGATATCTTCATAAATTGCCTTTTCGATCACGTTATTGACTTTGACAATATAGTCTGACTTTCCTTCGAGGTAAAAGGGAAAATAACCGATACGCAGATAATCATGAAAATGTTTTAAGATACTATGTTGTTTAAAACCAGAAGCGATTTCAACATGGTTTTGTAGTAGTTGATTAAGTGTAAGTGGTTCAAGCTTAGCAATATTTTCAAATTGTAAATATTCTCGAAACGACAAACCTTTCAAGCTGTAATAAACCACGCGGCGAGACAAATCGGTTTTGCTTGCGGTTAAATCAATCGATGAACTAGCAGAAAAGACAATTTTTTTAGATTTATAGGTATCAATGATATTTTTGATTTCAGTCGCCCATTCAGGGTATTTATGCACTTCATCAATAAATAGCGCTTTACCGCCATGGGCAAAAAATTGTTGCGCAATACTAAACAAGCCTAGCGACAATACATGAATGTTGTCAGCCGATAGATACAATGCCTCTTGCGCTGAGGTGTAGCGTTGAATGATAGCTTGACACATCAAAGTGGTTTTACCCACACCACGACCTCCAACAATACAGATGGCTTGCGCATCCCAATTGATGCCATCATAGAGATAACGCTGAATATCCGTCGGCGTATCGCCAATGACTTGTTGATGTATGGACAGTAAATCTTCTAACATAGTGTCTTTTATAATAGACAATAAACCGCCATTTTGTCAATTTAAACAGACAAAAAGTCAGTAAAAGTGTCTAATCAAAAAGACAGAATTACGATTATAGTTGTTTTTTGAGCTCGTAGAGTGTATCCAGGGCTAGTTTAGGCGTTAGTTCATCGATGTTGAGCTGGTCTAATTTTTGTTGCAGTGGGTGTGGAGCGTCAGGTGTTTTTGTGGTGCTTAGGGTTGCAGTGGGCTGCTGTTCGAGTTGGTGTAATTTTTCTTTGGCGTGTTGGATAACGGATTTGGGAATGCCGGCTAAGCTGGCGACTTGTAGGCCGTAGCTTTTACTCGCAGGGCCTGGTTTTACTTTGTGTAAGAAGGCGATGTGGTCGCCTTGTTCGATGGCTTCGACGTGAACGTTTTGTATCGTGCTGATGTGGTCGGGCAATTGCGTGAGCTCGAAGTAGTGAGTTGAGAATAGGGTGAAGCATTGGCGTTGTTCGGCTAGCTCTGTTGCAACAGCCCAGGCGAGGGACATACCGTCAAAGGTGGATGTGCCGCGGCCGATTTCATCGATTAGCACTAAGCTGTTTTCGGTTGCATTGTGAAGGATGTTCGCGGTTTCTGTCATTTCGACCATGAAGGTGGAGCGGCCGCCGGCTAAGTCATCGTTGGCACCAACGCGGGTGAAGATTTGATCGACAGGGCCAATGGTGGCGCTTTGTGCAGGCACGAAGGATCCGATTTGTGCGAGTAACACGATTAATGCGGTTTGGCGCATGTAGGTGGATTTACCGCCCATGTTAGGGCCGGTGATCATGAGCATGCGTTGCTGTTGCGTGAGCGTGACATCGTTGGGCACAAACGGTTCTGATTGAATTTGTTCAACTACGGGATGGCGACCGGCAGTAATATGAATGCCCGCTTCATTGTTCAAGTCTGGGCAGCAATAGCGTAACTGTTGCGCGCGTTCGGCTAAGTTGGTGAGCACGTCTAATGCGGCTAAGCTGGATGCCATGCTTTGCAGTGGCAATAAATGTTCGTTCAAGATATCCAGCAATTGTTCATACAAAAACTTTTCACGCGCGAGTGCGCGTTCTTGGCTAGAGAGAATTTTATCTTCAAACACTTTTAATTCGGGCGTGATGTAACGTTCGGCATTCTTTAATGTTTGACGGCGTAAATAATTATCCGGCGCTTGGGCTGATTGTGCGCGAGATATTTCGATGAAATAACCGTGTACGCGGTTGTAGCCGACTTTTAATGTGTTGATGCCAGTGCGGGCTTTCTCTTGCTCTTCGAGTTTCACTAAAAATTCACTAGCGGTGTCGCTTAAGCCGCGCAGTTCATCGAGCTCTTTGTCATAGCCATCGGCTATCACGCCGCCGTCACGAATAATAACCGGTGGGTTATCGATGATGGCGCGTTGTAATATGTCTTGCAGCTTGGGCTGTGGTAATAATTGCTTAGCAATTTTTTGTAAATGTGGTGCTTGAAAGGTGCTGAGTTGTTTTTCTAATTCAGGCAATTTATTTAAGGTGGCACGCAAGGCCACTAAATCGCGCGGGCGGGCAGAGCGTAACGCTACGCGTGCCAAAATGCGTTCGGCATCAGCTGTGCCTTTTAAAAGAGTTTGCACCGCTTCATGGTGGTCAAGCAATTCGGTGATGGCTTGTTGACGACGTTGCAACACCGTTTTATCACGCAAGGGTCGGTTCAACCAACGGCGTAACAAACGTGAGCCCATCGCCGTTTGGGTTTTATCCATCACACTGGCGAGGGTGTTGTCATTGCCACCCGATAAGTTTTGGGTGATTTCTAAATTACGGCGCGTTGCACTATCAAGCACAATACTATCGGTTTGCTTTTCTTGTGTAATCGACACAATATGCGGCACCGCCGCCCGTTGCGTGTGTTGCACGTATTGCATTAAGCAACCGGCCGCGGCAATTGCTGCTTCTAGCTCATCACACCCAAAGCCTTTTAAATCTTGCACGTGAAATTGTTTGCAAAGCACGCGTCGTGCGGCAGTGAGTTCAAACTCCCATGGCGCACGCGGTTTAATGGAAGAGGGTGGTAATAAGTGTTGATTAAGATCATCGGCAATTAATAACTCTGCCGGTTTAATGCGCGCCAGTTCACTTTGTAACGCATCATCACCCGTGACTTCTTGCACGGTAAAGCGACCACTGGTTAAATCTAAATAGGCAATGCCGTAAGTGTTGTTGTGTTTGTGAATTGCGCAAAGTAAATTATCTTGGCTATCATCCAACAAGGCTTCGTCGGTCACCGTGCCCGGCGTAATAATGCGAACCACTTCACGATCGACCGGCCCTTTGCCCGTCACTTCACCGACTTGCTCACAAATCGCAACCGATTCTCCAAGCTTCACTAATTTGGCTAAATAACCTTCCGCCGCATGATAAGGCACACCCGCCATCGGAATTTTGCCGCCACCCGATTCACCCCGATGCGTCAGCGTAATGCCCAGCAACTCAGCCCCACGCTGCGCATCATCAAAAAACATTTCATAAAAATCGCCCATGCGATAAAACAACAGCATGTCGGGATGCTCGGCTTTGATGCGTAGGAATTGTTGCATCATGGGGGTGTGGGGTTTAGTGGATTTGGCGAGTTTTGTCATGGGCATTAGTATACTCAGGAGTCGGGAAAAGTACCATCTAGCTGAGTGAAGTTTGCTTTGAGTATCGATCATTTAAATATGGATAAAAAATACACATCAACCTCGACAATGCACATTGTATCATCTACAATTAATTAACTAATAATAACTAAAGTCTTATGAGCTATATATGTCTAAATCCAAGCTGTGCCAGTTATCAGCATACTCAGCTTGGCACGGTAGATCATCGTTGCCTGTACTGTGGAAGAGTAGTTGCTCAATCAGCAATGGCAACTAGTAGAAAAAGAAGCTTGTCTCCACCTCCCGGCCATTCGCCTAAATATATTCGCCGAGAAGTGCTTTGCTTAGCGTGTCGCTCTGCCCCGACCCGGATTGTGCAAAGAGGGGTAAGCCACATGAGGCTGAGACGTCTCCCAGCAATCGGCCGGGTGCTTTAGATGGTGAGCGGATATGTGGCGCTTGTTGCAGGCGACATAGAATATCATTCAAGCAGAAAAAGAAGTGAGCCATGAAAAGAGGATGTTATCGCAGAATATTAGCAACGCTAAAAAAATGTTGAGTAATCGTAACACGTGATATGATAGCGCTCATGAGCATCAATACCTTAATTTCAACCATCAGCAAAACCTTAATCGCTAACCAACAAATGTTGGTGACGGCCGAATCCTGCACGGGCGGTTTAGTCGCGGCGGCTTGCACATCAGTGCCGGGTAGTTCGCAATGGTTCGAGCGTGGGTTTGTGACGTATACCAATGACGCGAAGATGGAATGCTTGGGTGTTGATGCTGACGTGATTGAAAAGTTTGGTGCGGTTAGCGAAGAGACTGCCAAACACATGGCCGAAGGGGCATTACAACATAGCCACGCGCAAGTCGCGATTGCGACAACGGGCATTGCTGGCCCCGATGGTGGCAGCGATGAAAAACCGGTTGGCACCGTATGCTTTGCTTGGGCAATCCAAGGGCAAAATACGCAAATGGCGACTCAAGTCTTTAACGGCGACCGTCAAGCGGTTCGCGAACAAGCGGTAGAATTTGTGCTGCAAATGTTACACCAGCGTCTTGATACGATATTCTGCTAGCATTGACCTTTTGTTGTCAAACAGATCGCATACATCAACACACAAAACACGACATAAACACTGACTACCATCATAAGCGATGCGAATGCTGCGAAGGGCAAATATCCCATCACGGTAACCGCTATCATGGCCATGGCCATGTTAATGAAGTTCATGCTGCTTGACGCATTGGCTTTATCGTCGATGGCTTTGGAGGCGAATAAGGTTGCGCAAGGGTAAAGCCAGCTGGTAAAAAAGTATAAGCCTGTGGCGTTGAGAAAAAACCATAGCGTGCTGGTGCTGCCTAATTGATATTGTGCGACTAAGCTGAGTAAGCAGGGGATGATGAGTATGATGGATAGCCATAGCAGTTTCATGGGTGGCAATCGTTTGATTAATGCGGCTGCGCTGAGGCTACCACAACACATGCCTACCATCGTTAGCACATTCCAACCGCCGTATTGCGCTGCCGTTAAGCCAAAGCGTTGATGCGTGATGATGGGGGCGGCGGCGGTGTAGCAATAAGAAAACACAGAGCTGATGCCAACAAAGCAAGAAAAAATCACTAATTTTTTATGGCTAAATGCTTGCATGTAAGCTTTGGCAATCGCGACCACATGAATGGAATGTTGTTTAAAAGCCGGCTCGTGAAATAAAACCGTTGACGCAAGCACTAACACCGCGTGCACCAGTAACACCCAAAACATATCTTGCCAGGCGAAGTACTGCGTAATGTAACCACCCACCAAAATCGCAGCACCAATACCTAAGGTGAACGATAAAATCGCATACGACAATGCTTGCTTGGCTTGATGTTCTGACATGAGTTCGTGAATAAGCGTAAACGTGCAGCATAAGCCGGCAGCCGCACCCAGTGCCGTGATGGTTCTGCCGATGAGTAAACCTTCATAGCTATGAAAGTGATTGCTCAGCATGCAGCATAAAATGCCGATGATGTTAATCGCGAAGCCAGCACGCAAGGCAAACAAGCGACCAAAACGGTTGGCGATGGGGCCATAAACGAGCTGGCCAATCATGTAGCCAAGTAGAAACAGCGTGATGACCCATTCAAGGCTGCCTTTATCAAGGTGATAGCTGCTAGCGATGGCAGGCAAGGCGGGTGTGATAATGGCGGCTGATGCCGAAGCCACACTGATGTAGCTGAGTAAGATGATTGATTTAAATAGGTTCATGTTTTTTTCCTCTAGGCTGAATCAATTTGTCATGGACAATATAGATATTGACTTAATATTAATCAATTGATATATTTTTATCTATACTTTACAAAAGGTAAATCAATGAATCGACTCGATTTAGCCCAAGCATTCATTACTCTGGCCGACACCGGCTCAGTGCAAAAAGCCGCACTAGCCTTGCATCAAACCGATGCCGCCATTAGCCGCAAGATTTCAAAATTAGAAGCGCACTTAGGTGCGCAATTGATTCACCGTGAACGCAGCGGTGCTGTATTAACGGAAATAGGGCAACAGTATTACCACGAGTGCAAGCCGGCGTTAGCTGCATTTGAGCAAGCGGAATCTTTAGTCGCCACCCGCCAACAAAAGCCGCAGGGCAAATTAACCGTGGCAGCGAATTTATTTTACGTGAAGCAATTTTTATTGCCCAAGCTAAAAGGGTTTCGCGAAACGTATCCCGACATCGACGTGCACATTGATGTGGCTGAAGTGCTAGCCGAATTTAAGCTTAATAAAATGGATGTGCTATTTGGTGTCGGTTTGCCCGGTGACGATGATTTAGTCCGTAAAAAAGTACACGACTGGCGACATATTCTTTGTGCATCGCCAGCGTACTTGCAACAACACGGCACACCAACAACCCCTGCTGAATTATTGCAACATGATTTCATCGCCCATGATACGCGCCATCACCCTGATATGATCCGCTTGCATGAGCAAATCCCGGTTACCGTGAAACCCAGTTTATACCTCAACCAAACCGATGCCATCATCGCTGCTGGCGTGGCTGGCTTAGGATTAATTTGGGTACCCGATGCCTTTGTCGAAGCAGAAATTAAAAACGGTACCCTAGTTGAGCTGTTAGCTAAACGAAACACTAATGTATTTGATGTTTATTGCTATTATCAATATCAAAAAAATATCGCTCCGAAAATTCGAGCTTTTGTTGAGTATTTTACTGCTGTCTAGATTGCCTTTTATCGCCTATGTCAGTATGGATAGATTCGTTTCAGCAGGCGCTGAGTTAGTGCTTGATTATCCCTAAGAAAGTACATGTTTAGATTAGTGAGCGGGCATAAAAATTTTTTAAGTAACCCGCATACTAGGTTAGTGAGCACTAGACAAACCCTTCTCGCTTCGGTAGAATTGCGCAAATCGAATGAGATAGACATGACGCGCAAATTACGAGCGAACAGAATTAGCAAAAACGGGACAATCCGCCAGGGTCGTCCCGTTTTTTTATGGGGTTTTGATTATGCATAAACCGGCAATATTAGTGTTAGCCGATGGCAGTGTGTTTAATGGCACATCGATTGGTGCGCTTGGCCACACCGTGGGTGAGGTGGTGTTTAATACCGCGATGACGGGTTATCAAGAAATGTTAACGGATCCATCGTACGCGAGACAAATTTTAACGTTGACGTATCCTCACATCGGTAACACGGGATGTAATTCGCAAGACCAAGAGTCAACACAAGTTCACGCCGCAGGTTTAGTGATTCGCGATTTGCCGTTAATGGCGAGTAATTGGCGCAGTGAAATGTCATTGAGTGATTATTTGCAGAAACAAAACACGGTAGCGATTGCGGACATTGATACACGACGTTTAACGCGTATTTTACGCGAGAAAGGCGCACAAAGTGGCTGCATTATGGCGGGTGATATTGATGAGGCTAAGGCTTTTCAATTAGCGAAAGACTTTGCCGGTTTAAAAGGCATGGATTTAGCGAAAGAAGTCACGACCAATAAAATGTATGAATGGACGAGCAGTGTTTGGGAATTAGAAATCAATGACCATCCCAACATTGATGCCAAAGATTTACCGTATCACGTTGTTGCCTATGACTTTGGTGTGAAACAAAATATTTTACGGTTGTTAGTGAAAAATGGTTGTCGTGTGACAGTCGTTCCAGCGAAAACCCCCGCGCAAGATGTGCTAGCCATGAATCCTGATGGCGTGTTTTTATCAAACGGCCCGGGCGATCCTGAACCGTGTGATTATGCCATTACTGCTATCAAAGACATTTTAACCACAGACATGCCTGTGTTCGGTATTTGCTTAGGCCATCAATTATTAGCCTTAGCGTCTGGTGCGAAAACCATGAAAATGAAATTTGGCCACCATGGTGCTAACCATCCGGTGCAAGATTTGCAAACTAAGCAAGTGATGATCACCAGTCAAAACCATGGCTTCGCGGTGGATGAAAATGATTTGCCTAGCAATATCCAACCGACCCATCGTTCATTGTTCGATGGCACGCTGCAAGGTATTCGATTAACGGATAAGTCTGCCTTTAGTTTCCAAGGTCATCCCGAAGCGAGCCCAGGACCGCATGATGTGGAAGGGTTGTTTAAGCAGTTTGTTGCAATGATGCAGGGATAAAGTTGCAGAAAATGGTACATGTACTATAATCTGTACAATCTGGAGGTGAGTAATGAAAACTGTAACTTATACATATGCTCGTAATGAGCTAGCAGGTGTGATGAATAAAGTGTGTGAGGATCACGCGCCTTATGTGATTACACGCAGTAATAATGATCCCGTTGTGATGTTGTCATTAGAGGATTATGAAGCGATGGAAGAAACTAATTATTTATTTTCTAGTCCTGAAAATGCGAAAAGAATTCTAGAGTCAATGGATGAGGCTGAAGAATATATTGCGAATAAAAAATTGCAAGCACAAAAGAAGAAAAGCTGATTATCGCTATCAGTGATGAAACCAGCGCCACAACTGAAAAATAACAGTAAGGAGTATTTGTGAAAGTTGTGTATATGAAGAATGCGAAAGCTGATTTAGACCATTGGCGTAAGCACAATAAAAAAATAGCAGATCGTATTGAGCAGTTAATACAAAATATTGAGTTGAATCCGTACACCGGTTTAGGGAAACCCGAGCCACTATGCCATAATAGAAGTGGTTATTGGTCACGTAGAATCACTAAAGAGCATCGGCTTTTATATCGAGTGCTTGAGGATGGTGAAGTATTAATCATTCAATGTCGTTATCATTATCATAAATCATCATAGAGTAAAACCATGCCAAAACGTACTGACATAAAATCCATCCTCATCATTGGTGCAGGGCCTATTGTGATTGGCCAAGCGTGCGAGTTTGATTATTCGGGGGCGCAGGCGTGTAAAGCGTTGAAGGAAGAAGGGTATCGGGTGATTTTGGTTAACTCGAATCCGGCGACGATTATGACAGATCCTTCGATGGCGGATGCGACGTACATCGAGCCAATCCGCTGGCAGACGTTGGAAACAATTATTGAAAAAGAAAAGCCGGATGCAATCTTGCCGACTATGGGTGGGCAGACGGCATTGAATTGTGCACTGGATTTAGATAGAGAAGGCGTATTAGCTAAACACAATGTCGAAATGATTGGTGCGAGTAAAGAAGCGATTAATAAAGCCGAAGATCGCGAGTTGTTTAAACAAGCGATGGAGAAAATTGGCTTAGACATGCCGGTCGCTTACACGGTTAAAACCATGGATGACGCTTTGATGCGTCAAAAAGAACTCGGTTTCCCCACTATTATTCGTCCGTCATTCACCATGGGTGGTAGTGGCGGCGGTATCGCGTATAACATTGATGAATTTAATGAAATCTGTCAGCGCGGTTTTGATTTGTCACCCACGCATGAATTATTGCTCGATGAATCATTGCTTGGCTGGAAAGAATACGAAATGGAAGTGGTGCGTGACCACAATGATAATTGCATCATCATTTGCTCAATTGAAAACTTTGATCCCATGGGTGTACACACCGGTGATTCGATCACTGTCGCTCCTGCACAGACGTTAACAGATAAAGAATATCAATTGATGCGTAATGCCTCGCTAGATGTGTTGCGTGAAATCGGTGTCGATACCGGTGGTTCAAACGTGCAGTTTGGTTTAAACCCTAAAAATGGCCGCATGGTCGTGATCGAAATGAATCCACGTGTGTCGCGTTCATCTGCATTGGCTTCAAAAGCAACCGGTTTCCCCATTGCTAAAATCGCTGCGAAATTAGCTGTCGGTTACACGCTTGATGAATTGCAAAATGATATTACCGGTGGTGCAACACCTGCTTCATTCGAGCCGAGTATTGATTACGTGGTCACTAAAATCCCCCGTTTTAATTTCGAGAAATTCCCCGGCTGTGATGATGGTTTGACGACGCAAATGAAATCGGTTGGTGAAGTGATGGCAATCGGTCGCACCTTCCAAGAATCTTTACAAAAAGCGTTGCGTGGTTTAGAAACCGGCATGAACGGTTTGGATTCCATTACTAATTTACTCGCCCATGATGCGGAAGAAAAACTCATTGAAGAATTGCGTCACCCCAGAGCCGATCGCATTTATTATATCGCTGATGCCTTTCGCTCCGGCATGAGCATGAAAAAAATCTTCAGCATCACCAATATCGATCCTTGGTTTTTAGTGCAAATAGAAGACTTAGTGCAAACGGAAACACGTTTGATTGGCACGGGTAAACATAATCTCGATGTTCATGCCCTGCGCATGCTAAAACGTAAAGGCTTTGCGGATGCGCGCATTGCTAGCTTACTCGGTTGTCGTGAAGCCGATATCCGTGAACTGCGTTATTCGTTTGATTTACACCCTGTGTATAAACATGTCGATACTTGTGCTGCGGAATTTTCAACAACGACGGCTTATTTATATTCAACCTACGAAGAAGAAAACGAAGTCGTCCCTAGCGATAAGAAAAAAATCATCGTGTTAGGCGGCGGGCCAAACCGTATTGGTCAAGGTATTGAATTTGACTATTGTTGTGTACACGCCATTCAAGCCTTACGTGAAGATGGCTATGAAGCCATTATGGTTAACTGCAATCCTGAAACAGTATCCACGGATTATGATACGTCAGATAAACTATACTTCGAATCCGTGACTTTAGAAGATGTTTTAGAAATCGTACGGCTTGAACAGCCTGAAGGTGTGATTGTGCAATATGGTGGCCAAACACCGTTAAAACTCTGCGTCGAATTAGAAAAAAATGGCGTACCCATCATTGGCACATCACCTGATGCGATTGACCGCGCGGAAGATCGCGAACGCTTCCAAAATGTATTACGTAATTTAGGCTTAAAACAGCCTGAAAACGCAACGGCACGTGACCCGATGACAGCCGTCGAAAAAGCCAATGAAATTGGTTACCCCTTAGTTGTTCGCCCATCGTATGTATTAGGTGGCCGAGCAATGGAAATCGTGTATAACGATGCCGAGTTACAACACTACATGCGCACAGCCGTGAAAGTGTCACACACAGCACCTGTATTATTGGATAGATTCTTAGATGCCGCTATCGAAATCGATGTCGATGCCGTGAGTGATGGCGAAGACGTATTAATCGGTGGCATCATGGAGCACATCGAACAAGCTGGCGTACACTCAGGTGACTCTGCCTGTTCGTTACCGTCATTTAGCTTAAGCGACAGTATGTTAGATAAATTGCGTAAACAAACCCGTATGCTCGCGTTAGAAATGAAAGTCATCGGTTTAATGAATATCCAATTCGCGATTCAAGGTGAAACGGTTTATTTATTAGAAGTGAATCCACGTGCCTCACGCAGTGTGCCTTACGTGTGTAAAGCCACCGGCGTAGCACTCGCTAAAATTGCCGCCCGTTGCATGGCCGGCCAAAGTTTAAAAGACCAAGGCTGTACCGAAGAAACCCAACCCAAGCAGTATGCCGTTAAAATGCCTGTGTTCCCCTTCGCAAAATTCCAAGGCGCCGACCCTATTTTAGGCCCAGAAATGAAGTCGACAGGCGAGTGCATGGGCAGTGGCGCTACGTTTGCTGAAGCCTATGGTAAAGCCTTATTAGGCGCCGGTATTGATATGCCAACGTCAGGCCGTGTATTTATTTCCGTGCGTGATAGCGACAAACTTAATGTTGCCGCACTTGCCAAATCATTAATTGATGTCGGGTTTGATTTAGTCGCTACCGAAGGCACCGAAAAAGTCTTAACCACTGCTGGTGTCGCTTGCCAAAGCGTCAACAAAGTTAACGAAGGTCGTCCTCACATTGTCGATAACATTATTAATGGCGATATTGATTACATCATCAACACTACGGAAGGCAAACAATCGATTGCAGATTCATTCTCTATCCGTCGCTCAGCAGTGCAAAACAAAATTCCGTACACGACAACAATTGCTGCGGCTAAAGCGACGGTGCTAACGCTGCAACAGCAAGGTAGCTGTACTGTGAATTGCTTGCAGAGATAATGGTTAAATGTGACAAACGATAATAATAAATAAGTAAAAATATAATGTTACGATAACGACTCGCTCTTCTTGCTACACTTGCAAAGTCTTGCAAATATTGCAGGAGCGAATCATCTCGATTACCCTGGTGAACATTTCCCGTACATCACACTGATTTATTCTGAACACCATGCAATTAAACTTGTTAATTAAAGCCGAAAATCAGGGAACCAGGTGTACGAAGCAGATGCGTCCATACTTTGTGTCAGTTCCTTAAGTTCCGAACGGATGGCCAGGATTTGTTTATGGTCACCAAAGGTTTTGGCGTATTCCTCTAAGGCCAGGTAATAGTTACCAAGATTTACCTCCTGTTGTTTGGAAGGTGTGCTTAGTTGAGAGGTAGGGGTTAAATAACGCTCTGCCCAACTAGCCTTGTGAGAGAGGGGTGATAGTTCAAATTTCTCTAGTTGAATCAGTCGAATGCAAATCGCTCGGTAGATAAATGATAGATCAACAGCAGTGGGATTTAGCGTATTAGTTGCATCGCACTGCTGCTTGATTAAGTCAATATTCGGTAAATTAGGTGGGTATGTATGAGCAATATTCAGAGGAGCGTTGCGGTTTACCTTCGTCAGCGCTGTATAGTGTAATACCGTGAGGCGGTGTTGGATTACCATACAGCTTTGTTTATCACTTTTCATGATAGTGTTTAGTAAGGTTTTCCATGGAGTTTCCATGCGACCATATGAGGGTGGGATGGGATTGCGCATATCATCGAAACTAAATCTTAATATGCTTTCGGAGCAAGTGGATCTTATGAGGTTGGCTATAAATCCGGCTAACAATAGGGCCAATGGGATCTGTAATAGGGTAGCATTAGTATCTGTATGAGCGACTTTATCGAAAGAGCTTGGGGTTGGCAATTCGAGATAATCTTTTAATACTATGTACATCTTAAAAAAGGTTGGTACTAACTCTAGTCGTTCAATGCTGCGATTTGTGTCATTTATCTGATACCAA
Source organism: uncultured Gammaproteobacteria bacterium (assembly GCA_963975985.1). Classification (GTDB taxonomy): domain Bacteria; phylum Pseudomonadota; class Gammaproteobacteria; order JABDGN01; family JABDGN01; genus CAXBIY01. The sequence continues at coordinate 21,508 of CAXBIY010000016.1, forward strand.
GTAAGAGGCATAGGATTAACGCGTGCGTTGCCTCGCCACAAGCTACCATTCGGATTGAATAATTGACGCTTAAAGCATAGTGCTAACCAATAAAATTTAGAATAAGAAAAGCCTAATAGTTCACCAACTTTTATTGTTCGGTTTGCTTTGAGGATGGGGAGATAAACTGTGTTTGAACCAATCGATAAAGCTTGAAAAGTATGGGTTAGATTGGCAGTCGCAGGTCTGGATGAGTCGGATAACAACTTGAAGTAAGCTGTAGCACTAAACTTGCTATCAATCTCATCATTATCAGGAAGGTCTTGAATAAATCGTGCGATGTTGCCGTATCGTAATGCATCAACTACAGGTTTAGCCGCTGGGTTAGTTGTATCGGAGATCTGTTCTAGCGTATTGCCGATGGTGTAATGTGAATTCGTTTGTTCCTCGTGATATTTTAATTGACCGCTATAAACGATAATTTGACCTTGCTGAATTTGTTGTCGAGCAAACACTCCATAACCAAAATCTTCATTCTCGGAATATCGCATTTTGGAAAGCATTAATGCATCTAGCGGGATAAGTGGTAAGTTACCAGGTAAAGAGATGGGTGGCACTGAAACCAAGCTTTGCAAATAAGCATCGGAAGATTCCGTGATAAGATCTTCTGTCCACTCGAAGCCACAGGTTTGTGCTAGCACATCAGGTAAGACTTGCTGCGTTGTAGAGTTGTGATCGTTTTGCGCTGCATCAGCAACCCAAATATACGGTGGTTTCGCCGAGCCTCTAATAATTATGTTTGGCATAGCCAATATCATAACATTGAATATGATTTTGTTCAAAATAGTGACAGCCCCATGGTTTTACTGTATACTGCGCGAACTTTGGGTACTTACAGTGAGTTCCCTAACAATTAGGGAACACTATGACTACCGCCAAATTCGACGAATTGGGCCTTCTGCCTGATCTATTGCCAGCCATTACGGCTTTAGGCTATGAAGCCACCTCACCCATTCAAGACCAAGCCATTCCTGTGCTATTAAGCGGGAAAGATTTAGTTGCGCAAGCGCAAACCGGTACGGGTAAAACAGCTGCTTTCGCATTACCGATTTTAACAAAAATCGATTTGAAACAAGCTCGTCCTCAAGCGTTGGTGCTAGCACCGACTCGTGAGTTAGCGATTCAAGTGGCGGAAGCATTCCAGAAATATGCTAAACACATGAAAGGTTTTCACGTGTTACCTATTTATGGTGGTCAAGATTACCGTACGCAATTGCGTGCATTAGAGCGTGGTGTTCATATCGTCGTGGGTACGCCTGGTCGTGTGATTGATCATATGAAGCGTGGCACATTAGTTGCTGCCGAAATGAAACATGTCGTGCTGGATGAAGCTGATGAAATGTTACGTATGGGCTTTATTGATGATGTCGAATGGATTTTGGCACAAACAAATGAAGCACGTCAAACTGCTTTGTTCTCAGCAACAATGCCGGGTTCGATTCAAAAAGTCGCGAAGAAATATATGCGCGATGCGGTTGAAATTTCGATTAAATCGAAAACGCGTACAGTTGATTCTATCAAGCAATACTACACGCTAGTGGCCCGTGAACATAAAGTTGATGTGCTGACGCGTGTGCTAGAAATACAAGACGTCGATGCGATGATTATCTTCACGCAAACCAAAACCATGTCAGCTGAATTAGCCGATAAATTGTCTGCCCGTGGTTATGCCGCAGCGGCAATTAACGGTGATATGAAGCAAGCCTTGCGTGAAAAAGTGATTGCACAGTTGAAGAAAAAACATTTAGATATCGTGGTTGCAACGGATGTTGCGGCACGTGGTATTGATGTTGAGCGTGTTAGCCACGTGGTTAACTATGATATTCCTTATGATTCTGAGTCTTACATCCATCGTATCGGTCGTACCGGTCGAGCAGGGCGTGAAGGTACTGCATTGTTATTTGTGTCACCGCGCGAACGCCATGTACTGCGTGATATCGAACGCGCAACGCGTCAACCGATTGAAGTGATGCCCGTGCCATCAGCGCATCAATTGAATGCCAAGCGGGTTGAGAAGTTTACCGAAAGCGTGACTTACGCATTGGAAAGCCGAAAGCTAGAAGAATACCGTGAGTGCATTGAAAAATTAATTCAAAGCACTGGTCGTTCGGAATTAGATATTGCCGCTGCGCTAGCGGTGTTAGCGAATAAAGATAAGCCATTGGCCGTTAAAGAAAACGATAAGAAATTTGAAATTTCAGAACGTGAGTCTGACAACAAACAACGCCGTCGTAGCCCACCACGCGGTGGCTATAACAAAGCGCCAGGCCACTCAAGAAGTCGTTATGGTGATAAGCCCGAAGGTGGTCGTTCAGGTAAATCCGGTGGCCGTTCATATGGTAAGCCAGGTGGTCGTTCAAGCGATCGGTCCGAGGGCAACCGTTCAGGTGGTAAGCCAGGTGGTCGCTTTGGCGATAAACCCGGTGGTAGCCGTCCAGGTTCAGGTGGCAAGCCAGGTGGCCGTTCAAGCGATAAACCCGGTGGCAAATTCAGCGGTAAGTCAGATGGTCGATCAAGTGGTCGTTCAGAAGGTAAACCTGCTTCACGCAAACCTAAAGAAGGCCGTAGCCAGGACGGTAACCGTCCGCCGAAGAAACGGATAAAATTGGGCTAGATATAGATCGAGCCAGAGCCGATAGGATTCACTTACGTTTACCATCTGCTCTGGTTTTATTAATACCAGCCGCTTTGAATCAACTCAATTGAGCAATTCTCACTCAAGTCATAATTCCTCATCTGTACATTATGCGCGTCATGCTCAATAAGCATGAGATAGTTTCTATCATTTCCATTATTTTCTTGCATTAAAAGTTATTTATTCTACAATGCAAAAACAAAAGAAAAACTTTTGTTACCACTTTGTCCCCTGTGTGCTATACTGCTTGCACATCGCGGGGTACAGGAATTTAATCCTTGTGATTAACATGCACGTGGACGGATAGGGCAGGGAGTGCCTTATTCTGACACATAGCTCTGACTAACAATATTTTGGGAGAACATACGATGGATGATAATCGTAAAAAAGCTTTGGGTGATGCGCTGACACAAATCGATCGTCAATTCGGTAAAGGGTCAGTCATGCGTTTGGGTGATGCTAGTGCGATTAAAGATATCGATGTTATTTCAACCGGTTCTCTTGGATTAGATGTCGCATTAGGCATTGGTGGTTTACCGCGCGGTCGTGTGGTCGAAATTTATGGTCCTGAATCTTCTGGTAAAACCACGCTAACGTTAGAAACGATTGCGCAGTGCCAAAAAGGTGGCGGCACAGCTGCTTTCATCGATGCTGAGCATGCATTGGATCCACTTTATGCCTCTAAGCTAGGTGTTAAAGTTGACGATTTATTAGTGTCACAACCTGATACAGGCGAACAAGCTTTAGAAATTGCTGATATGTTAGTGCGCTCTGGTGCAGTAGACATGGTTGTGGTTGATTCGGTGGCAGCATTGACACCAAAAGCAGAGATTGAAGGTGATATGGGTGATCACCACGTAGGTTTACAAGCGCGTTTAATGTCGCAAGCCTTGCGTAAAATCACCGGTAACATCAAGCGTTCAAATACCTTAGTTATCTTCATTAACCAAATCCGTATGAAAATTGGTGTGATGTTTGGTAATCCTGAAACGACGACTGGCGGTAATGCCTTAAAATTCTATTCATCAGTACGTTTAGATATTCGTCGTATCGGCGCTATCAAAAAAGGTGATGAAGTGTTGGGTAATGAAACCCGTGTGAAAGTGGTGAAAAACAAAGTGGCACCACCGTTCAAAAAAGTTGAATTTGATATTATCTATGGTGAAGGTGTTTCCAAAGAAGGTGAATTAATCGATTTGGGTGTGGCACATGACTTGGTTGATAAAGCCGGTGCGTGGTATAGCTACAATGGCGATCGCATTGGCCAAGGTAAAGATAATGTGCGTGCTTATATGAAAGAGCACCCTGAAATGGCTGACGAGATTGAAGCGAAGCTTCGTACTATCTTGTTACCAACAGCGGAAGAAAAAGCTGATGCAAAAGCTGAAGAAGAAGCTGGGACCAAAATAGTAGAAGAAAAAGAAAAAGCAAAAACCAAAACCAAAGCTAAAACAGCAGCTGAATCTGCTGAAGCTTAAGCTTTAAATGATAAAAAATCCCGGTGTATCCGGGATTTTTTGTATGTTCCTTTTGCCCCGCAGGGGGGGGCGTAAGGAATGAAACGAGAAAATTTATAGTTTATTTGCTTCGCCCCTTGGGGGACGTTGTTGAATAAATCAGCTTTTATACAATTTTACAGCACGTCATCCCGCGGCTTGACCGCGGGATCCAGTCACTCACTGATTTTTCTGGATCCCGCGGTCAAGCCGCGGGATGACGGGGCTGAATAAAGTGATTTATTCAACAACGTCCCCCAAGGGGCGAAGGAAGAGAGCAAGAAATTGGCAACTACTATTTCCCCTGCGGGGAGAAGGGATGGAGTGAAAAAATGTACGAAACAACCGATACCAAAAAACTCTCCCACGATATCCGCTTCAAAGCGATGAACTTGCTTGCTCGACGTGAGCATTCTCGCTATGAATTACAGCGCAAGCTGTTGCAGCGGGAGTATCCATTGGACCTCATCGCCTCTGAGCTCGATAAGCTCGAACAAGAAAATTTGCTCAGCGATGAGCGATATGTCGAAGCCTACATCAATATGCGTAAAAATCGAGGTTTTGGGCCGCTTCGCATCAAAGAAGAATTGCGCGAAAAGGGTGTCTCTGCTATCTTAGTCGACCAATATATGTCCGCTGATATTGATTGGAATACGCAAGCACGCGGTGTGCGGGAGCGAAAGTTTGGTGAAGAATTGCCCAATGATTTCCCCAGCTGTGCGAAACAGATGCGATTTTTACAATATCGGGGATATGATGCTGAACAGATTAACCAAGCGATAGGCAGCCATGCGTAGTAGTGATATTCGACAAAGCTTTTTAGATTTTTTTGCAGATAAAGGCCACACCGTTGTGCCTTCTAGCTCCTTAGTGCCGGGCAATGACCCTACTTTATTATTTACTAATGCCGGCATGGTGCCCTTTAAAGATGTCTTCACGGGTGTTGAAAAACGTGATTATGTGCGAGCCACATCATCACAGCGTTGTGTACGTGCCGGCGGTAAGCATAATGATTTAGAGAATGTCGGTTACACCGCGCGTCACCATACCTTTTTTGAAATGCTCGGTAATTTTAGTTTTGGTGATTACTTTAAAGAAGATGCCATTAAATTCGCATGGGAATATTTGACCGAGGTATTGAAACTGCCTAAAGAAAAACTCTGGGTTAGTGTTTACCAAGATGATAAAGACGCTTTAAACATTTGGACTCAGACAATTAAATTTCCCAAAGAGCGTATTTCGCTTTGTGGCGATAAAGATAATTTTTGGTCGATGGGTGATACAGGACCTTGTGGCCCTTGCTCTGAAATTTTTTACGATCATGGCGAAGACATTGCAGGTGGTCCTCCTGGTACGCCAGAAGAAGACGGCGATCGTTACATTGAAATTTGGAATATGGTGTTCATGCAGTATGAACGCTTTGCTGATGGTACGCAGAAAAACTTACCGAAACCATCTGTTGATACTGGCATGGGTTTAGAACGCATTGCCGCTGTGATGCAAGATGTGCACGAGAATTATGACATTGAATTATTTCGTCGTTTAATTGCGGTGATTGCCGATATGGCAAATACGAAAGATTTATCCGATCGCTCTTTACGTGTGATTGCCGATCATATTCGCTCAACTAGCTTTTTAATCAGCGATGGTGTCATCCCTTCAAATGAAGGGCGCGGTTATGTGTTGCGACGCATCATTCGTCGCGCGATTCGTCATGGCAATAAGCTGGGTATTAACGAGTCTTTTTTCCATCGTTTAATTATTCCCTTGGCAGATGAAATGGGTGATGCTTATCCTGAACTGCGTGAGAAGCAAGATCAAATCATGCGTGTGTTGCAGCAAGAAGAAGAACAGTTCGCTGTTACGCTCGAAAATGGTTTGAAAATATTACAGCAAAGCATCAACGATTTAAAAACTGACACCATCCCTGGCGATGTAATGTTTAAACTCTATGATACTTACGGTTTTCCCGTGGATTTAACCGGCGACATTGCACGTGAACATAATTTACAGCTCGATATGCCCGGATTTGAAGCTGCGATGCAACAACAACGTCAGCAATCACAAAAAGGCAGTAATTTTGCACTCGATTACACGAAACAATTAAAACTTAAGCAAAGCACAGAATTCTCAGGCTATGACAGCTTAGCTGATCAAGCCATGGTAACGGGATTATTTAAAGGTAACGAACCGGTTGAAACGCTTGATGCTGGTGAAGAAGGTTTTATCGTGCTTGACCGTTCGCCTTTTTACGCCGAAGGTGGCGGGCAAGTGGGTGACCATGGTGTGTTAAAAAGCCAAGCCGCCGAATTTGTGGTGAGTGATACGACTAAATCAGGCGCCGCACATATTCATCATGGCACGGTTGCCAACGGTAGTTTGTCAGTGGATGATAAGGTGACCGCTCATGTTGATGATACACATCGACAATCGGTAGTGTTAAACCATTCTGCCACACATTTATTACATGCTGCTTTGCGCCAAGTGTTAGGCGGGCATGTGCAACAAAAAGGTTCGTTAGTGGCGCCAACGCATTTGCGGTTTGACTTCGTACATTTTGAATCGATTAACCACACACAATTACAAGCCATTGAGCACATCGTTAATGGAAAAATTCGCGCTAATCTAGCCGTAAATGCGGATGTTATGGCATTTGATGACGCTAAAAAAACCGGTGCGATGGCATTGTTCGGTGAGAAATATGGCGACAAGGTTCGTGTATTAACCATGGGTGATTTTTCAGTTGAACTTTGTGGCGGTACGCATGTAAAACGTACGGGTGATATTGGTTTATTCAAAATCACATCAGAAAGTGGTATTGCCGCTGGCGTACGTCGTATTGAAGCGGTAACCGGTGAAGCTGCGTTGAACTATATCGATGCCAGTGAGCAACAGTTAAATACATTAGCGCAGCAGGTAAAAGTACAACGCAACCATGTTGCTGAAAAAATCACTCAAGAGTTTGAAGCCTATCGTAAATTGCAAAAAGAGTACGAACGCTTAAAAGCCAAACTCAGCAGCAAAGCCGGTGGTGAATTAGCTTCGCAAGCTGAAGAGATTAATGGTGTAAAAATACTATTAGCTAAACTCGAAGATGCCGATCCGAAAAGTTTACGCACAACACTTGATGGTTTAAAACAAAAACTAGGTGATGCGATTGTCGTCTTAGCCACAACAGCGCCGATGAAAGTCAGCTTGATTGCCGGCGTAACCGATAATTTAACCAGCAAAGTGAAAGCCGGTGATTTAGTGAAACTCGTTGCCGAGGCCGTTGGTGGAAAAGGTGGCGGACGTGCCGACATGGCCCAAGCCGGTGGCTCAGAACCTGAAAACTTAACCGCAGCTTTTGAAGCTGCCAAAACATGGATAAAAGAGAGGATTTAGGATTGAGGATTGTGGATTGAGGGTCTGAAGAATTACTTCGCGATGCTCAATTTTAAATTATTCGCTATCCCATAGGTTATGACGATATTAGTTAAAAAATTTGGTGGCACATCGGTTGGTAGCGTAGAGCGAATCAATCATGTTGCTGATACGGTGATCAAAGCCAAGCAAGATGGCCATGGTGTTGTGGTTGTTGTGTCGGCTATGGGCGGTGAAACCGATCGCTTAATTGAATTGATTAAGAGCGCCGTCGATAAACCTGAACCACGCGAATATGATGTCTTGGTGTCGACCGGCGAACAAGTGTCGATGTCGTTATTGGCCATGGTGTTATGTGAGCGCGGTTATCCCGCTTGTTCCTACAATGGTTTGCAAGCGGGTATTCGTACGGATGTGTTACACAGTAAAGCCCATATCTTGGATGTTAAAACCGACAATATCCAGCGTCAATTAGATGCCGGTAAAATTGTGATTGTGGCCGGTTTTCAGGGGCGCACCGAAGGTGGCGATATCACGACCCTAGGACGTGGTGGCTCTGATACCACCGCTGTTGCACTAGCCGCAGCCTTAAAGGCTAAAGAATGCCAAATTTACACCGATGTCGAAGGCGTCTATACCGCTGATCCACGCGTCGTACCATCAGCACGACTTTTGTCGACCATTACTTTCGAAGAAATGTTGGAAATGGCCGATTTAGGCGCCAAAGTATTACAAAACCGAGCCGTGCGCTATGCCGGCAAGTATCAAGTGCCTATGCGTGTGCTATCAAGCTTCACCGATGGTCCTGGCACTTTAGTCACTTATGAGGATAACCCTATGGAAAACCCCGTCGTATCAGGCATTGCCTTTAACCGCTCAGAAGCCAAAATTACTGTATTTGGTGTGCCCGTCAAGAATAATGTGACCGCCAAGCTATTAGGCCCTATTGCGAGAGCCAGTATCGATGTCGATATGATTCTGCAGAATCCAGGTCGTGATAACACTATTAACTTCACATTTACGGTTAATCGTGAGGAGTACCAGCAAGCCATGACCCTAATGGAGGCTGTTTGCCAAGAATTGGGTGCTAGTGAGGTCAAAGGTGATAATAAAATAGCTAAACTGTCGATTATCGGCGTGGGTATGCGTTCACACACGGGTGTGGCAAGTACCATGTTTGAGACCTTGGCAAATGAAAACATTATGATACAATTGGTATCCACATCAGAAATTAAAATTTCTGTTGTGATTGATGAAAAGTACCTGGAATTGGGTGCTAGGGCCTTGCATAGTGCTTTCGGCCTAGATGATGCAGAAGCGAAAGAGGAATTTGACCCCATCGTAACCACAGTGTGATCTCCCCCACGCACCAAGGAAGGCGGCGACAGTCAAATATCGAAAATATAGAAATAATTATATAGCGTTAATGTTCCGTTAAGGGAACTTGCTATATACTTTTTCGCCTTAGCGTTGATCATGCAAGGAAATAGGTAAAATAAGAAACAATATGGAGTTAGGATAACATGTTAATTTTGACAAGGCGTGTAGGGGAAACTTTAATCATTGGTGACGATGTAACTGTCACTGTGTTAGGGGTAAAGGGTAATCAAGTTCGCATCGGCGTTAACGCACCGAAAGAAGTGTCAGTGCACCGTGAAGAAATATATCGTCGCATTAAAGACGAAGAAGTGACTGTTGGCGGCGAAGAAGGTAGTGCCAAAGTGACGACAATTAGCGCACACGGTTAATTTCGATTTAAATCAAAAAACCTGCTCAGAGCAGGTTTTTTTGTGGCCAATGATTATGTTATACTTCGCCGCCCACTGGCTATGGCTGAGTGGGTGAGCTGCATTGCAGCGAACGCCCGGAGCAGGAAGCGCAGGGCCGGGTTGTAAGCGAAGCAGGATGCGTAGCGCAGCAACAAGGCGCTCCCCTAGATTGCAAAGCAATCTACTCCTGGAAAGGAGTAAAACATTCAAAACGTGTATCAACACGGAGAGGTGGCCGAGTGGCTGAAGGCGCTCCCCTGCTAAGGGAGTATGGGGGTTAAACTCCATCGAGGGTTCGAATCCCTCCCTCTCCGCCAATTGTTAATGTGTCTTGTTCGTTATATTCAGTTTGCTGTTATTAATCATCCCATTGTTTTGTTCTATGTTTAATTTAGCCAACGTTAGATTAATATCCGTATTTATTTTAAGTTGAGGTTACATGAAATTATTGGAGGGACCATTACGGTTAGCTGTCGTTGGTGCTGCAGGCAGCATTGGTACACATATTTCATCGTTGTGGATAAATGGCATTCGTGCTTATCTACAAAGTAAACACATTCTTCGACCTGACTCACTAACAGGTCAGTATTCTGACGCTCTCATTGATTTACCTATGTTGGAGCAGGCATTAACCGGTGCGTTGAAAAAATTTACATTAGGTGAAAATCAGCTACCTATCCAGTTAGATCTTATTTTAAATAAACCTACAAACGCTATGCCAGTATCGACGGGAGGAAATTCATCGAAATTTCTTTTTGCAGATGGTTTTGGATTTCACCCTGTCGCTGTTGATGAACAAGCCAATCAGAATCGAAGAGTGCAGGTTCCTAAATCAGATCTAGATAAACTAGGTGTTCGGATTATTGATAATCTAGAACTATGTTGCCGACAAGAAGAAAAATACCATTTGCTTGTCATCGTCGTTAAAGAGGGAGCATTGTTATGCAGTAGTTTTTGTCGACAGTTAAGCAATATTGTTCACTCTGAAGGACAAATAGCCTTGTCGATGAATGGGCTGCCTCCCTATTTTTTGGATTTATTTAGTGACCCGATTATCAGAAATTGCAACCTGATGACTAATCACACGAAAGAAAAAGATAATATTGTTCAATTGTTAGGAGGCCCTGAAAAATTAATTGGTGTCGTGTTAACCGTTGCCGATAGAATTGAACAAAAGACATTAGTACAGGGGACTTTTCATATATCACAGTCAGCAAAAAAACTTGTTGCCTGTAAGCTGGGTTCTCGACAGGTAATACCGGGACAACAAGCTTTTGATGCTTTGCCATCTGATTTTTTTCAATCATTCGGTATAGCGGTTGGCTTAGGAACTAAAATAGAACAGTTTCTCGATCAGGCTATTGTGCAGAAGCTTGCGGTCAATTTTGTTTTGAATCCTATTTCAGCTTTACACCCAACACAAATTAAACAGTTGCTTAATGATGAGCTAGTGAAAAATTTGATTATGGTGATTAATGATCAATTTGTTTATATGGCGACGACAGTGATGGGGTTTTCATCGGACATATTATACCCGCGAGATCATTTGATAGAACGTCTCGCTTTATCGGCTGAACATGTCCCTTCATCAGCGCAGGATGTACAAGCCAATAGGCAAATCGAATATTTTAATTTAATGGCGTTTCTTGATTTAGTGTTACAGGTAGCTAAAAAACGCAATATGCTTATGGTGAAACATCAAGTGGGTATAACAACAGAATTATTTGGGTTGTTTCAAACGATGTATGTGCATTTACAAGCTTATTCAAAAGACTCAACGTATCCGCTTGCTCAGCATCGTCGAAAATTATCACAAAATTTTGTTTCCTTGCTTAATGAGGCAAAGAAAATTGCTGTTACACCTCGGCCTGGTATTACCTATGCGTCAGAAAATAGAGGGCTTATCTTTAGTCATTTGTTTACGAACAAAATTGCTGCCGCTAATGAATTTAACGTGGCTGTTACCAGTGCTATGACTGTGTTAAAAAAATATAAGAGTCTTGAAGCGCTCGTTAGGCAGCATAATGATTTATACCAAGTACCAGAATCTGTCAGGGAATGTCTTAAGGATGCTGAAGATGAGTTGGGGAGGATGCAAGTTATGTTAACTGAATTTAGGCAATCTCAAGGCTTGTTAAAGGCAAAGCTATAAGGGATGTTACGTTTGTTAATTAATACAGTTATTGCCTTGTCGATTATCAACTGTCGTTACTAACAGTTCATATTCGGTGTGAGGATGTCAATTTTGTTATGATTCGTTTTTCTTTATATTTTTCAATGGATTAAAGGTATATCCCTGTGTGGAGGGATATTTCTTAGCAAGAATCTCCTTCCGTGGAAGGAGATAGAACATGGTTTGCTTAATCCACTAAAATTGGTACAATGCGCAGCTCCTAGAGACATGTGCTCTTGGAGTTCAATATGCGCCCGTGGCTCAGCTGGATAGAGTACCTGGCTACGAACTAGGGGGTCGGAGGTTCGAATCCTTCCGGGCGCGCCATATCGAAAGCCCTTGCTATACAAGGGCTTTTTTATTTTTAGTGATTTTGAAGTTTAAATTTCCAAGAAATGAGTCGTGAACAGCGATGCCAAGCGCTTATGGGGGAAGGGAGTTCTCATATAATAGTTGTCAGGAATTATATTATCATTGATGACATGGAGGTGAGCCATGTCTGCCACTCAACAAATACAGGAATACATTCAAAAGCTACCGGAAGGGCAACCTTTTGTAGCCAATACATGCCATCATGGATGACTGATGTTTTTTAGCGCGAGCAAAAATCCGCATGACTCAGTCTTTAAATTTATCGTCAAATGCAGCACAAGCTTGTTTTAAGAAAATCACCAATATTTAATATTATTGTCGAAAGTTTGAAGCAATTAGAGGAAGCGATAAATGGCAACAACAATTAACTTATTAAATAATCAGGACGAAATTGGATGATAACAAAAGTTGAAATTTTGAAGACGCAAAGATCATTATCTAAAGGATTTGCTTGGGATAATATACCTGATTTTGCCGTTATAACTGGCATAAATGGTTCAGGCAAGACGCATTTGTTACAAGCTTTTCTCGATGGTGTTAAGGGCAATGTTGGTATTAAGATAGAGCCTGAAACCGTTTTGAACGTTGGTGTTCAATTCGTTGGATATAACCATGTTTTCCAAGATCTATCAAAGCATGAGCTGAGCTCACATTGCTTTAGAAATGAAACGGAAAGTTTTATTAGCTTTGTTAAAAATAAAACGGCACCTAAAAAATCTGGGGGAAGTTTTAGGCATAAAGTTGATAATTCAAAAATTGATAAATATAAAAAATTAGTAAAGATAATAGAGAAGGAAACGGGTAAGCAGATATCTGAGTTGTCAAATGAGGTGCTTAGTCGATACGCTAATGAAGACTTGCCTAAGCTGTTAGAGGTTAATCTAAGTAATAATTTCATAGCAAGCCAATTTCAATCGTATAGGGAAGCAGTTAACGATCATATATTGCAAGCCGCTAGTGAAAATCGTTCTTTAAATTTTGATGAAGCATGTAGTGAAATGCAACGACCTCCCCCTTGGGAAGCCATAAATCAATTGCTTGAAAAATATGGTTTTCAGTATCGTATTAATAAGCCTGAGCATCATCAAGTTTTCAAACCGTTATTTTCCAATCCTGATGAAGAAGTGGAACTCGATTTCTCCCTTTTATCCAGTGGTGAACAAATAATTGTAAGTTTGATTCTATGGTCTTATAACTATTTGCTAGGTGAGTGCGTTAACTTGATGTTGCTGGATGAGTTTGATGCACATCTGAACCCCTCTATGAGTAAAATGTTTATTGAGGTCGTGAAGGAGATACTGGTTGGTGAGTTTGGCATACAGGTTATTATGACTACGCATAGTCCTTCAACGGTTGTGCATGTTGATGATGAAGAACTATTTTGGATGGAAAGAGGCATAGGAATAAAACAATCGAGTAAAAAAGAAATTATTCCTATATTATCAGATAGCATTATGACATTTGAAGAAGGCGGAGGTTTATTAGCTGAGGTTATTAACAATGATGAAGATATTGTTCTAATTACCGAAGGTAAGCTTGATAAAATACATATCGAAACCGCAGTAAATAAATTAGGCTATAAAAAAAAGCTTGCAGTATTTGATTGTGGTATAGACAACGGTGGTGCAGATAAAGTCAAACAGTTTTTAATGGGCTGTCCTGGTGCACTTTTTAAAGATAAGCTAGTAATAGGTTTATTTGATTATGATGGTGGAGGGATAACACAGATGAAGCAACTGAATAAGAATTGGGGAAATACCGATTTCTTTCTAGTAAATGAAGAATCAACAGCTATTTATGCTAGTTTTTTACCTATTCCAAAGGAATTAGAGTTATGTAGGAAATATGAAAATTTTCCTTTGGAATTTCTTTATCAACGGGAAACTTTAGATGAGCATGAAATGCTTGGGCAGAAGCGTTCTATTAGAATGATTAATCATTTTGAACCAGACAATAATAAGCTTATGAATCAAGATGATTACAATAGCGAAGATGATATTTGTTATTATAGCTTAGAGAGTAATAGTCGTAAAAAAATTAATTTCGCTAACAAGGCTAAAGAATTTGATAAATCTGAATTTACAAATTTTAAATTATTATTTGATCGATTCGATGAGATATATGAGGTTTTTTCAGCAAAATAATAATCTTTGCCAATTTTGGCTAAAATAATGTATGGACAGAAACTGCTAACTTCAGTCTGTGTGATTATTTATTAGACTCCTTATGTCTAATTGTGACTAAAGGCTAAGCAAGCTGTTGGAGTCTGTCGTAGATGAGCTCTCATTTGTCCTCATTAGTTAGCGAAATGTGACGAGCATCTCGGTTTAAATATTGTATAATAACAACGAGTTAGGTTTGAAGCAATTAGCTACGAACTAGGGGGGCGGAGGTTCGAATCCTTCCGGGCGCGCCATATCAAAAGCCTCTGCAATGCAGGGGCTTTTTTATTTCTCGTATCAGTCTATATTTACCCTACTATACCCAAATCGATTGAGCTTTAGTTGTTCTGATCTAAATGTGTTTTGAGAAGAGGAAATTAATGATGGATATGGAAAGTAACAGCTTAAACTTTGTTGAGGCAAAAGAAAGTGATTTGCAATGTGTCATAGCGTTGTTAGCGGATGATATATTGGGAGAAATGCGAGAAGCTAATGATGAGGGCTCATTTGAAGCCTATCAAGCAGCATTTCAGATTATTCAAGCAGATGAAAATGCCAAGCTTATCGTCGTCAAATGCGATGAGAAAATAATCGGTATGGCGCAAATTAATTTTATCACCTATTTAACCTATCAAGGTGGTAAGAGAGCGCAAGTTGAAGGTGTTCGCACTCATCGTGATTTTCGTTCTCAGGGTGTCGGCAAGCAGCTATTTGATCATTTAATCCAGTTAGCGAAGCAAGAGGGTTGTCATGTTGTGCAATTAACCACAGATAAGTTGCGTCCCGATGCTTATCAGTTTTATCAAAAGTTAGGCTTTGTGAATTCACATGACGGTTTTAAATTGCATTTAAAAGGTGATGGAGTAATTTAAAACTCAATGGCCATATCCACCAGCGGTAGTAGAAATATGTTAAATTTGGATTATGTTTTACCTGGAGAAAAACCTTATACCTTATCTTATTTACGCACGTGATTTTGAAAATAGGGATGAAGCGAGAGAGCACATTCGAGAAGCGCACCGTGATCATTTGCGCAGCATCGGAGACAAATTGCTGACGGCAGGTGCTTTGTTAGATGATGATGGGAATGTGATGGGTGGCATCAGTTTAATTGATACAGATGATCAAGCGGAAGCAGAACGCTTTGCTTATAATGACCCCTATGCAAAAGCGGGCATACGTAAAGAAACACAAGTTTTGCGATGGCGTAAACGATGGTGGGAAGGTGAGTTTTTATTAACGGATCTATAAATCAACCAGGCTTAGTGATGTCGATATGGTTATTTATTATCATCCATCATCCTACCCTGACGTAGGTAACAAAACTTCAAATCGAGCGCCTTCGCCAGGTTCCGATGTTAAGGTGATTTTACCATTATGTGCTTCAATAAGGTTGGCGCAAATGGCTAAGCCCATCCCCATACCATGCTGCTGTTCTTTGGTCGTAAAAAAAGGTTCAAATATTTTCACTTGAGTTTCTTCTAACATGCCAACACCATTATCTTGAATCGTAACAGCAATAAATTTCTCATTATAATTTTGTGTGGTGATGCACAAATTATGTTCTCGTGTTATCACAGCGCTCATGGCATCAATGGCATTGTCAACAATGTTCGTGAGGACTTGTTCAATTTGTATTTTATCAACATTGGCTTTGGGTAAGTTTTTTTCCAGATTCAGTTCAACTTTAATGTTAGCTTGTGATATTTTGTTTCGAGAATATTGAATAACCTTACGCACCAAGGTATTAAGGTTAGTGCTTTCATATTGCAACTCCCCCGTTTGCAAAAAATCTTTTAAACCATGCGTGATTTTTCCTGCACGTTCAGATTGTGCGATAATATTTTTCAATGCATGGATGATTGCCGGTGAAACATCGGTGTTTTCTAAGCGCCTAATGGCGCCACCCGCGTATTGCACAATAACACTTAAAGGTTGGTTGAGCTGGTGGGCAATACCAGATGTCATCGCCGCGGCGGTATTTAAGCGAGTGAAATGCTCTAATTCTTTTTGTCGTTGCGAGCTTAATTCTTCAGCTTCACGCAATTTGCTTATGTCGGTGATGCTGCCTAAATAGCCAGTTACTGTGTCATTGTGTTTAATGGGTATTGCCTCTGCGAGCACCCAGGCAATATCATTATTTTCTTTGATTAAGCGATATTCGAGTTTATATTTTGCGCCACTCTTGACTGCGCGATTCCAATTTTCAGTAACTTTTTTTCGGTCATCGGGGTGGATAACCTGCAGCCAATCATCATTTTTCGAGTCAGCTTCACTCGAGCCTGTTATGTCGCACCATTGCTTATTAATATACTGACCATTGCCTGATGCGTCGGTTTGAAAAATACCAACAGGTAACAGTCTGGCAATGGTTTGATAAAGATCACGACTATATTCTAATTCTCTTTCGGTTTCTTGATGGCGTTTCACAATCGTATCGATAGAGTTTAAAATATGTTTATAGTTATCGGGCTCAGATTGTTGAGGGTCGGGAGCTTGCGCATTTTGTACCAGCTTCATTAATTCTGGCAGAATAGTGCTTTGCGTAGTATCATCAATGTTCATAAACACAATGTAACCGATAGTGCCAGGTTTGTAAAACGTGGGAAACTACTAGGATAATCAACATGAAAAAGCTTCTACTGTTAGCCCTTATTGCTTATGTTAGTGTCAATCTCAGCGCTTGCGCTACAACGACCCTCACACCACAAGAAAAACAAGAATACATGCAACAGCAGATGACAGGGTATGTGGGATTAGGTGTAGGCGGGTAGTGAAATGAAGATTTATGTTAGCCACGCTTCGAGTTTTGATTATCAAACTGAATGATATGCACCACTCCAGGTGTTAGCGATCGATCACGTGTTACATTTTCCACATGAGCAAAGTCACGAGCCAGTGAACACGAAAGACATTATCCAAAGCAGTGATTTTGTATTAGCCGAAGTGTCACATCCTTCAACGGGGCAGGGCATTGAATTAGCTTGGGCCGATGAGGCTAATACCCCAATTATTGGTTGCTATCGTGACAACGCTGATTATTCCAGCTCATTAAAGATGCTCAACCCACAATTCATGCCTTATTCCACCCCGCAAAATTTGGCTCAACAGCTGTTGGCGATTTTCAGTTGTTAGTATTGCTTGTACTTCGTCGTCCCGCGGCTTGACCGCGGGACCCAGGATATTTTTGGCCTCGAATAGTTTTCTGGATCCCGCGGTCAAGCCGCGGGATGACGAGTGGCTCGTCAAATCTTGGGATGACTGGCGGTGGATTGTTGAGTTATGGGATGGAGAGGTTAAGCTGGACAGAATT
>CAXBIY010000017.1:0-26644 GCA_963975985.1 uncultured Gammaproteobacteria bacterium
TCCCGCGGTCAAGCCGCGGGATGACGGAGCTGAATAAATTGATTTATTCAACAATACCCCTCACGGGGCGAAGGAAAGAACGAGAAAATATATGAACGAATATAACATCACCCAAATCCGTAAAGACTTTCCCATTCTTTCTCGCGAAGTGAATGGCAAGCCTTTGGTTTATCTCGACAGCGCAGCCACGGCACAAAAACCTGAAAGCGTAATCGAAACCATCGATCACTATTACCGCGACTACAACGCCAACATCCACCGTGGCGTGCATTTCCTCAGCGAAGAAGCCACATCACACTTCGAAAACGTCCGCAACAAAGTCAAAGACTTCATCAATGCCGACACCGACAAAGAAATCGTCTTCGTCAAAGGCGCAACTGAAGGCATTAACCTCGTCGCCCAAACCTATGCCCGCACGTTCCTCAAAAAAGGCGATGAAATTGTCATTACCGCCCTTGAACACCACGCTAACATCGTACCTTGGCAAATGCTGTGCGAACAAATCGGCACCAAACTCATTATCGCACCGGTTAACGAAGCCGGCGAAGTCCTTATCGATCGCTTCAAAGACTTGCTCAACAAAAAAACCAAATTCGTCTCCATCGCTCACATCTCCAATGCCATCGGCACTATCATACCCATTAAAGAAATGATCAGCGCCGCTCATGATGCAGGTGCAAAAGTCTTAATCGACGGTTGCCAAGCAGCACCCCACGTCAAAATTGATGTGAAAGATTTAAACTGTGATTTTTACACCTTCTCTGGTCACAAACTCTTCGGCCCGACTGGCACAGGCATACTTTACGGCAAGCTAGGCTTACTCGATATGATGCCTCCCTATCAAGGTGGCGGCGACATGATTCATGAAGTCACCTTCAAAAAAACCACCTACGCTGATGTCCCACACAAATTCGAGGCCGGCACACCGAACATCGCCGGCATCATCGGCCTCGGTACCGCTATTGATTACGTCACAAACATTGGCATCGATAAAATAGCGGCTTATGAACATGAATTGCTGCAACACTTAACGGCACGACAAAATGACATGCCAGACATGCGCGTCATCGGCTTAAGCCGCGCCAAAATTCCAACACTATCCTTCCTAATCGACAAAACCCACCCCAATGACGTCGGCACCCTACTCGACCAACTCGGCATCGCCGTTCGCACCGGCCATCATTGCGCCATGCCACTCATGCAACGCTACGAAATCCCCGGCACCGTCCGCGCATCGTTTTGCATGTACAACACCAAAGAAGAAATCGACCAATTATTCGCTGGCCTTGAACGCGTGAAACGTATTTTAATCGAACCGGAACCTGTTCCCGTCAGCAAACCTGTTGTCGAACCCAAAGCAGTAACAAAACCAAAAACTAAAAAGAAAACCAAACCTGGTGAACTTGACGTTGAACACGTCAAAGAAAAAGTCATCGAAATGCTGCGCACCATCTATGACCCCGAAATTCCTGTCAACATTTACGACCTAGGCTTAATCTACGATATCATCGTCGACGACGGCGGCCATGTCGATATCAAAATGACTCTCACAACACCCAATTGCCCTGTCGCGGAAACATTCCCCGCCCAAGTACAACAACAAGCGGGCATGGCTGAAGGCGTTACCGCAGCCAAAGTCGAAGTGGTATGGGAACCACCATGGTCGCAAGACAGCATGAGCGAAGCGGCGCGGTTAGAACTAGGGATGTTTTAACCCATTATAAAGTCTTTAAAACACTGCCCTGCTGTTGATAACATTTTCGCTTGATAATCGACCCAATAGAATTGGCGCTGTAATGTGTGATCTTTAATTTTCAGCGAGATGAGTTGTTTGGCGTTGAGTTCCTGCGCGACGACCTGTTCGGATAAACAAGCCAGACTTTTTTGATTGTGTTGCAAATAGTTTTTAATGGCGCTTGAACTATTCATCGTTAAGATCACATCGCGAGATTGGGCAACATCAGGTAACACCGTTTCAAACATGCGACGTGTGCCAGAATTATTTTCGCGCGACACCCAAGGGTATTTAACTAATTCTTTTTCGTTAACTGTTTTTCGTTTTCCTAGTGGGTGACCAGGATGACAACAAACCATCAATTCATCATCCTGCCAAGGAATCAATTTAATGCCTTTGTGAGTCACTAGCCCCTCGACCAAAGCAACATCAGCCTTTAATGCTAACAAATCCTCAACACACGCACCTGTGTTTTCACTCATTAAATCGATACTAACATCAGGATACTGTTGTTGAAAATCATTCATCAAACTAGGCAATACATAATCGGCAATCGTAGTGCTGGCCGCAATTCGCAAATGGCCAAACACACTATCAGGCTGGTGCACCGATTTTTCTAAACTCTGTGCTTGCTGTAATAAGGCATCAGCTTTGGGCAACCAAGCACGACCGACATCATTTAACACCAAACGTTTACCTTCACGTGAAAATAATGTCTGGTCTAACAACGACTCTAATTGCGCGAGCGACATACTAGCTGCCGATTGCGAAATAGCAACAGCATCCGCGGCTTGCGACACATTACCCGACTTAGCGATTTCAACAAATATTTGTAATTGCCTGAGCGTAATTTTCATATCAATATTCCTGATTAATACTATTAAAACAATCGATTTTGCTTGGCATCATTTATACGCTATTCTGAACACATATTCAAGAAAGGACACTTTATTATGTTACATTTACCTAAATATCCCACTGCCATTGCCGGCTTAACCCTTGGTATTGCTGGCCTTTTTGTTTGTTGGAGCGCTATGGTGCCTCAAGCAGGCCAATTATTGTCATCTATCGGTGCGGCAATCGCAATACTGCTGATTTCACCTTTATTAATCAAATTCATCCGCCATCCCCATTTATTACGTGACGATTTGCAACATGCCACGGTCGGCAGCACTGTGCCAACATTGGCAATGACGCTGATGTTGATTAGCCATAGCTTCGGCTTTTTTAGTGTTGCATTAGCCTCAACCATTTGGTTAATCGCCGTCATATTGCATATCATCTTCTTCACCACCTTCAGCTATCATCGGATACGTGATTTTGATTTACATCACATGGTACCCAGCTGGTTCGTGCCACCTATCGGCATTGTTGTCGCATGCTTAACCGTGCCAGCGCCTATGTTCAAACCGCTTGCGCTAGTATTACTCGCCTTCGGCATCCTCGCTTATGCCGTGCTACTCCCCACCATGATTTACCGCTTAGCATTGCGCACCAATGTTGAAGATGCTCGCAAACCCACACTTGCCATTTTAGCTGCGCCTGCCAGTTTAAACTTAGCCGGTTATTTAACGTTAGCGAGCCATCCCAACCCTATTTTAGTCATCTTATTATTCGGCATTGGCTTATTAATGACAGCAACCGTCTATATGATGCTGCTACACTTAATCCGCTTACCCTTCACACCCGCCTTTTCAGCCTATACCTTCCCACTCGCCATCAGCGCAACAGCCATGTTTAAAATGAGCTTATGGGCACACACCAGTAGCTTGTTTTTGCCCTATGCCGATTGGTTTTTTGTGGTATCCATTATTGAAATCACTGCTGCATCGTTAGTTATTGGCTATGTACTTCAGCATTATCTATGCTTTATTTGGAAGGAGATATTTCTGGCCTAAAAATAATTTATATTGGTTTGCTAATTAACATTTAATATTGCTTAAGCTTTAATACTTATTAATTAGACTTCCCGAATATATATTTCTATCACTATCTATCTTTTGGTAACCAGCTAGAATTTTTTTAATTTTAATGAAGTTAACTTTTTCATCTGGCGTGTTTTTCACTGAATAATTATGATTTTCTGGTGGAACAGACTGACTCAACAAAAGCTCATTAGCATACATCACCTCTAATGTCTTTACGGAGATAAATTTCATGGTTGAGCCAGTAAACATACTTTTATGAAACCCAAAAATATATTGAAACACTTGCTCATTATTAAATTCCATTCTGATTCGCGAGTAAGTATGCATTGCACCTAGTTTATTTTCAAAGTAAGCTCTGTTCAGGCTAAAGATAGAACGGTAACCCCCCCTTTATTAGAGGGCCAAAATAGTAGAATCCTTTATACTGCCTGAGACAGATTTTTGTTTTGGCGTTATTCCACCAAGGGCCATATTAGGCCTTTCGTTGTTATAATGCCCGAGCCAATGAGTTGCTTTTTCCTGAACCTCCTTAATTGTTGTAAAAATATCTTGATTGAGCCAGCCGTAACGTACGGTTCGATTGAATCACTCGACATAAGCATTTTGCTAAGAGTTGCCAGGCTGAATATAACAAATATTAATGCCTTGATCGCCAGCCCATTGTTTTAGCTTATGGCTAATATACTCTGGACCATTGTCACAACGAAGTCCTTTAGGCTTTCCTCGCCATTCAATAATTTGCTCTAGTGAGTGAATGACGCGCTCAGAAGGCTATGACAAATCAACATCAATGCCCAACGCTTCGCGATTAAAATCATCAACCACATTAAATAATCGATAGCTTCTTTGATCGCTAAGCTGGTCATGCATGAAATCCATCGACCACACTTGGTTGATTTCAACAGGTACCGATAGCTCATCAGGTTTGCTGCGCACCAAGCGCTTTTTAGGCTTTATACGTAGGTTCAATTCCAATTCCCGATATAGTCGATAAACACGTTTGTGATTCCATTTGAAACTCTTAACGTTACGTAAATATAAAAAACAAAGGCCAAAACCCCAGTCTTTCCACGTGGTCGTTAGTCGAATTAGCCAGTCGGCAATTTCAGCGTTTTCATCCGCCAATAACGGCTTGTAGCGGTAACAGGTTTCGCTAATACCGAATGCCAAGCAGGCTAATTTAATGCTGGCTCGTTTTTGATTGATAAACACCTTTGCCATCTCTCGCCGACGAGACGGCTTCACCACTTTTTTTTCAACGCCTCCTTAACAATTTCAGCTTTTAGCTTTTCTTCAGCATACATCTTTTTAAGGTGACGATTTTCCTCTTCAAGCTCTTTTAGTCGCGACATCATTGATGCATCCATGCCGCCATATTTGGCTCGCCACTTATAGAAAGTGGCACTGCTCATGCCGTGCTCGCGACAAAGGTCAGGCACCGATACGCCTGATTCTGCTTACTTTAAGATCGAAATAATCTTACTATCGGGATATTTTGACGTTTTCATATTGAATCTCCTCAATTGAGTTTACGAGAAAATTCTACTTTTGAACACCTTTAATTTTAGAGGGGATTACCGGTTCACCGTCTTCACTTAGACAATAACATCGACTTATCTTAGTCATATCCTTATACCCTTCCATTCGCTTTATATCAACATAAGACCGTGCTTCCTGACACCTGCTAGCTATGTCGTCATCCCCAGTATAAATTGTGTCTGCCAACACACGCTTTACTCCCTCCATAACGACACTGCCAGCTTCATGATTTCTATTTGTTTTACGAAGCAACTCATCCAGCTGCTTACATATAACAGTAAAACTCAGTTGATTGATCAAAAACAATTTTTTGCCTTGGATATACTGTCGAATCATATATTTTGTTAACCCAAAAAAATAACTAAATATCTTGTCATACACTGCTTGGTCATGATTAGCCAACCGAGAAGTAATGCTATTATTTCGTATCATTTTATTATCTATAATAACCCATCCAGCCACGGCTAAATATAAGTGTGAAAGCCTACGAACGATATCGGATCTCATTGATCTCGCAAAACACCAATATTTGAGAGAATAGTTAGGCAACGTTTCTTTTATCAACAGATAACTCATGTTTCTTCTATAACTGACAACCGTATTCCGATAAAATCCCCATTTTTTATCAACGAACTGACTAGACATTCTATCAATTAAGTCATTATAAGAATAAGTCACCAACTCCAACCCTTTTATTTTATTAGCAGGGCCGACTCCCTGTCTCAAAGCCTTTTCAACATAGGCTCTCACTTTATCAACTCTCTTTAAGCCATGCAAAATCTTTACTTCTTTAGTATTGCGGTAGATAACTATTGATTCATAATAATCAAGTTCTTCTTGATCAATAAAATTGTTAATATCATTATTAACAGTACCTGTGACGTGTGCGGCTGGAAGAGGGCTAGCTGGTAAAGCAGGTGGCGCTGTCTCAGTCACTATAGGATACATATCCAGATCCAGATCAAACCCATAACCACAAGCATTCAATAAACCGTCAACGTCCAGCGGATCTGTTTCACGAACAGGCGATACAGCACGAGGCTGTTGTATCGCGTCAGTCACAGCCGCAAGTTTTTGAATCATTACCTCCATTTTCTGCGCTATTGTATCAGCAGTTAAAGCCTCTGCTGGCGCTGTATCTGTCGTGGTCCGTCCTGACGCATCCTCCTCCATTTGTTTAAGCAACCTATTCAGTCTGTCCATACCTAGTTGAATACTGCTTTGCTCACCATTTAAGCTTGAAAGTATCAGTGTTAATTCCTGCACGGATGTTAACTGACCTTGTTCAATTGAGGTTAAATTATGTGTGACGGGTACATATGGCCTTCTTTCAACAAGTTCTTGAGTGGGATTAACTCTTCGGCGCTTTGGGGCTACATCTTGTCTCGTACTCGTTGGCTGCATTAAGTGAATCAATGCTTGAATACGTCCAGTTAACTGATTTAGTAAAGGACTATAACGCTCAACAATTTGAGATCTCTCAGGTTCCCATGAAAGCGAATAATCTTCATGTGCCGCTTCCAATATAACCGAAGGATATTCATGAGCTGGTGGTTCAGATGAAAACGTCCCAGCCCGATAGCGGTTATCCAATAGTGAACAGCAAAACCGTTGCAACTTATGCTGCCAATTGAAATCAACCAGGTAAGCTATTTTAGCTCCATTAGCAGGGTCAAGTCGCAACACCCTACCTGCTGCTTGTTGTTTTATCGTAGGCGATACTGTTGGACGATAATTAAAAGCAATGGCTGCTGGCGGGTAATCAAAGCCTTCGGTTATCATATCAACACCTACCAATAATAAAATACCGCCTAATCGATAACGTTCAAATACACTTGCTCTTTCTCTCTCCGACACTTGACTGTCAACGCGTGCAGCAATGATCAATGGGTACTGTTGACAATACGTATCAACATTAAACCCCTTGTTCTGAACATTCTCCCGATATTTTCTATTAGCTTCATTCAGAAGCATCATAGCCGAATTTTCGGTACCTATGCTTAACGGGGCAAGACCCGTATTAAATGCGTCAACCATAGCTTTAGAATGTACAATACCGCAGGAAAAAACAATACCTTGCAAACCTAAAAAGCGCCTGTTGTTATCGGGGTCTTTTCCATTAGCATAGAGATGAACAGCGATATTGTTAAGCAGTGGCTTATTGAGTATAGCAGTAGTATTCTGTTCATTAAAATCGCCCTCACCTAGGTTAACCTGACCCAACAAGTTGTTGGGTGCTGTTAATTTAACCTCGACAATCTTACAGCGAGTAAGCATACTCGCTGTAATTGCATCAGTAACTTTATAGGGTGTTATCGGATTAGTTTCTTCTGTCAAACCAAAAATTTCATACACACTCTTGCCATGCGTTCCTCGTTTAGCATCTGCAGTTGCAGAATAGCCGATCACAAATCGGTCGCCATTTACAATATCATTAAATATCCGTTGCCTATTTCCTGACGATAGATTATGCGCTTCATCAAAGTGTACTAATTTATAATCGCGCATGTTAAATGCACTCGGCCGATCTGAACTTTCGTTATATAAGCTATTTAAATTGTGATAATTAATAATGACGACTTGTGCAGCAGAAATCTCTTCTGCGCTAGTTGTCCCAGGCCTATACTCACAAACAACCACATCATGCATGTTAAATTTTTCAAATTCGCCATAAATTTGTTCACGTAGTGTATTACGAGAGGTGACAATTAATGTTTTAACATTCAACAATGCAGTGATACAAATAAAGCAAAACGTTTTGCCTGTTCCTGTCGCCAAATGAAAAATTGCTTTTTTATTATCTTTAGTTGGGTCGTCTAAATACTGATGGAGCTCCCATAAGCGCTGTAGTTGATGGCCTCAGATCTTACTTCGATAATCAGCTTCACTTTGGTCCTCGTTAGCCTTATACAAATATGCGAGTAACGTACTATAGAAATTGCGTAGTGCTTGAATTTTCCAGCCTACTGATGGCTGTGCTGAGGCAGCGGCTGACGCTGAGGGTGGTGGATTTGATGGATATGCCATTTTTACCTCTATAATTTTTATATTAAACTGACTAATTCAATGGTTAACACCCTATAATCCACTGTAATTATTCACCTTGATGCTAACTGTAACAGCCAAATATTAACTGTATATTAAAGAAACAAATTAAATTTTTATTGTATTAAAAGCTAAATCTTTCGAGGCAAACGAATAGCGGCAAACAAAGCGGCAATGGCTATAACAGCCGCGAAAATCATGGCGACACTGAAGGCTACGGTATAAGCATGCTTAGTCACCGCATCGAAGACTAAATCTTGTGTGCGGGTGTGACCGAGATGCATTTCCATAACATTAGCAATGACGGCACCGAAGATGGCTAAGCCAAGCACGCCACCAAATTGTCGAGTAAATGCAGTAATGCCACCCGCCATCCCACGTTCAGTATCTTGCACAGATGACATGGCGGTTGTGACAGTATTCGGCATTACCAAAGCATGGCCTACCCCATAGGCTAGCATAGCGGGGAATAACCAAGCATAAGAGTCAAGATAGGCAAAATAAGCCACCCAGGCTGAGGCAACAATAACAAAAATTAAGCCTATAATAATAGGTAAACGTGGGCCATAGTTATCACGCATATAACCGGACAGCGGTGGCATGAATAAACCGGGTATCACCCAAGGCAATAACAGCACACCGGTCATTAATGGCGAATAACCTAATACACTTTGGAAATACATGCTCCAAAAAATAATCAACATCATCATCGAACGCATCACAATCATTAAAATATTGCTCGGGGTAAAACCACGATAAAAGAAAATGTGCAAATCTAAAATCGGATTCTGTTGTCGGCGTTGAATTAAAATAAATAATGCGATGGTTAAAATTGAGAGAAATAGTAAGTTTAATTCAATCTCTGATGTCCACTTTAAATCGACGGCTTCCATGATAAAAATAATGATTGCTGTAATGGATATGGCCGCGACAATAAAACCATACCAATCAATATCGCGCCATTGACCTTGTGGTGCAATGCGCGGTACGTAACGGAAGCCTAAAATTAAAGCCGCAATGCCAATGGGTAGATTAATCCAGAACACGCCACGCCATCCGAAAAACTGTGTTAACACTCCACCAATGAGAGGGCCTGATGCGCCAAACATGGTGGCAACAGAAACGTAAATGCCCATAGCACGGCCACGTTCTTCGTTAGCGATTTTTTTAGTGATGATAGCGGCTGTCGCCGGCATGATTAGCCCACCACCGAAACCTTGCAGGACGCGACTAAACAATAACTGATAAATATGAATCGATAAAGCGCAGCTTAATGAACCTGCAGTAAACACAATAATGCCTAAAAACAAACTACGCCGTTGTCCCAGCACATCGCCCAATTTTCCACCGAGTAACAGAAACACGCAAACTGACAATAAATAGGCATTCATCATCCATTGCATCATCACTTCGGAGGCATGCAATTGTGCTTGCATTTGTGGCAGTGCGACTGACACGGCCGTTTGTTCGATGAATACGACAGCGACCGCTATCGCTAGAACGCTGACCATCCACCATTTATGCTGTACTGTTTGCATGCAGGCATTATACAGTCTTAAAGCGAGTATAAGCGACCCATGCTGCAATAATGGCCAATACCATGACTTCGATAGCCATATTGACAACCGTCACATGCATCAAAGATACCACCCAAGTTGAAAGAGCCCCGCCTACAAACGACATAAAACTAAACATGGCCGCAGCTGAGCCGGAAATCTTCTTAGGCGAAACGCTCATTGCGCCTGAACTCGCAATCGGGCGGATGGTCGCAACCCCCAAGGTTGCAATCCACATGGGGATGACCAAGGTGTACAACGTCGGCGTAAAGATAAGGTTAAATAACAAGGCAGCAATTGAGCCGAATAATAATAATGCCACGCCAAATCTGGCTAACACGATTAAGCCATAAGCTTTAACCAAACGGGGTGCCGCTATCGACATAATTAAAATGGCAATCGCGTTTAAGAAAAACACCCAACCGTATTGAATGGATGACAAATGATAATGGTCCATCATAATCAAGGCACCGGCTGCGCCATAGGCAAATAAGATACCGTACGAACAAGCGCTGATCATGATGTATTTACGATAGGCTGAAATTTTAAGTAAGCTCATATAGTTATTCAATAAATGGCGTAAATGCAATGCGTGATGATTTTTTTCTTGCAATGTTTCGCGAAAGAAAAAACCAATGACAAACAAATAGATAACACCTAATGCTAAGAGATAAACAAAGCTCCCCTGCCAACCAAAGTGGGCTTGTAAGTAGCCACCTAATAGCGGTGCGATTAGTGGGCACACACCAATCATCGCCATCATCATCGACATTTTTTTCACCAGCTGATCGTCGGCATAACTGTCTCGCGCAATCGCCATGGCAGACACGATGCTTGCGCAGGTACCCACGGCTTGAAGAAACCGTGCCAGTAGCAACATATGGAATGACGTTGTATAAACAATCAGTAAACTGGCCAAGGTATAAATGACTAAGCCAACCATTAATACGGGTTTACGACCAAATCGATCGGACAGTGGACCGTAAAATAACTGTGATATCGCCAAGCCTAACATGAAGATTGTCATCACCAGACTAATGCTACCCGTTTTAAATACCGCTGCCATGTGCGGCAATGACGGCAAAAAAATATCATTAGAGAATGGCGTGATGACACAAACCGTTAGCGATAATGTGAGTAACAGACTGTT
The DNA here is from genome assembly GCA_963975985.1 of uncultured Gammaproteobacteria bacterium. Classification (GTDB taxonomy): domain Bacteria; phylum Pseudomonadota; class Gammaproteobacteria; order JABDGN01; family JABDGN01; genus CAXBIY01. The sequence goes on from CAXBIY010000017.1 coordinate 10,954, forward strand.
TTTATTTGCTTTTGACATGGTTACCTCCTAAAGCTATTTTTTGTCTACTGTTGCGCGGTGAGCTCGCAAAGAGAAGATGATGGCGATACAAGCCAACACCACACCTTCGACTGCAAAGTTGACGATGGTTAAATGTAATAGTGACACAATGTAAGTCGAGATGGAGCCACCGACGAATGACACAAAATTAAATACAGCCGCCGATGACCCGGCGATTTTTTTAGGCGACACGCTCATTGCTCCAGAGCTCGCAGTTGGGCGAACACATGCCACACCCACGGTTGCGACCCACATAGGGATGAGTAACAAGATTAGCGTTGGTGTAAAAATACTATTCAGTATCAAGGTGGCCAAGGTCCCAAGCAGTAATAAACTTGCACCAAGCATGAGCAACTTGGTGAGCCCTAACCGCTTAACCAAACGAGGCGCTAATACCGACATCACCAAAATAGCGATGGTGTTAATTGAGAATACCCAACCGTAAGCAACGGGGGATAAATGATAATGCTCCATCATAATAATCGCGCCGGCAGCACCATAGGCGAACAAAATACCGTAAGAACAAGCACTGGTAATAATGTAACCCTGATACGCAGGAATACTCACTAGTGCTTTGTAGTTATTGAACAAATGTTTTAACTGTAAAGCCTGATGATTTTTTTCAGCTAAGCTTTCACGAAAACAAAAACTGACGATTAACAAATACACGAGGCTCAGAATAAGTAAAAACACGAAGCTACCCTGCCAACCAAAATGCGCTTGTAGATAACCACCGAATAGCGGCGCAATCAAAGGGCAGACGCCAATCATTGCCATGATCATCGACATTTTTTTAACGAGTTGGTCTTCATGGTAGCTGTCTCGTGCGATCGCCATAACAGATACAAATGTGCCACAAACACCAACGCCTTGAAAAAAGCGAGCCATCAACAACATATGAAATGAACTCGACCGCATCGCTAACACGCTAGACAAAATGTAAATGACTAAGCCGACCATTAACACTGGCTTGCGGCCGAAGCGATCTAACAGTGGCCCATAAAATAATTGTGATACCGCTAAGCCCAGCATAAAGATGGTTAAGACTAAACTGCTGCTAGTCGTATGGAACCATTGGCCGATGTTAGACAGTGAAGCCAGAAACATACCATTGGATAAAGGCGCCATCACGCAGACGGTTAGTACTAGAGTCAGAAAGAAATGGGATTTTTTAGTCGCAGACATATTGGCTCCTGAACTGAAGGTTTATACAAATACAATACAGGTATATTATACCCATATTGACGCTAAGTCAATACCGGTATAGAATACTTATAATAATGTAGGGTGGATAAAAATTCGAGCGATAGCTCGGATATATCCACCAGCGGTGGTGGGCGATAAGCTTGCCGGTGGATATGTCCATGCTCCGCATGAACTTTTATTCACCTTACTTTGAAGAGGCAAAACAATGGCTAGAGAAAACAAATCACAATATGCGTTATTAAGCTTTTTAAGCAAGCGCCCAATGTCAGGCTATGACATCAAGCGGTTATTTGAAAAAGTCGCACCGTTCTATTGGTCCGAAGCCAATGCGCAGATCTACCCTATTCTCAAACGCCTAGAGCAAGAGCAATACGTTGAATCAACCATTGATGAAGCCAGCGGTAAGCGCCAAAAGCGGATTTATCACATCACTAAAGTGGGCACTGAAGTGTTGCGTGCGTGGTTAACCAAGCCCATTGAAATGAGTAAACCCCGCAAAGAATTCCTTTTAAAACTCAATACTGGCTATGTGACAGGTAAAGATGTGTGTATTCAGCATGTCGAAGAATACCAAGATGAAATTCAATTACGCACTAAATTGCTGACTAGCATTATTGACCATATCAATACCGACCATGCCGATACACGCGAACAGCCATATATGCTGCTCACTTATGATTACAGCCGACGCCTACTGAAGATGGAAGCTGAGTGGTGTGAAGCGACACTTGAAAAGTTGCATTCCATGTAGGGTGGATAAAAATTCGAGCGATAGCTCGGATATATCCACCAGCGGTAGTGAATGATAGACCCTGGTGGATATGTCCGCACTTCGTGCGAACTTTTATCCACCCTACTTTGAGAAACCAACCAAAATAGACTAAAATCCCCCTACCCCTCACAAAGAGAACCCCATGCCTGCAAAAAAAACCGATTTCAACTTCGAAAAAGCCATCGCCGACCTCGAGACCATCGTCACCAAAATGGAAGATGATGAACTCTCGCTCGAACAAGCCTTAAAAAACTTTGAATCTGGCATTAAACTCACAGGTGATTGCCAAAAAGCCTTGAAAGATGCCGAGCAAAAAGTGCAAATCCTAATGAAGAAAAACGGCCACGAACAATTAGATGATTTCATTGATGACGAATAGCGATTACCAACAACGCACGGAAACCATTCTCGAACAATGGCTACCGCAAACTAACCTTGAACCTAAACGCTTACATGAGTCAATGCGTTACTCTTGCTTAGATGGCGGAAAACGTATTCGCCCATTATTGGTTTACACAACAGGCTCTATGTTTGATGTGAAATTAGACGCCTTAGACGGCCCAGCCGCTGCCGTCGAAATGATTCACTGCTACTCGCTTATTCACGATGACTTACCCGCTATGGATGACGACGACTTGCGTCGCGGCAAACCCACTTGCCACAAAGCCTTCGATGAAGCCACCGCTATTTTAGCCGGTGATGCGTTGCAAGCTTTAGCGTTTGAAGTATTAGCAAAATATGAAACGCATATTAGTGCTGATCAACGCTTAAAAATGATTGAAATATTATCCGAAGCCTGCGGTGCCAACGGCATGGCCGGCGGCCAAGCCATCGATCTTTACGCGACGGGCACAAAAGCCACCATCGAATGCGTCGAACTCATGCACCGCAAAAAAACCGGCGCCTTAATTAAAGCCAGCGTTTGCATGGGGGCCATTGCCGCAGGTTGCGACGCAGAAACATTTAACACCTTAGAACAATTCGGTGAATGCATCGGCCTCGCTTTCCAAATCCAAGACGATATCCTCGATATCGAAGGCAACACCAAACAACTCGGTAAACAACAAGGCGCTGACATCGCGCTCGACAAACTCACCTACCCAGCGGTGGCAGGATTACAACAAGCTAAACAACAAGCGGATAGCTTATATCAACAAGCCATTAATTTGCTATCGGCTCACAACTTAAATGCCGAGCATTTAATTACACTCGCTGAGTATATTGTAAAACGTAGTCATTAATGACTCTAACTGTATTCATCATCATTAGAAAACACCTGAAATATAGTACTATTCAATTGCAACTCATTCAGCTTAACTTTCTTATCCTCTTGCCCCAATGAATCCATCGTACTGTTATATACCATCAGTTCATCTATGATTTCAGTGTTACTGATTGATGTATAATGCTTTGCAATTGGCTCATTTTGTAAAACTTCTTGTAGTGCTGAAACACGCTTAATAATGGCGTCGTAAATATCTTTGTTCATATCTCGATGTTCAACATTTTCATCGACCAAGGTTTTCCATACAGATCGTGGTAATTTGGCAATTTTAATTAACGTCTTGTATTTTTTATGGACGAAGGCTTCATTCTCAGATAGTACTTGAGCTATTGCAAACAACCGTTGGCATACTCGTTTAGGCGAACAAGCAAAAACACCATCCACCTCACTATCTTGTTTATTATCTCGTGACCAATATAACCAATTGTAAGGCGAAAATATATTAACAATTGGAAAGGTTTTTATATCAGCATTCGTGAGCAAAAAATTAAAATTTTGATATACCTTATCTGTCGTTATCCACAAACATTTATCATGATCAAACTTAATTAATTTGAGATGTCCTGGTCCATATGAAACAGTGCCGATATTGTTAACGTTTAAATCAAACTCTGCAAACACATAGGATATGACCAATAACTCTGCTAAACCTGCTTGTGTTAATTCCCGTAAATCATAAGATTCTGGCCATAATGGTTTGAAATTTTCTTCATAACAGGTCATTACGCCAATAACATTTTCACACCCATCATCATAAACAACACGATATTCCGGCGCATGTTCACATCCGGCAATTAAACGATACACATCCGCCATCACTGCTTCGACACCAGAAAAATAGGCGTTCATTGTTTGCCGACCTTCAGGCTCGGTATATTCCGATGTGAAAAGCTTTAATAACCAAATTTCGCGAGTACTGTTATGTCGATATGCCAACAACTTCGAATGACTCGGCCGCTGAGAAAAAGCAATTGGCTCTATGGGGGTAAAATTTTGTAATGTTAATTTTGGCACGTGTTATCTTGTCTTATTGTTACCCCGATTATACTTGCATTCGTTGTGTAAAAGCGCGATCATACGCGACAATTATGAGCATCAATAACGACACATTTCCGCTACTTAGCCAAATCGACAAACCGGCTGACATGCGCGCGCTAGACGAATCTCAACTTGTTGATTTAGCAAGTGAATTACGTGAATTCATGCTGCAAGAACTCAATACTTGTGGTGGGCACTTTGCTGGCAATTTGGGCACAGTTGAAATTGCAATGGCTTGTCATTATGTTTTCAATACCCCAGAAGACCGCATTGTCTGGGATGTGGGTCATCAAGCCTATCCACACAAGATTCTAACGGGTCGTCGTGACCTTATCCACACTATCCGCCAAACCGGTGGTTTAGCGCCCTTTCCTAATCGTGCTGAAAGCGAATATGACACCTTTACAGTTGGCCATTCCAGCACCTCAATCAGTGCCGCATTAGGCATGGCGATGGCGGCGAAGCTGCAAGGTATCGATCGTAAAGCCATTGCGGTGATTGGCGATGGCGCAATGTCGGCGGGCATGGTGTTCGAAGCATTGAATCACGCCGGCACTTTAGACGAAAACTTAATTATTATTTTAAACGACAACGATATGTCGATTTCTCCACCGACAGGTGCATTATCAAATTACTTTGCGCGCACGATGTCGAGCCGCATGTACACCGGCTTTCGCGAAGGCAGTAAAAAAGTTCTTGAACATATGCCCGGCGTTAAAGAATTTGCACGCCGCACCGAAGAACATTTAAAAGGCATGATCGTGCCGGGTACTTTATTTGAAGAGTTAGGCTGTAATTATCTTGGGCCTTTTGATGGCCATGATTTGAAATTACTCATTCGCACGTTAAATAACGTGAAAGATTTAAAAGGCCCACAGCTGATTCATTTAACGACGATGAAAGGCAAAGGTTATCCTCCCGCTGAGCAAGATCCAGAAACCTATCATGCAGTCAGCCCAGGGTTTTTAGACCGCGACACTACTAATGCTGAAGATCAACCTACGGTTAAAGCTAAACCCATGCAACCAACATACTCTAATGTGTTTGGCAATTGGCTCCACGATATTGCCGTGAAAGATGAGCGCGTGGTTGGCATCACCCCTGCCATGCTAGGCGGTTCTGATTTAAAGAAATTCCACGAAGCTTTTCCTAACCGTTGCTTTGACGTCGGCATTGCCGAACAACACGCCGTAACGGTCGCCGCTGGCATGGCATGTGAAGGTTTAAAACCCATCGTAGCAATCTACTCTACTTTTTTACAACGTGCTTACGATCAAATGTTGCATGACATTGCTATCCCTAATTTACCCGTCGTATTCGCCATTGATCGCGCTGGCATTGTCGGTGGTGATGGCACCACACATAATGGTGTTTATGATATTGCCTACCTACGATGTGTCCCGAACATGATGGTGATGGCACCGGCTGATGAAAATGAAACGCGTCAAATGCTTTACACCGCTTACTTACAAGATTCACCCACCGCTGTGCGGTATCCTCGTGGCAAAGGCCCCAATGTTCACATCGATCATGAAATGAAAGCATTGCCGGTTGGCAAAGCCCTATTACGCCGTCAAGGACAATCGATAGCTATTCTAGCTTTTGGTTCTATGCTTGAAGCAAGCTTACAAGTCGGTGAAGCATTAGATGCAACGGTGGTCAATATGCGTTTCGTCAAACCCATCGATGAAGATATGATCCAACACATGGCAAAAACACACGATTGCATCATTACCGTTGAAGAAGGTGTCATCATGGGCGGTGCTGGCAGCGCAGTTAATGAAGTGCTAATCAAACACAACATCACTTGCCCGACATTAAACCTCGGCATCCCCGATCAACACATTGAACACGGTGACCCTAAAGATTTATTAGCCTCAATTGGTTTAGATACTAAAGGTATTGAACAATCAATTCATCACTTTATTTCCACACTTTCCCTTTGCTCCACAAGAAAGACAGCAGCATAGCAGCGGATGATCAACGTCCCGACAATTCCCACCTACCTACCCTGAAAAATTAATCACTCCCCAACACGGTGCATCAATCCGCTGCTTTAGTGTTTTAATATTTCGCTCAACATCTAACATATCGGGATCTATACAGTTAGCGACCCAAGCCACCAACTCTAAACCTGCATTTTGAATTGCCTTCACCGTTAACAAAGCATGATTCAGACAACCCAAACGAATACCAACAACCAATACAATAGGAAACCCCAAGGCTATCGCCAAATCTTCTGTGGTTCCCTCATCATTTAATGGCACACACCAACCACCAACACCTTCTATTAAAGCCATGTCTGCATCAACTTGCAAACTATTTTCAATAGCTAGTTGCACTCGCGCAACCGTTAACGATTCGCCAACATTTTCTGCTGCAATATTGGGTGAGACATCATCAGGAAAAACAATCGGATTCACTTGTTCATAGGGTAACTTCACTGATGCGGCTTGTTGAAGCTTTAAGGCATCATCGTTTTTTAGTTGACCATCGTGCATTTCAGCGCCCGAGGCAATAGGTTTCAACCCAATCGTTTTTAAACTCTGTTGATTCCATTGGCGTAACAAATGACAGGCTACTGTCGTTTTACCAATTCCTGTATCTGTACCTGTCAAAAAGTACTTTTTCATGTTTTTCAATAGGTTAGCCCCACTCCAGGCTGTTTTAAAAATAACCACATACTGTACAAATTGTCAGGCTCACAAACGCAAAATTTGTCTATATCATCGCCGCTAACAAGTTATGGCTGTGAAAAAAATAATTATAAACCATTTAGGATAAAACAATGAAACTTTCAAAATTATTAACAGGCGCTATCACATGCGCAACACTATTATCAGCACAGCATGCTGCAATTGCGGCCAACAGCGCAAAACACGTGACCGCCTATTTATTATTGGACGACAAAACAGACACTATTCACAGCTACTTGCCTAACTTAGTATCGCAAGTTAACAGCGGTGCGATTCATATGGATGAGTTAGTCATTTCATTCATCAACCCGAGCATGAACCCAGAAACTATTGCCGCTGATGGTAATGACGTTAACAAACTGATCGTGGATGCGGGTTTATTACCTAGTAATATCGGTGGTGATTCAGGCACACAATTAAAAACAGCAATCGACAGCCTAGAAAAAGATGGCGTTGATGTGAGCTTCGCTGTTGGTGGTTGGGGCTACAGCTGTAAAGACCCTAGCAACCCTCGCGGTGGCTGCACGGCGAACTTTCCGTTAACACATGACATCGTCGATAATTTTAGTAAAATCAATTTGAAAACTGACGCGATTAACACAGTACAAACGGTTGATAGCACTCACACAATTGCCAACTATGCTGATACATGGGCGAAAGTTGTCAAAGCTTTTGATGCCAAAGGTCTTGATTTTGACTATGAAGAAAATTGGTTTTCCGCTGAAACGACATTCAAAATGCCAGTACTCGCAAGCCCAGAACCTAGCTGGTCTGCAAACCCGAACGGCCCTTACTCACTACCTTATAGTGTAGTGAAATATGCCTCAACCTTAAAAGCGTTAGAGGATGCATCAGTAACAGCAGGTTTGGATAAGCCAACAACTGCTGCACCCTCTCCTGCTGCGTTTAACGTTCATACGTATGACGCTTTGCACGGTAATAACTTGTGGTGCCCTGTTAAAGACAAAGCAGGCAACTCGGTTTGTGGCCAATCAGCATCACACACTGACTATTCACAGCTAACGGTTGCGGGCAATTTAAAAGGTGTCATGTATGACGTTGCGCATGCTGAAACCTTGGGTACCATCGGCAAGCAAGATAATCAAGAAATTAGTTACCAAGGTTTATCTGACTTATTCAGCCAAAACATCATTGGCGGCTTAAGTGCTGTTAACATCATGTCATACGATTTAGATGATGGTTACGACAGTGCACCTATCGAAGCAAAATGGTGCATGGCGTTTGATGGTGGCCCAGGCAAAAGCCGTGACCCAAGCGTTGCTAGCCTAGCCGGCATCGATTGTTCTATCACATCACAATCTGAAGCCTTGGTTCGCATGTTTAAAGCAAACGTGATGACGAATACAGCTGATACACGTTTAGGATTTGGTTTGGAAGCAGGCTTCCCTAACTACCCTATTAACATTGATGCCTCATTACCTGGTGGTGGTAACGCCGACCAAACGGATCCTCACTATCGTTGGAATGATAAATTCATCATGGCGGATTTACCGTTAAAAAGTGACATGCCTGAGGATGCACAACAAACTATTCAACATTGGTTAGATGCCAACCAAACCAGCGATGCGGATAGTAGCGTTGATAAACATTCTGAAGCATTAGTGGTTAACCAAGCTTTATTTCAACGCATGCAAACGGCAGGTGCTGATAGCTTAATTTTATGGTCATTAAATAATGCTGACTATAACGACCATTTAGGCCCTAACTCTTGGGATAAGCAACAGCTTGATGCGAATAATACTGCTGCCTTTGGCAAAGCCGCTAAATCATATGGCTATACCACAGATGTATTAAACGCTATTTATAACAATGCTGCGAGCCCTGAAGATATGCTAGCAACGGCTAATAGCTTTTATCATCCAACAAACAAAAAATAAAATCGTTAATTCCGACTAGTTAACTCTAGTCGGCCATTAACAAAAAAGGAAGAATAATGAAAAAAACACTTATCACAACAGCGGCACTATTAGCCATAACAAGCTTTGCACACGCGGCTGATTTACATAAATTTGTCAACCAGTCACCTTATTATATCTTCGCAAAATCCAGTGGTTCGTTTTTTAGTGACCCAACTGGCCAAAGCAGTATTAACGACATTAAGCCAGGGGATACAGCTTATGTCACTAATGGTTATGTGGGCAGTATTACTTGCTCTGGGCCTGACTATTCACAATCTCAACAAAGCTGTATGGAACAAGCCAATCAAAAACCTCAAGGCACATTAACGCAAGGTGGCTATGGCACTTACATGGGGCTCTCTGCTGGCAGCTGCTCTATTGCTGATGGTGTACATTGGTCTTGCCAATGGGATAAAGCCAGTGGTGATTTCACTATGTCATATAAATCCGTTACCGATCCTGATGCCAAACAAGATTTTGACAACGTATTAAACGACCACATTGCAAACTATGCGGACTTACCTTTTCGTGGTATTAACTTATCGGCACTAGAATATGATGGCACCTATTTAGACGCCCTATTCCAATTACCCGGTTTACCTGAAATGGTTTATTTTGCTAACGAAGGTATGAACACCGTACGTTTACCCATCCGTTCTGAATTTTGGTTAAGCAATGCTGACAAGCCAACAGAAAGTACTTATGCCAATTTTAATACGGCTATCGCTAATAAAACCTATATCGCCGCTGTGCACGACACGGTTGAAAAATACTTAAGCCAAGGCTTAACCGTTATTCTTGATTTACATAACTACATGCGCTTTTGTGATACTGGCGCTGACTACGGTCAAACCAATGAGCCAACCAACGATGGCTCTATTGCTAATGCACCCGTTTGTCATGTGATGAACAAAAATGACTTAAGCAAGATTTGGTCAAGCATCATGACGGCTAAAGATGATGACGCCAATGATAAAAGTTTTGCAGAATTAGCCGCACAATATCCTCAGCATTTAGTGTTTGGCATTATGAATGAACCTTACGCTAGCACTAATGTGCCGAATCAAAAAATGGCAACAGAAACCGTGTTCGAGAATGAAATCGCTGCTGCTAACGTCATTCGTGCCCAAGCACACAGTAATTTGATTATTTTCAGTGGTAACTATTGGGACCCTATGCATGGCTGGGTACATGGTACTGATGATACAAAAGCCATGGGCTTAAGTGGCAATGGCGACACTTACGATAAAAATATCAGTCAAATTAATGCGATTGGTAACACGGCTGTTGAAGTGCATCAGTACTTAGACTCCAACTTCAGTGGTTTACATGACGAATGTAACACTTATGCCAGCTACGATGACTTTGTCAACGACAATCAATTGCAACTCAACACATTTGCTGATTGGATGACAAAAGATAAAGTAAAAGTCTTCTTAAGTGAGTTTGGCGCAACCAGTAACCCAACCTGTGAAACAGACCTACATTATTTAATGAAATTTGTGAATGAACACAAAACCAACTTGCAGGAAGACAAAGGTGGATTCGTAGGCTGGACCGTATGGCGCGCCAACCGCAACTTAGCACCCGGTGCAGCCTTCGGTTCAAACAATGCCGTACAATCTGCATTAGATGGCACCTTTTACAAAGCCATCGGCACACCGATTAAAACCGGTGCCGCGAATCCATTAATGGGATCGCTTTACTGTAAAAAAGCTGATGGTGATGACTATGGTTATTTAACACCAGTTAGCATGCCAAGCAGCCAATTGCCAACGGATTGTCAGGGGTATTAAGACACAACATATAAAGATTATCAATGGCGAATAGTTTTTATAGTCGTGGTAACGATAAAACATAATGAACTATATCCCTAATCATCTAAAAATGATTAGGGGATATAATAACAACATCAAGGTTTAATAATATGTATTCAGAAGAGTCCGTTCAGTTATTGCCAGAAGTGAATTCAGTTACCCCCTATGGCAGCACTCAAACAGTCATAAACATGCCAACTGTTGCTAGTAATTCAAGAATACTCTCACCAATGGATAAACTACCTGTCGAGTTATTACTAGAAATATTTGATCGGCTAGATCCTGCATCGAAAATTAGACTTGCACAAAGTTGTCGTCGATTTTATGCAATTTACCAACGATATGCTTCTGTGCACAATCCTGTTATGGCTATGTTTATTAAACGAATGCGGCTACACAACATCAGTGATGTACAGAAAAGAACGGTATGTATCCAGAACAATTTGGCTAAATTTTTTAATAACGAGGAAAATGCACAAAACCAATTAATCGCTAAATTAGAAAATTCTGTCAACAATAATGCCGTTAGAATATTTCATTTTGTGCGTTCGGTAATAACAAATATTCAAGATCAAAATTTAATCGAAGAATACCAAGCAACAACGAAATTCGAGAAAAAATTATTTTTTGTTTTTTATAACAACCTCCATCAATTACCTAGAGATTTATCACAACCTTCTTACAACAATTCTTATATAGCGGAAAACATGGCTAGTCCAACAGACACTCCTAGCATGATATGGAAGATTTGCTATATCATGAAATGTGCTCACTATGCTATAAATCCACCACTAAGCGACTCGATGGAATATAATAATAACGGCTTTTGCGCAAGGCTCATTACATTTACGCTTGCACTAACGAGTGTTATATTATTTACACTGTGGCGTACAAATCATATCAACCTAGCAGGTGGAATATTAGGTTGCGTCGGCTTGTCATTAATTGTTGTATATTTTATATTGCCATTGATTTTTTTGTTTTATCTCACCTGCCTCGAAGCAAACACAGACTTGCTGTTAAAGATGCAGCATGAAAAAGACATAAAATTTATGAGTGGTCACACTGCTAATGAGTGCATAACGAATTTTGTTAGTAGTGTCGCTGCTCGTATAAATCAAATGCAGCAAACACCATAGTAAAATAATATCCAAACCATCTTCAAACTTGAATTGTATTTGATTAGCCTTCTCTTATGGATACAATGCACTTAGACAAAATTTAGAAAACTTACGGTTCTAAATTAATTAACGCTTATTCAACCGATGCTGAACATGAATCGTAGCAATGCCACCGGCAATAATTAACACCAAGCCAACCCAGGTTAACCAACTGGGAAAATGGCCGAAGATCACCATACCGATTAATGCTGCAAAAACGATGTTAGAATAATACATGGAATTAACAAATTGTGCCTCGGCATGCTTTAAGCTTAAGGCTAAAAACAATTGCACAAAGAAAAACAATACACCTGCGAAAGCCACCATTACATACACATGCCATGTCGTACTCGCCATCCAAAAAGGAATCGACACCACACCTGATACAATGCTACCGAAGAAAAAGAAAAAGAAGGTTGTGGTCAAACTGTCATTACCCTTCTCTGTTAAATAACGCATAAACAAAATAGAACTCGCCATCGCAACACCTGAACCTAAAGCGATTAACGTCGCCCAATTAAAATCTTTACCATCGGGATGCAACACTAACGCCACGCCAACAAAACCAATAATAATGGGCACCCATAAGCGATGCTGGATTTTTTTACGCATAAATATTAAGGCAATAAAAGGAATTAATAACGGCGACGTATTCATCATTAAGACACCGCTGACTAATGGGGTATATTTTAAGGCAATAAATAAAAAATAACTGGTGCATAAACCACTGATCACACGCATCATGTGTATTTTAATCTGCTTGTTGGCTATGATTTGTTGTTTGATTTCGGGTTTTGCTCTTAACACCATCGGAATACAGCACAGGAATGCCACTAACACTTGGATAAAAACAATAACCAATGGACTGATTTGCCCTGAAAATTGTTTGACGATCGCGCTAATGACGGCATAACTCAAAGCACTAATCAGTACGTATACCGTTGCTAATGTTAGATTGTGTTTCATCATGATTTCCTTGTAATACGATTAATCGGAATATTCACGACACCGTCGCGATTGGCTGTTTGGTCGACCGTAACATCGGGGCCCCACGCGTGTCCATGTATGACTTCAAAGGTTGCGTAAACATTATCACCATCGGAAAATTGTGCGTAATGTTCATCAAGCTTATTTAAACTTGCACGACTTAGTAAAGTTTTGCGTCGGCCTGAATTCACATTATGAGCACCCAAGGCCTTTAAATACCGCATTAATGACAGCACGTCAGGATAAATAACAGAACTGTTGTACATATCCATCACCGGGTCAGCAAATTTAGCCTTCACCAAGGCATCTCCCATATCATGCATGTCCATAAATCTGTTCACGTGTACCGCGTCATCAATTTGTGCCCAACAATAACGCAGTTCTTGTAAAGTGTCCGGGCCAAAGGTGGTAAACATCAGCAAGCCCTCTTGCTTCAGTAAACGACGACATTCTTGAAACACTGGATCGGGCTGTGTCCACTGCAACATTGCATTCGATACAATCAAATCGACTGAATCAGTGGATAGATGAGTTTGTTCCGCAAAAGCGGTGTAAAATTCGATGTCGGGATGTTGTTGCTTGGCCACACTGATCATATTATCTGCCGCATCGATGCCGATAACTTTCGCATCCGGATAACGTTGTTGTAATTGATACGTCAACTCGCCCGTGCCACAACCTAAATCGACGATGGTTTGGGGCTCAATTTTAATCAATGACAATCGTTCTAATAATTCATCACCCATATTGCGTTGCAAAACAGCCAGCTGGTCATACTGCGCTGCCGCTTGGCTAAACGATTGAACCACGGCGGTTTGATTAAGGTCATACTTTCGCATTTATCAACTCCACAAATTGTTCAGGGTGCGATAAAAAGGGTGTATGCCCTGCTTTCTCTATGATGTTCACACGGACATCAGGATTCAATTCAGGGATGTGATCTGCGACAGCGACGGGCACTAACGCATCTTGCTGGCCGAGAATGTATTCTACTGGCTGCGTTAACTGACATAATTGTTTACGCAAATCAGTTTGTTGCAATAGGTGCATACCTGTTGTTAGCGATTTTATGTTGGGCATGGAGTATTTAAACAATTCAAGCTTTAACGTTTTAATCGTATGCGCCATTTCTTTCATTTGCTTGCCTTGCAGCAGTAAAAATTCGGTGATCGTTTTTTTAAAGTCTTGAGTTAAGCGTTTAAAAAAACTCTCTAACACATCAATTTCTATTCCTGGCCAATCCGGCTGTTTCACAAAATACGGAGTCGTCGCGACATTGATTAATCGATTCACGCGCTCCGGCGCGATCAACGCTGCCGTTGTTGCAATCAAACCACCCATCGACCAACCGACCCATATTGCATTCTCAGGGGCAACTGCTAACACTTGCTCAGCATATTGCTGTGCTAATGGTTTATCCCTATCAACGGCTAACTCACTTTGGCCAAAACCGGGCAAGTCTACTGTTGTCACACGATAGCCATCCAATAATGGCAACAAATTATGCCAAATACCGCCGTGGAATCCCCAACCGTGGATCAATACGATGTCTTGTCCTTTACCTGTTGTGTTATGAAATAGCATGGCTTAATAACTCAATTAATTGTTCAACGTGCTGTGATGAATGCGCTGCACAAACACCTAAACGCAAACGTGATGTCTTGACCGGCACAGTGGGCGGACGCATCGCACCAACCACTATACCACTGTCGAGTAAAGCTTGGTAGGCAAGCATCATGGCTTTACTATCTGGCATCATAATACTGCGAATCGCTGACTGTGACGGTAATATTTCATGAGAAATTAATTGCTGCTGTAATTGGTCCGCCAGGCTTAACACATGTTGCCGGCGCCAAGGCTGCTCTTGAACAATCTGCAACGCTGCCAGTGCCGCGGCGGCACAAGCAGCGGGCAATGCTGTCGTGTAAATGGCAGTGCGAGAAAATTGTAAAATAGCATCCATGATATCCGCTCGCCCGGCTACAAAGGCACCATAGCCTCCCAAGGCTTTACCAAAGGTGGCCATCATAACGGGCGCATCGGTTTGAGTTAGGCCACATTCGGCTACACTGCCTTTGCCATCACCTAGCACGCCAAAGCCGTGCGCATCATCGACATATAACCCACTATTATATTGTTTCGCGAGTTGAGCTAATTGATTCAATGGTGCAAGGTTACCTTGCATGCTGAAAACAGCATCGGTCATTATTAATTTAGGTGTGTGTGTTTCAAGTAATTGGCTAGCCGATTGAATATCAGCATGCGCATAGCGCTTTAAGCTTGCACCACTCGCTTGCGCAGCATCTATCATTGAGGCATGACAGTATTTGTCGGCAACGATCACATCGTGGCGGTTGCACAGGGTGTTGATAACGGCATGATTTGCCATAAAGCCATTGGCAAACAATACAACTTTATCGTAGCCAATATAATCTGCAAGCGCTTGCTCTAATTCAGCATGTACATCGGTGTAACCGCACACCATTTGTGATGCGGTGCTGCCTACGCCATAGTCTTTTGCCGCTTGTTGGAATGCTTCGATGACCTTGGGGTGTTTCGATAAACTTAAATAGTCATTGCTGGCGAAATTTAACTTGTGCTTATGCCTTTTTCGTTCTCGCCATAAACCTAATTGCTTTTGTTTCTTCAATCGTGCTTCAAGCATCTTTGTCATCTCTTGTTTCCTGGATCCCGCGGTCAAGCCGCGGGATGACAACGCCCCTCGTCATTGTACGGCTTGTCTATCCTCTTCATTCTTCATTCCACGGTTTG
>CAXBIY010000018.1:0-22979 GCA_963975985.1 uncultured Gammaproteobacteria bacterium
TGCACTGGCCGATGCCGTGGGCACCGTGCAAGCACCGTTTGAGCAGTTGTTTCAACTGATTCAGAAAACGAATAAGACAATTAAGAGGAAGTTGGGGTGGCAACGCGATGAAGGTGCTGCCGGAGAATCCTTGACGACTGTAGAAAATAAAGCTGATTCATATTTAATGCGCGGACGCTACACCACACCAAAGGAAATAGCACAATTTCTTAAGCAGCAAGGATTAAACAAAGAACTACGTCGAGAAGTTTTGGAGTCATTTGAATATAAAAGCAGTCGTCTAAAGCAGGCAGGAGAAAATGAATTTGGAACCAGATATTATGACGATATTCATGCTTATGCAAAAGGGCGATACCTTTTTCGAACATTTCCAGCAACAAGAAAAGATCTGGCCCTGAAGTCAGCTTGGAATCAGATGTCATCTTTAAAACAGTGGAAAATTAGGCCAAATGCATGGATAATTGAAGGCCCGGCAGCTGATCAAGGTTTAGGATATGAAGGCGGGCAAATGCAAAAATATATTTTAGATCCAGAAAATGACTTAATGGAGCCATGACATGAGTTTTAATTTTAAACACAAAGCAATTATTGATATTACTTCAGCAATTAACGAAATAGATAAAAGCTTAATTAAAGATAAAGATGAGAATACTGGGCAGCTTGAAATGTTTAAACTTAATCTCGATACGACAAAAAAGCATCTTGAAAATGGACATTCCGTTGCTTTCGACATGCCTGGTATAAAAAGAATGAGTCATATAATTTCTGATAGTTGGGACCACGACAATAAACTCGGAACTGTCATTTTAAGAGCAAAACATTCAATAACTAAATGTCTTAACAACGAACAATGAGAAATGATACACCTCATCTGTAGAAGTCACGATTTAATCTGACAAATCACTCGTTCTTTAACAATTTGATTCTTTTCCCTGTTAGGTTTACAACAACCCAACACTGATTTTTTAAACGCAACATTGCAAGACCAACGCCAACAACTCGCGACCTTAGCGCAATCACTCGAACAACAAATGCTACAAGCGGCACAAGGGCGAGAACAAGCCTACAACGATAGCTCGCTCACGCAACAAATGCTCATTAACATCGGGGCCGAAATGGTCGGTGTGTGGGACAGCGCCAAAGCCATCCCGCAATCCATTCAAATGCTCGGCCACATTGACCTTATTCCTGAGAAAGTCGCACAACTGATGACCGTGCTGCACGACCCACAGATGCGTCAAACACTTGAGACCTTGGCCACCCAATACTTTCATGACAGCCTCTACACCGAAGCCGATGACTTCCATGCCGCCGGTGAAGTCTACGGCGGCGTCCTCATGGCCGCCATCCTCAAACAAGTCGGCCCCGGCCTCGCTAGCTTAATTGGCTCCGCCACCCAACGTTTCTTCGCGCTGCTCGCCATGCAGCGCTTCGATGCACTGGCCGACGCCGTCGGTACTGTGCAAGCACCGTTTCAGCAAGTGTTTCAATTGATTCAGAAAGCGAATAAGACGATTAAGAGGAAGTTGGGGTGGCAACAGGATGAGGCCGCTACGGGTGAGTCACTGACGACTATGGAAGAACAAAATTTCAGTAACAAAAAAGACTCACATGCGCTGGATTATGCTGCATATTTTCATGAGGATACAATAAACTTTAATGAGGGATATGAGTTGGAAAGTGATCCTTTTGAAAAAGACACATATCTAGTATCATTCCATTCTGATAAACCTGTTGGTGCAGGCCGTTCAGTTAAATGGTGGACAAAGCTAGAGGCTGCCAAGGAATTTAAAGATGAAGAAGACATACGCCAAAATTTAGCCTTGCCAAAATCATGGGGGGCAAGAAATAAAGTGTCGATAGCACGCATACCCAAAGGAAGAAAATTAGAAAGATATTCAGGGACAGCAGCGCCGCAATTTGATGAAACAGACGGTTTTCACAAAGGTGGTGGATTTCAATACCGATTTAAAGATTTTAATACTCGATGGATTATAGACGAAATGGATTTGGAGGATTTTTTAAATGACCACAACGACTGATGAGTTTCTTGCACTTTTAGATAATGCTAACAGCAAATTAAAGCATTTCTCTGAAAATAACGATCAAATGCCACAACATGTTAACGAAGGCATTTTAAGTCTTGGTGAAAAGCTGCAGAGTTTAACTGAAAAATCAAAAAATAATGAGCTACCTAGGGTTTCAAAAAATGAAATACCTAAGGGTACTAATTTAGGACTTAGTCAAAATGTGAGTGTGTGGTGTGAAGATAGTCGGTTGATGCATGCCTTATATGACATTGATAGATATTTTTCCACCAAATATTAAACATACTTAGTAAAAAGTGGAGCAACCTAATGATTGACAACCATATATCAGATATCAACCCAGAGACGTTACAATCTTTAGAAACAAGCATTAAAATTGCACATAATAGAAACGTAGGCATTAAGCAACAGTTTCCTTCTCTATATAATTTAGTAGAAACTGACCTTGAGACTGTACATAATGTTATAGCCAATTTGATACCGAAAGAGCAAGGTATAGTCGCAAGCAAACGATTAGGTCAACTATCCATTCATGATCTTGAAAATATTGCTCCTGACTTAAGCGATGCTCTAAGTCAATTAGCTTATGAGTTTACAGCTTGCTTTAATGAGACTGATCCAATGTTTCAATTTATTCAATCTAAGGATGGTTAGTATGTCATGTACAGAAGAGTTTTATTTATGACTGAATCAGTATGCAAACACTTAAAACCATTTTTTGACAGGGAAATTGAGACTGACAACCTTGTCACTGAAGTGTCCACAGGCTGGAGAAAAATCAAATTGCTGGTGGAATTCAAACTACCACCCAACACTGTGAATGTAAAAAATGCTAAAGAAAAAAAGCCACCTATAAAATATTGGGAATATGCTGGCTCACCACAAGACAAGCCTGATTGTGGCATTAAATGTGAAAAATGCTTAGTTGCACTAAAATTCCCTTTAGGCGCATAACGAAACATGACTGAACGAGAATTAACCTTAGATACATTTGATTGCAAGTGCAAGGATTGTCATTTTGTTTTTGAAGAAGATGGATTTTCTGATTTTATTTACGGTGAGAAGTTTTTTCGATCAACTGATGGAAGAGAAGTTGCATATATTGACTGTATTAACGATAAGGTATTTGACTCTGTGAGCAATACGGTTGATGCATTACTTCCAAAAGAACGAACTAGCAAAATCAAAAGACAAGCCTTTAATAATGTGATTGGTTTAGTTTGTGATCCGATTAATAAAAAAATGCTTGATGCAACCGTTGGAATCGTCTGCCCTAAATGTGGCTCATCAAGTATTGAAAGGTATGATTATGAACCACCAAAAACAATCACAAGAAAATTACCTGTGGTTACGCATTATCACTGGAACAGCCTTTCAGAAGAGAAACAGCAGAATATTATTATAACCAAGTTAAAGGAAGCCGGCTATATTAGCTAAAACAGCGGCAGCTAGGGGGAAGAATAAAAAATTTTACCCCGCTTAATTCAAAAATAAATAACAATAATATCAAAGGAGAACACCAATGCCACTTTATATCAACGAGCAGCCGCTCAAAAGTTTTAATTATGCGGGTGGTGAATGCCACGTGCAGATTGATCCTAACACCTTAGGGCAACAGGCCAATGTTTATGCGTTATTAAACAGTGCCGATGATGTCATGAGATTACTATTAACCGTTGATGCTATTCGTCGTATTAGCCGTGATATCGTCATTGATTTAACCATTCCTTACTTCCCCTATGCACGACAAGACCGTGTGTGTAATGCGGGTGAAGCGTTGAGTGTGAAGGTCATGGCCGATTTGATTAATGGTTTGCATTGCCATCGTGTCACCATTATTGATCCGCATTCCGATGTGACGCCTGCGTTAATTAATCACTGTGACATTATGTCAGCAGCCGATATCGTGACGAATCATTTGCGTGTTGAAATGATTGGGAATCAATTGGCTTTAGTGTCACCCGATGCCGGTGCTGAAAAGAAAACGCGTCAACTCGCTAAACAATTAGCACAAACGGGTTATGTCGCTGAGGCATTTTTTGCTAGCAAATCACGCGATACATTAACGGGTGATATTACGGCGACGGACATTCATGGTGACGTGGCGAATAAAAATTTACTGATTGTGGATGACATTTGTGATGGCGGCCGCACCTTTATTGAATTGGCTAAAACACTGACAGAGCATGGTGCAAAGGATATTTATCTTTACGTTACCCACGGTATTTTTTCAAAAGGGTTAGATGTATTAAAACCCTATTTTAAACATGTGTATTGCTACCACACCTTATTCGACCTAGCCGACCACGATTTTTTAACCATTTTTCATAAACAACAAGGAGAATCCTAATGAAAATGAATCCACTAACCGCTATCGACTTTTATAAAACCGATCACAGAAGACAATATCCTGATGGCACCACAGAAGTCTATTCCAACTTTACCCCACGCAGTGCTTTCCATGCGCGCGTGTTAGATAAAGACAATGTACGCATTGTGTTTTTTGGGCTGCAATATTGCATCAAGCATTTTTTAATCGAAAGTTGGAACGAACATTTTTTTCAACGCGACAAAGCCGAAGTGCTCAGCCATTATAAACGCCGAATGGATACATCGCTCGGGCCAGATGCTGTTGATGTCGATCACATTGAAGCCTTGCATGACTTAGGTTATCTACCCATAAAAATCAAAGCGCTAGAAGAGGGCACGTTAGTGCCAACCGGTGTGCCGGTGTTAACGGTGGTGAATACACATCCCGATTTCTTTTGGTTAACGAATTATTTAGAAACCATTATTTCCTGTTACTTATGGAAGCCCATGACATCAGCGACGACAGCGTTTGAGTATAAAAAATTATTAACGCAGTACGCCATCAACACCGGTTCGCCGTTAGATATGGTGAATTTTCAAGGCCATGACTTTTCGTTTCGCGGCATGTCAGGTTTGCAAGACTGTGCGATCAGCGGTGCAGCACATTTAACATCATTCACGGGCACCGATTCCGTACCGGCGATTGATCTGCTCGAAGATTATTACAATATTGATGCTGAAACCGATTTGATCGGTGCTTCTGTGCCTGCCACTGAACACTCGGTTATGTGCATGGGCATGCAAGATGGTGAATTGGCCACTTTCAGACGTTTGATTAATGATATCTATCCAGCAGGTATTGTATCTATCGTCAGTGACACCTGGGATTTTTGGCAGGTTATCACTGAATACACGGTCAAACTAAAAGATGAAATTATGCAGCGCGACGGTAAAGTCGTGATTCGTCCTGATAGTGGTGACCCCGTCAACATTATTTGTGGTGACTCTGATGCTCCACAAGACAGCCCTGAATACAAAGGTGCCATTGAATGTTTATGGGATGTGTTTGGCGGCATTGAAACAGACAAAGGCTATAAGTTACTCGATTCACACATCGGTTTAATTTATGGTGATTCGATTACCTTGGAACGTGCCGAACAAATTGTGAAACGGTTAGCTGAAAAAGGTTTTGCTTCGGGCAATGTAGTGTTAGGCATTGGTTCGTTTACCTATCAATATGCTACACGCGATAATTTTGGTTTTGCCATGAAAGCGACGAGCGGTGTTGTGAATGGTGAACGACGTGATATTTTCAAAGATCCGAAAACCGATTCAGGCATCAAGAAATCGGCCAAAGGTCTATTACGCGTCGAACGAGAAGGTGACACGCTAGTGTTACACGATCAACAAACCGAAGCCCAAGAATCACAAGGTTTACTCAATACCGTCTATGAAGATGGCAAGCTCATCCGCAACGTCAGTTTAGCTGACATCCGCGAGCGAATTAGTCAGCAACTAACTATTTAGATTGCAAAGATGGATAGGGCTGGCTCACACCTAATGCCGGTCAGTTAAGCAACGTTTTGGTTCGTTGAAAAATTTAGTGAGTCAACGGCGTGTCGTCATCCCGCGGCTTGACCGCGGGATCCAGAGCATCAGCATTCTCTGGATTGCAACGATATCATTTTAAGGAAGAAGGTTTTTCTCCCCGATATTTGAATATTAATGGCCAATGGCGAGATCACCAACGCTGGGCTTTAACATTGGAAGATTGGCAGAGTGAATCGAAGTAAAATGGGTATATTTCACAGTGTACTTTTGACTCTGCTTTGGGTATGCTTTGGACAATTCAAGTGACATTTTTGGAGAGTCATCATGTCTAGGCCATTTAATACTATTGCTGTTTTGCTCCTCACTTTTTTCACGGCACAGTCTACCTATGCAACAAGTTTGATACAGCCTACCAAATCGGTTGCACCAAACTCGATTGTTTGGCGGCCTTGTCAAGATACCACTAAGTTTGAGTTTAAATTTTATTGTGGCATGTTAACCGTGCCAATGGATTATAAAGATCCCAGTTTAGGTAACATACAATTACCGGTGACCATTCATCGTGCGACAGCAACTAAACTTGGCACGTTGATCATTAATTTTGGTGGACCATGGGAAAATGATGTAACCGGACTGCATCGGCAGTTTGATCGCTATAGTCCGACAGTAAGAGAGCATTACGATATGGTGAGTTTTACGCCTCGTGGTGTCGCTCCAAATCCTATCAACTGTCACCCGGCAGATAAGAATCAGTTCGAAGAAATCCAACGCACACAGAATCTCACCTATATGAATAGCGATTTGGGTGCGACTACGCAATATACATTGTCGCAACAGTCACGACAGTTGTGTAGCTACGACACGTTATCAAAACATGCTGGTACTCGAAATACCATGCAAGATGTCGACATGCTCAGAAAAGCTTTAGGGCTTGAGAAAATCAGTTATCTCGGTTATTCCTATGGTACGCATTTAGGTTTGGCTTATTTACTTGCCTATCCACAACATGTGGATAAAATGATGTTAGATTCTAATTTTCCGCCATCTAATGATTATGCCGTTGTGACTGATGATACAGCTTATGGTATTGAAAATGTGTTTCGCAGTTTCTTTCAATTCTGTGTCGATGCGGGCAGTAAACGATGCGCAGTTTATCAACCTGCGCCACAAGATATTCAAGCACAATATCAAGCATTGATTAACCGAGCAATTGCGGAACACGGTATTCCAACGTCTTCTTCGAAAAGTGACGATCAACGATTTTCTGTTGCCATGTTGCAATATATGTCTGAAATAGTAGCTGCTGGCGATGTTGCTCATTGGCCCCAGCTTGCCACTGCGTGGCATCAAGCTATCGTAGATAATAATGCCGATTTATTAA
This sequence comes from uncultured Gammaproteobacteria bacterium, assembly GCA_963975985.1. Taxonomy (GTDB): domain Bacteria; phylum Pseudomonadota; class Gammaproteobacteria; order JABDGN01; family JABDGN01; genus CAXBIY01. The sequence goes on from CAXBIY010000018.1 coordinate 7,291, forward strand.
TGGCGCTGTATGTGGATGCAACGGGTTATGAACCTGCTAAGCAGCAATATAGTGATTACAATCTCAATGCTATGCCAAGTCCGGTAGTGTGTAACGATTTTACTATGCCTAGTTATTATGACAGTAGTACCGCGTGGATAGACGCGATGAATCGTTTGCGCCAGAAATATCCATTGGCAGGTGCGGCAGTTGTCACAAGGCTTTATAGCAATATCTGTATTGGTTGGCCTAGAACAACTGAACCGTTGTTACCCGTAGATCCAAAACCGATTACTCAAGCTACCCCAACAGTATTGTTAGTCAATAATCTTTATGACCCTGTCACACCGCTATCGTCGGCCCAATCTGTTAGTCGCTATCTCACTCGATTGAATGTTAAAAATAAAGTATTAGCGTGGGCTGGAGTAGGGCATATGTCATATGCTGTTTTGGCGCCGACGGATGGATGTATTTATAACAATGTCGATGCATTTTTTGCGACAGGGAAATTACCAACAATTGAGATGTGTACGGATAAAGTGAATCCCTTTATTTATCCGTATCCTGAGCATCCTTAAGTAATATTGTTTGATAAATGAGCAGATTGTCGCCTAGTATTGCCCATTGTTGTTTTTACTCAGTGGTTTACTTACAATGAGTGCAATTCAATACATAGTGAGCACCATGCCAGCCGTACCCCATGATTCTTTAGTTTTTCTTATTTTTGTTGTCTTCGCTGGTGCGGCGGTATTGACGACGTTGGCACTTTACACGCGGCAATCGATGTTGGTCGCGTATATGTTATTAGGATTTTTAGTTGGGCCGTTTGAGTTGAAGCTCGTACCCGATGCGCACATGGTGAGTGAAGTCGGTGAAATTGGTATTATCTTTTTGTTATTCTTGTTGGGCTTGCATCTGCAACCGAAAAGTTTAATTAATTTATTGCGTCGCACTATGATCGTGACGGTGGCGAGTTCTGTTGCATTCGCTATCATCAGTTATGTGGTGACATTTTATTTTGCTTACACGCATGCCGAAAGTATTATCATCGCTGCGGCTTTATTATTCTCCAGTACAATTATTGGTTTGAAATTACTACCTACCACTGTGTTGCATCATCGCCATACAGGTGATGTGATGATCAGTGTGTTGTTACTGCAAGATTTAATTGCGATTATTGTGTTACTAGCTATTCGTAGCGCGGGTACTGCCGGTGGCACTGACTGGCATGAAGTATTAACGATTGTATTAGGTTTTCCTGCTCTGATTGCTTTTGCATTTCTTTTTGAGCGTTATGTGTTGATGCGTTTGTTACGCCGTTTTAACCATATAAAAGAGTATATCTTCTTACTGCCGATTGGTTGGTGTTTAAGTTTAGTTGTGGCCGCCAAACTAATTGGTTTGTCGCCTGAAGTCGGTGCTTTTATTGCTGGTGTAGCGTTAGCTGAACACCCGATTTCACAATACATTGCTGAAAATTTAAAACCCTTGCGCGATTTCTTTTTAATTGCATTTTTCTTTTCTATTGGTGCAACGTTTGATCCACATTACTTAGGACAGGTGATTATCCCCGCGACTATTTTAGCGGTGTGTATTTTAGTATTGAAACCCGTTATTTATCGATACTTATTAGTCAGGAGTGGTGAAGAAAGTTCTGTCGCTTGGGAAGTTGGTTTTCGTTTAGGTCAAGCCAGTGAGTTTTCATTATTGGTGGCCTACTTGGCAGCGAATAGTCATTTGATTAGTGAAAAAGCATCTTACTTAATTCAAGCGGCGACTATTATGACTTTTATATTCTCGTCATACTTCATTGTCGCACGTTACCCAACACCAGTCGCGACATCGGAAAAATTGCGGAGAGACTGATGAACCCTTCGCCCCGTGAGGGGAGAAGGTGGCCCGAAGGGTCGGATGAGGGGTGATCAATCAGTGAGCGTAGCTCATCAAGACTTATGTGCAGCTTTAGCTACACTAGCTATATCCTAAAATACTCTTTAAGTAGAAATTTATGAACCTAACTATCACCAACCATCTTATCGAAGCCACCGAATACCTCCCATCCCCCAATCATAACGACCGGCCAACTAACACAGCCATCAATTTACTTGTCATCCACAACATCAGCCTACCGCCCGGTGAGTTTGCGGGTGATGCCGTCAAGCAACTGTTCATGAATCAGCTCGATGCTAGCGCGCATCCTTATTTTGCTAAAATCGCGAACAATCCTGTTTCTGCCCATGCTTTTATCCAGCGTGATGGTCGCATCACACAATTCGTACCTTTTGATAAACGGGCTTGGCATGCCGGGCAATCAAGTTTTAAGGGGCAAGAAAATTGCAATGATTACAGTATTGGCATCGAAGTAGAAGGTGCGGATGACATTCCTTATACAACTGAACAATATGCGAGCCTAATTTCCTTGACGAAGGCTATCATGGCCGTATATCCTGACATCAAATCTGATCGTATCGTTGGCCACTGTGATATTGCACCGGAACGCAAAACAGACCCTGGCCCAAGTTTTGATTGGACATTTTATTTGCATGAATTGGAGACAGCATGAAACTTATCGTTCTTATTTTAGCCGTATTAGCATTGCGCTACGTGCAACATGGTCGTAGTGAAAAACGTTATGATTGGTTCGTGAATTATGCCAGTCGATTTTCTGCTCGCCTGCAACAGGCCAGGGTGAATAATTCGTGGCTGTTGACAGTGATAGTGTTGGTTCCGTTTTTAGTTGGGCTAGCTGTGGTTTATGCCTTGGTTGGATTTTGGTTATTTGGTTTTATCAGTTTCATCATGAACTTGGTGTTAGTCTGGTATTGCTTGTGGCCTTTGTCGAATCAGCAGTTGGAACTGGAAGGTTTTAAAAGTGAAGAAAAAGAAACAACTGAACAATCAGAAGTCGTCATTGATGAACAAGGTGAAGTGGTTTCCAGCAAAGCACAATCACATTCCGCTTATCGCAGCTCATCAGAAAACATCTTAGCGCAAGCTAACTCGAATACGTTTGCAGTTATTTTTTGGTTTATCGTGTTATGTGGTTTTGGTGCCTTATTGTATCGTATGGTGGCATTAATAGCCGAAGATACCCGCCATGAAGCCCTTGCTAAATTACAACCTGCAGCAAAATTGATTCAGCAAGTGCTCGATTGGGTGCCTGCGCGTTTGTTAGCATTGGCCTATGTCGTCGCCGGTGACTTTTTGCATGGGTTTAACAAATGGGTGCAATGGCTGGCGAAAGGTTTAAGTGCCAGTCGTGATTTATTAATTGCCGTGGGTATGTCAGCCATGGAAGTCGATGTCAGTGATGTATCCAAAGCTGATAAAGAAGAAGTCCGCAATACGATTCGCATGACTGACCGCGCCTTGATTGTCTGGTTAGTTGTGGTCGCTATTTTTACACTGGGCGCGTTGATTTATTAGAGCTTGCAGTTGAGTGATTTTTGTCCCCACGTCAGTGGGGTTTGTTTTTTACTTGCACAGTTTGTATGCTTTTTTTTACGTAGCCAATTCCACTCTTCACTCCTCAGATTTCACGCACCAAATAGCATTTGCCATTTCATTATCTCCGTCTATAGTTACTCCAAATCATCAAGGAGCGGCTCACTATGCAATTACGGACTATTACTTCAGCAACCATTCTCGCGTTAGGTTTACCACTGGCATGTTTTGCCGCAGAAGAAGAGGTGAATAAACGATTAAATAAGCTGGATAGCCGTGTTGATCAAATAGAAGATCAAATGTCGTCGCTGAATAAGCAAATGGGTACGCTTATTAAAATGGAAGATGTGCCTAAGAAGAAAGTCATCACAAGCTCGATGCTAAATCCCAACGTTTATTATGGTCCTAATTTTTCAATTGGTGGTTTCTATCAAAACCAAGATAATTCTTTTGGTGAGCTTGATACCTTTATTCCGGTTTGGCAAAACGCGACGAATGTCGCCTTTTTAAATTTCCGTGGTTTAGATCGCTCAGGTCCAAGTTTAGAAGGTAACTTCGGTGGTGGTTATCGACAATTGTTTTCTGATGAAGAATGGTTATGGGGTGCACATGGGTTCTATGACCTCAGTAATAGTCAATACAACAATACTTTCCAGCAAGTGACACTTGGTGGTGAACTCAAGAATGAGACTTGGGCATTTTTAGCGAACGGTTATATCCCAGTGGGCCAAACCAGTCACAATGTTGCATCACTCAGTTCAACAGAATTGCGTGCCGGTGGTGATAACGGTTTTAGTAATTTGTATTTTAATAATGGTGTTGAACAAGCCATGGGTGGATTTGATGCCGAAGTGGGTTTTAGTATCCCTGGCTTACAAGATCTCACAGTGTATGGTGGTGGCTATGCCTTTTTTGCAGCCAACACACCAAGCTTAGGTGGCCCGCGTTCACGCATCACATATGATTGGTGGTTACCGTTTGGTGAAAGCAAATGGGCCAGCGTGTTTGAAAAAATCACCTTCGAAAGTGCCGTGCAATATGACAAACAACGCGGCACACAATGGTATGTTGGTGCACGCTTGCGCGTAGGCATCGGTAGCGATATTAAAGACATGACGCGCATGCAACGCCGTATGACTGATTATGTTTATCGTGATGCTGATATTGTGACAGGCAGCAAAAAGAATTGGCAACAAGCGACACAAGATGGCAAGGCAATCACGGTTGCTAAAGTCAGCACCGAAGATGCATTCCAATCAGCGATTGATAACGATGCCACAGTGATTGGTGTGGATGGTAATATTAATTTTAGTCGCGAGCATGTATTAGCCAATGGCCAAACCGTGACGGGTGATAGCTTTACCTATAATGGTGTTGAAACAAATATTGTTAATAATGGTCAGTTAACACAAGTAGCGACCGTAGCGGGCGTTACGGGTAATGAGCAAGGCTTATTAATTGTGGGTCAAAACAATACGGTGCGTGATATAACATTGCAAGGGAATGATGAGTTGAATGAGTTAAACCCATTTACTAGCATGGTGTTGAGAAACTTTACGCATACAGATGCGTTTGTGGGTGGTGGTTCAGTTGGTACGCTTACGGTTAATAATGTTGCCTTCAAACAAGGTGGTATGGCACTTCAAGTCGCCGATGCAAGTACTAACTCGCACATATCGGTAACCAATAGCGCGGTTACGTGGGATACAGATAATGCTGGCGCTGCTCTAGGAATGGGTATTTATGCTAACGAAGGTTCGACAGTGACCGTCGATAATATAACGAATAATACCTTTAATATGTCCGCCAGCACTGGAGGCAAAGGACTGGTTGGCATGATCTTCGCTGCTAATGGTGGTGATGATGCCCTGACCTCTACGTTGAATATAGGTAATATAGAAAATAATGTACTAACCATTGAAGCTGTTTCTGGGCTTGAATTAGTAGCAGGATTGGGGGCGACTGCTTTTGGTGGTGAAAATTCTAGTGCCGTTATTAATGTAACGGGCAATATTAGTAATAATACGATGACATTCTCAGGTCGCGGTGCTGATGGCGCAACAGGTATGCTGTTTTCTGCGGCTGGTCCTGCCGTAACCGGTACGGCTTCCATCACTATTCAGGGGGATATTACAAATAATACGATTGATATGTCCTCGCTTACTGGCCAAGATATCTATGGTCTGTGGTTTGACACGCAAGCAGGTACTGCTGCTGCGACAACAACCCAGATAATTAACCAGGGGACAATCAGCGGAAATACAGTGTCTGTCCCTAGCCCAATAATAGGACCTACCTCGACGACAGCGGCTTTGTATGTGCATGGTGATAGTGGTGATACTGGTGGTGGTGCTGACCTGGGTGCTCTATCAAGTATCACATTGAGTAATGTGAAAAATAATACATTTAATGGGGGTGTTCTTGTGAAGGCAGGCTACGACTATGCTGTCGCTAAGACTACTGTCTCAGTTTCAGCCAATGAGGCTGGTAAAACTTTAGTAACGTCAAATAACAATGCGGTACTAACCACAACATGCGAAACAGGCGGCACAATCAACATCGATGGTACACAAGCTTGCACCGTTTAATTTGAGCGATTTATGGGCAGCAGGATGCTGTTGCCCCGTCCTGAATATGTTATAATCCGGCCACTTTTATGAATTGATTATCAAGGATTCCTATGGCCGACAACAATAATGATCTCGACCGTTTTGAAACCAGCGATTTTCTGCTCGCCTGCAACAGGCCAGGGTGAATAATTCGTGGCTGTTGACAGTGATAGTGTTGGTTCCGTTTTTAGTTGGGCTAGCTGTGGTTTATGCCTTGGTTGGATTTTGGTTATTTGGTTTTATCAGTTTCATCATGAACTTGGTGTTAGTCTGGTATTGCTTGTGGCCTTTGTCGAATCAGCAGTTGGAACTGGAAGGTTTTAAAAGTGAAGAAAAAGAAACAACTGAACAATCAGAAGTCGTCATTGATGAACAAGGTGAAGTGGTTTCCAGCAAAGCACAATCACATTCCGCTTATCGCAGCTCATCAGAAAACATCTTAGCGCAAGCTAACTCGAATACGTTTGCAGTTATTTTTTGGTTTATCGTGTTATGTGGTTTTGGTGCCTTATTGTATCGTATGGTGGCATTAATAGCCGAAGATACCCGCCATGAAGCCCTTGCTAAATTACAACCTGCAGCAAAATTGATTCAGCAAGTGCTCGATTGGGTGCCTGCGCGTTTGTTAGCATTGGCCTATGTCGTCGCCGGTGACTTTTTGCATGGGTTTAACAAATGGGTGCAATGGCTGGCGAAAGGTTTAAGTGCCAGTCGTGATTTATTAATTGCCGTGGGTATGTCAGCCATGGAAGTCGATGTCAGTGATGTATCCAAAGCCGATAAAGAGGAAGTTCGCAATACGATTCGCATGACTGATCGTGCATTGATTGTCTGGTTAGTTGTGGTCGCTATTTTTACACTGGGTGCGTTGATTTATTAGAGCTTGCAGTTGAGTGATTGTTCCCCCACTAACGTGGGGTTTGTTTTTTACTTGCACAGCTTGTATGCTTTTTTTACGCAGTTAATACCACTTTTCACTCCCCAGATTTCACACGCCAAATATCATTTGCCATTTCAGTATCCCCGTCTATAGTTACCTTCAATTATTATGGAGATATGGATATGCGCCTACGTACTTTAGCTTCTGCCACTGCTCTTGCCCTAGGATTACCCCTTGTTAGTTTTGCCGCTGGAGATGACCTCGTAGAACAAGCGGATCGTTCTACGAGCAAGAAAAATGCAGCAACTAAAGCCGCGGCTAAGCAGCAATTATCCGGTGATAATACCGTCAGTTATGGCCCGCATATGTCCATTGGTGGTTTCTACCAAAACAATGATAATTCCTTTGGTGAGCTCGATACCTTTATTCCTGTTTGGCAAAATGCAACTAACTTAGCCTTTTTAGATTTCCGTGGTTTAGATCGCTCTGGCCCAGGCTTGGAAGGTAACTTTGGTGGGGGTTACCGACAATTGTTTGCGAATGAGCAATGGTTATGGGGTGCATACGGTTTTTATGATATTGCCAACAGTCAATATAACAATACGTTTAGCCAAATCACGGTCGGTGGTGAATTGAAAAATGATACCTGGGCATTTTTAGCCAACGGATATGTGCCGATAGGTAAAACCAGTTATAACTTAAATCCTACCGGTATCGTCGACTCGCAGTTACGCGCGGGTGGTGCGAATGGGTTTGATAATTTGTATTACAGTGATAGCGCTGAACAAGCCATGGGTGGATTTGATGCTGAAGTGGGTTTTAGCATACCAGGCCTGCAAGATTTAACCGTTTACGGCGGGGGTTATTACTTTTTTGCGAGTAACACGCCGGCATTAGGCGGCCCACGTTCACGTGTGACCTATGATTGGTGGTTACCGTTTGGCGAAAGTAAATGGGCCAGTATTTTTGAAAAAATCACCTTTGAAAGCGCTGTGCAATATGACGCGCAACGTGGTACGCAATGGTATGTTGGCGCCCGTTTACGTGTCGGCCTAGGTAGTGATATTAAAAGCATGACACGCATGCAACGCAAGATGACCGATTACATTTCTCGTGATTTTGATATCGTGTCGAGCAAGAAAAACGATTGGCAACAAGCGACACAAGATGGCAAAGCGGTTACCGTGGCAGGTGTCACCGATGAAGCCGGTTTGGAACATGCGATTGATAAAAATGCGACAGTGATTGCGGTTAATGGTGATATTACGTTGGCTGATACGTCAGAAAAAAACTATTTATTAAAAGACGGTCAAACCTTAACGGGGCATTACTACCAATTGACAGATGGTAGCCTTGTATCGGTTGCTAATGGTTCTGGTGTTTTACGTGGAGCACCCGATGAAACTTCCGGATCTCTATTGATGGTCGGCCAAGATAATACCGTTCGTGATCTTTCATTGACGCATCATATTCTACTTTCAAATAATACTGATGCAATCCTCCAGCCTGGGCAGTCAGTAGGTAAAATGACGATAGATAAAGTCGCTTTTGACAATTCATTATTGTCGGTTATTGTCGGTGATGGTTCAACGAACTCAGAAATTTATATCAATAATAATACATTTACAAGCGATAATACTTTTGTCTCTGACGTTGGCTTTGTGAATATTGTGGCAACCAATGATAATGGGGCGACGGGTACTGCATTGAATTTGGCGGAGTTTAATTACAATACGTTTACACAAACGATGCCTGCCGAGTTTAATATAGGCGTTGGTGCATTGCAGGTATTAGCCAAAGCTAATGCGACAGTTAATATCGGTGACATTAAATCTAATACCATTAATTTAACTTCTTCTGGCATTGGTGATTTGATGACAGGTATGAAATTTGAAGTTGTGCGGCCGGTGGATGAAAATGAAACCACAACAATGAATATCAATGGTGATATCAGTGATAATGCTATCACAATGACGGGTGCGGGTGTTGTACCAACCGAAGAGTCGCTCCAAACAAGCTTAATCGGAATGCACTTCAATATTCGTGATCGGTTGGATTACATTGGATCGGGTGATGCTGCTATGAATATTAAAGGCAACATCAATAACAATACGATGACAATATCTTCCTCAACTGGTGCTGAAACTGATGTAGTAGGCTCGGGTATTCTGTTGACGAATCAGTTATCAATGCCGGGTACTGGTACTTCTAACTTGATCATGGATGGCGCCATTGACGGTAACCATGTGACTTTTTCAGATTTAAAGTATGATGTAGGTATTGGCATTGGCTCGGCTGTCTATGTGGAAAACCCCGAGGCTGCCGATGTGAAAACGATTGCGACAACCCATATTAAAGGCGGTATTACCAATAATACAATCGTTGATAATCAACAGAGTGTTGACCACATTGGTGTCTTTATTATTGCAGCTGATAATGCAGCCGCTGCTTCACATTCAAGTGTACAAATCGATAGCCTGTATGGTAATCAAGCTGCAAGCATTGGTATGGGGGCCGGAGATGAAGAGGGGCAGCCAGGTTCTGCCGGGCAGTCTGCCGTCACGGTTAATGTTAATCAAGGCGCGAATGGTGTAGCCGAAGCGAATGACTTTACTGACGTGCCGTCAACGCAAGAATTTGATCGCGGCACTGTGACTGTGAACCCTGGCGTTTAAAATAAGCACAATTGATACAATCAGGACGGGCGACACAGTGTTGCGTCAGTCCTGATTATGCTATAATTTCGGCCATCCAATTACTGATGAGTTAAGGAATTTACATGGCCGACAACAATAACGATATTGACCGTTTTGAAACCAGCGAATGGCTCGCTGCACTGCAAAATGTCATTGAACAAGATGGTAGCGAACGCGCTAAGTATTTATTAGAGCAGTTGACACAAGAAGCACGTGCTAAAGGTTTAGGCGTTGCTGCTAGTGGCAGCCGTGATTACATCAATACTATTCGTCCTGAAGAGCAGCCGCATTATCCTGGCGATGCTGCTATTGAAAAACGTATCTCCGCTTATGCGCGTTGGAACGCTGTTGCAATGGTCGTGCGAGCAGGGCATGTCGATTCTAGTTTAGGTGGTCACTTAGCCAGTTACGCATCTTCTTCGACGTTATATCAAGTCGGTTTTAATCATCATTACAATGCCGAAAGCCCAGAAAATGGTGGTGATTTAGTTTACTTCCAAGGTCATTCTGCGCCGGGTATTTATTCGCGTGCCTTCTTAGAAGGACATTTGACCGAAGAACAGTTAGATCATTATCGCCAAGAAGTGGCCGGTAAAGGTATTTCATCTTACCCACATCCACGCACCATGCCAGACTTTTGGCAATTCCCTACTGTGTCGATGGGGCTAGGACCATTGCAAGCGATTTACAATGCACAGTTTTTAAAATATTTAGATAACCAAGGTTTAGCCGATACCAAGAATCGTAAAGTGTGGGCGTATTTAGGTGACGGTGAAACCGATGAGCCTGAATCATTAGGCTGTATTGCTCAAGCGGCTTACATGGGGCTTGATAATCTAATCTTTGTGGTGAACTGTAACTTACAACGTCTTGATGGTCCGGTGCGTGGCAACGGTAGTATTGTGCGTGAGCTAGAGGGCTTGTTCGGCGGTGCTGATTGGAATGTGATTAAACTCATGTGGGGCAGCCGTTGGGATGCATTATTTGAAAAAGATAAATCAGGTTTGTTAATTAAACGCATGAATGAATGTGTCGATGGTGATTATCAAGCGTTTAAACATAACGACGGTGCCTTTATTCGCGAACATTTTTTTGGTAAGTATCCTGAGCTACTCGATTTAGTTGCAGATTTAAGTGATGATGACATTTGGCGTTTGCACCGTGGTGGTCACGACCCTGTGAAAATTCATGCCGCCTATGAGCAAGCGAAAAATTCAAGCAATGGCAAACCCACCGTGATTTTAGCGCAAACCGTGAAAGGTTTCCGTTTAGGTAGTATCATGGGTGATAACAATGCCCATAACATCAAAAAAATGAGCACCGAACAGCTCATGCAATTGCGTGATGAATTACATATTCCGTTAACCGACAAGCAAGTCGAAGACATTGCCTATGTGAAGTTCGATGAAAAAAGCGAAGAGATGCAATACATGCGTGATTGCCGTCAAAAGCTTGGTGGAAAATATCCGCATCGTCGTCAAAAAGTCGAAAAAACATTGCCTGTTCCCAGCTTAGATAAATTCCAAAAAGTCTTAGACGGTACTGGCGATCGTGAAGTGTCATCGAATATGAATTTAGTGCGTGTGTTAGATACGCTTTATAAAGACAAAGCTTTGAAAGATAACGTCGTCACGATTATTCCCGATGAATCACGCACTTTAGGTTTAGAAGGTTTATTCCGCCAAGTGGGTATCTACTCAGCCGTTGGTCAATTGTATACACCTGTCGATGCAGGGCAATTGATTACGTATAAAGAAGATGTGAAAGGTAAAATTTTGCAGCAAGGTATTAATGAAGCCGGTTCATTCGCTTCATGGATGGCCGCCTCAACATCGTACAGTTCTAACAACGTGCAAATGATTCCGTTTTATTTCTTTTATTCCATGTTTGGCATGCAACGCATTGCCGATTTAGCATGGGCGGCGGGCGATATTCATGCGCGTGGTTTCTTGATTGGTGGTTTATCCGGTCGTACCGCATTACCGGGTGAAGGCTTACAACATGCCGATGGACACAGTCATGTCATTTCATCTGTGATTCCTTGTTGCGTGAGTTACGATCCGACTTACGGTTATGAAATTGCCGTTATCATTCAGCGCGGTATGACACGCATGATTGAAAATCAAGAAGACGTTTATTACTACATCACCATGATGAATGAAAACTATGCGCATCCTGCGATGCCAAAAGGTGTTGAAGAAGGTATTATTAAAGGCTTGTATTGCATGAAACCAGCTGACAGCAAAGCGAAGAAAAAACGCGTGCAGTTATTAGGTTCGGGTTCGATTTTGCGCGAAGTCGAAAAAGCCGCTGATATGTTAAAAGCGGACTTCGGTGTCGAAGCCGATGTCTGGTCAGCCACGAGTATGAACGAATTACGCAAAGATGGTCTGCATTGCGAACGTTGGAATTTATTACATCCCACTGAAAAAGCAAAAGTGTCTTATGTCGCTGAGTGTTTAGCGAAACAACCTGGCCCCGTGATTTCAACAACCGATTACATGCGTGTATACAGCGATCAAATTCGTCAATTCTTACCGGGTAAAACCTTTGTGAGTTTGGGTACGGATGGTTTTGGTATGAGTGATACACGTGCAGCATTGCGTGAACATTTTGAAGTGGATAGCCGTTACATTGTTGTAGCAGCGCTAAGCGCGTTGGCACAAGATGGTGAAGTGTCTGCGAAAGATGTCGCGAAAGCGATTAAAAAATACAACATTAATGCGGATGCTGAGAATCCATTAGATTTATAATGTTATCCGTGGTGGATATGTCCGCACTACGTGCGAAGTTTTATCCACCCTACAGAAGAAATTAAGCCCAAAGTAGGGTGGGTGAAAATTCTCGCGAAGCGAGGATATATCCACCAGGGCAAAGAAGTTCAGCCCAAAGTAGGGTGGATAAAAATTCTCGCGAAGCGAGGATATATCCACCAAGAAAATGAGGAAATACTGTGGCAATACAACAAATAACAGTCCCCGACGTTGGCGGTGCTAATGACGTCGAAGTCATCGAAATTTTAGTCAACGTGGGTGATGTCATCAGCGTAGATGATGCCTTAATGACGCTAGAATCCGACAAAGCCTCAATGGATGTGCCTGCACCCATGGCCGGTACAGTCACCGAAATCAATGTTGCCGTCGGCGACCAAGTCAACGAAGGCAGTTTAATCTTATCGCTAGAAGTCGCTGGCGAAGCCACCACAAATGATCAAGTGGCAAGTGAATCAGACAACGAAGCCCCGGCCGTTGCCGAACCAAGTTTACAGCAAGTCCTAGTCCCCGATGTCGGCGGAACGGATGCTGTTGATGTGATCGAAATTTTAGTTAAAGTCGGCGATACCGTCGCCATTGACGATGCCATCGTGACACTAGAGTCTGACAAAGCCTCAATGGATGTCCCCTCACCCTTTGCTGGTATTATTACGGAAATCAACGTTAAGGTTGATGACAAAGTTAACGAAGGCAGTTTACTTCTGTCGATGCAAGCCGAAGGCCAAGTCGCACAACCTGCCACTGCTAGCAAAGCCCCATCAGCACCAGCACCACAAGCTGCCGCACCTGCTGCAAAACCCGCTAATGCGAACATGGCCGCTTACGATGAGCAAATCGCTAAAGCCAACCAATCTGTTTCTGTCTACGCTGGCCCAGCTGTGCGTCGCGTCGCTCAAGAATTCGGTATTGATTTAACTAAGCTCAAAGGCACAGGCCGTAAAAATCGTATCGTTAAAGAAGACGTACAATTATTCGTGAAACAACGCATGCGCGATGGCGGTGGTTCAGGCGCCGGTTTAGATTTACTCCCATGGCCAAATGTTGATTTCGCTAAATTCGGTGAAGTCGAAACACTATCACTCAACAAAATCAAACGTGCCACTGCGAAAAACTTACATCGCAATTGGGTCATGATCCCACACGTCACACAATTCGACGATGCTGACATCACAGCAATGGAAAAATTCCGTCAAGAAAACAAAGCCCAAGCCATCAAAGATGGTTACAAACTAACACCTATCGTCTTCATTATGAAAGCTGTCGTGTTAGCTTTGCAAGAATTCCCCATGTTCAATTCATCACTGGATGTCAGTGGCGAACACTTGGTCATGAAAAAATATTTCAACGTCGGTGTCGCTGTTGACACCCCAAATGGCCTAGTCGTCCCCGTCATCAAAGACGCTGATAAAAAAGCCATCCATGAAATCGCCTTAGAACTCGGCGAAATCAGCGTAAAAGCCCGCGATAAGAAACTAACACCAAAAGATATGCAAGGCGGCAACTTCGCCATCTCCAGTCTAGGTGGTATCGGCGGCACAGCCTTCACCCCAATCGTGAATGCACCCGACGTTGCGATTTTAGGCGTATCCAAGTCATCACTAAAACCCATCTGGAACGGCAAAGAATTCGAACCCCGCTTAATGTTACCGTTAAGCCTAAGCTACGATCACCGTGTTATTGATGGTGCAGAAGCGGCCCGATTCATCACTTTCCTAAGCGCTTGCTTGGGTGATTTAAATAAATTGTTACTATAAGAAAATTGGAGTTAATCATGAGCGAAAGCAAACAAGCAGAAGTAGTGGTATTAGGTTCGGGCCCTGGCGGCTATAGCGCGGCGTTCCGTGCGGCGGATTTGGGTAAGAAAGTTATCCTGATTGAGAAGTATGAAAATATAGGTGGCGTGTGTTTGAACGTGGGGTGTATTCCTTCGAAAGCATTATTGCACACGGCTAAGGTTGTGGATGAAGCGCAAGAGATGGCTGAGCATGGTATTGAATTTGGCAAGCCAAAAATCAGCATCGACAAATTACGTGATTGGAAAAATAGTGTCATCGGTAAATTAACCGGTGGTTTGAAAGCGATGGCGAAACAGCGCAAAGTTGAAATCGTTCATGGTTATGGGAAGTTCACTGGCCCGAATGAAATTTCAGTTGAAGGTGCCGATGGTGTAACTACAGTTAAATTTGATAATGCAATTATCGCAGCCGGTTCACTGCCGGTTAAATTACCATTCTTACCGGATGACCCACGTATTGTAGATTCGACTGGCGCATTAGAAATGAATGTGACGAAAGGCCGTATGCTTGTTTTAGGCGGCGGTATCATCGGTTTGGAAATGGCAACGGTTTATAAATCGTTGGGCATGGACATCAATGTGGTTGAAATGGCCGATCATTTAATGGGTGGTTTTGACCCCGATGTGATTAAGCCGTTCCATAACTTTGTGAAAAAACGTTATGAAAATATTTGGTTAAAAACCCGCGTCACGAAAGTTGAAGCGAAGAAAGATGGTTTATACGTCACGATGGAAGGTGATAAAGCGCCAGCGAGACCGGAACGTTTTGATTTAGTTTTGTCTGCAGTAGGCCGTACGCCTAACGGTAAATTAATTGATGCCGATAAAGCCGGTGTTAATGTTGATGAACGTGGGTTTATTAATGTGGATAAGCAAATGCGTACTAACGTACCGCATATTTATGCGATTGGTGATGTGGTTGGTCAACCGATGTTGGCGCACAAAGCTGTGCCTGAAGGTCGTTTAGCCGCTGAAGTGATTGCGGGTAAGAAGCATTTCTTCGATCCAAAAACTATTCCATCAGTGGCTTACACTGACCCTGAAGTGTCCTGGACCGGTATTCAAGAACCTGAAGCCAAAGCACAAGGCATCAATTACGAAGCTGCTAAATTCCCATGGGTGGCAAGTGGCCGTGCATTAAGTGTTGGACGCCCTGAAGGCATGACGAAATTAATTTTTGATAAAGACACCAATCGTATTATTGGTGGTGCTATTGTCGGTGTGAATGCTGGTGAATTGATTTCAGAAGTGACTTTGGCGATTGAAATGGGTTGCGATGCTGAAGATTTAGCATTAACCATTCATCCTCACCCAACCTTATCTGAATCGGTTGCCATGGCGACTGAAATTTTCGAAGGCACTATTACTGATCTGTATATGCCTAAAAAGAAAAAGTGAGCCTTCTCCCCGCGAGGGGTATTGTTGAATAAATCAGTTTTTATATAACTTTACAGCATGTCATCCCGCGGCTTGACCGCGGGATCCAGAAAAATCAGTGAGTAGCTGGATCCC
>CAXBIY010000019.1:0-19839 GCA_963975985.1 uncultured Gammaproteobacteria bacterium
CGATTGTGCCTACATTTAAATGTGGCTTGTTTCTTTCAAACTTTTCCTTTGACATAATTACACCTTACACTTTACGGTTGATCCAAGACTTAACAGTAAGTCCTAACGTTAACGACTCAACTAGAGCCCCCAATTAATTCGTGCATTTGCACAAACTAAAAATCTTTTAAGTGGTGCCCACAACTGGACTCGAACCAGTGACCTCATCCTTACCAAGGATGTACTCTACCACCTGAGCTATGTGGGCTAATATCTTATAGCTTAGCTCACCATTCAAAAACTGGAGCGGGTGATGGGAATCGAACCCACACAATCAGCTTGGAAGGCTGAGGTTCTACCATTGAACTACACCCGCTGATTTTGCCGCTTTATCAGCTCTTCGTGCCGAAGCACGGCTAAAAACTGGTGGAGGGGGAAGGATTTGAACCTTCGAAGGCTGAGCCGTCAGATTTACAGTCTGATCCCTTTGACCACTCGGGAACCCCTCCAAATTTCGTTTTTTTCTACACTGTCCAGTACTACACATCCATGTGGCGTTATCCTGCTCGGCTTCCTGCCTCGCGTTCGTGGGGAAAATGCTCTCGCATTTTCAATTTCCCACTCACCCACTCAGGAAGCCTACTTAAGCATTAACGAGTAAATACTCTAAAACCAAAGCTGGACAGTGTTCATTTAACGCCCAATCAAGTACGTATACTCTGGCAAAATGGAGCGCGAAGGTATCATATGTCAAGAACAATAGCAAGTGTTGGCGGAAGGCCAGTGAATATCTACCATATATGAGATTGGACAAGGGGAATTGTCGAACAAGAACAAAAATCTATGCTAGTCTTAAAAAGCCCCGTCGGCGCGGAAACTTGGTTAGCTCGTTGCTGATGTTTTTTTAATCGGAAGCATCAGTTTCAAGGGTTTAACCAGGTTGTTAAAGGTGCACCCACGGGGTTCGGCAAGTAGCCGCACAACTCCCCCGTCGTGCGGCTTCTCCGATAACTACAGAAACAATTTCCGCAGTTTTGATGTGCTACCAGCGCCCCAGTTGCACATCTGAGCAATATTATAATTGAATATATTCCAAATGCAAATTAAATTACAGGATATCTTGAATATTTACGCGTTGTTGTCTAGCGAAAATGGTAACTATTTGGCGGAGTTTAAAACTTAACCATAATTTTCAATAAATAAACTGATTGTCATGATCATCACCACAATAATGAAAAAAGGTTTTATAAATTTACTACCTCGATGCATCACGATATGAGAACCCAAGATCGCACCTAAAATTTGCCCAGCACCCATACACAACACTATCCAATAAACCACTTTACCAATGGCGATCAAATAGACTAATGAACCCAGATTACCAATGGTATTCAAAGGCTTAGCGTGAATAACAGCGCGTTGTAGATGCATACCAAGAAAAAACATTAGCGCGATCACCCAAAACGAGCCGGTTGCTGGGCCAAAAAAACCATTATAGAAACCAATAGCGAAACCAAATCCCACAAAGAACACTAAGTCAGGCAAACGTGGATGGCAGTCTTCTTCATTGGGGCGTGGCGAAAATGCCATATAAAGTAAAATAATTAATAATAAAAAGGGGATTAACTTACTCAGAATCGCAGCATGAATCAACGCCAGTACAATACTGCCCGCAAACCCGCCTAATCCCGTACATATGATCCCGGGCAACAAACGCTTTAAATTTAAATGATTAGAACGATAGAACCGCACACTAGCCGTGACTTCACCAATAACCGACTGCATCCGATTCGTCCCCAGCGTCGCCACTGGCGGCACCCCCATCATCAACATCACTGGCACAGCAATTAACCCGCCCCCACCGGCGATAGTGTCAACCATGCCCGCAAACGCGCCGGTAACAAAGAAAATGGTAATAGAAATGAGCGTGATATCATGCATAAACGCGATGATAATGGATAATGGTTGCGAATGCTAAAAATATCTACTACAATTCGCGTCCCTTTTCAGCACGATTGTGTTGTAAAGACTTGCTGGCTTAGCTCAGTTGGTAGAGCAGCTGATTTGTAATCAGCCGGTCCGCGGTTCGAATCCGTGAGTCAGCACCACACACAGGCGATCCCATTGGGGGTCGCCTTTTTTTTTGACCGGCTGATTTCAAATCTTTCAAAAATAACCTGCGCGCAGCGCATTCCCAATGTAATCATCCGGGTGAGCCAAAGGCGAACGCTCAAACACGGACAATGCGTGAGCATTGTAAGTTTGAGCTGGGGCGAAAAAAGAATTCGGTGTCGCGCCAGGGATGGCGAGTCTGCTTTATCTTACCGCCCTTTCACCTGCCGCCATCTAGCTCACCAGCCAGCACTATCTCTCGCTAGTAGGTATTTTTTTGTAGGGTGGATAAAAGAATCGCGTAGCGATTCATATCCACCATCCTAGCTTCAACCCACCACCGCTGGTGGATATATCCGCGCTACTTTTTCTTCTCAAACAAATAATCATACTGCCCATATCCAGCCTTATCCAAATCAGCCACAGGAATAAACCGCATCGCAGCCGAATTCATACAATACCGCAACCCACCTTTATCTTTTGGCCCATCAGCAAAAACATGCCCTAAATGTGAATCACCCTTTTTAGATAACACTTCCGTACGTGTTGTAAAAAAGCCTTTATCTTCTTTTTCGGTAATAAATTTTTTATCAATCGGCTTAGTAAAGCTAGGCCAACCTGTGCCTGACTCATATTTATCGGTTGAACTAAACAAGGGCTCACCCGACACAACATCAACATAAATACCCGCCTGATGATTATCCCAATAAGGATTTTTAAACGGCTTTTCTGTCCCACTTTTTTGTGTCACCTTATATTGCAAAGGTGTCAATTGAGCTAAGCGTTCAGCTTTATTGAAATGTGTATAGTTATCTGTATTCTCTTGACTGGCCATCGCAACCCCCGTTGTTAACATTAAGCTCGTTACTATTACTAATATTTTATTTTTTACCATGCCACACCTCTGCTACTCGTTGATCTCTTCCACAGTTCCAGCGATAAAATTTATATCGCACAGGATTTTTTTGATAATAATCTTGATGATAGGCTTCTGCAGGATAAAAAGTTGTTGAAGGAATCACTTCAGTATACACATGCGGAAATTCTTTTTTCACTTGTGCCAATGATGCTAAGGCTTGCGTTTTTTCACTTTTATTGGTGTAAAAAATAACGCTACGATACTGCGGCCCATGGTCACAGAACTGTGCATTTTGCACAGTGGGATCGATGTGATGCCAGTAGTATTGCAATAACTGTTGATACGTCACTTTACTAGGGTCATAAGTGACCTCCAATGATTCAACGTATTGTGTTTTTCCTGATGATACTAATGGGTAAGTCGGATTTTTGATTGTACCGCCGTCATAGCCTGAAACTGTTTTCACTACACCGGGGACCTTGTCAAAGTCTGATTCCATACACCAAAAACAACCACCTGCAAATATTGCTGTTTTCGTCGCGGCAGCAGCAACACTAGTTAAGAGTAAAAACCCTATCAGTACAGAAATTTTTTTTAACATAGCAGCCCCTCGCAATCTGATGAACACTTTGAAGTGTATCCCATATTTTGAATGCTGCTAGTGAAGTGCATTGTCTTTGCGGAACCTTTACGGTTTCATAGCTTAAATTAAGTAGAAAGCACATCCACGCCTTCTAACACCAAGAAAGGATTATGTTGAAAATGTTCGCTTAAGTAGGGCATCAGCAATTCTGAATCCCCTCCTGTAACCAAGAACTTCATATCAGGATAAGTAATTCGCAATTCATTAGCCGTGCATTCCATGAATGAAACAGCATTAAGCAAGCAACCATTCAAAATAGCACTGCGTGTATCTTTGGCGAATATTGTCAATTCACCACCACGCTGGCTATCGAAACAATTATTTGCAAAATCTTTTAAGCCATCGGCACCGGACACTAAACTTTTGACCATTAAGTTCATGCCTGGGCTGATTGTGCCACCAAGCAACTGCCCTTTATCATCAACGACATCAACTGTGATGGCAGTACCACAGTCGTAAACGCAAACGGGGGCTTTATGTTGCTGCCATGCACCAATAACACTGGCCCATCGATCAACACCGAGCTGAAAAGGTGTAGCATAACCATTTTTAACACCATGACTTTGCAGGCCGGCCAGTAAAAACTGCACATCGAGCTGCCATTTATCCGCGACCCAATCACGTAATTGTTTGGCAACATCATCTCCGCCCACATTAGCCACTGCAACATGGTCAACGGTTAAGTCTTGCCAAATTTCGCTGGCTAATTCTTTAAAATCACGTTGGCGATAAGGGTAAGCACCACCAAAACTTAATTGCTGATTATCAATAACAGCCCATTTAAGGCGACTATTGCCAATGTCCAGCACTAATTTTCTCATAATAACTCCTCTTCAGCTTCTTCTGCCCGCGGATCCAGTTCATTGGCGATGGGTGATGTTCGAGGCAAAGTAACATATTCTTGTTGCTCCTCCACGGGAATTGCTTTGCGCTGAGTGCTTCGCCATAAAAAGAATATTGATGTAACAACACTGACAACGATACAAAACAAAGGTAAGCCATATGTTCCAGTCACATGAATAAAGAGCGGCGCAACAATTGGGCCAATTGTAGCACCAACTCCATAAGCTAGCAGTAAACCTTGTGTCGCCCCCACAATATCGGCTTTAGGTATGTAGTCACACGCATAACTAATGGCCATGGGATAGAGGGTAAAGGCGAAGCCACCCAACAAAAACACTAACAGAACAAGAGTGGCCATATTAATTTGTGCAAATCCTATCATCAAGAAACACATGGCACCGGTCAACATAGTAATAGCGATTAGCACTCTTCGACGACCGATAAAATCAGACAAGCGGCCAACGGGATACTGTAGCAACATACCACCATAAATCAACACGCTCATTAAAATGGCGATATCACCTACCGCATAATGCAGCTGAGCAAAAAACAAAGGCATTAAACTATAAATAGCACCTAACATCAGACCACCCGCGAAGCAACCCACGACCCCAATAGGCGAAATACGATAAAGCTTTTTGAAACTTAACGTCGAGGGCTCCTTGATAACGGGCGAACGAATGTATGTCATGGCAACGGGAATAACCGACAAGCTAGCTAACATGGCACAAATACAAAACAACAATAGCTGCTCTGTCGTGTGTAATTGTAATAAAAATTGCGCTGTGGCTTGAGCAGCATAAAGTGCCGTCATATACACCGCTAATATTTGCCCGCGAGTTCGTTGTGTACTGCGTGCAAGCAGCCAACTTTCAATAACAATGAAGATGCCCGCCATGCAGATACCGCCACAAAAACGTAAAAACATATTGACCCAGACATCATTACACAAACCTTGAGCGAGAAAAATAGCCGCCGAGGCAGAGGCCATCACTGCAAATGCGCGGATATGCCCTACACGGGAGATGAATCGTTCACACTGAAATGAGCCAATCACCATCCCGGCATAGTAAGCACCGGATACAAGACCAATAAAAATAGCGGGTACGCCATTTTCATTCAAACGCAATGTCAGCAATGTTGTAAACAACCCATTAGCCATGGTCACGATAACCAAGCTAATGATAGGGGCAACAACTAATTTTAACGAACGCTTCATCATCACAGATCTCAATATTGTTTTAAGTGCGCACACTATATATGCACCCCACATCAGGTGACAAGCATTTTTTATTGACAGGCATTATAAAGATGCTAAGTTATCAGGACATGTTTAACTTTATCAAGACATTACAATTTTTTCATATTTTACTGAAACAGCGGGTTGATGGCGTTCAGATTGAGGAACACCATCTTACACTTGAAAATGGCGTTGAAATGCCGATTGATGTTTACGATTATAAAACTCATCCCAAGGGTTATATCGTATTCGTGCACGGGAAAAATCGTCCGGGTTATCGCGACCCGCGTGGCATTGCTTTTTGCAAAGCCATGGCACATTATGGCTACCGTGTGATCGCACCCTCTTATCAGCGTATCAGTAACTTACAAATCAATATTGATGTGGTTAACGATGTCGTTTTTAGTATCAATGATATTCTACATAAAACTGACTTAGTACCCACGCAACAACTCGCTATTTTCACAGTGTCTTATTCCGGCACCATTGCTTTGCATGCCGCAGCAAAACCATTAATTAATCAACATATCAGTGCATTCTGCACAATTGGTAGCTCGAGCTCTTTTGTTCGTTCATGTCGTCATGCGTTAAGTGAAAAAGGTTGCACTGATATTTATGCGCGGCTTATTTTTCTCCGCGCTTTATTCCACTATTCCAAAGATAAAGATGATGCTTTAGATAAAGCTTTAGTTTGTGCTATCGATGATGACTTCGCAAAACATCAGACGCATGATTTAACTGATTATTTAACCACACTGCCAACCGAGCAAGCTCAGCAATATCAACACATTGTCGATAACATCATGCATACAGATCATTATTTAACACAATACCAAGACGTTATTGATGATTTAGAAAATCGCTTGACCCGCTCAAGTGATTTACATGACCTACGTTGCAAGATAGCGCTAATTCACAGTGTGAAAGATAAAATTTTCCCACCAGCTGAAAGCGCGGCGATGTATGATGACTTCACTCGCATGGGCATTGAAACAAAGATGGTTATTACGCCATTGCTTGATCATGTTGATGCGAATTTCTCATTGCGGAAAATAAAAGATATATGGCGACTCATTAACGTGTTTAGCTTTTTCTTTAAACACGTTTAAGACAAGAACCGCGCCGCGCCTTTATTTAACTTAGCTAATTCTAGTAATACAAAAAAATCTATCACTTGGAAATCAGGGTCATAAGCCGGCTCACCCCCGATGAAACTGCCAATAGAAAAATAGCTGCGTAACAACGTCGACATTTGTCGCTTCACATTGCCCGCTTTGAAAAGAGTGATGTCAGCATCAAAACCTGGCAACCTATTTTTTTCTAACGGTTTAACCTGTAAATCATCAGACACTAACCGATGATGGCTATTAAATAATTGATAAATCTGTGAAGCCAATTCGGGAGACTGCCCCTTATTCATTGATGCACACCCGCAAACATATTCCAAGCCCAACGCTTGCATATAGGCCCCTAAACCATACCAAAGCAAACTAATAACAAAACCGTTACGATACTGCTCATCGATGCAAGCGCGCCCAACTTCAACGAGTTTTAAATTAGCGGCATAAATGAAGGATAAATCGAATTCAGTTGCAGAATATAACCCAATGCTATCTTTAACATGGTCGAGCAATAATAAACGGTAAGTCCCGACCACTTGTTTACTAGCCTCCTCAATCACCACCAAGTGATCACAATAATCATCGTATAGATCTTTATCGATATCAATGGCACCGGCTTGCCCCGAACCTAGTTCAAGATTGAAAATCTGGTAGCGCATGCTATATATCTGTTGTTTATGTTCGTCAGTCCGCGCCAAATCAACCCGATAGTCGACACCGCCTAACTGCTTGTGCAGCGGGAAGATGTTGGCTAAAACTGGGGTCATGGTGGTCCTGTGAGTAATTGCAGGCGAGAACTATAGCGTATTTCGCACAGAGATTAAAGACAATTTTAGTGCATTTATTGACCAAAACAAGCGCTCTTGACTAGCAGATATGAATACCTTGTCTATACTTCTAGGACTTACGCGAAATGGGATTTTACGTAAGTATTAAATTGAATACGCATCATTAGACAGGGAGTCAACAATGAACAAGCGCAACCTTCGTAAATATTTCGCCGCAACATGTATATTATTTTTAGCCATCACAGGGTCTAGCCAAGCAGCTGCTAGCATTGACTATGTGAATGTCAAAAATACTGATACAGAAGCCCATTACCAAATTCAGCAACATGCTAGTGCAGAAGATGGCAAATGCCATTCGTACAAAGTCGAAGGCTTAGCTGGCTATAAAGTCAGTGGCTTTAGCAAACAAGATAAGCACGTGTATTTTGGTGGTGCAGCTAATGACTTACATTTTGTGAATTGCTCATCGAACACTAATAAAACATTAGCGACTGTCAGCTACCAAAAACTATAGATTTTTCCCTCAAAAACACCCTATTAAGTGGTACCTTAGTACCACTTTTTTTGTATCCCTTTAAAATCAAATAGTTAAGACAGCCTTGCCCACCCCAAAAAATAGGGTACCCAAGTGCTGTGCAAACAATTATCATGCTCTGGTGTTCAAACGGTGGTGTTGACTATAAAGGATAAAGGTTTGCAAAAACGCTCTAACAATACAGCAAATCAAATCGACGTATTAATCTCGTCGGATGAAAAAATTATCACTTGTAGTAATAATCGTGAAAAGGCTTTAGCCAGGGAACCAAGACACAATAACAATAATAAGAACGACAAGAATAATAATAGTAAAATCAGGCGTGTTGGCGTAGCAAGCAAAATAAAAACAATAATTGCTAGGCCGTTTTCTGGCCTCACATCTTTTTAAAGGTGTGAGGTTTTTTCTTTTTTGGCGTTAAGCTTTCCTTCAGGCTCTATCTCTTATAATACGTCCAAAATATTCATAACAAAAATAAACACATGCTCATTCATAGCTCATCAGAAACGTTAGTCACGCTTCATGTTACCCCACAGCAGCACCCACAGGCTCAGCTACATATTCACAATTTTTCATCTCGCGCACAACATATTATCGATTTGACCTTAGATGAAGAGACTTCACAAGAGCCAGAAGAACAATGTATATATGACTTTGCCATTTTATCAGACGATTTAACACGCTTTGTTACTGTCACCAGTGAATATGTTGACATTTATTATATCGATTTAGTGACAGGTAACGGTGAACATAAAGGCTACATCCCCATACCGGATGATGATAACGCGCTTGTAGACAGCGCTCAATTTATCGCTCAACAATCACCACCGCGCGCATTACTTATCCGCATGAGTGATGCTAGTTATAGGATGTGTCGATTTGCATCTGATAGAATAGTGAGGCTACATTGTGGTGGGCATGCACAGCAATATAGTCATATGCTTACCTATTATAACGATAAAAAAAATAAGCATAATGATCCACACACACTCAGGCATTACCAACACATGGGTGTGATAGGTAATCAAATTATTCACTATACCTTAGCTGACAGACATTCAGGTTTAATGCAGTGTCATAGTATTATCGATACTCCTGGAGATGAGCTGCTACATTTCTGCAGTAATACATCTAAACTTATATTTTTCGCTGCCACAGCCAATGGCACAGTTCATGCCTTGTCATTAGTACCTTACCTATATCTGGCAAAAAGCTTCACATTCTCCCTCTTCGCAGGTGAAGCCATCATACAAATAGCGGCGAATGATATGTGCTTAGCGGTTGTTACAACCAAGCGTATCGCTTGCTTTACGATTCCCCATTTTTCCTTAGTCAAGATAGAGCAACTCGCCCGCCCCGAACTCGCCTACAATGCAGTCAAATTTGATGCCAATGACCTGTATCTCGCGAATACGATGGGGAAAACCCAGTTAATCGTTCGCAGTTTGCCCTACAGTTTACCCTCACATGAAGTATTAATTGATTATGATTCGGCTATTATGCGGTTAAGTTATGCATTCTCGGCGACTATCGCCCAACTAACTAACCAACAAAATTTAACACTAGCTCACCTACAATATCTTATTAATGCCTTGCTAGGTATCTACGCCAACCTTAACGATGATGCTACTGCCATAACAATTCCATGCTACTGCTTTATGGATCTCTATGAACACTTGGTCGCGATGGGTGATAAAGATGCCTCAACTGTTTTAACTAATACAAAAGCCTATAGCAAAAGGAATGCTTATTGGCGAGAACTACACAGAGACAATAAAGCTATCGCAACATATAGCCCTGACAGCACACTTTGCGGAATAACGGTTAACCTAACGCCTGGGTTAGCGGCTAAAGCCAACAAGCTATTTTCTGATCATTTTTATGGAATAGCTGCTATAAAGAAAAATGACTTTTGTACAATCTACACTAAGATCAAAACCACCATACCCACGCTAATGATAATGAGTAACTTTGCTCGTGCTGGACAAGCTTATGCCTTAACATTTAGCCAGCAGCTGGAAACCGACCATAGCGTTGAACAGTTGCAAGCGACTCCTTTGCCGGGGCCTGCAACCCATCACCCGGTACTGCCTGCCCCTGTTTTTCCTGCTCGAACAACATTAACAAGACTAGCTCGTGTGAGAAGTAGAAAACCTGTAGCAGGCACAATGGAATATAAAGGAATGAAAAGGGCTAAAAGAAGGCTCTTGTTCAATCCTCGGCAGGAATACTTGCCAGCTCAACGTCCGCCCATCAACCGGTCAATCCATTTTTGTCCATTCAGTAGTACATAAGATGCGAACACTCACACCTGGACTATTAAGCCAACCTACTAAAAGACCCTTAAGGGCCAAGTGCAAACCCTAGACTACCCCCGACTTGTCCCTAGTATTTGCCTTGAATATCAACTTTTTGCAGAGATATCGCACAAGCAACATGACAAAACGCGTACAAAGTCTAATTTGTGAGCTTGCTATTATACACGGGCTAAATCTGCGAGCGGGGATTTAGGTACGGATGCCAAGCCGCTCGACCAATTCGAAACCCAGTTTAACAGGATGTTGAACTGGGTTTCACCTTAAACAGGGTTGGTATCTAACAGTCAAATCACGGAGGAACTTACAATGACTGACCTACTTATCTTCGCTTCACTCTTACTTTTCGCTTTACTTATCACAGCTACATTTAAATGGTTAGGATCTCGTTTAACGATGGATGAACATTTTAATGAGTTATGGTTTGAAAATCCAGGCAGCCAACATAAAGGCCTTGCCACGATTAAACGTGATACGATGGATCTCGCATCACTGATTAAATTTTCGATTTAACCGGTCGTACACTCACTTCACCACCAGTTAACGCTGTTTCACCCTGTTTGGTTGAAACAATTAAATTGCCCTGGTTATCCAGCCCTAACACTTTGGCGGTGAAGGATTTATTTTGCTTCTCTGCATTAATTTCTTTACCGATTAAACAATCATAATGCTGCCATTGTTGATGAAAGGCGGCAAACCCCTCTGCTTTAAACGTATCGAGTGCTTGTAACAGTTGTTGCAAGAAATAACAGCTAAATGCTGTGCGATCAACCGATTGCCCTAACGCTGTTTCCATGCACGTCCAATCTTGATTGATCGCGTAATCTTGCTGGGGTTTGTTAATATTAATACCCACGCCCACCACGACATCACAAGGCCCTGTTACCTCACCTAAAAATTCAACCAGGATGCCAACAACCTTTTTACCATTGACGTAAACATCATTTGGCCATTTGAGCTGCACATTTTGCAAACCAAAATGTTCCAAGGTTTGCGCGACGACAACGCCTATCGCCAAACTTAAGCCGGCGATCGCATTAACACCGGTTTCGAATTGATAAGCCACGGAGCAATAAAGGTTTTTGCCGAAAGGCGACTCCCATTTGCGGCCACGGCGGGCTTTGCCGGCACGTTGATATTCCGCTAAACACACCACAGGTGTGTCATTAAAGCTTTGGCAATTGTCCAACAAATATTGATTGGTTGAATCAATTTCCGAAAATACCATTAGGTTTTTTAAGTTAGGGAATGCGGCTTCAAGTGCGTCGACATCTAATAAATTGGTACCACCTGAGATACGATAGCCTTTGCCAGGCAATGAGTCGACATTATAACCATAGGCTTCAATGCCTTTAATATGATTCCAAATAGAAGTGCGTGTTATCCCAAGTTGCTCACCGATAGCTTGGCCAGAATGAAACTCACCATCGGCTAAAATTTTTAGTATTTCTAATGCTTTCATCATGCTAACTCATTAAAGCGCACAACTTTCACATTGGCTTGTTGGCAATCGAGGCTAAATTGTTCACTGTTAAAATAAGCTAATTCATACGGACGACTGTTAGCAATCGCATCATTTTTATCATTTGATGCTGCACCAGGGTGACACATAATCAAACCACCCGTTTTTGATTGTGCTAATAATTCAGGAAAAATGTCAGCATAGGCCTGTGCCTGCTCAAACCGATAATAGCCTGCAAATGAAGTGTTATGTGGTACTTTGAATCGCTGTAACAGGTTACGGAATTTTAAGGCACCGGTTGTCGCAATTAAAAAACTATCAGGGAAACGTGCCGTTAACGCTTGTCGCCAATTCGTCATAGACACTCGCACATAGACCTGATGCTGACGTAAACGCTTTTCATAAATAGCTAACAAGACTTGGCGCACCATAGGTAAATGGTGCACGTGCTGATGACCATCAATGTAAGCTGGCACGCAACCCATCGCATGCTCGAAAGCATCAAGCTGCGCATTAATTTCGGCGCTTAGCTCAGCCAACTTCGCTTTACGTAACACCACCCGCTTAATCAACTCACCGACACTGGGCAACTGCCCTTCGATGGTAATACTAGGCATCGCCGTTAATGGTTTGCCTTCCGTTAAGTTTAAGTGCAAGCCAATATCCGCTGTTTGCAAATAGGCTTTTATTGCCGGTGCATCGCTCACCCACGAATCACGATTCGTCATGCAGCTGGTCGCTGATATCCGGCGGGCTTTAATCAGCTCGAGAATACCCTTGCTGACAGCATGGTTATAACCATAATCATCCGCACATATGACGATTTTCTTCACAGATTCACTCATGACCGAAATTATAACAGCTTCATCCTCTATACCCTATAGCGGCCCCCTACCCGCTAACTTATGCTATACTTTTGCACATGAATACGACAATACGACAGCAGCAATGGCAGGATAAATCACTTAAACTATCTTGCATCGTTCCCGTACACAATGAAGCGCAAGCGATTGTTGAGTTTCTCACGCAACTGAATGATGAGCTTAAGCTACACAGTAATGATTACGAAATTATCGCTGTCGATGACGGTAGCCATGATGAAAGCCTGGCTAATATGGAAGCGTTGATTGCCAGCATGCCGTTAAAGATCATTGGCCTGTCACGTAATTTTGGTAAAGAAAAAGCCTTAACAGCCGGGCTGGAGCATTGCTCAGGCGACGCCACTATCTTGATTGATTCAGATTTCCAGCACCCTTTCACCAGCATAAAAACGTTTGTTGAGAATTGGGTGCAAGGTTATGACATGGTGTATGGTGTGCGCACCAGCCGTAAAGGTGAGGGCTTTATTAAAAAAGCGTTTAGCCGATTGTTTTACAAGCTTACCCATAAATTGAACGAAGTCCCTATCCCAAAAGATGCCGGTGACTTTCGATTGCTTGACCGCGCTGTCGTCGATGCATTAACAAACTGTCATGAACGCAACCGTTTTATGAAAGGCTTGTATGCTTGGGTAGGATTCAAGTCCCTTGCCGTCCCATTTGAGGTTCAAGATCGTACGCATGGCCAATCATCTTGGAGCTTTTCACGCTTATTCAGTTTGGCATTGGATGGTATTTTTTCTTTTTCTAATGCCCCCCTACGCATGTGGACGTTTGTCGGGCTCATCATTTCATTGATCGCTTTTTTCTATGGCCTATGGATTGTATTTTCAACCTTATATTACGGTGTCGATACACCAGGCTTTGCTACCATCATCGTCGCAGTGATGTTTTTGGGCGGCATTCAATTGCTCTCAATAGGTATACTAGGCGAATACATCGGCCGTATTTTCACCGAAGTAAAGCATCGCCCCAATTACATTATTGCTAAAAAAATAGGTTTTAATGACTAAGCATTTTTTCCAACTCATGCGATTCGGCATCATCGGCGCATCAGCGGCTGCCGTTAACATGTTCATGCTATATTATTTTGTGGAAACCTATCAGCTAATGCCGTTAGTCGCCAATATCTTCGCTTTTTTAATTGCTTTTTTAGTCAGCTATTTTGGCCACCGACATTGGACGTTTAGGGAAAAACAGCATGCCAATAGTAGCTTACCTAAATTTTTCATGGTCGCCGCGATGGGCTTTTTATTAAATGAAGCTTTATTTGCTGTGTTTCTACATGTATTTCATATTTACTACATGCTAGCGTTGTTTATTACATTGATTATTGTGGCGGTAGTGACGTTTGTCTTCAGTAAGTTTTGGGCGTTTAAGTAGAAAAGGGCTTAGGGCTTAGTTTTCAGCTTGAAATTCTACAAAATACGCTATCGATCTTTATCTTAAATTAACTGCTGCGCTCTCGCGGCTACAAAACCGCCTAATACCTAAGCCCTAACACCTAAAACCTTATACCAATAAACGCCGCGCTCTCGCGGCTACAAAGCTCACTAATACCTAGGCTCTATTAACGACCAACACCATCGTTGATGCCTTCGCAATAATCCGATAATGCCCTTTAACCGCTATAGCAAACTGTTTCAAGTCTCTGTTTTTCAACACCACATATAGTCGCTGTTTGCCATTCCAGTGTTGAACAAACTGGCTGGGTGTCCACATCCATTGGCGTGATTGAGGCTTGTATTGCATGCCCCAGGCGAGTTGCCCAACAGCATTGTCTTGATGTTTTAAGTTGATGTCATCCCAGTTCGCAACTGTGACCACTTTATGTTGTAAATAGAGGGGTAAATCTTGAAAGAAATTATTGTATGCCACCACTTTGTCGCCCGGTTGCAAACGCATTTTCAATTGTTGAGCCAGTGGCAAACTAGAGCCAGGAATAGCCGAAGGCGCAGCTGCTAGCGTTATCCATAACATAACGACCATCATCAGTATGAGGATACGAAAACTGTGAACGAAATTATCACGCAACCATAGGTTCACGCCAACGGCACCAGCAATATACAGCATCGCAATAATTTCTAAGGCAAATCTGGCTTCTGTTAAATCAACATGAGCTTGTGCGGGTACAATACGCGCCGCCATAAAAAAGCCAATACCGACGAATACTAACAAAAAACCGCACAATCGTGTTGGCCAAGTTAACGCTTTAATGTCATGCCAATTTTGACTGAGATATCCTGCCGTTAAAATAGCCATTGGCGGAAACACCGGGATAATATAGCTCACTAATTTAGAGTTAGGCACTGAAAAGAACACAGTAACTGCGACTATCCAAATAATTAAAAAATATTCGGTGGAATTAGCTTGCCGTTGTCGCCATGATATTTTCTTCATCACAGCCGGCACAAAATAACTGATCCAGGGTAGAAAACCGACAATAATAATAGGCAGGTAAAACCAAAAGGGTGCTGAACCATTAAAGCCTTGCCCCGTGAAACGGTCGAATTGCTGGAAGATAAAAAAGTAATGTAGAAACTCTGGGTTAGCTTGTTGCACCGCATAAAACCAAGGTGCGCAAATAACAAGAATAATGATTAAGCCAGCTAATAGTCGCATCTGTAACAATATACGCCAGCGGTTTAATAACAGTACCCATAAGCCAATAATCATGGCGGGAAACGCAATACCTATTAAACCTTTGGTTAAGATAGCAAAGGCTGCCGCCACGTAGGCGCCTAGCATCAAGGCTGATTTTTCCCGTCCGGGTGGTGCATTCGCCCCCATTAAAAATAATAACAACCCGCAACTGATAAATACGGCGACTTCCATATCCATGTTAACGTAATGCGCGATGGCAAAATATAAAATACCCGTTGATAGGCTAATGGCGGCAATCCAACCAGCACGTCGGTCATAAAACTCACGAGCAGCCCAATAAGTAAACAAGCAACCCAGCAATGCCACCAAAGCGATAGGCAAGCGTAATGCCCAACGGTTTAAACCAAATGCATGAATACTGACAGACTGTAACCAATACGCCATTGGTGGCTTATCTAAAAACACAATATCATTCACACGTGGCGTCACATAATCACCGGTGGCAACCATTTCCCGTGACACTTCAGAGTAACGACCTTCATCCGGCGTGTTTAATGGCCGCGTGCCCAACATAAAGCCAAACAAAATGCCAATGAGGATAGTCAGAAGGAGGCAATCTTTAAAATAAGTATTACGGAATAATTTTTTCATAAACGCTTTTGTCAGTGATGACAGCTCCATGCTGGGTACAAGTAATGGCGGCTAAATCGACAGCACATTGTAGCGTTTTTTCATCGGTCCAGCCAAGTAATTTGCCGGCTATGATAATGGAGCTAAAGCTATCACCTGCGCCAATAGTATCGGCAACGACGACATCATGCTCAGGCTTGGCCGATAATATGCCATTATTTGATACGCAAAATGCCCCAGCTTCTCCACAAGTAATCAGCACATTCTCGATAGCATATTGCTGCTGCAAAGCTTGGGCTGCTTGCTCTTGCTCGGTACGGCTTTCGCATGGCTGGCCACTGATCAACTCCAATTCTTCATCATTTAATTTTAACCAGTCAGCTCGCTGCATAAATAATTGGTTTTGTTCATCCGTATAAGATGGTGGGCGTAAGTTTAAATCGATAAATTGAATGTCTGGCTGTTTGGCCACCAAGGCTTCCAATGCCGCTAATGACACGGCATGCCGACTCGCCAACGTGCCATAAAACAAGATGGAAATAGCGCTATCACCCAGAGCATTCAAGGCTTGTTCGGCATCAATAAAATCAAACGCTTTGCCCATGCAAATACCATAAGTCGCTTTGCCATCAATCACAGTGCAATCGGTAGTAGTAGTTTCCCCATCGGTATCGATTTGGATACCGGACGTATCCATGCCCCACTCACGCATAGTTTTCAATACAATTTCACCGCGCGCATCGTCACCAATACGGCTAATTAACAAGGGATTTAAACCTAATGCATGCAAATGCCATGCCACATTAAAATGCGCGCCACCCAAAATTTCTTTGCCTGGCACGACATCAAATAACACTTCACCGATAATAACTGGACGTTTCATAAAGCCCCTTGCGTTTTTCTTAACATCATTTTTACGAGATAGGCGGTGATAAACAACGCTATCGTGGCAATGATGGATATGATTAAAATAAATTTAAATGTTATAAAATATTTGCTCGCCGCATTCATGAAATTTACCGCATGCTGGGCTGTGGTTTCAACACTACTGAGTGCCGCGATTTTAGCAGCAATATAGTTGGCAAAGGATCCACTTACTAACATATATGTCCCAGCCAAAAAGCCGACTGAACCGGCTGGGTTTAAGCGTGTGATTTCAGCCAATGCAACCGGGTCGATGAATAATTCAGCCATACCAATCAATAGCATCGCTAGCACTGTCAACCACATTGAGGTATGCCCTGTTGCCATGGCCATATGTGCGCTCAAC
Source organism: uncultured Gammaproteobacteria bacterium (assembly GCA_963975985.1). Lineage (GTDB taxonomy): Bacteria > Pseudomonadota > Gammaproteobacteria > JABDGN01 > JABDGN01 > CAXBIY01. Next base: position 17,280 of record CAXBIY010000019.1, read on the forward strand.
GTTAGCGCAGCAAAGCCTAAGGATAGCACCACCATACCCATGCTGATTTTAATCAGAACGCCAAGCTTCACGCCTTTTTCATTGAGTTTTTTCCACAACCAAGCGACAAATACACCACCGATTAATACACCAGCCGCATTAACCGATTGAAAGCTAGCGGCAGGCAGTACAAAGCTTAAGAGATGTCTATCCAAGTTACGAGAAATAAATAAACTGATGGAACTACCACCCTGTTGATCAAACGCCCAAAAGATTAAACCAAACACCATAATAATTAAAATCAGGGCTAAACCTTGACGTTGTGCCCCCTGACAACGCACAAATAATTTAAAAAATAACACGAGTGTCACCGCTGCTGTTGCTAATAATACCCAACCAGCCCATAGATTTTTTAAAATTAGAGTAATAACCGTAACAGCAATGGCTGCGCACACTAACATAATAATAATGTTTGACACCTTCATCACGCCGCGCTTAGTAAACAGTTGGGCCATAGGGTCACCAACCCCCACAAAATGTTGGCGCCCGAACATGAAAATCACCAAACCAATCGCCATACCAAGACCTGCCAGAGCAAAGCCATAATGCCAGCCCCACTTCACCGCAACAAAGGCGCAAGCAATCGGTGCTATAAATGCACCGATATTACCACCGACATACATAATGGCAAATGCACTTTCACGACGTTTATTGGTTTCTTTATACAGCTGGCCAAGCAAACAAGCGATATTACTTTTAAATAAGCCATAACCACAGACGATAAAGGCCAAGGCCACAAATAAGGCTAAGTCAGACGCCGTTGTACCCAGCACTATATGCCCCGCAATCATTAACAAAGCGCCAATGATCACCGCCCAGCGATAACCTAAAATTTTATCCGCCAATAGACCACCAACAATTGGTGTCGCATAGACTAATGAGGTATACGCACCATAAATAGCATAAGCGTGTTGATCGGTAAAAAATAATGATTGCGTGAGATACAGCACTAACAACGAGCGCATGCCGTAATAACTGAAATATTCCCACATGGAAATTAGGATGATGAACATCATGCCTTTGTTGGATTGTTGTTGCACGTGCGAGCCCTTGCGATAAAGGGTTTATACTAGCATTAAAAGTACGGTGGATGACATAGCCAGACAAAACAATACCATTACTTTAATATATACATTATATCTGTTAATGCTACGACAAACCCAGACCGGGTAATACCCAAGCGACCGAACATAGTGGATTGCTGCTCTATCTCCGCTTCGTTTTTTATAGTGCTTAATACCAGATGCATGTTAAGTTTGAAAGTGAGAAAGTCGTATTTAGAGTATTCCGCAATAGCGATATAGATGTTATAGATGGCCTGTGCACGCGAGGTAACAACTTGGCAATTTCGTGAGCGAACATAACGCCCTCGGTGGACGGTAATAATCATCATGAAATTAACGATATGCGTGCTTTGCAAAGGAAGCCCGTTGACCAAAAAAGACTGTAACTTAATTTTACAGTTATTGAAACTATCGTTACTTGAGGCTTTTTGCTGTTGCGCTATTACCGCGTAATCCAGCAACCACTGAAGCGTAACATCCTTATTATCGAAATTAAATTGGCTCACCACATTATCCCGCACCTGTTTTATAACAGGTACTGGAAGCTCATCGCCTCGGGAAGACCAAAAACTCTTGATCATCCCATCGACTAGCGAAAGAGTATACTCTAGCTGGAGCAACTCTAATTCTAGCGGCCCAATGAGGCCTTGCAATCCTTTAAAATTATCCTGACAATGAATCGTTTTTTCACTTAATATACCCATAAAAGCGACAAGGAAAGTGGTAAGCATTTGTGACGCATTGATGTACTTTGGAGAATCGATATCATCGCCCCGATGACTTCCCATGTCGTCCAGTTCGATTGGTTTTGTTAGTTTTGACTGTATTGAAAACATATTTTTTTATTATCCTACAAACACATCAGTATTAAAGCGGCATTCTAGCAGAGCAATATTAAGTAGAAATTAAATCGAAACTATAAACATAAAAAAAGCCCGTTAGTCGAAACTAACGGGCTTTTACAATAAATCCTGGCGATGACCTACTTTCACATGGGGAGACCCCAAACTATCATCGGCGCTAAAGCGTTTCACTTCCGAGTTCGGCATGGGATCGGGTGGTGCCACTTCGCTATGGTCGCCAGAGAAGACGTTATGTCGAGTCGTGCTAGGCACGCATCAACAAATAAAAAACAAGTTGGTTCAGCTTCAAAAAAGTTTCGCAATTGGGCAAACTGCATTCTACAAGACCATATGATTATATGATCAAGCCTCACGGTCAATTAGTACTGGTTAGCTCAACGCCTTACAGCGCTTACACACCCAGCCTATCAACGTCCTAGTCTTGAACGGACCTTGAGTGACCTTAAAGGTCAAGGGAGATCTAATCTTGAGGGGGGCTTCCCGCTTAGATGCTTTCAGCGGTTATCCTGTCCGTACATAGCTACCCGGCAATGCCACTGGCGTGACAACCGGAACACCAGAGGTACGTCCACTCCGGTCCTCTCGTACTAGGAG
>CAXBIY010000020.1:0-19440 GCA_963975985.1 uncultured Gammaproteobacteria bacterium
GTGGTGTGAATGCGACAGCAAACAATACAACAACCAGCACCGGTATCAGCATCACGCAAACGGGCGTGGCTAACATCAGTGGTTTTAATACCGATGGTATTACATTAACCGGCAGCAACAATGCTGACTTAAGTGCAATATTCGGTAACACAACGTTAACGGGCAGTAGCGCGACTAACGGTATTAATGTGACATCAGGCGATGCGTCGGATGTGACGAATACGGTGGGTAATTTGACGATTTCAGGCGCTGCCGATGGTGCAACCTTCACAGCCAACGACAGCAGTACGCTAACTTTCACACAAAGTGGTACGGGTGGTATTTCGGGTTACACGAACAACGGTATTAACTTAACATCAAATACTAATGCGACGCTTAATAGCTCGATTGGTGGTATTACGATTGATGGTAATAACACAGCAACGCATGGTATCGCTATTTCAGGTAATGATGACTCAAGCACTACTGCCACATTATCAGGTACAACGATTACAGATAACACAGGCAACGGTGTCACAGTTGATGCTAACAATGCATCAACTGTGAATTTTACTGGCAATAGCACAGTGATCACAGGTAATCGATATGGTATTAATAGCTATGCCCCCGATGGAGGCTCTACATTAAATGTGGCCGTTAATAACAGCAATATTAGCTCCAACGTTAGCCATGATGGTATCTACTTCGGCTCAGCTGGCACAGGTAGCTTAACCGTCACAAACAGCATTATTGACGGTAATGGTCGATACGGTATCAACGTTCAAGCATTTGGTACAAACGATGGTGCAACCACTGTTAACATTACAGGTACTGCTCTTGAGCATACCAGCGTATCTGACAATGTTTCATCAGGTATCGTGTTATCTTCAAGTGGTAATGCTTCACTGAATGCTGAGTCAATTGATTATGTCACAGCCGATGGTAATGCTAATGGTATCTTTGGATTTAATTCATCATCAGCTGCAACCGGTTTAGACATTACGGTAACAAACAGCAACTTCACTAATAATACAGGGTTAACGCCTTCTGCAGCCTTAAACTCTGGTATTTTAATTGAAGGTCAAGGTTCGTCAAACAGCGTGGTATCAGTCACAGACAGTATCATTACTGGCAACAACCATGGTGTCTTCGCGAATACAATTAGTACTGCAGACGTCAACATCACTGTAAATGGCGGTACTATCTCGGGCAACACAATAGCTCAGCTTGCCGCAAACGGAGAAATCGGCGGTACCTCAACCAGCCACATCACTGTCAACAACCCATCATCATTGGTCGGTGACATCACTGCCCAACAACACGGTTCCATCAAAATAACGCATGACGGGGCTGACATCGACGTCATTAACAACAGTGATTTCACACCAACAACCCAACCAGTCAATTGCAGCGACGGATCCTGCTCATAGTTTCATGATGCGCCCTCCCAAAAAATAATAATAAGCTCTTAGTCCCAACTGTCCCGCGCTCGAAAGAGCGCTTTTTTTTATTCATTATTCCCACAAAAACACCAAAAACCCACTATACTTATCAATAGAAACAACTAGTTAGGAGCTGACAAGGATGACAGCACAACTTCAAAAATTGTCATGGGAAGACGTCCGCGATAAAGTCAAAAACGTCAACGAACCCCTGTTCAACGAAATCGAAAAAATATCACCCGATAAATCCATGCCGTTTTATATAGCGAAGTATAGGTTTGGTGATCAAATTATTATAAATGGGACATTACAAATTCCTAATGATAAAGGTACAGTTGTACCCATCACTGATAGCTCACTGTCTAAGACTGTAAAAAATGATTTAAACTATACGATGAACATGCCGCTAGGCATTGTTTTAGAAAAGAGCATAGAATTACACGGCTTAGTTAATTCAAGGATTATCCCCTGGCGAATACTGAAACCTGGGCGACTTTTTTCCTTATGGGGTTCGTTTCAACCAAGCGGTACCTCATCTCATGCAGCCAGCATGTGGCAAATGACAGCCGGCGCCCGCTCCATGTTCATGCTTTCAAAAATAGAAGAAAAACGAGGTTATCAAAAATTACAGAAAGCTTTAGGTATTGACATTGCCATACCAAGAGAACCTTATGATCAATGGCATTTATTTAAAGAAATTGTTCACGCTCCATCGACTCACTGTGAATGGCAAACAGAACTATTGTTTTTTTCTCGTGAATTCAGAGAGAAACTTGATACTGAATCCTTTAACTCACTAACTAACCATTTATTTCGCACCGCTTGGTTAGACACCACGCTGGTAAGAGATCAAATAATCTTTGACAGTATGTATAATAGCGCCATTATGAGCTGTAATATAAAGTCTAACCCTTATTTAATTAACACCACCAAACACATTTATGAGCTCGCTCGCAATTCTTTCCCAGGTTTAGCATTTGCTACTGATGATTCGGCTGGTCCTATTAATTTGATTCAAGATGTTTTTGTTGATATTTACGGACACTTAAAATCCAGTCCTAGCATGATGGTTCCAGCCTATTTAAATGATGCTGACCGCATTTATTATTCATTGAACATACCAACTTTACTTTCATTTTCAGCTGAAACGAAGCCCATTAACAATCAACTTTATGATTTAAGCTGGATAAAAGTATTGCAAGATAAAATCAATGCTTACTTCAAAAAAGATGAGTTTAATTTAAGTGGTACGCCTATTGCTAACTTAGCTAACTCCGTTGGCTACCAATATTTCCACCCTAACCCAGGGAAACATAACGATATCGTGATGGCAAAAAACCTACAGCATCAACATGCCATTCTTTGTGATGAAGAAAAAAAATTCAACCTACCATTTAGTGCAAACAGCAAATTCATGCATGGTGTAATTGAGATAGGTAACCTAGGTAATCAATAATGACAGCTGAATTAACTAAAACGACATGGAAAGAAGTAAGAAAAAAAGTTAAACAGGTTAACCAACCGTTGTTTGACGAAATTGAAGATCTTGCACCAGATGACTCAATCCCTTTTTACTTAGGGAAATATGGTTTTGGTGATCATATAATGTTAGATGGCAGTTTAGGTGTGCCCGATGATAAAGGTAATATCATCAGCTTACGATCTAGCGGAGTTGATAAAACTTTAGTTGACGATCTGGATTATGCGCCTAACTTACCCATTGGTTTAGTCACTAAAAACACGGCTGAATTGTATTACATGTCAGGTGAACAGATCGTTCCGTGGATATTTATGTATCCTGGTCGTATTTTTTCTTTATGGGGTGGATTGCAACCACCTGGTACCTCTGCACATGCAGGTAAGATTTGGCAGGTAACAGCGGGGGCACGGTCAATATTTATGTTACCTAAGATCGAAGAAAAACGTGGTTATGTTAAGCTAGAAAAAGAATTTGGCATTGGCTTGCCTGTCCCTAAAAAAATATTTGATCAATGGCATTTATACCGAGACATTTTACAGTCACCAGGCATGAACTCAGACTGGCATACCGAAATCGTATTATTCAGTAGAAGCTTTCGCGAAAAATTGGACACCAAAAAATATCTATCATTAAAAAATTATCTTTTTGAAACCGCCTGGTTAGACACCTCATTCCTGCGTGATCAAGTTGTTTTTGAAACTGTTTTTTCTTCAGCATTATATGAATGTAACCTAAAGCCACACCAATATTTAGTTGATACCGCTAAGCACATATACAAAATTGCTCAAGGTGCATATGTGGGGTTTTCATTTGCAGATAGTAATTTATCAGCACCAATCGATGAATTACAATCTGTATTCAACAATGTATATGGACATTTAAAGTCAGCACCCACCTTTATGCAGCCCAGCTACATCAATACGAACCAAAGTATTTATTACTCCTTAAACATACCGACGCTACTTTTATTTTCACTTTACACCAAATACGTTAATAATCGTTTGAATGATCTTAATTGGATTAAAACCATCAACACTAAGATCAATCAACTTCTAACCGAGGATAAATATGGCCTAGGTAATTCCCCTATCGGAAAAACTGCTCAAACAGTTGATTTTGAATACATTCATTACAACCCCGGAGAATACAACAATATTTTACAAGCAAAATCTCTAGCCAAACAACATGCTGTACTATCAGAGCAAGTTAAATCATTCAATAAACCTTTTTGTGATACTAGTAAATTCTGGCAAGGAGCCATCCAACTTACCAAAAGATAATCTCTCCTGTTTTTCTTCAAATAAGTTGCTATAATTTAATCGCATTGTAATTACCAGGAGAGCCCCATGAAGTTACCTTCATACCAAGTCATTGCAGGTAGTTTTTTTACTACAAGCAAATGTAACCGTGATCTTATTTAATTTTTCGATCGAAACTATTTATTCTGATTGAACGTTATTCATTAACTGCCGAAAACCACTTGTTCAAAGAGAGATTTTCGGCATATCTTCTTGATTCCAGGCCAAACAATTGAATTTTTGCTCGGCATTTTCCCGAGCAAAAATCCATATAGCAAAATAGCTACCCTCCCATTATAGTTACCCCCGTTGTTAGCAAACACTTGTTTGCAACCATAGGCAGGATGCTATGGATGTTATAAGAAATGAGACAACAATAATAACAAATGGCCGCGGTGATTCATCACCTCCTGAAATACAATGCACTCAAGATTGGCCACCCTTCTACTAGCACTATCCGTAGTATCCCTTATATGAAAAGGAGATAACTGTGCGCCACCAAATACTCAGTCAATACGACTACCGCATCGACAAACCCTTGCTCGATAGCATCGCGCTAGACGAACTCAATGCATCCCTTAACAAAGACTACAGCACCCTCAGCTTAATGCGAGGCGCGATTGAAAAACTCGAACATCGCGTGCAAACCAAATTAAAACAACAAGCGGCACTAACCGCGGTATGAAGACTTACCACCCAGGTAAGCGGTAGAGAAAAACGAGGAAACACCCATGTCGAAAGAAAAAACAATAAATAATATCAAAAACAATAATAATCGCTCCTCCCTCAAGGGAGAAGATGCCCAACAGGCAGATGAGGGTGCGCCTGCACAGCAGGCGACAGCACAAGACGAACCAGCACAACCAACAGGTTATATCGCATGGTCAGAAGTCATGATGGATATCCACGAAAGTGGCCAATACCCATTTAAAGAGTTAATCGTCATCACCAACACCCGGCAAGCCATATTGCTCTCCCTCATGCTAGGCAATAGCAATGGCTTAACCTATCAAGCCGGCGCAAAGTTATTGAGCATACATCAAACATTGAATAAGTAGGGCCAACCCGTGGGGCGCGTTGGAACATAACAAGAGGTTCGTTCAGAACACAGTTCGTGGGGTAATCACCGTGGTTCATTAACGGTGAACAATTGGGAGCGAATCATTGCTCCTTTTTTTATGGGTGAATATTTATTTTCTTGTAGGGTGGATAAAAGGTCGTGCGTAGCTCGGCCATATCCACCAGCGGTGTTGGATGAAAAGCAATGAACTTAATTTAAGGCTGCTGCGAGCAGTAAAATATCTATCGCTGAGTTTGCTAATATTCTTTTTACAGTTTTTTAATGTTTATGTTATGAGGCATTAAAGTTACTAAATGCACCGTCAAATCTGTTCACGATGATAGCTCGCTAATAATCTTATCGCATTCGGCAATAATATACTCTGGAATTACGTCGAATTTAGCAGGGTCGAGCTGGCAAATAAATTCATTTTCAACATGGTAAGTTTCATTAATAAACTTTTTTATAACAGAATTTATGGTATCAGTATCATTTATTAAAATCCGAACAAGGTTAAGTTTTTCATAACCGTTGTTGGATGAATGATATAATAATTTTAACTTTTTAGTGTCTTTTATTTCATTAAGAACATCTCGGTAAGAAAAGCCTGACAATGCTTTGCGAATTTCGACATATCCACTTACTATCTTAATTGGATCCATCTCTGGATATTCATCATTTTCATCTTTTTGGTTGCGCTTATCAATCAGGGTGTCTCGTTTTTTAAAGAGGTTCGATAAAACTTGATAAGCATCACCTTTTTCGTCAGTAATTTCGTAACCACGACGCAGGTATATCAATTTTACTATGTCAGATAGCTTTGCAGTAAGTGCATTACTGCAAATTTCCGCAAAGGTTTGTATATCTGTCTTTTTAATTCCTATTTCAGTAATTTTACCTTTTGCTAACTTCAAAAAAGATGCTGATGTTTGGTTGCTAAATTGATCTGAAAGTGATTTTACGGCATCAATAATAGGCTCTATATCATGGGTAAGCATTAAAACTGTTTGGTTAATCAAGCAAGCATCTGATGGACGACGAAAGAGCATTTCGAGAATAGCGTATTTTTTATTCTTATCAAACGAGGAAATAGGGTCATCAAGAATAATTAAGTCTGGTTTTTTTGAAAGACATTCACACATAAACAGAACAATTGCAAATGCATTTTTCTCTCCAAAACTTAAATGTTGAGTGCCACCACTAAGGTATTGCGAGTGATCAACGTGGAGTAATTTTAGTTGTGCTTGTTCTCCTTCGCCAGCTATTTCAACCTCGTAACGATATCCAGCATAGGCAAGAAATTCGTTAATATTTTTTTTATGTTTTGCAATATTTTCCTGTATTACTTCGCGTTGTTGGTTAATTTTCCCTTGGAGCAATCCGGCCTTAGTAATCAGGCTATCTAGTGAAGCATTTATTGGTTGAATGATTTTTTGAGTCTTGTCTGACCTCAACACACTAAAAGAAGTTAGATCAAATTTATATGCCGCTAATTTTTCGCTGACTTTTTCTCCATCTTTAAATTGAAAGCTAGAGAGTTGTTTGAGTGGTTCCAGCTTATCTAAAAAATCGTCTATTTGTTTTTTAATGGTGATTAAACAAGTGCTATCTTCTTTTTCTAGACCATCAATACAATTTGTTATCCGTGATAAGTTTTCTCTGGTATCATTTGAAAAATAGTCACCAAGCTTGTCAACCATATCGATTATAGCAACCAAATACTTAATATTGTTTTTATTATATTTTTGTCCAACCATTTTAATCCGCTCTCTTTTATCAGTAGCATGAGAAGTACAGAAAGGGCAGTCATCAGACAATTCAATAAATTCATATCCTTTTGTTTGCCAATCCACCCAACGCGCCGTGCTTTCACTCTGTATAAAAGGCCGATATGTCTCTAACTCATTAGTAATATGTTGAATATTGTTTCCATCGCTAAAAGCTTTCCCCCCTTTCGATGATTGAGATATTCCTGATTTTGTTAACTTAAAAGCCTCACTCATTTGCTTAAGAGTCGAAAGTAAAGTTTCCAATTCTTCACTCTCAGCAAACTGTTGCTTAATTTCCTCTACCAGAGTTTCGATGTCTTGTTCATTTTGTTTGTAACGGTCAGTTTTAATGAAAACATCAAAACTGTTACTGATTACTTCATCTTGTTTGAATGTAAATTTGCTTACATATTCTTCGTTGAAACACATGACAGAATTAATATCTTCAATGCCATTGATCTCAGGCTTCTTTCCTTCTGGATTTGATTCATACAATTCAAATGGTATAAGTTCATTCAGATCGGATTTTTCCTTTTTGCTGAGCATGATTGCTTTTGCAATTGTACTTTTCCCCGTACCATTTGGAGCAAACTTGATATTCAGTTTTTCTTTATTCAGTCTGATGTTTGCATTATCAATATTATTGCAGTACTTAATTTCAATTTCCATCCACACACCCAACAATTTCTAGTGAAGAATCAACTAAAAGCTCTCCACAATTATTTAAGATACCTTCAACTCTTATCTGTATACCTGACCAATACCACATGGCAACAAGCTCTGGTCTCGCTTTATCATATCCTCGACCACCTGGTTCATTTGGAGGCAGACAATTCCAACAACCCACATGCTGTTTACAGTTTGGATTGCTTACTTTGACTTTATAGATAAAATCAGTTTCACGCTTGGTGATTTCTTTAAAAAATAGAGCGTCCTCCAACATTAAACAAACGTAAGCACTTGTAAGCCTTGAGGGTTTTTGTGGAAAATAAAACCGCCTAATATCTTCCACAACAGTTTCCCTCCGATATGATGCATGTGTACCCTGAGATTTTAGAATAACCTCCCCCCAATTCCCAGGCTCAATGAGATCACCCTGCTTTAATTCCTTGCTTGTACTATGATAAAAACATTGTGTTAAATCTACTGGTTGAGTGGACTCAAAAGTCATAAAAACTCCTTGAATACATGAACATTAGTTTGCAAGACTAAATCTTTAAATAAGGCTTGATGGACAAAATGGGGACTAAATCTATATTTTCAACCTAAAAAATGGAAATAAGGGGACAAAGGCACAAGCTCTCTTTGGTTAAAATAGCGAATAAGTTAATTTTTGAGTAGCTAATCTCAGTTGTGCTGCGCAGTCGTGAGTAATATTGACGGTGGATATATCCGAGCTACGCTCGAACCTTTATCCCCCCTACTTTGGAGACGAATATTCTCAATCTGTTGAGGCAAACTTGTAGTTTTTGACTAACTCATTCGCTTGTTTGAGTTGTTGCGGGGTCATTTGTTTGGAAATAACATTTAACATATTACTTGAAATCTGATCTCCATTTTCAGCAGCCAAAGTAAAATACAAATAAGAGTAAGAAATATCTTCCGTCACTCCTTGACCATGAAGATATAGAAAACCTAACTTCCCACATGATTTCACGTCACCAAGCTGAGCGCCTCTTTTATATAATGTAACTGCATGTTCCAAATTTTTAGTTACACCCAAACCATCTTTATAAAGGCCTGCAAGATTATAATATGCAGCACTTAAATTTTGTTCCGATGCTTTATCTAGCCAACGTTTAGCCTCTTTATATTTGTCCACGGTGTGAGGTACACTTCGAATATAATAAACACCCAAATCATTTTGACCCTGCGGATTTCCACTGTTAGCTGATTTTTTAAAATCATTAACTGCTTGTTGATAATTTTTTTCCTGATATGCTTCCACCCCTTTATCCAACCAACTATCACCAAATGCTACACTAACCGTCCCCAGATAAAACAATATAATTGTTAATTTTAGTTTCATTTCACCCCCTACGTTAACCTATTGATTATCTTTATAAGATAAAAATAAATACATCTATAAAAATCATATCAAACACAATATTGTATAATTATAAATACTGTCTCGTTGATTTAGAAAATTTATATTGTTTAACTAATAGATTTGCTTGTGCTAATTCTTTGTCATTCATCTGTTTAGAAACAATTGTAAGTAAATTGATAGAACTTGTATCATTATGCGCTGATGCTAAAGACAAAAATAAATACGCCTGTGCTAAATCACGTTTTACTTCACGACCCTGGAAATATATTAAACCTAATTTTCGTTGTGCGCTCAGATAATTCCCTTTTGCAGCAGATTTATAATACTTTATTGCGGTTCCAAAATTACGTTTAACGCCTTGTCCATTTGCATATAAATTACCCAAATTGTAACTTGCTTGAGGAACATCATTTTTAATGGCTTTTCCAAACCAATATATGGCCTTATTGTACTTTTCTTCCGTATGTGGAAGACTCCTAGCATAAAACACACCTAAATCATTCTGGGCTCCTGGTTTACCTGCTTTTGCTGCTGTCTGGAAATCTTTTAGTGCCACTTGGAAGTCTTTATTTCTATAAGCTTGCATACCATCGCCAACAAGATCTTGTGCAATAGCTACACTGAATAAATTAATCAATATAAAAAGTGACTGTAAAAAAACTTTCATCATTCCTCCTATTTCATGCTGAGATCTTGATAAGGTTTAGTATATATCCATTGTTTATCTTGGTGGATATGTCCGAGCTACGCTCGAACTTTTATCCACCCTACTTTGGAGACGAATATTCTCAATCTGTTGAGGCAAACTTGTAGTTTTTCACTAAAGTGTTAGCTTGCTTTAGCTGTTGTGGAGTCATTTGTTTTGATAGGACGGATAGCATGCTAGCTGAAGTTGCATCTTCATTTTGTGCTGCTAGTGAAAAATATAGGTAGGCTTGTTCAAAATCTTGTTGCTCTGTTCGACCTTGATAATATATAAAACCTAATTGGTTTTGAGCTTTAACGTAATTTAGCGCTGCCGATTTTTTGTAGAGAGAGATCCCCTTTTTAATATTAGGCTTTATAGCCTTACCATTTATATAAATATAAGCTAAATTATAATAACCCATTTTATTGTTTTGCGATGCTGATTTAGCTAACCAAACATACGCTTGCTTATAATTCTCATCCACATGTGGAAGCTTGCGAAGATAATATACACCTAGATTATTTTGTGCCTGGGCATCACCAGCTTTTGCTGCAATACTAAAATCTTTTAGTGCAATACTAAAATCTTCTTGGTTGTATGCCTTTACTCCAGCATCAACTACATCTGGCATATTTTCAGCATATATATTCACTGATATGAATCCTATTATCAACATAATAAAACATCTTTTCATCAAAAGCTCCTAAGCTATTTCTTAACTAAAAAATAAGGCTCTGCATAAATCCATTTATTATCTTGGTGGATATGTCCGAGCTACGCTCGAACTTTTATCCACCCTACTTTGGATGCCCGTGTTCTCAGTTTTTTGAGGCAAACTTATAGTTTTTAACTAAGTCGTTAGCTTGTTTTAGTTGTTGTGGAGTCATTTGTTTAGAGACGACAGACAACATATTTATTGAGCTTATATCGTTATGGTCAGCAGCTAATGATAAATATAGATAAGATTGTACTAAATTTTGTTTTATTTCACGTCCTTGAAAATATAGAAAACCTAATTTTCTTTGTGCATCTACATAATTTAGTTTTGCTGCTTCTTCATAATATTGCACCGCTTTAACTGTATCACTCTTAACACCATGTCCCTTTAAATAAAGTTCAGCTAAATTATAATAAGCTTGTTTGACATTTTGTTTTGCTGCTTTTCCTAACCAACATATTGATTTTTTTATATTTTTCATCTGTATGCGGAATACTATTCATATAGAAAACACCCAGATCATTTTGACCCTGAGGATTACCTGACTCAGCTGCAGTTTTAAAATATTTAAATGCCTTTTGGTATGATTTATTTTGATACGCTTGCACACCTTCATTAACAGTATCTTGAGCATAACTAGCACTACTAACTAACAACGCTAACATGAAAATAACAACTCGCATCCTTCCTCCTAGTTTACACTGATACCCAAATATGGTTTTACATAAATCCACTTATTACTCTATTTTTTTAGCATCATTAACATTCTCAGCTAGTTTATTTTTTAGGCTTGAACTGTTGGACAAGTTTATTTGCTTGAGATAACTGCTCTTTTGTCATTTGCTTGGATAAAACCACTAGCATATTAGATGCAACATTATCATTTTGTAATGCAGCTAAAGAGTACCATTTGTATGCTTTTATTAAGTCTTGCTTGACTAGAGTTCCTTGCATATAAAGCATCCCAAGCTCTTTTTGTGCGGGCAAATATCCTCGGTCTGCACTTAGTTCAAACAAACCAATAGCTTTACCAATGTTTGATTGTTCCCCCTTCCCTTGCTCATAAAGCAATCCTAAATTAAAAGCACCCTGTGGACTATTTCCTCGTATAGATTTTTCTAACCAATATTTTGCTTTTGTAAAATCTGGTAGGAAGTTTTTTGATCCAAAATACGCGACACCCAGATTAGCTTGTGCGCTAACATCGCCAGCTTTAGCTGCTTTAGTTAGCAACTCAAACGCAACTTTATAATTACCATTCTGATAAGCATCAATACCATTATTTACTAATTCAGGCATATTTTCACCCACAGAAATACTAGCAACTAACATACAAACTAAAAGTACACATATTCTTTTCATCAGTACCTCCCAAACTATTTCCATATCCCCCAATATGGGTCAACCTAAATCCATTTATTATCTTGGTAGATATGTCCGAGCTTCGCTCAAACTTTTACCCACCCTACTTTGAGAAGCATCCTATCAATCTGTTGAGGCGAGCTTGTAGCTTGCTACTAAGTCGTTGGCTTGTTTTAGTTGCTGTGAGGTCATTTGTTTTGTTACAACAGATAACATACTGGCAGCAACTGAATCATTTGATCTTGCTGCAAGTGAAAAATATAAATAGGCTTGTTCTAAATTTTGTGGAACAACCTGACCATCAAAATATATTGTCCCCAATCGACGTTGCGACCCAACCTCATTCAGTGACGCTGCTTTTTTATAATATAAGACAGCTTGTGGTATATTTTGTTTAACACCTTTCCCAGTGACATACATATAAGCCAAGTTATTATAAGCAGAAGAATTATTTTTAACTTTAGCTTTTTCTAGCCAAAACAATGATTTTTTATAATTGGTATTAGTTCCCTTTCCAAAAAAATATAACACCCCCAAGTTAGCTTGCGCTTGAGCATCACCTAATTTTGCAGACTGTGTATAATATTTAAAAGCTTCAGAATAATTACCTTGCTTCTCAGCCTGATAGCCCATACCGAGCAATCCTGATGCATTAGTTGCGTAAGTTCCAAACGATACCATTAAAAATAAAACTGCGAACATACACTTCTTCATACAAATCTCCTAAACTGTTTTGTCATGCCAACATAAGGATCAGCATAAATCCACTGATTATCATTCAAAGATAGATAAAACAGTAATATCAACCTTGAGCAGTTGTTTTGTAATTCGCAACTAATTTATTAGCTTCTTGTATTTGTTGTGGAGTCATTTGTTTCGACAACACTACCAACATACTTGCTGAAGTCCGATCATTTTTCTCAGCCGCTAAGGTGAAATATAAATAGGCTTGCTCTAAATTGCGTTTCACTATTTGGCCTTGGAAGTATATAAAGCCTAGTCGTTGGCATGAGTTCAAATCACCATATTTAGCACCTTGTTGATATAAATCAATAGCTTTAACAACGTCTTTTTTAACGCCTTTACCAAATAAATACACATAAGCCAAGTTGTTATATGCTGATTTATTATGCTGTGCTAGAGATTTTCGCAACCAAAATAATGCTTTATTATAATCTATAGGTACACCTTCTCCTTGTAGGTATAAAGCTCCCAAATTTGATTGAGCTTGCGCATCACCTGCCTTTGCTGCTGCTAAATAATCTTTGTATTCAAGTGTATAATTTCCTTGCTTACCAGCTGCGTGCCCCTCATTAACTAATTCAGGCATGTCTTTTCCCAC
Source organism: uncultured Gammaproteobacteria bacterium (assembly GCA_963975985.1). Classification (GTDB taxonomy): domain Bacteria; phylum Pseudomonadota; class Gammaproteobacteria; order JABDGN01; family JABDGN01; genus CAXBIY01. Next base: position 13,189 of record CAXBIY010000020.1, read on the forward strand.
AGAAATACTAGTAAACAACATACATATAAGAATTACACACAATTTCTTCATCAAAATCTCCTAACCTGTTTCGTCTCACCAAGGTAAGGTTCGGTATAAACCCATCGATTACCTTGGTGGATATGTCCGAGCTATCCGCCTACGCTAAAGCTACGGCGCGACAAGCCGCTCGAACTTTTATCCACCCTACTTTGAATGATCAGTTATTGGTTGACGCGAATTTATAGTTCTTCACTAAATTGTTTGCTTGTTTTAATTGGATGGGGGTCATTTGCTTGGATAAAACTGGTAGCATGTTAGCAGAAGTTGTATCTTCATTTTGGGCAGCTAAGGAAAAATATAAATAGGCCTGCTCAAGATTTTGTTTAACTAAACGACCTTGGTAATATAAAAAACCTAAGTGTCGTTGTGCATCAATATAATTTAATGCAGCTGATTTTTTATAATACTCGATACCTTTGTTAATGTCTTTAGGAACACTTTTACCATTTATATAAAGATAGGCTAAATTGAATATACCCATTTTGTTATTTTGTGATGCTGATTTTCCTAACCAATATTTGGCCTGTTTATAATTATTCTTAATACTAGGGCTTTGTAAATAATACGCACCTAAATTATTTTGAGCTTGTGAATCTCCAGCTTCAGCGGCTGTTTTAAAGTCAGCTAAAGCTTCTTGATAATTTTTCTGATCATATGCTTTTAAACCTGCATCAACCAGGTCTGGCATATTCTTAGCAAAGGAGCTAATTGTCACAAGGCATAAACCTAATAGTACTAAACATCTTCTCATGAAAATCCCCCAAACTGTTTTGATACTCCCAAATATGGGACTGCATATATCCATTCATTGTCTTGCTTCTTTTCAACATTATCGGCCTTATCTACAGTTTGTTCAACCCATTTTGAGTTTTTAGTATTGGCCGACTCATCATTATCCCATGGTTTATCAATATCAAAAGGAAAACTTTTATCTGCAATCAATAATTGACCTCGCGCAATGAACTCTTGTTCATAATCATTTTTATCATGCCCCATGGCTTGCTTTATTGCCTCTTGGTTTTGTGTGATTGTCTCAACGTCTTGCACTGAATAATAATGATCATAGCCTAAAATATGGTGGTTTAGTTTATTTTTCACTGTGTAGGTTGTATAGCTTTTTACTCTATCGGTGGGTAATGCAACGGGAATCAGGCCGGGCATTTGGATATTACCAACCCATTGCCATTGAGCTTGTTCATGATAATTCACTGCATTCATATTGCCCAACAAATCTAGGCCACCAATTAAGGTGCGTACTCGCATGCTTGTAGCGGGTTTATCGATGGGTTCAAGGTGAATAACGGGAGTCAGCAATAAGCTGAGTAATGCTAAATATTCATTAGCAGTATTAGTTTTCCAGCCATCATAAATAGCACCGCCATTATTGAAATAACAATTGCTTGCCCAACTTTCTAATGGTGTTTTCCGGAAGAGCATAATAATCGCACTAGCTAATGTAGCAATAGTGATTATGATATCTAAACCAGGTATTAACTCACCTACTCCTAACAACGTAACCAACGCTCTAGAACTCAACTTCTTGACAATATCTTTTGTTGTATCCTCTGCACCCATTTTTATAATATCATCACTAGCGTTACGACCGGCCTTAGCAAATTGATCTGCTGTTTCACTCGGAGTATCACCAGCCATTTTAGCTGGCACTGTATCCTTAATTTCTCCCATCGCCTTAAACAACTTCCCGGCTGCTGCCAATGCTCCCAACCCATCACTAATCTCCTGCGCCGGATCGTGGTTTTTAAAGCTTTCGATGAAGTCCATCACACTCGTTGCAAAGCCGTAAAATGCAGTCACAACACCGATAATTTCTAACCCACTGGTGCCGTAGTTGGATAAATCGTATTTACCGATTTTGTGCAGGTCGAAGTTGTGGGTTTGCATCCAGGTTTTTACGCGGTTTTCGTCGATGATGGTGCCGAATAACTCGGTGAGTTGGTCGGTGGTTTCGTGCAGGTCGGCTAGCCATTTTAGCCAGTTGCCTAGGCTGTTTTTTTGGTTGAGGTTGGCGTAGGTTTGGGTAGTAACATCCCACAGGGCGAAGCCGACGAGTACGCCGTGTAGGCTTTGGTGGAAGCGTTTCATGATGGCGGTGGCGGCGTCTTGTTTGATGAGCAGGGTGCCTTCGATGGCGGTTTTGATTATCTCGGTGGTTTGTTCGGTGTTGTCGTTTGTTGTGGCTTGATCTGCACTGGGTTGTTGTTGACGGACATCGTTGTCGTTTGTGATGGTGCCATCGGCATTGACGTTGACGTATTGGGTGTTTTCATCGGGTTTTGTGTCAGCTTGTTGTTGAGTCTGTTGTTTTTTGACGTGGTCGAGCACGGCTTCGGTTAAGGGCACGTAGCCTTCGGGGATGGTGCCATCTTGTTGTTGGGTGCATAGGCCATTTAATTGGGGGTCGCCGGTTAGGCTGGCCAGGTTAATGAAGGGTTGGCGTAATTGGTTAGCGGTTTGTTGGGCTTGTTGCCATTGTTGGCTGGCTTGTTGGGCTTGGGCAGCAGCTGTTTTGCGGGCATCACCTTGGGCGGTTTTTAGTGTTGCGGTGGCTTGTGTCATGTTCGTGCGGGCTTGGTTTAGCACGGCCATCCAGGCGGGCATGGCTTCTTGGATTAGGGCTTGTAAACCGAGGTCGATAAATTCGCTGGCGGATTCATGGGCGCGAAAGGCTTTGTCGCGCACGTTAGCGAAGGCATCGTGCCAGGCTTTGGGGTTGAAGTCGCCGGTGCCTTCGGCAGCCTGACTGTCTTGTTCCGTCCAGTTCTCGGTTTGCCATTTTGTTAGCACATCGGCGGTGGGGAATAAGGCTTGGTATAAGGGGTATAAGGCATCGCCTGCTTTGGCTTGCAGTAATTGTTGCAAGAGTTGTGTGCCGGGTGGCACGTTGACCGGTTGTGGCGGAAGGTTTTTGCGAATGGCAGGGCCAGCAGATGTTGATGTGCCAGGCAACGCGGTAGGGTTATCATAGTTATCGCTCGTTAATGTATCGAAGTGTTGTATCAATTCGTAGCTGACCAGTTCGATATCGAGGTAATGATCGACGCTGCGTGGGTCGTGCGTGGTGTGCGAGAGTAAACCGGCAATGGCTAAATGACCGCGGCCATAGTCGCTGGCCGGTTGCGCGAAGTAATCGCGAATAGATTCTTGTGTATCAACATAACCATCTGTTGTTTGCGATAAGGTGTACGTGAGCAATTGTTGCAGGCGACGAATTTCATTGCGGATGAAGGTGCGGCGTTTAACAGCGAGGGCTTGTTGTAATAAATCCACATTTAGGGATTTTTTACCGACATCATAGAATGGGTTACCGGCCATCACTTTCGGTTGTGTAGTTGTGCTCTTTCTGCCATTGGTAACGTTGTAGGTGTCATCGATTTCAATATAGTAATGCGCATCACTATTCTGCGGATTAAAACACAATTGATACGCGAGCAATGCCGTGTGAAAACGGCTGTTAGGATTAGCCGTTGGGTTGCCATTGGCATCGACGGGTGGTGGTGGCATGGTGACGTTAGGCGCTTTGCTTTGTTGCGCTTGCTGCATAGTGGCTTGTTGGTCGCGCCATTTCATATATTGATTGTAAAAGCTTGTTTCAGGTGCGAACGGGTGACGCGCCATGTCACTGTTAAAATACGCGTAGCGTGCAGCGTCTTGCACGTCGCTTACGCGTGTCGGCGCGTTTTGATACGGCAGGCTGGAAACGGTGTTCACCAGTTGTTGCCATAAAAATTGAATGTCTTGTTGAATGCGTGTGGCGAAGGCCATGGGGTTTGAGACAAACAAGGTGGGGATGTTGTCTTCGCGTAGCATGAGTTGGTCGACGGTGATGTCATCGGGTTGCGTGGCTTGTAGTGCAACCGGTGTGGGGTTGCCGCTGACATAGGTGTCTAGTTGCAATGGTTTGCCCATGCGTTTGGTGCGCAGGGTGGCGGCTTTGGCTTTATCGGCGTCGGGGAATTCGCTTAAGCGCTCGTGGTTTTTCCACGCGCGTTCATCGTTGTCGTCTAGGCCGCCCATGGCGGTGATGCGCGCCCAGCTCCATTGCACGGGGGAATAAGCGATTTGAATGTCGTGTTGTTTGCCCGCGGTTTGTAATGCGGTGATGAGTGAGGCGTTATCGACACCGTTGGCTTTGCGGACATCGCAGCCAGCATAATGCATGAGGTCGACGTCTTTGTAATGATTGGCTTGCATAAGCGATACGGTGATGACTTGTAGTTCGCGCCATAGATAACCGTCGCGAAAAATGTAGAGCCAACCGGGGTCGAATAAATCGGTGTTGGTTGGGAGCAAGGCTTCATTCACTTGTTGGGTGATGATGTCACTTAAGCCTTGTTGCCAAGGGGTTTTGTTGTCGGCGTAATCATCGTGATGCCAGATGCGATAGGTGTAAATTTTTTCGCGCAGCCATTTAGGGAGGCGGCATATTGTTGCCGGGTCGTTTAAATCGCCATGCGGTGTTTGGATGCGCCAAGCGAGCAAGTGCTCGAGGCATTGGTTGTTAGTTAATTCTGTTGGCGTAGGTTGCGTTACATCGTCATTGGCAACGGGAATTTTACCGATGGGAATACGAAACGCTTCGCCGCCTTGTGTCGGCACCGTAAGATACAGCGATGATGTTTCATCCGCGACGTTACCTAATCGATGATCTTGCACGCCACCCGGTGTCGTGTCTTCTGAATTCACTAAGGTATGTTGATAGGCGTCGGTTTCATCGCTGTGAATCATCACGCCGGTGGATTGAAGTGGTCTTGCTAATGTTTCGTTCATGCTGCCCTGCCTGGTTTAATGCAAAATAGATTTAAATAGTGTATTCGTTAGGGTAAGCTTATCAGATAAAGAAAAGAATGCAAGTGGGTGCATGATGGGGTAATTGGAAATGCATTAAAGTGCGCATCTCAACATCGATAGAATTTGTCAGTTATTATGCTATAATAACTGACAAGGAGCGCGATATGACCGCAAACCAACAATTACAGAATTACATTGACAATATTCCCGAAGGCCAACCCTTTACGGCTAACGCCTTTCGCCATTTAGCTTCCATTGAAAATAGTTGGCAAGTACTAAGTCGCTTAACCAAAGCAGGCGAAATCAAACGCCTTATGCGCGGTATTTACGTGAAACCCAAAATCTCAGCTCACGTCGGTGAAATTATGCCATCCGCTCAACAAATTGTAACAGCAATTGCACAAACTACTGGTGAAACTGTTGCCATTCATGGAGCAGAAGCTGCTCGACAATTGCAGCTAACCACTCAAGTGCCCATGCAATCTATCTTTTACACAACGGGCAACACCCGACAAATCAACATCGGCAACCGATGCGTTACACTACAACATATCAGCGCCCGCAAAATCATTGCCCCTGGCACAATAGCCGGCACTGTCATTACTGCACTTTGGTACATTGGAAAAAAGCATGCAACATTAGAAATAATAAAAAGCCTAAAAAAACGACTCACCACCGAAGAGTTTGCTACTGTGTTAGAAAACATTCCGCATATGCCGGGTTGGATGGCTAGTTTATTTTACAAGTTATCCACCATGTGAAAATTGACTATAACAATACGCAAAGTGCTGGTATGTTTCAAACCCCACCTCCTGAATTTTTACAAATCATCTCATCACTAAAGAAACTAGAGGCTATTATCAATACATAAAAAAGGAGCGGCTTGCCGCTCCTTGAAAAATGTAGATCCCTAAACGTGGCTTTTATACAGCCTATCGACGACCGCGAGGCGTAACATCATTACCGACATCAATCTCGCCCGCCTGGTGGGCCAACAACAATATTCGTCGGCGCGGCACCCGCCCCCGTCGGCGAACCATACACCCCGGTCGTCTCAGGCATACCCGGCAACTCAGTAGTCTGCTCTATTACGATTTTCGTGGTTTGCACGGCGACAGCTCTTGCCGTCGTTTTAGGCACACCACTTGACATTAACTCACTCACAATCGTTGAGCGCATGTTATTAAGCACTTGCGTTGTTGCGGCTGGATTGTGGGCAATGCTGGTGACGGCACGCTCGGCAGCGCTGGTAATAATCGCGTCTACACCTAATGTGCTGTAAGGATTGCTTAACAACGATGAACTCACATCGACTGCCGAAGTCGGCGTTTGTTGCTGTGAAGTCGGTGGTATCGGCGCACTCGTGGGGGCTGCCACACCCACCGCCGATGTCATCGGCTG
>CAXBIY010000021.1:0-19043 GCA_963975985.1 uncultured Gammaproteobacteria bacterium
GACAGTCACGGCTGGATAAATCGGGAACTGTCAGATTAAGTCTGAGCTACTACAATTTAACCCAAATAGTGAATCGCTTGCACGCCTACTAAATTTTTTTCAACGCCTGCAATGTTTGTCCAACTGTACATACTCCAGGTTGCACCATTGTCTGTGGATATAGATACACCCGCTGTATCTCCCACAATGAGTGTATTTCCATTCACTGAGATTGCGCTTACATCAGCAAAGGCCCCTAGGGTATTGATGCCATAGGTTGTCCAACTTACCCCGGCATTTGTACTGATGGAAAGACCATCAGTTGTGCCAACATAAATGTTAGCCCCATTCACCACGACTTTATTAGCCTCAGGGCTAGCACTAAATCCAGCGGTTGCTGACGAGTAGTTTTTCCAAGTTGTGCCGGCATTCACACTCACCGACAATCCACCTTGGGTGGCGACATAAATGGCATCGCCCACAATTAGCACTTGCCTAACATACGGAAAAGTACTGAAGCCTGTGGTACTTGCAGTATAATCCGTCCATGAGGCAGGGTTCGTTAAGTCTGTGCCAATAGTTGCCACCGCTAAACCTGATGAGGTGCCAACATAAACTTTACCAGCGCTGATGCTCACGGTAACGGGTTGCACAGAACCCAATACTGCCCCAAAATCGGTAGTACTCTGCCAAGTAGCTCCACTATCAACACTGTACGATAAACCAGAACTTGTAACAGCAAAATAATTAACGCCACTCACCGCCAATGCTGACACATAGGGATCAGGACTAAAACCGGGCGTGCTAGCATTATATGTCATCCACGTCGCGCCACTGTTGGCACTGACAGAAAACCCAGCCTCTGTGCCAATAAAAAGCTTGGCATCATCAACCTGTAACGCCATGACGTTATTTGACATACCAAAGCCCGGCACATATTGATTAAACACTGACCAACTAGCTCCCGCACTATTGCTTTTAAATAATCCATTCTGCGAAGTACTTGCATAATAGACATCGTTAGTCGCAGCAATCTGACGAACATCTTCAAGGGGGGAAAATACGTAACCCGAATTAAATTGTGTCCAACTTGCGCCACCATTAGTGGTTTTTAACAAACCCAAACTACTGCCTATTAACAATGAAACGTTTGATAATGCCGGCGATTTGACATCCACTGATAGAGGTGTGGCAAGCTTACCAGCGAAGTAACTATCTGCCGTTACCGTGGGATTAATAGTCGCGACACCTAGGGCATGAGGTTTTAATATAACAGAAAAATAACAAGTCGAACCACTCGCAAGACCTGCGTTACAATTGCCAGAATTAATTGATACATCTGCTGCTGGCACAGTCGGCACCGTAATCGCGAGCTGAGTAAATGGATGATTAGGCGTCACATTTTTCACTTCAAAATTAAATAACAAGCTCGCCCCTAAATTTGTCGAGGCGGGAATAGCGGGAACGCCCACACTGGTAACCACTAGCGTAGCGGCTTGTGCAGAAACACTGCCCAATACCAACGCGGCCAATAAAAACTGTTGAATCCTTTTCATTATCATCTCCTATACTCGATAAACCATGCGGGCTAAAATTAACTGCTCAGTTAACGCCCCTACTTTTAGTGCGCCGACATCTGCATTGGCTATTTGGCCGGTCTGGAAAGCCACGTTACCGAAGTTCAAGTAATCATACTCCACCCCGATTGCCAAATGCGCGGTGACATTCACCATTAAACCAACACCCATTTCATAACTGAAATTATTACGCATCACATCACCATAATTAAATGTCGGAGATGCCACACCAGGCAATGCTGTTTGACTGAAATCACTTAAATGATTGCCGGCCCAACCCATGCCAAATTTCACATAAGGCTCAACCCACTTAGTGCGAATAGCAATGCTGGTTTCAGCAAATAATGCCGTGGTATTGACGTTGTATTGATAATTAGAACTAGGGTCGGGCAAATCTAATTCATGCACATTACCGTTTGCTTGATTCAAAAATGTTTGATAAGCACTTAAGCCTAAGCCCACAACGATTCGTTTATTCAAGGCAAAGTATTTACCGCCAGCCAAGTTGACTGCACCGCCCCATGAGGTTTGACCATTCGTGACAAATTGATCGCTCGCTGACGGTGCCAAAGCAACCGATTGATTTTCACCTAATTTGCTCGCCGTCGCTCCTGCGCCCACAGCCAAATAATAGCCATCAGTATCCGCTTTCGCAGCAGGTGCTGCTTGCGCCACCCCAAACCCAAACAACCCAATTAACAATATGGTCCACTTTTGCATCAACGTCTCCTCGATAAAGCAAGCACCCACATTAACAAATATACTATGTCACAGCAATGGGCGAATGTTGCTTTGTTAGCTCACCACTTATCGATAGCGCAACTTTTATACTTAACAGGATCGCAACTCAAAATGACGTCGAGCATCCGGAAGAACCAAGCTCCTACATAATAAAAAAGCCCGCGATTGCGGGCTTTCGTTTAACGTGTTGACCGTTAATTTCGCGCTAAATTACGCAATACATAAGACAGAATACCTTCGTTATAAAAGTATTCCAATTCGTTTTGCGTATCGATGCGAGAAAACAACGTAACAGCTTTTTCTGTGCCGTCAGCATAATGAATGACAGCGTTGACATCCATACTAGGCTTCATGTTGTCATCGATTTCTATATCAAAAGTTTCAGCCCCGGTTAAGTTTAAGCTTTGGCGGGTCATGCCATCTTTGAATTGCAGAGGCAACACGCCCATCCCGATTAAGTTAGAACGATGGATACGTTCGAAGCTTTCTGTGACGACAGCTTTAACACCTAACAACAAGGTGCCTTTAGCCGCCCAGTCACGTGATGAACCCGTACCGTATTCTTTACCGGCAACCACAACTAATGGAGTGCCTGCTGCTTGATATTTCATAGCGGCATCATACATCGACATCTGTTCGCCGTTAGGGATGTATTTCGTGAATCCGCCTTCGACACCCGGCACCATTTCGTTGCGGATACGAATGTTAGCGAACGTACCGCGCATCATCACTTCGTGATTACCACGACGTGAACCGTAGGAATTAAAGTCTTTAGCGTCGACACCGTGTTCTTGCAAGTATGCACCAGCAGGGCTGTCAGCTTTGATAGCACCGGCAGGTGAAATGTGATCGGTTGTGACGCTGTCACCTAGCATCGCTAGCATGCTAGCGCCTTTGATGCTTTGCTTGCTTGGCACGACTGGCGTTAAACCTTCAAAAAATGGTGGTAAACGTACATAGGTTGAATCAGGATTCCAATCATACGTTTTGCTGGCGGTAAAATCGATAGCATTCCATTCTTGGTTGCCGGTGAACACACCCGCATATTGCTCACGATACATACTGCTGCTGATCATGCCGACTGCGTCAGCGATTTCTTGACTGCTGGGCCAGATGTCTTTTAAGAAAACATCATTGCCATCTTTGTCTTGACCAACGGCTTCTTTGCTTAAGTCTTTTTTCACTGAACCGGCTAATGCGAACGCCACGACTAATGGGGGAGAGGCTAACCAGTTAGCTTTCACTAATGGATGCACGCGACCTTCGAAGTTACGGTTACCGGATAATACCGAGCATACGGCTAAATCGTTATCCACGACTGCTTTACTAACGGGTTCAGGCAGTGGGCCTGAGTTACCGATACAAGTCGTGCAACCGTAACCGACAGTATCAAAACCGAGTTGGTCTAGGTAAGGTTGTAAGCCTGTTTTGTCTAAATAATCACTCACCACTTTTGAGCCTGGCGCTAATGAAGTTTTCACCCAAGGTTTGCATTGCATGCCCTTTTCAGCCGCTTTTTTTGCAACTAAACCGGCAGCAACCATCACGCTAGGGTTAGATGTGTTAGTACAGCTAGTGATGGCAGCAATCACGACATCACCGTGTTGCATGGTGTAACCCTCACTGGTTTTAACCACTTTATCGGTATCAGCGGCAGTCATATAATCTTTTGATGCGGCGGCGAATGCTTTTGGCAAATCTGACAACACAACTTTGTCTTGCGGACGTTTAGGACCCGCTAAGCTAGGTTGAATGCTACCTAAATCTAAATGTAAGGCTGAAGTAAAGACACGCTTTGGCGTATTTTCATCATGCCACATGCCTTGTGCTTTGGCATAGGCTTCGGTTAACGCAACGGTGTCATCATCACGGCCCGATAAACGCATGTAATCTAATGTGACAGCATCAACGGGGAAGAAACCACAAGTTGCACCGTATTCAGGTGCCATATTCGCCATGGTTGCACGGTCAGGTAATGACAATTGCGCTAAGCCTTCACCATAGTATTCGACAAATTTGCCGACAACGCCGTGAGCACGTAACATTTGTGTAACGGTTAACACTAAATCGGTTGCGGTGATGCCTTCTGGCAATTTTCCAGTGAATTCAAAACCCACGACTTCAGGAATCAACATGGAAATGGGTTGACCGAGCATCGCTGCCTCCGCTTCGATACCGCCAACACCCCAACCTAACACACCAAGGCCATTAATCATGGTGGTGTGTGAATCAGTACCGACTAAAGTATCAGGGTAAGCCACTGTGCGACCATCAATTTCTTTAGTCCAAACGACTTTCGCTAAATATTCTAAGTTCACTTGGTGGCAGATACCCGTACCTGGAGGCACAACTTGAAAATCAGCTAAACTATCTTGCCCCCAACGTAAAAACTCATAACGTTCACGGTTACGTTGCATTTCAATGTCAGTGTTGTCTTTAAGTGCGAGCTTGGTCGCGAACTCATCGACTTGCACGGAATGATCGATCACTAAATCGACTGGCGATAAGGGATTAATTTTTTCAGGGTCACCGCCTAAGCTTTTCATCGCATCGCGCATGGCAGCCAAATCAACAACGGCTGGCACACCTGTGAAATCTTGCATCAACACACGCGCAGGACGATAGGCAATTTCTTGTGGCGCTTTTTTATTTTTCAGCCATGTTGGAAAAGCATTAAAATCATTGCTCGTGACGGTATTACCATCTTCATAACGTAATAAATTCTCTAACAACACTTTTAGTGAAAACGGTAAAGCCGATAAATCGCCTAATTTGGCTTCAGCGGTTTTAAGGCTGTAATAATCGTATTCTTTACCATTAACATTTAGGCTAGATTTTGTGTTTAAACTGTCTTGACTCATGATGATTCTCCCTTGAAATGATGGGACAAATTATAGCAGATTTTTGGGGATTTGGGACCTAGGCCTATTTTGACTTCAAGGCTAAGCGATCGATTTTACCACGGGCGTTAGTGGGGAGTTGATCGAGAATGACAATATGAGTAGGCACTTTGAAATCGGCGAGCTGTTGGCTTGCGTATTCGATTAGCTCTATTTCTGTCACCGTTGTGTTGGGGGTTAAGTTCACATAGGCCCAAACGGCTTCGGTTTCTTTATGAGTCGGCTTACCTATCACCGCGACTTGTGCAATAGCAGGGTGGGCCCGTAAGATTGTTTCAACCTCGCTTGGTGTCACATTATCCCCCTCAACCACAATAATGTTTTTCTTGCGATCGAGAAAATAAAAATAATTGTCATTATCTAAATAACCTATATCACCTGAATGCAACCAGCCCGCTTTTATGGCTGTATTTGTTGCTTCACTATTCTGCCAATAACCACTGGTAAGTGATGGCGAGTGAATCAATAATTCGCCCTTTTCATTCGCGGGTAACTTATCACCGTTATCATCAATGATCTTGAATTTCACATCACCAATAGGCTGGCCTGCTGAACCGATATGAGTGATGTCGCCTGCTGGCGCGCAACACTGAAATAATGTTTCTGTCATCCCCATACCAGCAGTTAAATTAAAACCAAACACTTGATGAAAATGTTCAAAAAGCTCGGGAGATGATGCATCCCCACCGATTAAGCAATATTGAAGTTTATGTTTTATTGTAGCACGCTGTGTCGCTGCTTGAATTAAATGATAACAATTATTTGGCACACAAAACATAAATGTCACACTGTGCTCAATGATTTCATTAAGTTTTCTATCTGCATCATGGCTTTGAGCAATAACAACCGTACCGCCAACAAAAATCACCGTGAGTAATATAGAGCAAAAGCTTGCATTAAAATCTAAGCTGGAACACTGAGCAACAACATCATCGTCTAATTTGAAATGCTGCTGTGTTGCCAAACAGTTTTCAATAATATGTCGTTGTGTGTGCATCACGCCTTTTGGTTTGGCCGTACTACCTGATGTAAATGAGATTAATGCGGTTGTATCAATCTCGTCATTCATCGGGGTTTTCGGTTCAGCGAATAATGCTTCTACGCTAATAAAAATAGGGGCTTTCGTTATGGGTTGAATATGTTCAATTAAATCACCGCTGGTCATAATTAGCGTTGGCTCGACTTGATCGAGCATATAGCGTAAGTCTTCACCGCGGAGATTCTCGTATAAGGGTATGGCAATGGCACCGCAATAAAAACTAGCGAGATAGCATAGGACTTCTTCGTAGCTGTCCAGTAGGAAGAAGACCACTCTGTCACCAGGGGCAACACCCTGCTCAATAAAGCCTTGCGCGAGCTGTTGGGTTTGTGTGGTTAGGTCCGCATAGGTGAACGATCGATCACCATCAGTAATGGCTATTTTTTTAGGAGATGTTTTTGTAATAGATTGAAGGTGAGAAAATATATTCATGCTAAAAGTATAGCAGAACTTTCATGGCCCCACTTTTCCCAATAGTCGAGTGTAGTTAAATAATAGGTAGGGTGGATATATTCACAGCTTGCGGCGGCAACAAAAAAAGCATAAAAAAAGGCGCCTATTGGCGCCTTTTTTAGCAGTATTTCTACTACGCGTTAGCTTCGCCTTCAGCAGGTCCAGCATTTAATGCTTCGCTTAACGCTGCTTCAGCATCTTGAGCCGTTGTTTCGTCAACGACTTTTTTGTCTGCCTGAGGAAAGTCAAATTTAGGCTCCATTTCTTCCAAACGTTTGCGTAAACGTTCTTTATGATGCGCTAAACCAGTACCGGCTGGTAACAAACGACCAACCATCACGTTCTCTTTCAAGCCACGTAAATCATCGACTTTACCCATCACCGCAGCTTCCGTTAACACGCGGGTGGTTTCTTGGAACGATGCAGCAGAGAAGAATGATTCAGTTGCTAATGCCGCTTTAGTAATACCGAGCAACAAACGTTCGTGTGTCGCAGGCATTTTTTCTTCAGCTTTCAACTTGTTATTCTCTTCTACCAAGCGGATATATTCCACTTGCTCACCTTTCAAGTATTTACTGTCGCCAGGTGATATCACTTGTGCTTTACGCATCATTTGACGCACGATAACTTCGATGTGTTTATCATTGATTTTTACACCTTGTAGACGATAAACGTCTTGCACTTCGTTAACCACGTAGTTTGCTAATGCACTCGTACCCAATAAACGTAAAATGTCATGCGGGTTTGGTGCGCCATCAGCAACGACTTCACCACGTTCCACATGTTCACCTTCAAATACGCTCATGTGACGCCATTTGTGAATTAACTCCTCATGACTTTCACCATGCTCATCGGTTAAGACTAAACGGCGCTTACCTTTGGTTTCTTTACCAAAGCTAACGACACCTGATTTCTCAGCTAAGATAGCGCCATCTTTAGGCTTACGTGCTTCAAATAAATCCGCAACACGAGGTAAACCACCGGTAATATCACGTGTTTTTAATGTTTCTTGTGGAATACGCGCGATAACGTCACCAGCACCAATACTAGAACCATCTTCAATACTTATTGAACCATTCACAGGCAAGAAGTAATGTGCAGGTGAGGTTGTGCCGGTAATCATGACATCTTCACCATTCGCATCAACCACTTTCACCATAGGCTTGAGTGTTTTACCACTGCTTGCGCTACCTTTAGGTTCAGTAATTACGATACTTGAAAGGCCTGTGACCTCATCAGTTTGACGCGTCATAGTTTGACCATCAATCAAATCAACAAATTTCACCTGACCATCGGCATCTGTAATAATAGGATGGGAATGCGGATCCCAGTTCACAACGATTTGACCGGCTTTGATCGGCGCGTCATTTTCAACATTAATCTCGGCACCGTAAGGCACTTTATAACGTTCACGCTCACGGCCATGTGGGTCAACCACAAACAACTCACCTGAACGCGATGTTGCCACTAATTTACCGTCAGCACGTTTAATCGTTTTAATGTTGTGTAACGAAATTTTACCGTCATTTTTCACTTGAATATTGTTTTCAGCTGTCGCACGAGATGCGGCACCACCAATATGGAATGTACGCATGGTTAACTGAGTACCTGGCTCACCGATAGATTGTGCTGCAATAACACCAATCGCTTCACCTTCGTTGACCATATGACCACGAGCCAAATCACGACCGTAACAAGAGCTACAAATACCATGAGAAGTTGTACAGGTTATTGGTGAGCGTACTTTCACATCATACACACCGACTTGCTCGACCATATCGGCTAGCTCTTCATTAAGTAATGTGCCGCGCTCGACAAGGACATCATCAGAACCTGGTTTGTAAATCGGTGCAGCTGTTACACGACCTAAGATACGCTCACTTAAAGGTTCAACCACATCACCACCTTCAATATGCGGTGTCATCATCAAACCATCTTCCGTACCACAATCCCACTCACTGACCACTAAGTCATGTGACACATCGACTAAACGACGCGTCAAGTAACCTGAGTTCGCTGTTTTTAATGCAGTATCGGCCAAACCTTTACGCGCACCATGGGTTGAGATGAAGTACTGCTGTACTGTCAAGCCTTCACGGAAGTTGGCGGTAATTGGCGTTTCAATAATCGAACCATCCGGTTTCGCCATCAAGCCCCGCATACCTGCCAACTGACGCATTTGTGCGGCACTACCACGAGCACCTGAATCAGACATCATATACACTGAGTTAAAAGAAGGTTGCGTGGTAACTTTACCTTGCGCATCTTCCACTTCCTCTTCAGACATACGCTTCATCATCGCTTTTGCGACCTGGTCATTCGTGCTGGCCCAAATATCGAGCACTTTACTGTAGCGCTCACCATGGGTCACTAAACCAGACGCATATTGCGCTTCAATTTCTTTCACTTTGACTTCAGCTTCAGCAATAATCGACGCCTTGCTATCAGGGATAATTAAATCATCAATACCAATCGATGCGCCTGAGCGTGATGCAAAGCTGAAACCAGCATACATTAAGCGATCGGCAAAGATGACTGTCGCTTTTGTACCTAACTGACGGTAACAAACATCAATCAAGGTTGTGATAGCTTTTTTGACCATGGTTTTGTTAACCAAATCAAACGTCAAACCTTCAGGTAAAACTTCAAATAACAATGCACGACCAATCGTTGTATCGTACAAGGTTGTTTTGCGTTCTTTGTTACCGGCTTCATCAATTAACGTTTCCGTAATACGGACTTTCACTTTGGCATGAATATCAACGGCATCATTTGCATAAGCACGTTTCACATCATCAATATCAGCGAAGACCATGCCTTCACCTTTAGCATTGATACGGTCACGTGACACGTAATAAATACCTAATACGATATCTTGTGATGGCACAATAATCGGTAAACCATTCGCAGGTGATAAAATATTGTTGGTTGACATCATCAAAGCACGGGACTCTAACTGTGCTTCAATCGTTAATGGGACATGGACAGCCATTTGGTCACCATCGAAATCGGCGTTATAGGCCGCACAAACTAATGGATGCAATTGGATGGCTTTGCCTTCAATCAACATAGGTTCAAATGCTTGAATACCTAATCTATGAAGTGTGGGCGCACGGTTAAGTAGGATAGGATGTTCGCGAATCACTTCTTCAAGGATATCCCAAACTTCCGCTTCTTCACGCTCAACCATTTTCTTCGCAGCTTTAATCGTTGTCGCTAAACCGCGGTGCTCTAATTTACTGAAGATAAACGGTTTGAAAAGTTCCAACGCCATTTTTTTCGGTAAACCACACTGGTGCAGACGTAACGTTGGGCCTACGACAATAACGGAACGACCAGAATAATCGACTCGCTTACCTAATAAATTTTGACGGAAACGACCTTGCTTACCTTTAATCATATCGGCAAGTGATTTCAATGGACGTTTGTTTGAACCGGTAATCGCGCGACCGCGGCGACCATTATCTAACAAGGCATCAACAGATTCTTGCAACATACGTTTTTCATTACGCACGATAATGTCGGGGGCATTTAAGTCTAACAAACGTTTCAAGCGGTTATTACGGTTAATAACGCGGCGATATAAATCATTTAAATCAGAGGTTGCAAAACGACCACCATCTAATGGCACTAATGGACGTAAATCAGGCGGCAACACTGGCAACACTGACATGATCATCCATTCCAGTTTATTACCTGTACCTTGGAAACCTTCTAGCATTTTTAAACGCTTAGAAATTTTCTTAATTTTTGTTTCAGAGTCTGTGCCGGCGATTTCTTCACGCAAGCGTTCAAGCTCTTCATCAACGTCGACAGTAAGTAATAAGGCTTTAATCGCTTCCGCCCCCATAGCAGCGTGAAATTCGTCGCCATATTCTTCAACCGCATCAAGATACGCTTCTTCTGTTAATAATTGACCTTTTTCAAGCGGTGTCATGCCAGGTTCTGTGACCGTGAATGCTTCAAAATACAACACACGCTCAACTTCACGCAATGTCATATCTAATGCTAAAGCGATACGAGACGGTAATGATTTCAAGAACCAAATGTGGGCAACTGGCGTAGCTAAGTCGATATGACCCATGCGCTCACGACGAACTTTCGTCAATGTCACTTCAACACCACATTTTTCACAAATCACACCACGATGTTTCAAGCGCTTGTATTTACCACACAAACATTCGTAATCTTTCATTGGGCCGAAGATACGCGAACAGAATAAGCCGTCACGTTCTGGCTTAAAGGTACGATAGTTAATTGTTTCTGGTTTTTTCACTTCACCGTATGACCAAGAACGGATAACATCAGGTGATGCTAAACCCATTTTAATGCGATCAAATTCTTCGACTTCATTTTGTTTTTTCAGAAGTTTAAGTAGGTCTTTCACAGTTGACTCTCCAGTTGAGATTTAATTCATTTAGTTTAGACCCAAAGCGATTGACCACTTTGGGTGTAATGCTAACAAGCCAAAGCTTATTTACTTTCCAATTCGATGTTGATACCCAATGAGCGGATTTCTTTCATCAATACGTTGAATGACTCCGGCATACCTGGGTCCATACGATAATCGCCATCGACAATGTTTTTATACATTTTAGTACGACCAGCAACGTCATCCGATTTCACGGTCAACATTTCTTGCAAGGTGTAAGCTGCGCCATAAGCTTCAAGCGCCCAAACCTCCATCTCACCAAAACGTTGTCCACCGAACTGTGCTTTACCACCGAGTGGTTGTTGCGTCACTAAACTATAAGAACCGGTTGAACGAGCATGCATTTTTTCGTCGACCAAGTGATTCAGTTTCAACATATACATGTAACCGACCGTTGATGAACGAGCAAACGCATCGCCTGTACGACCATCAAACAATTGTGCTTGACCACTTTCAGGCAAGCCCGCCATTTTCAACATGCGTTTGATTTCAACTTCTTCCGCGCCATCAAACACAGGCGTCGCAATAGGCACGCCGTTACGAAGATTTTTCGCAAGCTCCATGACTTCAGCATCGTTAAAGCTATCAATATCAACTTTCTGGTCATTTCCATCATTCGCATAGATTTCTTTCAACATGTCGCGCACTTTTGCAATTTCTGCTTGAGCATCGAGCATCGCACCGATTTTCAAACCTAAACCTTTTGCAGCCCAACCCATATGAGTCTCAAGGATTTGCCCTACGTTCATACGTGAAGGCACACCTAATGGGTTTAGTACGATATCAACTGGTGTTCCATCGGCAAGGTGAGGCATATCTTCCACAGGCACTACTTTAGAAATAATACCTTTATTACCATGACGACCCGCCATTTTATCACCAGGCTGAATACAACGTTTCACAGCCATGTAAATTTTCACGATTTTTAACACGCCAGGAGCCAAGTCATCGCCTGATACAATTTTCTTACGTTGCGCATCGAATTTCTCATCATGCTCAACACGTAACTGTTGAATACGTTCGCGAGCAGCTTCTAACTCTTTAGTGGCAGCGTCATCACGTACACGGATTTCGAACCATTTTTCATGTTCTAAATCAGTTAAGTACTGTGCTGATACTTTGTCACCTTTGTTTAAGCCTGCAGGACCACCATCGGATTCTTTGTTCACTAACAATTTACTCACGCGTGAGTAAACGTCGTTTTCAAGAATACGTAATTCATCAGCAAAATCTTGTTTGACTTTAGCAACTTGCATTTCTTCAATCGCCATCGCACGTGGGTCTTTTTCAACACCATCACGGGTAAAGACTTGCACGTCGATAATCGTTCCTCTCATGCTAGTCGGCACACGAAGAGACGTGTCTTTCACATCAGACGCTTTTTCACCAAAAATAGCCCTTAGGAGTTTTTCTTCTGGTGTTAATTGCGTTTCACCTTTTGGTGTCACTTTACCCACCAAGATATCACCTGAATTCACTTCCGCACCGATATAAACGATACCTGATTCATCAAGCTTAGCTAATGCGCTTTCACCAACATTTGGAATATCAGCTGTAATTTCTTCTGTACCCAACTTAGTATCACGAGCGATACACGTCATTTCTTCAATGTGAATTGACGTTAAGCGATCTTCTTCGACTAAACGCTCAGAAATCAAGATGGAATCCTCGAAGTTGTAACCATGCCACGACATGAAGGCAACCATTAGGTTTTGGCCTAATGCTAATTCACCTAAGTCAGTTGATTGGCCATCGGCCATCACATCACCAGCGCCGACTTTATCGCCAACTTTTACTAATGGACGTTGGTTGATACAAGTATCTTGGTTAGAACGGGTATATTTAATCATGTTGTAAATATCAACACCGGATTCACCGACTTTCGTTTCAGCATCGTTAACACGTACAATAATACGGCCTGCATCCACGTCTTCAATCACACCTCCACGACGAGCAACAACCGTTACCCCTGAATCGATTGCGACTTTACGTTCAATACCGGTACCGACTAATGGCTTATCAGCACGTAGCGTTGGCACCGCTTGGCGCTGCATATTCGAACCCATTAAGGCCCGGTTAGCATCATCATGCTCTAAGAATGGAATTAACGATGCCGCCACTGATACGATTTGCTGTGGAGAAACATCCATGCAATCAATTTTATCTGGCGTTGTTAATGTAAATTCACCGCGATGACGACAAGTAATAAAGTCACCAACAATGTTACCTTTGCTATCAACTGGCATATTGGCTTGGCCAATAAAGTGCTTACCTTCTTCAATCGCAGATAAGTACTGAATTTCATCCGTTAACTTACCGTCAACAATTTTACGCACTGGCGTTTCAATAAAACCATACTTGTTGGTTTTAGCAAACAAGGCCAATGAGTTAATCAAACCAATGTTTGGACCCTCAGGTGTTTCAATCGGGCATACACGGCCATAATGTGTTGGATGCACGTCACGCACCTCAAAACCAGCACGCTCACGTGTTAGACCACCGGGCCCTAATGCTGACACACGACGTTTGTGTGTAATACCGGACAATGGATTCACTTGATCCATAAATTGTGATAATTGGCTTGAACCAAAGAATTCTTTCACTGCAGCAGAAACAGGCTTAGCATTCACTAAATCTTGCGGCATTAAGTTATCGGTTTCGACTAAACTTAAACGCTCTTTCACTGCACGCTCAACACGCACAAGACCTACGCGGAATTGATTTTCAGCCATCTCACCCACGCAACGGACACGACGATTACCTAAGTGATCGATATCATCGACTTCACCACGGCCATCACGAATATCAATCAACTCATGAACCACGGCGATGATATCTTCTTTACTTAAAATTGCGTCGCCAGTAATGTCATCACGACCTAAACGGCGGTTAAACTTCATTCGACCCACGGCTGACAAGTCATAACGATCGGGGGAGAAGAATAAATTGTTAAATAATGCTTCAGCTGAATCTTTAGTTGGTGGCTCACCAGGACGCATCATGCGATAAATTTCAACCTGAGCTTCCAGCTGACTTTTTGATGGATCAATACGCAAGGTATCAGAGACATATGCACCCTGATCAATTTCATTGGTGTAAAGTATTTTAATAGTGCTAATACCAGCTTCTCGCAACTGCTCTAACAATTCTTCCGTCACTTCGGCATTCGCTTCAGCAACAATTTCACCGGTTTCTTCATCGATGATAGACGTCGCTAGCGCTTTACCTAACAAATATTCTGCAGGTACTACCAAACGGCTCATACCTAATTTTTCCATGTCACGAATATGGCGAACCGTAATACGACGACCATCAGGCACAATCACATTGCCTTTTTGATCTTTCAGATCAAACATAGCAATATCACCGCGCAAACGTTCAGGGATTAAATCTAACTCAATGTTCTCATCATTCAAATGATAAGTATCGGTATCGAAGAAAATCGCTAAAATTTCTTCAGCACTATAACCCAACGCACGCAACAAGATAGTTGCTGGTAATTTACGACGACGATCGATACGAACATACATAAGGTCTTTATGATCAAATTCTAAATCTAACCATGAACCACGATAAGGAATCACGCGTGCAGCGTGTAACAACTTACCTGATGAATGGGTTTTACCTTTGTCATGTTCGAAGAACACACCAGGTGAACGGTGTAATTGTGAAACCACAACACGCTCTGTACCATTAATAACAAAAGTACCATTTTCCGTCATTAACGGAATTTCACCTAAGTACACTTCTTGTTCTTTAATATCTTTGATTTTAGGGTCAGTGTTCACTTTACCAATAGAATCTTTATCGTAAATAACTAAACGCATATTCACACGAATAGGTGCTGAATAGGTCACACCACGAATACGGCATTCTTGTACGTTAAACGCAGGCTCACCTAAGTAGTAATTTTCATATTCAAGACGTGCATTACCCGAGTTGCTTTCAATCGGGAAAATAGAGTTAAAAGCGGCATGTAAACCCGCATTGGTGCGATCAGCAATCGCAACACCTTCCTGTAAAAAATCTTTATACGAATCAATTTGAGTCGCCAATAAGTATGGCGCTTGCATCACTGTTGGTGATTTAGCAAAACTTTTGCGAATGCGTTTCTTTTCAGTGAAAGCGTATTGAGTTGACATATATCTAGTGCTCCTGGTAAATATGCTCGATATTGAGGAATGTCGGGCATAAACGTCTTTAAAAACTAGGTGACAAAAAACGAATATTATTCTTTGTCAGCTAATTTTTAGGTTCAACCTAAAACAGCAACGGGCTGAACATAAAATCTGTTCAGCCCATCACTTAATTGCTAATTACAATTATTTAACTTCTACAGAAGCACCAGCTTCTTCAAGTTGTTTCTTAATGTCTTCAGCTTCTGCTTTCGTAACAGCTTCTTTAACAGTTGCAGGTGCACCTTCAACCATGTCTTTAGCTTCTTTTAAGCCAAGACCTGTGATACCACGAACTGCTTTAATAACTGAAACTTTGTTAGCACCAAAGCTTGTCATTACAACGTCAAATTCAGTTTGCTCTTCAGCTGAACCAGCGTCGCCACCAGCTGCAGGAGCAGCCATAGCAACAGGAGCTGCTGCAGTTACACCGAATTTTTCTTCCATTGCTTCGATTAATTCCACGACTTCCATTACAGTCATGCTTGAGATTGTTTCTAACATTTCTTCTTTTGAAACGGCCATTGTAAACTCCTAAAGTTTTATAAATATATCAGTTAAGCTGCTTGCTTCTGTTCACGAACTGCATCCATAGTACGGACAAATTTAGTGTGCGGTGCTGCAAGCGTACCAACGAATTTCTCGAGTGGTGCTTTCATCACGCCCATTAATTTAGATATTGCTTCATCATAAGTCGGCAAGTTAGCCACTACGCTCAATTGAGCAGCAGGAATCACTTTACCGCCGATGGCAACC
Organism: uncultured Gammaproteobacteria bacterium; assembly: GCA_963975985.1. Taxonomy (GTDB): domain Bacteria; phylum Pseudomonadota; class Gammaproteobacteria; order JABDGN01; family JABDGN01; genus CAXBIY01. The sequence goes on from CAXBIY010000021.1 coordinate 16,053, forward strand.
ACTTTAGCTTTAAGCTTGTCATGGTCTTTAGCAAAATCACGCACTAAACGTGCGGCAGCACTTGGTTCATCATTTAATGAGAACGCAAGAATCATAGGACCGATTAAATCGCTTTTTACGCATTCAAATTCGGTACTTTCCACTGCACGACGCGCCAAAGTATTACGAACAACGCGTAGATACACATTGCCCGCACGCGCTTTGGCACGCAGTTCGGTCATTTCAGCAACAGTTAAACCACGATAATCCGCTACCACTAATGAAGCCGCGCCTGATGCAATACCAGCCACTTCTTCAACGATAACTTTTTTATCTTCTAGTCTTAACGCCACTGTTTTTCTCCAATAATGAGTTTCTTTTGCAAGAAACCATTTACCTTTTGGTGATAACCGCTTCGAAATAATTCGTTACGGCGGCACACCGTCTGCGTAGGGTTTTTAACTTTTGAGTGCGAACACCCCTACGGTCTTGGACGATTTAGGAATTGTTACCAACCCCAAACCGCCAATTCTGTTTTATGCCAAACTTGCTTGGTCGACCACAACACCAGGACCCATGGTACTTGTGACGGTGACCTTCTTCACATAAACGCCTTTTGCTGAGGTTGGTTTTAATTTTTTCACCTCTGTCACAACAGCGTTCAAGTTGGCTTCTAAATCTTCTGCACTAAAACTCACGCGACCAACAGTACAATGTACGATACCGCTTTTATCGGCTCTAAATTGTACTTGACCTGCTTTCGCATTTTTAATCGCTTTAGTCACATCAGGTGTTACCGTACCCACTTTAGGGTTAGGCATTAAACCACGTGGGCCTAAAATCTGACCTAACTGACCAACAACGCGCATAGCATCAGGTGTGGCGATAACCAGATCAAAATCCATGTTACCTTTTTTCACTTCTTCTGCTAAATCTTCAAAACCCACGATATCGGCACCTGCATTTTTTGCAGCTTCAGCATTTTCACCTTGCGCAAACACAGCGACACGCGTTGTTTTACCGGTACCTTTAGGCAACACAATCGCACCACGAACCACTTGGTCCGATTTACGTGGGTCAATACCTAAATTAACGCAGACATCAACACTTTCATCAAACTTCACTGATGAACAGTCTTTAACGAGATTAAACGCGGCAACAACTGCGCGAGCTTGGTGTTTATCACCCATTTTTTCAGCGATCGCTTTAGCGCGCTTTGAAATTTTAGTAGTCATTATACGACTCCTTCAGTTTCGATACCCATACTGCGAGCAGTACCTGCAATCGTACGAACAGCAGCATCCATATCAGCGGCTGTTAAATCAGGTTCTTTAGTCTTCGCAATTTCTTCGAGCTTTTCGCGCGAGATTTCGCCCACTTTCTTTGTGTTGGGTGTACCACTACCGGATTTAATACCGCAGGCTTTTTTCAACAAATATGATGCTGGTGGTGTTTTCGTAGCAAAGGTAAAACTACGGTCACTATAAACCGTAATGACGACGGGAATCGGTGCACCTTTTTCCATTTCCTGTGTTTTCGCGTTAAACGCTTTACAGAATTCCATGATGTTCACACCATGTTGACCTAATGCAGGACCCACTGGTGGACTTGGATTGGCAGCATTTGCTCCGACTTGTAGCTTAATATAAGCTTCGACTTTCTTAGCCATGTTTTTTCTCCTGGGTAGTTAGCGACTGTTCTTTCCATTCGTGCCTTTAATCGGCATTTAGGATAACTGGCCTCCCCTGTTTGTAGTATTCAGGATTCATGAATCCTGGCCACTGATTACTATGTTTTCTCAACTTGACCGAACTCGAGTTCGACTGGCGTTGAGCGACCAAAAATCAATACTGACACACGCAAACGACTTTTCTCATAGTTCACTTCTTCAACGACACCGTTAAAGTCAGCAAATGGACCGTCATTCACACGAATCACTTCACCCGCTTCAAATAAGACTTTAGGTCTTGGTTTTTCAGCACCTGATTCAATCTGACCGAGAATTGCGCGAGCTTCTTTTTCACTAATCGGTGCTGGGCGCTCACTGGTACCACCAATAAAACCCATCACGCGAGGCAAATTTTTCACTAAGTGCCAAGTTTGATCTTCCATCACCATTTGTACTAATACATAACCGGGGAAAAACTTACGTTCACTACGACGTTTTTTTCCACCTTTCATTTCCACAACTTCTTCAGTGGGGACTAAGATTTCGCCGAACTTGGCAGCAACGCCGTCCAGTTCGATTTGCTCTTCTAAGGTTTTTTTCACACGTCCTTCAAAACCTGAGAATGCTTGCACAACATACCAACGTTTTTTTTCTGCTGGCTCACCAGCCGTCACGTTAGCCTCAACGGGCTCGGACGCTTCGCTTGTAACTTCTGGCTTTTCATTCATATTCATTTCGTCAGACATATTATCTCTCATTAATATCATTGCAAAGCGCAATATAGCTTACTAGCGTTGTCCCGTTAGCCAACCAATCACATGTAAAAATACGGTATCGATGCCCCAAATAATCATGGCGACAACAATGACTAACACCACCACCATACCGGTAGTTTGCAATGTCTCCTGGCGATTGGGCCACACCACTTTGCGTAACTCTGTACGTGAAGCTTTGGCAAAATCCCAGCCGGCCTTACCTTGCGACGTTAACATCGCAATACCGACAGCGACAAGCGCCAACACCAACCAACCAATCAAACGCAAGGCAATATCAATATACGCATATTGATGATTTGCCCATATACCAGCAGCGACCAAGACTAGAATGCTTAACCAAACTAAACTATCGCGTGCTTTACTTGTTCCTGCCATATTCATCCAACTCTTACGTTAGAGGATTGAGGGTTACGCCTCAATCCTTGTTTTCTGGCAGGCCAGGAGGGACTCGAACCCCCAACCTGCGGTTTTGGAGACCGCTGCTCTACCAATTGAGCCACTGGCCTAAACTCTAATCGTTAATTTTCGCAACCACACCGGCGCCGACAGTACGGCCACCTTCACGAA
>CAXBIY010000022.1:0-17778 GCA_963975985.1 uncultured Gammaproteobacteria bacterium
GATCCAGTCACTCACTGATTTTTCTGGATCCCGCGGTCAAGCCGCGGGATGACGGAGCCGAATAAATTGATTTATTTAGTCAACAAAGCCCCGGAGGGGGAGAAGAAACTAGTGACTATGCTTTGTGCAATTCGTTTGCCGCGAATAATGTGTTTTTGAGTAGAGTCGCAACTGTCATGGGGCCAACGCCGCCAGGCACGGGGGTGATCCAACCGGCACGTTCTTTTGCGACATCAAATTCGACATCACCACACAATGAACCATCGTCTAAGCGATTGATGCCGACATCAATAACAATCGCGCCAGGTTTAATCCAATCACCTTTGACTAAGTTAGGCTTGCCAACAGCAACAACCACTAAGTCAGCATTGCGAACATGCTCGGCAGTGTCTTTAGTGAAGCGATGACATGTCGTGGTGGTACAACCGGCGAGTAATAATTCTAAGGTCATCGGGCGGCCAACAATATTAGATGCCCCCACGATAGTCGCTTCCATGCCGTATAAATCGAAACCCATATGCTCAAGCATGAGGATGATGCCATATGGTGTGCAAGGACGCAGTGCTGGCAGACGTTGTGTCAAACGGCCTAAATTATAAGGGTGAAAACCATCGACATCTTTATGGGGATTGATGCGCTCTAATACCGTTTCAGCATTGATGTGTTCGGGTAAAGGGAGTTGCACTAAAATGCCATTGACTTCAGGGTTGGTGTTGAGTTCATCAATGAGTTTGAGTAAGTCAGCTTCTGATGTGTCACCGGGTAAGTTATGTGAAAATTGTTTGAAGCCCACTTCTTCACAGGCTTTACGTTTTTTATTCACATAAATTTCAGAAGCGGGATCGTGACCGACTAATACGACAGCTAAACCGGGTGCTCGCAAACCGTTAGCGATGCGAGCGTTAACACCGGCTTTGACTTCTTGTCTGACCTGGGTGGCGATGGCACGGCCATCGATAAGTTTGGCTGTCATATGAATCCTTACTGTAAATTGGTGCGCCCGGCAGGATTCGAACCTGCTACCCTCGGCTTAGAAGGCCGATGCTCTATCCAAATGAGCTACGAGCGCGTGTAGGCCGGAGGCCGACATTGCTTGCTATGCGGCGTTAAGCCGTTTTAAAAAAATGCTCAGGGAGTAAAGTCCATTGCGCTTTTTTTAAAACGGCTTGCCTTGCCTAGCAAGCAATCTCGACCTCCGGGAACTTCGTTTAGGGGGTGAGGTTAGCAGCTAATCTCGCACCCTGGGAATTTCGTTTGAAGCATGGGGTTATTCTGAAAATACATTCAAGAGCCTTAGCTTCTTAGTAAGGTCCGCTATTCTAGAAACCTTTGCCCGGAAAATCAAACAGTTAGTAGAATAATTTTGATTGTTGCGATGGGAAGAGAACAAAAAATGGGGTGACTGATGGGGCTCGAACCCACGACAACCGGAGTCACAGTCCAGTGCTCTACCAACTGAGCTACAATCACCATTGAAATAAGTGGTCGGGGCAGAGAGATTCGAACTCCCGACATCCTGCTCCCAAAGCAGGCGCGCTACCAGACTGCGCTATGCCCCGACAAGGTGGGAATGATACTGGCATCGTTGCGATGAGTCAATATTAGCCAGGCAAATTATGATAATTTGTTTGTTAAGCGCCAAGGCGGAATAATTGCCAATATTTCTTATATAAGCCATCGGCACCGGCAACATAGCTTTCAAACTGACCGCGTGAGAGGGTTTTGGCAGAAGGGTACAGTAAAGGGCTATTGCGCATGGCAGTTGGCAAATACGCTAGGGCAGCTTTGTTGGGGGTGGAAAAGCCGGCGAACTCAGCCAGTTTGGCTGCGTGTTTAGCATTTAAGACATAATCAATGAAGGTATAAGCATTATTCACATGCGGTGCGTGTTTGGGGATGCTGAAGCTATCAACCCAAATAACGAAGCCATCTTTGGGGTAGATGCCCATGACGTTAGGGTTCATGCGTGATGCGGCGTAGATATCGCCAGACCAGGCAATGGCGGCGGTGACATCATCATCAGCGAGTAATGATTGCACGGCATCACTATTGATGACTTTGACATTAGGCCATAGCTTTTGCAATTTTTGATAGCCTTGATGAATTTGTTGAGGGTTTTGTGTGTTAATGGAATAACCTTGGGTTAATAAAGCCACACCAAAAATGTCACGTAAATCTTCGAGAATCAGTAGTTTGTTTTTGAAGCGCGGTTGCCACAAGTCATTCCACACATGAATGCTCTCGGGGTGATAATATTGTTTGTTAATGGCGATGATGTCAGCGCCCCAATAAAAAGGCACGCTATAATCGTTTTTAGGATCGAACGATTGATATAAAAAATGGCGATCAAGATTTTTGAAATGCGGTAATTTTTGTTTGTCGAGCTTGAGCAGCATGTGCTCGCGGTTCATGCGTTGCACGTAATAGGTTGAGGGGACTATAACGTCGTAACCTATATTGGGGTTCGCTTTGAGTTTGGCGTAAAGCTCTTCATTGCTTGAGTACTGTGTGAAATTAACGGTGATGCCGGTTTTCTTTTCAAACTGCTGAATCATTTGCGATGAGATATAGCCGGTCCAACAAAACACATTCACCACTTTTTCGGCAGCAACGCTGTGTGCACTGAATAGGATTAGCAATAGTAAACTGAAGGTTCTCATTTTGCTTTCCTCACCAATTGCGAAGCACCGACTATCATAAAGATTAACCCAAGCATTAGAGTACAGAGGGCATTAATTTCAGGCGTGATACCTACTTTTGTCATGGAGTAAATTTGCAAGGGCATGATGCTAAAACTTGGGCCGCTGACAAAGAAGCTGACGATGATGTCATCGAGTGAAATAGCAAAGGCTAATAACCATGCGGATAATAACGCCGGCTTTAGTAGAGGTAATAATATTTTTAAATAAATAGTGGTGTCGCTAGCGCCGAGATCACGCGCGCTTTCAAATAGGTTGCTGTCTAAATCTGTCGCGCGGCTATAAATGGTGAGCACAGCAAAGGGTAAGCAAATGGTGATATGCGCAAGCAGCAAGCTAGTGAAACCCAATGGCAAATGCAGCGAGCTAAATAAAATGAGTAACACAATACCTATCACTAAATCTGGCATGACGATCAACACAATAATTAAATTATGGATGATGCGTTTGCCTTTGAACCGATATTGCAACAATGCTGTCGCCACAACACTGGCAATAGCGGTGGCGATGCAGGCTGCTAAAAAAGCTAATAATAATGAGTGTCCGGCGGAACGGAGTAAAAGACTATCGTTAAAAAGCACATGATACCAATGCGTCGTGAAGCCATGCCATGTCATGGCATAGCGGGCATTGTTAAATGAAAATATCGCTAACACCAGCAATGGTAAATATAAAAAGGCGAACACCAAACTGACGTAAGTGGCTTTGATGGCTTTCATAATAGCTCATCCTTATTGGTGTTTTTTGCGCTGTACCAATATAGCCAGATTAATGCGGCGGCAAATATGGTTAAGGCAACACTCAAGCTGGCACCAAAGGGCCAGTTTTGATTCGTTAAGAATTGATCTTGAATCAGGTTACCCAACAAATAAGATTTTGCGCCACCTAAAATATTGGGCACATAAAATAACGTCATCGCGGGTAAAAATACAAAAAGGCAACCTGCGACAATACCCGGCATGCTCATGGGGATGACAATGCGATAGAGAATTTGCCAGCGGTTAGCACCTAAATCTTGGGCGGCTTCTAACACGCGGTCATCCAATTTTTCTAAGCGTGCGTAGAGCGGTAAAATCATGAAGGGTAATAAGTTGTAAATCAAACCAATGTAAACCGCGAGCGGGCTATAAAGGATATGCAGTGGTTGGTGAATAATGCCTAAGCCCAATAAGGCTGAGTTAAGCAAGCCTTTGGTCTTGACAATAATCATAATGGCGTAAGTAGTGATGATACTGTTGGTCCAGAAGGGGATGACGTTAAGCATTAATAAAAAATTTCGCAAGCGCGGAGGTGTGCGGGCAATGATGAGTGCAAAAGGGAAGGCTATGAATAAGCTCACTACGGTCACAATAAAAGCCATTTTTAATGAGCGTAAAAAAACGTGAACATAAACCCAATTAAAATTTTCAATATAATTATGGAAGGTAAAATCAACACGCACTAAACTGGTGTCACCTTTTGATAATACACTGGTGAGTATTAATAAGAGAGTGGGGGCTAAGACAAAAAATCCCAGCCATAACCAACTTAAACTGATACTAAAAGTTCTAAAGTTCTTCATTGTGCAACAACACTTCCCAGCCGGGATGCCACTGCACCCACACGCGTTCATTCAAATGGTAATCCAAGTCAGCATCGTCTTCATCGAAGAATTCAGTCGCAAATAAAGTTGTGCCGGTGTCGAGTTCGACTTGTAGATCAACGGTTGTGCCTTTGTAGATGACTTCGGTCACTTTCCCCGTCATCATGCCCTCTGTGCTTTCAATTTCAGAGCGATCCCATACGCGAAGATCTTCGGGACGTACGACAGTGTTGATGCTGTCAGCCTTAGTAAACCCTTTCTTGTTTTTCAGCTCGAAGCTTAAGCCTTCAATTTCAACCGTGACTGTTTCTAAATTCGCATCAGTGATACGTGTTTTTAGCACGTTCGTTTCACCAATAAATTTAGCGACATGCATATTAGCCGGCTCTTCATAAATTTCGCGAGGCGGCCCCATCTGTTGCACTTCACCGTGATCAAGCACAACGATATTGTCTGACATCGCTAACGCTTCTTCTTGATCATGCGTGACTAAAATAAACGTGATACCTAATTCGCGTTGCATGCTCTTTAATTGCATCTGCATGGTTTTACGTAGACGATAATCGAGCGCACTTAATGGCTCATCAAGCAATAATACTAAAGGTTTTTTAGCGAGCGCACGCGCAATAGCCACACGTTGTTGTTGACCACCACTTAGCTGCTTTGGTAGTCGGTCGCGGAATTTTTCTAAATGCACGACTTTTAATGCCTCTTCCACACGCTTGCTGATTTCATCTTTAGGCAAATGCTCACACTGCAACCCAAATGCAATGTTTTGCGCGACTGTCATATGAGGAAAAAGGGCATAACTTTGAAATACGGTATTCACCTGACGCTGTTGCGGAGGCAAATCAGTCACATCTTTACCATTAATGATAATCTGCCCGTGATTAGGCATCTCCAACCCACTAATCAAACGCAGCAATGTGGTTTTACCACAGCCAGACGCGCCCAAAATCGTGGTAAACGTACCATTAGGAATACTTAAATCCAGATGATGCAAGATAGACTCATCACCATAAACTTTACTGATATGTTTGAGTTCAACAATATTATTTAGCATGGAGCGAATTATGCAGATAACGCACTAAATTGTCTAGGTTTTACGCAGTATCTTCAGCAGAAATTAAGTATATATTGCCAGCCACCCATTTTCTCGTTATCATGCGCTCCCTCTAGACACGTAGCTCAGCTGGTTAGAGCACCACCTTGACATGGTGGGGGTCGGTGGTTCGAGTCCACTCGTGTCTACCAGTTTCAAGTCACTGTATTTCAACATAATCCTTTGTTTTTCATAGAGAATTTCCGCAGCCGATGCGATTTTTTGCAACGTCAGTTTTTGTATGTATTAGCAAAAAATTGTTCAGTTTTGTGAGGTTTTCTATGTGATCTGCACCCCAGTTGCACTCCCAAAATGATAACCTTGCTACATAATTGAGGTTAAACATGCCAGTAGCAAATATTAATAATACGCTTATCAACAAACTACAGCCAAAAGCACAGCGTTATGAAATTCGTGATCAACGTATCAAAGGTTTTATGATTCGCGTACAACCCACGGGTCAAAAAACCTACTTGGTTGAATACGCGCGGGGCAAACGCATTAGCATAGGCAAGGTGGATATCCTCACGCTTGCACAAGCGCGAGAGAAAGCCTTAAGAGTGTTGTCAGATTATACCCGTGGGTTACTGTCGGCTAATTCACTGCACGGTAAAGCCGAGATGCCGACACTACGTGTGTTTCTCGACCAAGACTATGCCGCATGGGTGCGTGCCCATAATCCGTCCGGTGATGAGGCTATTAAAACGATTGAGCGCCATTTTCGTCACATAATGGAAAAACCATTAAATGCTATTAAAGTACAAGACATTGAAAAGTGGCGTACTAAGAAACTTGAAACGCAAGCGATGAAACCTAACACGATTAACCGCACTATAACGCCATTACGTTCTGCCATTTCAAAAGCGGTAGAATGGGGCATACTCAAAGAACATGTGCTAGCCAGCTTGAAGCCATTAAAGTATGACGACACAAGAATACGCTACCTCAGTGAAGATGAACGCAAGCGCTTGTTCCTTGCCGTGGAACAGCGAGAAAAAAAGTTAAAACAAAAACGACTCACAGCCAATGAGTGGCGACAATCTCGGCATAAGGCCTTGTACCCGGTCATCGTGGACGATGAATTTTCTGACTATCTAAAACCCATGATTATTATCGCACTTAATACTGGCGTGAGGCGTAGCGAATTACTCAATTTAAAACGGCAAGATATCAACCTTGAGCAAGGTACATTATTTGTCGAAAAATCAAAAAACTATTTAGCCAGACATATCCCCCTTAACAAAGCCGCGAAACAAGCATTAGCCCAGTGGCTTAAGCCAACACAGCGTATGAATTCACGTTACGTTTTCCCAAATTTAAGTCAGCCTGAAAAACCACTAAAGTCAGTCAAAAAAGCATGGACAAAAATCATCAAAGAAGATGCTGGCATTGAAGATTTCCGTTGGCATGATTTACGCCACGACTTTGCTAGCAGACTGGTGATGAAAAACGTTAGCTTATACGTCGTGCAAAAACTTTTAGGTCATCGAAAAATCGAACAGACCATGAAGTATGCACATCTTGCGCCCGAGTTTATTGCTGAATCGGTGGGGCGGTTGGATTGATGTGATATAATTGTGTTGTTTAATAGGCCTTTTGAAAAAATCAGACCCCTATCACCAGGGGCTAGTGCAATCAAGCAGTTAGAGGAACGGATTGGCTCAAAAATGAGTTTTTAGGTGGTCTAATAAAAATTGAGGATTTCTATGTCGAAAATTAAACAAAGTATTTCAATCGCTGAAAAAGCAAATATTCAGAATCTTAATACGCTTGAAAATAGGATTGTGGGGCACATTAATAATGCTAAGCAAGCTGTTTTACGTACAGTTGACTCTGAAATGGTAAAAGCTTATTGGTTATCAGGGCAAGATATTGTTTTAGCTGAGCAAGAGGGAGATAAACGTGCTAGATATGGTCATTTTTTAATTAAAGAGATGTCTGAGCGATTAACGCAGTTATACGGTCGAGGATTTAGTATAACCACACTCAAAGAGATGCGGAAATTTTACCTTGAATATCAATCAGATAGCATTTCCACAGAGAAAGGTCACGCAGTGCGTGGCCTTTCTCTTCCTTCTTTTAATGTGGGTTTAGGGTGGACGCATTATCGGGCATTAATGCGTGTTAAGCATAAAATAACTAGACAATTCTACGAAAAAGAAGCTGTTGAGAATTGTTGGTCAGCACGCGAATTAGAGCGACAAATAGGTAGTTTGTTATTTGAGCGTTTAGCAAAAAGTAAAGATAAAGCAGGGTTGCTAGAGCTAGTGCGTCGTGGTCAAGAAATCCATAAGCCCGAGGATGTGATGAAAGATCCCGTGGTCTTAGAGTTTTTAGGATTGCCAGAGTCTCATCAACTTGTAGAATCCAAGCTCGAGGAAGCATTAATTAATAATATGCAAAATTTTTTGTTAGAACTTGGTAAAGGATTTTCATTTGTCGCGCGTCAAAAAAGGTTAACCTTAGATGGTGACTATTTCTATGCTGATTTAGTGTTTTATCATGTGATACTAAAGTGTTATGTCATTATAGATATAAAAATACGCTCACTTTCACATGCTGATCTTGGGCAAATGCAGTTATATGTCAATTATTTTGATCAGGAAATTAAACAAAGTAATGATAACCCTACAATTGGATTGGTATTATGCACGCAAAAAAAAGAAAAAATGGCTAAATATTTATTGGGTGAAAATGCCAAACAGATTTTTACTAGTACCTATCAATTTCACTTGCCAACGGAGGCTGAACTAGAGCAAGAATTAAAGCAAGAAATTAAAGCTATTAAGCATAATATTGAATTTTGTGATGGGCATGGTGGACAGTGAAGCGAGATGTTTGGCATGAGCTCTTAGATTATGAAACCTATGACTTAGTAGCAAGAGCCTATGCTATGAGACACGGGCGCAAGGCAAATAAGCGGCTAATATTATCAATCACGTCAAACTTTAATCAGGCGCGAGAATTTTTTCTTAGTGCTGAAAAGGCAGCATTATCTGTTCGGCCATTATTATTGTACTACGGCGTACTTTGTTTGTCACGAGCACTTGTATTAATGTTAACCCGGGGTGGCTCTGAGGCTGCTATGAAACCGAGCCATGGGTTGGCTACACAGAAATGGAAGGAGACTATTGCTGACCAAAATATGAAAAATATTGGTGATTTGAAAGTTGAAATGTGTAGTGGAACATTGAATGAATTGATTCTAGCTATAGAGAATAAAAGCTATTTGAAGCATGCAACATCAGGCGTTAATTATTGTCAGGGGTATTCTGTCCCTAGGATTGGCGAAACGATCAAGTTTTCTAATTTGCTCGCAACTTTCCCCAATCTTGCTAGAGAATATGAAGCATGGGCAGGAGGGGGTATACCCACATATGTAATCACTAAGCTAGATGTTAAACCTGAAAGTTGTTGTGTTTATGTGAAAAAAGGTAAAGCTAGTAAGGAATGTTTGGTTAACGCATTCGTAACAGAAGAGGTTCTGGAAAATAGAGATAGCTATATGCTAACTATGAAACATGAAAATATTTTTCTTACACAGCTGTTTGATGGGAGTTTCGGGAATATTGGTGATGTATGTATAGCAAAGCCCATATCTGCGAATTGTAAGTTAGCATTGCTTCCTTCTTTTTATTGTGTTTCATATTATCTTGGTATGTTAGTTCGTTATTTTCCTTCAGTATGGATGTCACTTAGCAGTGTCAAAACAGGAGATGCAATATTTCCTTTGTTGAGTCAGTTGCTTTGCTTAATTCACGATCAATATCCTGTTTTAATACTTGAATTTTTGAATAGCCCTTATGAGTTTGAGAATGGAAAAAACTAACTAGAAGTTTTCATTAGCAATAAATTATTGTTGACAGTAATTAAAATTCAAAATTTATAGCTTAAGTGAGGTTGCCTTATTCTAATATAAATAATATTTTTTATTAAAATTACTTACATGTTGATAAATCTATAATAAATGTTAGTTTTTAGTGCGAACGCTCTTTAAATGATTGAATAATCTGTTGTAAAGAAAATTATGATTCATTACCATTTTATGGTGGCACGTTACTCTGTAAGTGATGTGGGATTTGCTAATTAACCTACATCACTTACGGATTAACGTACCATATTTTGTCACCATCATGACAACGTAAGCACTAATAGTGCTTACGTTGTCATGATGGTGACAAAGTATTCGTGAAGAACGAATACAACCTGCGTCACTGCGTCAGTTGAGCGTCACGCGAGACGAAAAACGCAGTGACGCAGGTCGCACGCGACTCGCGTTCCAACGCATCGCTGCTTTTTCGCTCGCGTAACGTTACCCATATAAATCCTAGTAACCACTTGAAATGTCTTATGTTTAGCAACAGGGACGGGTGATTGTGGGTAACGTTACGCGAGCGAAAAAGTAGCGATGCATGCGGCCTTGGCGCATTATTTTTAAACGCGTTAAGCGTTTGTTAAAAAAAACACTTATTTTTGTGGGGTAACCACTAGACAGAATATTCTGCTTTGCGTTAAGCTTATTTCTAAGTCGTACTGATGAATTACTGAAATGTAATGAAACGTTATGTCGTCTACGATAACTGTCACATGCCGTCCATTGTGTCGTGAGCCTCACGTTTGTGAGTTGGACCCCTATCTTGATGATGACCTGTGGTGATGAAATCGCCCAATACAATATCTCGCTGCCAGCTATGCTCGCTTTTTGAGAAGTCACTGTCTTGATGGCATGATACATCCGTATCATGATTCATCGCATTGGCATCGAGTCAAGGCCCATCCTACGACAATCGATAGATTGTCCCATTTCTGTTGGATTACGCTATGCCATGGTGTGTTTACGCACCATGTGTTTGTCGTGTGATACCGACAGGATAATTAATATCCAATCACGAAGACTAATGAACAGTAGTGCTGATGATGCGACGAAAAAAAGTACGATAGGACGTTATGTAACAAGTGATGAAGAATGTAGCTATTAATACTAACAAAGGAATCTTATAAGGATAATCTTAATGAATAATGAAATACCTGAAAAAAAGCAACCTGACTGAATAACAATAACGTTAACTGATCATGATTTATAGAACGCAGAATGAATGAATATAGGATGACTTAAATGAAACTACGGATGAATGATTGACACAATAATTCGAATGACGAATGACGAATGACGAATGACGAATGACGAATGACGAATAATCAACTAAACCGGAGAAAACGATGATGAACCAATAATGAAGCCATGAAATAGCAATGTCCGTATCGTGTAAGCGGAAGAAAGCCTTGAGAGATTAAATCCTCAAACACGACCTTGGTAGCGAAAGCTATAGCTTCATGATGTCACTGCATCATGAGCAGTCGTAATTACACTAAGCAAATCAGTACGATTTACATCAAGGCAGCACGCTTTAGACAACACGAACTAATAAAATGATGGGGTGAACTTTGTATTAATTGAAAATGTCAATTAACGTTAAACTTTTGTAGCCATCTATTGTCGGTGAAATTAATGTGGCATGCATTGTTCAATGTTTATTGAGATTTGATATGTCTGTAGGTAATTCATGTCGTTGAGTTATGACACGCAACTTCTCTACAGCCAGCAGTGTCGCTTTATGTAAGACTAGGTTTGTTGATAACAGTCACTCAATGGGAGCGTGATGATGCGTGAAAATAAAATCATGAATGAAAAAGAAGCCGCTCAATATATCGGATTGAGCTTGTCATATTTACAGCATGACAGATGCTACGGTGAACTTGAAAAGAGAAAGCCGGGTCCAGCTTATTTGAAATTAGGGCGAAGCGTCAGATATTTGCAAAAAGATTTAGATGCTTGGTTAGAGAAAAGTCGTGTTCAATATTAATTGTTCATAAAGCAAGCGTGAATGACCACCAGCAGGTGATCATTGGCTTGGATGATTATTACGATACTAGCCCACCCTTTCTTCTGCTAGCATAGCTTTTTTGTGTGCGATAGTTAAGTAAATGATGAGTGCAACAATAATACTCATGAAGATAATGCTGATAGCGCCATCACCAAATCCAAATCCACCGCGAGCGGTTGGTTTCGCTAACAAATCTGCACCAGCTGCACCAAAGGGTCGTGTAAGAATATAGGTTATCCAAAACAGTGCGATTTTGTTGACGCGAAATAAATATAAAAGGATGGGTGTGATAATCATCACGGCACCGAATATGAGCGTTGCATCTAGATAACCAAAATGGAAAGTGCCCGCGACCAAGTCACCCAGCGACGTACCTAATGCGAAGGTGAACAAAATAACTGTCCAATAAAACATTTCCCTTCTGGTTGAGCGAATGCTATGGACATTCAATGATTTTTCGCAGGCATACCAAATACCAAAGGTCGAAAGCAGTGCAACTATGAAAATCGCTGACGATACGCTGAGTGGTAGGCCAAGATGATGTATGCCATCGGAGAACATGGTGCCGAAAACGGCAACTAGCACAATCACCATCCAATACATCCAGGGTATATAACGTTTAAAACGTATCTGCACCACAATTGATGCGGCGAGCAATAAAAAAGTCACCAAAATTGAAATGTAACCAAATTGGTGCACAAAGAAATCAGCACTGGCTTCACCAACAGTGGTCGAGATAATTTTGATGGCCCAAAATAAGACTGTCACATCTGCAACTTTATTTAATAGGCTTTTTTCATTAGATTGAGGGTGTGTCGTCATTTCTTGTTTTCCTTCGTTTTAATTTAATTAGTCCACATCAAAGATATGGTGGGTATATAGGCTCTTGGCAACAGATTACGCCAGAAAGTTAACAATTAGCATGCAGTTAGATGACAATTTTGTCATCTAAGGTGGTGCATAAAATTTCACTTGATAACCGTGTCACGGTTGTGGATGACAATATTGTCATGTAACTGTGCCTATCCTTGTCATTTGGGTGATTTATTCTAGCTGTGACAATTCAATTAACACATGGAGAAAGCTTATGTATGCAACTAATGAGAAAGAAGCCACAGCTAACGTATTGATTAACCAAATACCCCCTACAGTGTTAGCACCTGCTTGGTCGACGAGTGAAAAGCGTACTTTGTTACGGTTAATACAGGCACTTGTCAGAGAGTCACTTATTCCTTTTTCGCTCAAAAATAAGCAGCTAACGTTTTATGTGGCATCTGGTGATATTAATCTTTATATTAGCAATGTGAATTTTACAAGTTTGTATCGTTGCTTAGATTTTGATGATATATATTTCATGCAGAAAGGTGAGGTGAAAAAAGTTGTTTCACTGGTTGGTTTTCTTAATTACTTATATTGTTTTGTTGCACATTTAGCAAATGATAAACTTTGGGAACGGTTATTGAGTGAGCTGTACGACCATGAGAAAAATTCACTCATGGCTGAAAATGAATCAGCACGTAAGGCGCAGGACATGAAAATATCTACAAGTGAAACCGGTAATGTAGATGTGCTAAGTTGGGTTAAAGCGAATAAGACTATTGCTGATGAAAGCTTATTTATGGAACAATTTGTTTCGCAAGGCCATCCTATCCACCCTTGTAGTAAAACAAAATATGGGTTTTCAATGCAAGATACTTTAGCGTATTCGCCGGAGTTTGGTCCAACTGTTAATATTTCCGTTGCCGCCATTCATAAAAATATATCTGGGTTGTCATTATCCAAGTCAATCGAACAGCAACGTTATTGTCCTTGGTTCGCATCCGTCTTTCCTGATGAGTATAATGCTTGGGAAGATGCACTGAAAAGTCTTGGGTTGGATGTCAGTGAATATCTGCCGATTCCTGTGCACCCATGGCAAGAAAAAGAGATAATCCATGCTAAATTCCAGGCACATATTAATAAACAATGGCTATGTTTTTTTGATGGTGTTCATATAAAAGCTTCACCGACACTTTCGTTTAGAACGCTAAAGCCAGTGGGGAATGTTAATGCGCCTTACATCAAGCTACCCGTTGCAATCCAAGCGACCAGCGTTTTCAGAACATTATCACCGTGCTCTGTTAAGAATGCCTCGATAGCGAGTGATGTGTTGCATGATATTTTTGTTACAGAAAATAACTTTGACAATTGTTTAGACATGTTGCCAGAAGTTGCAGGGGTCTATTTGGAAGATGGATCTGGCGATGGTGCCAGTCATCTCGGTGTTATTTTCAGGGAGAGTGCGAATAACAAAACAGCGCTGGATGAAAGCTGTGTGGTTGTTGCCTCATTATTTGAAGCCTCACCGTTCACTAACAAACCGGTATTGATAGAGCAAATGATGATGGCTGGTGTGATTAATGTGAATGGTGCGAAAGCTTATTTTAATAAATATGCTACGCAGGTGATTAACAGTTATTTAACGTTGTATCTGCGTTACGGTGTGGCATTGGAAGGGCATCAGCAGAACACATTGGCGGTGTTTAAATCAGGTGAAATCCAACGTTTTGTTGCGAGAGATTTTGATGGTATTGATATTGATGCGAATGTGTTTAATGATATCGATAGTGAGGCTGTGCAGTCGTTGACTAAGGTGATGGCTTCAGATTCGGCAATTCCACGTAATAATTTGCTCCATACAGTTTACCAATCACATTTGGGTGAAGTGATAATTTTATTAACTCAATATTTTGATTGTGAAGAAGAAGTGTTATGGCATCAAGTCGCTGAAGTAACGCATGCGTGCTTTATGAAGCTAAAAGACACGGTTACGTCATCTCGATGGAAGATGGAGTACCAGGCAATCATGAAGCAAGATTGGATTTGTCGAGCATTATTACGCATGCGATTGACTGAGCAGTACCATCGCGATGGTTTGTTTGTTAACTTGAATAATCCACTGGCTAAATTTATGAGGACTGACAATATAAATGTCGATTAATAAGCAAGTCATCTATTTACTATTATCACAGCTATTGGTTATTGCTTGCCTTGATATGGCCGATCCATATTGGCCTTTGATAGTAAGACAGATTGGGCATAGTCATAGTCTACATGCCCAATCTATTTGGACAACGCTAATTTATATGGCGCCCTATGGGATTACGATCATTTCAGCGCCGATTTGGGCTTATCTCGGCAAGCATTTAGGTTATAAAAAAATGATTGTAAGAGCTTGCGTAGTGCTAGCTTTAACACAAATCATGATTTTTATGGCGAGCAGTTTATGGCAGGTATTATGTTTGCGCCTTATTCAAGGTGGATTTGCTGGATTTACAGCCGCTGCTCAAGCTTGGCTTTTGTGTTCAACAGAAGAAAAAAAGCATGGGTATTTTATAGGTAAGGTTCAAGCTGTCATGGCATTAGGTTCTATTATCGGCCCAGTGTTGGGCGGTGCTATTGCACATTACATTTCATATGATGCAATTTTTTTGATAGCAGGGATTATGTTTGCTAGTGTATGTGTCGTATTGGTTGTTGTGCTAGCCGAAACAAGTTATCAGCCATTCAGAATGCCAAGGTTATTCAGTTGGTCTAGTATCAAAGCCATTTCTAGAGAAAATGCTTTTTTATGCCTGCTGATTGTGGGTGGGCAAACATTGAAATGGATGAGTGCTTCATTTTTTTCTTTATACGTTATTGATAATTTAGCAGGTAACAATTTAACAGTAGGTGTGTTGTATGCCATGATAGCGGGTGCCATTATTCTTTCCTCGATGATGGTTGGTCGATGGAGTTATCAGCTCAATCAGCATGTAGTTTTGGCGAGGTATGGCTTGTTAGTGTGTTTGTTAACGGCGGCTATTTCACAATTGTTATATGCAAGTTCACAGAGTATATCGCTGGCTGTTCTATCGTCTTGTTTATGGGGGCTATGTTTAGGCGTGACGTGTACGATGCCTTTTTCATTGTTAGTGCAGCGTACACCCGCTAAACAAAAAGGAATGGTTGTTGGGCTAGGTACGAGCGCAAGCAAATTAGGCAACTTGATGGGGATCGGGCTGGGTGGTTGCATTTATATCCTGACGACGATTCAGTTGGCATTTGTGGCCATCGCGGTAGGGTATGTGTTACTCTTTATTGTGGTTTTATTATGTTCTAGTTGTTTAAAGAAGCCGATATTAAGTCAAGCGAGTTAGATGGTTATGCGATTATTGTTGATTGAAGATGAAAAAAAAGCGTCTGATTATATTAAGGAAGGCTTGCTAGAAAATGGCTTCGTTGTTGATGTTGCTGACAATGGTGTTGATGGACTATTTTACTCGCAAGAATTTATATACGATATTATCGTGTTAGATATTATGCTGCCAAAATTAGATGGTTGGTCAGTACTGAAAAAAATACGAGAGAAGGGCGACGAAACTCCCGTGATAATTTTAACAGCCCGTGATGCGATTGCGGATAGAGTTATGGGGCTAAATTCCGGTGCGGATGATTATTTGGTGAAACCTTTTTCATTTTCAGAATTATTAGCAAGAATACAGGCGATATCACGCCGAGGGTCATCAACAAAGCAGAGCGATTTAAGTTATCATGATGTGGTGGTTGATACCATTAAGAACAAAGTCACGGTGTCAGGAAAACTCGTTCAGCTAACCCCAAAAGAATACGCATTGTTAATATTTTTCATGCAAAGAGAAGGACATGTATTGTCACGCACGGTCTTAGCTGAGAATATTTGGGATATGCATTTTGACGCAGATACTAACATCGTTGATGTGGCGATTAAGCGTTTGCGAGATAAAATAAAAACAAATGGCATTAATACATTGCTTCATACCTCGCGAGGGTTTGGTTATGTATTTGAATATAGAAGTAAAAAAATATGATTCAGTGGGTTAGAGAGTCATTGGCTCGGCGATTAGTTGCGATTACCGCAGCCGTATTTTTTTCAGCCTTTATTATTTTGACATTCTTTTTGTATCACATGTTGCTAATGAACTATCGTGATGCTTACGCCGATTCATTTCATAATGAAGTAGCGATTCTTAGTGAAATACTGGCTAAATCAGGTAGTGATGTAGCTTTAGCGTTAAAACAGGAAGTCATTTTAGAGCCTGGCGCGAATCATTATCAATATTTCATTCAAATAAGACAAGCGGGTAAGTTATTGATTCAGACACCAGGTCTTCAGCCTATGATGACGGCATTAGATAAAATGTCAGACCGAACATCACCTGTCGAAATTAAGCATAACCGGCGAGTGTATGTCGCATTTACTACCGTGATACGACTGAAAGACGTGCCATATGCTGTTTCAGTGTTGCTAGATATTACCCCGGATGTGAAAATCTTGCAGAAGTTTAAACATAGTATGATGATTATTTCACTTGTCTTTATTCTGATTTTTTTTGGTTTTGTGATTCTTTTAGTGAAGCTAGGCTTGAAGCCGCTCAATTTGTTTGTGAATAAAATTAAATCCCTGACACCTAATACCTTAGAGCCCGTTGAGTTAGCTCACTTGCCTTCGGAATTGGCTTTGTTGCTAAGTGAAATTAACCATCTTATTGTGCAAACAAAAACGAGTCACGAAGAGCTGTCATCATTTGCCTCTAATATTGCACATGAATTACGTACGCCGATTAATAATTTGATGATATCAAATGAACGTTTTTTAATGAAACATCAGCATGAAGCAGAAGTGCAAGAGCAGGTAGTGTCTAATGTTGAAGAATACCGCCGCTTATCCAATCTTATTGATAAATTATTATTTCTTGCACGTTTAAGTGCCGACGATAAAAAATTTACATTTGGAACCTTGGTGATTCGTGATGAAGTAGATAAAGTCATAGAGTTTCATGAGGCGTTAGCGGATGAAAAACAAATTATAATAAAGTCTAATGTCGAAGGTGAAATCCGTGCTGATAAAGATCTTTTACATAATGCCTTGTCCAATATTCTAACTAATGCGATTAAATATAGTCCAAGCAATAGTTGTATAAACATTATCACAAATCAGTCGGCTGATATGCTTGTACTATCGGTTGTTGACGAAGGACCAGGCTTGCCTCTGTCAGAAATTGAAAAAATCACGACACGTTTTTATCGTTTCAACAAATACGCTGAGTCTCATTCAACCGGCTTAGGCTTAGGACTCTCTATTGTGAACTCTATTATGAATGCACTGGGTGCCCGTTTAAATATACAGTTGAATCCTGAAAAAGGCTTAAGCGTCAGCATGGTTTTTACAACATCACCCACACCCTCAGCGCACAATTAATTCGCCAGCATACATGTTCATTTGGCAGGTAAATGAATATGTGCCTGGCGCTAATACGCCTAACTTAATGGGGTAGGCTTGGTTAAGGGGCAGCTTTTCATGTATGCCTAAGCTTTCAAATACAATGATTTCTGAGCAGCTGGCGCTATCGGTACGGATAAACTCAATTGTGATGGGTTTGTTCGCGCTGACTTCAATTTTAGCGGGCGAGTAAACGCCATCTTTTACTTCAACGCGAATGGTTTCATCAT
>CAXBIY010000023.1:0-14280 GCA_963975985.1 uncultured Gammaproteobacteria bacterium
ATGATGAAACCATTCGCGTTGAAGTAAAAGATGGCGTTTACTCGCCCGCTAAAATCGAAGTCAGCGCGAACAAACCCATCACAATTGAGTTTATGCGTACCGATAGCGCCAGCTGCTCAGAAATCATTGTATTTGAAAGCCTAGGCATACATGAAAAACTGCCGCTTAATCAAACCTACCCCATTAAGTTAGGCACATTAGCGCCAGGCACATATCCATTTACTTGCCAAATGAACATGTATGCAGGTGAATTAATTGTGCGCTGAGCGTATGTTTGTTGAAACACTAATCTAGAGACATCACTACCGAGTAAGAGTGTGATGTAAAGGAGGAGAACCCTCGCCATTGGAAAAAAACCAAAAAAACTGAAATTATTGGTAGACACGAGTGGACTCGAACCACCGACCCCCACCATGTCAAGGTCACTGCTTGATACTACGGCACAACATAATGCATTGATTGTAGAGAATTATTTCACAGTAGCTAAATTGCTTCATCATTTGGGAGTGCAACTGGGGTGCAGTTCCCCACCGCTGTGAATGCAGTGTGGGAATACTAACATTGAGCGTGAACGATATCAATATTGGATGTGATTTGTTATTAAGCTTGGTGAATTGACGTAATGATCTATGCTTTCGATATCACTTAGCTAAACCAAAAACAAACCAGACAATACTACCCACAAACCAACCACGCCAAAAACATATTGAAGAGCAGATCGTTCCATTTTTTGCTTTGAATTTAAGAAAGCAAAAACCATACAATTAGTCACCGTGACTATCAACATCACACTTACAAGCATAAAAACTTGCAACAAAATAGAGTTGCTAAACAAATGGCTAGCGAGAAAAATGCCTGCTGTTATTCGAGAAAATGACAGCAATAACAGCGAAGCCGTCACTACCCCATATAAATAAAAGAACTTATATTTATATCGATTCTCAGCTAAAAGATCATGCCAACAAATCAATACCGAAAATAATATAACTCCGATCACTTCCAAGATCAAATTAGTCTGTTCACTAAATCTAAAAACAATTGATAATGTTATAACACTGCTCAATATAGCCAAAACAGGGAATCCTATTTTAGTGAAGTACCACAAAAAAACCTGATTTTCCTGGCTATCTTTCTGCTGTATAGGTGTAATCGTATTAGGCAACAAAATAATCCCTCTCAGTGCTGGTTTGATTTTCATCAAACGTGTATCTTTACTACAAAACATCAGGAAAGTTACACCACCACCTAAGCAGCAACATAAAAAAAATAATGAGATACAACTAATCACATGTAAATGTGACAGCATATGTTCATAATAAAATGGTATAGAAAGCGTCAAGAATGTTAAAAAACTAACTAATATAGCGCTGCAATAATAAATTTTTCTTAATAATTTCACTTTATAATTCCTTTGCTTTTTTCATGGCCCAACCTATACCTGGATGCGAGATTATTTTATTGGCCAAGGCTTCATCATGAGTCACTAACTCAGGAGATACCTTGCCTTCTATTCGTATTTGCTGAATAAATTTTTCTTCATTTTCATTTAGCGGCAAAATCACTGACAAAGCATATTGCAACTCGGCAACCATTGTTTCAGCCCACACTTTCAATTTAGGCAATGTTCTTGGCAATGATTCTTGATGCATGACGGGTAACAAACGATTTCTCAAATCCGTTAAATCATATTCGGTAATTCTTGATTCCAATGAAGACAAATCAACTTGTGTCATGGCCAGATAAATAACAAAGGCTTCTCTTAGCTTTTTAGCATCTAATTCCACTTTCGTCATTAAATAATGTGCATCAAATAAATCGCGGCTAGCATGTCGATTAAATAATGCTGATAATTTTCCTGCGGCTATCTCATGCACATCTAACATGGGTGCTTGCCAACTCTCATCGTCATTGATATTTGAAGCTTGATAAACAATAGGATATAAAGGTTGTCGATACATAAAATTAATATCGATTTCTAAAGAACCGCGTTGCCCGAGTAAGCTATTATAAAACCATACCATTTTCCCACCCGCGTGATGCATAGGCGATCGGTGGCGCTCAAACTGATTCTGCAGCAAAATCTGATGGATGGCGTCTATAACGACGAGTTTTTCTTCTAGCATTTTTTCACGATCAAGCTCACCAATATAATTCAAATCAATATCGACTGACAACCGGGGTATATCTTGAAAACAAAACAAATTCAATGCCGTACCACCCTTCAACGCTAAGCGTTCTGCCAAATACGGCACAGACATGATTTGTTTAAAGATATCGAGCAAACGATACACTTTCTCTAGTATCTCTGGCTTGTAACCACGCGATTTTGCTTCTTTTATCAGTTGTTGCTTAGATGTCAGCATCTGGCTCTTCCCATGTTCGATTAACGACAGATTCAGGTAATAAAATATTCCAAGGTTTAACTAGCTGGCATTTTTCTTGTGAACGCTTTGATACATAAACCGGTGTTTTCGGTACGGCTACTAGCAAAGGTTGTAATTGCTTTTCGTTCACCGCAAAAGCCCCTTCTCGCTGGCTAAGAAAATACCCTACTTTGGCGTTCAAGCGAGCATTACCCAATAACAAACAATATTCAATAACTTCATCAACGTTCAGCACAACAATATTGCTGACAGCTCGACAAACCTCTTCCCAACCGCCTGATAATCCAACCCGATCTAACACATCAACAAAGGTACGCGCGACATTCGTGACGCTAATGGATACACCCTGCCGATCGATCGTCTCAACATAAGTAAATACTTTATTTTGCAATCGAGTGGAAAATGAAACCGGTTGAAACCATTGGTTTTGAAATTCAAATGATTTATTTTTTCGTTGCGTAATATAGGTAAACTGCCCAAAACTAGAATACGCCATACCCATTAAGGCTAACGCACTATGATAACCCAACACACTATCATCGCTTGCTTTGGCCGCAACAAGATAAGGATCCACAATAAAATCATCTGCCGACTGATCGGGTGGTATCACAACGTATAATTTGCGTCGAATCAATCGAAGCTGGCCTGATTTAACATAATACTGCAGCGCCATATTAACAGAGCCAGGCTTGATATCTCCCTGCGTAACTTTCCATGCAGCAAATTCTTCATATCGGAAAACGGGATGTTCGTAGAAAAACTGTTCTATATTCATTTTTACTCCTGAAACATACACTTATCATATATTACAGGAGGAAAAAAGCAACACAGATGGGTGAAAACTATTATATTTGTTATCTGTTATATCATTCTCCCTTAATTATCATGAGGGAATAAAATGACCTATGACTCTTTGTAACCCCGTCATTGTGCGGCTTGACCGCGCAATCTAGAGAATAACTATGTGTTGAATAATGCTATGGCCAACGGTTATGCCACACAACGACGATACAGCATTGACTCACTGGGTTTTTCAGCGCACCAAAATTTTACTTAATTAACCTTTTTAGTGAAGCACTCAGTAGTGTTCATCATGTTAAAGAAAGCGTCATGCGCCAATGGAATACTATTCTAGGCCATGAGATTATTAACATCATACCTTGGGAACAAATAAAATCTCACCCCACCTTGAAATTTATAAAAAAGCCTTCACATTAAAAAAGCAAGCGGTTAATTCCAAAGAGCAAATCCAGCATGAAAAGCAGCTAAGAGTTGCAACGATTAACTTTGTTAAAAATAGCCATTTAATGATAAAACTTGCCAAAGAAAATCCTCTTATTTCTAAAGTTATTCAAGCACATAAAAAAAGACAAAAAAATATCGGAAGATTGGGAGCTCAAGCGGTAATGCCTTTATTCTATCAGCTGATTATGAATAAAAGACAGAACAAGAAAACATTGCCTTTATTTATTTAACTTTCTTAACAAGGAACACTTATGAGCATTACAATCAAAAAAACAAATTGGAATTTACCTAGATCTGGTTTTAGGAATATAACAATTATTCCTGCAAGTTACTCTGCAAAAGATGAAAATGAATATTACCATGATACTACTAATACATTTTATAAAT
Source organism: uncultured Gammaproteobacteria bacterium (assembly GCA_963975985.1). Taxonomy (GTDB): domain Bacteria; phylum Pseudomonadota; class Gammaproteobacteria; order JABDGN01; family JABDGN01; genus CAXBIY01. Next base: position 4,017 of record CAXBIY010000023.1, read on the forward strand.
TTGCCAAAGATAAAATAGACATTGATCTTTACAGTTGTCCCGACGTTTGCCTTGTTCAAAGATCAATTGATTGGGTCGCTCCAGTTATTTACATTGGTCGTCTATTGTTTGAAATCTCTTTAACGGAACTAGGCGATGTTATCTTTGAATATCTGAAAAGCAAATATCTGGGTAAAGAAACTACCGCTAAACTTGAAATAATTACTGAAAGTTCTGAAAAAGGAAAATTTATGAGTATTAAATACGAAGGGCCAAGCAGCGAAGTAAAAACAGCACTTAGTAAAATACACACAGCCCTACAGTCAGGCGAAGAATAAAAAAATGACTAAAGAAAAATATAACATGTCGAAAATAATTGAAATCTTCTTAAAGGCAATAGATGAGGCTCAGCAATTTAATGTTTTCACCAGCTCGGAAAAGCTACAAAAAGAGCAGGTTAACAAACTTTGTGATTTAGTTATGTTATTTAAAAATTTTAAACAACAAGCAATAAACCAGAAAGATGAAAAATCAGCTAACGGATTATTTAAACAACAATGCATGCTAAGCTCTTTAAAATCATCTCTTGAATGTTGGCTGTTAATTAAAAATAGTGAATTTTCTAAAGCTTGGGATGTATTAATTGACGCTCAAGAATATTGTGAAGTATCAATGAAAATTGGGAAATTTGAAGGATTAGAAAATCTCTATAATCACCTGAAGTCTATGGAAAAATCTATATTTCCTTCCCAGGCCATATATCTCTCCCCAGGACTATTCTTAGCTACTGGGAATTGTTCAATTTGTAATAAAAAATTTACTGAGTGCAATCATTTAGAAGATGATATCTATATGGGGAGGCTATGTAGGCATATAAATAGAGAAATCATTAAGTTTGACCATTTAGCTATGGTTTCAGCGCCTCATGATAGGAGAGCTATTGTTACTCGTTATTCTTACCAGGGCCTCATGATTGATAAATTCACAAAAGAAGCCATTAGCAAAACTAGTGATGATGATGAAATGACATTACATGATGTAAGAATTATGCGTATCAAAGAGCTCGATTTAGATTGATTTTTGCCATTTTCACTTAAAGAAGAAATTTAAAGAACATATTTTTATTTACATTTTAATTAAATTTAATACCTCTATAAAGATAAATATCGTAGTAAACAGTCTATGATTATTTTAGTAAATCATAGTATAAAAAAATATGAAAGAGCAGAGAGTCGCCCCCCTTGATGCGTAATATCGATAACTGTAGACTATTTAGAGACGATTTTAAATAATCCCTTTACGAAAGATCGCAATTCATAAATTCATAATTTTCTTTAAGTGCTCTATCTAGGTTGCGTGACCCAGCCAACGAGCAGTCACCGTATCTATTAAATAACTGGCGGGTTTAGCTACCCAAGCCTCGATATAACTAATATCGTGTGAATCCGGCAATTGTGTTTTAGGCAATTTATTGATTTTTATCCGACTTGGAAGCGCAGCCGCTTCGCCGATGAATATGGCTTCTCGTCTTGTTAATGACGGTAACATTTTGGTTAAACCAATCAAATTATCAGGTAAGAATTTAGCAACATGCTCTTGATCGTGAGCATTCGTTAATCTCAAAACTATCCATGAATTACATTGTGACAATACGGTTGATTCAACATCAGAAGGTCGCTGTGATACCAGCATAAGCCCTAAACCATACTTACGCCCTTCTTTAGCGATTCTTCGAATTGCTTGCTGGGCTTCTCTATATTGCGCTTCACCATGATTTGGCACATAGCGGTGAGCTTCCTCACAAACAAAAAGAATGGGATCCATTCTCCTCTGTTCTGGAGTTTGCCAAAATTTGTATTGAAAAAGTAAGCGGGCGATCAGAGCAGTTAACACTCCAGCCACTTCATTAGGAAGACCTGAAATATCTATAATACGCAAAGGTTTCACATCAATTCCCTTGCAAAGAAACTGTGCTAATATTTTTGATAATAACTTAGAACCATTTTCTTTATATTCTTGCATAACAAATGATAATTGTGGGTTACTTTTTAGAACTCGCATTTTCCTTAATATAGAATCTACCTTTATCCTTATGTCATTTGACGGAGCCAACTTATCTGTAGATTTAAGTTTTCTTCCTTGCATTTCAAGATGATTTTCAACGTCAGATAAACAAAATGGTATAGGTCTATCTCTATCAAATGACATTATTGTATTCTCATCAAATCCAGCGGTAGGGTTTAATACACTGCCACCTTCAGGGTTTTCACTAATATTTTCCACTATTTCTTGATTTAATAAACGAGCATAAGACACAGCTTCAAAGATCATATTATTTTGACTTGTAGCTTCATGCTCAGTTTTCCCAATCACTAAAGCGCGAAATTCATTGGTTGACATTAACCAATAAGGAAGATCTAACTGCTGCATAGATAAGTCACCTGTAGAAGATTCATTATACCCACAATAAACTTCCGCTTTTTCAGTAAAAGCTTTCGCATACTCACCATGAGGATCTATTATAACTATTTTAGGCTGAATCGCCTCGTTAGCTGGCCCACTACTAGCTAGTACTGCATGCAAAATAGCAGCTACTGTTCCAGACTTACCGGAACCTGTGGAGCCTAATATTGCACAATGATGACCAAACATTTTATCTATATTAGTGCGACAAATAGCATTATTACTGCCGACATACGTGCCAATCGCTATCATTGGACTTACTACATGTTCAGCAGATAACTGTTCCGCAGCAATATAGATCTTTTCCAATTCCTCGCTTAAACACAGAAATACATCTTGTTGTGGCAATGGATGGATTTCAACACCACGATTAAACGCTAGCTTCCCCTCCACTCTATTCCATTCGCCTTGACCAAACAAATCAACTTCTAATATACGAGTGTCATCTGACAAAGGTGCATTGATATTTAATTCCGCCACGATATCAGAACGCATACGAAGCATACGGACATAAGCAAATAACACTTTTCGTCCAAAATTTATTTTCACCATACTTCCGAGCTGGCCAACCGGGTAGACACGTCCATCTACTGAACGAGTTAACTCTGATATTTTATTATCTAACTCGATGCGAACACCATTACCACTAACCTCAATAACTCTACCAATTTTCAAATCTTCTCTTACTTGGAATAAATCAGTCATTACTAATCACTCCTGTGCTCAAAAAATCAGTTAACCCAGAAAACATCCACAAAGTTAAAGGATCTTTAGGAGCAGGAATAACTTGAGTAGAATTATAGTAAATACCTTTTTCTCCCGCGACATAAATTCTTTTGCCAAAAATAGGATTATTTAACCATTTATCAAGAGTCGTATTTACTGAAACACCATCGTCATCATCAGTGTTTTCTTTTATAAAAGCTATTACGGTAGTTTTATTATTCTCATCTTGCAGAGCAAGCTCTATTTCTGAATTAATATGCTCGTCCCCAAAACTATAACCACATGTCAATAAGACATTTTCTTCTTTTGAAAGAACATTTCGCAACCCGTCGAATAGAATAGCGAATGGATTTCGTTGCGTTTCTATGTACTTAGTGGCTTGAGGGTAAATCATAATATCATCCAAATCAGCTAGATATTTTGTTCCGTATCTTACACGAACCAAACCATAGTCTTTATGATGGTGCCAATCTATAGAACCATGTAACTTATATAAAAAAATGGCATTTGAGTTATTTTCACTATAAAACTCATGTTTTGGTGACCAAAAACCTACAGCACCACCTGAAAATCCGTCTACTACTTTATAACGCGATAGGGATAAAGCATCTTCTAATAAAGTATCGTAATTCGTGGTGAAAAAATTTAATTGCGAACGGTCAAGCAAATTTTCTCTATTTTTAAAAAGAGCAGAGATAAATTTAACATGATGTTTTACTTCAACGATAGGTTTGCTTAAATCACCTACCTCCTCATCAGCGTAACCATAGCGCACCGTATTACCGATAGCTTTAACGATGGAACAATGCAATGCTCTCAATTCATCTCCAGAATAACTTTTATTATTAATTGTAGCCTTGTTATCTTTGGCACGCTGAGCTAGTGCAATTAAATCGCCTAAATGACTTAGATAATGCTCCACATGCGCGGTAGACGGTAAATTTTCAGATAAAGACTTATAAATTTCCCTCTGCTCTGGAGGAGTACTATCCTCATTAATTATGTCATATATTCTCTTGGTGAGTGATTGCATAAGAGGTATTTTTGAGTTACAACTAATTCCCGCTCCTACTAACCAATTTTGACGACTAGAATCTAAATGCTTTCTTATTTCATCAACTAGATTTTCAAATTTATCATTATCTATTTCTTCCACAGCGTCCTCACATCTATTCATAAAATTGAAACTTCCTGGATGACTATTCTACACTTTTAATTAGTGAAATGACTGGTAAAACTTGGCTTCGCCCCAAAAAGGACATTTTGATGATATTGGAATACAGTGACTTAAAACTGGTAGACACCAATGGACTCGAACCACCGCCCCCCCAGCATGTCAAGGTCACTGCATCATACTACGGCACAACATAACACATTGATTGTAGAGGATTATTTTACAGTAGCTAAATAGCTTCATCATGTGGGGGTGCAACTGCAGCAGTATTTCTGACAAATCACACAACGCCATACAAATACACTACTGTGAACGCAGCAAGAGAATATTAGCATTAGGTGGTTAGGATGGCAGTTCTGTCGATTATTGCTGACGATTTAAAGATATGAATATACTGTCATCGAGCATTTTTATTACCTTCAAAATAGAGCTGACGTTTACCATAAGCCAGTTTACGTCTGAATCGGTTTTTTAACCGCACCACATTTTGTGTCGGCACTTGCTGTGATACATCCGCGTTATAATCTCGTTCCGCACTAGCAGGCTCCCATTGCACACCCATTTGATCTAACGCCTCTCTAACCGTTGTATCAAATCCATTCTCAATTAATGGTTCGTCAATATAAGCGGAAGTGTGAGCCTTAGCGTAAACACCGAAGCCCAGTTTTACCAAGCGCTTTTGTGCAATCAGCTTGTTTAACACACGGCTGACTTGTCGATAACTACCAAAGCTAGCAAAATCTTTTCTCAGCAAAGCTGATTGCTCAGACTGATCGATCATGCTGCGTATTTGATACTCAATACTGTTTTCATAGGTCACTTTCATACTCTAACGCCAAATTGGGAGATATAATACTATTATATTTGTTATTACGGAGAAATAAAACTACCCATTAGCCTGCCGGATATTCAGCAATCAATACAACATATTCACGGCTATCATATTTCATACTCTCTGGACAAACAACAGACAGTAATTGAATTCCCGATTTTCTCACAAGCCCTCATTACTGAGGCTTAATGCTTAAAAATAAACGCCCCAACCGCAATAACGCTTACCACAAGCAACACTGAACCTATTGGATTCTCACGCAATCGGCTCAATAGCCCTGATCCTGTTGATGCTGTCGAAGGTGATTGGCTTGCACAACACCCATGCGCAGGCTCTTCATCGTCGTCCACACCCGTATCTGCACAACACGACAATGCGCTCACGTCTTTCGAAAATGTTTGTGCACATAATTTCAAACCTTCGACCATCGTTAGATAAGGAAATAGCATGCGAGATAAATCTTTCACCGTCATTTTGACTTTCATCGCCACCGCGATGGTTTGTATCGCTTCACTGCCTTCATGTGCAACAATTTGTGCACCTACTATCACACCAGTTTGTTTATCCATGACTAACTTAATAAACCCACGGGTATTAAACGACACCAATGCTCGCGGTACATTATCTAACGTTAACAGGCGACTTTGTGCGTCTATCCCGTTAGCTCTCGCTTGTGCCTCCGTGAGACCTATGGTTGCGACTTGTGGATCGGTAAACACAACCGCTGGCATAATAGATAAATCAAGTTTGGTATGGCGACCTAACATATTAGCCGCCGCGCGACTCCCCGCTGCAGCAGCAACGTAGACATACTGCGGTTGATTCGTGCAATCCCCAGCGGCATAGATGTGCGGAACATTCGTGCGCATTTCATCATCTATGCAAATATTACCGTGAACATCCAGTGCCACACCCGCAGCCGCTATGTTGAGCGCTGCAAGGTTCGCATGCCGTCCAGCAGCAACTAATAACTGTTCAGCGGTGATCACCGAACCATTTGGTAAACTGATTTGAAAAGCAGTTCCATCATGAACCACGCGGCTAGGCACAACATGTGTGATGACATTGATCCCTTCGGACTCAAAAGCTGCTTTTATCTGTACGCCGATATCCGGGTCATCATGCGAGAGTAATGTGCTACGTGCCAATACCGTTACCCTTGTGCCTAAGCGCGCGTAGGCTTGTGCAAGCTCTAGTGCGATAACTGACCCACCAATCACGATTAATGAAGTCGGTTGAATTTCCGTTTGCAACGCTTCTGTTGAGGTCCAATAAGGTACCTCGTGTAAACCAGGAATAGCAGGAATGAAGGGGCGACTGCCCGTCGCAACCAAAATACGATCCGCTTTTAATAATTGCGTGCCACTTTCGCTCCTATCAATGATCAATGTGTGTGCATCCTGAAAACGTGCAGTGCCACGAATCAAATGAATCTTAGTATTGCTCGCTAAAATATTTTCATATTTCGCTTGTCGTAATTCATCCACGCGTGCTTGTTGTTGGCGTGTCAGTGAACGCCTATCTAATGTAACTGCCACTTTACCTAGACCCGAAAAGGGATGAGAGGATTGCGCGTGTGCCGCCTCAGCGGCGCGGATAAATATTTTTGACGGCACACATCCCACATTCACACAAGTGCCACCGAGGGTGTCACTTTCAATAATATCGACATCAGCACCACTGCTTGTCGCTTGAATCGCGGCTGCAAATGCCCCTGACCCACTGCCAATAATCACTACCTTCATAATGTTTTTCCTTTTTTAACCACGGATGGATACCCCACATCATCTGTTGCCTGCATTAACGCTTTTGCGGTCACTTGTTGAGGGTGATACGTCACACTTGCCGTTTTAGCTTTAAAATCCACAGACACGTGCGTCACACCGCTAACATGATGCAATGCTTTTTTAATCGTGATAGGGCAAACCGCACACGTCATACTGGGGACTAACAGGGTAACCGTTTGGGTGGTTGAAGGTGTGGATTCCACGGCGAAAGCCGATGAGAACAATAACCTCATAGCAAGTAATACCATCAATAAATGTTTCATTCGCATTCTCTCTCTCCTTCTGTTAATAAAATAAAGCGGCATACCAAGGAAATGCCAGCAACAACACTAACAACACGACCACAATCCAAAAGATAAGGCGTTGTGATCGTCGTATCGCTGGTTTTGCACAGCGTTGCTCAGTTGCACAACGTCTCGGGGTTATATACAGTTTCCAATAAACAAGACCCAGAAAAAAAACTGTGACCACAATGCCGATAGGCCGTAAAAAGTCTAGATGTGTGAGTGTACTCACCCACGCACCACCAATACCGAACGCTAATAGCACTAGCGGCCACACACAACATAATGAAGCGGCAATTGCGCCAATAACCGCACCGATTAACGATCCCTTTGTCCACGATAATGATGACATATCAGATTCTCCTTTTCGTCAGTTAAGTAAAAATGGAACACAAATCGTCAGGTTTATGCGTTTCGCATTCTCGCACTAACGATTTCAACTTGTTTTGCAAGGTTTTCAATTGCTGAATTTTATCATTCACCAATTGCAACTTGACTTGCGCTCGATGTTTAACATCGCCACAAGATTGACTAGAGGTTCGGTGAATCACCAGTAATTCTTGTATTTCATGTAACGTAAACCCCATCACTTTGGCACGTTGTATAAATTGCAATTGCTGAATGGCTGCCTCGGTATAAAAGCGGTAACCATTTTTTAAACGGGCAGGCTTATCGAGCAAACCATCGCGTTCATACAATCGTATCGTGTCGGTACTCACACCAACTTGTTTTGCCACTTGACCAATCGTCATTGTGCTCATTCGTTACTCCTGTTTGACAGTATAGACCTTAGACTATAGTCCAAGGTCAAGTTACCTTACCCGTCGATCTGCCGCTATTCATTCATTTTTTTGCCTCATAAACGACGAGCACTCCTGCAATGCCACATTGTGAAGCGACTAGGGAAATTACACGCTTGACTCTATCCCTAAGCTAAGGTTTACGATGGGTAATATACTTGAAGGAGAATCAGCATGTTTAATGAACACCCACCGTCTCCAGAAACATCTCCAAGCTGTTGGCAACGCACAACACATCGCATGCAAGATGGCTGCTATCAAGCCATGGCTGCAACCTGCTGGGATAGCATTGTCACTGGATTTCGCCCTGGTCGGGTACGCGCAATGGAATTACTCGACATCCAACCTAGCGATCACATTTTATGTGTGGGTGAAGGCAGTGGCTTAGATTTTGACTGTTTGCCTCCATCAACCAACCCAACCACCGTGTGGGCGTTTGATTTTTCGTCACGCATGGTCAGCGAAATGAAGCGACGAGCAGCTCAATATCATATTCCTGATGCCCACTGCATGCTTGGTGATGCACAACGCTTGCCATTTCCACCGGAGCAACGTTTCCATAAAATTTATTTTCCGTTATCACTCGCTTCAATCCCGCACCCACACATGGCCTTACGTGAAGCCGAACGAGTATTAGCACCGAATGGTCGTATCGTCATCTTTGAAAAATTAGTGGATGATGATACACATTTATCACTTACGCGGCGCTGTATTGGTGCGTTTACTCAGTGTATCTTTGCCGATATTACCCGTAATTTAACTCAGATGTTAGGTGACAACCCCACCTTGAAAATTACACATTATGAATCCACCGAAGGTCAGTTAACAGGCTGCATGACGCGGCGAATTGGTGCCTATTATCGATTAGCAGTATTGGTTAGGCGCACTGAGTATCCTCAGCTTGCACCTCAACGTGCTGAATTAGTCTCATAAAATATCACAGAACGCAGCAATCGATTGGCATTTCGCACGCTTCAGTTTCAACCCGCTGTACGCATGAACAGAGGGTTGATGAAGGTATAAGATAAGCAATAATGTCTACCCAGTAAATCTAATGCTCATGATTACCTGAGTCAACATGAGCCACCATGTTATTGACACTATCATGCTGATGACCTGCACCTTCAGACTGTGGCAATGACATAACACCAGTGCCATAACGAAACACCAGTTCAGCACCGTACCAACCCGTCACCATGACTAACACCACAGCGATGGCTAATACACCCGTGAACAACCAACGTGGTGGCTTTTGTTTTAGATAAAGCACAAACGAGCTAATAGCCGCTACCCAAATGGCCACAAATGTCACGATGCCCCAATTACGGTGAATGGTCATCACCTTGTGAGTAACGGCATCATGAGCAACAGTATAATAAGCATGCAGGCCGGCGATGACGGTTAAAATGGAAACCAAAGCGGCTAACCATAAACACCAACGTGACACGATTAAACATTCTTGTCGGAGCTGTGGTTTTGTTTTGAATAGATAATGTAGCAACAACATGCCAAAGGATGTCACCATTAACGCGATAGTAAAATGCACAAAAATAGGATGATAATTCGGAATAATGGTAGGCATTGTGTTCTCCTTGCTGAACGACTCGTGGGGTTGTACTATCATAGCATCCACAGCTTGACATTAACCTTAAGGTTAATGTCAAGATGCTTCACTAGCTTTAATTACTGAGAAAAATTCATGCGCACAATCTTGTTGCCCCTTCATCTGACCCTGCTATCCCTGGTTACTTTCTGTCTATTGAGCGTTACGCTATCGGCACAAGCACAACAGCGCACTGTTAATCTGACGGTTGCCTACAAGCAAGTCAACTTTGCTGGTAAACAGGTGAGAGCCATTGCGGTTAACAACCAAATTCCCGCACCGACATTACATTTCAATGAAGGTGATACCGTCACTATCAATGTTTACAACCATCTCGACCGTGGCACCAGTATGCATTGGCATGGATTGATTGTTCCCTGGAAAATGGATGGCGTCGACGGCGTAACCCAGCCACCCATTCCTCCGGGTGGGGTTTTTCGTTATCACTTCACCTTACATCAATCCGGTACGTATTGGTATCACGCGCATTCTGATTTTCAAGAACAAGAAGGCGTTTATGGCGCGATGGTCATCGCGCCTAAGCAGGCAGCATTTCACGTCAATAAAGATTTTGCTATCGTCCTATCAGACTGGAGCAATAGCAGTGCCGACCAGG
>CAXBIY010000024.1:0-10283 GCA_963975985.1 uncultured Gammaproteobacteria bacterium
TGGATCCCGCGGTCAAGCCGCGGGATGACGGAGCTGAAAAAATTGATTTATTCAATAATACCCAGTGAAGAGAGAAGCCAGTCAAATAAGGAAATCCCATGACTCCAGGACAAAAATTCCGCCAAGCCGTCGCCGACAATCATCCCTTACAAATCTTTGGTACCATCAACGCCTATCATGCGCGTTTAGCCCAACGTAGTGGCGCGAAAGCTATTTACGTTTCCGGTGGTGGTGTCGCTGCTGGCTCATTAGGCTTACCTGATTTAGGCGTGATTACGTTAGATGACGTACTAACCGATGTTAAACGCATCACCCGCGTATGTGATTTACCTCTGCTAGTCGATGTTGATACGGGCTTTGATATTCCCGTTATGATCAAATCATTAATTGAGGCCGGTGCAGCCGCGTGCCAAATTGAAGACCAAGTTCCCGCAAAACGTTGTGGCCATCGCCCGAACAAAAGTTTAGTGCTACCTGAACAAATGATGGCGCGCATTGAACATTGCGTAACAGCAAGAGGTGATAACGATTTTGTGATTGTTGCACGTACCGATGCGATCGCTAACGAAGGTATGGATGCCGCAATTGAACGTATGCAAGCCTATGTAGCAGCCGGTGCTGATATGATTTTTGCTGAAGCGGTAACAGAGCTAGCAGAATATAAACAAATCTGTGCTGCTATTAATGTGCCGGTGTTAGCGAACATTACTGAGTTTGGCAAAACCCCATTATTTACCACGCAAGAACTAGCCGATGTTGGTGTTGCGATGGTGCTTTATCCTTTGTCGGCGTTTCGTGCAATGAACAAAGCGGCCTTAAATGTGTATCAAACCATGATTAAAGACGGCACGCAAAAAGATATCCTAGACACCATGCAAACGCGTGAAGAATTATACGATTATTTAGATTACCACCAATTTGAAGCAGCACTGGATCAAATGCAAGGAAAGGATTGATGACAACACCACATAAACCCAAAAAGTCCGTCGCCTTATCGGGTGTTACGGCGGGCAATACTGCTGTTTGTACCGTTGGACACAGCGGCAATGACTTACATTACCGCGGTTACGCGATTGATGATTTAGCAGCCCATTGTCAATTTGAAGAAGTCGCTTATTTATTAGTTTATGGTCGTTTACCTAACTTAACGCAGTTAGATGAATACAAAACAAAATTAAAAGGATTACGCGGTTTATCAGATTCTATGAAAACGGTATTAGAGCAATTACCGCAATCAACACACCCCATGGATGTATTGCGCACAGGTGTTTCTGCGATCGGTTGTGAAGAGCCAGAGCTCGAAGGCCATGATGACATAGGTGCACGCAATATTGCCGATCGCTTATTAGCCTCAATGGGTTCAATGCTTTTGTATTGGTATCACTTTAGCCATAACAATAAGCGTATTGAAGTCGAAACGGATGATGATTCAATTGGTGGCCATTTCTTGCATTTATTACACGGTAAAAAACCTGATGAATTGTGGGTGCATGCGATGCATGTGTCCTTGGTGCTATATGCTGAGCATGAGTTCAACGCTTCAACATTTACGACGCGCGTGATTGCCGGCACCGGTTCTGATATATATTCTGCTATTTGTGGCGGTATTGGTGCTTTAAAAGGACCGAAGCATGGTGGTGCGAACGAGGTGGCATTAGATATTCAGCAACATTATGAAGACGCTGATGGCGCTGAGCGCGATATCATCGAACGTTTAGGTCGTAAAGAAGTGATTATTGGTTTTGGGCATCCGGTTTATACGATAGGTGATCCACGTAATCCTATTATTAAAGATATTGCCAAACGTCTTTCACAATTTTCTGGTGATGGGCTGTTATTTGGCATAGCTGAGCGGATTGAAACGGTAATGTGGAAGCAAAAAAACATGTTTCCTAATTTAGACTGGTTTTCAGCCGTGAGTTATCATCACATGGGTATCCCGACGAATATGTTCACCCCATTATTTGTAATGGCTCGCACAGCCGGTTGGAGCGCACACGTGATGGAACAGCGTCACGATGGGAAGATCATTCGCCCTAGTGCGAATTATACTGGCCCAGAAAATAGAAAATTCACCCCATTAGCTTCACGTTAACTTTTTCCCTTCTCCCCGCGAGGGGAGAAGGTGGCCGAAGGCCGGATGAGGGGTGATAAAATAACACTGCGCAGCAGCAACAAATATCAATCATATATTGAAGGAATTTATTTAAATCACCCCTCATCTGTCCAAGGGCATCTTCTCCCCTCGCGGGGAGAAGAGACAACACAGGAAAAAACATGACTCAAGCTTTCGACACCATTATAGAAAAAATCGCCGACTACGCATTAAGCACTGAAATCTCTAGCGAACTCGCCTATCAAACAGCCCATTACGGATTACTCGATAGTTTAGGCTGTGGTTTAGAAGCTCTCGAATACCCGGCATGCACAAAATTACTCGGCCCCATTATTCCCGGCACCATCGTACCTAATGGCGCTAAAGTTTATGCGACCAATTACCAACTTGACCCTGTGCAAGCAGCATTTAACCTCGGCACGATGATCCGTTGGCTAGATTACAACGACACATGGTTAGCGGCAGAATGGGGACATCCTTCTGACAACCTTGGTGCTATTTTATCAGTCAGCGATTGGTTATCACGCACGCGCATTGCCGAAGGTAAAGCACCTTTAACCATGCACGACGTATTAACCGCCATGATTAAAGCTCATGAAATCCAAGGCGTGATGGCATTAGAAAATTCCTTTAATCGCGTGGGTTTAGATCATGTGGTATTAGTTAAATTGGCATCCTGCGCTGTGGTGTGTAAATTATTAGAATTAACCCGCGATCAAACACTCAACGCTATTTCGCAAGTATTTGTCGATGGTCAATCTTTAAGAACCTATCGACACTCACCCAACACAGGTTCACGAAAAAGTTGGGCAGCAGGTGATGCAGCAGCACGCGCAGTGCGTTTAGCCTTAATTTCACAAACAGGTGAAATGGGTTATCCTAGTGTATTAAGTGCTGAAAAATGGGGTTTTTACGATGTTAGTTTTAATGGAAAAGCATTCGAACTAAACCAAGACTTCAATTCATACGTGATGGAAAATGTGTTATTCAAAATTTCTTTCCCTGCAGAATTTCATGCACAAACGGCGGTTGAATGCGCGATGCAGTTGCATGAGCAAATGAAAAATCGTTTAGATGATATTGAGTCGATCACGATTCGCACGCATGAATCAGCTATCCGTATTATTGATAAACAAGGGCCATTAAATAACCCAGCCGATCGCGATCATTGTATTCAATACATGACAGCTGTCGCGATGATTTTTGGTCGTTTAACAGCCGCGGATTATGAGGATGACATCGCGACTGACCCACGGATCGATGCATTGCGTGCCAAAATGCACTGTGTGGAAGACGAACAATTTAGTCAAGATTACCTAGAACCTTTGAAGCGTTCTATTGCTAATGCGATCACAGTGAAATTTAATGATAGCTCGGCATTGGATGAAGTCGTAATTGAATACCCCGTTGGTCATCGTGTGCGCCGTGAAGAGGGTATTCCGCTATTGCTCAACAAGTTCAAAATTAATTTAGCTAGAACTTATGATGATGCTAAACAACATACAATTTATGAAACGGTAACAGACTATAAAAAACTAATAGCCCTATCGGTGAATGAATTCACCGATCAGTTTATTTGCGCCAATTAATTTCTTTCGCTGTTTTTGCGCCAACCATACAGTCATAAATACTGTTGGGTGTGAGCGCTTCATGAGCAGTCACAGGTACCCGCCCAGCCATAATCTCACAACGGTTTTGTGGATAACGCGGGTTACTCATTGGGTCAGCGTAACCATCAGGGTAAATCGGGGCGAGTGTTTCCATGTTGTATTTATCTGTTGCACCAAGTGTGTGTAATAACTCATGCGTTAATACGACATTATTCATGCCTTGATATTCCGGTGACGCAAAAGCATTGACCATGCCGATCAATCCGGTTTCAATACCAAATGATTCTTTCAGCATTGAATTAGGCGCAGGCTGATGATAAATGATATACATTTTTACGTTGGTGCGGCCGGTTTGTTTTGTTGGCGAATGTGTTAACACCCAATACCGTAATTTTAAACTCCACCAAATCCGTTGCCATACACTAGCATTCATAATGTCGATTTGAGGCGGGTAATCGTGAATTTGTGGCCCGAGTTTTATTTGTACTAAAGGATGAGTATTCACACCATAAAGGCTAGCTTGATAAGTCAAAAAGCCTTCGACCGGCTGAAAAGCTTTAGCACTTAACGTATTGATATAATCCTGTGTGCCAGGAGCAGCATCCCCGGCGATGGGGTAAATAGCCACAGTTAATGGATCCCGCCAATCCGTGGCATCATATTTTTGATAAAGCATATAGCCCGCGATACTGCCGAGAATAATTAGCAAAATGAGTATGCGTAGGAATTTGAATGAAATAGGGCTTTTGGGTTTAACGGCAGTCATATGAGCATTCCATTGTTGATGAGCTATTATAGAGGGTATAGAGGATAGGGTATAGTTTTGGCTTGAGTTTGGTTATAATTCGCCCATGAACATACGCGCGATGGCGATAACTGATATTGAGATGGTAAGTCAACTGGATGAAACGTCCAGTTGGAATGCGAGTAAAATCCAAGATTGTTTGCGTCAATCGCAGTATCAATGCTGGGTGATGGACGTGAATAAGCAGTTAATAGGGTATGCTATCAGCCAAACCATCCTTGATGAGGCGCATGTGTTGAATATTGCTATTGATGTTGATTATCGATCTCAGGGTTATGGTCGGCAATTATTACAGCATATTTTGAATGTATTACCGGCTGAACGCGCAATATTAGAAGTTCGTTCAGATAATATTGTCGCTAAGGCACTGTATAATAAGCTAGGGTTTGAAAAGATTGGCGAACGCAAAGGCTATTATCAAATTGATGGTATAAGCTGTGATGCTGAAGTGTTTAGTCGGGGACATTCTGAAGAAAACTGTCCCTTGTCGGGTAATGCCGGTTAGCTAAGCAACATGTTGGTTCGCTGAAAACCTCAGTGTATCGTCATCCCGCGGCTTGACCGCGGGATCCAGCGCACTGTTTAACGCAACGGCATGCTGTAGATTGCGCGGTCAAGCCGCACAATGACGGGGCTAACCGAGCCAGTGAAGCAAACGAAGAGAAGACGTGAAAATGTCGAACAGTGCTTAACTGACTGGCATGACCCCTTGTAGGGTGGATAGTTCCACCGTTAAAGTAATTGCCGTGATATAGCAATAATAGGAATACAATGAATCTACAACAACAAGTCAACAAACGAAAAACCTTTGCGATTGTTTCTCACCCGGATGCAGGTAAAACTACATTAACTGAAAAACTATTGTTATTTGGTGGCGCAATCCAATTAGCAGGGACAGTGAAAGGTCGAAAGTCTGAACGCCATGCGACATCCGATTGGATGGAGCTGGAGAAGCAACGGGGTATTTCGGTCACCACATCCGTGATGCAATTCCCTTATCACGATAGCATTGTTAATTTGCTTGATACGCCCGGTCACCAAGATTTTTCGGAAGACACTTATCGTACTTTAACGGCGGTGGATTCAGCCTTAATGGTGATTGATGCTGCAAAAGGTGTGGAAGAACGCACCATTAAATTATTAGACGTTTGTCGTTTACGCCAAACCCCGATTATGACTTTTATTAACAAAATGGATCGCGACACTCGCGAACCGATTGAATTGCTCGATGAAATTGAAAACGTGCTTAACATTCACTGTGCTCCCGTCACCTGGCCAATTGGCATGGGTAAACAGTTCAAAGGTGTTTATCATTTATTAGAAGACAAGTTTTATCTCTATGACCCGGCTAGCAAAAACAAAATTGCCACCGGTGAAGAAATTGAAGGTTTAACCAACCCACGCTTAGATGAAGTGATTGGCGAACAAGTCGCCGCTGATTTTCGCGATGAAATTGAATTAGTGAAAGGCGCAAGTTATGAATTTGATGAGCAAGCTTATTTAGCTGGCACACTGTCTCCTGTGTTTTTCGGTTCTGCCATGAATAATTTTGGTGTGCGTGAATTGTTAAACCGATTTGTTGATACAGCACCAACACCTCAGCTTCGCCAAACAGAATCACGCGACGTGAAAGCCAATGAAGATAAGCTCACAGGCTTCGTTTTTAAAATCCAGGCCAATATGGATCCACAACATCGTGATCGCATAGCATTTATGCGTGTTTGTTCAGGCCATTACACTAAAGGCATGAAAATGCGACACGTGCGCATCGGCCGTGATGTGCAAATCAGTAATGCCGTCACCTTTATGGCGGGCGAGCGAAATCAGGCGGAAGAAGCTTGGCCAGGCGATATCATCGGTTTGCATAACCATGGCACCATTCAAATTGGCGACACATTTACGCAAGGTGAAAGCTTAAAATTCACTGGCATCCCTAATTTTGCTCCAGAATTATTCCGACGCGTACAATTAAAAGACCCATTAAAAGCAAAAGCGCTAGTAAAAGGCTTAATTCAACTGTCAGAAGAAGGTGCGACACAAGTCTTTCGCCCACTCAATAGCAACGATTTAATTTTAGGCGCCATCGGCGTGCTGCAATTTGATGTGGTGATGCATCGCTTAAAGAATGAATACAATGTCGATTGTGTGTACGAAAATGTTAACGTCACAACCGCCCGTTGGATTACCTGTAAAGATGAAAAGATGCTAGCCGAATTCCGAAAAAAAGCCTATGATAACCTAGCCTTAGATGGCAGTGAAAGCCTAAGCTATATCGCCCCCACCCGCGTGAATTTAGCATTAGCCGAAGAGCGATGGCCCGATATTGAGTTTAGAGCTACACGCGAAATTTAAATTTTATTCATAATAAAAGTGTATTGATTCTATGCCCACGTTAGCGCAGCAGCCGCATTTGTTAGATCCGTTAATCGTAGATTTTCCTGTCGAGTTTGAAACTTTTTTGAAGTCTAAAGCATTAACTATGTTGGATTCAGTGAGGCCTAATTTCTCAAACAAACCTATTATTGGAAAACTGTATTATAAGAATATGGGGGTGATTGCTCTGTATGGTCAAGAGAAGAGTATCTCAGTTAGTGAGTTTAAGGTGCATATCGAAGCACTTATGCAATTGATAAATACAATAGAAGCATATGAATTGTTAGATATATGGTTGCTTTTAGCTCGAATTAGAAATTGTTATTATCTGAATATGCTTGTAGATGAATTTGAAAACTATGTTGCGGCACTTATGCAAGTCTTAAAAAATCCACAAAATAAAACTACAGGTTTTCAGGTAGCATATCAGCCAGAAAATGTGAGTCGTGAAAGTTCTATCAATAGTGTCACTGAAGTAGAAGGTTCCCCCCTTTTTTTTAAAGATAATTTTTTAGACACAGTGGTTTTATTTTTAGAGTGTCGTAATGAACCTATTGAACCCTCTCGACTGTTATTGAGTAATTACTACTATTTGGTATTTTTGCTGTTTAGCCATATTTATAAAAATATCACACAATTAACGGCATCTGCTGATGTCGATTGTAATAATGAGCAATCCAGTAATCTCAGGCATTGCCTAGGGAGATTGTCTAAGGAGCTCGAGTTTGAAGTCTCAAAACATGCTTCTAAACCACTAGCAGAATACTTGTTGGAAAAGTTGAAAGAATTTGTTTTAGATCTGAAACCTAACAGTTTGAAATTAATTAAAGCTTATACAATAGCAAGGTTGGGCGTGTTTTATATTGAGATGCTGCTGTTGCACTTTAGTCATGAAATAGTGGGGTTTGCAACAGTATTAGCTTTTATTGTGACAAAAATTAACTCATGCGTATTAAGTATTAGCTATCGGGATTATGGTATTTTTGTTGATAATGTTTCAACTGCTTTAACTAAATATATTGCAGCTAATAATAAGGTGCAAGTAGCAGCCGATGGTATTGATACTGAATTGCATAATCTTATATTGGTTGATCACAGTGTAAAAATGAATGTAGTGGCAATTTTGCAAGTTATTCAAATTAATTTTTCAGAAGAGAGTCGATTGTTTCCTTCCTTTGTCAGTACTATTGAAGCGTTAACCTATAATAATGACATGACCGACGAGCTGGTTTTGAAGGCTATTATAAATAACCTGAATACGTTGTTATTAAGTAGTGTGATAAGCATATTGTTCAAATTGGTTTTGACTGCTATGTTGATATGGGCATGTCTAGCTTATGAGAAATCTGGGGGGGTAGATAAAGAGTATTTTTCAATTTTGGTAAATGACGTATTACATTTTATTAAATACATCCATAAAACCTTTCATCTTCATTCTTTATATAATTCATTTGACCCTAAAACGACAGAAGTGACAGCAGTGCAAAAAACCTTGCTTAAGATGAACGTTGAAGCAAAAGTTAAATCAATGTCTTATTACCAGCGCTTGAAAGGATTTTTAGTTTTTTCTCCTCCTCAACAAGCAATGGTTATTGATGGAAATCATATCCTTTACAAAATTTTTGTATGGCAGATGCACAACAAAAATCCATTCGGTTCGCCGTATGATGACCAAGGTAAATGGGGGTATCAACAAACCTTAACAGATTGCGATAGGCAGCAAGTTTATATTAATGGCGTGCATCTTTATCCATTGATAGGCGATTTAAAACAGTCAAACAGTGATTCGGTTTATGCTGAGATGAATCGACGGTTGAGCGCTATGACATTCCAGCAACTTAATGTTCAGGCTGGAAAATGGGAAAAAATAAAATTACAGGATTGGCAAGTTAACTTTTGTTTGAACTATGCTGCAGTTCAAGGGATTTATGAATTTGCCAATTATTTGTTTGGGAGCTTGCCTTTCTTTTTGACAAATACTTTTCAGATGGAAGGTGCAATTAAACAAAGTGATAAAGTTACTGAAATAAGAATATTGGATGAAAACACTATTCAGCTAGATGCTAGTATTTGTATTGAAGGACTTAATGATGGCGAAAAAGTTCATGCAATGAATCCCGCTATTGTAATTAAAAGTGACCTTCGGTGTGAAATGAATGATGGCCAAGCGGTCGTTACATGGCGAAAGTTTGAAATTACCGGTGTGGAACAAAATGTTCAATTACCAGAGCTGCGAGTGAAAGAAGTGCAACCGAGCATGATGGGTCTTTGGAATAGTCCTATATATTACACATGGCGAGATGTATTAACGGAACTGCATGACGTTTGCCATGAATGCGTCAGTCGGCCATTGCATGATAGAGGTTTAACAACGGCCAGACAAAGAAGTCAGCCAAATTCCCCAGTTAAATGGGGGACAATTGGCCAGGAAACAGCGGTTCCTTCTGAGCGGCTTACAAATGAAAAGATTAAGTCTATGTCCAAAATAAATATCCATCCACTCCAACAATTGGTTACAATACAGCAACCTCAACGTTTAGATTTTAATTAAGGCGACTGTTATGGAAACATTAAAACTTCAAAAAATATTGGCCGATGCTGGCTTTGGTTCGCGCCGTGAAATGGAGCGTGTGATTGATGCTGGGCGAGTGAAGGTCAATGGTGTTGTTGCTACATTGGGTGACCGTGCAACGACTGAAGATAATATCCGTGTCGATGGTAAAGCGGTTCGTTCGGTTACTTTGGCGCATCGTTATTTACTTTATTATAAACCTGAAGGTGAAATTTGCTCGCGCAATGATCCGGAACATGCGAATACCGTCTTTGACAACTTGCCTAAAGTAAAAGGTCAACGTTGGGTGATGGTGGGGCGCTTAGATATTAATACTAGCGGATTGCTATTGTTCACAACCGATGGTGAGCTAGCTAACAAACTGATGCACCCGAGCAATGAAGTCGAGCGTGAATATGCCGTGCGTGTGTTGGGTGATGTATCTGACAAACAAATACGCAATATGAAAAAAGGCGTGAAACTCGAAGATGGCATGGCGCATTTTGATAGTATCCGAGAAGCCGGTGGTACGGGTGCGAATACTTGGTATCACGTGGTGCTAAAAGAAGGCCGCAACCGTGAAGTCCGCCGCTTATGGGAATCACAAGATTTACGTGTGTCTCGCTTAATGCGCATTCGTTATGGCAATATCGCATTGCCTAGCTCGTTACGAGCCGGCGAATTTATGGAACTCGATGAAATTTAATCGTTGTTCTTCGCCCCGCGAGGGCGTTGTTGAATAAATCAACTTCTATAAAACTTTACGGCACGTCATCCCGCGGCTTGACCGCGGGATCCAGTCACTTATTGATTTTTCTGGATCCCGCG
>CAXBIY010000025.1:0-9401 GCA_963975985.1 uncultured Gammaproteobacteria bacterium
TTGCTGGCAGGCTGATCTGGATTCTCCGGTCAAGCCGCAGAATGACGGGAGCAATTAAAGTTAGGGTGGATAAAATAAAATTCCCCATCATAATTAAAACGATCGTTTACTGAAACAAGTTGCACGTGCAATAGCGTTTCGGTATCCTGCCACCAGCTCGTTTATTGAAAGTATGATTGAACAACATGCGATGGCTCACATTTTGTTCAAGTTAAACGTCTGAGGAGACATCATGAATTTTCGTAAGTCATTATTGGCCTTAAGTCTTGCTGCGTCCACCGCAGCCGTTTCACACTCTGCTTATGCATCGGCTTTCCAAATTTGGGAGCAGTCAGCTGGCGACATGGGTAACTACCATGCCGGTTCAGAATCAAATGCTGATAGCGCAGCAACAGAATTTTATAACGTTGCGGGTATGACTAACCTCAAGCACCCAGAGCTCAGTATTGGTGTTGAAAACATTCAGCCAAATTTTAAGTTTTCAGGTAGCACGCAGTTACATGTAGGCCCGGTAAATTTTCCTAAGCTCGATGGTTCAGGTATTCAAGGCGGTGGGCCAAACATTGTGCCCAACATCCATTACGTTCAACCCTTAGGTGATCGTTGGGCATTCGGTTTTGGTATTAGTGTACCGTTTGGTTTAACCACTAATTACCCTGGTCAATCCATTGTTGCTGACGCGGCCACCGATACTGCCATTAAAACCATTGATTTCACACCAGGCATCGCTTTTCAAGTCACTAAAGTCTTCTCGATTGGTGCGGGTATGGATTTAGAATATGCCACGGGTGAGTTTGATCAATATGTACTACAAGACTCCATCACCAATAGTATTAGTAGTTTTGCTGTGGGTTACCATCTTGGTGCTTTATGGCGTTTTGATGACAATCACACGAAAGTTGGTATCAGTTATCACTCGCGGATTAATCAACATGCTGATGGTACCAGTACTGCGCATCAACGCAGTTTATCTGGTGTGCAAACTCACTCATCAACAGTCTCAACTTATATTCCTACACCCGCTTACACCGCATTAAGTGTTTCGCAAGATCTTGGCAGTCGTTGGACGGTAATGGGCGCTGTTAATTATACGCAATGGAATGCGCTTAAAAACATTACATTGAATAATATCAGTGCTTACAATATGGCTGACCCAACAATTATTAATCCAACATTTGTGCCGGTTAACGTAGATGTAACATTACCCCAAAATTTTAAAAACACTTGGAACGTAGCATTAGGTGCCAATTACAAAATCACCAAAACATGGATGCTACGCATGGGTATGGGCTTTGACGAATCACCGGTTAATAACCATGATCGTAACTTACAGCTACCGGATAATGATCATTACGTTATTGCAGTCGGTGCGCAATATACCGCGAACAAAAACTTTACATTTAACGTCGGTTACAACCACATCTTTATGCCTCGCTCAAGCATCAACTATGATGGCCAGCTTGGTATCCCTGGTGATCATGTTAACGTCAACGGTCACGTCGATGGCAGTGCCAACCTATTTGGTGCCCAAGTCGATTGGAAATTTGCTTAACATAGTTAACAAAACCGCTAAAGCCGCGTGTCTACGCGGCTTTTTTTGTGTTAAAATCGGTCCAATAGCTGAGGAGCGACAACAATAATGTCTGATAATAAAGAACGTATATATCGAATCAATTTTCAAAATAAAGGCGAAGTGTATGAGATCTTTGCTAAGCATATTTCTCATGGTGACATTTTTGGCTTTTTAGCGGTTGAAGAAATTATTTTTGGCGAAAATAGTGCAGTTGTGGTTGATCCGGCGGAAGAACGTTTGAGGACTGAGTTTAAAGATGTGTCGTGTACGTTTATACCGATGCATAATATTAATCGCATTGACGAAGTAGAAAAAACTGGTCAAGCTAAAATTAGCACCCTAAAAACGGACGGCAACGTCACACATTTTCCTAATCCAATCTATACACCCACCCCGCGCATGGAGTCCTAGTGGCAGGTAATGTCATCATCGATTTAGACGGTTATGATGTCTCGGATGCAGAAGTCGAGTTGTTGCAGTCCCCTTGTGTGGCTGGCGTTATTTTATTTTCGCGTAATTATCAATCTCCCCAACAATTAATAAAACTCACGCAAGCTATTCGTGAAGCGAATGCTACGCTATTAATTTGTGTGGATCAAGAGGGTGGTCGCGTACAGCGGTTTCGCGAGGGTTTTACGCGTTTGCCCGCTGCCATTAAGTTTGGTGAGCTCTATGACTATGCGCCTGATAAAGCGTTGCAGTTAAGTGAAATAGCTGGATGGTTAATGGCGAGTGAGTTGTTAGCCTGTGGTGTTGATTTTAGTTTTGCGCCAGTGTTGGATTTAGCTAATCTTGATAGTCATGTGATTGGTGATAGGGCATTTCATGCTGACCCTAATGTGGTGATTAAATTAGCCGGCCAATTTATTGATGGCATGAATCGCGCGGGTATGGCGGCAACAGGTAAACATTTTCCGGGGCATGGCTCTGTGGTGGCTGATTCACATGTTGAATTACCTTTTGACGATCGTCACATCGATGCCATCCAGCAAACCGATATGAAAGTGTTTGCGCAACTCATGCCAAAATTGGCAGCGATGATGCCGGCGCATGTGGTTTACAGTAATTTAGATGATAAACCGGCGAGCTTGTCATCAATATGGTTAGATGGCGTATTGCGTAAGCGCATGAAATTTGACGGACTGCTGATCAGTGACGATTTATCCATGCAAGCCGCTGTTGATATTGTGCCGGGGCCAACCGCACGGGTGCAACAAGCCTTGCTAGCAGGCTGTGATGCTATTTTATTGTGCAATAACCGCGCGGCGGTGGAAGAAGTCTTGCGAGATTTATCAGCGCTCGGCACAGATTTGAATGCCATGCGAGGACAGTTTACAATGTCGTACCAAGATTTGCGTGAAACCGATGAATGGCAAAACGCACAGCAATTGATTCAAGATTTAGTTTAAGGAGAGGCATAATGGATGAAGCAGTACAATGGGTTGAACATCACTCAACAGGTGGGATAGGGATTGCTATTAAAGCCTTTATCGTTATCGCGATTGCGGCGGTCATTTATGCCGTGTTTAGTTTTATCATGGGGCGCATCGTGAAGCGCTATGAGGGGAGTAAGCATCATTGGAAATGGAGTTTAGCACTTTCAGCGAGAGCACCAATAAGTTTATCGATTTGGTTATTAGCACTCACTTGGGCTGGCGAATTTGCGATCAGTCAAGTGAAAAACCCTGTCATTCATGATGCCATTAGCCCGATTCGAGAAGTTGGTATCATTGCTGTTTGTTTGTGGTTTGTGTTGCGATTTATTAAGCAAATTGAATATGTCTATTTAAATCAAACCTCGCATAAAACGTTAGATGCCGCAACTATTCGTGCAATTGCCCGACTATCACGTATCGTGCTTGTGTTAGTCACGGTATTAGTGACGCTACAAACCGTCGGTATATCAATCACAGGGTTAGTCGCCTTTGGTGGTATTGGTGCCGCCGGTATCGCTTTTGCCTCACAAGATTTGTTAGGCAACTTCTTCGGTGGTATTTTAGTCTACGTGAACCGTCCTTTCTCAGTGGGTGATTGGATTAACTCACCCGAAAAACAAATTGAAGGCACGGTTGAAGAAATTGGCTGGTTGTTAACACGCATTCGCGCGTTTGATAAGCGCCCGATTTATGTTCCGAACGCTATTTTCACCAAGATTCCTATTGTGAATCCGTCACGTATGACTAACCGTCGTATTAAAACACTAGTTGGCGTACGTTATGGTGATGCCGCTCAAGTTGGCAACATTTCAGCAGCGATTGAAGCCATGTTACGCACACATGAAGATATCGATCAACGACAAACTATCTTTGTGGCTCTAGTTGAGTTCGCTGATTCTTCGTTGAATATTCAAATTTATTGCTTTACCAAAACCAAAGATTGGGTACCGTTCCAAATGATTCAGCAAGATGTTTTCTTGAAAATCATTGCTATTATTCAAGAGCACGGCGCCGATATCGCATTCCCAACACGAACGTTGGATACACCTGATACCTTCACTATAAAAGGACCTGAACATGTCACTGCCTAAACAGATTAGAGAAGTTTACAAACAAGCCACCTGCCTTTACACACGTGAAGATGTAGATAAAGCGCTGGATAAAATGGCAGGCGAAATTCATAATCGTTTGGAAGACAGTAACCCGGTTATTTTAAGTGTGATGATTGGCGCTATGATTCCGGTGGGCCATTTGTTAACACGTTTAGACTTTCCATTAGAAGTGGATTATGTTCATGCCACACGTTATCGCGGTACATTAGAAGGTGGACAGATTCACTGGAAAGCTACACCCAAAACTAAATTGAAAGATCGCACGGTATTAATTGTCGATGATATTTTAGATGGTGGTATCACTTTAAAAGCCATTGTCGATTATTGTGAACAGCAAGGCGCTAAAGAAGTTTTTACCGCGGTACTATTAGAAAAACGTGATACCCGTGTAGAAGGCGGCTTGGAGCATGTTGATTTCGCAGGCTTAGAAGTTGAAGACCGATATGTATTTGGTTATGGCTTGGATTACAAAGAATACCTACGTAACGCGCCGGGTATTTATGCAGTGGCGCCTGAACATCAGTAGTTTGCTAATCTTGTAGGATGGATAAAAGTTCCGCTGAAAGCTGGACGTATTCACCATTTACTCCTAATCCACTAGCGCTGGTGGATATATTCGCGCTGTCGCGCGAATTTTTATCCACCCTACAAAACACTAACCCTGAATTGAGTAGGCAGCTGAAGATGATGAAAAAAACTCAAATCTATGCCCACCGATGTGGTGCTGGTTTATTCCCTGAAAACTCACTGCCAGCAGTTGTCAATGCCATCGATTTAGGTGCCGATGTGCTCGATGTCGATGTTGTGATGACAAAAGATGATGTTGTTGTAGCCTATCACGATTTATTTTTAAACTCTGATTACACGCAACTTAATGGTCAATGGGTCACTGAGCAAACACCGATCCGCTCATTAACATTTGACGAACTAGCGCAATATGATATTGGTCAAGTCAATAAAGCTTCTGAATACGGGCAACAATTTCCTGAGCAACAAGTTATTCCTAATACACCTATTGTCAGCTTAGAAGAAATCATCCATCACGCGAATGAATACGGTACTCAAAAACAACGTTTCCAAATTGAAATGAAATCCGACCCACGCCATCCTGAATGGTCTGCATCGCCTGAAGACTTTGCCAAAGCTGTGCTTGATGTGTTAACACTCGAAGGCATGATTGAATACACTGAAGTCCATTCATTTGATTGGCGCAATCTTCTCGCGTTACAGAAACTGTGCCCTGAACTCACCACATCGTTTATCAGCTCCATGAATGAAGATAAACAACTGTGTGACCCTGAATATAAGCTTGATTGGTTTGCTGGCCACAATCCTGCTGATTTCGATAACTCCATGCCTGCAATGATTCAGCATCTTAACGGGAAAATCTGGTGCCCTGATTTTCAAGATGTGACAGTTGAAAATGTAACAGAAGCCCACGAGTTAGAGTTAAGAGTTATCCCATGGACTGTTGATTTGAAAACTGATATGGCGAATATGATCAAAATCGAGGTTGATGGCATCATCACAAACCGTCCTGATAGGTTACTAGAAATAACAAGAGAAAATTGATGCGTGCACATCCCGTTTTATAACACCTTGCTGGTGAATGCAGGCTATTAGGCTACCAACTTGATATTATTTAACAAAACATCAATTCACACACTATAATTCTGGCTGGGGAAATGCACCACATTGTGAGCTACAGTTTGAAGAGCAAGCGTATAATTCTTTATATTCACTCAACTATTATTACGGGCCTATCACTATTTAAGGAATAACTATGCTCACATTTCTAATCATCATCGCCATATCATAATCGGGTTGTCAGACGAACCTAGAGCAAATTGTAACTATGCCTTACATGCGATAAACTATCATTACTCATTAATGAGTTGATATATCAAAGATTATAATAGGCAAGCATAGCTAGCAAAAAACCTATGATCACAATCCAATAAACAGCATACCGCTGATTTTCATTAGACTTAACCGCTAGTAATAGCGCAAAATGTTTGATAAGTGAATCTCGATGGTTCAAGACTTTCTGGATAAGTTGAAAATCCTCATTAGGGTACACGCGGTGCAGTTTTTGAATTTCCTCATTTCTTGAGGGTGCGTCGCAATTAAAAAGAGAATAGAAATTAGCCGGTGGCGGGGATTTAATTATTCCCGGTTGTAATTCAGACTGTAGTGTTTTTATGTTATTATCATTTGCAATAAAAATGCCTGGTAAATTAAGTTGTAATCCGAATAATACATGTATTGCTCCTACTAAAGCGACAATTGGGCCATCTGTCGATTTGTGTTTATTTTTTATGAGCTTAACAGCTGCTTGATCGCGCTCAATAGCAGCAGTTTTATACCACTCAAGGTATGTAAGACCAGCTCTGCTAGTCTCATGCTCTAAAGAACGCAATTGTATTCCATTATTTTTCAGGCATCTAAACAAGGTTAGCTTGTATAATAGCGCTTTATATTGAACAGGATGACCTTTGCTCAACTCGCGCGCTACTAAAGTGTCGTTATTCAGAGCAAACACACTCTCAGCAGTCTGACGTGTACCTTCATCTTCTATATAAAGGCATTTCACCTGCTTTTGTTTGAGCAATGCAATGGAATTAGCGACAAACCTAAACACTCCACAGTCATCATTCTTGCCATGGCTATAGTAGAGAACAACACCGTCGCCCACCCAATCTATATCTGTGATATCACGTCCATTCCAAGTTGTAAGATTGGGATGTGGCTGAATAGATCTGACATCTAAATCATCTATAAGTTTTTTAAGGTCATTGTTCATTTTCAGAGTTCGTCTATTTAATTATGAAAGCTACAAATATTGTGAGTGATTTAGCTCAATAATAATGAAACCCTAAATCATCTAGTATCGCGAAAAGCTCAATAGTTACTCAGTAGAGCATGTTAAATTGGCAGTATGACTTGTCATTAGATTCAAGCGTTCATGTTATTATCTGTCTAAAATATAACCAAAATATAGCAGGGAGCGCTCTAGATTACAACAAGTTAATCACTAAACTACGCAACTATTCAGTTATCATTGGAGTGCAAGCACGGTATAATTGCTTACAATTAATGAACTGTGATTATAGTTCATGTCACTATATGAGGTTATCTTATGCACACATTTCTAATCATTATTGCTATTATCGCAATTCCATTACTGATTTGGCTACAAGTTCGTTTCTACAAAGCCAATAAAGAAGCATATTCTAAGCCGAATATCATAAAGAGCATGCGTACCCTAGGGATACTTGCATTAATATTGATTCTTTTCGTTTGGCTTTTGGTTATGATTTCAAAGTAGTCAAACTATACTCAAAGCGCCTGGGTTTTAGACTTCAGCTCTTATGCGTATGCTCGTTACTGACTTCATCCTGATTCCATAACAAGCTACGATAAATCCCTTCAGTGTTAACGAAAATGGGGTATTTCACAATTTTAAAGAAAGGTGAGTAATCAAAATCAGACGGTGTAATCAATAGAGGATTACGTTTGATTAATTCGACTTGGTTGCCATTTTTTCGCAAGCTAGGGAGGATGGGGAAGTTAACACTTTCAAAGGCGTCGGCAATCATCGATGAGCATATTTCTTCGGTGATAGTGCCTTTTTTATATTTTACTAAGCGTGATCCGATGAAGCGCGGGATGACGCGCCAAGGCAATAAAAAGCGTAGTAAATCAAAAATATGTTTGGCGCTGTATTTTTTACCCAGTGATCGAGCGGCATAGGTAATCACTTTTTGTAAGTCGGAATAGGTGATGCCGCTGGGCCGGGAGATGCGCATATGGTCGTCTTGATAAAACGATAATGGCGTGACGATGAAACCTTTGCCAAGCACACCTTCAAGCAATAAGGGTTCGTGTTCTTCAAGTGAACCCATATGTTTTTTGATTAATTCACGAGTGTCCGCATCTTCAATACTATTGACTTGTCCAATATACAAAGCTGAGTGTGACCACGGGCTTTTCGTTAAGGTTTTAATCACTTCACTGACGCGACTACGACCTTCGACCAAAATTACATCGCCGGCTTTAATTTCGTGGCGCATGCGGTCGTAGTTGCACAATAGCTTGTTACCAGAAGGGCCGTCTTTCATGAGCCAGGATGTAATAACGTTACGCATAAATTACTCTTTATGAAAATTGTTTAATCAAGTTTATTAAAGTATCGACGTCTTCTTTCGTTGTGTCAAATGAAGTGACAAATCGAGAGGTTTCTTCTTCAGCATCAACGAGATAGAAGAGGGTATGCTTGAGTAGTTCTTGCAATAAAGCCTTAGGCATTTTAACAAAGATCATATTCGCATCGACGGGGTAAAGGATTTGGGCAAAGTCGAAGGTTTTAAGTTGTTCAGCTAAATATGCGGCCATGTTGTTTGCTTGTGTGGCATTGGATAGCCATAAGTCATTGTTGAAAAACTCAATAAACTGGGCGCTGAGGTAACGCATCTTAGAAATCAGCTGCATATCTTGTTTGCGGATGTAGCGTAATTTTTGTTTTAATTGTTTATTGAAGACGATAACGGATTCGCCACACATCATGCCATTTTTACTGCCACCAAATGAAACGGTGTCAATGTTTAAATCCGTGGTTAAGGCTTTTAAGCTGCAGCCTAAGCTGGCAGCTGCGTTACATAACCGTGCGCCATCGAGATGGACGTACATATCATTGGCATGCGCAAACTCAACGAGTGCTTTGATTTCGTCGTGGGTGTAAACAGTCCCCAGCTCGGTGCTTTGTGTGATGTAAATCACTTTGGGCAAGACTACATGTTCATCATCTTTGGTGAATAATAATGGCTTAATATCGTCAATACGGATTTTACCATTGTGCTCAGGGATTACGATTAAACGACTGCCTGTGATTTTTTGTAACGCACCGCATTCGTGTTCGTTAATGTGAGCGAATTCATTGCAGATGACACCTTCCCAAGGGTGAAGCAGTGATTCAAGTGCCAGAATATTAGAACCAGTACCTGTCAAGGTGATAAACGCTTCAGCTTCTTCACCGAAGTGTTGTTTGAAGCAGGACAATGCTTGCGCCGTGATCTCGTCTTCGCCATAGCCAAAGGCATAATGCTCATTGGTATTAGCAATCGCCTGCATGATTTGAGGATGAACGCCTGAGCAATTATCGCTGGCAAAGAATCGTTGTTTTGACATGATGACCTATTCTCTCGTTTGTCTCTTCGCCCCGCGAGGGGCGTTGTTGAATAAATCAATTTTTTCAGCTCCGTCATCCCGCGGCTTGACCGC
>CAXBIY010000026.1:0-9026 GCA_963975985.1 uncultured Gammaproteobacteria bacterium
ATTTCAAGCGCTCGCGATTTTGGCTATGGGCTAAATAGTCGAGCGCGACACCGATGGCATCGTGTCCGTGTGTCAACGCATGCAATAAACCCATGAGTGCCGCAGCCCCATCAAACGTTTGTTGCGTGGCATCATTAAAATGTGTGCTGAGGCGTTGCTGTTGTTCGTTGAGTGTTGCGCCGAAGGCTGCACGGCCAAGGAACCGATTGTCGCTTGATAAATCTTGATTCTGCGTTAGCCATTTGTCGTAACACCATTGTCGGCCTTGCGCATCAAATAATAAGTTATCGAGCGGGTAACCTATTTGTTGCGAAAATTGGTATGAACTTTGAATCGGGTTAGGTAATCCTAGCGTATCTAACACGTCGATAAAATAGGCTTCAATAGCATCGCTCAAACCACCACCAGCGGTCTCACATTTTTCTTTTAACTTGCTATCAACTTTACCCTCAATCACCGGGATTTTACCTAACACATTATCGTGCTCACTGTAGAGCACATGCATAGTTTCAACGGCTTTATACGCATTAATCGTTTGCCAATGTTGGCGCAGGCTGGTGTCGGCTTTGGGGTCATTCGATAATGCTGTGTTGGGCATGGCTGCTTCCCACATAAATGCATTATTGATGTAATTTGTTTTGTTGTCTTGACCTAATAGTTCCATCGCATAAGTTAGCAGCGCATTGCCTGCACTGTGTGCTAACACGTTGACGGTGACACCGGCATCGTGGAGCTGTGTAATAAGTTCAGCCACTAACGGTGCGGTCGCCATCGCCATGAGCTCCATGGCGATGTAATCCAACGGGTTAACGGGGTCACCTTGCCAGGCAATGGCAAGCAAACGCGTGTACGGAATGGTTTCGCCTTGACTGACTTGCACTAATTCTGGAAAACCTTGAAAGCCAGCGGCTTTATTTAATTGGTATTCCAAATTCAACAACCAATTATGCATGCCAGTACCGTTAAGGTCGTCATCACCCAGTTCCATGTTATTGAGCACCACACGGCCTTGCTCATCATAGAGGCTATCTGGCGTAGCCGTCATGATTGATTTAGCTTGAGGGAATCTTTTTAAGAGTTCTTGGTAGTCGCGAAAGACATTGACTTTCGTTTTGTCATCCACGTACAAACGAAAATCTGAAATATCGGGCGGCGCTGTGGTGGTGTTTTGAGGGCCAGAGATAAAATCACCCGTACCATAATTGACGTCAGTGATACCACTCTTAGTTGTTGTCGCTTTACGTGGTATGCCGTTGGCAAGCAGCGGTGAGAGGATGAAGGGTGTAACGCCGCGCACGTATTCGGCATGAACTTTGCCGGCAAACTCACCATAAGGCACGTTATAACCATGAATAAATAACGTCACATTGTTGCCCATTTTTTTAAAATATTGCAACTCAGCATCACTCAACTTCCCTTTTTGCTTAAGCCGCCGGTTACTATCACGCATCACCTGCATCGGGTTTAATTGCTTGAAATATTTCATGACGTCAGCTAATCGATACGCATCGCCGTTAGGTTTTTTATGGTGTTGTAACAGCTGGTTATACGTGTCTTTAAATAAAGGATTTTTCACATTATCCAAACGGTAATTCATGATGAAAGGCGCATGCAAGGTTTGGTAGTGCACATCGTGCTGCGTAATGGTTTTACCGCTCACAGTGACTTGCTTGGGCTCGGTTATATCCGGATGCACGGGTGCCACCATGTGGTCAGGGAAAGGTGAAAAAACGTGAGTGGTCATGATGAAGGTTCCTTCATGTTGGCTGACACGCTGGCAGTGTGAGCATCAGCTTCCATCGTTGCATAGGGTACTTGCTGCTTATCTTGATACAGTAAGTTGTTGTTACGTTGGTTAACGTCATTTTGGGTGGACACTTTTGGTTTTTGTCCCAGTACATAAGCTGATTGTGCTGTAGGGTCATCGGTCGTGTGGATGTGGGTGCCGATTCTCACAGGTGCTTTCGTTGGCACATCGATCACCGTCGGCACTGTTCGCACCCCCGGCTTACTCACCGATATCGGGCTTGCATCTTGGTTCACATTCCCCTGCAGTGTCGTGCCGCCTTGTAGGCTGAGTTTTTGTTTGCCGTAGAGGGTGCTGCTGCCATCGGGCTTGAGTTGCCAGCCGGAGCCGGATTGGTGCAGGTGGCAATCGCCTTGGCCACTGCCGGCGACGGTGATGGTTTGGTTGGCGCTCACGGATATGTGGCCGGCTTGCGCGTGTATGGCCAGGTTGCCGGATTGGCTTTGGTATTTGAGGTCTTGGCCGGCGTTGACAATGAGGTGTTCAGCGCTTTGGGTTTGCAATTGTTGTTTGGCGATTTGTCGGTGGCTATCGTTAGCGTGTTGTTTAATGTCGGTGGCGCTACTGGTGTGGATGTCGCCGGTGTCGGTGGTGACGCGCACGCCAGCGTGGGCTTGCACGTGACGGTGGTTGCCGACTTGTTCGTGCATGTCGTCTTTCGAATGGATTTGCACATCCGTGCCGGCGCGTACATGCAAGTGCCCAGGTTTGCTGGCGAGTGTGAGCGTGGGCTTGTCGGCATCGTTTTGCATATGCAATTGCGTGTCGCCACCATTGATATGAAAACGCACATGTGAATTGTGGTCGCTATCATCAAAGCGTAGTTCTTGTTGGCCGCGGCTGCGCCATAACGTTTGTGTCGCATTGGCTGCCGTCACGGGCGAGCGGGTGTCGCGATGTGGCAAGCTGCCTAACACGTACGGGCGTTCGTGCTGACCTTGCAAATGGCTGAGTAATACAGCATCACCATCATAAAAAGGATGACGAAAACCCACTGCGGTTTGCGAGTCGATAGGGTGTTTGGTTGGGCCTGCGTAATGGCTCATCACCCGCATGGGGGGCGTGGCTTGGGCATACGGTTTGTCGGCACTGGCGTGGGGGCTGTGCGATGCACGCACCGCGAACTTGCCCTCACCATCGACCGGACTCATCGTTGATTGTTCAGATTCGATGAGCCCAATGGTGAGTTGCGGGTGCTTGGGGCGTTGGTAACCGTGGGGGTGAAAAGATTGGTCGAGTGGGTAGAGCGATAGGTGGCTTAAAAAGCCTTGCGCATCGGGTTGCTGTGAGGGATTACCCATCGGCTGTTGCACTGTGAAATCGATCGCGGTGATGAGATGCGGCAAAGGGTTGTCGGCATTCAATGTCACAACTTGTCCGAGCTGCGCATCATCAGCCGAGGGCTGTGTTAATGTGATCGCACTCTGTTGGCTTTGCCATTGCGTGGTGTTTAAATCGGCGTGCGCGACAGCGGTTTCTGAGCTGCGATGATGTGCACCTGCGTAGGTGATGCGATGATCGCTGGGGTTACGCGAACAGCCACTAATGGTTTGTTGCGGTTGGTCTTCATCTGTATCCACATGCGCATGTTGCGGGCTTGGCCAACCGAAATGTTGATTATCATCGTGAAACGTTTTCCCCGCGCTGGCGGCCGTATTCATGTTATCAGCACCGCGTAATTGCCACGCAGCCTGTGCATGTGCGCCTTGGCAACCGTCGTCGACAAAGCGTAATTGTTCTTGACCGTTGTCGTTAAATGATGGGATGGCCATGATGCCTGAGTCGGCAAGTAAGCGCTGCCAATAATTTAATTGCGTTTCATTTTTAGCTTGTACGGCATACGGTTTTTCGGGGTAAGTGTTATGCAAGGCCCACTGACATTGTGCCTCGCTAATACCAACCGATTGCGCCAAGCGTTGCAAAATCGCCGGCACCGTATCACCGAGCGACACGGCCGTGCCACGGCTGTTCGCTAACTGCTGCAAGTGACTTTGAATCGTGAATTGCCAATAGGGTTTGTCACTCTCAACACCATCGACCGATTCAACCGACGTGATCATGCCCGAGATGCGACGGCCTTTATCTCCCGGTTGTGTTGCATACCAAAGTGTCGCTATCGTTTGCGGCACATACATAAGTGGCGTTGTACTTTGCACCACCACCGTCAAACAAAACGGTTTGGCCAGCGACAATTGTCCGCTGCAACTCACACCCTGATAGGTGTGATTGTCGTAAGTGAGGGTTAACTGTGTCTGTGCCATTTTTAAAGCCTAATACAAAATTCATTCATGATTGGATGATTAATTAATCCTATCAGATAACTTGAGAAATGCAAGCAGAGTTTTTAATTGTAATTTGAATATGCATATGTTTGGCGGTGATAGAGCCTATACGTAGCCAGAGCTTGCATGATAATGGCGACTCAACGATTAGAATATTTCTCCGTTAATCACCATGCATCCTTGCTCCCGAAAATAGTTAACCGCTTCTTCTGTTAGCGTGGGCTTGATCTGGGTGTCGTAGAAAGCTAAGGTTTCCCATTCGTGAGATTGAGAGTGATGGCCCCTCATGGGGATGTCGAGAAAACATGAGGTGATGGGCATTAAACTAGTTTTCACCGTTTCAGAATTTGTTATACGCCCAACCGCGAAGGGATAGTTTAATTCAGCACATAGAGCAATAGCGCGTTTACTTAAGCTATTGCCAATATTAATATGAGGAATGAGTGCAAGTTTTAAGCCTATTCCTGCTATGGGTATGGTTTTATCGTCAAGCGTTGTGCTCGATTCAAAGATAGCAATATGCCCGACAATTTTTTTATCGACAGAACAAATAATACGCTTGCTCGGTTCGGATTCGGCGAAGGTTTTTTTTGTGAAAGACTGAGTTCTGTCATCATACGCACGATTCAATGCATCATGTATACGATTATGCTGTTGCCATGTGAGCTGCTTTTCATCATGCACAGAGAAGGTAAGGTCGTGTTGGGTCTGTGTTAATACTTCAGGCATGTTGGGGGGCTGCTCGAGTAATGAATGGCTGCTATTATTATAGACTAGATTCGATCTCTTCCAATGTTTTGCCGCTCGTGTTCGGAATAAAATAGGTGGTGATTAAATAAATAACGCTAGAAATTATACAAATAAGCAGAATGGATGATAAACCAACGTTTTTAACGAGTGGTAAAAAGACCAGCGTTAATAGAGCAGCAGCAATTGAGCCAAGAAATAGGGCGATGGAAAGCCCAATGCTACGAATGCTGGAGGGCAAGATTTCGCTCATGAGCGTCCAGATGGTGGCACCGGGTGCAATAGCAAATGAGATTACGTAAGCGACAAGTAATGCTAGCGTTACCATGCCTTTAATATGGCCAGGTTCCAATAATAAATTAGCAGCCGCTAACAACGACAAACAAACAATGATACCAATAATACCCATGCGCAATAATTTTTTTCGTTCAAATTTATCAATTAAAAAAATCGCGATGATAGTCGTCACAAAATTAATGCCACCCATCACAATGCTACCGATAATAGCGCTGGTGTGAGAGTGGAGGCCACTCATTAATAATATCGCCGAATCATATTGTAAAATCGCATTGATACCGGTTAATTGGTTTAATATCCCGATTGCAATAGTGATAAACAAGATGAGCATTAATCGTTTGTCTTTCATTATCAACTTAAGCAAAGCAAAATAATGTAAAGGCGGGTGTGATAGCATTTGGCTAGAGATATTATCCACTTCTTTGACCGCGTGTGTGAATAATAACGCCTGTTTCATAGCCGCTAACTTGTTATGCATGTGGAGCCATCGTGGTGATTCAGGAACAAACAGCATCGCTGCTAATAATAATGTGCTGGGGATCAACGCATAAAGGAATAATAATTGCCAATGAGTCACATCAATAAAATAGTAAGATAAAATGGTTGAAACTAAAATGCCAAATGACAAGCTTAGCTGAAAGGCAACGGTACCTCTGCCTCGCAAGTGAGCAGGAAATATTTCTGTTAAATAAAGCGGTGTCGCAACAATAATCATGCCGCAAGCTACGCCAATAGTGAATCGTGCTAATGTGAATGTAGCGATGGAGTGAGAAAATGTGATGGCGAAGATGCTGGCGATAGCAATAATGGAAGAAAGTGCCAACGTCTTTTTGCGCCCAATTTTATCCGCAAGATAGCCAACAAATAACATGGCAGAGGCAACGCCCCACAAAAACGCAGACGTGAATAATGCTATTTGTGCCGATGTGATGGTCGGTGCATGCTTCATAAACAATATCACACCCGCCATCACGCCAATATTATAGCCATACAAACTACCACTGAAAGCAATGATCAATAGTAGCGCTATGTTGGTACGGTAAGTGTGTTTAGGTTTCATAAGTCCAGGACATTTTTTAAATAACTTAATCCGTAAGCTAATGCGCGACTACTATGACGAGTTTTGTGTTTTATTATTCTCTCTGATGGAAAGAATGGTTCATACAAGTCGGCGAGCTCACCAGCTAAGTAAATGGGCAAAACATTTTGGCTTGTTTTGTCGATAACTTTAATACAGTCTATCAATAAGTTGGTGCTTTTTTTAATGATGTGTTGAGCTTTGTCAGAGGTGGAAGCTAATTCTTTGACTGTGTTGCTAGCCTTTAAATAATTTGATGTGTCTGAATCCACAATAAGGCTTTGGTATAAATTGTCAATGCTATGGTTGAATTGCACGAGTAATTTGTCAGACAAGGTGGTTTCGGATTCTATGTTTTCTTGCACGCTGATCACGTATTTGATGGCTTCGCAGCCTAGCCAATAATTCCCCGCCACATCTGATATTGGGAAGCCATACCCATGTAATTTTTTGATAGTTTTACCTTTATCTAAGCTGTATGTGACGGCATCACCATCATTGATAGAAATACAGATACCATTTTTTTGCCCAACAAAAGCATGATGGTTTGTAGTTGCATCGGCTTGAATGTAGGCGCAATTAAAGGTGTGGTTGCAGCGTGCGTGAATTTTCTCACGGTTAATAACACGTTCATACTGTTGCACCGAAAGATAAATAGCAACGTCAGTTGGGTTTATCGTGCTGTCTGCTTTTATTGCTAGCGCTTGTATGGCAGACACGAGATTGTCAATAATAACGTTTGATGATTCCATGCACCTAATAACAAATTCGAATATACCGTTGAACACTGTGTCAGTTTCAATATCATAAAGTTGTGCGTAAGTAATAGTGGCGGTTGATATGAAAGTAGCTAAGTATCGAGGCTTTGTTTTGCTATCCGTCGATTTGTCGGAGTACAGGCCTTTTAATAATGCGTTCGGGGTAACGTTGAGTGCCTGTGCTATCGCAAGAAACTTAGATGTGCCACATTCTCTACTGCCATTCAAGATAGGCATTAGACTGGAATAGCTAATATCGGCTTTTTGGGCAAGGTCTTTGGGTGAGCATCGGCTTTCTAACATCGATGCCTCAATGTTTTCAGCTAGCTTTCTGATAATAGTGTTTTTCGTGGCCATGGCTGCTTCACCCTCAATTAATACGGCATGGATTGACTAATAAAGTTGTCAAAATTATATAACATTTATGCTTGACAAGCAATTTCATGCGGGTATAGAATAACACCTCATTACCGAATAAGAAAATATCTTATTCAATAATCCTGTCATGGTAATAATGTGTACTCAGTCGGGACTTAGGGTAAAACATGCGCAAGATATGTCGCCCTAACTGCACGCCGCTCATGCGGGCGGCAACGGAATTTACCTTCCCAGGTAAGCGGTAGAGAAACGATGGTTAGATATAATAAAGTAAGCGAAGAGGATGCACGCATGTCGGAAAAAATAAAGATGGGTGATGACCACGGTGATAACAATATCGCATCGACAGATGATAGCGAAGTCAGCATGACAAGCTATATCCCATGGTCAGAGGTGATGATGGATATTCGCGAAAGCGGGCAATATCCATTTAATGAATTAGTCACGATAACAAAAACCAGGCGCGAAATATTATTGTCGGTCATGCTGGGTGAGTGTCATGCCTTAACGTTTCGTGCGGGAGCAAAGTTGCTGAGCATTCATCAGCTACTGTTTCCCGGGAAGTTTGCTTAAGTCGAACACTCGTTATTTGTGAAAGTAATCGGGCGCGTATAATAAGATGTTTAGCTAGAACAACGTTACATGGGGAATGCCACGCTTGGGGTGTGGTGTTTGTTGAGGAGCGGCTTGCCGCTCCTTTTTTATGTGCTGATGATCAAGAGCGCCTCAAAATTTAGAGCATGCTATCAGTCGTCTCCAAACAAATGACCCCGCAAGAACTCAAACAAGCTAACGATTTAGTTAAAAACTAAAAGTTTTCCTCAACAAATTGAGCGTTGTATCCACCCTACATTACAATATTCACCCATAAATAAAAGAGCAATAACTTGGTTCCTGCTTGGTACGAGGCACCCTATTCAAGAAGCCCTGCAGCCAAGGGTTGAATAAAATATACCCAAACAAACCTCGTTG
Source organism: uncultured Gammaproteobacteria bacterium (assembly GCA_963975985.1). Lineage (GTDB taxonomy): Bacteria > Pseudomonadota > Gammaproteobacteria > JABDGN01 > JABDGN01 > CAXBIY01. The sequence goes on from CAXBIY010000026.1 coordinate 8,320, forward strand.
TCACAAATGTGCTTATTTACGGCTACCAAATAGGGAAATACATACTACTCATTGTTCGCGACGCGCGTTACAATGTAGCGATATTTATAGTCATATAATAAGCAAAAAACTATCCTTTAATGTCCTAACGTGTTGAGGAGTTTGCTTATGTCACATTGTTTCATCGATTTAACTTCGTCAACGTCTATTTATTGGGGAGCAGTGCATGTTTTCACGGGGTAAAAAAGATAAAGCCATCATCGAAGGGCGTAGAGTTGCACGCGAGGGCAGCGGTGCTGCATTAGTGCAGTCTGAATACGATAGTGCCGGCAACTTGGTGGGTGTGGGTGTGACGGGGCGCTCACGGAAGCCCGTCGAGACTTATTTTAAAAACCCACTGGGTGGTGGAAGAGGGCAGCATAAAGACTATATGGAAATGGGCGCCGTTCCGCCGCATACACCACCGGCATCAGTCGGTCGCCCTAGTGTTTCATCGGGCGATTCTCCGCCACCGCTTGCCGCGCTACCTGGCGTTGACCCTGTTGATGACAGGGCGCCACCTAGCCCACCGTCAACAACCTCTGGCGGCGATGTTGCCATCGAAGTGGCGGCGCAATCACAGGCTGCGGTTGAATACCTCACGCCGGCCCATGCCGCGTTAGATGTGCCTGTTGAAGGCTTTGTGTGCCAAGCTTGTTCGATACCTTTAAAGCCTATCCATCTAACCG
>CAXBIY010000027.1:0-7961 GCA_963975985.1 uncultured Gammaproteobacteria bacterium
TTTATGCAATGGAATGAATGTTGTCAAATGATATCGGTAATGAATTAATGCATTAGAGCGTTCTGAAGGCGATGGGCAATGCCACCATCAGGCCTATTCATCCACTACCGCTGGTGGATATATCCGCACTTCGTGCGAATTTTTATCCACCCTACATTTGAATTATTCAGTAACAGCAGATGAGGGGTGATATCTTTAATGGGTTTTAGGTTTGTTTTAACCAAGCGTCATTTACGTACGTGTCATAGTGTGTAAATGGTGTATCGATAAAATTGGGTTTAGGAACAACAGCGGTATAGAAAGGTTTGTTTCCTGTTATCGTGGTGCCTGCATGAAAATTTTGTAGCCATTCGTCAGCATCGATTTCCCAGAAATTGCGTTTACCAAAGAAAGGGATGACTTGGCCGGTTTTAATTTTTTCTAAAACAGCAGCATCCATTTCATAGTCGAGGGCGACTTGATAATACATATCCATGTCTTCGTCATTTTTGGCGAGCAAACAGCTGGAATTACCTTTAGCGTCAATGCAAAGTAGGCTGCCCGTCGTGTCAATTAAATAAAATTCTACAATGTTTTGATCGCGACAATATTCACGCACTAGCTGTGTGTAAGCTGAGTTTTTCAAGGCGCAAGATTGTTCGACACAAAGGTTGTTAAGTAATGATTTACACTTGTCGTTGAAATAATCAATTTGCAGTTCGTGCAAGCTTTGGTTTAAGTGTTGCATTAAGTTGGGGTCAGATTTGTTAATGTAGTGATCGATTAAGCCTTCGTTAAAGGCTTTAATGGCAATACCATCTTCCGCTTGACCTGTGAGCATGATTTTTTTGATGTTGGGGTTTGTTATTTTTTTGCAAAATTCTAAACCATTCATTGTTGGCATATCGTAATCGACAACGAGTGTTGAAACTTCAGCGAAGCGGTCAGTTTGTTTTATGTGTTCAGCAATGGGTTTAATATTAATGTTAACGGCACGATGCGTTTCGGGGGATTCTTCAAAATTGGGATCATCACTCAAGCAGTTGGAAAAAAAATTATGCGGTAAGTTTGAATCAATGAGTGCTAACGCATCAGTCGGCGCAATAAATTTTTGATACGTGAATTGCTCGTTCAAGTCAAAACATAAGTTCGTTAAAAAACTCGCGTTGTCATCCAAAAACACCGTGGTGGTGGGATAGAAGGCAGCAGGTACTTTTTTGTTATCCATCTTCCAAATTCCTCAATAAATTATGTAACAATTTTGCTCAAGATTAGCAGGTATTAATGCGTTTGTAAAATACATTTATGAATCAAGATGGGGTGAGGTGGTTTACAAGAATAATAGGGCGTTTACTGCATCTCGTCGTTACGCCACTTGACTGTGGGATCCGGAACGTTGTTTAACTCATTTATAGATTCCGCGATCAAGTTGCGGAATGACCGTGCTACAAGCCGCACATAAAAAAAAGCCGATTAGGGCCTAACTGTCAGGCATTACTGCAATTGTTAGGGGGAAGTAGTGGATTGTAGGTTTGATGGTGGATATGACCGCACTGTGTGCGAATTTTTATCCACCCTACGAAGACATAAAAAAGCCTCGCGGTTGCGAGGCTTTTAATCGTAAGTAAAATTAATTACTTAGCAGCGTCTTTATCCGCTTTTTCGTTAGCTTCCACTTCTTTTTTAGCAGCAGATTTGGCGGCTTCTTCAGCGTTAGCGACAGCAACGAGGTCTTCTGAAAGTGCATCTGCAGCTTCAACGTTAGCAACAGTTTCTGCAGGTGTTTCGCCTTCTAAAATTTCTTCAACGGCTTCTTCAGCTTCATCGAATTTCTTACGGCCAATTTCTTCTTTAATACGTGCAGCACGACCGGTTAATTCACGGATGTAGTAAATCTTACCTTGGCGAACTTCACCATGACGTTTCACTTCGATGCTGTCGATTAATGGGCTGTGTAATTGGAATGTACGCTCAACACCTACGCCGTGTGAAATTTTACGTACTACGAAAGAAGAACCCAGCGCACGGTTACGACGTGCAATGACAACACCTTCGTACGCTTGGATACGCTCGCGCGTACCTTCTTTAATTTTTACGTTAACCACAACAGTATCACCCGATTTAAAATGCGGGACGTTTGTTTTCATTTGTTCTTTTTCAAGCTGTTGAATAATATTCATGTTTTTACTCCTTGAGGAAGTCATCCAATAAAGTTTGCTCTTCCTGCGTTAAATCTCTTTTTGTTAACAAGTCAGGTCGACGCTGGTGCGTACGGCCTAACGCTTGTTGTAAGCGCCATTTATTTATCGCCGCATGATTGCCGCTAAGCAATACACTTGGCACATCTTCGCCATTCATGTGTTCTGGGCGAGTGTAATGCGGGTAATCCAGCAAGCCATCAACAAATGAATCTTGCTCGGCTGAATGCGCATCGCCCAAGCTGCCGGGTAGTTGCCGAGTGATGCTATCAATCATCACACAGGCGGCTAATTCCCCACCGCTTAACACATAATCGCCAATCGACCATTCTGCATCGACGTATTGGTTTATTACCCTTTCGTCTATGCCTTCGTAACGCCCGGCTAACAAAATCAAATTGTCAGCTTTGTCACTCAAGGTTTTAACACCTTCATGATCTAATGTACGACCTTGAGGCGACAAATAAATAACGCTTGTCTTATCGCCTAATGCCGACTTAGCCGCTTCGATAGCTTTTGCCAAAGGCTCAACCATCATCAACATGCCAGGTCCACCACCGTAAGGTTTGTCATCAACCGTTTGGTGTTTGTCAGTGGTGAAATCACGTGGATTCCAACACTGCACCTCGATGATGCCATTTTTTTGCGCTCGCCCGGTGATGCCGTAGCGCAAACTTTCCATGATTTCGGGGAGCAAACTAATGATCCCAAATTTCATGCGGTGAAGTCCTTATCCCAATCAACTGTCATGTGTTGTTTGTCAGTATCGACTTGCAACACAAACCGTTCTAGCACATAAGGAATTAAATATTCCTTGTCGCCTTTCACTACGATAAGATCATGAGCGCCCGATTCGAGCAACTCGGTTATCGTACCTAGGGTATCACCATCCTTTGTAATAACCGTTAAGCCTGTTAAGTCATGCCAATATATTTCATCATCTTTTGCTGCCGGTAATTGCTCTCGATTGATAGCAATGTCAGCATTGACGATGCGTTTGGCATCTTCTGGGTTGTTGAAGCCTCTTAATTTAGCGATGAATCCATCACCATGAGGTTTCGTGTCTTCAAGTTCCCAATCTTGCCATTGGTCATTCAATTTGAATTGCCAAGGCGAGTACGTCAATAAATTACTAGTGGGTTGGGTAAAGGAATGCACCTTAACCCAACCTTTAATGCCATAGGTTTTGCCAATGCGTCCGATGATAACGAGATTGTCAGACGACATGGTAATAGCCTATTCTGCTGCTGTATCTTCAGCAGGTGCAGCCGCAGCTTCTTCCGCTGCTTTAGTTGCAGCAGCTTCGTCAGCGATAGCTTTTGCTTCAGCATCGGCTTTAGCTTTAGCAGCTGAATCTTTTTTCGCTTGTGCTTTAGCCGTTTTGTCTGCGCGTTTTTTAGCAGCCGCTTCAGGGCCCATTTTCGCTTCGCGAATCAACATCATGACACGGTCAGACGGTTGCGCACCATTGCTCATCCATTTGTCGACTTTTGCTAAGTCTAAACGTAAGCGTTCTTCACCGCCTCTAGCGATTGGGTTGAAGAAACCAATTTGTTCAATGTATCCACCATCTCGAGCGTTGCGACTATCGGTCACAACGATAGGGTAGAACGGACGTTTTTTTGCGCCAGAGCGCGCTAAACGAATCTTTACCATATTTATTTTCCTATTTGTTGCGTGTACCCTAGTCCGGCCTCATTGCATGATTGCAGTAAATTGGGGCCAGAAGGACGCGCATTGTAAGAGATTTTGTTAGGTAAAACAAGGAATTTGTTAGATATATGAACTATTGGGCTGATGGAAACTGGCCAATATAGATATTGCGGAAACGCTTAGTTAAATCACTGATTTCGAGCTCGAATACGCCGTCAGTATTGAGGAGTTGTAATAATCGTTCTCGGGTGACGGGGCGGGCGAAGTTTTGGCAAACGTAGTCAGCATAGGCAAGTTGTGGAACACCTCTACTTGCTCGTGCGCGCAGTGCATCCTCAAGGGAGATATATTCACGTGTATATCGTGCCCAAGGGTTACGTAGCAATAAAAATTTACGGCCAGCACGCTCATAACAATTGAAAACAGAGTAAGCATGTAACGCAACTAGGCCTTTGACTTTTTCTTGTTCGGGTTTTCGAAATAGACGTGGTTCATAACCAACCTGCGTATCAGTCCCTAAACAGATCAATCTGTTTCTTCGTAATGCATCAAATATTCTGAAGTAGGCTTCATCTTGATTGTGAATGTAATAGGCAGATCCTCGTTTTTCGGGAAAGTTTAATTTGATGTAATTATTGAACGCCTCAAAAACCTCAGGCGGTAGTTGTTGGTAATTTGCTTGTGCAAATTCGTGTAATTTTTCACGACGAAAAATTTTATAGTAAGAAGGTAATTTTTTATCTTTAATAAACATTGCGTGAAAGTTTTCACCGATGGCAGCTGTTGTTGCATCACGAAAAATTTGACGTTGTGGATCATCCGGGAAAATGCGAGTTAAAACTTGATTAATGTTTTCTTCAGAAGCTTGATGAGCACTTTTACAAGTAATAGCGTTATATAGAATATTAGCCGGATGTGAATAATCATGTGGTAGTCTGCCCAACGTTTCAGGATTTAAATAGCGTTCTCCAAAGATGAGGTGGATTTCTGATGTTTGTCCTAAAATGGTTTCAAAACAATAATCACTATGTCCGCCATTTAGTGCTTCTTGTATGTTATGTGCAAATCTAGCTACATCTGAACCGGGAGGTCTTATTTGACGACGATTGATATGCATTTGCATAGCAGCATAGGCTTTTTCAATCATGTGTACCCACATGGCATGATGTCTATGTGTTGGTTTGTAAAAAGCTCGTAAGAAAGTTTTGCTTATGCGAATATAACAAGGCTCAAAGGTTGTTAACGTGTTGCTAGGCTCATTTGGATCAGGTTCAACAATTTTTTGGTATAACCGAACAGCAACTTGACCATTGCCAACATCACGCATCATACGGTTAATAAAGATTGGGTTGAGTTCTGCAATGGATTGTAAAGCTGCTAATAGCGCACAATTACCAATGCCGGATTGTTCAATGTCGCTGGCATTAGGAACATGCTCAAATAATTTACGCGAGGGGCTGAATGGTAGAAATGTAGACATTGTTCCTGCACCGATTACATGGTCGGACATATCAATGCCAACTTCTGAAATTAAATTACCATTTGAATTGTACATTATTCTATTCTTTTAATTTTTCGGTAGAATTATATACAATAATGTGAATTAGTCAACACAAGGGATTATAATAAAAATGCAAATAAGAATCATTTAGTGCAATGTTACGGTGTTTTGACCTATTATCCCAGGAATATACCGTAGCGGGTTGCCAGCTGAAATGGAGGTATGTGTAATATCCAAACCTAGGTAGTTAGGATCAGATCTAATTTGTTCAGGCCGATAACTTAAAAAAATAGCTTTTGTTAGATTACAGAAACGCATATTAGCGTACTGTAATGTCGCTCGAGGTATTTGAGCAATTACATCATCTGAAATGTAATAGTAATCAGTATTATCAAAAAAACAGGTTTTATTGAAGCTTGATCCTCTAAAGTCGCAGTTTGAATAATCTCGAGTTAACGTTTGGTTATCGAAGTTGCGTTGAATGCGTCGATAGCTTCCAGCTGGTGGTAACTCACTATCAGCACGTCGGTAGATGATATTTGAACGTTGCAAATCATTACTGTTCCAACTCCAAGGTTTGTACCAACTGTCAATGGCATAGATAAAAATAAAAGGTGTAATGGTTTCAAGTTGGCTTAGTGAAATTAGTGACATTAGTGACATTGAGCGAAGATTTTTTGTATAGATATCCCAGAGTTTGCTGCGGTTGTCAGCACCTGAATCGCGAAATGCGGTATTGGGATCTAAACGGCATGCGGTAAAAAACTGTCTAATCAACTCATCTTTCACTTCATTAAGGTCTCGGTGTTTAATACACAAAAATAAAAAACGTAGTTGTGCTTTAAAGTGTGATGAATCGGGTAGAGAATTTATGGTGTTTAGAAGCAGCTGTAATTTCTGTTCATCAGTCATTACTCGCACTTGCGGGTCACAGCCATAAAACGCTGACAGGCAGACTTCGGGATTTTGCGCAGCTGCGTACATGATAGATTCTCTTGCTATTTTTTATTGATTCTACGCCGCAGCTAGTAGCAATGCAAGTGAAAAAAATGCAAGAATACAATTGTAAGTTGTAGGGTTTATCCCATCATGCCAGGCGGCATTTGGCCTTGTGCGCCTTGCATGGCACGCATCATTTTATCCATGCCGCCTTTTTTACCGACTTTCTTCATCATCTTCTGCATTTGCATGAATTGTTTGAGTAGGCGGTTGATGTCTTGCACTTGGGTGCCGGAGCCTGCGGCGATGCGCAGTTTGCGTGAGGCTTTGATGAGGGCAGGGAAACGCTTTTCTTGTCGTGTCATGGATTGAATAATAGGGATGTATTGGGTGGGCATGCTGGTTTTGAGTTTTTCTTTTGCGGCAGCAATGTTGGGCACGCCTGGAATTTTACCAAGTAAGCTATCCATGCCGCCCATGTTATTCATTTGTTGTAGTTGATCGGCAAAATCTTGTAAATCGAAACCACCTTTTTTGAGTTTCTTCGCCATTTTTTCGGCTTTGGCTTTATCGGTTTTTTGTTCGACTTCTTCGATGAGGCTGAGCATGTCACCCATGCCGAGAATGCGTGAAGCGATACGGTCGGGATGGAAGACTTGCAAGGCATCGGTTTTTTCACCGACACCCATAAATTTAATCGGCTTGCCAGTAATTTGGCGCACAGATAATGCTGCACCACCACGTGCATCACCATCGGCTTTCGTTAAAATGACACCGGTGAGTGGCAGGGCGTCGTTAAACGCTTTAGCTGTGTTCGCGGCATCTTGGCCCGTCATGCTATCGACGACGAACAAGGTTTCTATCGGATTAATCGCTTTGTGGACGGCTTTGATTTCTGCCATCATGGCTTCATCAATCGCTAAGCGACCCGCGGTATCGATGATGACAACATCCATTGCCGTTTTTTTCGCTTCGACGATGGCGGCTTTCGCAATGTCGACAGGTTTTTGTGATATATCACTAGGGAAAAAAGTAACGTCGACGCTTTTGGCTAGGGTTTCTAATTGTTTAATCGCAGCAGGGCGGTAGACATCGGCACTGGTGACTAACACAGATTTTTTGTGTTGCTCTTTTAACAGTTTGGCGAGTTTAGCAGTGCTGGTGGTTTTACCTGAACCTTGCAAACCGGCCATGAGAATAATCGCGGGTGGCTGGGTTTTGAAATCTAACTCAGCATTTTCTGAACCCATCAACTCAGTGAGTTGATCGTTAACAATTTTAATTAACGCTTGCCCCGGGTTCAAACTTGTCGCGACTTTTTCGCCTAATACTTTTTCTTTCAGTTGCGCGATAAAATCTTTCACAACAGGCAAGGCCACATCGGCCTCAAGCAAGCTCATGCGGATATCGCGCAGGGTATCTTTTATGTTATCTTCGGTGAGGCGTGCTTGGCCACGAAGGGTTTTGACAGTACGTTGTAAGCGTTCGGATAGATTGGTAAACATGCCGCGGATTATATCATAAGGTTGGGTGAGTGAGAATTAGCTTTATACGTCAATATATGAAAATGATGGTAAACAGATGGGGCTGATGAGCTAAAGCTTGCGATAAAGATATCACCCCTCATCCGACACGATTAGCTTACCTGCAAATTTATTCAGCTCCGTCATCCCGCGGCTTGACCGCGGGAT
>CAXBIY010000028.1:0-7571 GCA_963975985.1 uncultured Gammaproteobacteria bacterium
TCCTTATCAGCTCAGGTGTTGTCGTACTTAATCATTAAGTACAAGGTAAAGATAGATGGCTACAAAAATAGTACCCACAAGAATTGACCATTCGACGTGTGCGATATGTCTCAAAGATGAGCAGATGGGGGCGTGTGTATATAAGGTAGGGTCGGTTTATTCTTGTAGGGTGGATAAAAGGTCATGCGCAGCATGGCCATATCCACCAGCGGTGTTGGGTGAAGCTAAGGTGCATGATTCAAGGCTGTTTGGTGGATATGTCCGACCTTCGGTCGACCTTTTATCCACCCTACGGGGAAGGAATTTCTTGTAGGGTGGATAAAAGGTCATGCGCAGCATGGCCATATCCACCAGCGGTATTGAAAAGAACCCCTTATTCCAAATCCCAATCCGGTGCGGCTGATGGATCACCTTTCCCCCAATCCGGATAATACAATTCATCTTTAACATGCCGGCGAAACGAACCATACGGCCAATCATAGGGGCGTGTAACATAGCCATGTTTCACAGAATTATAATTAATATAATCCATATGCTGCCGCCAATCTTTTTCATCACGAATAAGATGTTCCCAATACCGTCTCTGCCAAATATGTTTCTCTGCACGTCTGGATAAAGTGGCATTAATACCGTGTGAAACGTGTTTTTTTATCAATCGCCAACGTTCTGAAAAATTATTATCATCATCTGGTAGGGTCCATAAACAGTGGATATGATCAGGTAAGATAACAATGCTATTGAGTTCAAACGGAATTTTTTTCATTACATGTTTGAAGGCTTGTCGTAAGCGTTTAATAGCGATAGGGGTGCATAATATTTTTTTACGTTTGTGGGTGACGACAGTGAAGAAATAGGTTGAGCCGGGGATGTAGAGGCGGCGATATTGGCTCATGAGTATATTTATTATTTAAGGTTGTTGGTGGATGTGAGCTCGAGCGATAGCTCGGATAGTTCCACCAGCGGTAGTTAATAGAGTTTTCGTCCTTCATTTTTAAACTTATTAATATCAACGTCATTAAATTCACCTTGCAAGGGTTGAAGGCGATATTTTTTGGCTAGGGCCAAATGATCAATTTTTTTTGTTGATTTATTTTTGTCATTATCAGCTTCAGGTTTGGTGGTTTTATTTAACATTGGGAACTCCTGTACATTGTATGTTGGAACCAATGATGATTATAAGTGAATATTTAAAAATATCAATAAAGATTTTATGGGTTGTTTGGTTGGCAAAGGCAAGGTGCATGACTCAAGGCTGCTTGGTGGATATGCCCGACCTTCGGTCGACCTTTTATCCACCCTACGGGGAAGGAATTTCTTGTAGGGTGGATAAAAATTCGTGCGTAGCACGGATATATCCACCAGCGGTGTTGGGTAAAGCTAAGGTGCATGATACAAGGCTGCTTGGTGGATATGCCCGACCTTCGGTCGACCTTTTATCCACCCTACTTTAGATATGCGGCCAATTCGGCCACTTGCTCATCCGTAAACCACAATCCCAGCTTGGTGCGGCGCCATAGAATGTCATCTGTGGTGTGAGCCCATTCGTGTTTAATGAGGTGATCGACTTCGATATTGTAGAGATTGGCGCCGAAATTGCGGCCTAAATCGCCCATATTGCTAGCATCTCCCAGTAGCGTGTAAGCATCAGTACCATAGGCATGAGCTAGACGGGCACTTAGGCTTTCCGGCAGCCATACATACTGACTTTGCAGCTCAGCTAAAAATTGCTCAAAATTAGCATTAAGCATATCACCACCAGGCAGGGCATCTTGATCCGTCCAGGCTTTTGCCTGTTCGGGAAAATAGCGCTCGAGTTTCTGCATAGCGTGTTCGGCCAATTTACGATAGGTGGTGATTTTGCCACCGAAGATAGAAAGCACGGGCAGTTGATGGTTGTCATCTTCTTCCACTTCTAACACATAATCACGCGTCACGGCAGAAGGGTTATCGGCTTCGTCGGCTTGCAAGGGGCGCACGCCAGACCATGTGTTGACGATGTCATCGGCACTGATGGCTTGTTTAAAATAATCATTAACCGCTTCGCATAAGTAATCGATTTCATCTTGCGAAATGTCAACGCTACTCGGATTACCTTCAAACAAAATATCGGTCGTGCCAATCATGGTGAAGTCATCGTGATAGGGGATGACAAACACGACACGGTTATCTTTGTTTTGTAATAAGTAAGCATGGTTGCCGTCGTAACATTTAGGGACGACGATGTGACTGCCTTTGATTAAACGTATGTGATGTTGCGTGGTAATGGGCAATTGGTTTTTAACAACTTTATCGACCCACGGGCCCGCCGCATTCACAATCGCTTTAGCGGTGATGGTGTATTCGCCGGTACTGTTTTTTACGGTGCAATGCCATAAACCGTTTTCACGTTTGGCAGTCACAAACTGCGTGCGCGTGTTAATGCTAGCGCCCAGTTGTTGTGCGGATTTAGCATTAGCCACGACTAAACGTGCGTCATCCACTTTGCAATCAGAGTAAGCAAACGCACGTGCCATCGAATCTTTTATCGGTTTGCCTTCTACTGAATCGATAAGTGAAATGGCTTTTGATTTAGGTAGTCTAGATTTTTTACCAAAATGAAAACCTAAATGATCGTATAACCAAATACCAATGCGCACCATCCAATGCGGACGTTGTAATTTATTATGCGGAATGATTAAGCGTAACGGTTCGATAAGATGCGGTGCAATGTTCAGCAATACATCGCGTTCGGCCAACGCTTCCCGCACTAATCGGAATTCGTAATATTCCAAATAACGTAAACCGCCGTGAATCATTTTGCTGCTAGCCGATGAGGTGTGGCTAGCCAAATCATCTTGCTCGCAAAGGTAAACGGAATGCCCACGGCCCGCCGCATCACGCGCGATACCGCAGCCGTTAATGCCACCGCCAATAATAAAAAGGTCGAAGGGTTTGGTGTTGTCTATCATGATGGTATTATAGACGAAAGTAGGATGGATGATATCTCCCACCAGGAGAAGTAAAATATCGCTTCTCCCCTTGGGGGGAGCATTGTTGAATAAATCAATTTATTCAGCTCCGTCATCCCGCGGCTTGACCGCGGGATCCAGTCACTCACTGATTTTTCTGGATCCCGCGGTCAAGCCGCGGGATGACGTGCTGTAAAGTGGTATAAAAGCTGATTTATTCAATAATGCCCCTTGGGGGAGAAGATGTCCGTAGGACAGATGAGGGTGGATCAATAAGCCCTAGCATTATTAAGGAACAATATGCCAAATCTATTAATCGCTATTGACCAAGGCACCACCAGCAGCCGCACACTTATCTTTACGCCCGAAGGTGACATCGTCGCACGTGCGCAACAAGAAATTGTGCAGCAATATCCACAAGACGGTTGGGTCGAGCACGACCCTGAATTACTTTGGCAAACGGTGTTTGATACTTGCCGCCAAGCGATTGACGAAGTTGATGTAAATGACATTGCCGCCATCGGTATTTCAAATCAACGCGAAACCACAATCATTTGGGATCGTAAAACTGGCAAGCCGATTCACAACGCCATTGTTTGGCAAGACAGACGCACGGCGGATGATTGTTACCACCATCTGCAAGCCGGCCATGAACCGACCGTGCAACAAAAAACTGGTTTGTTACTCGACCCTTATTTCTCCGCTACCAAAATCAAATGGTTGCTCGACAACGTGAAAGGCGCACGCGCCAAAGCCGAAAACGGTGAATTGGCATTCGGCACCGTCGACACATTTTTATTATGGCGCTTAACCGAAGGCCGGGTGCATGCAACAGATGCGACTAATGCGTCACGCACGATGTTATTCAACATTGAAACCCAACAGTGGGATGATGAATTACTCAGCTTATTTAATGTGCCAAAAGCGTTATTGCCCGAAGTCAAAAATTCGAGCGATGATTTTGGCGAATGCCATTTGTTTGGTAAAGCCATTGCTATTGGTGGGGTCGCCGGCGATCAACAAGCTGCAAGCTTCGGGCAAACCTGTTTTACCCCCGGCATGGTAAAGAGCACTTACGGCACTGGTTGTTTCGTGATGCTCAACACGGGTGAAAATATCGTGCGTTCGAAAAACCGTTTGTTAAGCACCGTGGCCTATCGCTTAAACGGCAAACCAACTTATGCCGTCGAAGGCAGCATCTTCATCGCCGGCGCCGCCGTGCAATGGTTGCGTGATGCCGCACACTTAATCGGTGATGCTAACGACACCGAAGCCCTCGCACAAAGCATTGAAGACACAGGCGGTGTTTACCTCGTACCAGCCTTCACCGGCTTAGGCGCACCGTATTGGGATCCGCAAGCTCGCGGTGCCATTTTAGGTTTAACCCGCGACAGTGGCGTGGCCCACATTGTCCGCGCTGCGTTAGAAGCCGTGTGTTATCAAACCAAAGATTTAATGCACGCCATGTATCAAGATGGTGATGTAGCGGTATCGAATTTACGCGTCGACGGCGGCATGGTGCCCAACAATTGGTTAATCCAATTTTTATCCGACATATTAAACGTCGATATCGAACGCCCCAAAGTCATCGAAACCAGCGCCTTAGGTGCTGCGTATTTAGCCGGCTTACACGTCGGTGTGTATCAATCGCTAGATGATATCAGCTCGCTCTGGCAATCCGAACACGCATTCACACCCAACATGCTAGCCCCAAAACGCGAAGCGCTTTATCAAGGTTGGTTGGAAGCGGTGAAACGGATTTTGTGATGTGCAGGTGTGGTTTTATTGAAATAGGTCTACATATTCTTTAAATATAAAAATTCGATTGCGTTTGTAGCCTGTGGTTTCATAGAGTATACCAAGTTTCAGTAAATCATCGATGAGACGGGCTGTAGTAGATTTTCCAATTTCTAATGTTTCTTTTATTTCTTGGCTATCCATTATAGGTTGTGAAAAAAGCTTAGTAAGTAACGACTGGCCTGTTTTCGCCTTTTTGCCTAAGGTAATAATCTTGTCTTCACATGTTGTTTTCAACTGGGTAATCGAATGAAATGTTTGTAGCGAATTTTCTGAGGTTTGTTTTACGCCTTCTAGAAAAAATTTAATCCATTGCGTTAAATCGTTATGGGTACGTACGCGGGTTAGGTTATCATAATATAAGGCTTTATTTTTCTCTAAGAATGTTGATAAATATAACGTAGGCATGGAGAGCAGCTCTTTACTAACAAGGTATAGTGTAATGAGTAATCGTCCTAATCTACCATTTCCATCTAAGAAAGGGTGTATGGTTTCAAATTGATAATGTGCGATCGCGATTTTAATTAAATCAGGTATTGGTGTGTTGACGTTATTGATAAATTTTTCTAAGTCGGTCATGAGCACTGCTACATTACTATTATGTGGCGGAATAAAGGTTGCATCGTTCAGTGAGGCCCCACCAATCCAATTTTGGCTCTGACGGAATTCACCAGGGTGTTTATGTTTTCCACGTACACCTTGTAATAAATGTTTGTGAGTCTGCTTTAATAAACGACTTGATAGGGGTAGTTCTGCTAATTGTTCAATTGCATAAGACATCGCATCAATGTAATTATGCACCTCTTCCCAATCGTCGCGTTTTTCGGGATCGATATATTCAATTTTTTGTAATGCTTCTTCAATACTCGTCTGTGTCCCTTCAATTTTGCTGCTAGCCGTTGCCTCTTTTTGTACGTGCATGGCAATAAAAAAATCGATATCAGGGATTAAAGAAGAATAGGCATTAAGTTCACCGAGTTTATGGTTAGCTTGGCTCAGCAATAGATTGGTGCTTGGGTCACTGATTTCCCAATCATGCTCGATAAGAGAGGGCATAAAGCTCTTATATTGGTATTGTTGTTTGTAGCTGCCGGAAATGTAGTCTTCTATGTTCATGTTTAGTTACCTGTTCTCCAGAGACTATAATATCTTATAGTCCCATTTTTTTCAATTAATGGGACTATGGGTTGGGTTGGTCCCAGATTAAAAGGATTTTTGGATGGCTAGTTTTTTAATTGTTTGATTTATAAGGAAAAAGTTAATTTAGTAACATAAAGACATAAAAAAACCGGAGCGTGCTCCGGTTTGCTAGTTTGATAACAGCTTACTTTCTATCAGCTAATTTCACAAAGTCACGTTCTTTATGGCCAGTGTACAACTGACGAGGGCGACCGATACGATGATCCGGCATGCTGAACATTTCGTTCCATTGTGAAATCCAACCGGTGGTTCTGGCTAGCGCAAAGATAACCGTGAACATGTTGGTTGGGATGCCTAGGGCGCTTAATGTGATGCCTGAATAGAAGTCGACATTCGGGAAGAGTTTTTTCTCAATGAAGTAATCATCTTCTAATGCGATGCGTTCTAACTCGATAGCGATGGCTAAACGTGGGTCATCACTGCCGACAGCTTCTAGCACTTCGTGGCAAGACTCACGCATCACAACAGCGCGTGGGTCATGGTTTTTGTAAACGCGATGACCAAAGCCCATTAGGCGGAAAGGATCATTTTTATCTTTTGCACGCGCAATGAATTCAGGAATGTTTTTCACATCACCAATTTCTTCTAGCATGTTCAAGCAAGCTTCATTCGCACCACCGTGAGCGGGGCCCCATAGTGCAGCAACACCAGCGGCAATACACGCAAATGGATTAGCACCAGTTGAACCGGCTAAGCGCACGGTTGAGGTTGAAGCGTTTTGTTCGTGGTCGGCGTGTAAAATGAAGATACGGTCCATCGCGCGTGACAGCACAGGATTGATGTCCATTTCTTCAGCCGGCACAGAAAACATCATGTTTAAAAAGTTTTCGGCATAACCGAGTTTGTTTAATGGTGATACGAAAGGTTGGCCAACATAATATTTGTGGCACATCGCTGCGATGGTTGGCATTTTGGCGATTAGACGAATCGCTGAAATGCGGCGGCTTTCTTCATCATTCACATCTAAGTGATCGTGATAGAAAGCAGACAAAGCACCCACAACACCGACCATGATAGCCATAGGATGGGCATCACGACGGAAGCCGTTAAAGAATGCACTGACTTGTTCGTGCATCATGGTATGCGACAAAATTTCGTCGGTAAAGGCTTTCTTTTCGGTTGCGTCAGGCAATTCACCCATTAATAATAAGTGTGCGACTTCTAAAAAGTCTGACTGCTCGGCCAATTGGCCAATCGGGTAACCGCGGTGTAACAACACACCTTTTTCACCGTCGATGAAAGTGATTTTTGATTCGCAAGCGGCAGTGGCAGCAAAGCCTGGGTCGTAAGTGAATACGCCAGCCTCAGGATAAAGTGATTTGACGGCGATTTCATCCGGGCCAAGTGTTCCTTCGCGCACGGGTAATGTAATTTCTTTACCATCGTAGATTAATGTTGCAGTTTTAGCAGCCATGAGAGGCCTCCTTTTATATAGTGTACAGAGCTAATGTCAGTATAGACGGTTTGTTCAAAAATGAAACAAAGCTATGTTGGCTCATGCGCACTATATAAAATGGGGGGCGCAGTGTCAAACAAGTGTTTGATTGCTAGGTGGGGGAACGTTGTCGAAGTTAGTTGTAGAAGTCACGACTTAATCTGACAAATCACTTGCAAAAGCGAGCGTTT
>CAXBIY010000029.1:0-7023 GCA_963975985.1 uncultured Gammaproteobacteria bacterium
TAAGCCCTAAGCCCTAAGCCCTAAGCCCTAAGCCCTAAGCCCTAAGCCCTAAGCCTAAACGTTATAACAAACGCTAAACATGCCAATTTGTTTGCCATTGCAAACATTAAAACTGACATCTAAAAATACCATGCCGCATTGCGTGCGACGGTCGCGCATTTTTTCTAAATTGAGTTCACCGTATAAGGCTTCATCCAACCAAACAGGTTCAACAAAATGACTGTCGTGCATTTCAGTGACCATTAAACGTTTGGCAAAATCATCGGCTTTTGGTAAAGCTAAATCAGAGAGTTCGGGGATTAAGCCAGCGCTTAACATTTGAAATAATGCCATGCCGACTGACTGGTGAAAGACTTTTTCGAAATGTGAAATGTCTAACTCAGGATTAAATTGATTATACAATTTAAAATCCTTTGCGCTGAATTTCACAAATGCTGTGGGTCCTAACACTTGAATTTTATCGACAAAACGATCTTTTGCTTCGTGGTCAGCATTGATGGTTGTCATGATACTTTTATCGACGTCGATAGTAGAAGTTAAATAATTTTTGATCTGAAACATGGTCACGCTCCCTGTGTCCGGTTGAAAAAATGTAGCAGTCCTTGCTAACACTCCCTAAGCATAGCCTATAAAAAAAATCTTGCTCTGGGTAATGTCTCAAAACTCGATAGGATAAGCGGTTGATTGTGTGATCAAAAAACGATCAAAAGTGATGTTTTGATACGAAAATGTATAATATTGAAGCAGATTACCCGGTAATGAATAAAATGATATGATCTGGCGCAGTATTTATATTGAGAAGGAGAAACCTCATGCCAACAACTGGCTTTCAACACGTTAAAGAATTCCACCAAACCTTTGGTCACCCATTACATACCTCTCCAACCATTCCTGACGCCAAAACCATCAAATTACGTTTGGCCTTGATTTTGGAAGAGTTCACAGAATTAAGCGAGGCGTGTTTAGATGAAAACACAGCGGCAAGCTCAACTTATTTGTCACATTTAAATCAAGCAGCAGAAGAGATTAAAGCTTTGAGTGAAGATGATATGAATGTCGATGTTGTTGAAGTGGCTGATGCGTTAACCGATATTAATTATGTCACTTACGGTGCCGGCCATTGCTTCGGTACCGATTTAGATGCTTGCATGGAAGAAGTACAGCGTTCTAACATGAGTAAACTCGGTGAAGACGGTAAGCCTATTTATAATGAGCACGGCAAAGTCATGAAAGGGCCAACTTATTCTAAGCCAGATTTGTATAAAGTATTAGGTGTTAAAGAAGCTGTATAATGTTATAGCGTTAACTCTATAGCGAGAGGATGTAGTGTCAATACGCATTTTAAAGACAGTATTGTATTTAGCATTTACCTTATGGTTTAGTTTAGTCGCCTTAGATAACATGTTTAATTACCTGGCTAATGAGCAATTAGTCCACCATGTGTTGAATATGGATGGTGTTAGCTCTCAGGATGTTTTGCATGATCGAGCGGTAACGAATGTAGCAACACAGCATGTCTTATATGATCTAATTATCGCTTGGGAAGTGTTGACCTCTATCGTATTGTGGGTGGGGTTATTTTTTTTAGTGACGCGAATTAAACGTGAAGATTTTCAAAAGCATAAATTAATTGCTACTATTGGTTTAAGTATGATTTTATTTTTATATGCGTTTGGTTTTATGGTGTTAGGCAGCGGTTGGTTTCAAATGTGGATGACGAAATGGAATGCTTTGCCGACGACGATGGGAATGTTTACTTGTGTGGGGATAACATTACTTTGGTTAACTGCCCAGGAATGAGGTGTTCGTTTGAGTTAATCAAAGTTTAAAAATACTGGCATTCGAGAAGAAAAAAATCTCAGTGATTATGTTGCTTTCGTTTTTGACCCAGATGGCTATAATGTGGAGGCAGTATCTCATCAAATAGGAAACTCATGTCACAAGCACCCGTAATCACCATCGATGGCCCCAGTGGCTCAGGCAAAGGCACATTGTGTCATTTATTAGCTAAAGAACTTGGTTGGCATTTACTCGACAGCGGGGCGATTTATCGTTTGTTGGCTTTAAAGTCGCAACTGGCCGGTATTGGCTCTGATGATGTCGATGCCTTAACAACACTTGCCTCTGAGCTCGATATTCGCTTTGAATTGGACGCTGACTTGCGTGTACACAGCTTTTTAGACGCTAAAGACGTCAGTTTAGCCATTAGAACCGAAGAAATTGGTCAATTAGCCTCAAAAACCTCTCAATATCAGCCAGTTCGTACCGCTTTATTGGCAAAACAGCATGAATTTCGGCAATTACCCGGTTTAGTGACTGATGGCCGGGATATGGGGACGATTATCTTCCCGGATGCACAGTTGAAATTTTTCTTAGAAGCCGATTGTGAGGAACGTGCGAAAAGGCGATATAACCAGTTGAAAAACAAGGGAATTGATGTTAATCTTGCGCACATTCTGACCGAGCTTACCGAGCGAGATGCACGAGATACCCAGCGCAATGTCGCGACACTGAAACCTGCAAGTGATAGTGTCACGATAAATTCCACTGCGATGGAGATTGAAGATGTTTTTGCTATGACAATGGACCTTGTCCGGGAAAGAGGTTTGGTTAAGAATTAAGGCGTTGATAATTAAGGACAGTTATCAATACTATTAACTACTAACCCAAATGACGCAGGCATTTGTTACAAGGTCTAAAATATCATGAGTGAAAATTTTTCACAGCTATTCGAAGAAAGTATTAAGCAACAGCAATTTAAAACAGGTGCAGTCGTTACAGCGACCATCATTGAAATTGCGAATGATCACGTTATCGTTAACGCCGGATTAAAATCTGAAGGTGTTATTGCGATTGATCAATTCAAAGAAGAAGATGGCAGTTTAAACATTAATGTCGGCGACGAATTTGATGTTGCAATCGAAGCATTAGAAGATGGTTTCGGTGAAACTATTTTGTCACGTGAACGCGCTAAGCGCTTTGAATCATGGACGCGTTTGAGCAAAGCTCACGATAACCGCGAAACAATTATTGGTAATATTACCAGTAAAGTTAAAGGTGGTTTTACTGTCGAAGTCGATGGTATCCGTGCTTTCTTACCAGGTTCATTAGTTGATGTGCGTCCTTTGCGCGACACAACGCATTTAGAAAATCGTCCTATCGAATTAAAACTTATTAAACTTGATCAACGTCGTAACAACGTTGTTGTATCTCGTCGTGCTGTTATTGAAGAAGAAAATAACAGTGAACGTTCAAGCATATTAGAAAATATGAAAGAAGGCACTGAGATTAAAGGTGTTGTTAAAAACTTAACTGACTATGGCGCATTCGTTGATTTAGGTGGCGTTGATGGTTTGTTACATATTACTGACATGTCTTGGAAACGTATTAAGCATCCAAGTGAAATCCTTAACATCGGTGATGAAATTGACGTTAAAGTATTGAAATATGATGCTGAAAAACGCCGTGTTTCATTAGGTATGAAGCAATTGGGTGATGATCCATGGCAAGACCTCATTCGTCGCTTCCCAGTCGGCGCACGTTTATTCGGCAAAGTTACAACGATTACAGATTACGGTTGTTTCGTTGAAATCGAAAATGGCGTTGAAGGTTTAATCCACATGTCTGAAATGGATTGGACGAACAAAAACGTTAATCCTAATAAACTTGTTGCCATCGGTGATGAAGTTGAAGTGATGGTATTAGAAATCGATGAAGATCGTCGCCGTGTTTCACTTGGTTTGAAACAATGTAAAGCGAATCCTTGGCAATCATTCTCTGGTGTTCACGCCAAAGGTGAAAAAGTGTCAGGTCCGATTAAATCAATCACTGATTTCGGTATCTTTATTGGTTTGGACGGTGAAATCGACGGTCTAGTTCACTTGTCTGATATCTCTTGGACTAAGTCGGGTGAAGAAGCGGTTCGTGACTTCCAAAAAGGTCAAGAACTTGAAGCTGTTATTCTAGCCATCGACCCTGAGAAAGAGCGTATTTCATTAGGTATTAAACAACTTGATGAAGATGCTTTATCGAAGTTCCGTAAAAATGAAATCGTTACCGGTACTATTACAGCAGTTGATGCTAAGCAAGTGACTGTTGATTTAGGTAGTGATGTTGTTGGTACTATTCGTGCGAATGACTTAAGTGATGAACGCGTTGAAGATGCAACAACTATTGCAAACGTCGGCGATAGCATTGAAGCTAAAATCATCGGTGTGGATCGTAAAACACATTTAGTTACCTTGTCTGTACGTGCTAAAGATATGCAAGACCAAAAAGAAGTATTACGCGAGTTAGGTAATGCGGAAGTGTCGAACACAACTTTAGGTGATTTGTTGAAAGAACAAATCGACGCGAAGGACGACTAATCTAATGTCGAAGGGGGAGCATTGACGCTCCCCCGTTTTATAAGGAATGAGTCATCATGACGAAATCAGACCTCATTGAAAACATTGCGAAGAAATTTACGCAATTACCCGTAAAAGACATCGAGTCGTCAATAAAAATTATAATGGATAAGATGGTTGCCGCTTTAGTTCGCGGTAAGCGTATCGAAATTCGTGGCTTTGGTAGCTTTTCGCTACATCATAGAAAACCACGCGTGGGTCGTAATCCTAAAACAGGTGATAAAGTGGTTTTGCCATCTAAGCATGTGCCGCATTTTAAGCCCGGTAAAGAATTACGTGAACACGTTAATGAATCAATGAATAAAGACTAATGAAACGGATTTTTATTTATATTATTGTTATCTTTCTATTGCTGTTAGGCGTTACTTTCGCCATTGTTAACAGCTCTTCCGTGAGTTTTAATTATTTTTTTAACACCGCGCAGGTGCCACTATCATTATTGATGGTCATCACATTTGCTGTTGGTGCTGTCTTTGGTATGATTGCTGCATTAGGTTTATATTTTAGTACTAAAAAACAAACTATGCGTTTGCAACGTGAAATGAAATTAGCAAAAAAAGAAATCGCAAATTTAAGGGCTATACCTATCAACGATGAACATTAATATCGCATTCGTTATTCTTGTTTTTGTTGCCATTGGCATTGGTTGGTTTCTCGGTCGGCATGCGAAAAGTAAGTCGCAAGCTAAACGACCTTCAGTTCTATCAAAAAATTATTTCGTCGGTTTAAATTACCTACTCAATGAACAACCCGATAAAGCGGTTGATATTTTTATTCGTATGTTAGATGTTGATAGTGATACGGTGGAAACACATTTAGCTATTGGTAATTTGTTTCGCCGTCGTGGCGAAGTGGATCGCGCTATTCGCATTCATCAAAATCTCATTGCTCGTCCAAATTTAAATAAACGTTTACGTATCCAAGCCTTGTTAGAATTGGGGCGTGATTATATGCATGCCGGTGTTTATGACCGTGCAGAACGTTTGTTTCTAGAAGCGATTGACAGTGGTGGACAGTTAGCCGCCGCAGGCTTGAAGTATTTACTTACGATTTATCAGCACGAAAAAGATTGGCATAAGGCGATTGAATATGCGAACCAGTTACAGCAACAAACTAATGAAGATGTTGGACAGTATATCGCTAATTATTATTGTGAAATGATTGAGGCAAGTGTCGAGTCATTATCTAATGACCAAATCCAACAGATGTTAAAAAAAGCCTTGAGTGCAGATAAAAATTCTGTACGAGTAAGCTTGATAGAGGCCAAACTTTATCAACAGCAAGGCGATTTAAAGTCAGCGATTAAGTCTTATAAGCATGTTAAAAAACAAGATGAAGAATACATCACTGAAATTATTGAGCCAATTGTAAGCTGTTATGAACAGTTAGGTGATGACACAGGCTTAGTTGATTATCTTTACCAGTGTTTAAATGATTGTCCGCGTTTACCTATTATTTTAGTTATCACACAAAAATTACAGCAATGGCATGACATTAAAGTCGCAACAGACTTTTTGATTGAACAAATCCGTAAGTACCCTTCGATGAAAGGTTTAAACAGCGTGATTGACTATTTGATGAAAACGGCTGAAGCTCATGAAAAACATGATTTACAAGTATTGCAGAGCTTGTTACAACATTCATTACATGATAAGCCTAGTTACCAATGTCAACGCTGTGGCTTTGAGTCTAAAAATTTAGATTGGCTGTGCCCCGGCTGTAAAAATTGGAATACCATTAAACCCATAACTGATGGAACGACAAATGAAAGCTGATTCAAAAATTATTATCGCGCTAGACTTCCCGAATGCTAAAGCAGCATTGGTGTTAATCAATCAACTGCAGCCAGAGTTGTGTCGTTTAAAAGTAGGCAAAGAATTGTTTACGATTGCGGGCCCTGATTTTGTGCGTGTTTTAGTTGATAAAGGCTTTGATGTGTTTTTGGACCTTAAATATCATGACATTCCTAGTACTGTTGAAAAAGCTTGCGCTGCCGCTGCTAAATTAGGTGTCTGGATGTTGAACGTGCATGCTTTAGGCGGCAGCAAGATGATGCAAGCTGCAAGAGCTGGCGTTGACGGAATCAATAGTGAAATTAAACTCATTGCCGTGACTCTCTTAACCAGTATGGGTGAAAATGATTTACCTGAAATAGGGTTAACTGGTTCAGCACAAAACAATGTTATTCGTCTAGCAAGTTTAGCTAAAAGCTGTAGCATGGATGGGGTTGTTTGTTCGGCACAAGAGGCTCCGTTATTACGCCAGACTTGTGGTCGTGATTTCTGTTTAGTCACGCCAGGCATTCGACCTGAGGGGAGTGAGCAGGGTGATCAAACAAGAACCTTAACGCCAGCTAAGGCGATAGTCGCAGGTAGTGATTATTTGGTTATTGGTCGACCTATTACGCAAGCTGAAGATCCTGTTGCTGTCCTTGAGAAAATCCATGCTGAATTAGGGGGCTCAGGTTTTAGGGCTTAGGTGTTAGTAGGTTTGTGTAGCCGCGAGAGCACGGCAGTTTTAAGATAAGGGTTGACAGTGTTGTTTTGGATTTCAAGCTGATAACTAAGCCCTAAGCCCTAAGCCCTAAGCCCTAAGCCCTAAGCCCTAAGCCCTAAGC
>CAXBIY010000030.1:0-4756 GCA_963975985.1 uncultured Gammaproteobacteria bacterium
GGAAACGCTCGCTTTTGCAAGTGATTTGTCAGATTAAGTCGTGACTTCTACAGTTAAATTCATAAGGCCCGCAATCGCGGGCTTTTTGTGGCCTTATTTTTTCACCATCTAAGGTACAATACTCATACTATGACCTTATCTCTTTTTATCTTATTATGCGTGTTATTAGCGATCGCTATTCGTCAATATTCTCCTTGGCACTTGCCTATTTGGATGATCCTGTCAGTGGGTGCAATAGCTGAATTAGTCTTTCAGCAAATTAATATTATTGCAGCGTGGCATGCCATTAATTGGGACGTTATTGGTTTTTTATTTGGCGTGTTTGTGATATCTCAGGCATTAGAAAGTAGTGGTTATTTAATACTATTAACGGATCGTTTATTAGTACGTTCTCGTGAAGCTTATCTAACCTTGGCGATGATGATGTTAGTAATGGGGGTGGCATCTGCTTTCTTAATGAATGATACATTAGCGATTATCGGTACACCGATTGTTTTACAGTTGACGCGTGAAAAACAAAAATTACAGCGGGTGTTTTTAATGGCGTTAGCATTCAGTGTCACAATTGGCAGCGTCATGAGCCCTATTGGGAATCCACAAAATTTGTTAATTGCGATTGCCAGTCAATTAAGTTTCGTCACGTTCATACGTTATCTATTTCTTCCAACTATGCTGTGTCTCACGTTAGCTTATGTTGTGTTGGTGGTGGTTTATCGTAAAACCTTAGCTCAGCCTATCATGCCATTACCCCAGCTTAAATTACAGGACATTGCATTGGCACGTTGGGCAAAGCGATCCATGTGGCTATTTCTTTTGTTAATTGCCGTCAAGATAGCCGGTGAAATAGAGCAGGTAAAATGGCATTTAGCATTTAGTGGTATCGCTATGGTGTCAGCACTACCTGTTTTATTAGGTAGCCGACAACGGTTGTCCGTGATTAAAAAAATTGATTGGGGCACGTTAATTTTTTTCGCGAGTTTATTTGTCGTGGTGCAAGCGGTTTGGGATAGCGGGTATTTACAGCAATTGACACAACACCAAAACATCACCAGCGTGCCGAGTATTTTCATGATCAGCACGTTACTCAGCCAGTTAATTTCAAACGTGCCATTAGTGGCGTTGTATTTGCCGATACTGCATCATGCGGGTGCTAACACTCAGCATTACCTTGCTCTGGCCGTTGGCAGCACTTTAGCGGGTAATCTTCTCCTCTTTGGGGCCGCCAGTAATATCATCATCACCCAAAATGCCGAAAAGCGAGGTGAACAAGGTTTACCATTTTGGCAGTTCTCCATAATAGGTATACCTCTGACGTTGGTTAGTTTGCTTATTTATTCTCTATTTGTATAAGCCAAGCTAATAAAACAACAATAAGCGTGTTCTGTGTTGGCATGAGTCAAAAAATACACATTAATGCCGAGCATAATACACAATTAATCAATATTGCTATGCAACAACAATAATAGTTTAGCGTTATTGCGATTCATGGTCTAAGCTTTCAACTTCAAGCAATGGCGCTGTTGACATCCTGCCAGAAAACGATACAATGCGCATCCCAAGTCACCAATACGGTGGCATTGTTTTGGAAAATGACCACCATCTCAGAGCTTTCAAAAAGGAAGCAAAGCGAGATTGGGGGTGTTTTTTACGCTGTAAAAACGCAGCAACGAATTTGAATAACAGTGTGATACTGGAGATATAATGGCTACAACCAATCAGTTAGTCCGCAAGCCACGCAAGATGCCCGTTGAGAAAAACAACGTGCCAGCATTGCAAGCCTGCCCACAAAAACGTGGCGTGTGTACTCGTGTTTATACGACAACACCTAAGAAACCAAACTCAGCATTACGTAAAGTTGCACGTGTGCGTTTAACCAATGGCCAAGAAGTCACAGCCTATATCGGTGGTGAAGGTCATAACCTGCAAGAGCACTCAGTGGTACTTATCCGCGGTGGTCGTGTGAAAGATTTACCGGGTGTGCGTTATCACATCGTCCGCGGTAGCCTTGACACCAGTGGTGTCGGCGAACGTAAACAAGGCCGTTCTAAATACGGTACTAAACGACCTAAGAAATAGGAATATAGAGTATGTCTAGAAGAAGAGCTGCAGAAAAACGCGAAATCTTACCTGACCCAGTTTATGGCAGTAAGTTGATTGCGAAATTCATGAACCGCGTTATGCAGAGCGGTAAGAAATCCGTTGCGGAAAAAATCGTATATAAAGCATTAGATCATTTGAAAGATGTCAGTTCAAACGACGATGTCGTTGACACCTTTGATAAAGCCTTAGATAACATTCGTCCAAGCGTTGAAGTGCGTTCACGCCGTGTCGGTGGTGCAACTTACCAGGTGCCTGTTGAAGTGCGCGCGGTTCGTCGTGATGCATTAGCCATGCGTTGGGTGATTCAAGCTGCACGTGCTCGCTCTGAGAAATCAATGGCGAAACGTTTAGCCGCAGAATTAGAAGAAGCAATGAATGGTCGCGGCGCGGCTGTGAAAAAGCGTGAAGATATACACAAAATGGCTAAAGCTAACCAAGCTTTCGCACATTTTCGTTGGTAACAGAAGTAGGATAGAAGCATGTCAAGACAAACACCACTTACAGATTATCGCAACGTTGGGATTATGGCGCATATTGATGCGGGTAAAACCACAACGACTGAGCGTATCTTGTTTTATACCGGCGTATCTCACAAAATTGGTGAAGTGCATGATGGTGCTGCTACGATGGACTGGATGGAGCAAGAGCAAGAGCGCGGTATTACTATTACCTCTGCTGCTACGACTTGTTTCTGGAGCGGTATGGATCAGCAGTACAAGAAACATCGCGTTAATATTATTGACACACCAGGACACGTTGACTTCACAATTGAAGTCGAGCGTTCGTTACGTGTATTAGATGGTGCCGTCGCAGTATTTTGTTCAGTTGGTGGTGTTGAGCCTCAGTCTGAAACCGTATGGCGCCAAGCCAACAAATACGGCGTGCCTCGCATGGCGTTCGTTAATAAAATGGACCGTGCCGGTGCTAACTTCCTTCGTGTTGTCGAACAAATTAAAGATCGTTTAGGTGCGAATGCGGTGCCTATCCAATTAAACATCGGTGCGGAAGAAAACTTCCAAGGCGTTGTTGACTTAATCCGTATGAAAGCGATTTATTGGAATGAAGAAGATCGCGGCATGACTTATGAAGCGCGTGATATTGCAGATGATATGTTAGCAGAGTGCCAACGCTTACGTGAAGAAATGATGGAAGCTGCTGCTGAAGCCAATGACGAGTTCATGGAAAAATACCTAGAAACTGGTGAGTTATCTAACGAAGAAATCAAACTAGGCTTACGCCTTCGCACATTGGCCAATGAGATTGTGCCAGTGATGTGTGGTTCAGCATTTAAAAATAAAGGCGTGCAAGCGATGCTTGATGCTGTTGTTGATTACATGCCATCACCACTTGATGTGCCGGCTATTAAAGGTATTAATGACGATGCTGACGAAACAGAAGGTGAGCGCCATGCCGATGACGCAGAGCCATTTGCTGCATTAGCATTCAAAATCGCGACAGACCCATTTGTGGGTAGCTTAACATTCTTCCGTGTTTATTCTGGTGTGTTGAAGTCTGGCGATACTATTTATAACCCTGTGAAGCACAAGAAAGAGCGTGTGGGTCGTATTTTGCAAATGCATTCAAACTCGCGTGAAGAAATCAAAGAAGTCCATGCCGGCGATATCGCTGCTGCAGTTGGCCTGAAAGATGTGACAACAGGTGACACAATTTGTGCCCTTGATCAAGTTATCACATTAGAGCGTATGGAATTCCCAGAGCCAGTTATCTCGGTTGCTGTGGAGCCAAAAACCAAGGCTGACCAAGAAAAAATGGGATTGGCGTTAGGTAAGTTAGCGCAAGAAGATCCTTCATTCCGTGTTTGGACTGACGAAGAATCAGGCCAAACGATCATTGCCGGTATGGGTGAGTTACATTTAGAAATTATTGTTGACCGTATGAAGCGCGAATTCAGCGTTGAAGCGAACGTTGGTAAGCCGCAAGTAGCTTATCGTGAAACGATTCGTAAAACGGTGGAACAAGAAGGTAAATTTGTACGTCAATCAGGTGGTCGTGGTCAATACGGTCATGTTTGGTTGAAAATCGAGCCACAAGAACCTGGCGCCGGTTACGAATTCGAAAATAAAATTGTCGGTGGTGTGGTACCAAGAGAGTACATTCCTGCCGTCGATAAAGGTATTAAAGAACAAATGGAAAATGGCGTTATTGCCGGATATCCAGTTGTCGATGTTAAAGTTACTTTGTTTGATGGTTCATTCCATGATGTTGACTCGAATGAAATGGCATTTAAAATTGCCGGCTCATTAGGCTTTAAAGAGGGTGCGAAAGTTGCTGACCCTGTTTTACTTGAGCCAATGATGAAAGTTGAAGTCAGCACACCTGAAGATTACATGGGTGACGTGATGGGCGATTTGAATCGTCGCCGCGGTATCGTGCAAGGTATGGATGACACGCCAGCAGGTAAACAAATTAAAGCTGAAGTTCCATTATCTGAAATGTTTGGTTATGCAACCGACTTGCGCTCTGCAACGCAAGGTCGTGCTAGCTATTCAATGGAATTTTCAAAGTACGCAGAAGCGCCAGCATCAATTGCTGAAGCTGTAACCAAGAAAACTAGTTAAGTTTAAGTAAGGGGTATATACCATGTCAAAGGAAAAGTTTGAAAGAAACAAGCCACATTTAAATGTAGGCACAATCG
>CAXBIY010000031.1:0-2230 GCA_963975985.1 uncultured Gammaproteobacteria bacterium
CGTGATACTTGCACGTTTCAATTAAGCTGAATATCGCGGCACCTGCTTCTGCACCCGCAACGCTATCTGAGAAGAGCCACCCCTTACGACCAATGGCAAATGGCTTGATGGCGCGCTCGGTGCGGTTGTTATTGTTTTCCAGCCTTCCATCTTTTAGGTAAGTCAGCAATTTAGGCCACTGGTTTAGCGTATACGATACCGCCGTACCCAGCGGACTTTTCGGCACAACGCGTGGATAAGCTAAGTTGAGATAATCATGCATTGCCTTCAGTATCGGCTCTGCTTTTTCCAATCGTATTTTATATTTCTCATCAGCTGACAGTGTGCGTATGTCTTCTTCAATTTTTGCTAGGCGTGCAATGAATTGTAATACATCATAAGCAACACCTTCAGTGGCCTTGGTTATTTTCAGTATTTCTGCAAACTTACGTCGTGCATGGTACATGCAGCCAGACAGGGTAATGTCCAGTGATTTCCCTGATAGCGCATCGTAACCACTATAGCCATCACAATGAATATAACCCTGATACCCCTCAAAGAAATTCAACGGAACATCATGCGAGCGAGAATGATGATAGTGATAATAAAATGCAAATTTATCTGGCGGACCGCCTGCAAATACCCACATGTATTTTTTGCTATGCACACCTTTGTTTGGGTCTTTTAATACTTGCGTTGTCGTTTCGTCAGCATAGGCAACATCATATTCAAGGATATTTTTGTGTATCAATGCCAACATTGGCTTTAGCAGCTGTGCTGATCGATTAACCCACAAGCAGAGGGTTGATCTTGGTATGTCAACGCCGATGCGCCGCAACATCTTCTCTTGTCGATGCAGTGGAAGATGATCTTGAAATTTTGAAACCAGTACATGGCTCAACAAACCAGCAGAAGCAATGCTGCGCGGTATAGGTTGTGCTGGCATGGTTGCTGTGACAATAGTTTCTTCGCAGTGTTTACAGGCATATTTTTTACGTAGATGTTCGATCACGTAAACCTTAGCTGGGATGATTTCCAGTTGCTCGCATTTTTCATCTTTAATGTGCGTTAATTCATTACCGCAGGAGCAGATTTTTTCTTCGTCTGATAGATCATATATGCGCTGCTCGCGAGGCAAGCTGGCAGGTAATGG
Source organism: uncultured Gammaproteobacteria bacterium (assembly GCA_963975985.1). Taxonomy (GTDB): domain Bacteria; phylum Pseudomonadota; class Gammaproteobacteria; order JABDGN01; family JABDGN01; genus CAXBIY01. Next base: position 1,133 of record CAXBIY010000031.1, read on the forward strand.
TTTGCGGCCGGGTGATTTTTTTCGAGTGTGCGATGCGATGTGAATCTCAGCATCAGCTTCAACAATTGGCTTAATGTTCTTGGGTAATTCCGCTTCGTTGAAAATGCCTAGTTGTTCGTGCGGAATCTTTTCTGATTTGTTACCAAATTGACGGTGACGATAAATACGCAGCATCTCAGTGAGGCTGTTGATGTGCTGAGATTGCTGCGTGATATGATGGTGCTGCTTTGCAATGATTTCCAGCAATTCTTCTTTTGTTTTTTCTTGATATGATGCGCTAGTTTTCATGCGCGAATTATATCAAATACAGCTTAAATTGCCTCATATTTTAAAACATTTTATCGTATTCTATCTCACTAAAATCTCCCATTAATTCAAAGTTAAGTCCAGCCAGCAACCCATTTAACTGGGTTTCTGTGATCATGATTTGCGTCATTTCGGGCCTGCTAGGTAAAATAAATCGGTGCTTCTCCATTCGCTTATAGTGAAGCAAAAATCCATTTCTGTCCCAATGCAGAATCTTGACTTTATCGCGGCAACGATTAAAAAATATGAACAAATGGCCAGACTGGGGCTCCGACTTGAATTCTTGCACAACTAATGCTGACAAGCTGTCGATCGACTTACGCATGTCTATCACTGATAGACTGACATAAATTTGAATTCCGTCTCTCAGTTTAAGCATATGGACTTCCTAGCGCACTAATTAACGCAGCTATGTCATTGACTGGCAAATGTGTCGGAATATAAACTACATGGCCAGTGACGAGTTTAATCTGGATTGATTTTGGTACTTCACCTGTTGCAGGTTTATTCGGCTTGACAGTGACAGATGCAAATTTTGCTTTTGTTGTTTGATTATCTTTAGATAACCTGCCACGCCAATATACAAACGCAGCATAGCCGATCCCTGATTGTTTGCAATACTCAGGCTGGCTTAGCTTGCTTTGTTCCCAGCCTTTGATATGGCCAGCCCATTGCTCAGCTTTGCTTGGTCTTTTAATGGTGGTTTCGCTCATACAGCCTCCGTGATATGAAAAGCTGTAATATGCTTTTGTTTAATTTAGTTTGGTAGGTGTGGTTTATTTAGCGGATACA
>CAXBIY010000032.1:0-1516 GCA_963975985.1 uncultured Gammaproteobacteria bacterium
TGTAGTGGCATAGTTATTTTGGCCACCTAAATAGAGGTGATATTATTACCTCGTACATGACTTTAGGTGAACACATGAGATCGATAACCAGAAAAACATTTAGTGCTGAATTCAAACTTGAAGCAGCCCAATTAGTCCTCGATAAAAACCATAGCATCATCGAAGCAGCAAAGGCGATGAACGTGGGTAAATCAACCATGGATAAATGGGTGAGACAGTTAAAACTAGAACGCCAGGGTGGCACGCCAAAAGCCTCTCCCATTACCCCTGAACAAATTGAAATCCGTGAACTGAAGAAACAGGTAGCCCGTCTTGAGGAGCATAATCTTATTCTAAAAAAGGCTACCGCTCTCTTGATGTCAGACTCGATGAACAATTTACGCTGATCAGCGCACTCAAGCAGAGCCACTCTATTCTCACAATTTGTAATGCATTCAAAGTGCATCGAAGTAGCTATAAATATTGGCTAAAAAGAAAAGAACATATCGATGCTGATTTTACAATTTTATGCAGTGAAGTGAAGGCCGCGCATCGTATTAGTAATGGCTCTGCCGGTGCTCGAACGATAGCGCAATTAGTGACTAACAAAGGGATTAATCTCAGTCGTTATCGAGCCCGTAATCTAATGAAAAAGCTTGGATTATTAAGCTGTCAGCAGCCTAAGCATTCTTATAGGAAAGCTGCACAAGAGCATGTAGCGATCCCAAACACGCTTAATCGACAGTTTGCAGTAACTCAACCAGATCAAGTGTGGTGTGGCGATGTGACGTATGTTTGGGTCGGTAATCGTTGGGCATATTTAGCGGTTGTTCTAGACTTATTTTCCCGCAAACCTGTTGGGTGGGCTTTGTCATTATCGCCTGACAGCGAGCTGACCTCTAAAGCCTTGAAAATGGCATTTGAGTTAAGGGGGAAACCTGAGAATGTGATATATCACAGCGACCAAGGTTCACATTACACAAGCTTGAAATTCAGACAGTTATTATGGCGTCTTCAGATTGAGCAAAGCATGAGTCGTCGCGGGAATTGTTGGGATAATGCACCAATGGAGCGTTTCTTTAGAAGTTTGAAATCTGAATGGGTACCCGCAAGTGGCTATGGGAATTTTACAGAAGCAGACAAAGCGATCACAAATTACATCACTGGATATTACAGTGAAACTAGACCCCATCAATATAATGGTGGGTTAACGCCAAATGAGTCAGAACGTTTATATTGGAATGACTCTAAAACCGTGGCCAATATTACTTGACCACTACAAAGCGAGATATCACGCCATGATGGAATGCAAAAAAGCATTCATTAGCACAATAACAGCGAATATAGAGGTGAAGCTAAACAGTAAAAACGTGTTTTAAAGGGATTAAACGATGGGAGGGCGATAAGTAGGGAAAGACTCTGGAGGTAAATAGTTAAGTTTGGTATCGGTAAAAAGGTCATGAAAATGTTCACTAACAACATTATCGTTAAGCTTAGCAAGTGCCACATGACCACCATGACACTGACAATCTAAACA